>NZ_JH725081.1:0-2500 GCF_000278255.1 Bartonella melophagi K-2C
GCACGATAACCACTTTTTTTACAAAATGACCATATGCCCTTTCTGACTTTGAGCTTGAACAGATTTATTGAGCACTGCCACAACATCTTTTATAATAATCATACATGAATAAGAACAGACGCTTTGTGCCCTATCATTTATATACTATATACCCTACCCTTTAAACGAGATAGATACACCCATTTACCCGTCTGTAGTAAGATATAAAGGAAGTGCAGAAGACAATAAGCCCTTACCCCTCTTAAAAACACAGCAGACATATAAGAGCCGTGCAAACATAAGAACTATGTATTGTGCTATGAAGAGAGAAGAGACTTTTAGAGAAATGGTCAGATAAGAATATTTTACAGCGGATATGAGAACTTTAATAGTAAGGTAAAGCCCTAAGAAGCAAATATTAATTTCCAATGGTGGTGTTTTTTTAGAAGAGAGTACAGATTTTGTCAGAATTTTTTTTGGTTGCGGGGGCAGGATTTGAACCTGCGGCCTTCAGGTTATGAGCCTGACGAGCTACCGGGCTGCTCCACCCCGCGCCATTGCAGAGATCCCACAGTTATTGTGACGATGATATTGTTTGTAACAAAATCACTTGACTGCTGACCTCTATTGGAAACTGTTTGAGAAGACCATTGTATGTTTTTAACAGACCTGGCAGTGACTTACTCTCCCGTGCCTTAAGACACAGTACCATCAGCGCTGGAACGTTTCACGGCCGAGTTCGGGATGGGGATCGGGTGCAGCCATTCCGCTATAACCACCAAGTCAGCTAAGAACATATCAATGAACGAGAACTGGTTTTTTTGCTTAGTTTTATTTGAGTTTTTTATTTTAGAATGAACATAGGGAATGGGAACGATCAAGCCTATCGAACGATTAGTATCAGTAAGCTTCATATGTTACCACACTTCCACACCTGACCTATCAACGTGGTGATCTTCCACGGTTCTCAGGGAATACTCGTTTTCAGGTGGGTTTCCCGCTTAGATGCTTTCAGCGGTTATCCCGTCCGTATATAGCTACCCTGCTATGCGGCTGGCGCCACAACAGGTCCACCAGAGATACGTCCATCCCGGTCCTCTCGTACTAGGGATAGATCCTGTCAATATTCCTACACCCACGGCAGATAGGGACCGAACTGTCTCACGACGTTCTGAACCCAACTCACGTACCGCTTTAAATGGCGAACAGCCATACCCTTGGGACCTGCTCCAGCCCCAGGATGCGATGAGTCGACATCGAGGTGCCAAACAACCCCGTCGATATGAACTCTTGGGGGTCATCAGCCTGTTATCCCCGGCGTACCTTTTATCCGTTGAGCGATGGCCCTTCCACACGGGACCACCGGATCACTATGACCGTCTTTCGACTCTGTTCGACTTGTCAGTCTCACAGTCAGGCAGGCTTATGCCATTGCACTCAACGAACGATTTCCGACCGTTCTGAGCCTACCTTCGCGCGCCTCCGTTACTCTTTAGGAGGCGACCGCCCCAGTCAAACTACCCACCATACACTGTCCTGAATGCGGATAACGCACTGCAGTTAGACATCCATATCCATAAGGGTGGTATTTCAAGGGTGACTCCACAAGAGCTGACGCCCCTGCTTCAAAGTCTACCACCTATCCTACACAGATAGACACAAATGCCAGTGTAAAGCTATAGTAAAGGTGCACGGGGTCTTTCCGTCTAACCGCAGGAACCCCGCATCTTCACGGGGAATTCAATTTCACTGAGTCTACGTTGGAGACAGCGGGGAAGTCGTTACGCCATTCGTGCAGGTCGGAACTTACCCGACAAGGAATTTCGCTACCTTAGGACCGTTATAGTTACGGCCGCCGTTTACTGGGGCTTCAATTTAATGCTTGCACATCTCCTCTTAACCTTCCAGCACCGGGCAGGCGTCAGACCCTATACATCGTCTTGCGACTTCGCAGAGCCCTGTGTTTTTGGTAAACAGTCGCTACCCCCTGGTCTGTGCCACCCTTTAACGGTTGCCCGCAAAAGGGTCACGCTTCTTCCGAAGTTACGCGTGCAATTTGCCGAGTTCCTTCAACGTAGTTCTCTCAAGCGCCTTGGTATTCTCTACCTGTCCACCTGTGTCGGTTTCGGGTACGGTCTATATGTGGGAGCTATTTCCTGGGACTACTTCACTGCAAGATCAATCCAATAAGACCTTACAATATACGCAATCCGTCACTTCCCACAGGTCCACGAATATTAACGTGGTTCCCATCGACTACGCCTTTCGGCCTCGCCTTAGGGGCCGACTCACCCTGCTCAGATTAACTTTAAGCAGGAACCCTTGGACTTTCGGCGAGGGAGTCTCTCACTCCCTTTATCGTTACTCATGTCAGCATTCTCACTTCCGATACCTCCAGGAGCTCTCACGAGTCTCCCTTCACAGGCTTACGGAACGCTCCGCTACCACTTACTCATATGATTCATAAGAGTAAATCCACAGCTTCGGTGTATGGCTTGAGCCCCGTTACATTTTCGGCGCA
>NZ_JH725081.1:7500-33219 GCF_000278255.1 Bartonella melophagi K-2C
GGCGTCATGTACTTACAACTGATGACGCTTATGTACAAGGGGACATAGCGGCTATTGCCCCTAAATTAAATGGATACATCGAAGAAATTGCTGTTAAAGCCAATCAAGCTGTAAAAAAAGATGATATTTTATTTCGATTAGAAAGTGGTGATTATCAAATCAGCTTGGAACAGACAAAAGCTCGTCTTGACACACAACAAAAAACCCTTGCTCGCATTGATGCACAAATTATAGCTGCCCGCAGTGTTTTAGATGACGCTCAAGCGCAAAAAACGGCTGCCTCTGCCATAGCAACTAATGCACAACTAACTTTACAGCGTGCTACAGAACTTAAAGCTGATCATTATGTTTCTCAATCTAATTTTGACAATGCAAAATCAGCCTATGAACAGGCCATTGCTAATGTTGCTCGCACAGATGCACAAATAGCTGCAGCGCAAGCTAATATTCGAGTGCTAGAAGCTCAACGAAATGAAATTGAAAGTGAGACAAAAAGTCTCGAACTCATGCGCGATAAAGCAAAACGCGATCTTGATTCAACTATTTTACGTGCTCCATTTAATGGAGTTATTGGAAATTTAACAGCAAAAACAGGTGATTTTGTTGTCAATGGTCAACGCCTTGCTGCTTTAGTACCTATCCATACATTATATATTGAAGCAAATTATAAAGAAACACAGTTGAAAAACATTTACACTGGGCAAACTGCTTATATTTCTGTTGATGCTTTTAAAAATGAGGTTTTTAAAGGCAAAGTTCTTTCTATTTCACCTGCAACGGGAGCTGTCTTTTCTCTCTTACCACCACAAAATGCCACAGGTAATTTTACTAAAATTACCCAACGTATTCCAGTGCGCATTTCCATCCCTGACGATGCATTAAAAAATGGGCGTATCCGAGCAGGAATGAGTGTTTTAGTAAAAATCGATACACGTACAAGGCCTCAAGGTAAAAATTCTTTATAACAAAATCGATGATCTCGTCATGAAAGAACCAACATCTACGCCTATTTCTTCTCAAAAACGTACAGAAATGCGTAAAATCATAGCTTTTATCGCTATGACTTTTGGTATGTTCATGGCTATCTTAGATATTCAAATTGTTTCTTCATCTTTGGCTGAAATTCAAGCTGGTTTATCAGCTAGTCCTGATGAAATTTCATGGATTCAAACTTCCTATCTTATAGCAGAAGTTATTATGTTACCTCTTTCCGGCTTTTTAGGGCGTTTACTTTCAACACGTATTTTATTCAGTCTATCAACTGTTGGATTTACTATCTCATCTATTCTTTGTGCCACAGCAACATCTATTGAACAAATGATATTTTATAGAGTACTCCAAGGCTTTATTGGTGGTGGTATCATTCCCAGTGTTTTTGTTGCTTCTTATACAATTTTTCCTCCTTCTAAACTTCCAATTATTTCGCCTATTGTGGGACTAGTAGCAACACTAGCACCCACCATTGGCCCCACAGTAGGCGGTTATCTTAGTCATACCTTATCGTGGCATTGGCTTTTTCTTATTAATGTGCCTTTTGGAATCATCATCTCAATTATAACTTGGAAATTAATTGACTTTGACAAAGCTGATTTGTCCTTATTAGCTAAATTTGACTGGTGGGGCCTTATCTCTATGGCAATCTTTTTAGGGTCTTTAGAATATGTTCTAGAAGAAGGCGCACGTCATGATTGGTTTAATGATAATTTGATCTTTACTTTTTTTATTATTATGCTCTTATCTGCTGGCGTATTTTTCTGGCGTGCCTTTACTGTAAAAGAACCAATTGTTGACCTTACTGCTTTTTCTGATCGCAATTTCTCGATCGCATCGATGTTTTCTTTTACGCTTGGGATAGGTCTTTATGGCCTTACCTATCTTTATCCTGTTTATTTAAGTCAAATCCGTCACTATGATGCCCTGATGATTGGAAATGCAGTTTTTATTTCAGGTCTAGCTATGTTTTTGACCGCTCCTCTTGCGGGATTTCTTTCTGCACGAATGGATGCACGTCTTATGATAGCTATAGGACTTGCAAGCTTTGCGTGGGGAACCTGGTTGGCTACTTCCATCACAGACGATTGGGATTTTTGGGAACTCTTTTGTCCGCAAATTTTTCGCGGTATTTCAGTTATGTTGTGTATGGTTCCTATTAATAATATTGCCTTTGGATCATTACCACCAGAACGAATGAAAAATGCTTCTGGTCTTTTTAATCTAACACGAAATCTTGGTGGTGCAGTGGGGCTTGCTATTATTAGCACTCTTATGACACAACGTACTAACCTTCATTATGGACGAACAGCTGAAACTATTCAACATGGAAATATTCAAGCAACAGAAATGCTCTCAAATCTCACCATGCAATTTAGCTCTGCTACTTTTGATCCCCACGGTCTTTCTTTGCTCCAACTTTTTAATATGGTTCTCATACAAACACAAACCATGGCTTTTAGTGATATCTTTTTTATAATGACTATTCTTTTTAGTATTTTAACCTTTTGTACCATCTTCCTCAAAAAGACATCAATATCTACTAATATTTCTCCAAACCACTAATTTACATCGTAAAGTGTGAGAAAAACTTTGTATTCTGATTATTAAGTAGCACAGTCTTATTCCTTTGCCATTTCAATTGCGTGCTCTATAAAGTAATATCATACATTTATAAAAAAGCTTAGATTACATAGGATCGTAAAGGCTCAAAACCATTAAATGCAACAGATGCATAAGTTGTTGTGTAAGCACCAGTCCCGTGAATTAACAATTCATCACCAATGGTTAGAGATAAAGGAAGAAGATAGGGTGTTTTTTCATACATGACATCTGCTGAATCGCATGTTGGACCCGCTAAAATACAAGGCTCCATTGTCTTATCATCATGAATTGTTTCAATAGGATAGCGAATAGCTTCACCCATAGTTTCGGCAAGGCCATTAAATCTTCCCACATCAAGATAAACCCAGCGAATATTATCATTATCTGCCTTTTTGGATATCAATACAACCTCTGTACGAATAACACCAGCATTGCCTACTATCGCACGCCCCGGTTCAATAATCGTCTCAGGGATACGATTACCAAAATATTTTTTTAATGAATCAAAAATCGCTATACCATAAACTTGAGCTGTAGGAACCTCTTTCAAATAACGTGCTGGAAAACCTCCCCCCATATTAACCACTTTTAACTGAATACCTTCTTTCTCCAAACGTTCAAAAACTAAAGCTACATTCGATAAAGCGTGATCCCAAGCGTTTAAATGTGTCTGCTGAGATCCCACATGAAAAGACACACCATATGCTTGCAAACCTAATTGGTGTGCGCGACGTAGCACATCAACCGCCATATCAGGAACACAGCCAAATTTGCGTGATAATGGCCATTCTGCCCCTTCACCATTGGTAAGAATTCGGCAAAAAATGCGAACTCCGGGTGCAGTACGAGCAATTTTTTCCACTTCTTCAACGCAATCAACCGCATAGAGTGAAATGCCAAGAGTATGTGCATAAGCAATATCACGTTCTTTTTTAATAGTATTCCCAAAAGAAATACGCTCAGCTGTTGCTCCTGCCTCTAAAGCCATTTTAATTTCTGCTACAGAAGCAGCGTCAAAAGATGACCCTAAAGAAGTAAGCAAACTCAAAATTTCAGGTGCTGGATTTGCTTTAATCGCGTAGAAAATACGCGATTGAGGAAGAGCTTTTTCAAAATTTAAATAATTCTTACGAACAACATCAAGGTCAACAATCAAGCATGGACCTTTTGGACGATGTGTTGAAAGGAAATCTCGAATACGCTGCGTTGTCATTTGCAATTCTCCCTAAGGAAGGCAAAAGCCTCCCTATTTAAAACCAAAGGACAAAATACATACAAACCACCATTTTTATCCCTATTATTCAGATAATCAGGATAACTCAGCATTGTATGCAACGAAGGAACAGCGCGAAAACCGCATTGTTCTATTTTGTCTGCCTTTTTGATTGGAGTTGCACAAAAACTTCCGCACTGAAGGCAATGAGGTGTGCCTCTATAGTTATCTCAGCTTTTTTAATAGCTGGAAGACACCAGAAAGGCCCGCACCGTCGTTGCTTCAAGATGTCCTCATTCTTTCGATGGGCCGTAAGAATGACTGGAGCGGTTAGTTCCAGGTACCGTACCGGTTAATCTCACCATTTGAGAACCAGCGGACACCCACAGGCACGTGCGACTTTGGGCAATGTTGCGTATAAGACTAATTTTTATTTATTTCAATCATTTTTTTTATTTTTAGATAAAAAATGATAGCCAAAATACACTTTATTCAAAAATGTAAACCAGCTTATATTCCTATCTTCTATGTGCACAATAATAGGCTAACTAATAGCCTTTATTCAAAGTGCCCTTCTTTTAAAATAGAAGAAAAAACAAAAGCTTTGAATATTAAAAACAACAATCGTCATCGTTCTTGATAGGAATGCATTGCACGTGATTTTAACAATTGGAACTGTTTATGACGTTCTCGAAAACGCTGTCTATCAGCGTCACTGCGTGTATTATAACAAGCATCACACGATACACCCTCTTCATAATGAGGTGATAACTTGCTTTCAGCATTAAGAGGATAGCGGCAAGCCCGGCATAATTCGCGCCCACATTCTTCAAGACCGTGACTCACAGAAACGCGTTCATCGAAAACAAAGCATTCACCCCACCATAGGCTTTTTTCTTTTGGCATTGTTTCTAAATAGCGTAAAATACCACCTTTTAAGTGATAAACTTGATCATAACCAAGCCCACGCACATAAGCTGTTGACTTTTCACACCGTATACCGCCTGTGCAAAACATGGCGATTTTCTTTTTCTTTTTTAAATCACCTTCATGTTTAGCTATCCATTCAGGAAATTCACGAAACGTTTTAATACGAGGATCAATTGCTCCTTGAAAACTACCCAATACATATTCATAATCATTGCGTGTATCAATTAAAATCGTTTCTTCATCTTGTATCAGGACATTCCAATCTTCAGGCTCTACATAAGTGCCAACAATTTCCAACGGATTAACACCCTCTACCCCCATTGTAACAATTTCTTTTTTTAATCGTACTTTCATACGATGAAAAGGCATCTTTGATGCCCATGAATATTTAAGTTCTGGCTCTTGCAAAGCAGGCTGTGCAGTAATAAAATGGACTAGTGCCTCAATTGCAGCACAAGAACCAGCAACTGTTCCATTAATACCCTCTTTTGCTAACAGCAAAGTACCTTTGATGCCATTTGCCTGGCATAAATCCCGCAAGGGTTTTTGTAATTGATGATAATGTTTCAAATCTGCAAAACAATAAAGAGCAGCAACTTTAAAATTCTTTTCCATATTCTTGCAATAACTCGCGTTTCACTCAATTTCAAGACTTATTCATATTAACTCTTTATATATTGAGCTTAAATTAAATTATACTTATCATATTATTGTATAGAGAAAAATCACCTTGCACTCAAAATAGAGTGCCTTTCACTTCTTATCTAAAATAAACTCTGATATTTTTGCTCATATGATTTGCAAAATGCCATATTCATAACGCATAGCACGATATAGCTTCTTTTCTATCCTACAAAAGCACGTTCCACAACATACGTGGCCGGTGCATTATTTGCCCCCTCAATAAGTCCAAAAGATTCACATATCGCTGCACAATCCTTCAGCATTGCCATTGAACCACAAATCATTACACGGTCTTCATCAGAATTAATTTTCGGTAAATCAGCCATTTCAAAAAAAGCACCGCTCTTTATTACATTAGTAATGCGCCCCATATACTCTGAAGGTTCGCGAGTAGTCATAGGATAAAATTTTAACTGCTGTGCATACTCACCAATAAGGGGATCTTGATACAAAGATGCAACAAGATCTTTTGCATACGTCAACTCATTTTTTTCACGTGTTGTTTGGACAAGCACAATTTGAGAGAACTTCTCATAAGTTTCAGGATCACGAATAAGACTTGCAAAAGGAGCAACACCTGTACCTGTTGAAAGGAGATAAAGACGCTTTCCAGGAATAAGAGCATCAAGAACCAATGTTCCAGTAGACTTTTTACGCATTAAAACCGTATCACCAATTTTGATTTTTTGGAGATGTTCGGTCAATGGCCCTCCTGGAACTTTGATAGAAAAAAATTCTAGCTGTTCATCCCAAAATGGACTGGCGATTGAATACGCACGATAAATTGGCTTTTCTGCATTCGGTAAGCCAATCATAACAAATTCGCCTGAACGAAAACGAAAAGTTTCTGGTCGGTTCAAACGAAATTTAAACAAATGATCTGTATAATGGCAAACCTCCTGAACAGTGAGCGCAAATACATTATCAGGAATCGGAAAGTTTGATGCAACACTACTGATGTTTGATTGAACATTGGTGGTACCACTCATAAAATCGTTCCTTATCCTTATATTCTTATTGAATATTGAATTTTAAATTTTGTAAATGGTATAATGGTTGCACAACCATCTGCCAATATCCCTCTTAAACATATAGTGTAAAAATAATATTTTTAGGACTTAAACCAATCAAATAAAAACATCTGAAAAAGATGTCTGTCATACCAAATAATCTTTTACCAAATAATTCATTTTATAATGAATCAATTCAATTATATCATATTGCTAGCGTTAACACACAACTAATAACAAGCATGACTTGTTGTCAAAATTTAATTTTGGAAAACTGACTGCCTAAAATCTTAAAACAAAAATTTTTATTTCTTCTTTTAAAAGAAATTTTAATATTTACCATAAATAACACACATATCTCACAATACTTGAGAATTCTTTTTGTTTCTTCTATAGATTTAATAAATACTATTACAATTATAGGAAATATCCTTTATTTCTAAAATATGTATTTAATCAAAAAATAGCTTGTTTGTTAATTATGGTATGAATTACATAATCTCATAATACAGATCCGGAATAATATTCCCATTGATCATATCAAAGCTAAACATTTTATTTCTAAAGATTGTTTTTATTATATATAATCCGGTATGACTTTAAAAATAAAAACAATAGTTGAATTCTCTGTACAAGTTTATACAGGCAACAATTCAAAAAAACTCGTGTTTATTACTGGCATAGATTTATTATACAGATAAGATTTTACAATGAATAAATCCGTTGATTATGAAACCAAAACACTGCTTCCCTATACAGCTGTCGTAACTATTGACATTGGTGCCATTGTTGCCAATTACACAGCTTTAGCTCAACATGTTGCCCCTACAGAATGTTCAGCTGTCGTAAAAGCCAACGCTTATGGAATAGGTGTTGAAAAGGTTGCGCCTGCACTTTATCAAGCTGGTTGTCGTACGTTTTTTGTTGCTCAAATTAAAGAAGCGCTTCAATTAAAAAACATCTTACCGTCTGATGTTACTCTTGTCCTTCTTAATGGGCTTCCACCTACTGCAGAAGAATTTGTAACTCAAGTTGGTATTGTTCCTGTTCTTAATTCTTGGCATGAAATTGAAAGTTGGCAAATACTTTGTCAAGAAAAGGGTAAAAAATTTCCAGCAATCGTTCAAATTGATACCAGTATGAATCGGTTAGGTCTTGATCAAAAAGAATTACAACAACTTATCAAGTGCCCTACCCTGTTTGAAGTAGCAGATATAAAATATATTATAAGTCATCTTTCCAATGGAGATGATTTCACACATTCATCTAATGATACACAATTAACCACCATGAAAACAATGCTTGCACAATTACCTACGTGTAAAGTTTCACTTGCTAATTCTGGAGGAATTTTCCTTGGTCCAGATTTTTATTTTGATCTTGTTCGCCCAGGCATTGCACTTTATGGAATTAAATTCTACGGAAAACACACAATACCCATCAAATCTGTTTTAAAACTTGAAGCTCAAGTTATTCAAAGCCGCTATGTTGAAGAAAGTACGCCAATAGGCTATGGAGGAAGCTTTATTACCCGCCGGCCAAGTATTCTTACAACCATTTCTATTGGTTATGCTGATGGATGGCTGCGTAATCTTTCTAACAAAGGTTCTGTTTATTTTAAAGGATACAAACTCCCCATCGTTGGACAAATCTCTATGGATTCTATAATTATTGATGCAACCGACCTTGAACACGACAAACCTAAAAGGGGTGACTGGGTAGAACTCATTGGAGAGCATCAAACAATTGAAGATGTTTCTATAGATGCAAACACTGTTCCTCACGAAATTCTTTCTTCTCTTGGTGCTCGCTGTAAACGTATTTATATTTAAACCATCGAAAAACCATCAATAAAATCAATTTCTAAAATTAGCGTTTTAGAAAAGCAGTCTCACTGGTTGTAACTTCAACACAGCCCCTTTAGGAAGGACAAGGATATACTCATTCTCTATCTCTACAAAAATCAAATTTAATTAATATAATCAGATTTCTAGCGTCAAATATGTATTGAATGAACAGAGGGAATTTAACTTGTGTTTGAATTCTTCTTCTCTTCTTTTATTCAATAAAATTGGCAGTAAATTCTCAACTTAATCTGTGAGAATTTACAACCATTTGTATCTTTAAAATAGCCAATTCATCAATAATGACACAAACTGAAAACTAATTTTAACACAACAAAATTTGATAGCACTCGTTATTAAATAAATAATTCTAAAAATCCACATAAAATGAGTAGATTTTATGATATTTAATCCGTTACTAATAGCGGTGGGCAAGAACAGATTAATGCTCTATCGCCGGCAACATTATCAATGCGTGAAACAGGTGGCCAATATTTACTAGCTGGATCAACATGGTGATTAGGAAAAGCAGCCTCTTGTCGCGAATAAGCTCTTTTCCAATGATCATCTAAAGTATCTGCTAATGTGTGCGGTGCATTCACTAATGGATTATCTTCTTTTGGCCAAACACCTTCACCAATTTTCTTAGCCTCTTCAGCGATAGATAATAAAGCATCACAAAAACGATCAATCTCTGCTTTTGGCTCTGATTCTGTTGGTTCAATCATCAAAGTTCCAGGAACTGGAAATGACATAGTCGGTGCATGAAATCCATAGTCTATCAAACGCTTTGCAATATCATCAACACTAACCCCGTATTTTTCCTTCAATACACGTGTATCAACAATACACTCATGGGCAACACGCCCATACTTGCCCCGATAAAGAATAGAATAAGCCTTTGAAAGACGTGCAGCAATATAATTGGCATTTAATATTGCCGTTTTTGTTGCATACTTCAAGCCATCTGCTCCCATCATCCGAATATACATCCACGTAATAACAAGAATAGAAGTACTTCCATAAGGAGCTGCAGAAACTGCATGTGTTGTTTTATGCTGTTCATGGCCAGGCAAAAATGGTTTTAAATGCTCTTTTACACCAATCGGCCCAACACCAGGGCCACCCCCACCGTGAGGAATTGCAAATGTTTTATGAAGATTCATATGACAAACATCTGCCCCCATATCTGCCGGACGTGCAAGACCTACAAGTGCATTTAAATTAGCTCCATCAAAATAAACTTGCCCACCATTTTCATGGATAATAGTACAAATATCCTTAATGCTTTCTTCATAAACACCATGCGTTGAAGGATAAGTAATCATCAAAGCTGCCAAACAGTCCTTATGTAACTGTGCTTTAGCTTTAAGATCATTAATATCGACATCACCATCATTTAAACATTGAACCACAACAACTTTCATACCGGCCATATGAGCTGAAGCTGGATTTGTACCATGTGCAGATGCAGGAACAAGACAAACATTACGTTGATGATCGCCTCGAGATTGATGATATCGACGGATAGCCAAAAGCCCGGCATATTCGCCCTGAGCACCAGAATTTGGCTGAAAAGAAACTTGAGCAAACCCTGTAATTTCACACAACCACGCATTTAGCTGACTGATCATTTCTTGATAACCCTCTTCGTCTCCTTGAGGAGCAAAAGGATGTATATTAGCAACTGTAGGCCAGCTCACAGGTATTAATTCAGCTGCCGCATTAAGTTTCATTGTGCAAGAACCAAGTGGAATCATCGCTCGATCCAGCGCTAAATCTTTATCTGATAAGCGGCGCAAAAAGCGCATCATATCTGTTTCTGAGTGAATCGCATGGAAAAATGGTTGTGAAAGAAAAGCAGTATCACGCTCTTTACCCAAAAGCTTTGAATCAGATTGAGCTGCTAGTTGTGCACCAAAAAGCTGTGCTAAAGCACGAGCATCTTCCTCTGTTGATAATTCATCAAAATTGATTGCAACCCTATCACTGTCAAGAACACGAATAAGATACCCATCCGTTTTTGCTCGAGTTGCAATTTCTTGAGCTTTCCCCTCAACAAAAATGCTGACACAATCAAAAAAGTGTTGATTTTCACAACATATACCTGCTGCTTCTAAACCACTAGCAAAACGGCATGTTAAGTGGTGAATCCTCTTAGAAATTGCCTGTAAACCTTGTGGCCCGTGCCAAACAGCATAAGCTACAGCCATATTAGCCAATAAAGCCTGCGCTGTACATATATTTGATGTAGCTTTATCGCGTCGAATATGTTGTTCACGAGTCTGCAATGCTAAACGAAAACCAACACGTCCTTTCGTATCGACTGATTGACCAACAATACGCCCTGGAATCAAACGTGTTAAAGCAGAACTCACCGCAAGATAGCCCGCATGAGGACCACCAAAACCCATTGGAACACCATAACGTTGCATAGAGCCAACAACAATATCTGCACCCCATTTTGCTGGCGGTTCCATAATAGTAAGCGCCAAAGGATCAGCAACAACAATTACCAGCGCTCCTTTTGCTTTTGCTTCTTTAATGATTTCACTGTAATCATTAAAGCAACCTTTTGTATCCGGCCATGACAGAACAATAGCCGCTGTATCTGCGCAAATTTCACCATGCGTGTTTATGTGAATACCTTGTGTTTCAGCGCGCGTTTGAATGACACTCAACGTTTGAGGATGCAATAGACTTTGAATCAAAATTTTTGTTTTCTTTTCACGAGCAAAGCGGAATGCCACCGCATTGGCTTCAGCTAAGGCTGTTGCTTCATCCAAAAGTGAAGCAGCAGCAACAGGTAAACCTGTCAATTCACTAATTAATGTTTGAAAATAAAATAATAACTCCAAACGCCCTTGGCTAATCTCTGCTTGATAAGGTGTATAAGCGGTATACCAAGCTGGATTTTCAAAAAGATTGCGTAAAATAACAGATGGCACACATGTTCCATAATAACCCTGACCAATGAAATTTTTACGCAAACGATTGCGCTCCATCATTTTGGACAATTCTTCTAAGGCCTGTTTTTCATTTGCCGCTTGCGGCAAATTAAGCGGACGCTCTAAATAAATAGACTGAGGTATAGCTTGAGAGATCAATGTGTCAACTGAATCAAGCGCTAAAACATCTAGCATTTCTTGTGTTTCACCAGGTCGAATCCCAATATGCCGAGAAAAAAAATGACGTTCTTGCATAGCACTCATCCAATCAACTCTTTATAAGCATTCTCGTCCAGTAACCCGTCAAGTTGTGTTTCATCTTGTAGCGTCATTTTCCATAGCCAACCTTCTTTTTCGGCTTTTTGATTTACCAACGCAGGATCATCTACCAATGCCTCATTAATTTCGACAACTTCGCCATTGATAGGTGCATAAACATCTGAAGCTGCTTTAACCGATTCCACGACAGCAGCAGAATCTCCCTTAGACAGCTGTGTGCCACTTTGTGGCAAATCAACAAAAATTAAATCACCTAACTGTTCTTGAGCATGATGAGTAATCCCAACAGTGGCTACTTTTCCTTCAATGCTGATCCATTCATGATCTTGTGTAAAATAAATCTTAGACATAAATATTACCCTTTAAAATAACGTTGCTTAATAAAAGGAAGTAAATGAACAGATAGCGCAATTTTTTTACCACGCAATTCAGTAAATACTTCTGTTCCTTCAGCCTTCCAATCAACAGGGACATAACCCATCGCTACTGGACCGTTAAAAGAAGGACCAAAACTCCCCGATGTTACTACTCCAATCTGGTTACCTTTATCATCTAGAAGAACGGCACCCGCGCGCACAGGTTGACGCGTTTGCGGCTTTAGACCAACGCGACAGCGTGATGGTCCCTTTTCATATGCTTCAAGAAAAGCTTTCGCTCCATAAAACGCAGCTTTCTCGCGAACATTTTTGGAAACAGCCCATGTCAGTCCAGCTTCAATAGGGGTAATGTCAGATGTAATATCGTTGCCATGTAAACACAACCCCGCTTCCAATCGAAGGCTATCACGTGCTGCAAGACCAATCCATTCAACACGACAATCACTGAGTAATTTTTCTGCTAATTCGTAGGCTTGATCTTCTGGCAACGCAATTTCAAAACCGTCTTCCCCTGTATAACCAGAACGTGTTACAAACCAATCTTTGCGTGGTTCAAATCCTTGCATAAATAACAGTTCATTACCAGGCAAACCTGCATCAGCTATAACAGATGCAGCTTGTAGCCCTTGAAGAGCAAGAAGTACTCTCTCAAGCGCACTCACATGACAATCAAAGTTAGTGACGCGTTTTTTTAGTTCAGCAAGATCAGCCTGTGCATTACCTGCATTAACGACCAGTATAAAACGGTTATTCCCTAAACGAGTAAGAATGAGGTCATCAAGAATACCAGCCTGTTCATTAAGTAAATAGTTATACCGTGATTGGCGCTCTTTCAAAAGTGCAGCATCTACAGGAAGGGCGTAGGATAAAAATTCGGCTGATTGTGGCCCTTCAACAACGATCAATTTCATATGAGAAATATCAAAAAGACCGGCATGAGAACGAGTATGGAAATGTTCTTTTAAAACTCCTAGAGGATAAGTTAAAGGCATCATCCAACCAGCAAAAAGACCAAATTTTGCTCCTGCTTTTTCGTGTAATTCATGTAGGGGAAGATTTTTAAAGGAAGATGTTTCAGGTTTTTGCGATAGTGTATTCATAATTTCTCCAAAGTCGCACCATCACTACATAATATGGTAACTTTTATTCTTGTTTGTCATAAGCCTTAAGGGATTTACTAGAAATGCTTAAACTATTGGGATGAATTCAGCCACTTTTTAAATCAGCTTTTTACGGCTCTTATGGTTTTAAAATTATAGACTATTTTCTTTAGGGACACGGTGTGAAAATTTGCGTTTTGCTTCCTTACGTATAAGAATAAAAGTAATGATAACGCTTTTTCTGACATATTGTTATTTATATTCTATCTTCTCCACACTGTCATTAGTAAATTGATTAGTATTCCCTAAATTTTAAGTTTTTTGATATATATAAGCTATTTAAAAGATTTTAAATTATGTGGATTCCTTTTTAAGAATTACTGCGTTAAAATATAACACAAGAAAGTACAAGGATTATAAACAAAAAAGACAATTAAAATTTTAAAGAAGCATATACTGTTTAGCAATAATCTAATCATAACGATAAGGTTTGATAATATCTAAGAGTGGATATTTTTGAGTAAATTGCAAAGCTTTATTTAAAAGCATCTCATACTATTACTTCCACTTTTTTATATTTTCTCTCATAGACGAGAGGATACAAAGTTGCAGTTTTTTTCATCGTTCATAGATAAATAAAATATTTTATAGAGATAAGTTAATTTACAAAATATAGGCTTTCTTATAATCAAATGATATTATAAACTGTAGTTATTTGGCACTAAACTATATCAGATAAAGGTCACAAATACCCATGAAAGCTGGCAATATCTACTACAATTGTGAAAATGATTTGCCAAAGCAGATTGCTCTTTTTCCCTTAGAAGGTGCATCGTTGTTACCTGGTGGTTTTTTGTCACTTAATATTTTTGAGCCAAGTACTCTTGAAATGGTTGAAGACGTTATGGCATCCAATCGCCTATTAGGAATGATTCAACCACTTTCATCGGATATAGATAGCTTATCTAAACAACTTTATAAAATAGGATGTATAGGTCGTATTACAAATTACAATGAAACAGGCAATGGGCGACTCTTCATTGTACTTCAGGGAATTTGCCGTTTCACTTTGGAACAAGAATTAGTGAACACAAAATCTTATAGGGTTGCTATTATTCGATCAAACACAAAAGATCTGCAAGAATCTGATGTTTCAGAAGATATTAACCGAGAAAATTTATTAAGCACTGTTGAGCGTTATCTAACTATCCATGAAATGGAACATCATTGGAATAGTATTATACAAACACCCACGGCCGTATTAGTGAATACTCTCTCAATTCTTATACCTTTTGCACCCGCAGAAAAACAAGCTTTGTTGGAAGCACCAGATATTGCAAGTCGTGCTCAAACTCTTCTTGCTTTAATTGAGCGTTCACTCATGAAAGAAAAAGGAACATATCATCGATTAAATTAATAGATCTAAAAATATGAAAAAAATGATTACTGATGCTAAAATGCTTGAATTGCTTGTTTGTCCAATTACAGGAGGGACACTTTCTTTAAACCGAAAAACACAAGAATTAATTTCACTTAAAGCGAAATTAGCTTATCCTATTCGCGACGGTGTTCCTATTATGCTTGCTTCAGAAGCTCGTCCTTTGCAACCAGATGAAAAATAAATTACTTTTTTATTAAAAAGTAATTTGTATATCAGTTTAATATCTATATAGATTTTTCTCCTTTACAAAAGGAATGCTTTAGTTAAAGTGAGATTATATTTTTCTCCATTATACATTACTATATAGAGATGTAAGAATTAGCTTTGCTGTTTGTGGTTAGAAAATGAACTGATTTTATGTGGTAAGTAAAATAAAGATTTTGATTGTTTTTTCTGACTAACAGCGTAAATAATTTGGAATATGCATAGCTGATCAATTAAATCACTAGGAAGCACTGAATTGGACTTAAAAACAATATAAAGATTATTTCACGCTTCTTAACTAACTTATTTTTCCTGGTTACAGCACAAAGAAAGAGGTTGATAATATGTTAGTTTTTGTACAATGGGAAAGGATAGGGATGTAGAGAAATGAATTTCAAAGTCGCAGTTGTTGGTGCAACCGGGAATGTTGGTCGCGAAATGTTGGCAATTTTGGAAGAGCGAGATTTCCCTGCCAGTGAAATAGTTCCCTTAGCTTCACGGCGTTCATTAGGGCAAAGTGTTTCTTATGGTGATAAAACTTTAAAAGTAAAAGCATTTGATACATATGATTTTTCTGATACAGACCTATGCCTTATGTCTGCTGGAGGAAGCGTTTCCAAAGAATATGCCCCTAAGATTGGTGCAGCTGGTTGTGTGGTAATCGATAATTCGTCTACTTGGCGCTATAATCCTGATGTGCCTTTAATTGTACCTGAAGTTAATGCAAAGGCTATAAGCGGTTTTTCTAAACATAATATTATTGCTAATCCTAATTGTTCAACAATTCAGCTTGTTGTGGCTTTAAAACCTCTTCATGACGCAGCAATTATTAAGCGCGTTGTTGTCTCTACTTATCAATCAGTTTCTGGAGCTGGTAAAGCGGGGATGGATGAATTGTTTGAACAATCAAGAGCAGTTTTTGTTGCCGATCCAATTTCATCGAAAAAATTTACCAAACGCATTGCTTTTAATATTATTCCCCACATTGATGTTTTTATGGAAGATGGTTATACTAAAGAGGAATGGAAAGTAATGGCTGAAACAAAAAAGATTCTTGATCCTAGGATCAAATTAACAGCTACTGCTGTTCGGGTTCCTGTCTTTATTAGCCATGCTGAGGCCGTTAATGTTGAGTTTGAAAAAGCGTTGAGCGTTGATGAAGCACGAACCATTTTACGTGATGCACCAAGCTGCCAACTTATTGATAAATGTGAAGACGGTGGTTATATCACCCCTTACGAGTGCACTGGTGAAAATGATGTTTTTATTAGTCGCGTTCGTGAAGATATTACTGTTGAAAATGGTTTAACTTTTTGGGTTGTTGCTGATAATTTGAGAAAAGGAGCAGCATTAAATGCAATTCAAATTGCTGAATTACTTGTCTCTAATGGTTTGATCAAACCTAAAGCAGCAGCTTAAACAAAAACAGTAATATAAGGCAAAAAAAATGTTGTATGCTGTAGAGTAGATCTTAAAAAATAATGAGTAGAGTTTTTCGATTAAATTTGAAATTGAAATACTTAAAAAATCTATTTATTTGAATAACAGCTATTCATAGCAAAAAATAACATTATCTTTTCAATAAAAATGATTGAATATTCTATTAAGCTTTTATACTCTTCAATTTCCTTTCCAAAAATATTGAGTATATTGGACTTTCCCTTAGAAAATCATGAAAAGTAAAAGAAAGATAAACACGTATGACATTGAATAAATTGTCTTGGTATATTGTAATAGGAATATCTCTTTTTCTTTCCGCATTTTTTTCCCATGTTCCTTTTGCTATGACAGCAGATAAGTCAAAAATTAAACTTGGTGTTATGGAAGGAGAGGAAGCAACTGTTTGGAAGGTTGCTGTTGAGCAAGCTAAAAAAGCTGGTCTAGATGTTGAACTTATTTATTTTTCTGACTACGCTTTGCCTAATGATGCTGTTAATGCAGGAGATATTGATGCGAATGCTTTTCAACATACATTTTATTTGAATAATCAAATTATGCAGCGTGGTTATAAACTTTCGGTTGCTGGTTATACATTTATTTCCCCAATTGGTGTTTATTCACACAAAATTAAAGATATAAAAGATCTACGTGACGGAGCAAGTGTTGGTATTCCTAATGATCCATCAAATGGTGGAAGAGCTTTGCTTCTTCTTGATTCTTTAGGTTTCATTAAGTTAAAAGATCCTCAGAATGTTCTTTCATCTCCATTTGATATTGTTGAAAACCCTAGAAATTTGAAGATTCGTGAATTGGATGCTGGTATCCTAGGGCGAGCAATCAATGATTTTGATATCGCGATTGTAAATACAAATTGGGCTGTAATTACTGGGTTAGACTTACAAGAAGATGTTATTGCGTGGGAAAAAGTAGAAAATAACCTTTATAATAATGTCGTTGTTGTGCGCACTATTGATAAAGATGAGCCATGGGTTAAAAAATTGGTAGCTGCTTATAATAGTGAACCTGTACGTGCGAAACTTAAAGAGGTTTTTGGTACAGCTGTTCAAACGTCTTGGTAATTACGAATGGAAACCTCTGTTCTTATTTCTTTAAAAAATGTTAGTCGCTATTTTTCTAGCGCGGTGTCTACTCCAGCAATTGATAACTTATCTCTTGATATTCATGCAGGTGAAATTCTTGGTATTATCGGGCGTAGTGGTGCAGGAAAATCTACACTCATGCGCTGTTTAAATGGTTTAGAACAAATTGATGAAGGGAGTATTTTTTTTGAAGGTGTTAACGTTTCAAATCTATCAGAAACAGAATGGGCACCCTATCGTCAACGTATTGGGATGATTTTTCAACATTTTAACCTTTTATCTTCACAAAAAGTTATTGATAATATCGCGTTGCCTCTCAAATTAGCAGGTATAAATAAAAAACAACGTTATCAACGTGCTTTTGAGCTTATTGAATTGGTAGGATTGTCTGGAAAAGAGTATCATTATCCTGCAGAACTTTCAGGGGGGCAAAAACAGCGTGTTGGAATTGCACGTTCTTTAGCCGCTAACCCCAAAATATTATTATCAGATGAAGCAACTTCTGCGCTTGATCCTGAAACGACGCAATCTATTTTGGAGCTTCTTGCTGATATTAATAATCGTCTCAATTTAACTATTGTACTTATTACGCATGAAATGGAAGTTGTTCGTGCTATTGCGCACCGTGTTGTTGTGTTGAATCAAGGGCGTATTGTAGAGGAAGGATGTGTAAAAGATATTTTTACATCACCGCAAGAAGATACAACAATTGCTATGTTAAAACTTGTAACGCCACAACTTCCTAAAGAATTAGCGCAAAAACTTAAATCAGTGGGTCAGGAAGCTGTCATTGAAATTAATATCGCCGGTGAAATTGCTCAGCAACCTTTTTTAAGTCTCCTTGAAGATGAAGTAGGACTAAGAGCACGTATTTTGCATGGTGGTATTGATACAGTTCAGGGTGAAAGTATAGGTCGTCTTTTTTTAGCTCTTCCAAGTCAAAACAAAGTGGCTTTGGAAAAAGCAGTCAGATGGTTGACAGAAAAAGGGCGATATTGTGAGGTTTTAGGTTATGTTTAATGTTCTTTTTCATGAACTTCCTGGTGCTGTTTTTGATACATTATTTATGACAATTACTGCTTCTTTTATGGCACTTATTGTAGGTTTTCCGCTTGGCTTGTTGCTTTATACAACTGCGCATGGAAGTTTTTTTTCATCACGTCTTATCAATCGTTCTTTAAGTGTTATTATTGATAGTGTACGTGCTATTCCTTTTATAATTCTTGCTTTTTATCTTCTTCCTGTTACGCGTATTGTTGTGGGAAGTGGTGTGGGAATTTTTTCTGTAATTTTTGTTCTTACTATTTCAGCTATTCCTTTTTATGCTCGTATAGCAGAATTATCTTTCAAAACAGTTGAATATAGTTTGGTTGAAGCTGTTCGTTCTATGGGAGCTAGCCGTTTTCAAATTGTTAGATATGTACTTATTCCGGAAACGCTTTCTAGTTTAATTACTGGTTTTACGGTTATGGTAATTTCCCTTATTAGTGCTACTTCACTTGCTGGATATCTTGGTGGTGGGGGGTTGGGTGATATGGCAATCCGCTACGGTTATCAGCGTTATAATACTTCTATTATGACAATAGTTATTATTTTTTTAATTATTCTCAATATTTTTGTTCAATGGTTTGGTAATCGAGTTGCGCAGAAATTTGATAGAACAAAGCATTAAGAAATTAAAGAGTTTATTTCTTTCTCTTCAATCATAGCAATAATAAGCCAATGTGCGATAAGAGCTGGATTTTTTAATTTATTGATTTCTATTGTAGTTTTATAATGGAAAACGACTCTACCAGAAGGGCGAATTTTTGCGTCGTCTAAAATAAAACGGGCGCGTATTTGTGCACCTGTTTTTACAGGGCTTATGAAGCGTATTTTATCAAAACCATAGTTAATTCCCATTGTTGCACCTTCTAATTTTGGTAGTGCTTCATAAGCTAGTGTGGACAGTAGCGATAATGTTAGAAAACCGTGGGCAATAGTACCACCGAAAGGTGTTTTTTTTGCTTTTTCTTCATCTACATGGATCCATTGATGATCATCTGTTGCAGATGCAAATTGGTTAATCATATTTTGTGTAACTAAGCGCCATTGTGATAAGCCAATTTCTTTTCCAATGAAATTTTTTATATCTTGTATCGCTATTGTTTGCTGCATAATGTCATTCCTGTTTTATTTGACAAAAAGCTTATATATTCTCCCTTGCTTTTATAAAACCCATTGATTAGAGCATCAATTATAAAAGATGAAATATTTTAAGTGTGTTCTGTGAATAAATAATCTTTCTTTTTCAGATGGAAAAAATAATGGCAAGTAACGTAAGATTGACAGGTTTAGCACATGATTTGAAACAACGTGCAGAAAATTATCAACCTATTCGTATTGGACTTATTGGTTGTGGTGAAATGGGTACAGATTTATTGTCAAGTGTTGTACATATGGATGGTATAACAATTACAGCTGTTGCTACTCGAACACCGTTACGTGTTTTTAATGCTGCTGTTTTAGCATATGGTGAAGAAGGTCATGTGCGTGAAGTTGAAAATGCTACAGCTTTGACTCAAGCTATTGAAAAAGGTCTAATTGCTGTTACGGATGATCTGGATCTTGTTTTGTGTCATGAACAAATTGATATTATTGTTGATGCGACAGGTCATCCTGAAATAGGTGCTAAAGTTGGTCTTAAAGCGCTTGAAAATAATAAGCACCTTGTCATGATGAATGTTGAAGCAGATGTTACAATTGGTGCTTACCTTAAACATGAAGCAGATAAACGAGGTTTAATTTATACGCTTGGTGCTGGTGACGAACCTTCTTCTTGTATGGAACTTATCGAATTTGTTTCAGCTCTTGGGCATAAAATTGTTGCAGCTGGTAAAGGAAAAAATAATCCACTTATTTTTGATGCTACACCAGATTTATATGAAGAAGAAGCTTTGCGACGGAATATGAATGTTCGCATGTTAGTTGAATTTATTGATGGTTCTAAAACGATGATTGAAATGGCAGCCATTGCTAATGCCACAGGTCTTCTTCCAGACTGTCCTGGGATGCATGGTCCACAAGCATCACTTGAAGATTTAAACAAAGTACTTATTCCAAAAAAAGATGGTGGTATTTTAGATGGGTATGGGGTTGTAGACTATTCAACAGGTCAAGGGGTATCTCCTGGTGTTTTTGTAATAGCTGAAATAACACATCCACGTTTACGTGAACGTATGGAAGATTTAAAAGTCGGTGAAGGGCCATATTTCACCTTTTATCGCCCGTATCACTTAACTTCGATGGAGGTTCCACTTACTTGTGCACGTGCAGTACTGTATGGTAAAGCGGATATGACACCACTTAATTATCCAGTAGCAGAAGTTTGCGCTGTTGCAAAAAAGGATCTCTATCCTGGTGATCAATTAGACTCGATCGGCTTATATAGCTACCGCGCTTGGACAATGAGTGCTTCAGAAGCACGTGTACACAAAGCTATTCCTTGTGGCCTTTTAAAAAAGGCGACAGTTACATCTGAGATTAAAAAGAATGAAATCATTACACAACACAACACTCGCCTCTTTGAGGATCAAAGCATTGTACATCTTCGCACTCAACAGGATCTTTTATTTAATTCACTTTGTAAATAAAATGGCTACCATTTTAAATTAAAATTAATATTATTTCAAGTATATTTTATTTACTTGCAGTTTATTCATTTATCAACTCCTTTAAAACAGTTAAAGATTACTGTTCATAATATAAAGTATAATTTATGAATATTTTGATTTAGCTAATTTTTTTCTAACAATTTTTAAGATCAAAGTCATAGATAGATTAATAATTTATCTTTAATCAAGAACAACCGCTATCCTCGCTATTACGGCATAGTGACTTTTCCAAAATCAATCTGCTTTAAATTGTTGCGCTGATTTATTCGGCGAACAGACTGATTTTGACCATAACCAGCGTGAGTAACCCATGGTCCAAAATGCCACACTTCATGATAGTAAGAAAAACCACTAGTTGTGGTTGAGGGTCTGATATTAGAAAATTTTAATATAATGCATCAATATAGACCAGATTATTAACAAATCCACCAACAACATTTCTATTTATCACTCTTTTCCCATTTCTATTGGTCTGCAGAATATTATTTCAATAATAAAATTAGACCTCACTTTTAATTTGTTACATGTTCCAATAAATTTATATCTGATAGTGGCTCAAATGGTCGTGCTTCATCTCTAACCAAGGGTAAAATCCTCTAGCTTTTTTATTTTTTAGGACTCTTCGTATCCACTCGACACACTGTATTATTGAAATCATTAACTAAAACAGAGAATGAAAATATAAAGAAAAATAAAGTTTTTCATATACTCCGCTTCCTTCTTTTATAATAACATTATAACTACAAGTTTGCAACATATTGTTCATTATAAGTAGTATAGTATTTTATATTTTTTGTTTTATTGATCTCTTTTTCAGCTTACCCAGTTATTGGGTTATCCTTACCAACATTATCTTAATTTCTGTTTAGCACTAAATAAGTATTAAATATAATATACAGAATCTATTTTATTTTTCTGCACAAAATTGCGTAATTAAAAATATAGATCAGAAACGATAACGTAGCCCCCCTGAGAAAGTACTTCCCGAAAAACCAGCTTTGGTTAATTTTTGCTGATAAACCACATCACCATGCAGAGCTATTTGAGACGACAACTGAGCCTGCACACCCACACCTGCTTCCATAGAAGAACCAAACGCACCTAATTGGAATGTATCTTTGAATTGCACAAACTGCTTACCTCCAAAGCTGCCCATAAGATGCAGCTTGCCATAGAAGGATACCGAACTATCTTCTTCTATTAAAGCAAATTCTTGAGCAAGACGCCCACCCAAACGCGTTGTTAATTGGCTAGGAGATCCCATTTTAATATCAAAACCGTCAATATCCCGAGCGGAATTAAACATCAAATATTGATAGATAAGCTGCATCTGTGGCTCAAAAACAAGGCCTTCATATCCAGTCAAGAAAGCCTTACCACCTGTCAAAGCTGCACGCAGTGGCTTGCCCGTTATTTTTGCTGTTTTACCTCGTGCAAGTGTTTCTACATCTCCTCGAGATAAGCCATAAGATAAAAGGCCATTGACATAAAACCCCGTATTATGCTGCAAACTAGCATAAGCCGTTACAGACCAGTGATCAAAATTGCTTTTCTTACTTTTTTCAACATCTTGAGGTTGGAGTGATAATTTACCATAAGTGCCTATAGCCCCGACAAATGCGCTATTCTGTTCACTTTCTAATGTATTTAGCAGGACAGCTGCGTCTACTGCACGGTAATCGAACTTGCCACCATAACCATATTCTAAAGTAGACAAGTCAGAAGTATAGGTATGACTACCACCATAACCACGTATGAAAAAAGCCGGCTTTCCATTAAAAAATGGATCAAACGATGTCACCATTGTCCCTAACAGCTCAGTTTGATTGTTGATATCTATCAGCCCAGCATGGAATAAAGCATTGGGCAAAAGTAGATAAGCCGGAGCTTGTGGAACAATTGCTGGTTTAATTGGCATTTTACCTGAATGACGAGGATCAAATGGGATATATTTACTTTCAAGACGGAAATCCCAAAAGTCTCCATCTCCTCCCACCAACCTTTTTTGAGGATCTGCGGCTTTTAAATCAGAGTTAGGACCATAAGCAACGAGATGATATTGATAAGGAGAATTACTTAATGTAACATAACCATAGTTTAATCGGAAAGAGTCTTTTTTTGCTGATCCGGAAACTTGTACTATTGATATACTTTGATGATCGTTATTTTTATTCGTTTTTGAATTTACAGCACTTTCTTCATTACTCGATGTATTCATATGAATTTTAGTAGTTCCAACAACATTACCATGGATTAAAATGCGGTCGGTTTTATTATCATCAAGTGAACCATCGCGGTTTATTCGAATATTGAGGTGAAATTGTGCATCACCCTGAGCAAGATAAACGCTATGCGATCCTTTTCCAATATGCAGTGTTTGATAATCGTCTGAAGTTGGTCTTTCAAAAATAATAGCACTATCTTTAAGCATCATACCTGAAACAGATGAAAACGATTTTTTTAGATTTTTATTTTTCCTGTTTGTTAAAAACCATTTAGATTTATTAGTTAAATAAAATAGAGCATTAGATTCGTCGTCAACGTGTGAACCGCCAGTTAATAAGGAATTATTAGTTACAAGCATTATGGCAGACCCATTTTCAGCCCCCAGTAATAAATCACCGGAAATATTTGAATCTTTTAGGGTAATAAAGCTTTCGGCTGTTTTCCCGTGGATAACTATACTGTTTGGAACTTTTAAAATTGTTTGTGTTAAATTAACAACTCCTACTTCTGGTATTTCTGGTACACGATAGACTGTTGTTAAATTACTTGGTGCAGATCTTCGAGATCTTTTAAGATGTGCTTTAGTTGATTTTTGAGATCCCCAAAGGCTTATACCGCAAGATTCATCACCCTCTACTGTAATAGTTGACCTTCTAACATTCACCACCCCACTATCGATATGAATTCCTTTAGCAATACCCGTTAATTCAGATTGGAGAAGTGTTATTTTTGCTCCCTTTGTAACATGTAGCCCTTGTCCTTTGTTTTTAGATCCTTTAATTGTGATTTTGTTTGCTGCAAGATTTGCCCCCTTCCCTTTGGCTTTAAGGAAGTCTGTATCATTATCACCTGTGTATGTCATACTTACTTTATTTAGAACGGCTTTTCCAACATTTAAGCTTACACCGTAACTTCCTTTAAAGCTCATTGAAGTGTTACTCATGGTTATTTCAGCATTTTCAACAGTTATCCCTGTATCAACTTTATTCAAACTTGAATGGATTAATCTTACATGTCCTCCATTAGTTACATACGCACCTTTTCCTTTATCATTTCCATTAATTACTGTTCCTAGTGCTTTAACTATAGATTCCCTGCCTTTAACCTTGATAAAGTCTACTATACCGTTGCCTTCGTAGTTCATTTGTATGTTATTTAATGAAATCTGCCCTTTGTCGAGCTTAATGCCATAGTCTCCTTTAAAGTTAATGGATCCATTCCCCATCCAGACCGACCCCTCTTCCACAGTTATTGCATTTTGAATTTTTGTCAAATGTGAGTGATTTAGAGTAACGTGTCCCCCTTTTGTAATATGTATCCCCCTCCCCCTCCCCCATCTATCACCACTTATCACCACTTTTATTGCTGCAAGATTTGCCCCTTTCCCTGCAACCTTGATGAAGTCTGGAGTGTCAGCATCCTTAATGAGCTTGTTATCCCCTTTATATTCTATAATAACGCCCTTTAACAAAACATTCCCCGTTGCAAGATTGATAGCGTGATCCCCATGAAAGCTAATTTTCCCATCTTCCATCCGGAATTGGCCATTCTCCACCTCCACTCCATTTAGAATATCAGAAAAGATGGCACTTTTTAACATAACACGCCCACCATTAGTTACATAAACACCACTTGCTTTAGCCTGTCCGTCCATTTTAATACCCAGGCCTTTAATATCTGCAGTGTTTAAAACCCTTTTACCCTGTGCGTCTAAAACACTATCTGCCTCAACCTTTAGGAAAGTGCCATTGTGACTATCACCGGTATACTTCATAGAAACATGAGTTAACAAAGTACGCCCCTGCTTGAGCAGAATACCATGCTCTCTTGCAAACTCTATCGATCCTCCCTCCATGTGCACACCCCCTTCTGAGATAGTCATACCTTCTGCAACATTTTTCAAAGTAGTATCAACCATCAACAGCTGTCCATCCCCCACCTTTATCCCCGTGCCTTGATGACCAGACCCTGTAATATGGACCCCATTTAACAAAGCATACCCCTGGTCAAAATAAATGCCATAGTCTCCTTTAAAGTTAATGGATCCCTTATCCATCACCAGCAACCCCTTCTCCCCCACATAAGCCCCTATTCCAACCTCTGAAATCCTCACATTATCCAACATCAACGTCCCCTGCGTCCCCTCACCCCCCCTTACCTGCACCCCTGTACTTGTGTCCGTAGCTGTACCCTTATTCCCTATTCCTGTAATTTTGACACCAGTTAACAAAGCCTCTCCCTCTGAGACACTGATACCGTACTTGTCCGTAAACTCCACCGATCCTCCCTCCATGCGCACATCCCCTTCTGAGATAGTCAAACCCTTTGCCACATTTCTTAAGGTCGTCTCTTTCAACCATACCGCTCCCTGGGTCATATACAGCCCTGTACTCTTTTCTTTTCCCTCAATCGTCACCTTTTCTAACAAAACCGTCCCTCCCCCCACATACACACCATACCCCTTATCCTTTCCCACAATCTTCGTCTCTGTCAATTTAGCCGTCACATCTTTCCCTACCTGCACCCCAATCCCACCTGTAAACTCAATCTCTGTTGCTCCACTCACTGTCAACGTGCCACTCCCTGACATAGCTATCCCCGTTGTAACCTTTGAAATCTCCACCTTATTCAACGTCAAACTCTTACCTCCCACCATCACTACCCCCTCTTTAACC
>NZ_JH725081.1:34673-35211 GCF_000278255.1 Bartonella melophagi K-2C
TGAAATCCTCACATTATCCAACGCCACCGTCATCTCTCCCACCCCCATCGCATAGACCCCCGTCCCACTTCCATCTCCCGTTATCCGTGTCCCCCTCAACTCAGCACTTGTACCCTTTTTCCCCACATAGACCCCATGTGCCCCCGTAAAATCAACTGACCCACCCCTAATCGTCACCCTCCCCGTCCCTTCAACACTCACCCCTTTCGCAACGTTTGAAATCCTCACATTATCCAACCCCACCGCCATCTCTCCCACCCCCATCGCATAGACCCCCGTCCCACTTCCCTCTCCCGTAATCACCGTCCGCATCAAACTCACCCTTGTCACCCCTCCCAACACCCCTACCCCAACGCCATCACCCTTAAAATCAATCGTCGAGTTTCCCCTAATCGTCAAACTCTTACCTTCCTTCCCCAACATCATCACCCCCATTTCAACCCCTGAAATCCTCACATCCGCCAACGACACCGTTCCCCCCTTTGCATAGACCCCCATCCCACTCCCCTTATTCATCGTCAACGTCCCTGTCCCCTCA
>NZ_JH725081.1:38483-432267 GCF_000278255.1 Bartonella melophagi K-2C
TTCCCTGAATCGTCCCCCCCATCACCTTAAGCCCCTCCAAACTCCCACTTGTCACCTTAAGCCCCGTCTCAAACCCCTCAACCTTCACCCCTCCATTCAACGTCACCTCCCCCGACCCCGTTAACTCCACCCCCACACTCCCAACACCCCCCTTTCCCTTAATCTCTCCCCCCACCATAGTAGCATTCCCATTCCCCGTCACCTTCATCCCCATTTTCACATCTGTCATCGTCACCATATTCACCGTCAACGTCCCATTCTTTACCTCAGCCCCCGTTCCCCCACTTCCCTTAATCGTCATATTCATCACACTAGCCGTCCCCGTTCCCGTAAACTTTATCCCCGTCTTGACCTTACTAAAATCCGTACCCATCACCGTCACATTCCCCCCACCCTGCCCCACCTCTATCCCCGTATTATCTCCCCCTCCATTAACCGTCACCTCCCTATTCAATGTCACATCTCCCCCACCACTCACCTCAATCACAGCACCCCCATTTTTCCTAACTCCAATCGTCCCCCGATTCACAATAACAGAAGACCCTTTATCCTTAACCACTATCCCCTTATACACCCCTGTAGCAGTGACATCATTCACCGTCAGCTTCCCTCCATTTTCCACCTGAATCGCCGGATTACTATTACTCTGACCATTATCCATAATCTTCAGCGCACCACTACTACTTATCGTAATATTTGCCCCCCATACACCTTCACAGCAGGCCCATCACTATTCGACCCCCCCGTCCCCCACTTCCCACTCATATTTATATCTCTCTTACCACTCAGCTGCCCCTTCCCATCACCCCTCCCATTACTCTTCCCATCACACTCGATCCGCCCCTTAGCATCATCCCTACCACCAGAAACCCCCGTACAATTCTGTGCAGCAGCATAAACCTTATTTTGATCTGTAAGAAGAGCAAGACTAGCCAGAACAGCTGTCGAGAGAACACACAAACAAACATGATGTCTTAACACACGACGCATAACCATAACCCATACACTCTCTTTAAATAACCCTGACAAAAAGAGACAAAATGTTCTTAAATAAAAGAATAAAAAAATGATAACACACACGAACGCTTTGATTACAAAATCAAACACCCACCATAAAGCCTTCGACAAAAAAACATCAAAACAAAACTAGACGCTCTCTAAACAAAACCATAAACACATACCGGAAAACAAACAAACCTGAACATTAAACGATAAGTCAAACTCGTAAACGGATTCGCCAACATAAAACTGGGATTTCTGTGGGCCAACCGTACACGCAAACGTGTATGCCAAACGTTTATACCCATGCGTATGTACCCCTGCTGATTAAACGGTGCATATACACGTATGCGCTTTTAAGCTATTTTGCTGCTTTTCGGCAAATCTTCCTACCTTGGTCTATACCGCATTCATCATCCAAACCGCGTAAAAAACATCCCCCTAAAATCGGGTATTTTAAAAGTAGTAAGATCGCTATCTATCCCCCAATGTTCACTATTGCTTTGAATAACCGAGGATATTTTGCACGCTCATAGTCTGCACCATCACACAAAAGCCAATCATTTGGTAATGCTTGCATAGCAAATGTCGCAACAAACCCAGCTGGAAAAATTTTTATCTTAGAAGGTGTTTTTGGGAATTAGGTTTAATAAATACCAATCATCAAGACTTCTTGTTAATGTACTATTATAAACTAGTTCATAAATGCCGTCTTTTTGCAGCTCACCACCTTTTAGGATATAACACCTGTATCGGTTTTTATAAACAGGCTTCTCATTCAAGCTACTGACGGTTACTATTGAGATATCAACATTTATGTCACTTGCCCTAAAACGCATAATAATGCCATTCTTATATGTCATTATAGGGGAGCTGTGTTCAGTGTGATTGATGTCGTTTTTACTACTCACAATAAACCCAGATTAATAGGACTACCACTATAAACACAAAAAACTATCAAAATTCAATTAAGCGAATAGTTTAACCTTTTCTCCACCAAAATGGTACTTCACAATGTGTAATTGATCAAAAAAGCTCTATTTTTTATAAAGCTTTTTTTATAACTTAACATCATAAACATTAACACTAGAATTTATAAGCTACACCAACGCGGAAATCATTAGTTTTGTAGCTATGCTCAACTTCACTCTTTGCGAATTGTTTTTTACCAAAATCCGAGTAACGGTATTCTGTACGCAAAATAGTGTTACCAATCATCACAAAATCAACACCAGTACCCAAAATATAACCAATCATTGTCCCTGTTCCTCCCACCGTGTTATCCACTATTTGACCTTGTTCCTCGCTTGACCTCAATAAAACATCTTGAAGCTGCATATAAGAAATACCACCAGCGACATAAGGCATAACACGATCAGCTGCAAAACCGATACGTACCCGTGTAGCACCAGCCCATTTCTGTTTTAAAGTATGATTATAAGTTGCAAATTTAAACTTTGAAACAACGTTTTCATTATAAATACCATAGCTAGAAGCAGCAACCATTCTTTCAGAATCTCTCGCTGCATTTTCATTTCTTAACTCTTCATTTTGACCATAATCATTTATTTTAACAGTTTTTATGTCCTTTTTATCAGACAAAACCATATCCGTATCAACACCTAGAATAAAACTATTCCCGAGACCAACATTGGCACCTGCATAAAAACCTCCAACACCCCCTGAAAGTTTAGGCGTAAAATCTTTTCTAGTCAAAGCCCATTTTTCAACATCATTCTTTAAATAACCTGAACTTAGATCAATTTTATTTGAAAAAATACCAATCTGGCCACCAAGATAAAAACCTGTCCAAGAAAAAGAAGGAGTAACAATAACTGATGGCTCAACAAACATTGATTCTTGAGGAATTGTACCATTTTCTGCTTGTACCGTAGAAGTTGCAAGCAAAACAAAAACAGATACTGTTATTAAATATTTCATGTACATAAATTTCCTCCTTAGTTACGATAGCTTTAATAGTTTCACAGTTACCCTTCAAAAGAACTGTAATACAAATGATACAAATATAGATAGAAATTAAAGCAATAAGTCCTTTTACAAATCAAAGACAAGAAACCACCAAGCATCTTAACATCTTTATACTTGCCTAAATCTTATCGTTGATATTAATTTAGTGTAATAAGTAGAATTTTTCACACACAACTCATCTGTATGTGAGTTTACGCTTTGTGTAAATTTTGCAATCTTTGTAGAGAAGGCTTTGCATTGTTAAACGCTACCATCCTATCCTTTATAGAGTCGTAATATAAATTGTTTGTAGCTTATATATCTTGTTCAATATGCTGCTAATTACTTTATTCAAAAAGAACAAATGACAAATTTTACTTAGTACCCTCTCAGAACTGTAGTGATACAATCATTCAGCATACAGAAAAAATCGAATAACGTTCAACAATGATTGGCAAAATCGTTATTAGTAAAAATTGTTTTTAATATTGAATATAATAAAACCTAAGGAATCTATTTAAACCTCTTATATGTTAGATAAAAACACACCTTGATTTCTAACCTAAAATTTATGAACTAATTTACTATTTACGTCGCCGCAAGCGCATAAGCAAAAGCACGGCCAACCATAACAGCATCCGCCCCTTGTGCTACCATGCGTACAACATCAAGGCCAGATCGAACGCCAGAGTCAACAAAAATAGTCAAATCACCCTTTACAGCCTCCGAAATTTCTAGCAACGCCCGCACAGTTGACAGCACTCCATCAAGTTGGCGCCCACCGTGATTAGAAACAACAATACCCATCAGCACCAAATTGCACTGCTTCACGTGCATCCTTTGGATCAAGAATACCTTTCAGAATTATTTGTCCTTTTCAAAAATCCCGAATCCATTGTAAATCATGCCAAGCAATCGATGGATCAAAATTTGCATCAAGCCAACCAATATAATCTTCTAGTTTAATTTTTTTTTGAAGATAAGCAGAAACATTTCCAAGATCATGTGGACGCCCCATAACACCAACATTCCAAGCCCCGTGAGGATGGACAACAGTCTGTAACATACGGCGCAACTTAGAGCATAAGGTCCAGACATCCCCGAATGAGCATCACGATAACGTGCACCGGGAACCGGCATATCAACTGTAAAAACTAATGTGCGTACACCAGCTGCCCAAGATCGCTCTAACACATCACGCATAAACCCACGATCTTTGAGAACATAAAGTTGAAACCAAAATGCATTTCCAACTGCTGCTTGTACTTCTGCAATAGAGCAAACTGAAACTGAAGATAAAGTAAAAGGAATACCTTTCGCAACAGCTGCACGCGCAGCTTTTACCTCACCACGACGCGCATACATGCCAGTTAGCCCAACAGGTGCGAGCACAATTGGCATATCTAGTATTTAATCAAAAATCTGAGTTGAAAGATCAACCTCTCCAACTTGCTTAAGAATCCGTTGACGCAATGTAAGTGCGTGAAAATCTTTACAATTACGGCGCATTGTTTCCTCAGCATAAGCACCACCATCAATATAGTGAAATAAAAAAGGAGGAAGCCGACGCTTTGCTGCTTTACGATAATCAAAAGTTGAAGAAATAATCACAGCGGTACCCTTCTTCTATATATGAAATGCCAAAACTGTTTCTTTAAAAAATAAAATTTTTTATATATTTAATCAAAATCTATATTTCCAAACTCATTTAAAATGCTTAGACAGTTTTAATCCTTGTGCTTGATAATGCGAACCAATATCATGCCCATAAAGAAGCAACGGTCGATTTAGCATACGCTCATACACCAAACGACCGATCATTTGGCTATGCTCTAAGATAAAAGGAACCTCATGGCTACGTACTTCTAAAACTGCCTTGGCTCCTTTTCCACCTGCTTGCGTATGCCCAAATCCTGGATCAAAAAAACCTGCATAGTGTACTCTAAATTCACCAACTAAGGGATTAAATGGTGTCATTTCAGCAGCATAAAGCGGTGGAACATGGATAGATTCTCGCGAAACTAAAATATAAAACTCATCAGGATCAAGAACCAATTCCATTTTACCACAATCATAAATAGGCTCCCAAAAGTCTAAAACATTAGCAACAGCACGTTGATCAATATCAATGACACTCGTATGATGTTTACCACGATAACCCACAAGCCCGTCTTCATTTCCTTTCAAATTAATAGAAAGCCCAATACCATCGTCGCTAATATTGGGAAAATCATCTGATATAAGGATTTCGTTTTTATGCAAAGCATGTAACTCAATTCCATTTAAATAACTTTGTCCCTTACGAAACCGAAGCTGAGATAAACGCGAACCTGTACGTACTACAATCGGAAATGTGCGTGGGCTAATTTCAAGATAAAGTGGACCATGATAGCCTGTACAAATTTTATCAAATTCTTGGGCATTATCTGTAATCACACGTGTAAAAACATCTAACCGTCCCGTAGAACTTTTAGGATTAGCGACCGCAGAAAAAATATTTGGCAAATCCAAACTTTCCAAAAGAGGAACAATATAAACACAACCTGTTTCTAAAACTGCCCCATCCTGCAAATCAAATTCATGCAATTTTAACCGTTCAAGCTTATCAAAAACTTTTGTATTCGGCCCTGGCATAAAGGAAGCGCGTATACGATATGCTTTTCTTCCCAAACGTAAATCAATACTTGCAGGCTGTATTTGATCGGTATCAAATGGGCAAATAGTTTTAAGAACGCTACTATCAATTAAAGCTTGTATATCACTATCTGCGAGAATACCGCCCGTGCACACCATATATCCTGCCTTTCATTTTTGTTTGCCTCTTTTTGACCTAGATCATTCGTTAACATAAGTTTTGTTAAGAATAATAAACTCATTCTTTACCGATGTATTCAACTAGTTTATAATTGCAATTAATATAATTCAAAACTATAAAGATAGAACAGTCTTTGGTAAAGTGTGACCTAAGAATAGAGACATTAAACATTCCAATTATGTATTATTTCTTCCATTGAAAGTGAACAGAACCATTCTTAAAATATTATTTTCAACTTTCTCTCATTCTAGGTATTGAGTAAATATTTTTTACTCTTTCTATACAGTAAAAACAAACCTTGTTACATTAAACTATGATCATACGCCACCTCAGCGAAACCATTATTAACCAAATTGCCGCTGGTGAAGTTATTGAACGGCCAGCTAATGTTGTCAAAGAACTTGTTGAAAATGCTGTTGATGCAGGAGCAACCCGTATTGAAATTGTTACAGCAAACGGTGGAAAAAACCTTATAAGAGTAAGTGATAATGGCTGTGGTATCCCAAAAGATCAATTAACTTTAGCAATTTCTCGTCATTGTACATCTAAACTTGTCGATGATGTACATAATATTTGCTTCCTTGGTTTTCGGGGAGAAGCCTTACCTTCTATTGGTTCTGTTGCTAAACTTAAACTCATTTCACGGACACAAGACGCTGATAGCGCTGCTGAAATTATCGTTACAGCAGGAAAAGTTGGAGGACCAAAACCTGCTGCTGCTAATTCTGGGACAACTGTTGAAGTTCGTGACCTTTTTTTTGTGACACCAGCACGGCTAAAATTCATGAAAACTGATAGCGCTGAAATGAACGCTATTACAGATATGATTAAACGAATTGCTATCGCATTTCCACATATCCGCTTTTCTCTTTCTGGTAAAGATCGAACTCTTATGGAATTACCCGCAACTGAAAACAACACCCAAGGGCAATTAGAGCGTATTACACAGATTATGGGAAAAGAGTTTGGCTCCAACAGTATTACACTAAATGCTGAGCGTGAAACAGCTCGTTTAACTGGTTTTGCCTGTTTGCCATCTTTCAATCGTGGTAATAGCCTTCATCAATTTGTCTATGTTAATGGACGTCCAGTACGCGATAAATTTTTATCGGGAGCAATCCGGGGAGCTTACACCGATGTTATGGCTCCAAATCGCCATGCTGTATCTATTCTCTTTATTGATTTGCCACCTGCTGATGTAGATGTCAATGTGCACCCAGCAAAAGCTGATGTAAGATTCCGTGATCCCGGTTTAATTCGCGGATTAATTATTGGAGCCATTCATGAGGCATTACGCCAGACTGGCATTCGCCCCACTTCAACAGGCTCTAAAGCGATGTTAGCTGCATTTCAAAGACAATCATTCAAAACTTTTAGAAGCCCTCATCAGCCTTTTTCCTATAACCCGCAACCACAGTATGTTGCACCAGGAACTACATCAGCAAATCATAAACCAGTAGATATTCCCGACTCTGCTGGTTTAAGAGAAGATATCACCCCTATGATAGAGTATGTAAACACACCTAGTAGTAACGTAGGTGCTGTAACTCATCCCCATACATCAGAAGAATTATACTATCCATTAGGGGCTGCAAAAGCACAAATTCATAAAAACTATATTGTTGCTCAAACCAAAAATAGTTTGATTATTGTAGACCAGCATGCTGCCCATGAAAGATTGGTTTATGAAGCCCTTAAAAATGCACTTTACTCCAAACCATTGCCTTCACAATTATTGCTTATTCCTGAAATTGTAGAACTCTCTGAAGAAGATGCAGCGTGTCTTTTAGTACATAAAGATGTTTTGCAAAAATTTGGTTTAGGAATTGAAGCATTTGGATCAGGAGCAATCGTAGTGCGTGAAACACCTACCATGTTAGGGGAAATCAATGCACAAGCTCTTATCAAAGACCTTGTTGATGAAGCGTCTGAATATGATACCACAGATAATTTAAAAGCAATGCTCAATCATGTTGCAGCAACCATGGCCTGTCATAGTTCAATACGTTCAGGACGCCTTTTGCATCCTAAAGAAATGAATGCTCTTTTACGACAAATGGAAGCAACTCCTAATTCAAGCACATGTAATCATGGTCGCCCTACTTATATTGAGCTCAAATTAGCCGATATAGAACGTCTTTTTGGAAGAAAATAAAATCTCACTCACTATTCTAACCTGAAAAAATATTTTTAATTCACTCTCGACTTTATAAAGCATCTTATGGCACTTTATATGTCTTATAAGAATAGAAAGGCCCATAGAGAATGTTTTCTAATAATGAAAGTAAAGCAACTATTCAGTATTCTAGTAATGGATACAAAATTGTGAACTACGGAACTTATACTCTTTGTGCTGTCAGCGGACAAAAAATCCCTATAGATGACCTAAAATACTGGAATCATCATCGTCAAGAAGCATATGCTAGTTGTGAATTGTCCTATCGTCGTGAACTTGAATGCAATCCACATCTTCGCCAATTATTAAAAATAGAGAATGAAAACCCATAAAGCAGAAACTAGCGCTTTAAATATAAATTAAAAAGAATGCTTGCGTTTTCTAAAACGGGCCATAACTTCTTCAAGCAATATACGGCAAAAATCTGCCTGAACAAAATCGACTTCAACATCAAATACGATAAGATTTTTTAATTCCTTTTGCAAACCATTCGCTTGTATGCGAGTATAATCCTTAGCAGTTGTAGCCAGCCACAAATTGTGAATTCTGGCTTCTTGTGCAAGATTCTTTAGATCCATACTGGTAAAAAAATAGTGGTCTGGATAAGAACGAGTTTGCATAACATGACCAGACATTTCTTTAATGGATTCGAAAAATTTATCTGGATTTCCAATACCCGCAAACGCTAAAAAAGATTTTCCAGCAACCTCATCAGTAACTAAGGGTTTAAAACGAGCATAATGCAAGGGTTTTCCAGAAACTGCTACAAAAAAAGCCACATCATTGTGAGAAGCCGCGTGACCAATGATTAAAACACTATCCATTAAAGAAAACTGAGTTTCTAATGATGCGCGCAAGGGCCCTGCTGGAAAAACATCTCCGTTTCCAAAACCACGCATTGCATCCACCACAAGTAATGCATAATCCATATAAAGGCAACGACTTTGAAACCCATCATCCATTAAAATAAGATCACAGCCCTCTTCCTTAAGACGTTGTGCCGCCGCATAACGATCAGACGATACTGCAACCAAAGCATAACGTGCAAGTAAAAACGGCTCATCTCCAACATCACGTGCATTGTCATATTTCTCATTAACAAGGCGTACACTTTTAGCCGTCCCTCCATAACCACGCGACACAATGCCAGGAACAAAACCAAGCTCTTTAGCTACTTTGGCAAAAGCAATCACAACAGGCGTTTTACCCGCTCCACCTAATGTAAAATTACCAATACACAAAACTGGCAAATCAATAACAGAGGGCTGTCTTTTCATACGACAATGTGAAAAATAGCCATAAACTTTAGCAATTGGTGTAAATAAAAAACGTAAAATGCTTTTATTTTTCCACCAAAAATGGGGAGCTCTAATAAGCATACCCACTCCGACACTGACTTAAACTCGTCTGCATTATAAGTGGCTGTAAAAATGGATCAAGAAGCTTTAATGTGCGCTCAAGTGCACCTGCCATATCTGTTGCTATTTCATATGCTTTATTAACCATTTCTTGCCGAAATATTTCATCTTTTAAAAGCTTCTGTACTTGAAGTGCAAGCTGCACAGTATCTTCAACTATATAAGCTGCATCACGAGATAAAAAATGTTCAAATATATCTCGGAAATTTGCGACATGAGGCCCCGTTAAAATAGCTACACCAAGCAAAGCCAATTCCAATGGATTATGACCACCGTAACCACATAACGATTTACCAATGAAAGCAACTTTCGATAAGCGAAGAAAAAGCCCTACTTCCCCAATTGTATCTCCCAGTAAAATATCTGTATTTGCATCTGGGACAGCATGCCTGCTTCTACGAACAAAACGCAAGCCTTTATCACTACATGCTTTGATAATATCTTCTGAACGTTCAGGATGACGCGGAACAACGATTGTTAATAAATCTGGCCAATAATTTTTAAGAATTTTATGAACCTCAAAAACTATCCTTTCTTCCCCTTCATGGGTTGAAATAGCAGCCCAAACTGGACGATTTCCAATAGCATTACAATAACGTGTAACCAGCGATTGGTTTACAATCGGAACAACATCAGTTTTAAGATTACCAGAAAGTGCAACAGACTTTACCCCAAGCACGTGATAATAAGCTACATCCTTTTGACTTTGACAAATAACCATATCAATATGTTTAAAAATATGCTTAGCAAGGGGTAATCGTTTTTGCCACGCCTTAAAAGAATGTTCAGACATACGTGCGTTAACCAGAATCTGTGGAATACGCATTTTAGCAAGTGTTTTTATACGTAAAGGCCAAATTTCTGATTCACAAATCAATACTAAATCAGGCTTCCAATTGCTAATAAAACGACATATAGCCGATTCTAAATCCAATGGAGCATATTGATGAATTAACCGATCACCAAAATGCTTTTTCACAAGAGTGGAAGATGTCACAGTACTTGTTGTCAACAATACATTAATTTTTAAAGATAAGATATAATTAATAAGCGGGAAAAGAGAAAGTGTTTCTCCAATACTGGCCGCATGAAACCAAATCAATGGACTTTGAGGACGCGCTTTATGACTTTTACCCAAACGTTCCTCCTGACGGCCTCGTTCTTCCTTTCCACACATAGTACGACAAAATAAATAAAAGGGCACCATAGGGCGCGAACAAGAACCAACTATTCGATAAATTGAAAGAGCTATTCGTGCTTTTAAGTCTATCATCTTCAATAAACCTTACTCACCTATTGCGAGACGGTTATAAGCTTCATCTGTTAAGCGATTCATCATATCTGTTAATTGCATGCGTTTTTCCTCTAGCAAAGCATTACTTGCATCTTTAGAAACAAAAAATGCCTCCCCAACGAGAACAATTGAACGCCCAAAAGGGAGTGGAATTACAGTTTTATCCCATGTTTTTTCAAGAATTTTTTCTCTGGAAAAAGCATATACACAAGGAATAATAGGACGACCAGATAATTTAGCTAATAAAATAATTCCTTTCCCAGCTTCACGTGCTTTTTTATGTGAAATATCTGCAATCATAGCTGCCGTTTTTCCAGATTTAAGAGCGTTTTTTAGCGTTAACAACGCCTGCGCGCCCCCCTTATTTACGCGATGCGTTTGACCGCGCCCCCCTGAACCACGTACAATTTCAAGTCCCAATTTTTTTGCTAATTGCGCATTTATTTCTGCATCTGCAGAACGAGAAAACATAGCCATAACCACTTCATCTCGAGAACGCAGAAAAGGCGCCATAATATGGCGCCCATGCCAAAATGCGATAATAAATGGATTATAAGAATTGTACGTCTTTGTAAGATCATCTGAACTTTTTAATCGCGGATTTGTCCAATAAACAAAACGTAGATAGCTCACCAATAACCATACAACAAAAACTTGGACAAACCACGATTTCATCAATGAACCACGATTTTTTCGCCAAAATCGCTTTAAAACACTATCCTGTTTCTTTTGAATTATTTCACTCATCTTGATGTCAAATCCAGTCAATTTAATTTGACTGCTTTATTGTAGCCGAAAAATAATGTTTGAATATAAATTATGCATCACTTACTTTCAGGATCAAGAAGTCGGTGCAAATGCACAATATAATAACGTTGTAATGCGTTATCCACACTGCTTTGCGCCTTTGCACGCCATGCCGTATGAGCTGATTGGTAGTCTGGAAAAATACCCACCACATCCAAATCATTAATATTTTTAAATTGATTATCATCAAGATTTTTTAATTCCCCACCAAATACAAGGTGCAATAATTGCTTTTTTTTGTTGGTTTCATTCATTACTGCCTCCGTATCATTAAATTTTTAGTCTTACGTTCATTTGATTAAACTAACTTTGCTTGACGAACAACATCTATCATATTTTGACAGCAATTATTTTCACCGGCAATTAAAAAACCATATTGATAAGGCTCAATTCTATAAGAAATAAACGGTGCATCAAGTGATTTAAAACATCCACCACACTCCCGCAAAATAAGATCAGCAGCAGCGATATCCCAACCATGACAATTTGGTCGAACCAACACAAGATCGATCTCACCTTGAGCAACAAGGACAATACGATAGGCAAGAGAGGGAATGTAACGAAAAAAACTAACCTGACTTAAAAAATCACATGGTAACTTTTGAGCAACTGATTGATCAAGAGAAATTCTATATTTCCGATTAACATGAGACGCTATTAAGCGAGGTAGTTTTATACCATTTAACGTCGCTCCTTGACCAGTGACAGCAGTATAAATATCACCTTTAGCCGGACACTGCAAAACACTCACAACAGGACGCCCATTTTCAATAATGGCAACCGAAATACACCAATAAATACTGCCAGAAAGAAAACCACGCGTTCCATCAATAGGATCAACCATAAAATAGCGTTCATAAACCTGTTGTTCTTGATTATCTTCCATTTCTTCTGAAATCCAACCATAAGTCGGTCGTGCTTCAAGAAATCGTTCCCTCAAAAAGTGATCAACTGCGAAATCCGCCTCACTGACCGGTGAATTGCCATCTTTAATCCAAATTTCTTGCTCATATCCAAAATACTTCATCGCTAAATCCCCTGCTTCCCGACAAACATCAAGCAAAAGATTAAGGTCAGAATGATAATGCGCATTATTTTCCTGCAAGTGTCATTCCTTCAATTAATAATGTTGGAGAAGCTGTTGCGTAACGTCGATCAATATCAGTAGCCGGTGTTAAATGCGCTAACATATGAAGCAAATCAGAGCCCAGAGTTACTTCGCTTACTGGATAAACGATTTCACCATTTTCAATCCAAAAACCGGAAGCACCACGACTATATTGACCGGTAACAAAATCAACCCCATGTCCAAATAATTCTGTAACATAAAAACCATTTCGTAAAGCTTTGATCATATCATGAGGTGACACTGAACCTGGTTCAATAGCAAAATTAGTACTCGCTGGTTGAATAAATGATCCGGAACGTACACCATGCCCATTAGTTTCAAGCCCCAATTCACGAGCTGATGATGATGAAAGAAGCCAACTTTTTAAAACACCATTTTCAATAATATTCAATGTTTGCCCTTCTACCCCTTCACCATCAAAAGGACGAGAGGCATTTCCACGCAATCTCAAAGGCTGATCTGTTACATTGACATCAGGTTTCATCACCCTTGTCCCTTGTAAATTTTGTAGAAGGCTTGTTTTACGAGCAACCGATGCTCCATTAACCATACATGCAATATGCCCAGCAATTTCGCGAGCTACACGCGGATCAAATATAACATCAACAACCCCAGTAGCTGCACGAACTGCTCCTAAACGCCGAACTGCTCTTGATCCCGCATTTTTGCCAATAACTTCTGCGTCTTCCAAATCAGAAAAATGTAAAGAAGTTGTATAATCATAATCTCGCTCCATTGCTGTACCTTCACCAGCAAGCGCACTACAAGAACGTGAAAAATAGCTAGAACGATACCCCTCACAAAAACCATTGCTGGTTATAAGAACAAGCCCACTATTGCCGTAAGCCGTTGTGGCACCACCAGAATTGTTGACCCCTTTAACATCAAGAGCTGCTGCTTCTATTTTCAAAGCATCTTCTGTTAAAAAATGACTTTGTGGAACAAAAGCATCAAAAAGATCAAGATCTTTAGGATGAGTGACTAAATATCCTTTATCTACCAAACCTTCAAATAAATTATCAGGTGAAGCTTTAGCCATAGCAACAGCACGTTCTGCTAATTTTTCTGGATATGATACTAAATTAGCAGAAACACTGGCTAGTTTTTTCCCAACAAAAACCCTTAACGTAAAATCGTCACTTTCTGAAGCTTCTGTTGATTCAACTTTACCCAGATGAACCGATACACGAACAGACTGTGAATGGACAATAACAGCATCAGCAGCATCTGCACCAGAACGCTTTGCCGTTTCAATTAATGAAACAGCTTTATCAATTTGTTCTTCGACAGTCATTATAAGCTCCTTCAAATATTTACCATTTACAATAATGAATCATTTAACAAAATCATACAAAACATCATTTTATATACTCATAGCTAAATTATGCACTATTAATGTACCATTGAACTTTCAATTAATTGAGAAATTTCCCTCTTAGCTTTTTCACGAAAAGGCGCTAAACGTTGTAAAATCTCTTTGGCTTCAAGAAAATCCAAAATATGAATCCCATCAATAGGAGGCCGCAATAAAAGATCCAAGCTTGAAAACTGCAAACGGGCTCTAACAAGTACCTGCTGTCCTACAACACTTGCAGCAATAAGGCTTTCCGCAACTGAAATATGCCCATTTTTACAATCAACTATTGGTGGCCCGATAACATCAACACCAATTGAAAGATCAATTGGTTCAATAAAGCAATCAAAAGGTACCGGATTACAAACCGCTCCATCGACCAATAAAATATGATTACGTAAAACTGGCTTAAATAAGCCAGGAATAGCAGAGGAAGCAGCTAAAGCCGAACGCAAATCTCCCTTTTGAATAATAACCATTTCTGCTGTTTTTAGATTTGTAGCTACAGCACAAAAAGGAATTTTTAAAGCACAAAAATCTCGCGGAAAATCACGAGGTAAAAAACTCTCTAAAATAGACTCCAAATTAAATTGCAAAAAACGCAAACCGCATTCCCATAGTTCTTTCCATGAAATCGGCATCAAAGACCATAAACGACGCAGAGCATTATTTGAATGAGAAAAAGTTGAAAGGCAATAATCCTCCCAATCAGCTTGTGTCATTCCAGCAGCTAAACCAGCACCCACAATCGAACCAATAGAAGACCCAGCAATAACACTTGGCTTTAAACCCAAATCCTCAAGCGCCCCAATAACCGGAAGATGACCAAAACCACGCGCTCCCCCACTACCAAACGCTAAACCAATTTTCATTTTATTTTGCCTCTTTCACTCTGCGAGTTCTAAGAAAAATATAAAGCAACATCCTCCTTATGTTTTTGCCATCCATATTGATTAATTTTTTACTATACTGACATTACTAACGTTAGTCCTTTATTAAAATTTCCGGCGATTGATCTAGCTTGACCAAATATAATAATACTAAATTATATTTTAGCGCGTCTGTATACAACTAATCAGTAATCCCCAATCCTATATCTTCATAAACTTTGCCACAATGTCAGAAAATGCTCTTAATATTTTTGTATCATATAAAAAATTGACTACATCTTTATTACATGATTTCACTTGCTCTACCTTATACCTATCAACCATTTTTACTTTAATATGAACCATAGAAAACGCCTTATGCACTTAATGTAAGGATGTCACTATGATATATCATTGAAAATAGCGCACCTTTTTCGGAGATCGAAAGCATATTCATTTTAGCAGTAATCATTCATCATATCTACGTCTTTATAAACTATTGAAAAAATGCACTCTATAAACTAAGACAACATTTCATACACTTACTCATAATCACCGTAACATTAAATTCGGCCCACTAAAAATATCATTCAGATGTAAACTCATAAAAATTATGATTGCCTTTTAAAATACTCAGATAAATAAGTTTAAAGGTGAATCTAACCCATTATTATAAAAATGACTTTTCTCAAAGTTAAAAATTATGATTGAAGTTTATAAATACGTATGACTGTTTCACCGTAAAAGCGTTCATCCTCTAAACACAATATATCGGGTAAATTAATAACTGCCCCTTTAGTTTCTTCGAGCACAAAAAGTGCTCCAGCTTTTGCCCACCCACCTTTAAGAACTTCTATAAAAGCCTTTTCACCCAAGCAATAACCATAAGGAGGGTCTGCAAAAATAACATCAAATGGAAGCATTGTTCCAATATTACCAAGTTTAGTAGCATCACGACGTAAAATCCGCCCAATTGCTTGTAATCCAAAAGCCTCAATATTCTTCTGAATTAAACCACGCCCTTCAACTGAGTTTTCAACAAAAACAGCAGCTTTTGCACCACGTGAAAGTGCTTCAATACCTAAAGCACCAGTACCAGCAAAAAGGTCAAGAACACGCCTATTTGCCCAAAATTGTTCTTCTCGGCTAACAAGAATATTAAAAAGACTTTCGCGCGTACGGTCACTTGTCGGACGAATAAATTGACCAAGAGGAGATGATAAAATACGCCCAGCAAATTTACCACCAATAACCCGCACATCAGTCTCCAGATAACTTAAATGTTTTTATTCTATTTCTCACAGGTTTAAATTTGCTTACATTACCACTACAAAACTTACCCTTTCGCTTGCTATCTGAAAAACACTTATCATAATCGCCCTTGATAATTTTTCCCGGCTTCTTAAAAGACTGACCTTCTTTGCCAGAAGCACGTGTTATATCATAAGGTATTTTGTTGTGTTCTTTATTAAAATTAATGGATTTCTCTTTTCGTGATTGGTCTTCTAGTGATTTTTCTTTTTCTCTACCTGAAAATCTTTTACCAACATAATCACTTGCATAACTGCCTTCATTATAGCAAAACTTTTTACGCTCAACCTGTGGACGTGCACCAGGAGCCATCCAAACATTACAACGACGTGAACGTAGCGGCAAATTCTTTGTTTTACCCACAGATTGTTCATCAGATTTCGTATTCAATTGTGTTCGACGATATTTAGAAAAGCCACTTTGCTTTTCACGCCGTGTGTCATTTGCACGAGAGACAGTTCCACTATCATCTGCTAAAAAAAGCTTTTTATTGTTCTGTTTTTTTACAGAAACCACAGAATTTGAAAATGGTTTAAGAATAGGAGAATCAAAATCTGCATTGGCTTGCGCAATCAAACGTTCACCTAATTGATCACGCAACACCCGGCCTCTTAACTCACGAACCGCCCCTTTTTCTAAATCAGCGAGTTGAAATGGACCATAAGATATACGAATTAAACGATTAACCGATAACCCTAACGCTCCTAAAACATTTTTAATTTCACGATTTTTTCCTTCACGCAAGGCCACAGAAAGCCATATATTCGCCCCCTGCTCACGTTCAATTGATGCTTCAATCGAACCATAAAAAATACCTTTAATCGCAATACCATTTTTAAGGCTATCAAGTTTACTCTGTTTAATTTTTCCGTGGGCACGCACTCGATATTTTCGCATCCATCCCGTTATAGGGAGCTCTAATATACGCGCTAAACCACCATCATTAGTCAATAATAAAAGCCCTTCTGTATTAATATCAAGCCGACCCACAGATAAAACACGGGGCATTTCTTTCGGCAAATTGTCAAATACTGTTGGTCTTCCCTCAGGATCACGATTAGTTGTAACAAATCCTGCCGGTTTGTGGTAAAGCCATAACCGTGTTCTTTCCACAGGTGGCAAAGATTTGCCATCAACTGTAATAACATCAGAACGCGTAACATTAAAAACAGGCGTAGTTACAACTGCCCCATTAACAACAACACGCCCCGCAATAATCATCATTTCCGCATCACGACGCGATGCTACACCAGCACGTGCTAATCTTTTAGCAATCCGCTCACTTTCACTGTTTTCATCTATTTTCTTTTTATTTTGCTTCCCCTCAAATCGTTTAGAAAATTTATCACGTGTATCATATCGTTTATTCTGAAAAGAGGGAGTAGTATTATCGTTCATCATTTTCTATCCTTTAACAGCAACAATATGCACCTATTTACTTTCAAATTAACTGTAGACACTTTTAAATAAATGATAAAATTCTTTTATCATAAATTTAAGTATAAGACGTTCAATTACTTCACAGCAAACTTCTATAACTATTTGATTACCTATTCTCTACATAGAAAGAAAAATATGTCTCTTACTCCTATGGAAATAGCCCTTTTAGAAGCACAATTGGCAGCAAAGCAAGACGAAATCCCTGTAGGTGCTGTCATCATGTGTGGTAAAACAATCATTGCACGTGTTGGAAACTACACAAAAACTGCATGCGACCCTACAGGACATGCAGAAATACGCGCTATTCGTATAGCTTGTAAAATGCTCCAAAGCGAAAGAATTCCTGATTGCGATCTCTATGTAACACTCGAACCTTGCGCTATGTGCGCTGCAGCCATTTCATTTGCACGCATACGACGCCTCTATTACGCAACAAGCGACCCAAAAGGCGGTGCTATTGAACACGGTCCGCGCTTTTATCAACAGCCAACTTGCCATCATATACCTGAGGTCTACTCTGGTTTCAAAGAAAAAAAAGCAAGCTACTTGCTTAAAGAATTCTTTGCTCAAAAGCGAAATCAAAAACACACTTTATTTTCGCCTCAAACACCTACTCTTTAGGCAATAACCCTTTAAAAAGGCCACAAGCTCTTCTTGTCACCAGATTTTGCTTTTCTTGCAGCACGTTTCCTCTTACGCTCTTTCACTGATTCATCCTGCCCCTTTTGACCAACAGGTGCTGTTTTTGCTGGTTGGCGATAAATTAAAGGTGGTTCACTAAGATCTCTCTGGTAATTTACGTATCCCTCACCTGCTGCTTGACGACTGAATAAAGATTTCTTACGTCGTTTTTTCACATTCACCTGTGGCGTGTCTCCTACATTATCTGCTTGAGGCGGAGGTAAAACTGCCTGCGAATTTGGCTCGGGATACACAAGCTGAGGGCGCTGTTTCATAACAGGCTGATTATTATCTGTTGAGCTAGATGGAACAAGACTCACAATATCATCAATAAATTGCAATGAAACTACCTTATCTGTCCCATAAGTAGGAGCAGGTACACGACACCCTGTCAAAATAAAGCATACACCAAAGGTGCTTATTAACATTATTTTGACTTCACGCTTTTTCACTGCTTATCCATTTTTCAAACGCATAATTATTTATATCAATTATGATTGACTAGAGACTAGTTATCTATATATAAACTTGCCTATCTGTAGATATAATGATGTGCTTTGCACTTAACATAAAAGACCCTCCTCAGCAATGACAGAATTCACATAATAAAAAGCTTTTGAATACTGTTTACTTCAATTACTCTAACTTAAAGCCTTTGCAATTTTTGTCAAGTTCCTGCAATTCCCGCAAAGCAGCCGCATCACGAGCACAGACATCAGGATAAGCTGGATCACTTCCAACATCTTGTGTATAACGCCATGATCTGGCGCATTTTGTACCTAAAGCCTTATTTGAACATACACCAACCCCTTCAACATCATTTAAAACAAAAGCATTTGAAGGCGGTATATCCTGAATAATCGTTAGAGCACTGGTAATACAAATTTCCGCCATATCTAAATTGTCTAACGCTTCCAATAAAACTGGATTAGAAATAAAGACAACAGGCGCTGCTTCTAAAGATGATCCAATACGTTTTTCTGCCCGTTCAAGCTCTAAAGCACCGGTAACAACTTTCCGAACTTGCCGAACTTTTTTCCAACGCTCAGCTAATGCTTCATTCTTCCACTCTTCTGGAGCAGAACGAAATTGCTCTAAATGCACTGAACAACTTTCTGGATAACGCTCCAACCACGCCTCTTCCATTGTAAAAGGCAACATAGGAGCAAGCCATGTTACCATCCGTTCAAAAATCTCACGGATAACCTGTAAAGAAGCTTTACGTTTTTTTGATGAAGGCGCATCACAGTAAAGCGAATCTTTGCGGATATCAAAATAAAATGCAGATAACTCAATAATCGAAAAATCCAACAATGCACGCATAATTTTTTTAAAATCAAACACATCGTAAGATTGATTAATCAATTGATCCAGCTCATAAAGTCGATGCAGTATGAACTTTTCAAGATCCGGCATAGCACAATAAGGTACTTCTTCCTCTGTATCATGCGCTAAAGTTCCAAGCATCCAACGAATTGCATTACGCAATTTACGATACAAATCCACATTTGTCTGGAGGATCTTTTTGCCTAAACGTTGATCTTCCCAATAATCAGTCGTCATCACCCAAAGACGAAAAATATCAGCGCCAAAGGTCTTAATAACATCTTGTGGAACAACTGTATTCCCCAAAGATTTAGACATTTTTTTGCCATTTTCATCTAGAGTAAAACCATGTGTAATCACCGTTTTATAAGGTGAGCAAGCACGTGTCCCACAACTTTCCAAAAGAGAAGACTGAAACCAACCACGATGCTGATCTGAGCCTTCAAAATAAACATCAGCAGGCCATTTTAAATCAGCACGTCCTTCTAACACAAAACTATGAGTTACCCCAGAATCAAACCAAACATCTAAAATATCACGTACCTGGTGCCAAGACTCATGCGCACGTTCACCCAAAAAACGTTCACGTGCTCCTTGTGCAAACCACGCATCTGCTCCTTCCGCTTTAAAAGCCTGTAAAATACGTTCATTGACTTGTTCATCTTTAAGAATAACACCATCTTCATTAGCAAAAATACAAATCGGGACTCCCCAAGCTCGTTGACGAGAAAGTACCCAATCAGGGCGATCTGCTATCATAGAAGCTAAACGATTTTGACCAGAAGATGGAACAAAACGTGTCGTTGAAATAGCTTCTAAAGCTCGGCTGCGTAAAGTTGAACCATCACCCAGATCTTTATCCATTGAGATAAACCATTGTGGTGTATTGCGAAAAATTACTGGTTTTTTGGAACGCCAACTATGAGGATATGAATGCTTTAAACGACCACGTGCAAATAATCGATCCGCTTGAATTAAAGCGTCAATAACCTCTTTATTTGCATTCCCCATTTTACCATTATCATCAATAATGCGTGCAGCCCCCTCTTTACGCTCTGGCCCAAAACCAGGTGCATCTTTTGTATAAAAACCAGCATCATCAACGGGAAAGGGAATAGCCGTATCGATACCAGCTTGCTCCAATGCAGATTTATAACTATTCCAAATCTCAAAATCCTCGCGTCCATGGCTAGGCGCTGTATGGACAAAACCTGTACCAGAACTATCCGTTACATGAGGGCCATCAAGTATCGGGACTTTATAGAGATACCCCCCAGCTAAACCTCTCAATGGGTGGGAAAGAACTAGAGATTTAAGTTCATCATCCAAAACAGAGCGCAAACGTTTAAGAATAAGTTTTGCTTTTTTGGCACAACTATCAGCCAAAGCATCAGCAAATAAAAGTTTTTCACCAGCTTGAGGACCAAAAGCATTTTCTGTGCTTTCCACCTCATAAACACCATAAGAAATCTTCGAAGCATAGCTAACAGCGCGGCTCCCAGGAATTGTCCATGGTGTTGTTGTCCAAATTACCACAAAAGCATCGCGTAAATCATGAGCAGAAGAGTGTAAAATAGGATATTTAACCCAGATAACTTCAGACTCATGATCGTGATATTCAATCTCTGCCTCAGCTAAAGCCGTGCGTTCTACTACAGACCACATCACAGGCTTTGAACCACAATAAAGCTGATCTGACATAGCAAATTTTATCAATTCACTAGCAATACATGCTTCCGCGTGAAAAGCCATTGTTGTGTAAGGATTTTTAAAATCTCCAATAATACCAAGACGTTTAAATTCTTCACTCTGAATAGTGATCCAATATTGTGCAAATTCACGACATTCTTGACGAAACTCGTTAAGGGGGACATCATCTTTATTTCTCCCCTGTGCACGGTATTTTTCTTCAACTTTCCATTCAATCGGAAGCCCATGACAGTCCCACCCAGGGACATAATTTGCATTAAAACCACGCATTTGAAATGAACGCACAATAACATCTTTTAAAACTTTGTTTAAAGCATGCCCAATATGAATATTGCCATTTGCATAAGGTGGGCCATCATGAACAACATATAGCCGATGGTCTTTTGCTTGTTGACGCAAGCGAGTATAAAGGTCCATCTTTTCCCACCGAGCCATTAATTCCTGCTCTTTTTGCGGCAGCCCAGCGCGCATAGGAAAATTTGTTTTTGGTAAATAAAGAGTCTTTGAGTAGTCTATTGTTTCATTTTTCACAGTCATTGTGAAACGTTCCTGTCCACTTTTATGATTTTATTTTTCATAATTCCCCTAAACCCTGCAACCATGGTTGTTTAATTTATGCGGAAGGTCGAATCAATAATTCGTATGAAGCAACGATTAAGAAGAAAATATCATCACGCGTCAGGGCTTTATCATAAAACCAGCAAAAAAAGAAACCCCAAAATAAAATTCTCAAAAAATAAAGGCTCCGCCAAAGACAGAGCCTTTAAAAAATTAAATCTTACAACAAATTAGAATTTGTATGCTACACCAACGCGGAAATCATTGGTCTTAAGATCAACTTCAACTTTGTCATTAACAAATGTCTTCTTACCAAAGTCTGAATAACGATACTCTGCACGTAACAGAACACTGTCAGTCATTGCAAAATCAACACCGGCACCAAGAGTGTATCCAACTAATGTTTTTGAACCTGATAAATTTTCATCAACTGTCTCTGTGCTCTCCGTATTAGCTTTATTATCTTTTGCTGCAACTGAAGCTTTAATCTGAGAATAAGCAACACCCCCAGCAACATAAGGCATAACACGATCAAAGGCAGCACCAAGACGAACCCGTGTAGCACCAGACCATTTATCGCTAAAAGTTACACTTCTAGTTACATTTCCTTGGTTACCTTCTACTCCTTGGTTACCTTGGTTACCTTCTGGCAAAACAAGGGCAGGATCTCCAGTATCTATTACAGCCCGCACTTCTTTACTATCAGTCTGAGACAAAGTATAGTCTTTTGATGCTTTAGCTTTTTCTCCAGACCAAACGATGTCTGTGTCAACACCTAAAACAAAGCCATTGCCAAAATCAACGTTAGAACCCGCGTAAAGGCCCCCTACAAAACCTGAAAACTTAGGAAATGCCTTACCGTTAACAATAATGTCATCAGTCCCTTTAGGTACGTTACTATAAGTTCCTTTCGATTTGCTCTCACTTGAAAAGCCACCGATCTGACCACCAAGGTAAAAACCTGTCCAAGAAAAAGCAGGAGCAACAACAACTTGTGGTAACATTGTTGTTGTTGGTCTTTCCTGAACTGGCATATCTGCTGCTTGAACTGCAGAAGCTGAAACTAAAGCGAAAATAGACGCTGTTATTACACATTTCATATTCATAATCTACTCCATAGCTAATGTGTGAATATGAAGCTTATATAAACTACTTTCGCTAAATATCTGTAGTAAAAAAGACACACCCTTTAATTAAACGCTGAGAGCGCTATTAAAAATAGAATTCTTCATCAATTAATCTTAATAAAAGATTACAATAATTTGTATGCCACACCCACACGAAAATCATGGGTTTTATAACTAACGTCTATGGGATTCTCCATAAATTTCCTTTTACCAAAATCTGAATAACGATATTCTCCACGAAGAATAACATTATCACTTACTGCAAAATTAACCCCCGCACCAAGAGTATAACCAATCATCGTCTTTTTTTCTGCCATTAAATTTAAAGGATTAGCTGAATTGATTAAAAACCAAGGAATGATTTGAAGCTTTGTGTAAGCAATACCGCCGGCAATATAAGGCATAATACGATCAGCAGCAAAACCAATACGAATCCGTGCGGCGCCAGCCCATTTCTCTTTACGAGTGGTATTATAAGTTACCTCCTCACCCACTTTAACCGAGCCAGATTTTTTGTGCCCAAAACGACTAACGAGTGCGTTATGTACAAGAGCTGATTGATCACCAACAGCCATCCGCTTACCAAATTGTATATTTTTTTGGTTAGACCAAACAATGTCTGTATCAACGCTTAAGATAAGACCATTGTCGAGCCTAAGGTTGGACCCTACATAAAAACCACCTATAAAACCTGCAAGATTATGCTTATCACTCGAAACCGCTTGAGATTTTTTACTAACAGTATTTTTACCAGAAATAACACGAGGACTTACAGAAAGTTTACCCAACGCCCCACCAATTTGTCCCCCCAAATACAAACCTTCCCAAGAAAAAGTAGAAGTAAAAAAAACTGGTATTGGCTCTTGAATAACCATATAACCCGATGCTCGCACAACAGAAACTGAAGCCACGGTAAGAGCACATATAATAATAAGGCATCTTATCATAGATTGATCTCCACAATATGATTCAAAATGTATTTTATAATATTTTATTTCAATTATCTATAGAAAAATAATTCTCTACTCTTCATTAGCAAAATAATACGTATCGCGGAAATAAGTCTGATACGTTATTTATTTAATTACATTAATAAAATCAAATCAGAAATTTGCCAACAACAGCTTAATCTAAAAAGATAGCAATATAATAATAGAAAGCTGTTGATAGAATAAAATGCGACAAGCCACCCAACTAATTAAGACCATAAACAATAAATTCAGTATCTTGTTAAAGACATAACAAATTTTATATGCTTGAAATATTATATAGCATTGTATTATACCGTTATCTACATCCTTATATTATCTAATAAATCTTTTCCTGACATTCCATTAAATCTATTCACTACAATACTGAACTTCTCTCTTAAAATAGGTAGGATAATAAATAACTACTGGCTCTTAAAATAAGTGCACCATCAAAAATAAAGACAAAATTTCTTTAACGATTTCAATAAAATGAAATTTATAAGTTACAATAGCTCAATAACTGTATAACGAATCGTAAATTTAAGCTTCTGTTCAAGAGTCTACCAAAACCAAATGTCTAATTCATACAAATAACAACTGTTAAGAATCATCACCATTATCATCTAGCAAAACGTAAAATAAATAGTGTCTCGTGTACCATCTATTAATAACCAGAAATAACCGATCATTTATTTTTACTGATTGACTAAAATTAAATGATACTCCGAAGCCCCATATAGCTAATAACATAACAACATCAGATAAAGCATAAACAACGCACACACACTCCGCCTATTTGTGTGATTTTCTTAAAATGTCATAAAAACCACTTAACTATTAACTAATAACTAAACGAGTGTCTTCTAAACCATATTGAACGCTGTGATTTTCTATTTTGTCTCAAATTTAGTCTGCTTTGACTGCTCCTAGTTAAAGAAACTGTATATCTCTGCCCATAATTCGTTGTCCATTTGTTTTGATCAGTACAAGAAATATTTAAAAAAGCATTATTCACAGAATCACTATCCTGCTCACCAAAATACAAATCTGTAGAAGCAAAAGTAGTAGCAACATCTAGCGCCAATCCTTTCATAGCCATAAGATTAGCTCCCTGAACTGAAGAATTTGAACTCACAATGAAAAGTATTATAACCCCGAAACGTTTTATATTCATAGATTGATCTCCACACAAAATATCCAAAACAGATTTTATATATAATCACTCCACCCCAAATATCCATAGAACAATAAGAAAAAAATGAAAGCTCCATCAAAAAAGAGCCTTTTACAATACCCCCCCCATAATAAAGATTGTACATGCCGATACTAAAAAAGCATCGGTTTTACAACCAATTTAAAGCTTGCTTTTTGTAAGTTTTTTTTCTGAAAATTTAATACTAATCTTTTGTACGGGACGATAATTTTGTCGGTTACTGAATATTTAACACCAGTACCAAAGGATATAACCAAGCAACATCTTTATATCCACCCATTACTCACAATGGACTTATGGTGCCTTTACTGTATCTCAAATAAAACAATTACTTGAAACAAGCAGATAACTACGCCCTTGCGAAATTAGGACCTAATACATGATTAGAAATAAATAAAGTTATACACAAATTTTCTAGCACACTTCTCTAGAAAAAGTACCACTATAGCCATAGTACCCAAAATAACTTTCGGAAATACTTATATCTGACCTTCAATAGATTTAACAGCCCCTACTTCCTATCTACTATTATATCCTATAAACCTGTTTTGTATCTTTTAATCTTATTAAATTAAAGGGAAAAACTATAATAAAAAGGGTACATACTTATTGATATAAGCTTTTCAAATCAAATAAATTGATTATAAAAATCACTCTATTAAAATTTTTTATCAGTAGCACATGAAAAAGTAAACAAACAAAAAATGCCCCTGAAATATAGGCGTTTTATTACACTAACAAACTTTTTCTGCTTAGATTAAAAACAAATTTTTAAACTCAGCTATGTGCAAAAATATCAGTCTCTGGCCATCCCAAAAGATCGAGTTTTGCTCTCGTCGGTAAAAATTGAAAACACGCTTTTGCAACATTTTCTCGCTTTTCACGCTTTAAACGTGTTTCAAACACACTTTTCAAACGATGTAGATATAAAACATCAGATGCTGCATATTCAATTTGTGCACGCGACAAAGTTTCTGTCGCCCAATCTGAGGATTGTTGCTGTTTAGAAATATTAATATTCAGCAATTCGCTACAAATCTCCTTCAAACCATGACGATCCGTATAAGTACGTGTAAGCTTTGATGCAATCTTTGTACAAAAAATGACATCCGGCATAACTCCAAAAGTATGTGCCAAAATAGCAAGATCAAAACGCCCAAAATGGAATATTTTGGTAATTGCATTATCTTCAAGCAACTTAACCAAATTAGGAGCGCTATTTTGCCCTTTAGCAATCTGTATAATATCAGCAGTGCCATCCCCAGAAGAAAGCTGAACAACACACAAACGATCACGATACGGTTGTAACCCTAAAGTCTCAGTATCAACCGCAATAGCATCAACGTGATAATTGTCTAAGTTCGGCAAATCACCTTGATGAACACGAATTTCTGTCATTTATTCTCCTATTTGCAAAAGTTTCAAGAATACGCACCCAAGACCGCTGTCCTTTATGAAACGACTTTAAATTATATTTTTCATTAGGTGAATGAGCCCCATCATCAGCTAATGCGAACCCAACCAAAATGCTTTCTACACCAAGAATTGATCGAAAGCTTTCGACAATTGGAATCGAACCACCCATAGCAATTAATAAAGCAGACTTCTCCCATTCTTGGGTTAAAGCATCCTTTGCTGCTTCAACAAAAGGTGAATCAGGAGATAACTGAATAGCTGGAGCAGCACTATGATCTTTAAATGTAACCGTACAATCTGCCGGAATAAGGCTATTTACATAATTACGAAAAGCCTGACGTATTTTTTCAGGATCTTGTTTATGAACCAAGCGAAAAGAAACTTTTGCACTAGCTTGAGAAGGAATAACCGTTTTAAACCCTTCACCTGCATAGCCCCCACTAATACCATTGATTTCCGCTGTAGGACGAGCCCATACTTGTTCTAGAATACTACGCCCCTTTTCGCCAGCAGGAATAGAAAGACCAAAAGGACGCAGCAGTGCCTGTGCACTACCACTAAGTTCATTCCATGATTGTAAAACTTGTGGAGGTGTTTCTTCTACACCATCATAAAATCCAGGAAGCGTCACCCTACTATTTTCATCATGAAGCCCAGCTAAAATTTTAGCTAAAATACGAAGAGGATTGGCTGCAGCCCCTCCAAAACCACCAGAATGTAAATCACGATTAGCTCCCGTAACAATGACTTCTTGTGATAACATTCCTCGAAGACCAATACAAACTGAGGGGGTATTTGCATCCCACATTGGTGTATCACAAACCAACATACAATCAGCCTTAAGCTCATCAGCATTTGCTTTTAAAAAAGGAATAAGTGAAGGAGAGCCACTTTCTTCCTCACCCTCAAATAAAACAGTTACCTTAACAGGAAGCTGGCCTGTTTCTTTTTTAAACGCACGACATGCTTCAACAAAAGTCATAAGCTGGCCTTTATCATCTGAAGCACCACGAGCACAAATAATCTTTTCTCCATTCCGTTCTTTTAAAGAAGGTTTAAATGGGTCATCGTTCCATAAATTTAAGGGATCAACTGGTTGAACATCATAATGCCCATAAAATAGAACATGCAAACAATCATCCGAAGGCCCTGGATGATGCCCAACAACCATCGGGTGGCCAGGTGTATCACGGCGTGAAGCTTCAAAACCTATAGTTTTTAAATCCTCCACCAACCAATCAGCTGCTTGACGGCACGCATCCTTATAAGCTGGATCTGTAGAAATTGAATGAAAACGTAAAAGAGAAAAAAGACGTTCAAGACTCTTATCTATATTTTCATCAAGATGTGTAAGCACTTTATCAAGCATAAAAATTTCTCCATTCTAATGAAAGCCTTTCACGACTTTAAGCTTGTTGTAAGATTTTGCAAGATGTTTATTTATTTTTGACAGTTTGGACAGTAAAAACTTGAACGCCCAGCTTGCGAAATGCGCACAATAGGCACCCCACATTGCAAACATGCCTTTCCTTCTCGTCCATAAACCGAAAAATTGTGTTGAAAATAACCAAGTGAACCATCTGTATGCACATAATCACGTAAAGAAGACCCACCAGCAATAATCGCTTCAGAAATCACATCACATATATTTTGTGCTAGACAATTTGCAAATTTGTGTGCACGCGCACTCTTTAATGCTAATGTAAATGCACTACGCTGTGGAGATAAACGGCTACGCCAAAGCGCTTCGCAAACATAAATATTCCCAAGTCCTGCAATAATAGACTGATCAAGCAAAGTCGTTTTAAGAGACGTTTTCTTATTGATAAAAGCCTTTTGCAAATAAGAACCAGAAAGTGTATCTCCCATAGGCTCAACCCCTAATTTCTTTAAAAGCGGGTGCTCATAAAGCCTTATTGTGTCTGCTAAAAGCATAAAACCAAAACGACGAATATCATTATAAATGATACGGTAAACGTTACTGTCTTTTACTCTAACGTCCATTGTAAAATGATCATGTGCAACTAATTTGCCCATAAAAGCGTACTCTTTTCTTAAAAGCCCATCTTCTATGCGCCACGTTCCTGACATTCCCATATGACTTAAAATTGTTTCATTTTGCGAAAGATGAAACAATAAATATTTTGCACGCCGATCAAGTTTTATGATCTTTCTGCCCACAAGCTTCTTAGAAAACTCTTCCGGAAAAGGAAATCGCAAATTTTTACGATTAAGCGTCACAGATATAATCTCTGCACCAATCAAAACTGGTTCAAGCCCACGACGAACTGTTTCTACTTCAGGAAGCTCCGGCATTCATCTCTCTAATACATGACGCATCTTCAGATAAAATACTCTTAAAATTCATCATATTAACTCAATTTCCCCTAACGAAACACTAGGACCCACCATGCTAATTTGAGTAAAACTATCTATGTTGATTACCCCTTCCCAATTACCCAATCAATATAAAGCATATTTTTACAGCTAAATATATTGCAATCTTTTTCACTACAAACAATGCGCTACTAAAAAGCATTTGAAAGAACATTCTCTAAAGCAATGTAACGTGCAGCATTTTCATCAAACAAAGTATTATAAAAAACCAAACCTCTCCTTAAAATAAGCAAAGAATGCAAAACAAAAGCAATCTCATTCAATAAATTACCTTTCCCATTATTTTGAATAATTTTCTGACTTATCGAAGCATGTGCGTCAACAATATATTTCACCTCAAAACGTACTTAACATTAATAATCAATACTCCTTGATAGGAAAGCAGTCTCATTGAACGTATAAAATTTTTAATCTTATAAATATGAGGAGAGTTTTAACACTTCCTCAACTGAAATATGAAGATTATAAATAACGCTATTTTGCGTGATAGAAGCCTCTCCATTCCTTTTAACCCATCTGCTAAACGAGCAATTAAATCAGTATCTAACTCTGCAAACGCAAAGCAACAAAATGCTCTTCATTAAACCATAATCAAAATAGTTAGAATAAGACCTCGTCGTTCTCGTAACTTAAACTGCATTTTATACTGTAACTTGTGCAAAACGATAAAGCATTTCACGCAAAATTACCGTATAAATGCTACAATACATCATTTACAGCCCTTTTAAATTATGAAAAAAATTACCGGGCTCTGTATTGTTTTTCTAACATTGCAACAACTGTATTTAACTTATCCAATGATGGCGCAGTATATGCTATAACTGGCGTAGTTTCCTGTGTCTTAGCAATACGATTAGGTGCAGGTGTAGGAATAGGGATCATGTCAGGTTGTGTAACAACAAAAGGCACAGAATTAACTTGCGCAACTTCTATTGAAGCAGATGCTATTTGTATTTCTTCTACTTTTGTTCCCTTGTTCTTTAAGCCCATATCTATGAAATTTGGTACATCACCCTGATCTTGGGCAAAAGCAAAAGCAACATTATAAGGGCGATCATTAACAGGAACTTGAAGTGATCCATCACGCGCCCGCTTCTCATAAAAAGCATTGCCTCCGGCAACACGAACATAGTACATATTCTTATAAGGAAAAGATAACCCAGCGGTATGAAAAAACATAGCGTTTTTACTCTTCTTATCCCGTTCACCACGTAAAACAGCATCTGCAGCCTCTTTAACGCGAGCAACAGATGCTTTCTCAGTCATAGGACGTGTTAAAACACCAGGAGCAAATTGTTTGGGTTGACCAACGACCCCGCAAATCGTTTTCGGATAGGCACTTGAATTAACACGGTTCATAACGACCGTTCCGACTGCAATCATTCCCTCACGGCTTGAACGATTTGATTCAAAATACATCGCACGCATAAGACATTGACGCTCTGTCAACGAAGGTGTCGTCACTTTAGTGACCTGATTATTGGGTACCTTCTTAATGTTTAAATGATTTGATGTGCAACCCACAGTAACTAGCAGTATTATAGAAACAGTGACATGTACAATCCATCGATTTTTTTTTATTTTATACAGTAGATTCATATGTTTTCAAAATATTCAAATTTTAAATATGCAATTAAATAACACTATACCGTTAATTATTTACCTATTAGTAAACCTCTAACATATAATAAGGCACTAAAAGAGATTTACACGAAAAAATAATAAGAAAATCTTAATTTAAAAGCACATCTTATTTCTTTAACTATACAAATCAATCAATCTTTCCATTTTTTATCATTCAATGTACTTACTGATCTGCATATCTAAGGCTAGATTATTCATTAATATCATACTTTGCAAACATGATTCAAAACTTCAATCTGCTTTCTTATCACCTACTCCAACTGTATACGTAAGATCATCACGAGGACGATCAAAAGACATATGATGACCCGTTATAATATAATACAGCGTTTCAGCAATATTGGTAACATGATCACCAATCCGTTCAATACTCTTTACACAAAAAAGCAAATGCGTACAAACCGCAATATTATGTATATCTTCTGTCATATAATTCAAAAGCTCACGAAAAAGAGAAGTATATAAAGCATCAATTTCATTATCACGCTCGCGTACCACATCAATACGATCTAACAAGCGCTTAGTATAAGCGTCCAGCACTTCCTTTAACTGATTGAGCGCCAAAATTGTAATCGTTTCAAGTTTACAGTAAAAAGCCTCAGGTTGGCGTATTTCTGAAATAGCAGCTGCTCGTTTGGCAATATTTTTTGCCATATCTCCAATTCGCTCAAGATCAGAAGAAATGCGAATAGCACCAACAATTTCACGCAAATCAACAGCCATCGGTTGGCGTTTACAAATAATAGTAATTGCTTTTTCATCAATGTCGCGTTCTGCTTCATCCAAAAATAAATCATCAGCAATAACCGCAGTAGCAAGCTGAAAATCATCATGAATAATTGATGCTATAGAGCGCTCGATCATTCTTTCTGCGCAACCACCCATTTCCACAATCTTTTCTGCCAAATATTTTAACTCTGCATCATAAGAACGGACAGTATGGCTTGTAGGCATATTTTATACTCCTAAATTAACTTACCCAAAACGCCCTGTAATATAGTCTTGCGTACGTTGTTCCTTTGGTGAAGTAAATATTACTTCAGTTTCATCAACTTCCACCAAATGCCCCAAATGAAACATAGCCGTGTATTGAGAAACACGTGCAGCTTGCTGCATTGAATGTGTCACAATGACGATTGTGTAATCTTGTCGTAACGAATCGATAAGCTCTTCAATACGTGCCGTTGCAATCGGATCAAGAGCTGAACACGGTTCATCCATTAAGATAACTTCAGGATTCACAGCAATAGCACGCGCAATACACAAACGTTGTTGCTGCCCTCCTGACAAACTTGTTCCTGGTCCATGGAGACGATCTTTAACTTCGTCGAACAATCCTGCTTGCATCAAACTTTTTTCAACCACATCATGCAATTCAGTACGTGATTTTACTAAACCATGAATACGTGGTCCATAAGCAACATTGTCAAAAATAGATTTTGGAAAAGGATTAGGCTTTTGAAAGACCATCCCCACACGTGCTCGTAATTCTACAACATCAATGTGCGAATCATAAATATCTTTCTCATCTAAAGTAATCAAACCTGTTATTTTAGCACCTTCAATCGTATCATTCATACGATTAAAACAACGTAAAAAAGTTGACTTTCCGCAGCCTGAAGGGCCGATTAACGCAGTAACTTGATGCTCAGGGATATCAAGAGTAATACCATGGAGCGCTTCTTTACCTCCATAAAAAACCTTAACATCTTGACCGCGCATTTTGACCTTCATTGTAGACCTAACCTTATCTTGATGTACACACTTTACTGAAGTTATAAACGTCGTTCAAATCGTCGACGCAAAAGAACAGCTGAAATATTCATGACAGCAAGAAAAACCATCAATACAATAATGGCGCCTGATGTTTTTTCAACAAAAGCACGTTCTGCTTCACCAGCCCACATAAAAATTTGCACAGGCAAAGCAGTCGCTGGATCCATTGGTGTAGTAGGAATATTCGCAACAAAAGCGACCATCCCAATCAAAAGTAAAGGAGCAGTTTCACCCAGCGCTTGTGCCAAACCAATAATTGTGCCAGTCAGAATACCGGGCACCGCTAAAGGAACAACATGATGAAAAACCATTTGCGTCTTTGATGCACCTAATCCTAAAGCTGCTGTACGAATAGACAGTGGAACAGCTCGCAAAGCAGAGCGTGTAGCTATAATAATTGTTGGTAACGTCATAAGGGTTAAAACAAGCCCACCAACAAAAGACGCAGAACGTGGCATGCCTAAAAAATTAATAAAAACACAAAGCCCTAAAAGACCAAAAATAATTGAAGGAATAGCTGCAAGGTTATTGATATTAATCTCTATAAAATCTGTAAACGTATTTTTACATGCATATTCTTCAAGATAAAGAGCCGTTGCTACCCCTATGGGCAACGCAACTGCTAAGACAATAAACATCATATAAAAAGAACCAATTATTGCAACACCTAATCCTGAAGTTTCAGGACGACTTGAAGCACCAAATGTAAAAAAACCACGATTAAATGCTTTATAAAGTGTATTGTCATCAATTAAGCGTCCAATCCATTCTACCTGTCGATTAGAAACTTTACGCTTTTCCTCTGCTACTTGCAAATTAATCTGTCCTTTACAAACTAAATCAACACCTGCCGCCGCTAAAATTTTAATTCTCTGCGTTGTACCAATCAAGTTTGGATTTTTTACTACCATATCACGTAACTGCACGCGAACATTACCCGAAAACATACGGCTAATATCGCGCATAGCTGCCCGATCATTGTAATCCACTCCAAGTTTTGTAGCCAAAGCATTACGTACAAGAAGTGGATAATTTGCGGTTATTAATACCTTTGGATTGATTTCACGTTGACCACCTGGATCAATCACCTTTTCATCCAAATAAATTGATAATGTCATTTCACTATGAAAAAAGGCTGTATAGCCTTGACTGACAATAGACCATAAAAGAATAATTAAAAAAAATAAACTAATAAAAATAGCAACAAGGCCATAAGCACGAAAACGGCGTTCAGCCCAATAACGACGTCTTAGACCAATATTACGACGATACGAGACAAAATCTCCATTCATTCATATTGCTCCCGATATTTACGCACTATATAAAGAGCAAAAATATTCATCAAAAGAGTCAAAATAAAAAGTGTCATTCCCAAAGCAAAAGCTACAAGAGTTTGCGGTGAGTTAAACTCAGAGTCACCTGTTAACTGATTAACAATTTTAACCGTCATCGTAGTCATTGCCTCAAATGGATTAAGAGTCAAATTAGCTGCAACGCCTGCTGCTAACACAACAATCATTGTTTCCCCAATTGCCCTGGATGCTGTTAATACAAGTGCCCCCACAATCCCGGGAAGTGCAGCCGGTACAATGACTTTTTTAATGGTTTCAGATTGTGTTGCTCCCAAACCGTAAGAACCTTCACGTAAAGAACGGGGAACAGCAGTAATAATATCATCTGACAAAGATGAAACAAAAGGAATCAACATAATTCCCATAACCAAACCAGCGGTCAAAACACTATGAGCCATAATAAAACCGGCCCCACCAGAAAGAGAAATAGAAAGGTCGCGCAAAAAAGGTCCAACAACCATTAAAGCAAAGAAACCATAAACAATAGTGGGAATACCAGCAAGAACTTCTAATAATGGTTTTACAATTGACCGCAATCGGCTTGAAGCGTATTCGGTCATATAAAGAGCAGCAAATAACCCAATAGGAACAGCAAAAAGCATTGCCACAAACGCAATATAAAGTGTGCCAGCCAACAGTGGTATGAAACCAAATTGCCCTATCTCACCTCCTGAACCAGGGGTTGAAAAACGAGGATCCCAAACTGTTCCCCAAAAAAAGTTTAAAAACGGTACAGATTGAAAAAAACTCACCGTCTGGAATAATATGGAAATGACAATGCCAATCGTTGTTATAACTGTAATCGCAGACGCACAAATTAACCCAATAATAATGAAACGCTCAACCTTATTGCGTGCACGCTGTTGTGGAGAAACATGTATAATCCCAAAAACAAAACCACAAAGTGCAATTATAAAACATAAACCATAACCAATAAATTGCAGTTTTTTAGAAGAAAAATACCATGATTGTGCTATCTTCAACGCATAATCTGGTACATCCATAGGCAAAATAAACCCTTTTTTCGACAATTGCTCTTGTACATCTGCGTAAGAAATTGTCATCAAATCCCCTTCAAAATGATGAATAATTTTAGCCAAATCACGAATTATCTCTAAAATAAGTTCATGATTTTCTATTTCTATCGCACGTACTATAGACATCTTAACTGCCTGCGAAGCATTATATTCCAAATAAACTGCACTCCCAGCGTTCCAAAAAACTAAAAACCCAAAAGCTGGGATAACAGTTATTAACAATGTCCACCAACCGTAATAATACGCACGAGAGTGCATCTTGAATCTCATAAATTCAAAGAAACGAGCTTGCATATAAGAAATGCAAAAGCCGACAAAACCAAAAATCAATAGCAGAAAAATAACAAAAGAAATGGGCATATTGTCTTTCAATTTTTACAAAAAAGCAGCACAGAGAAATCCTACATCATCATTAGAAAATTATTTTAAAGTCATCACTGTACCAGCATAAAAAGAGGCACGCTGCACTTGCCGCTCTTCTTTAGAAGCAGCAACTAAACCATAATCCGCTAATGGACTATCTGGACCAATCATTTGATCAGAAAGAAAAAAGTCAACATATTCCCACAAACCTGGAATAATACCAAAATGCGCTTTTTTAACATAGAAGAAAAGTGGACGCGAAAGGGAATATTCACCATTAGAAATTGTTTCACTACTTGGAGCAACACCATTAATATATGCAACTTTAAGTTTGTCAGCATTATTCTCGTAAAAAGACAAGCTCAAAACACCAATACCTGTTTTATTAGACATAAGATGAGCAAATGTTTCAGAATAATCACCATCAATATCAATAGCCTTCCCATCCTTACGTACAGCAATACAAGCAGCATTAATCTCCTTCTCATTCATTCCCAAAGCTTCCATTGCTTCAACTGCCCCACTAGCCTTACAGCCTGCAGCTAATAATTTTTCTTCAAAAACTTCACGTGTTCCATGTTTTTCACCAGGAATATAAACTGTAATCGCCCAATCAGGAAGAGCACTATTGACTGTATTCCACTTCGTAACTTTATTTAACTGTAATTTCCCATCAACCACAACTCGAGCAGCCAATGCCCTATATACATCTACAGAGTGTAATTCCCAGTCAGGTCCACTGCTATTTGTTGCAAAAACAATGCCATCATACCCAATGCGCATTTCTTCAACATCTTTTACACCAGCATTAAAACAAGACTGTAATTCACCTGACTTCATTGGGCGTGAACTATTAACGATATCAATCGTTTTATCTCCAATACCACGGCAAAACTCTTTAATACCAGCACCTGAACCACCAGACTCGATAACGGGAATTTTAAAATTAGGATAAATTTCTCCAAATACCTCAGACACGATTTTTTCATAAGGTAAAACTGTCGATGACCCCGCAATCTTAATCTGATCACGAGCATTACCGATATCAACCAGCAATGCAGTAACGCACATCAGCCCCACTCCAACTGATAACAACTTACTCATTCATACACTCCCTAAGACCCAAATTCTAGTTTACATTTGTAGAATCACAAAATAAATTTAGTAATCTTCCTAAGACAAATTAATTTGAACGCTTACGTTCAATAATGTCCCAAAAAAGAGAGGCGATATCCGCACCTCCAAAGCGTTTAATTTCCCGAATCCCAGTGGGAGATGTAACATTGATTTCTGTTATATAGTCTCCAATTATATCAATTCCCACAAGAAGAAAACCTCGTTTCTGCAAAGTAGGACCAATGCGTGCACAAATTTCATAATCACATTCAGTCAAACCAATATTTTCTGCTCGACCTCCAACATGCATATTAGAACGAGCATCCATTTCAGCCGGAATCCGATTAATCGCCCCCATAGGAGTACCATCAAGCAAAATAACCCGCTTATCCCCTTTTCGAACGACATCTAAATAACGCTGAACAATAAAAGGTTCACGATAACTGTGTTCAAACATTTCCACAAGCGATGTTAGATTACGATCATCCTGTTTTAAATGAAAAACACCTGCACCTCCACTGCCATAGAGTGGTTTAATAATAATATCACCAACCTTATTTCTAAATGATTTTATCTCTTCAATATCTTTTGTAATTAATGTTTCTGGCATTAAATCAGAAAATTCAGTAACAAAAATCTTTTCTGGACTATTACGTACCCATGTTGGATCATTTACGACAAGCGTCTTAGGGTGAATGCGCTCTAATAAATAAGTTGTGGTGATATAATGCATATCAAAAGGTGGATCTTGACGTAAAAGAACTACATCCATATCCATCAACGGCGTGTACACAGGTTCCTCCAATTTATAATGACTCCCCTCTTCATCACATACAATTAATGGCTCTAACCGTGCAATCACGCAATCACCACGCATAGATAAGCAATTTGGTGTATAATGAAAAAGGGAGTGTCCACGTTCTTGCGCTGCTAAAGCAAGCGCAAATGTAGTGTCTCCTTGAATCTGGAGCGTTGAAATATGATCCATCTGAATAGCAATTTTCATAAATAAAACTTCCTATCACTAAAAATAGACTGGTTAATGCGTTATAAATTTATTAAATCATTAAAAAACTATGACAAGAGAAAATCTATGATACAAAAAGGTGATACAAAATTAAGCAAAGAAGAAATTGAACGTTATGCACGCCATATTATTTTACCCGAAATTGGTGGTGCGGGACAGCAAAAGCTTAAAACTGCTCGTGTTCTTGTCATAGGCGCAGGTGGTCTTGGCTCCCCTGTTCTTACTTATCTTGCTGCAGCAGGTGTTGGAACGCTTGGAATTGTTGATGATGATATTGTTTCACTTTCCAATTTACAACGCCAAGTCATTCATAATACAAATACAATTAATCAATGCAAAACCATTAGCGCTGAAGCCACTATAAAAGCGATAAACCCTCATGTTATAGTTGAAAAACATAGTCTACGTCTAGATGAAAGTAATGTCGATAAACTGCTCAACGCTTATCATATCATTATCGATGGAAGCGATAATTTTGCAACACGTTATCTACTTGCTGATCATGCTGCTCAATGTGCTAAGCCTTTAATAAGTGGTGCTATAAACCGATGCAATGGCGCACTGACAGTATTGATGCCTTATAAAGACAATAATCCCCACTATCGCGATTTGTTTCCTAACCCACCTGCAACTGGCGTCATACCCACATGTTCTGAAGTCGGAATTATTAGTCCTTTGCCTGGAGTTATCGGGACATTACAAGCAATGGAAGCTATTAAACTGATCACAAACATTGGTGAACCTTTAGTCGGAAAAATCCTTCTCTATAATGGATTGTCAGCGCAATTTGATGTGATTGTCTATAAACGGCCAGATTCTAATGCAAATGCTGCAGCCATTAAAGCTTGCGTATAAGAATTTTTGGGACAAGAAAAAATACGATCAGCACAATCATATTCAACTACTTTCCCTTTATGCATTACAAGTACTTCATGAGCAAGCGCTTTAACGACTTTTAAATCATGGCTAATAAACAAATAACCCAAATGATATTTTTGTTGTAAACGATGCAAAAGGTCAACAATCTGTGCTTGCATACTCATATCAAGAGCAGATGTTGGCTCATCAAGCATAATAAAGCGAGGCTTAAGAATAATTGCACGTGCAAAAGCAATTCGCTGTCTTTGTCCACCGGAAAATTCATGGGGATAACGATAGCGCACAGCAGGATCAAGATCAACCTCACGCAAAGCTTCAATCACGCGATCATCGCGTTCATAATCAGAAAGATATGGTTCATGAATCGATAACCCTTCAGTGATAATCTCACTTACAGACATACGTGGTGAAAGAGAACCAAAAGGATCTTGAAAAACAATTTGAATATGGCGGCGTAAAGAACGCATCTGATTGAAAGTAAAATTGCCAATATCAACACCATCAAAATAAATCTGACCTTTGGAAGAAATCATCCGTGTCAGTGCAAGCCCCAATGTTGTTTTCCCTGAACCTGATTCACCAACAACACCAAGTGTCTGGCCAGTACGAACTGTAATATCAACATCTTGAACAGCTTTTACATAATCAACTGTTCGCCGCAATAAACCTTTTTTAATTGGAAACCAAACATGTATTTTTTTACCTTGCATCAAAACGGGCGCATTATCATTAACCTGTAGGGGATAACCTTGAAACTCTGCCGCTAATAATTTCTTTGTATAGGAATACTGGGGATTGTTAAAAATTTCACTCGTGGTACCATTTTCAATAATTTTCCCCTCTTTCATAACATAAACGCGCTCTGCAATACGACGCACAATAGCCAAATCGTGGGTAATTAAAAGCATTGACATATTGCAGTTTTTTTTAAGCTGCATTAGGAGCTCAAGAATTTGTGCTTGAACTGTCACATCAAGTGCAGTTGTTGGTTCGTCGGCAATTAATAATTGTGGCTTATTTGCAAGCGCCATTGCAATCATCACGCGCTGCCGTTGACCACCCGATAATTGATGTGGGAAAGAGCCCAAACGTTTTTCCGGCTCATCAATTCCCATTTGAGTCAGCAAATCAATAATACGTGTGCGTAATAACTTACCAGATATGTTTGAATGTATTTTAAGAACTTCACCTATTTGCTGTTCCACAGTATGCAAAGGATTAAGAGAAATCATTGGTTCCTGAAAAATCATAGCAATATCTTTGCCACGAACTTTACGCAAATCCTCTTCTTTCTGTTTCATTAAATCTTGATTATTAAAAAGAATTTCACCTGATTGATAAAGTGTTTTCACACAAGGTAAAAGTTGCAAAATAGATAGTGCTGTTACCGATTTTCCAGAACCAGACTCCCCTACCAGAGCAACTATCTCTCTCTTTCCAATATCGAAAGAAATTTGGTCAACAACGCATTTTTTTTCTTTAGCTTGGCAAAATGCGACTGATAAATTACGTACCGAAAGCATCTTTGTCATTGCAATGTCTTTCGTGGATCAAAAGCATCCCGCACTGCCTCACCAATAAAAGCCAACAAAGTCAACAAAGTAGCAATAACAACAAAACCTGTAATGCCAATCCAAGGAGCGTTTAAGTTAGAAGTAGCCTGCCGCATTACCTCTCCCAAAGAAGGATAACCAGGCGGAAGACCAAACCCTAAATAATCAAGTGACGTCAGTAGAGAAATACCCGATGTTAATAAAAATGGCATATAAGTTAAGGAAGCAACCATAGCATTTGGCAGTAAATGACGTATTATAATAATGCGATCAGGTACCCCTAAAGCGCGTGCAGCAGTAATATAGGTAAAATTGCGCGCACGTAAAAACTCCACACGCACCACACCAACCAATGCAACCCATTGGAAAAGAAGTATAACACCTAACAATACCCAAAAACCCTGCGCCAAAACAGCAGCCATAATAATAATTAAATAAAGCGACGGTACAGAAGACCATATTTCAATCAAACGTTGAAAAATTAAATCAACCCAACCACCGAAATACCCCTGAATTGCGCCTGCTATAACACCAATAATAGTCGAAATAGCTGTCAAAAGAATACTAAAAATTATCGATAATCGAAGGCCATATAAAACCCGTGCAAAAACATCACGTGTTAGATCATCTGTCCCAAGCCAGTTCCACCGACTTATCGTGCATTTCGGATCAGCGCTTCCTTGTGCATAATTGATACAACGCTCTTCTTTACTTTGAAGCCAAAAAGGAGGTGATAATGCTACAGTTTTATTACCTACTACTGTATTATATGAATAACGAACTAGTGGCCACACCGCCCAACCATGTTTTGCAATTTCATTTTGAATTAAAGAATCTCGAAAATCCGCTACAGCTAAGTTCCCACCAAACTTTTCATCGGAATAATCAAAAAAAATAGGAAAAAGTAACTCTCCCTTATAAGACGCAATAATAGGACGATCATTGGCAATAAACTCGGCCGAAAAAGAACAAAAACATAAAAATAAAAAGAGCCACAATGACCACCAACCACGACGATTTTGTCTAAAATTACGCCAACGACGTACACTTAGTGGAGAAAAAAAAGATTGTTTTTGCAACTTGGAGTCATACAATTGATTATATTTACGTTTTATTTTTTCCATCATAAATCTTTTTTATCAAAATCAATACGTGGATCAACAAGCATATAGACGATATCAGAAATGAGACTTACAACAAGACCAATTAGCGAAAAAATATAAAGACAGGCAAATACAACAGCATAATCACGATTAACAATAGATGTATAGCTTAAAAGCCCCATACCGTTTAATGAATACAGCATTTCAATCAATAAAGATCCGCTAAAAAATGACCCCATAAAAGCTGTAGGAAAACTAGCAATTACAATCAATATTGCATTGCGAAAAATATGACCATAAAGAATCGAGCGTTCACTTAAACCCTTAGCACGAGCTGTAATGACATATTGTTGGCGAATTTCTTCCAGAAAACAATTTTTCGTTAATAAGGTTGTTGTAGCAAAAGAAGAAATGACCATCGCTGTTAATGGCAAAATTAAATGGTACAGATAATCTAATATCTTGCCTTCAAAGGATAATTTATCAAAATTATCCGAAGTCAAATGACCTAATGGAAACCAATCAAAAAAAGATCCCCCAGCAAAAAAAACCATTAAAAAAATTCCAAAGAGAAAATTAGGAATTGCATAGCCAATAACAATAATAGCACTTGTCCATACATCAAAAGCAGAGCCTTCTTTAAGAGCTTTACGGATTCCTAACGGTATGGAAATAGCATAAGAAATCAGCAAATTCCAAAAACCAAAAGAAAGAGAAACAGGTAGAGCACTCTTAATCAACTCAATAACTGAACGCCCTTGTATATAAGACTCCCCAAAATCAAAACGTATATAATTGCCAAGCATTGTCAAATAACGCTCCAAAGGTGGCTTATCAAAACCAAATTGCCGTTCAAGTTTGGCAATAAATTCTGGATCCAACCCTTGTACTCCACGGTATTTAGAACTCCCATATGAAGATAAGTCAGCATGCGCACCGTCAAAAACACTATCAGAAGAAAGACCAAGATCGCTACTACCACCAGCCACCCGTCCTACAGCATCACCACCCATTCCTTGTAATTGAGCAATAATATTTTCAATAGGTCCACCAGGCGTAAATTGTACAATGACAAATGTTACCGTTAAAATACCAATCAGTGTCGGTATAATTAACAGGATACGCCACAGAATATAGGCCACCATTTCTTATTTTACCTTTTGATCAAGTCACACCAAATCACTTTAAATAATACATTCATCACAATTCTTCTGATAACTCGATAAAACCCAAATCACAAATAAAGCTAACTACACATACTTTTAAAGTCAGAACTTTTAGCACAAACTAATTTTGTTTAGCATCTTCATTATCCAGTGGCAAAGGAACAGGGTGATCAGATAAACTGCGTAAATAGAGTAAAAGATCAGCACGATCTTGATCATTTTTAATCCCTCGAAACGACATAGTTGTCCCTGGAAACGCTTTACGAGGTGATTGAAGATAGCGATCTAAAGTGGGAAAATCCCATTTTTTATTAGAATTTTCACGTAACACTCTTGAATAAGTAAAATCTTTTGTATCCGCAAAAGAGCGATTTACTATCTCCCAAAGTGTCGGGCCAAGAACACGATTGGAATTATCACGTCCAGAAGTATGACATAGAGCACACTGACGAAAAATTTTACGCCCATTTTCAAGATCACCCTGTTGAAGACGCTCATTTAACGATAGATAATGGCGAGATAGATCCTGCTTTTCTTTAAGCTCATCATTATCTGCAGTATAAGAATGTTGAACTGATGCAAAATAATCATAAATTACATCACTAAAAATGAAAATTCCCCCCGCAATAATTAGCAAAAACAGAGAAGCACAAATAAAATAGGTAAATGTAGATCGTTTCATTAAAATCTAAATGTTCAATTTTTATCATTTTCAGTTTAAGACTTTTCCTTATAGTATATCATTATAAATATATCAAATATATAGCATTTGGAACTCTAGTGATGGCTCTTAAACCACTTATTCTTATTCCCGCTCGCATGAGTTCATCTCGTCTTCCAGGAAAACCTCTCGCTGAAATTGCTGGAAAACCTATGATTATTCATGTAGCTGAACAAGCGAAAAAAGCTGCATTAGGACGTATCATTGTTGCAACGGATCACAATACCATCGTTCAAACTGTTACAGCTTACGGACACGAATGCATCATAACACGTACTGACCATCAATCAGGATCTGATCGCATCTATGAAGCTTTAACCATCATTGATCCTGAGCGACACTACAATATCATTGTAAATCTACAAGGTGATTTACCAACAATAACCGCTCACGAAATTATTAGTGCTCTACAGCCTTTAGAAAATGACTTAACTGATATTGCAACCTTGGGCGCTAAACTTGTTGAAGAAGATGAAAAAACAGATCCTAATGTAGTCAAAATTATTGGTACACCGCTTTCCCAAAACCGTCTGCGTGCTCTTTATTTTACCCGTGCAACTGCACCTTATGGAAACGGTCCTCTTTACCATCATATTGGATTATATGCTTATCGACGTGAAGCACTTGAACGATTTGTAACTCTTGCACCATCCACACTCGAACAACGTGAAAAACTTGAACAATTACGTGCATTAGAAAATAATATGCGTATCGATGTAGAAATAATTGATACAAGTCCCTTAAGTGTCGACACACAGTATGATCTTGATAAAGTACGCAAAATCTTAACATAAAGAAATCAACTCTTTGTAATCATATTAACACTTCTGCACCACGCTAAAAACTATCACTAACAATAGCCAAACGGCTTATTGTTTCTACTCACATTGCCCACATAAGATATTATTCTTAAAAGCGTCTAATTTCTAAGTGTAAGCTTCTTTTTATGAAAACGCTGTAGTTTTTAAATGCCATAAGTAAAAAGCCATTAAGATAGACTTGTATTATAGAAGATTACGCTTGGCAAATAGGGCATTTATAAGAACTCCAAATGTATAGAACCTACTCAGTTATTTGGAAAAGTGCTTCTTAAAACCGGATTTGTAAAACACCCTCAACTCAGTTTGAGTAATTCTATACCTCTACATAATATTCAACGAATATTCGAATATTGTATAGATTTTTCAACAGATTGGGTAGCTGAACTTTTTAAAAAGCAAAATTAATTTTCACATTAATTAGCAGCATTCACTTTTATAGCCTAATCACCCCGTAAATTATAAGCCATATTGCAAACAAACATAGAAATAAGAGAAAACTGTGATCAGGAATTACCTATAACAAAGCCAATATTTTATCTACTTCAAACAAAAACATAGGCTGTTTTATTATAAATAGTTGACAAATTTCTTGCATATTCAGCAACCTGCAGTACAAAAAATAAAATCATTCAAAAACCACAAATCACAAAATGTTAAAGAAAAACCAAAAATATTTCTTATGCTAAATATAAATTAAATTCAAAAGGAAGCTTTTTAATTATTCTTTCTACGTTTTTTATTTCAAAGCTTGATTTTCTTTTTTAAATCGACAATATAAAATTGGGAGGTTGGTGATGGACGAACTACTCGCTAACCGGGTCAGGTCTGGAAAGAAGCAGCCCTAACGAGCTCTGGTACGGGTCATCGTGCTGACCTTCCACTTTTATTAAATGGAATCACGCCTTTGCTATTTTACAAATCTTCGTGATAAGATAAGTACTCTGCCTCCCAAAAATAAAGAAATCTTGGGCGTTTTTAAGAAATGATTCTATTTCTTAAAAATAAATTGATTGAGAAAAAATCCTTTTATAGTAGAGTATATTTTTAATCTGTGTTTTCATGTCATTGTAATACACTTACAAGAGCTTTAAAAATTGGAATCATTGATGGAAAAACTGCCTGCAGCAACGACTTACTGTGTTCTCGCTCGCAAATATCGGCCTCAAAATTTCTCTGATCTCATTGGTCAAGAAGCAATGGTGCGCACCCTTACTAATGCTTTTGAAACAGGACGCATTGCACAAGCGTGGATGTTAACAGGAATTCGTGGAGTAGGAAAAACCACAACAGCACGCATTTTAGCGCGTGCGCTCAACTACAAAACAAAAGATATTAACCAACCCACTGTTGCGCTTAATACACTTGGTGAACATTGTACACAAATTATTGAAGGCCGCCATATTGACGTTATAGAAATGGATGCTGCCTCGCACACTGGCATTGACGATATTCGTGAAATTATTGAACAAATACGTTACCGCCCTGTTTCTGCACGCTATAAAATTTACATTATCGACGAAATTCATATGCTTTCAACACAAGCATTTAATGGTCTATTAAAAACGCTTGAAGAACCACCACCCCATATAAAATTTATTTTTGCTACAACAGAAATTCGCAAAGTTCCTATTACAATCCTTTCACGTTGCCAGCGTTTTGACTTACGGCGTATTGAATCAGCAGTTTTAGTAGAGCACTTGCGTAAAATTGCTAAACATGAAAAAATTAAAGTAGAAGATCAAGCTTTATCTCTAATCGTTCGTGCCGCAGAAGGGTCTGCGCGTGATGCTTTGTCTATTTTTGACCAAGCTATTGCTTATAGCAATGGTAAAGTCAGTACTGTTTCAGTACGCACAATGTTAGGACTAGCTGATCAAGCGCGTATTATTGATCTGTTTGAATTTGTTATGAAAGGAAATATTGTCAGTGCATTGAGTGAATTACGTAGCCAGTATGACGCAGGTGCCGACCCTTTTATGATATTAACAGAATTATCTGACTTCAACCATTTGGTCACACGGTTGCGTTTGACACCAGAGATAGCTGGAGATCTCTTCTTAACAGAAGAGGAACGTTTAAGAGGTTTAGACTTTTCACAAAAACTTTCTATTCCCGTTCTTTCCAGAAACTGGCAAATTTTGCTCAAAGGCTTACAGGAGGTCAATAAAGCTGCACGCCCTATTCAAGCTGCTGAAATGATATTGATTCGCCTTACCCACACTGCTGACCTGCCAACTCTTGATGAGGCCTTGAAAAAACTCACACAAGAAAAAACATCTCTCACAATTACCGAAAATAATCCCCATCAAGAAGTCAACAATGTAAACCATAGCGTAAAAGCCAATGGTGGACAGCCTCACTCTTTCTCACAAATTTCAAACTCACAGCAAAACCAACATAATTTAAAAACAACCGTAACTAATCAACCCAGCCTTTCCGTTCAACCAATAGAATCATTCAAGATTCAAACTCCTGAAAATACAGATTCTTTTAAAACAACAGAAAGTCTTGATAACATTCAAACTATTGAATCTTCTAACAATGTTGTTCATTTACCGTACGCTTCTTCTCAACCAGAAACGGAAACAACAGAACAAAAATCCTTAAATATAAACTCCCTACATGATATCGTTAATTTAGCTGAACAACACCGCGAAACACATTTCAAATTGCTTATCAAAGAATTTGTTCATCCTGTTTCTTTTAAACCAGGGCATATGACATTAAGACTTGCTGAAAATGCTCCGCGTTCACTAGCTCGTGATATAAAAAAAATGTTATATCAATGGACTCAAAAAAAATGGACAATAACCTTTGTCACTGAAGGGGGAGGACCAACTTTACAAGAAGAAAGCTCTGCAGCTCAAAGAGCTCTTTTTTCTGATGTAGAAACAGATCCTGATATTGCAACAGTTCTCAACCATTTCCCAGGAGCAAAAATTGTCGATATTCGTCTGAATAAACAAGAAAATGATCTTGATTTAACTCTTCATATCTTCGACAATGAACATGATGATCATATAAATGATGAATAAGGAAACTAATTGCTATGCGTGATATGATGGGCATGATGAAAAAAGCCAAAGAAATGCAAGAAAAAATGCAGCAAATGCAAGATGATTTGGCTAATTTGCATATAACAGGTACAGCCGGCGGCGGACTCGTTAGCATTACCTTAAATGGTAAAAATATTATATCAGCAATCAAAATTGACCCGTCACTAATCAATCCTGAAGAGGTTGAAATACTTGAAGATCTCATTATGGCAGCCCATAATGAAGCTAAAGTAAAAATTGAAACGGCTATAGCAGAAAAAACACAAAGTATCACAGCAGGTTTACCGATTCCACCAGGTTTCAAGCTTCCGTTTTAATAAAGTGGCTTTAATTTAATCTTTTGGAATAATGGTATGTCTCAACACATTGCAGGCCCTGAAATTGAGCGCCTCATTCAGCTTTTAGCGCGAATACCGGGTCTTGGACCACGTTCAGCACGCCGTGCTGCCCTTCATCTCATCAAGAAAAAAGAAATACTATTGGAGCCATTAGGAGCGGCAATACAAGAAGCTGTAAACAAAGTAAGCATTTGTTCTATTTGTGGCAATGTGGATACAACTGATCCTTGTTTGATTTGTACAGACCCTCGCCGTGATAATACAACAATTATTGTTGTTGAAGATATTTCTGATCTCTGGGCTCTTGAACGAGCCGGAATTTTACCAGCGCGTTATCATGTATTAGGTGGACGACTATCCCCATTGGATGGAATAGGCCCAGATGAACTTAACATTATTTCTTTAATAAACCGTGTTATCAATGACTCAATTGCAGAAGTTATTCTAGCTGTTAATGCAACTGTTGAAGGACAAACAACAGCGCATTATATCACCGATCAATTGTCTAATTTTTCAATTAAAATTACCCGGCTTGCCCATGGAGTACCGGTAGGTGGTGAACTAGATTATCTCGATGATGGAACTTTAGCTGCAGCCCTACGAGCAAGAACCAATCTTTAAAATATAATTTTCCTATTACCTTGTTATTTCTCCCATGGTATTTTAAAAGGAAAAAATATCAAAAAGACCACATAAGAAATTATCTCTTCTCATAAATTTTGGTCGCGCACTTTAACCAATATACACACTTAAGACTGAGCGTATAGTTTAGAAATTATAGAAAAATAACTTTTTACAGAAACACAGTTTGAAAGCTTTGGCATTTTTATTAAGATTCATTAATTGACCAATTTTTATAGCACCATATATTTCACACTAATAATTACCTTCTATAAAATATATCATAACCTAAAATTCGAATAATTTTAGATCTTTTATATTGTCCATGCTTTTCTTAACACTGTATATAGACTTTATGGTTCTTTTTCGGTTACCCCTTTATAACTGTAATATTTTTAGTAATATCCTTGCGTGCACTTTTTTCATGCTACACCAAAGACACACATTAAATACTAATCTAGTCTGAATAAAATATTTCCAAAAACGTGACGTTTATTAATATTGCAATTGTCTTCAAACATTGCAAAATATACAAAATAAAAATACTCAAAAAACTATAACTAATTCTTTATCTGTTATTATATTCAGTCAAAATGCATTCATGTTCATCCTTGCCATAGACACTGCTTCAATTTATTGCGCCGTTGCACTTACCCGTCATCAAGCTGTTATTGCGCATATCAGCGAACGCATTTCCAAAGGCCATGCTGAAAAACTCATCGGTCAGATTGCACAAATAATTGACCAAACCGGCATCACATTTGATCAAATTGATCGGATTGCCATTAATATCGGACCTGGATCATTTACAGGTGTACGTACAGGTGTTTCAACTGCAAGAGCTTTAGCATTAGCACTAGAAGTACCAGCCATTGGGGTGAGCACACTTGAAGCATTAGCAGCACAAGCAATTAACAAAAATACCAGATCAACAATCACTGTTGTCATTGAAGCTGGTAGAGGAATGTTCTATTATCAAAATTTTAACAAAGACCTTACAGTTTTATGTCCACCTAGCTTACAAACATTTGAGAATATCCTCGCAGTTTTACCACAACAAACAGTATTAACTGGTCCAGCTGCCGATATTATCGCTTTGCACATCAAAAACAATAAAATAAACACCACAACTATATCAGATCTCATTCCATGTGAAGCGGCTAATGTTTTAACCTATGCTCACCTTGCAGCAAAAAAACAGCCACAAGCTGCACCTTGCCCACTTTATTTACGTAATGCCGACGCAAAACAACACGCCAGTTTTGTTTTACCACGAAAAAATAATGGCTAAACTTTCATCGATAAAAAAGCATTTTGAGATTGCATCGCTACAAACTGATGATAGCGCTCTTCTCCATCAAATTCACCAAAATTGTTTTATTCCAGCTTGGGAAGAACAAACATTTGATACTTTTTTAAAAAATTATTCTATTTTTGGCTACAAAGTTTACCTTATTAATCAGCCTGATCAAATTTTAGGATTTTGTCTATGCCGTCTTATTCTTGATGAAGCAGAAATTATTACAATTGCTGTCCAACCTCATTACCAAAGACAAGGAATTGGTTCTTTGCTTGTCGATAGTATACTTTGTTATCTTCAACATGCACGTGCCGCAAAGCTATTTTTAGAAGTTGAAGAAACCAATCTTTCTGCCTTGGCTCTTTATCGGCATTTTGAATTCAAAAAGATTGCCAAACGTCTTGCTTACTATCAAGCACCAAATGGCCGCAAAAATGCAATCATCATGCAAAAAACTTTTAAGCAAACAGATTGAGATTTGTGCAAAAAGCGTTTAGGAATGCATCATGAAGCAGCCGCATCTTAAGAATACACTTTCTATTTCTTCCCAAAAGGTTTTTATCAAAACCTATGGGTGTCAAATGAATACTTATGACAGTCAACGAATGAGCGATAGTCTTAGTGCTGAAGGTTATGTAACTACACAAACACCAAATGATGCCGACCTTATTCTTGTTAACACCTGCCATATTCGTGAAAAAGCAGCAGAAAAACTTTATTCTGATCTTGGTCGCTTGCGGATGATACGTCAAAAACGTGCATCTGATAAACCTTTAATAATTGGTGTGACAGGCTGTGTTGCACAAGCCGAAGGAGATGAAATCTTGCGTCGTGCACCAACAGTAGATCTCATTGTTGGACCGCAAATGTATCATCGCTTGCCAGAGTTGTTAAAACAAGCCAAACAAGGAAAAAAAATTGTTGAAACGAATTATGCGGTTGAAGATAAATTTACTCATTTACCACCTCATAATAAACATGCTGTGCAAAAACGGGGTGTTAGCGCATTTTTAACAATACAGGAAGGATGTGACAAATTTTGTACCTTTTGTGTTGTTCCTTATACACGGGGTGCTGAAACATCACGACCTGTTGAACAAATTACTCATGAGGCCATTCAACTTATTGAAGCTGGTGTCAAAGAAATTACGCTTTTGGGACAAAATGTAAATGGTTGGCACGGACAAAGCGCTAACGGCAAAACTTGGCGCCTTGGTGACCTTCTCTATCATCTTGCCAAACTTGATGGTTTAAAGCGCTTGCGTTATACAACCAGCCATCCACGTGATATGGATGACAGCCTTATTGCTGCGCATCGCGATCTTGATATGCTTATGCCTTATCTGCATCTGCCTATCCAATCTGGTTCAGATCGTATCTTAAAAGCAATGAATCGTCAGCACAAAAGTATTCATTATCTTCGACTCATTGAAAAAATTCGTACCGCACGGCCAGATATTGCTTTTTCAGGTGATTTTATTGTGGGATTTCCAGGTGAAACTGATGAAGATTTTGAAGAAACCATTAAACTCATTAAACAAGTGGGTTACAGTTCAGCTTATTCTTTTAAATATTCCCCTCGTCCTGGAACGCCTGGTGCTGCAATGAAAGACCATGTCGATGAAACTGTGAAAAATTCTCGCCTTCAATATTTACAAGCACTCCTTCTTGACCAGCAACATACATTTTTACGTTCTAAAATTGGTCAAAAAACCAATATCCTTATTGAAAAATCTGGTCGTCATCTTGGGCAAATGGTAGGCCGCTCTCCTTGGCTTTTACCTGTTTTTGTAGATGCACAAGTCTCTACAGGTACTATTATGGAAATTCATATAAAAAATGCGAGTTCAAACAGTTTCGTCGGAGAAAAAGTGAATATTTAAAAACACTCCTAAAGTTTTGTTCAAAGTATTAACTGAAAAAACTCTTTTATTTTTAAAGAAAAAAATTATATCTTAAATGTATCATACTTAAACAACACAGGAGAATAGGTTGAAAGTATCAACCGAAAAACCAAAACACATTAAAAAGGCAATAAATGCCTCCCCCAAAAACATTAATATCTTTGAAAAAACGAGCTTATCGGAAACTGATCATATTGTTTTAACTTTTGAAAATAACAACTATGCAAAAATGGTTTTTGGAAAATTCGATGAAAATCTTTCTTATATTGACCAAAAACTCAGACTTAACATTTACCCGTGCGGTAACAAAGTTTCAATCCGTGGAAGTGCCACTGCTACAAAACACGCGCAATATGCATTAGAACAGCTCTATAAACTAGCAAAAACACGTCAAGAGCTTACTTTATCAGATACAGAAAGTGCGATCGCTATGGCAAATTTGCCAAATGAAAAGCAAAAATCTTCAAAAACAATTCAATCTACGACAAAACATGTACCGATACAATTGAGCACTCATAAAAAAACAATCTACCCCCGTACCCCAACGCAAGAGGCTTATCTGCGAGCAATGGAGTGTTCTGAACTTGTTTTTGGTGTAGGTCCAGCAGGAACCGGCAAAACGTACCTTGCTGTTGTTCACGCTGTAACGCTCTTAGAACGCGGTATTATTGAACGAATTATTCTCTCACGTCCTGCAGTTGAAACTGGGGAACGTCTTGGTTTTCTTCCTGGTGACCTCAAAGAAAAAGTTGATCCCTATTTACGCCCGCTTTATGATGCCCTTTACGATATGATATCTGTTGAAAAGGTAGAGCGCATTTTAGCTTCTGGAGTCGTAGAAATTGCTCCTCTTGCTTTCATGCGTGGACGAACACTTGTTCATTCAGCTATCATCCTTGATGAAGCACAAAATACTACACCCATGCAAATGAAAATGTTCCTCACACGTCTTGGAGAAGGAGCGCGTGTTGTTGTTACAGGTGATATAAGTCAAATTGATCTTCCTGCAGGACAAAAGTCAGGTTTAACGGAAGCAATTCGTATTCTCTCAAATATAGAAAATATTTCGATCATTCGTTTTGACGAAAAAGATATTGTACGCCATCCTCTTGTTGCTACTATTGTTCGTGCTTATGAACGCGATTCTGGCAAACAAGCAAAAAAGTATTATTCTAATGATCTTGATTGAAAAATGAATTAAATCCACCATGATTACTATTGATATAACCATTGAAGATTCTGAATGGGATAATGAGGACGTACTTTATGACATCACCACAAAAGCATTAACCACCACAATGCATCATTTATCATTAAATAAAGTAACAAGTGAACTCAGCTTGCTTTTTACAAATGACGATCACATAGCACAAATCAATGCACAATGGCGCTCTCAAAACAAACCCACCAATGTTTTATCCTTTCCTGCTTTTCCTCTCAAAGTTGGACAAAATCCTAAACCTATGCTCGGTGATATCATCATTGCAAGGGAAACTATTATGAGAGAAGCAAAAGAAGAAGGGAAATCATTTCAAGACCACCTGACGCATATGATTGTTCATGGCCTCCTCCATCTTCTTGGTTACAATCATGAAACAAATAGTGAAGCTAATCAAATGGAAAAACTAGAAGGAAAAATTCTCAACAAGCTTTCCATAAAAAATCCCTATACTGAGTTGCTTTAAAATGATAAAAATCAAACTTTAAAAACCAATATTACACAATAAAGCTTAAAGCATCTTATGCGTTATATTAAAAAAGAAGGCTTAGAAAATCTTAGGATCATGGTGGATAAAATTAATACACACAATAATAATCAAATATCTTCTCATACTGAAGGAGCCTCCTCTCAACGAACAAATCATATAGAAAAAAATTCATTTCTGAGCCATTTGTTTTCATTCTTACGTGGTCGTAATTCCACATCATTGCGTGATGATTTAACTGATGCCCTTGCTGCCCACAATGAAGATGACACAACACTCTTCTCATCCGAAGAGCGTATTATGCTGCACAATATCTTACGCTTGCGTGAAACACGCATTGATGATGTGATGATCCCACGCTCTGAAATCGAAGCATTAGAAATAAATACCCCTCTTGGGGAAGCTCTCGAATATTTCGAAAAAATTGGTTATTCTCGTATGCCTGTTTATGTTGAAACTTTAGATGATCCACGAGGTATAATCCATATTCGTGATATCCTTAGTCATATAACCCGCTTTATTACCAGTTCAACTTCCAACAAAAATGGGCAAAAATCTGTTCCACTTCAGTTAAACCATACGGAGGGTTTACATATCCCAATTGGTAAACTAGATCTTATTCGAACAGTTTTATTTGTTCCAAGCTCCATGCTTGCCAGTAAATTATTAACACGTATGCAAGCCACACGAACACAAATGGCTTTGGTTATTGATGAATATGGTGGCACAGACGGTTTAGTTTCTATGGAAGATATCGTTGAGCTTATCGTTGGTGATATTGAAGATGAACACGACAATATCAACAATGTTATTGTGCGTGAACCTGATAATAAATGGCTTGTTGATGCAAGAACTGAATTAGAAGATGTGGAAAAAGCTCTCGGTCCTGATTTCATTGTGGGAGAATATGGTGATGAAGTCGATACCATTGGTGGTTTGATTGTTTCCATTCTTGACCGCATTCCTTCAAAAGGTGAAATCATTGAAGCTATACCTGGCTACAAATTCCGTATTTTAGAAGCTGATAAACGCCGGATTAAACGATTACGCATTGTTCGTATCCCAGAAAATGAGCACTTAACTGAAGAGGCTACTTCAAAAGGATGATGGTCAAGTGCTTGTTAATAAGCTCACAGCTTTTCTATTTTCTATCACTGGTTGGAAACAGCAAATATGTGTTTTTTTATGTGGTGCACTCACATCCTTTGCGCTCCCACCCTTTTATCTGACACCTGTCAGCTTTTTAACTTTTCCTGTCTTCGTTATCTTACTTGATGCAATCTACACTATTCAAAATTTCAAAAAACGCCTTTTGATAAGTGCATTAACCTGCGGAAATTTTGGCTTTGGTTATTTTGTTTGCAGCCTTTGGTGGACAAGCAATGCTTTATTGATAGATCCGATTATTTATGCTTGGACAATACCATTTGTTGTTTTTGGCCTTCCTGCTTATCTTGCTCTTTATTGGGCTTTTGCTGGTTTTATTGTTGGTTGGTTATGGACAAAAGGGATAGCACGCTTTTTTGTCCTTGCTCTTGCACTGGGACTAGCAGAATGGTTACGCGCCATCTTGTTTACAGGATTTCCATGGAATGCACTTGGTTATACGGCTATGCCAACCCCGATGCTTATGCAATCAGATATGATTGTAGGGCTTTACGGAATGAATATTCTTGCTGTTTTAGTCTATAGTCTACCTACAGTTTTATTCACGAATGAAAAAAAGAAATCTGCTCTTGTTCTTTGTTCTCTACTTACATTAACCCATAGCTTCTTTGGATTTTATAGACTGAATACAGCACCTAATATCGCTGATTATCAAAAGAGTAGTTATTGGGTACGCATTGTTCAACCTTCCATCCAACAAAACAAAAAGTTAAACAATGCTATACCTGAAGATATATTCACAGCTCATCTAAATTTAAGTATAATGTCAGAAACTGATCAAACTTTAAAGCCTGACTTTATCGTATGGCCTGAAACATCTGTTCCTTACATTCTCACAGGTACTTCTGCTATCACAATGCGCATCGCCTCACTTCTTAAGCCACAACAATGGGCTATTATTGGTGCCGTGCGAGCTAATACTGACTTCCCTAATGCCCAAACACAATATTTTAATACAATTGAAGTCATTGACGCCAAAGGCAATATTCTTAACGTTTCCGATAAACTTCATCTGGTTCCCTTTGGTGAATATCTTCCTTATCAAAATTTATTGAAGAAAATTGGATTACATGCCATTGCTGATAAAATTGGTGGATATAGCTCTGCTTCTGAGCGCCAAACTGTCATAATGCCAAATGGATTTTCTTATCTTCCTCTCATTTGCTATGAAGCTATATTCCCCCATGAAATGACTTTTAAAGGCCCTCCTCCTCAAGCAATTATTAACGTTACAAATGATGCATGGTTTGGCATAACACCTGGCCCGTATCAACATTTTCAGCAAGCACGGCTGCGTGCAGTTGAATTAGGAATACCTCTTATACGAGTAGCCAACAATGGAATATCAGCTGTAATTGACCCTTATGGACGAATCGTTGATGCTCTTGAACAAAATGCTATTGGTTTTCTTGATTCTCCGATTCCATCACCAATTATTCTAATATGGAACAATGAATACAGAATATTCTCTACTTTCATCTTATCCATTCTTATGCTATTGTGCCGTATTAGTTTTGGCTTTACAAGACGACCTTAATAATTGAGTGCTTATGTATAATATCATGTTATGCGTACCAGTAACGTTTGGGAAAAGTATTACATATTATCCTAATTTATGATAAACTAACTTTACGTGCATCTAATATTGATTTGGAAACAAAGCGCTGAAAATAAAGAGTTGCAGTATGACCGAAACTAGAAAAAAGCCCGATCCAATAGATGTTTATGTTGGCACTCGTATTCGTTTACGTCGTAATATGTTAGGTCTTACCCAAGAAAAATTAGGTGAGCAATTAGGTATTACTTTTCAGCAAATCCAAAAATATGAAAAAGGTACAAATCGTGTTGGTGCAAGTCGCCTTCAAGCAATTGCAGAAATTATGGATGTTCCTGTTTCTTATTTTTTTGATAAAGGCATTACTCAATCCGTAGAAGGTTTTGCTGAAAATGAAAGTAATTTCATGGATTTCTGCTCTAGCAGCGAAGGAATCCAATTAATGCGTGCTTTTACTAATATACTTGATGCTAAAGTACGTCGAAAAATCATTGATTTAGCAAAAGCTCTTTCTGAAGAAGATCAAACAAATAAATTATAAGAATAAAAATTACATTTTTCCTTTAATATCGCCTTATAAATCAGCATTGATGATTTGCCATAGGATTGGCAAATAGAGCAAACTTTAAATAATAATAAAGTGCCGGTTTTCTTTTTTGAGGGAGTTTTTATGCCGTATCAAAATTATTTTTTCACTAGTGAATCAGTATCCGAAGGGCATCCTGACAAAATCTGTGATCGCATTTCAGATGAAATCGTTGATATGGTTTATAAAGAAGCGCAGAAAACTGGAACTGATCCATGGTTAATGCGAATCGCTTGTGAAACTTTAGTAAGCATAAATCGCGTAGTTATTGCTGGTGAGGTACGTGTTCCTGATACACTCTTAAAAAGAAATAAAAATGGAGAACTTATTTATGATAAAACTGGTTCTCCTATCATCAATCCTACCTATTTTCGTAAAGTTGCACGTCAAGCTATTCGTGCAATTGGTTATGAACAGGTAGGTTTTCATTGGAAAACTGTTAAAATTGATGTTCTTTTGCGTCAACAATCGGCTGATATTGCACAAGTGGTTGATAATGCAACTGATCGTCAAGGCCAAGAGGGAGCAGGCGATCAAGGTATTATGTTTGGATATGCTTGCCGTGAAACACCAGACTTTATGCCTGCACCAATCTATTATGCGCACAAAATTTTAGAGCTTCTTGCCATAGCGCGCCATAAAAAAGAAGGAGAAGCTGGAAAACTAGGGCCAGATGCTAAAAGTCAAATAACAATACGATATAAAAATGGAAAACCTATAGAGGTAACGTCTATTGTTCTTTCAACACAACATTTAGATGAAAATTGGGATTCAAATAAAGTACAAACAGTGGTTGAGCCTTATATTCGCCAAGCTTTACGTGATATTCCTATTTCTGATGAATGCAGTTGGTATGTTAACCCAACAGGCAAATTTGTTATTGGTGGCCCTCAAAGTGATGCAGGGTTAACAGGACGCAAAATCATTGTTGATACTTATGGTGGTGCAGCACCCCATGGTGGAGGGGCATTTTCAGGTAAAGATACAACAAAAGTTGACCGTTCTGCAGCATATGCTGCACGCTATCTAGCTAAGAATATTGTTGCAGCTGATTTAGCGGAACGGTGCACTATTCAACTTTCTTATGCAATTGGCGTTGCACAACCTTTATCTATTTACCTTAACCTTCACGGAACAGGAAAAGTAGATGAAAATACTATTGAAACCGCAATCCGCAAAGTAATGGATCTTTCACCAACAGGCATCCGAAAACACCTTGATCTTAACAAACCTATTTACTCCAAAACAGCTGCTTATGGCCATTTTGGGCGCAAACCAGAACATGATGGTTCATTTTCATGGGAAAAAACTGATCTAATTGCAACGCTTAAATCAATGATTAAAGTACCATGATTGCACATAAAACACGTATGAGCGAAGCCTTTTTTGGTCGCCGACAAGGGAAACGGCTACGAAACAATCAACTTGCGTGTATAAAAACGCTTCTCCCTACTCTTAACATTGATTTAAATAAACTAGCACCCTTAGAATTAACATCTTTATTTGCTACTCAAGTAAAGGAAGTCCGGCTTGAAATTGGTTTTGGTGGAGGTGAAAATTTGATTTATGAAATGGAACGTTCTCCACAAACTGGTTTTATCGGCGTAGAACCCTTTATTAATGGTATAGCAAAAATATTAGTCCATATTGAAAAACACACACATTATCAAAATCATCTTCGCCTTTATGATAATGATGCCACACAACTTCTTGATTGGCTGCCAACAGCATCTCTTGATGGAATAGATCTTTTTTATCCCGATCCATGGCCTAAAAAAAAGCATTGGAAACGGCGATTTATCAATGCAAAAAACCTTAATCGTTTTGCTCGAGTTCTTAAGATAGGTAAAAAATTTCGTTTTGCCAGCGATATAGATACTTACGTCAATTGGACCCTATACCACTGTACACAACACAACAGTTTTGAATGGCAAGCAGAAAATCCTCAAGACTGGAAAACCCCCTACCCGTCATGGCAGAGCACCCGTTATGAAGCAAAAGCTTTGCGCGAAAGCAGAACACCTGCTTATCTTACTTTTATTAGGAAATAGGTGATAAAACACTTTACCATGGACGACTTGAAAAACTTTAAATTTAAGAATATAATGAAACGAATTCTTAATCTTTTGATAAGGAGTGGGTTATTTGGACCCGCTCTTTTTTAATATCAGTGGGTCAAAACAACTTGAATGATATAAACGAAACTGAAACAATAAATAACATTGATGAGCCGCGTCTGTTTGAAGAAGATGGCATAGAAGGGCGTGTGGCTGCTCTTGTCTCACCATTGCTCAAACCTTTAAGTTATCGTTTAATTCGCGTAAAATTCTCTGGTTTAAATGGCTTAACTCTTCAGATTATGGCTGAACACACTGATGGCACCATGACAATAGAAGATTGCGAAATCATTAGCCGCACTGTTTCGCCTTTTCTTGATGTGCAAAATGTCATTGAACGAAAATATCATTTGGAAATCTCATCTCCTGGTATTGATCGTCCCTTGGTAAGAAAATCTGATTTTTTCAAGTGGCAAGGACATATTGCAAAAATTGAAACTGGTGTTGTTATTAATGGGCGCCAGAAATTTCGTGGCACACTAACAAATATTACACAAAATAGCTTTACCTTAAATACCGATAAAGCTTTTCATGGAGAAATAACGGATGTTTTGATTCCTTTCGCTGATGTTACGAATGCGCGTCTAGTGCTCACTGATGAACTTATTCGCGACGCACTGAAAAAAGGTAAAGAGTTACGTCAACAGCTAATCCCTGAAGATAATCTCAACACTTTAACCGAGAAAACAAACTGTCAAAATTAATATTAATTAGGATCATTCCGCTTGGATGGTATAAAAAGGAGAAAATCTATGGCTATAAGCGCTAACAGGCTTGAACTTCTGCAAATCGCAGATGCTGTTGCACGCGAAAAGTCAATTGACCGTGAAATTGTCATTTCTGCAATGGCCGATGCTATACAGAAAGCAGCACGTTCACGTTATGGTCAAGAAACCAATATCCGTGCTGAAATTAATTCTAAAACCGGTGAAATCAAATTGCAGCGTTTACTTCAAGTTGTTGATATCGTTGAAGATTATACAAATGAAATCGCTTTATCTGACGCCTTAAAACATCAAGTCGATATAAAAATTGGTGATTTTTTCTGTGACCCTTTACCTCCTATGGATTTTGGGCGCATTGCAGCACAATCTGCCAAACAGGTTATTGTCCAAAAAGTGCGTGATGCGGAACGTGACCAGCAATTTGAAGAATTTAAAAATAAAGTTGGTGAAATAATTTCTGGTACAGTCAAGCGTGTAGAATATGGTAATGTTATTGTCGATCTAGGGCGCGGAGAAGCTATAATACGACGTGATGAGCTAATTCCGCGTGAGTCCTTTCATTATGGAGATCGGATTCGTGCCTTTGTTAATGATGTACATCGTGAACAGCGGGGGCCGCAAATTTTCCTTTCGCGTACGCACCCTCAATTTATGGCAAAACTTTTTACCATGGAAGTGCCAGAAATTTATGATGGTATTATAGAAATTAAATCCGTTGCACGTGATCCAGGTTCGCGTGCTAAAATTGCTGTCGTTTCACGTGATGGCTCAATTGATCCTGTTGGAGCGTGCGTTGGAATGCGAGGAAGTCGAGTTCAAGCTGTTGTTGCGGAATTGCAAGGAGAAAAAATTGATATTATTCCTTGGTCACCTGATGCTGCAACATTTATTGTTAATGCACTACAACCTGCTGAAGTTTCAAAAGTCGTTCTTGATGAAGATGCGGAACGTATTGAGGTTGTTGTTCCTGATGACCAACTCAGTCTCGCTATTGGGCGACGTGGGCAAAATGTTCGTTTAGCCTCGCAATTAACAGGGTGGAGCATTGATATCTTAACAGAACAAGAAGAATCCGAAAATCGTCAAAAAGAATTTAATGAACGCAGTAAGCTTTTCATGGAATCCTTAGATGTTGACGAAATGGTCGGACAAGTTATGGCATCAGAAGGTTTTGCTTCAATTGAAGAAATTGCCTATGTTGATCTTGAAGAAATCGCTTCTATTGATGGTTTTGATAATGAAACTGCTTCAGAAATTCAAAGCCGTGCACACGAATATCTAGAACGCAAAGAAAAAGAATTAGATGAAAAACGTAAAAAACTCGGTGTTGCTGATGAATTGCGATCACTTCCTGGCATGACAAACGCGATGTTGGTTGCTATTGGCGAAGATGGTATTAAAACAATAGACGATTTTGCAGGTTATGCAGTGGACGACTTAATTGGCTGGCGAGAACGTAAAGGAGGTCAAGTTCAGAACTTCTCTGGTATCTTAACCCCATTTGATATTACACGTACTGATGCAGAAGCTATGATTTTAGCTGCACGAGTGCAAGCAGGTTGGATATGCCAAACTGATTGTGTCGCAGAAAATTCTACAGAAAATGAGAAAACAGATAACGTGGATGAAGATACACTTTAAATAGGAGACACACTTTAAATGAATGAGCGGACCTGTATTGTGACAAAGAAGAGCGCTTCAACAACAGCGTTGATCCGCTTTGTCGTTGGTCCAAACAATCAAATTATCCCCGATCTTAAAGCTAATTTGCCTGGGCGTGGTATTTGGGTCTCTGCTCATTATAATACCATTGAAGAAGCAATTAAACGTAAAGCTTTTAGCAAAAATCTTAAAACAGATGTGGAGGTTGCTTCAAATCTTGCTAATATTGTGGATAAACTCCTCCTAAAATCTGCCCTTGGGAGCCTTTCTATGGCGCGAAAAGCAGGTGCTGTTGTTACAGGTTTAACCAAAGTTGATTCTGCTATTCGCTCTGGTCAGGTTGCTCTCGTGCTTCATGCAAAAGAAGCTACGGAAGGTGGTAAACGGAAAATTCTACAAGCAATCTATGCAATACAACAGAAAACGAATCAGGATATAAACGTCTTATCTTTATTTACAAGCGATGAAATGAGTGTGGCTTTTGGAGCTAATCTTGTGATACATGCAGCCTTATTGAATACAAAATCTGCAGAGGGTTTTAGCAAAACGATAAACAAATTAATCGCCTATCGTAACGAGAAACACAATAAGCCTTGTGAGATGACGGCAAAAGCCGTGAAGGAAATACAATGAGTGAAAATAATAATGACAAGATAACAGCTAAAAAGACGCTGACCCTCAAACGAACAGGGCTGGAAACTAGTATGGTCAAACAAAATTTTAGTCATGGCCGTACAAAAGCTGTAGTTGTCGAAACTAAACGACGTAAAATTACACGTCCTGATGAAAAAGTTGAAACATCATTGTCAATTACTAAACCGCATGTGGCTCAACCGCGTTCCAAACCGCGGTTTGAAGAAAAAGCAACTCGTAAACCTATAGCCCAAAAAACTGTGGCTCAAAGTAATCTTTCATCAGCTGAAATAGAAGCAAGATTTCGTGCTTTAGAAGAAGCAAAAATCCAAGAACAGATAACGCGTCAACAAGCTGAAGAAAAAGAAAGACGTGTCAAAGAACGTGAAGAAAGCTTGCGTCTACAAGCTGCTCAAGAAAAAACAAAACAGCAAGACAATCAACACACTGTAGCACAAACTCAAATTTTCTCTCCTGCAGTCTCTCTAACAGAACCAATAGAATCAGTAAAGGTAGCTGCCCCGTTTAAAAATACAGCTTCAATCGAAAAACGTGCCATAGATGACAATGAAGACGAAGAAAAGCGTAATCGTCGCGCTAATCTTTCCAAATCAGAAATACGTGCACCTAAAGCTGTAAAAGGAGCTGATGAACGCCGCCGCGGAAAACTTACCCTTAATAGTGCCTTAGATGAAGAAGGCAGTGCACGTGGCCGTTCAATGGCTGCAATGCGCCGCAGACAAGAAAAATTTAAACGCGCTCAAAGCCAAGAACCACGGGAAAAAATTTCTCGTGAAGTTATTCTGCCTGAAACTATTACCATCCAAGAACTTGCACAACGTATGGCTGAACGCTCCGTTGACGTTATTAAATTTTTGATGAAACAAGGCCAAATGATGAAGCCTGGCGATGTTATTGATGTAGATACTGCTGAGCTTATTGCTATTGAATTCGGTCATACAGTTAAATGTGTCTCAGAATCGGATGTAGAAGAAGGTATCTTTAATATAGCTGATGACCCTCAAAAAATGCGGCAACGTCCACCAGTGGTAACAATTATGGGCCATGTCGATCACGGAAAAACGTCTTTGCTCGATGCTATTCGCAAAGCCAATGTTGCATCTAATGAAGCAGGTAGTATTACGCAACATATTGGTGCTTATCAAATTGAACAAAATGGTCAGAAGATTACCTTTATCGATACACCCGGACACTCTGCCTTTACAGCCATGCGTGCTCGAGGTGCTCAAATCACTGACATTGCTATTCTAGTAATCGCTGCAGATGATAGTGTTATGCCGCAAACAATTGAATCAATCAATCATGCAAAAGCTGCTGGTGTACCTATTATTGTTGCCATTAACAAAACTGATAAACCAACTGCTGATGCACAAAAAGTGCGCACAGAACTTATGCAACACGAAGTTTTCGTAGAATCCATGGGTGGGGAAACTTTAGAGGTTGAGATTTCTGCTAAAACTGGTCAAAATCTTGATAAACTTCTAGAAGCTATTCTTCTTCAAGCTGAAATTCTTGACCTGAAAGCAGATCCAGAACGAACTGCAGAAGGTATTGTTATTGAAGCAAAACTTGATCGAGGACGTGGGTCTATTGCAACTGTTCTTGTCCAAAAAGGTGCATTGCATCTTTCCAATATTATCGTAGCAGGTAATGAATGGGGCCGTGTTCGTGCCTTGATTGATGATCATGGTAACCATATTAAAGAAGCAGGTCCTTCTACACCGGTTGAAATTTTAGGTATGCAAGGTACACCGCAAGCTGGTGACCGTTTTGCTGTTGTAGTGAATGAAGAAAAAGCGCGTGAAATTTCTGAATATCGTCAACGATTAGCACGTGACAAAGCTGTAGCACGAAAAGCTGGTTCTCGTGGTTCTCTTGAACAAATGATGACAAAACTGCAAACCACTGGTATAAAAGAATTTCCGCTTATTATTAAAGGAGATGTTCGGGGATCTATTGAAGCGATTGCATCAGTATTAGAAAAGCTAGGAAATGAGGAAGTATGTGCACGTATTGTTCACTCTGGTACTGGAGGAATCACTGAAAGTGATATTTCTCTTGCTGCAGCATCTAATTCTGCTGTTATTGGTTTTAATGTCCGAGCTAATAAACAAGTGCGTGATCTAGCGGCGGTTCAAGGAATTGAAATTCGCTATTATAACATCATTTACGATCTCGTTGATGATGTTAAAGCAGCTATGTCAGGATTACTTTCACCAGAAAAACGTGAAACATTTCTTGGTAATGCTGAAATTTTGGAAGTCTTTAACATTACAAAAATTGGAAAAGTTGCTGGCTGTCGAGTTACAGAAGGTAAAATAGAACGAGGAGCAAGTGTTCGCCTCATTCGAGATAATATTGTTATTCATGAAGGAAAACTTAAAACACTTAAACGTTTCAAAGATGAAGTCAATGAAGTGCAAGTTAGCCAAGAATGTGGGATAGCATTTGAAAATTATGAAGATACACGTATAGGCGATATTATTGAAATTTTCCGAGTCGAGCACATTAATCGCACATTATAAAATCACATGATAACTTTCCTCTTTATTAAATAAGAAAAATTATTGGGTTAATGGATAGTGCCTCTTTCCTTTTTAATTTTTTAAAAAAGTAAAGAGAAGAGAAATTGTAATAAAGGTTATGAGTTCAATGAAAAACACAAGCTCATCACAACGGCAATTAAGAGTGGGAGAACAAGTTCGCCACGTGTTAGCTCATATACTGCAACGAGATATTTTACTTGATAATGTCTTAAAAGATGTTGTTATTTCTATCTCTGAAGTACGTATGTCAGCAGATCTGAAAATTGCCACTTGCTTTGTTTCTCCGCTCAGTACTGTTCACGATATTTCTCATACTGCTATTATAGAAGTCTTGAATAAACATAGTCGTTTTATCCGTAAAGAAATTAGCCATCAATTGCGACAAATGAAATACATGCCTGAATTGCGTTTTCGGTTTGATAGTAGTTTTGATAATTTTTCAAAAATTGATGCTCTACTCCATTCACCTGCAGTAGCACGCGATCTTCTGCGTAATAACGAGCCTGAAAATTAAAAGAGCATGGCACAACAACGCAAAAAAAAAGGTCGTTCTATCTCTGGTTGGATAATTCTTGATAAACCAAAAGGAATGAGATCAACAGAAGCTGTCTCACAAATCAAATGGCTCTTTAATGCACAAAAAGCAGGGCATGCAGGCACACTTGATCCACTTGCTTCTGGTATGTTACCTATTGCATTAGGTGAAGCAACCAAAGCTATTCCCTATGTTATGGAAGGTATAAAAAACTATCACTTTCACGTAGCTTGGGGAGAAGAGCGCTCAACAGATGATCTCGAAGGTGAAGTAATTAAAACAGCGACTCAACGTCCAACACAAGAAGATATCCTTACCCTTTTACCCAAATATACAGGTGTTATTTTACAAACACCTCCAAAATTTTCTGCAATCAAAATTGCCGGCAATCGTGCTTATGATCTAGCCCGTGCAGGTGAAATTGTTGAAATTCCACCCCGCGAAGTGAAAATTGAATCTCTCAAACTTACTGGAACCACCACACAAGGACATTCCATTTTTGAAATAACATGCGGAAAAGGAACATATGTACGCTCCTTAGCACGCGATATGGGACGTGATCTTGGTTGTTATGGATATATTGCTGATTTACGCCGTGTCGCAGTAGCTCCTTTTAATGAAAATGATCTCATTCCATGGAATAAATTAGAGGCAGCCGTAACACATAAAGATGAAAAAGGAAAAAATTATGCATTTCCCAAACGGGATTTCTCTATACTTGATAAACTCCTAACTGAGACAAAGGCTGCATTAGTTCATCTACCTCATTACACTATAAGCGAAAATCAAATGCAGCATTTAAAAACGGGCAATCCAGTACTCTTACGTAATCAAAATACATCCGTTGATGAAAATGATGTTTGTATAATCTACAAAGACCAACTTCTCGCTGTAGGTACTATTGAAAAAAACCAATTCAAACCAAAACGTATTTTCACAAATAGATGAACTTCTTTCTGCCTGCGATAACTTCTTTATGGAACAAAGTATTTTCCTACACTTATTAAGAATAATTGATCCATTTTACCACTTTATATCCAAGCTGTTCTATTAAGATCATTGCTCTGTAGAAGGCTTCAAATATACCTCATCAGCCTGTGGTACTGTTTGCCACTCAATCATACGATGTACTCTTATACCATCAGGTGCACAATTTAATCGACTAAGATGTTTATTTACTTCTGCATCTGCTTTTATAGCCCGATAATTATGACGTAAATAATCCACCCATGTTGGCATATGATAAACTTCTGTCCAATAGCCAGGTTTTTCAAGGTTACGTACAAGGGCCCATTGGCGAGCACCATCACGTCGACGAATATGACGACGACGTACCATAACTTCAAGAAATTCTTTAAGATCATTTTCATTGATTTGATAATCAATCATAATCATGATAGGGCCACTGCGTGCTTCTAAGTCAAGCAAAAGTTGTGGTTCTTTAAATTGATCAAGTGGATCAAAATTTATCTGAGGAATTTCTTGAATTTTAAACTTTATACCCGCAAGAGCCCCTAAAATTAAGAAGAGAGCAGAAACACTCAAAGCCACTGTTGGAGAATAAGCATCAGCAAATACACCCCAGATCACACTACCAACTGCCATACCACCATAAGATGCAGTTTGATAAAGTGCTAAAGCACGTGCAACAACCCAGCGTGGTGTGGAAAGTTGTACAGATGTATTAAACAGCGACAACGCTAAAACCCAGAATAAACCAGCAGGAAATAAAACAAGATGGCTTACAATAATTGAACGACTCACTGCTAAAACAAAGCAAACAAAAGAAAAGCCAATAAATGAAGTTGCAACAATCGTTTCTGAACTAAAACAATGTCGTATATACGAATTAACAAAGCCAGCTGTAATCGCACCTATACCAAAACAACCAAGTAACGTACCGTAGAGAAGGGCTCCTCCCCCAAGAATGTCACATGCAACAATTGGTAACAGAGCAGAAACCGAAATCGTCCCGATACCAAAAAGAAATGCTCTGGCCATAACGTTTAAAAGATTAGGCGACATCACAACATAACGCAAACCATCTGCTATAGCCCCTAAAAATTTCTCTCGCGGCAATGGTAATGTAGTGGTCTTATAGTTTGGTTTCCATAAAAATAAAGCACTCGTTAAAGGAATATAACTCATAGCATTCAATAAAAAAGCAACCGTCCCACCTAGAGTAGCAATGACGACTCCTCCGATAGCAGGACCTATACTGCGCATTAAATTAAAGCCAATACTATTTAGAGTAACAGCAGTAGGGATATTTTCTCTACTTACAATATCCCCCATTGTTGCTTGCCAAGCAGGATTATGAAAAGCAAGCCCACACCCAATCAAAAATGTAAAGCACAGTAAAAGCCAAGGCGTTATCAATCCTAAATAGGATAAAACAGTCAAATTAATTGATACAATTATCATAACTATTTGTGCAAATAACATAATCTGACGCCGATTAAAATTATCGGCTAATGCTCCCGCCATCAGAGAAAAAACAACAAGCGGTAATACTGTAGCACCTTGAACAAGCCCAACCATGAAATGTGACGAACTAATCAAAGTCATCAACCAGCTTGCCCCTACAACTTGTATAACAACTCCTAAATTAAAAATGAGAGTCGCTGACCATAAATTTCGAAACATTGAATTTCGAAAAAGCTCTAACGTTGAAACTTTCTGCATCTTTTGTCTCCAAATCGGCAGTCTAATCTTCTTTTTACCATAAACACATTGCGCAAAGCTGCAATCTTTCTCTTAAATAGATATGCCATATTTCATAAAATAGCCTTAAACTAAACAACTTTATTTCTACAGAAGATCTTCAATATACTTTCAAGGGCTAGTATTTTGTTCTTCTTTCTTATATAAATGCCAAAGTAAGTAAGAATTTTTGTTCTTCTTGTTTTTTTCACAGACCCTCGCTGGACGACATCTCGGCTATGGGTGACTGTTGTTTCCTCATTTTTTGAAAGGATGATATGATGTCGATTACAGCTGAACGTAAACACGCTCTCATCACAGAATATGCAACTAAAACCGGTGATACAGGCTCGCCAGAAGTGCAAGTTGCTGTTCTTTCTGAACGTATTTCCAATTTAACTAATCATTTTAAATCTCACAAAAAGGATAATCATTCTCGTCGTGGCCTTTTAAAGATGGTTTCTAAACGCCGTCGTCTTCTTGATTACCTTAAAGAAATTGACCAAGATCGCTATCAGGTATTGATCGGAAAACTAGGTTTGCGTCGCTAAAACAAAGTAAATGGACGTTTTTTAAAAAAACATCCATTTATGTTAGCTTACTGCTTTCATCTTCAAAATTGATAAAAAATTTTCATAAGGCAGGATTGCCAGTTGCTTCATATCTCAATTGTGATTTATTCTTATCTTTGCGAAAAAAACAGAAGCATCTTGTTGTCTTGCCCGTATTTAAAAGTAAACATACAAAACTAGAACGTGAACACTGGCCATTAAGGATAAAAAATGTTTAAAACCTATAAGGTAGAAATTGAATGGGCCGGTCGGCCACTCATCCTCGAAACAGGAAAAATTGCACGTCAAGCTGATGGTGCAGTTATTGCAACCTACGGTGAAACCATCGTCTTGGCAACCGTCGTTTCAGCAAAAAATCCAAAACCAGATCAAGATTTTTTTCCATTAACCGTCAATTATCAAGAAAAAACCTATGCTGTCGGTAAAATACCAGGCGGTTATTTCAAACGCGAAAGTCGGCCGAGTGAAAATGAAATATTGATTTCACGTTTGATTGATCGCCCGATTCGTCCTCTTTTTGTCGACGGTTATAAGAATGACACTCAAGTCATTGTCTCTGTTATACAGCATGATTTAGAAAACAATCCTGATATTCTTGCTATGATTGCATCCTCTGCTGCATTAACTTTATCAGGCATTCCTTTTGTAGGTCCTATTGCTGGTGCTCGCGTTGGTTATTGTAATGGGCAATATGTTCTTAATCCTCATATTGATGAAATGCCCGAATCAAAACTTGATCTTGTCGTCGCTGGAACAGAAAATGCCGTGTTAATGGTTGAATCAGAAGCACAAGAATTACCTGAAGATGTTATGCTTGGTGCTGTTATATTTGGCCAAAAAGGTTTTCAACCAGTTATTGACGCCATCATTAAACTTGCCGAAGTTGCTGCAAAAGAACCGCGCGATTTTATTCCAGAAGATTTATCTGACCTTGAAACAACTATGCTTGAAATGGTCGAAAAAGACCTCCAAAAAGCTTATACAATCACCGATAAACAAGAACGTCACGCTGCAATTGACGCTATTAAAGCAGAAGTTGTCGACAAATTTATGTCGGAAACAGAGGGAAATTGTGAATTTAATGCTGATAAAATTGCCACTGTTTTCAAGCATTTACGGGCTAAAATTGTTCGCCAAAATATTCTTGATACTGGAAAACGCATTGATGGACGCACTCTTTCAACTGTACGTTCAATCCAATCAGAAGTTGGTATTTTACCTCGTGCACACGGATCAGCGCTGTTTACCCGTGGCGAAACACAAGCACTTGTTATCGCAACCTTGGGAACGAGTGAAGACGAACAATATATTGACTCATTAACAGGAACGTATAAAGAAACATTCTTACTCCATTACAATTTTCCACCTTTTTCAGTAGGTGAAACAGGACGTATTAGTTCTCCTGGTCGTCGAGAAATTGGTCATGGTAAATTGGCATGGCGTGCTATTCACCCAATATTGCCGACAAAAGACTCTTTCCCTTATACTATTCGTGCTGTATCGGAAATTACTGAATCTAATGGATCGTCTTCAATGGCAACTGTTTGTGGAACTTCACTTGCGCTTATGGATGCAGGTGTTCCTTTGGCTCGCCCTGTTGCGGGTATTGCGATGGGGCTGATTAAAGAAGGTGAACGTTTTGCTATTTTATCTGACATTTTAGGCGATGAAGATCATCTTGGTGATATGGACTTCAAAGTAGCAGGTACAAAAAATGGTATCACATCTTTGCAAATGGACATTAAAATTGATGGTATTACCGAAGAAATTATGAAAATAGCACTTGAGCAAGCCAAAGACGGTCGAATCCATATTCTCAATGAAATGTCAAAAGCCTTAACCAGTGCACGTGATGAACTAAGCGTGTTTTCTCCACGTATAGAAATGATAAATATTCCTGTAGATAAAATTCGTGATGTTATTGGTTCTGGTGGAAAAGTAATTCGGGAAATCGTTGAACAAACTGGAGCGAAAATTAATATTGAAGATAATGGGGCAATTAAGATTGCTTCTACCGATGCTAAAGCCATTGAGGCAGCAAAACGTTGGATTCATTCGATTGTTGATGAGCCCGAAACTGGTGCCATTTATCAAGGAACAGTTGTAAAAACTGCAGAATTTGGTGCATTTGTGAACTTTTTTGGCTCACGCGATGGACTCGTCCATATTTCCCAACTGGCATCAGAACGCGTACAAAAAACAACTGATATCGTTAAAGAGGGTGATAAAGTTTGGGTTAAATTAATGGGCTTTGATGAACGCGGTAAAATCCGATTGTCGATGAAAGTTGTTGATCAACAAACCGGGAAAGAAACTGTTTTCGATGATTCAATAAAGACAGAAAAAGAAAATAGTTCTGATAAAAAAAGTAACACTGAACGAAAACGCCGCAGTAAGAAAAAAGAAAATTAAGCTTTTCTTATTATCATGAAAAAAATGCTATCCTCATGTTAGGATAGCATTTTTTTTTAAAGAACCCAATGTGTCACTGTCGTTATCTTGAAAAATATGATTTTCTTCAACTTAACCCAAATTAATATTGATTGTTTTTTGATTTAATTAAGATACTCAATGAATAATAAATACAAACTTTTAAATTATAATCGTCTTAGTAACTAAATTTCTTAAAATCTACCAATGAAATAGATAAATTATATTTGTGATAAATAATCCAAAATCACAGCTTTGTACTCTGGTTTTAAGTATCACAATCTAGAATAGGTAGGTACAATATTTTATTGTTTTGTTCACCACCATTCAATTTTGAAAATAAATTTCATAACATTTCTGGCATGTTTTCATACTCACTACTGTTCTAGAATCTGTTATATTTTTTTATATTTCTTGAAAAATTTTTATTGAATAGCTAGTTAAGTTTTTTTTATGCAAACATCTAAAAAATAAATAAAACTAGCTGTACTCAATCTTTATGAAATCAATCATAGTGCTCTGAAAGTAACCAAAAACATGTGTAATAATTAATAAGCCATTATTTTCATGGTTTTTTATTAGAACGATCTTGTTTACGAGCTTATCACAGATTTTTACGATACAATCATTTCAAACCTATGCTCTCACACAACAAAACATAAATATCTTCATCTTAAGAAAGAAAGTATTGCGATTATCAATACCTATAAAACCCTTCAAATAAGGAAGAAACTTATTTTACTGTTGCTAACCACTATCTACTCTTGTGAAAGAGCGTAAAAAACTCTTTCACAAAATTCTGATATATAAAAAGCACACAGTTTTAAAGTTATCGAATCATACCAAAAGATGATAACAAACGATAGTCCTAAAGAATAAAACGTGAAAGATCGACATCAGCCGCCAAATCGCCTATAGATTGTTTGACATAAGCAGCATCAACTTTAAATGAAGTACCCGCTTTATCAGGTGCTGTAAAAGAAATTTCATCTAGAACACGTTCCATTACTGTTTGCAAGCGACGTGCCCCAATATTTTCAATCCTTGCGTTTAAATCGACAGCAATATCAGCTAAAGCATCAATTGCATCATCTGTAATTTCTAAATGAACCTCTTCTGTTGCCATTAAAGCAATATATTGCTTAATCAAACTTGCTTCAGGTTCAGTAAGAATACGTCGTAAATCTTCCCTCGTTAAAGCATTTAACTCTACGCGTATAGGCAAACGACCTTGAAGCTCTGGCAACAAATCAGATGGCTTGGATACGTGAAACGCACCAGAAGCAATAAAAAGGATATGATCCGTTTTTATTTGCCCATATTTAGTAGCAACTGTTGTACCTTCAACTAAAGGCAAAAGATCCCGCTGAACCCCTTCACGTGAAACAGTAGTGCCTGCTCCACCATCTCTGGTCGCAATCTTATCAATCTCATCAATGAAAACAATTCCATCATTTTCAGCCACACGCAATGCTTCTTGAATAATTTGATCCTGATCAAGAAGTTTTTCAGATTCATCATCGATTAATGGTTTAAAAGCGTCCTTCACAGTTGTTTTGCGGATTTTTGTACGAGTCCCCATTTTGCCAAAAATATCTGATAAATTCATAATGCCCATTTGTGTACCAGGTATACCAGGAATATCAAAGGTGGGAGTACCACTACTACTATTATCGGTTACCTCAATCTCAATTTCTTTTTCATCTAATTCACCTTCACGTAATTTTTTACGAAAATTATCACGTGTAGCAGGACTTGCCGTTTTACCAACAAGAGCATCCAAAACCCGCTCTTCAGCATTCATATGAGCTTTAGCTTTTACTTCATCTCGCTTTTTTTCGCGTACAAGAGAAATTGCTATTTCAACAAGATCACGAATAATTTGTTCAACATCACGCCCAACATAACCAACTTCGGTAAATTTAGTAGCTTCTACTTTAACAAAAGGCGCACCAGCAAGTTTTGCCAATCGGCGTGCTATTCCTGTTTTACCGACGCCTGTCGGCCCTATCATTAAAATATTTTTCGGCATAACTTCTTCACGCATTTGTCCTTCAAGTTGTTGCCGACGCCACCGATTACGCAAGGCAATAGCAACAGAACGTTTAGCGTCTTTTTGACCAATAATAAAACGATCAAGTTCAGAAACAGTTTCGCGAGGAGAAAATACAACACACATTCAAATAGCTTTCTCTAAAGAATTATAATTCTGTATCCAATGTTTCAATCGTGAAATTGCCATTGGTATAAACACAAATTTCAGCAGCAATGCTCATCGCCTTACACGCAATAGCTTTTGCATCCAAATCCGTATCTATGAGTGCCCGCGCAGCCGATAAAGCAAAATTGCCCCCAGAACCAATTGCCATGATTCCATCTTCTGGTTCTAATACATCTCCAAGACCTGTTAAAGCCAAAGTTACTTTTTTATCAGCTACCAGCATCATTGCTTCAAGACGACGCAAATAACGGTCAGTTCGCCAGTCTTTTGCGAGCTCTACACACGCACGCATAAGCTGATCAGGATACTGTTCAAGCTTAATTTCCAATCTTTCTAACAATGTGAAAGCATCCGCTGTAGCACCTGCAAAACCAGCAATAACCGTTCCACCCTTCCCAAGACGACGCACTTTACGTGCATTACCTTTCATAATGGTTTGCCCAAGTGAAACCTGACCATCACCAGCCATAACTACTTTATCACCCTTTCGTACAGTAACAATAGTTGTACCATACATTCTATCAGACTTATGTTCTGTCATTAAGAAAACTCCTTAATATTGCTTCCCTTTATCAGACATAAAATTCAACTATCTATCTCTTTATTTAAGAACATATATTGCAAAACACAACGACTGAGCTTAACTCAATTATTTAAATAAGAAAATGATACCGTTGCTGCCAACTTAAATTGTTGTTAAATAACTTTCACATGTAATCTGCATTTTCTAAAGGGCAGACTATGAAAAAAATAGCCATAGGAACATTGGGTGGCACTATCGCAATGGCGCCCGATAGTTTTGGAAAAATGCAACCAACTTTAACTTCAGATATCCTCATAAAAAGTGTTCCTGATTTAAAAAATATTGCCGATATTTATGTTCAAACATTAACACAATTACCAAGCGGATCTTTATCTTTTAAAATTCTTTTTGAAACAATAAAATGGGCAACACAACAAATCGCAGCCGGTGCCGATGGTATTGTTTTAACACAAGGTACTGATACACTAGAAGAAACAGCTTTTTTTCTTTCCCTTTACTGGAATAAAGTTGAACCACTTGTTATAACTGGCGCTATGCGTCTGCCCTGTAATGCAGGTGCTGATGGGCCGGCTAATCTTTTAGCTGCAACCAGTGTTGCTGCTGATCAACAAAGTCGTAACAGAGGTGTCTTGGTTGTGATTAACGACACTATTCATTCACCCTACTGGGTGCAGAAAAGTCATACTGTCAAGCTTGAAACATTTCAGTCAGATTTAGCAGGCGCTTTAGGGACCATTTTGGAAGGAAAACTTATTTATTTCAATGATCGAAATTTTTTCCCTACAACTTTTATGTTCCCCCAACATGATAATCACCAAGTTGCACTCTTGTACTCCTCTCTTTCATCTGATACAAACTTAATGAAATTCTGTCTTGAAAGTGGACATTATGCAGGACTTGTTATAGCTGGTTTTGGTGCGGGGCATTGCTCTTTTCAAGAAGCAGACATTGTACGACAATACGCCAAGAAAATTCCAATCATTATCGCAAGCCGTTCTTATAATGGCTCAACAACTAAAACAACCTATGGTTATAAAGGTTCAGAAATCGATATGATCGCTTCTGGCGCCTTGATGTCAGGTTATTTATCCGCAGTGAAAGCACGTTTACTTTTATGGGCTTTTTTGGCACAAGGTCTATCACGAGAACAAATTAATATGTATTGGAATGATTGGACTATAAGTTGAGCAAACCCGTTGATTATCTTAAATAAAGAGAATATGCACAATAAAATCTTTCTGACAATAAAGAGCCCTATCTTTTCATACTCAAGTATTGCTATTGCAAAAAAAGCAATCCAGCAAAAATCCTTGGCTGGTAAAAAATGATTGATATCAATCTGTCAAAAACCAATCAAGGAGATGATCTGATCGATTACATTTCTGGCCCCTATTCTCCTTATAGTGTCTTTACTGCACAAGAATGGTCACAGTTTCGTGCAGATACACCACTTACTTTAACCTTTGATGAAATTAAGCGTCTACGATCAATTGGCGATCCTATTGATCTTGAAGAAGTACAACGCATTTATCTCTCGTTGTCGCGTTTGTTATCATGCCACGTTGAAGCAGTGCAAAAACTCTTCCAAAAACGACAACAATTTTTGTACCAAGAAGACACAATAAAAACTCCTTTTATTATTGGAATTTCCGGTTCTGTTGCAGTAGGAAAATCAACCATTGCACGCATCCTTCAAGAACTTTTGAAGCGCTGGACATCTAGCTTTAAAGTCGACCTAGTAACAACTGATGGCTTTCTCTATCCTAATGCCGTGTTACAGAAGAAAAATCGTATGAATCGTAAAGGTTTTCCTGATTCTTATGATATTAAAAAATTGCTGAGCTTTCTTTCTGCTATAAAAGCTGGTATTGGTAATGTTAGCGTGCCGCTTTATTCACATATGACCTACGATGTTTTAGAAAATAAAGAAGCTATCATTGACCGCCCTGATATTTTAATCGTTGAAGGTATTAATGTGCTTCAGGTCAGTAATTTTCTCAATGATAAAAAAATTATGCCTTTTGTTTCAGATTTTTTCGATTTTTCAATCTATGTAGACGCTGAAACAAAAATGATTCGCCATTGGTATCTAGATCGTTTCAAGCGTTTACGTAAAACAGCGTTTCAGAATCCTGAATCTTATTTTCATCGTTATGCGCTCTTAAGTGAAAAAGAAGCCTTTAAAATTGCTGAAAATCTTTGGCGTACGATTAACTTAAAAAATTTACAGGAAAATATATTGCCAACACGGCCACGGGCTAACCTTATTCTACGGAAAGGAAGAAACCATTTAGTCGAATATGTCGCACTTCGAAAACTATAAGGATCAAATAGATATGCTTCAACACCAAATTAATTTCACTTCAACACGTGCCGACAATAGCTGTCCTATTATTTTAGTGTGCCAAAAAAATTGTGCTGACTTACCTTTTGATGCATCAACAACCAAATGGATGAAAGTCAATAATTTTACTGGAAAAGCAGGGCAAATATTATTTGTTCCTCATGAAACAGGACAATTAAAAAAGGTTTTATTTGGAATTGGCAATGGTGAAGAACCTTTTATCACAGGGCTTCTTGCCAAACATCTGCCCACCGGCCATTGGCATCTACAAGGATCAGCCGTAAGCGAAATAAATACTTATTTAGGATTAGCATTAGGAAGCTATCAATTTAACCGCTATCTCCAAAATCCTTCTTCCAAATCATTATCGATTCATGTTCATAACACAATTGATTTTAATGAACTTAAAAGAATTTATAAGACAGTCTTTTTTGTTCGTGATCTTATCAATACTCCAGCCAATGACATGACCCCTGATACTTTGGAGACTACAACCCACCAACTAGGACAAATTTATAATGCTCACGTCAAAAGCATTTGCGGAAATGAACTCCTTACACAAAACTTTCCAATGATTCACGCCGTAGGACGGGCAAGCAATATTGCACCACGACTTATTGAACTACAATGGGGGCAGGAAAATCACCCTAAAATAACATTAGTTGGCAAAGGCGTGACCTTTGATACTGGGGGATTAGACATTAAATCAGCCAACAACATGCTGTTAATGAAAAAAGATATGAGTGGTAGTGCACATGTCTTAGGCTTAGCTAAGCTTATTATGGATGCACAATTACCCTTCCGTTTACAGGTTCTGATTCCAGCCGTTGAAAACGCAGTTTCGGGTAACGCCTTTCGGCCAGGTGACATTTTAAAAAGTCGAAAAGGACTAAGTGTTGAAATTGGCAATACAGACGCTGAAGGCCGACTTATTCTTGCCGATGCATTAACTTATGGTGATGAAAACAAACCTCAATTCATGCTTTGTATGGCTAGTTTAACAGGAGCTGCTCGCATAGCATTAGGTCCAGATCTTCCTGCATTTTATTGTAATGACTCATCATGGGCACAAAAAATTTCTCAAGCTGCCAACTGTGTTAGTGATCCTCTTTGGCAAATGCCACTCTGGCAACCTTATAAGAAAAAATTATCATCACCGATTGCTGATCTCAATAATGCAACTCGGGATAACTTCGCTGGCTCTATAACTGCTGCCTTGTTTCTCAACTCTTTTGTTGAAAAAACCCAACACTTTGCTCATTTTGATCTGTATGGGTGGATACCAAAAGAAAAACCAGGTTATCCTACTGGTGGTAGTGCACAAGTTATTCGCGCCCTTTATCATCTTTTTAAAGACCAAAGTTAACATAGATGATACATAAAGATCCACGATTATATCCATTCAGAAATGATCTTGCAGATCAGCACATTATAAAAGAAATAACAGCTCAACGCCCTATTCAAGGAGAAAAAAAACGCGTTAATACAGCAGTTGCTGGTTTGTTTAAAGATAAAAGTCAAAAAAGTGAAAGGCAAACTGAATGCCTTTTTGGAGAAGAACTTTTAATCTTTGAACGAGGAGAAACCATGTCATGGGGGCAATCACTCAAAGACAACTATGTGGGTTATATTGATACAAAAATTCTTTGTACACCAACTATAAAACAAACTCATATCGTTTCAGTGCCGCGTACCTTTCAATATTTACAAGCTGACTTACGTGGACCAATAGAAAGTGCCTTATCCATGGGAAGCAAAGTAAGTGTCGTTGATGAAATTGAGACACGAAATACAATGTATTCTATCCTTGAAAATGGAAAAGCTATTGTTTCTTGTCACCTTAAGCCCATTGAATATATCTATGAAGATTATGTTACAGTTGCGCAAACTTTTGTTGGCACACCTTACCTTTGGGGTGGTGTCAGTGGTTTTGGTATTGATTGCTCGGGACTGCTCCAGCTTTCCATGATGATGGCCGGTCAAATGGTTTTACGAGATACCGATATGCAACAGAAAACCATAGGAAAACAATTGACAGACGATGAAAATCTTCAACGGGGTGATTTAATTTTTTGGAAAGGCCATGTTGCTATTATGGTCGATCACAAAAATATCATTCACGCAAATGGCAAATCTATGGATGTTATGATCGAACCATTAGAAGAAGCTATCGCATATTTTGCTAAGAAAAATCAGTATCTCATAGCAAAACGTCGACCAATCCAGAAATATAATATACGTTCTCTCATATAAGGAAGAGTTTAAAAATACAACAACGCAATTATTATTATCATATGTAAAAATAATAATTTGATTTTATATACTCATTAATGCAAAGCTGAATTCCACACTTACTTTTTTAAACATATAAAGTTTACCCCCTGCTATAAGGCTTTTCATTTACGTACTTCAACTAAAATATTTCGTTTATAATTTTGCACGTATTCCCCTCATAAGATAGCTTACACATAAGCACTAAAGCGTTATAAAATAACTTTTATTATTGTGTATTATAAATTGTATCATTTAATCAAATGAATGCCAAAAAGTTCGTCTATATATTGTTCTATTAAAAGAAGAAAATTCACTTTAACATTATGATGAATCTGTGCTTACAGTACATCTATATTTTCAAATGTTTTTAGTACTTTTCATAAATTTTATCACAATTGCTTAATTAATTTAAACCTCTTTAACTAAACATATGCTATATTAAATGGGTGTCGGGCCTATTTTTCAAATGTTAGATTACAAACATACAAAAAGCGTAGAATAAGAAAAAGGTTGAAAAGTGAAAAATTCCATCTGGTTTCGATTTTCAATATTCCTATCATGTGTATTAATAACAGGAGAATTTTTATTTGGTTCTCTTGTTCTTTCGCATGCACAAGCACCCAATCAAAATTTGGGTCCAAGTGGTTTACCACTTCCACGATTTGCTTCGATTAAGCCTGCACGTGTTAATGTACGCGTGGGACCGGGAAGTAATTATCCTATTATCTACACCTATCAAAAGCAGGGCTTACCTATTGAAATTATTCAAGAATATGACCAATGGCGCAAAATTCGTGATGCTGAAGGAGACGAAGGATGGGTCTATCAATCGCTTTTATCGGGAAAACGAACTGCTATAACTATTCCGTGGCAAAAAGATAAAACAAAAAGACTTATGGTACGCCAAACCCCAACAGATAATGCAAAACTTTTAGCAGAAGTAGAACCCAATATTATCGGGAATATCCGTCAATGTGACGGGCATTGGTGTGAACTAGATATTCGTAACACTCGTGGATGGCTTCATCAAACCCAACTATGGGGAATTTATCCTGGTGAAAAAATCAAAAATTAATGATTTTCCAGCTTCTGTACTTAATTTTCATGTATCAAACTGTTTAATTCCTAATATCAACTAAGTTTTAGGTCTTAATCGAATGATTAAATCAACATGCGAAATTTCCATCCCTTCCGGTGGTTGAGGCAAATTTTCAATGATAGGAGACCCTTTTAAACTACAAGGAATATCAAGAATACGATTCTCACCCTCAATATAGAAATGATAATGATCAGATGTATTCGTATCAAACCAAGTTTTTGAACCTTCTACAGCAATAATTCGTAATAAACCAGCTTCCGTAAATTGATGAAGTGTATTATAAACTGTCGCTAAAGATACAAGAACATTTGATTTAACCGCTTCTTCATAAAGCTCTTCAGCCGCAATATGGCGATTGCCTTGAGAAAAAATCATTTTGGCGAGCTCTAATCGTTGGCGTGTTGGCCGCAAACCATTTTGACGTAAATGTTTTTCTAATTCAGGTAAGGAATAATAATTCACAACTCTCTCACGAACTATTTTTCTTCATAAATCCTAAATCGTTTATACTTATTGACGCAATATAAACTGCATTACATTTATATTCAAGTAAGGTTGACATTCAGAAAAATGAGGAAGATAAAATATAAATTCTTGATTTTATCAAAAATAGCCTTTCATAATAAAAATATATAAAAAAGGTCTCTAATCATATAAAATTATTTCCTTCTCCCTCAAATTTGCTTTAAAAATAAGTTGAAAAAGCACAATGAAACACACGGAGATAAATGGAGTAACAATGGCTGAACAAAAGTCTCGCTACACTTATGAAGAGCTCCTAAGCTGTGCTCGCGGTGAAATGTTTGGTAAAGGTAATGCGCAATTACCTGCCCCACCAATGTTAATGATTCATCGAATCACCCAAATTAGTGAAACTGGTGGTGAATACAATAAAGGGATAGTCCGTGCGGAGTTTGACATCACTCCAGATCTATGGTTTTTCGATTGTCATTTTATTGGTGACCCTGTCATGCCAGGGTGTCTCGGTTTAGATGGACTATGGCAATTAACAGGTTTTTTTCTTGGTTGGTTAGGTGAACCAGGAAAAGGGCGTGCTATATCGACAGGAGAAACAAAATTATCAGGCATGGTTACGCCGCAAACTCAACTGCTTGAATATGAAATCAATTTTAAACGTATTCGACGTGGGAATTTGGTTTTAGGAATAGCAGATGGATGGGTGAAGGCAGATGGGAAAGCCATTTACAAAGCCAATGATTTACGCGTTGCTTTATTTAAAGAAGACTAACATTATTCCATCAGAAAAAACATTTTGTTGTGCTCTATATGAACTAAGGAGGTGTGAATGCGTCGAGTTGTTGTAACCGGAATGGGAATTATCTCCTCAATTGGAAACGGACTTCAAACTGTTTTAACGAGTTTGCTTGAAGCAAAATCAGGAATTTCTTATGCACCCGAATATGCTGAATTAGGCTTTCGTAGCAGAGTTTATGCCAAACCAAATGTAAATATAGAAGAATTGGTTGATCGACGAGCCATGCGTTTTCATGGTCATGGAACAGCGTGGAATCATATTGCTATGGATCAAGCAATAGCCGATGCAGGTTTAGAACCTAGTGAAGTATCAAATGAGCACACTGGTATTATTATGGGTTCTGGAGGACCTTCCACTCGTTCAATCGTTGAAGCTGCCGATATTACACGTCAGAAAGGTCCGAAACGCGTTGGACCTTTTGTGGTACCTAAAGCGATGAGTTCCACGGCAGCGGCAACTCTTGCAACTTTCTTTAAAATTAAAGGAGTAAACTACTCAATCTCTTCAGCTTGTGCTACATCCAATCATTGCATTGGCAATGCTTATGAGATGATACAATACGGCAAACAGAATCGTGTCTTTGCAGGAGGTTGTGAAGATTTAGATTGGACGTTATCTGTTTTATTTGATGCCATGGGTGCTATGTCTAGTAAATATAATGACACACCAGAAAAAGCTTCACGTGCATACGATATCAATCGAGATGGATTTGTTATTGCCGGTGGCGCTGGTGTTTTGGTTCTTGAAGAGTTAGAAATAGCCAAAGCACGTGGCGCAAAAATCTATGGTGAAATTGTTGGTTATGGTGCTACATCTGATGGGCATGATATGGTTTCTCCATCCGGTGAAGGAGCAGAAAGATGCATGCGCATGGCACTCGCAACCGTAAAAAATAAAATTGATTACATCAATCCCCATGCAACAGCAACGCCCATTGGTGACCCCCCTGAAATAGAAGCAATCCGCCAGATCTTTGGGACAGGTGATCAATGCCCACCAATTTCTGCTACAAAATCTTTAACAGGTCATTCTTTAGGTGCAGCAGGTGTTCAAGAAGCGATCTATACATTGTTAATGATGAATCATAATTTTATTTGTGAGAGTGCTCATATTGAAGAACTTGATCCCGCTTTTGCCGATATGCCAATTGTCCGTAAACGCCGTGATCATCAAGAATTAAATACTGTATTATCAAATACATTTGGTTTTGGAGGCACCAATGCAACGCTTGTTTTCCAACGTTATATGTAAATGATAATTCTTAACTGATTGACAATGGCACAATCTTACGGAGAAATAATATGAAAGGTTTGATGGAGGGTAAGCGTGGCCTCATTATGGGGATTGCGAATGATCATTCAATTGCTTGGGGCATTGCATGTCAATTAGCAGAAGAAGGAGCTGAACTAGCGTTGACTTATCAAGGAGATGCTTTTGGAAAACGCGTTCAACCGCTCGCAAAAAAACTTGGCTGCAAATTATTACTTGAGTGTGACGTTGAAAAAATTGAAAATGTCGACCAAGTTTTTGAATATTTAAAAAAAGAGTGGGGATCGATTGATTTTGTTGTCCATGCCATTGGTTATTCAGATAAAACACAATTAAAAGGGCGTTATGTCGATGTTACAACCCGCGAGAATTTTACTCGCACAATGGTAATTTCAGCTTATTCTTTTACAGAAATTGCTCAACGCGCGGGTAAGTTCATGCCCAATGGTGGAACACTTTTAACACTCACTTATGGAGCTTCACAGCAAGTTGTTCCTAACTACAATATCATGGGCGTTGCTAAAGCAGCCTTAGAAGCTATGGTGCGTTATTTAGCTGCAGATTTTGGTCCTCAAAATATCCGTGTCAATGCAATTTCAGCTGGCCCTGTTAGAACCTTAGCTGGCAATGGTATTGCAGCTGCAAGAGCAATCTTTTCATATCAACGCCGCAATGCACCACTCCGCCGCACTGTAAACATTAATGAGATTGGGAAATCTGCTCTTTATTTGCTTTCTGATTTATCGTCAGGCGTTACTGGAGAAATTCACTATGTTGATTCAGGATACAACATTATGTCCATGCCAACACTTGAAGAATTAAAACAAAGTGAAGAAACTCAAGGAGAATAATGGTTTAGACATTAGAAAAGAAACACTTATTCAATAATTCCTACAAATTCCCGCAAAAATATTTAAGCCTATAAATTATTTAAGAGAATGATTCCTTTTACTATAGAATCATTCTCTTTCTCTTTTAAAATGAAAGCATTCTAGTCATTAAAAGACGATGAATCTCTCAACGCTGGTTCTTCCGGCTTTTGTGCATTTGATGCCGGTTCTTGTACATCTGGTACTAATTCCTCCCGCTCTTGTGCACTTGACGCCGGTTCCTGCATACCTGATACTGGCTCTTCCGGTTCAGTTACATTCATTTCTAATACTTCTGGCACAATAATGCGTCCTGAACCACCCATCATATTATAATTCAAATGAGAAATAGCCCACCATGTTCCCCCAATAATAATGAAAACGCACATAGCTGCAAACCATAAGGTTATCCAATTCCACTTAGCATCTGGACCAGAATTCAAGTGCAAAAAGAAAATAATCTGTACGACAATCTGGATCAGCGCCATACCAATGAGATAAATAACTTTCGTACTAACTGTCCAACTGTCCAACATCCCATACATTATAGGAATAAAAGAACCTAAAGTAAAAAAAACAGCCAGAATAAAACCAACCAAATAAGAGATAGTACTTGGATTATGTGCTTTGTCATGCATGCTCATTACAGTGCTCCTAACAAGTAAACCATAGTAAAAACACCAACCCAAACAATATCAAGCAAATGCCAGAAAATTGAAAGGCATGTTAAACGTGTTTTGTTGTTCTGATCCAAACCACTACGACATAGGTGAAAAAACATCACAATCATCCAAAGCAGACCAACACTTACATGGAGACCGTGAGTACCAACCAAAGCAAAAAATGCTGACCAATAAGCAGATAGAACTTCTCGCCCAAAAAGCTGCGTACCTGTTGTCAAATCAATACCAGCATAAGCGCCAGCATCATAATAATATACCTCACTCAAAAGTTCATGAAATTCATAAATTTCCATCCCAATAAAGCAAGATCCAAGTATAAAGGTTATAGCCATCCATAAACGTACGCCAGCCAAATTACCCTTGTGAGTTTGTACCATTACAAAGCCGTAGGTAATTGATGACAACAACAAAATAGCAGTTTCAACCAACACAAAGTTTAAATTAATAAATTCACTGCCTGCTTTACCTCCACCATAAGAAGCAGAAAATACAGCAAAACTTGAAAAAAGCGTCGCAAACACGATCAAGTCCGAAAGGATATAAATCCAAAATCCAAATATCATTACCGAACTATTGTCATGGTGATGTTCATCCGTGCAAACATTATTCATTGTTACCGCACTCATGCTTTTACTCCTTGTTCTTTAAGAACAGCTGTGAAGGTATCTTCTGTTTTCTGCACTTCTTCAGCTGGAATATAATAACCATGATGATCGCCCATTAATGAATGGCAAACAATCGTTGCAATAAAGCCAATCACCCCAATCGCAACAAGCCACCAAATATGCCAGACAAGCGCAAAACCTATAATTAATGAGAATAAACCTGCAATAACTCCAGCTGATGTATTTGATGGCATATGGATTTTTGTAAATCCACTCGTTGAACGCTGATAACCATTTTTCTTCATATCCCAATAAGCATCTTCAGCCTGCACCTCTGGAATAATTGCAAAATTATAAGCAGGAGGAGGAGAAGAAGCCAACCATTCAAGCGTACGTGCATCACCCCAAGGATCATTTGATGTTACTGGCAAGCGCCCCTTATGCTTGATACCATACCAAATCGCCAAAACAACTTGAAGCACAAAACAAAGGATACCAAGAAGAATAATAAAAGCTCCCACCGCAGCAATAATAAACATTGGCTGCCAACTAGGTTCAATATAGTGTTGGAGACGACGCGTAGCACCCATCAAACCAAGTATATAAACCGGGAAGAAAGCAATGTAAAAACCAACAAACCAACACCAGAAAGATGCAATACCTAGTATGCGGTTTGGTTTAACACCAAAAACTTTTGGAAACCAAAAAGCCAAACCACCCAAATAAGCAAAGACAACACCCCCAATAATCGTATGGTGAAAATGCCCCACCAAAAATAGAGAATTATGAAATTGCCAATCAGCAGGCACAATCGCCATCAAAACACCTGTTAATCCACCACCAACAAATGTAAACATCATCCCTATACACCAAAGCATAGGAGGCTCAAAGCGAATCCGACCCTTATACATAGTGAGCAACCAATTAAAGACCTTAACACCCGTTGGAATCGCAATAATCATCGTTGCAACGCCAAAGAAAGTATTAACAGCTTCACCACCACCCATTGTAAAGAAATGGTGTCCCCAAACAATAAGTGAAAGAATCAAAATAACCAAAATCGCCCAAACCATTGAGCTATACCCAAAAAGACGTTTTGAAGAAAAAGTGGGTACGATTTCAGAAATAATCCCAAAAGCGGGGATAACTAAAACATAAACTTCAGGGTGACCAAAAATCCAAACATAATTAATCCAAACCATTGGATTGCCACCAGCTGCATTAGTGAAAAAATTCATACCCAAATAACGGTCACCTGCTAACAATGCAAACGCTACAGCTAGAACAGGATAAATAACTATAATAAGAATATTGCTAACAAAAGCCCCCCAACAAAAAACGGGCATTTTCATCAATGTCATCCCAGGAGCGCGCATTTTAATAATAGTTGCAACAAAATTGATTGCTCCCATCGTTGTCGCGATACCAGAAAGCTGAAGTGACCACAAATAATAATCAACACCTGTATCTGGACTACTTTGTAACTCTGAGAAAGGTGGATACATCAACCAACCACCACGACCAAAATTGCCAACTCCAAGAGATATATTGAGCAGTATTGCTGCCGCAACCGTAATCCAAAATCCTAGATTATTTGCAAACGGAAACGCAACATCACGCGCACCGATTTGAAGAGGTATAAGGTAATTAAAAATACCAAACAAAATTGGTGTCGCCATGAAGAAAATCATAATAACACCATGAGCCGAGAAAATCTGATCAAAATGCTCAGGAGGCAAATAACCTGCTGTCTCATTACCAAGCGCCATAGCCTGATGTGTTCGCATCATAATCGCGTCAGCAAAACCACGCACAAGCATGATAATCCCGAGAACGATATACATAATACCAATGCGCTTATGATCAACTGTTGTAATCCAATTGCGCCAAAGAATTCCCCACCAGCCAAGCGCCGTTAAAGCAACAACTGCGACCAAGCCAATCACAACAATCGCAATACATGTATGAAGAACAATTGGCTCATGTGTAAGTGCATGAAAAGCACCAGCCGTAGGATCCGTAAGTCTTCCAAACATTTCTCACCCCATATCCAATGAATTTTAGTTTTAAAAAACCTTTTTAAAAAAGAGTTTTTTCTCGATTGATGCCTTCTTAAAGAACACCCGGATCAAAAACAGAACAAAGTGTACCCCAAAGTGTTTGAGCGGCAGCACGCTTCATTAAGTTTTCATTACATATCGTATTTTCATCAACACACCGGTTAACAATTCGATAATAAAGCCGTTCTTCAACAGGTGCAAAATAACGCACTTCAGCATCTTTTTCTTTCGCGATAACATCACCCATACGAGGTACACTTGAAAGTTGACGATAAGATGAACGACCAAGTTTTTGTCCACTCGCCCGAGCTCTAGCAATCCAATTATCGAAATCCTCTAAAGACACAGAATGCCATTGAAAACGCATACCTGAAAAACCATCACCACTATAGTTTGCCGAGCTTCCGTTGAATATTCCTTGCTTATCAGCCACTAAATGTAATTTAGAATTCATCTGTGGCATAGCATAAAGAACTGTACCAAGTTTTGGCACCCAGAATGCATTAACAGAGTTTTCTGATGTTAATTGCAACAATACTTGACGACCTTCTGGTGCATAAATTTCATTGATCGATGCAACACCATATTCAGGATAAATAAATAACCATTTCCAATCCAGAGCCACAACATCGACCTGCAATGGCTTTTCCTCACCAGCAACATCTACTGGAAGTGGATTTGAAGGTTCAAGCCTATAAGTGTAATAGGCCGTCAATAAACCTAAAATCGTAACAATAACAATGGGAATACCCCACATAAAAGCTTCAATTTTATTTGAGTGTCCCCAATCAGGCAAATAATCTGCCGCTGTGTTCGATGCGCGATATTTAATAGCCAAAAGAACTACTGCAATCATCACTGGAATCACGACACAAAGCATAACAAGAACACATATAACAATTAAAGTAAGCTGTTGACGTGCAATATACCCCCCAGGTTGAAGAATATCCATTTCACAACCAGATAAAAGTAACGCTCCCCCTAAAATAGCAAGCATCTTAATTTGTTCAAAACAGTTTCTCATTCTGACCTGCCTGTTATATGTATTAATAAATTATCATAAAAACAGTAATAGTATTTTTATAGGTTATCTTACTCATTTGAAACAAATTATTAAGAAAATGTCAAACACACCTTATCAATATTGTCCAATTTATGCCTTTTTTATACCATATTTTAGCCGCTTGGCAATATAATTAAGTGCAAATAAATATCCCTCACCCCCACACCCGGCAATAACTGCATCTACCCCCATAGAAATATAAGAATGGTGACGAAAGGATTCACGCTGATAAATATTTGACAAATGAACCTCTACTATTAACCCTGAAAACATTTTTAATGCATCAAGAATTGCAAGAGATGTATGACTATAAGCAGCTGGATTAATAATCAATCCAGCACTCGTTCCAGTTGCTGCTTGTATCCACTCAATCAATTGTCCTTCATAATTACTCTGATGAAATTGCACCGTTATTCCAAGGTTTACTGCATAATCCCTGCAAGATTTTTCAATATCTTCTAAGGTTTCACTGCCATAAATTTCTGGCTCACGTCTTACAAGGAAATTCAAATTAGGACCATTTAAAACCGTTATAATTGCAGACACAATAAGCCTCTTTTTCTCAATTATTACCCCATCACAAACTTTGAATAGGTTTCTTGCTGCAATAAAACTCCATCTTCAATCTCAAAGAACTCTGCTCGTCCTTCTAAGGAATCAAACAAAACACGATCTGTTCCCGTCATAAATGTCTGACTACCTAAATCATCAAGAATATCAAACAAAGCAGCACGCCGACGAGAATCAAGATGAGCAGCCATTTCATCAAGAAGAAGAATAGGTGTCATATTTGACATCATACCTGTTAAACGCGCATGACACAAAACTAAACCTGTCAACAAAGCTTTCTGTTCACCTGTTGAACAAGATGTTGCGGCTATATTTTTATCCGCATAAAAAACCTGTAAATCTGTGCGATGCGGCCCCTCTAATGTTCGCCTAGCAGCGCAATCTATCGGGCGATTGCGACGCAATCGTTCTAAAAACTGCTCTTCAACCTCAATTGCTGATATCGTTCCAAGAGCTTTTTCCAAAAAACCATCAATTTGCAGAAAAGCCCGTGGAAAAGGTGTATAAGATGACGTTTGCTCAGACATATCATTCAAAAGCTGAATAACATCAACCCGTGCAGCTGCAATAGCTGTCGCAAGCTCAGCCATCTGCGCCTCTAAAGCATCAAACCAAGCACAATCTTCATTTCCATCTAAAAACAAACGATTACGCGCGCGCATAGCCTTATCATAATCTGCGATACGCCGGCCATGTAAAGAATCAATAGCCAAAACCATACGATCTAAAAAACGACGTCGATCAAGTGAAGGCCCCATAAAAAGTCCATCCATAGAAGGAGTCAACACACTCACATGACAATAATCTGTCAAACAATCACACGACTCATGCACACCATTGATATGTACTTTTCGGCCACTATCACTAGTCTCTAAAGTCGTACCAATGTTCACTTCACCATAAAGAGCACATTGAAGACGAGCAAATACAACAAATGTAGCCCCTCTACCCTTAGAAAAACTGATATCAGAATAAGCCGCACGCCGTAACCCACGACCAGGAGAAAGAAAAGATAATGCTTCTAAAAGATTAGTTTTACCAGCACCGTTATGACCAGTAAAAACTACATGCTGACCTGATAAATGAATATTGAAAGAGCAATAATTGCGATAATGCGTTAATTTCAGCTGCCTCACTGTTACCTTATGTACACGGCTAGCACTGCACTGCAAGACACACTATCCTTAAACACGAATAGGCATCAGCACATAAAGTGCAGCTGCATCATCACTTTCACGAATCAGTGCCGGTGCCCCAGCATCAGCCAGCATAAAAACCATTTCATCACTTGTAAGTTGCGCAGCAATATCTAAAAGATAACGTGAATTAAAGCCTATCTCAAGCGGATCAGATGTGTAATCTGCAACCAATTGATCTTCTGCACTTCCAGAATCAGGGTTATTAACTACAAGCTTTAGCTGCCCATTTTCGATTGTTAATTTTACCGCACGACCACGATCACTTGAAATTGTTGAAACACGATCAACTGCAGCAGAAAAATCCTGCCGGTTGACAGCCAGCTTTTTATCATTGTTCAGAGGAATGACGCGTTGATATTCTGGAAATGTTCCATCAATTAATTTCGATGTCAAAACCACAGATCCAATAGAGAAACGAATTTTTGTTTCTGAGAGTTCTATAGAAACATCACCCTCAGTTTCTTCGGAAAGCAGTTTTTGTAATTCTCCCACAGCTTTACGAGGAATAATAACACCCGGCATATCCTTAATTTCTGAAGGCACCTCCATATCAACCTGTGCTAAACGATGGCCATCAGTTGCAACCAAACGCAACTTCAAAACACCATCATCAACGACATGAAAATAAATACCATTAAGATAATAACGTGTTTCTTCAGTCGAAATAGCAAATTGCGTACAATCAAATAAGCGCTTTAAATCTGATGCCGATAAAGAAAAATGACAACTAAACTGACCTGGAAGTGACTCCGGAAAATCTACCTTAGGAAGGCATTGAAGTTGGAAATTAGCACAACCAGAAACAACAGACATTGTATTTGCTTGATTGTTATCAACCTTTAGCACAATCTCACTTCCACTGGAAAACTTACGAACAATGTCATAAAGCAAATGAGCTGGAACAGTTATTGCTCCTTCTTGCTCAACTTTAGCTAAAGAAGACTCTATAACTTCAAGATCAAGATCTGTTGCTTTTAATTGTACACCATCACCACTTGCGTTAATCAATACATTTGACAAAATAGGAATCGTATTACGACGCTCAACCACACGATGGACACGATTAAGAGACTTTAAAAATTGATTGCGGTCAATTGTAATGTGCATAAAAATCCCCGTTGATAATTTATTTCATAACTATAGGAATTCGCTCAGCCAAAGCACTCGATTCATTTAAAGAATCATAGTCGAAGTTTATTCAACCTCTACTAAAATGGCAATAGGACATCACACAAGCAAAAACGACTATTCTCACTGGATCTTTCCAACATATTAACAAATAGAATAAAAAATTATCAATATTATATAGCTTGTTCTCCAATTAGTCGTTTAAGCAACTCAAGTTCTTTAGCTAAAGTCTGATCATCATAAATCAAATCTTCAATTTTGCGTACAGCATGTAAAACTGTTGTATGATCGCGCCCTCCAAAACGACGCCCAATTTCAGGCAATGAACGAGGCGTCAATACTTTTGCCAAATACATTGCAACTTGCCGTGGCTTAACAACCGTACGCGTTCGGCGATTGGATAATAAATCCTGCTTAGAAACGTTATAATGGCGTGCAACCGTACGCTGAATTTCTTCAATTCGAATACGCTTCGGCTCACCCGAACGTGTCAAATGACCTAACAATTCATCAACACGCTCTAAAGACAAATCAGATTCAAAAGACTGACGAAATAAAAGCTGATTAAATGCTCCTTCAATATCGCGCCCTGATCCTAAAATTGTTTTAGCAATATACTCTAAAATATCATTAGAAATTTCAATTGCACTATCGTCTTGTCGCGCTACCTTTAATCGTTGCTGCAACATTTTTAGGCGCATTTCATAATCTGGCGTTTCAATTTCAAGAGCAACTCCCCCTTGAAGACGAGACCGAACCCGAAGATCAAGCGATTCCAATTCCGCTGGAGGACGATCTGCAGCCACGATAACCTGCTTTGCACTATCAAGTAACATGTTGAGCAAATGGCAAAATTCGTGCTGAATCGATTTACCTTGTAAAAATTGCATATCATCAATAATTAAAAGATCAATATCGCGAAGCTGTTCTTTAAAAGAAAGAGCATTATTATCACGAATAGCTGTCGCAAAACGCCACATAAAATATTCAGCAGTCAAATAAATAACCCGTGCTGGCGTTAAACGCTTCAAAGCGGCCGCTGCGATAGCTTGAAGCAAATGCGTTTTTCCCAAACCAACTGATGCATGAATAAAAAGAGGGTTAAATCGCAACGCACTTTTATGCCCCTCTGCAATTGAACGCGCTGCAGCTAAAGCAACACGATTTGAAGCCCCCTCAACAAAATTCTCAAAAGTATAGCGCGAATCAAGTGGCGAACCAAAGATTCCTGCCTGAGAATTCTTGACTGAATGCTCCACATAGCTCTCAGCTAAAGATGAAGTATTCTGCTCCTCAGGAACTGTAACAACAGAGCTTCCATTTGTTTTGCATACTCCATTTTTTGAAACACGTTTTAAATCACGAACAATAACTTCAACCCGAAGAATCGCTGAATTTTCCTGTTGCCATAAACTCGTTAAAAGAGAACCGTAATGATTATTAATCCACGAACGCAAAAATGCTGTAGGAACAGAAAGTTTCACAAGATTGCGATTATATTCGGAAAGCTTCAAACGACCAAACCAACTGGTATAAGCCTCAACACCAACCCGTACTTTTAATTGCGCCATCACACGTGCAAAAGCAGCTGCACCTTCTTCTTCTAAAATAACTGGACGCTCTCCAAGAGTACTTGTACCACCCATTTCATTTATATTCGTCATTTGATTTATTGCTCTTTCTGTCGACAGAACATCCACCGAAACCTTTTTCAAGGAATTAGCTCTAGAACTCAATTTATCCACCATTTCTTATTCCGATAAAAACTACAATTTTGTCCTGCCAGACAGCCAAATTTTTACTTAGCCAAGGCAAGTGGTTCTTTCCCCAAATGAGATGATTCATCCTCCCCTAAGATAGCCTCATTACAACCTGACTAATAAAGATGACCAATAAGATTTATCTTTTACTGATTGTACGATATGCTCTTCAAGGTGACAAAACATATCAATAAAGAAACCAAAAAGCTCACCCGAAAACTCGCTTAAGCTAAAGCATTCTTCATCTAACACGCTATAGCATCTAGCTGATGTAAACCTTGTGCATTTTCAATTTCTATTAAAGACCATACAAAACAGAAGAGGTAAAATGCAAGAGGCCAAAATAAAATCAAAAGACCATTAAAATCCGCAATAATTTTGCAATCGTAAAAAACAAATAAGAAAGTTCATTGATTCAACTCACTTTTTCTTTACGAAAAATTTACTACTAATGAAAAAATTTATTTATTAAAAAAAAATAAAAAAAGCTTGACAAGAAAAGACTCTATCATAATCCACAAGGCTTGTGGATAACTATCTTAACATTATAAATTTATTCTATTTTTTAACAGTAATAACCGTCGTATAGCTTTTATAAAAAAGCATCATGTTTAAAATAAATAAAAAAGCCAGCACCTGTTCGGTACTGACTTAATTTGATAAATTTGAAAAAATTTAGGCGCTAAAGGCTTTTAAGCGTTTCGCTAAACACGACACTTTTCGTGCTGCAGTATTCTTATGAAAAACCCCTTTGGAAACAGCACGCATAATTTCAGGTTCAAAATTTTTAAATGCTACTTCTGCAGAAGCTTTATCACCACTAGCTAAAGCATCATTAAATTTACGAATAAAAGTGCGAACGCGTGAACGACGGGCCTTATTGACCTGCGTGCGTGCTGCGATCTTGCGCACTGCTTTTTTGGCTGAAAGTGTATTCGCCATCGTATCTTTCTCTTTCAACTAATCAGTAAAAATTAACTCAACAAAATATTTTACTGAAATAAACAAGTCTAAGCTTTAAAGCTATTCATTATTGGTGCTCTTATAACGTAATCTGAAAACAAACGTCAATTAGATTCTTAAAGATGAACCTAAAAATCAGCAAAACACCTCTTTGAGACCCTACTTAAACACACTGTTAAACAGATAAATTTTATTTAACCTGCCAAATTACGCAAAACATAGTGCAAAATGCCACCATGATGCAAATAATCTAACTCATCCTCAGTATCAACACGACATAATAATGGCACAGTTTTGACCACTCCATCAGAAAAAGTGATTGTAGCTGTAGTCTTCTGACGAGGTTTCAAATTATCGATTTCTTCAATCGTTATTTGTTCATCTCCTTTTAAACCAAGCGATTGCCAACTTGCACCCACTTCAAATACAAAGGGAACAATACCCATGCCAACAAGATTAGACCGATGAATACGCTCAAAAGATTGAGCAATCACTGCTTTTACACCAAGAAGATTAGTACCTTTAGCCGCCCAATCACGAGATGACCCGTTGCCATATTCAATACCAGCAAAAATAACGAGCGGGACTCCTTCTTGCTTATATGTCATTGCTGCATCGTAAATTGTTGTTTCTTCTTTGGATGGATAATGAACTGTATAACCTCCTTCACGACCACTTTTTCCCAACATAAAATTACGAATGCGAATGTTAGCAAAGGTCCCGCGCATCATAACTTCATGATTTCCACGACGGGTTCCATACTGATTAAAATCAGCCACTTTAACACCATGATCAGTCAAATATTGCCCCGCAGGCGAATCAACCTTAATAGAACCAGCAGGAGAAATATGATCAGTCGTAATTTTATCACCAAACAAACCTAAAATTCGTGCATTTTTAATATCTTCTAATGCACCAGGAACTTTCAGCATACCGTCGAAATAAGGCGGATTACGTACATAAGTTGATTGATCATCCCAAGAATAGGTAACACCAGAAGACACTTGAACTTTTTGCCAGTTTTCATCTCCCTTAAAAACATCTGCATATTTCTCAACAAAAATCTTACGAGTAACATTTTCTTCGATAAATTCTTGTATTTCTTTAGAAGTAGGCCAAATATCTTTTAAGTAAACTAGCTGACCATCCGAACCTCTACCAAGAGGTTCTTTGGTTAAATCTTTGCGTACCGTTCCCATAAGAGCATGCGCTACAACTAACGGTGGTGAAGCCAAATAATTTGCTTGCACATCAGGTGATACACGCCCTTCAAAGTTACGATTACCTGAAAGGACTGCTGAAGTAATTAAACCATTATCGTTTATCGTTTTGGAAATAGCTGGCAGCAAAGGACCAGAATTCCCAATACATGTCGTACATCCAAACCCAACTAAGTTAAACCCTAAAGCATCCAGATCTTTCTGAAGACCTGAACTAAGAAGATAAGCCTCAACTACCTGTGAGCCAGGCGCAAGAGAAGTCTTAACCCATGGCTTGGTTTTGAGACCTTTTGCCACAGCATTACGTGCCAAAAGGCCAGCAGCAATAAGAACACTTGGATTTGATGTATTCGTACAAGAAGTAATCGCAGCAATCACCACATCCCCATGACCGAGCTCATACTCTTCACCCTCAACCTTATAACGGTCATTTTGCCCAGTAGTTTTCTTATAATCATGGAGCAATGCCATCTCAAAACCTTGGCCCACATCTTCCAATGGAACCCGTCCTTCAGGACGTTTGGGGCCAGCCATAGAAGGCACAATGCTTCCCATATCTAATTCAATTATATCACTAAAAATAGGATCAGATCCTGTTTCATCACGCCACATCCCTTGTGCTTTAGAATAAGCCTGCACTAAAGCAATCCGACTTTCATCGCGCCCTGTCATATTGAGATAGCGTATTGTTTCTTTATCAATTGGGAAAAAACCACAGGTTGCTCCATATTCAGGTGCCATATTCGCAATTGTCGCCCGATCAGCAAGCGTCATATACTCTAAACCAGGACCAAAAAATTCAACAAATTTACCAACAACACCTTTTTGGCGTAAAATTTGCGTCACCCTTAGAACTAAGTCAGTAGCAGTTACACCTTCTTTCAGCTTTCCAGTTAAATGAAAACCAATAACTTCAGGTAATAACATTGAAACTGGCTGTCCCAACATGGCAGCTTCTGCTTCAATACCGCCAACACCCCAACCTAAAACACCCAAACCATTCACCATGGTTGTATGCGAATCAGTTCCCACACACGTGTCAGGATAAACCGTCTGACAACCATCTTCATCATTCATCCACACACATTGCGCTAAATATTCTAGATTAACCTGATGGCAAATTCCTGTTCTTGGAGGAACAACACGAAAATTTTGAAAAGCTTTTTGCCCCCATTTAAGAAAGCGATAGCGTTCACCATTGCGTTCATACTCGCGTTCAACATTTTTCTGAAATGCCATCGAATTGCCAAAATTATCAACGATAATTGAGTGATCAATGACAAGGTCAACAGAGATGAGAGGGTTGATCTTTTCACCATTACCTCCAAGTTTGACCATAGCGTCGCGCATTGCAGCAAGATCAACAATTGCAGGAACGCCAGTAAAATCTTGCATGAGAATGCGTGCGGGGCGATAAGAGATTTCTGCACCAGCACTGCCTTTATCATTCAACCAATGAGCAATGTTTAAAATATTTTCTTTTTTAACTGTACGGCCATTTTCAAATCGTAGCAGATTTTCGAGAAGAACCTTCATGGAAAATGGCAAACGAGAAACATCTTTAAGACCGTTTTTCTCTGCTTCAATCAAACTATAATAAATGTATTCTTTGCCACCAACATTTAAAGTTTTACGACAATTAAAACTATCAATTTGAGACATGATTGTTCATCCTTATATTATGCATTCACCCATTTTCCGGAATGAACAACACAAACTGCAGATATAAAATGCAGCTTGAATACGAATATAGTCACTTCCGCTATCCATTCCCCGCTTTCTTCGGTCAATTTGCAGCTCGACCCTAAAATCCATTCCACATCGACAACTGATAGAACATACACCTTATAAAACTATTCCTAGAACTATTCTAGATACAATTACATAAAAAACGTGTTTTTTATTTTACAATGTAATAAAAACTATAGAAATAATAAGAATAACAGGTAATCACATGGTGTTATTAGGTAAAAATCTAGCAGCACGTAGAAATGAAGAAATTTTATTTCAAGGCCTTTCTTTTTGTCTACTTCCACAACAACTCATGACAATTACAGGCCCAAATGGCATTGGAAAATCGACATTATTGCGAATCATTGTCGGCCTTCTTGAAGCTGCTGAAGGCCATGTCATTTTTAAAGAACATACACAAACATATCCCTTAGCTAGTGTATGTCATTATCTCAGTATTCAAAATGCTATGAAATCCTCCTTATCAGTCATTGATAATCTGCAATTTTGGGCAGCATTTTACGGTCAATATCTGCGTACTCCCCATGAAGCTCTTGCAGATGTTGGTCTTTCTGATCTTGGGCACCTATCTTTTCGCGTTTTATCAACTGGGCAAAAAAGACGCGTAGCTATTGCTCGTCTTTTGCTATCCTATCGTCCTGTTTGGATTCTAGATGAACCAACATCTGGCGTTGATAGCCATACCCAAATCATTTTCGCAAATCTTTTTCAGAATCATCTCAACCAAGGCGGCATGATTATTGCTGCAACCCATATACCCCTTGGTCTTCCAGAAAAATACACAATTGCCCTAGAGCACTTTCTACCCTTATAAAGAGAAAATATAAATGAAAGCATTATTCTGGCGAGATCTTAAATTAACCTTAGAACCACAAGTTTCTTCACTAACAGAGCTCTTATTTTTTATTGCTGTTATTATGATCATTCCTTTTGCCATCGGGCCAGATCCAGATATTCTCGCACGAATAGGTCCAGGTATATTATGGCTTGGTGCTCTTCTAGCTAGCCTACTTAACCTTAATAAACTGTTTCAAATTGATTATGATGACGGCAACCTTGATCAACTTATCCTTGCCGCTTACAGACAAAGCTTAACACTTATTGTTTTCACCAAATGCCTTGCCCATTGGGCAGGCACTATGCTTCCTCTTATTCTTGCTACCCCTATTTTAGCATTTATGCTCCATTTAGATGCTAAAACAACTTTCGCAACGATGCTCACCCTTTTATGTGGAACACCTGCTATCATTTTTATTGGTGCCGTTGGTGCAGCATTGGCAATATCATTGCCGCACAGTATTATCCTTACTTTTATTATTATTCTGCCATGGACAATTCCAATCATGATTTTTGGTGTTGCAGCTGCTACAGCCCCAATAATACCAAACATCTTTTTTACTGCCTTGGCTTTTCTTATTGCTTTCTCACTTTTTTTGAGTATCTTTAGCTCTTTTGTCGCGGCTATAACACTGAAATATTTATTAGAATAATAAAAGATAATTGCTGCAAAACTAAAGTTTGCTTATTATAAACTTATGAATGAATTATTACGTCAAAAAAATACGAAGCTTTTCCTCATAAATTCAACTCGTTTTATGGAAATCAGCAGTGCTGTTTTACCTTGGTTAACCAGCGCAACAGTGCTTTTTCTTATCTTAGGATTAGCTCTTGTTATACATTCTCCCGATGACTATCAACAAGGTATTACTGTTAGGATTATGTATATTCATGTACCTTTTGCGTGGCTATCTACAATTTGCTACATTATAATGAGTGCCGCTGCACTAAGCAGCCTGATTTGGAATAATTGTCTTGCTGATATAGCACTCAAATGTAGTGCTCCCATTGGAGCAGTCTTTACAGCTTTAGCCTTAATGACAGGAGCCCTTTGGGGACGCCCCACGTGGGGAACCTGGTGGGTATGGGATGCTAGATTAACATCAGTTTTAATCTTATTCTTTATTTATCTTGCTATTATCACGCTCGCTCGTGCTTTTGATAACCAAGTAAAAGCTGCACGTGCTACAGCGATTTTAACACTGGTTGGATTAGTTAATATCCCCATTATTAAATTTTCCGTCAATTGGTGGAATACGCTTCATCAATCAGCATCACTTTTACGTTCAGGTGGCACAACAATTGACGGCTCCATGCTATGGCCACTTATAACTATGATGTTTTGTTTTACTCTTCTATTTATCTTATTAAACTTAATGGCCATGCAAAATGAAATTACTCGTCGCCATATTCAAGCACTCCAAACTAAAATAACCCGTCGCATTTAACATTAAAACTGCTTTACCATGCCTAACTCAAATAATATGCAAAATAAACTTTTAGAAAATTTTTCTCAGCGCATTGATTTTCTCCTTGGCACTCTTCATCATGAACAAACTGTCATTTTAAGTTACATGCTTTCTGCAATTACTCTCCTTTGTTTTATTGGGCATATTCTCCGTAAAGGAGCACATCAAAGAAAAATCTTGCAACAACTACAAGCAAAAGAGCTTATTTTGGAAGAAAAATGCGATGAAAACAACTCCATCCAAATGTAAAAAAAGTATATCTTTACCTATTTTATTTGGCCTGCTTGCACCATTTTTGCTCTTTCTTCTCCTGATCTTACTGCTCTTTAGCTCTATAAAAAACAAACACTCCAACAATCCCTCCCTCACCTCAAAAAATATATTAATTGGAAAACCAGCTCCCAAAATTAATCTTCCCTTGTTAAACAAAGACGATTATTTAAATTCAGAACAGTTTAAAGGACGCATAACATTAATTAACTTTTGGGGATCTTGGTGCCCACCCTGCCGTGAAGAACATCCCGTCCTTATGAAAATCGCAAAAGATTATCATTTTAATCTTATCGGAATTAATTTTAAAGATAACAAAGAAAATGCCAAACGTTTTTTAACTCATTTTGGCAATCCTTTTAAACTTATCGGTTTTGATGTGTCAAACCATACAGCCATTAACTGGGGCGTATATGGACCACCGGAAACCTTTGTTCTGGATAAAGAAAGCATCATCATTGCCAGGCATATTGGCCCTTTAACATGGCAAATTTATCAAAAAGAAATTCTGCCAAAAATAGAAAAAGCTATAACTGTCAAAGAATCTTCTAACGATAAATTATTTATTTCACCCAAATAAACAATTTTACTCTTTTGGTGCTTTATACACGCACCAATGTGTATTATTATTTGAATAATCACGAAAAGTGAAATTTGAACCCTAAAGATTCAAATAAAAATGTCACATCTATTTAAATATATATCTTCACAAAAAATCTCTTTTATAAGATCCAGATTTAAAAAATAATTTTTCACTTTTTTAACTAAAATTCACTATAAAATACAAACTCTGATATAGGATAACACCTTAATTATATTCTTACTCGCCGTTTTTCTGATATTGGTTGAAACGCTATTTTGGCATGAAAAGCGCAATAAGGGTTGCCTTCACCAGAATCAGCACCACAAAAATGAAAATCTGATGACAAAGGATCTCCGACTGGCCATCTACATGTATTTTCACTTAGTTGCAAAAGATTAAGATGACGTGAAATAGGAACAACCACTTTTGATTGCTCTAGAACATCAACTGCTGCCATATCCTCAGTTATAAAATCCATTTTCAAAGCTGTAGCTCCAACACTGCAAGAAATAGCATTTTCTGGAACTACAGAGGATGCAGTGCGGCGCATTCGTGGTATCAATGAACCAACACCTGTTGATGTTTTTTGTACACGCGATATTACAGGTGTTGTTTTACCACGCCCTGGTAATTTTAGCCGATGTACTTTACCGATCACTGCATTTCTGCTAACCCCACCTAGTTGAGCTGCGATCTGACTTGCACTTAGACCCTCACTCCAAAACTTCTTAAGAAGTTCAACGCGTTCACATGTCCAGCCCATACAAGAACTCCTTTCTGATTATATCATTGAAATGCATCTTTATCGCATTTTCAAATGTCTTAACTTTATTTTACACAAATTTTTATATTTTAAAATCAAGCGCAAAAAGATCCCTTTTGATCCGTAAATTTACAAACGTAAATACAATTTCGTTTGCTTATTTAGACTATAATATGCACTGACTCTATGACAAGAGCCTTTGCCTTCTGAAATGTTTTTTTAAAAAGTTTTCCCCAACTTGCGAATCAATCATAGACAAAATTCTTTCTTTTGCTCTGACCTTTTCATGTAAACATACCTTTAGAAACCTTAATTGACTTTTTATGAATTGGCGCGATAGTTTATCAATAATTTTGAAGTACCGATTACATTGCATTGATAAGCGTAGTATTATTTTATTCATCAGATTGCGGTGCTTAAGAAATAAAGGAAATAATGATGGGAAGCACCTCTACACAATCACTTTATAATAGTTTTGCTCGACGTAATTTGTGTTTTAAACAAGGCAATGGTGTATGGCTTATTTCCGATAAAGGAGAGCGTTATCTTGATTTTACATCTGGCGTTGCTGTCAATGTTTTAGGATATGCTCATCCAAAACTAATCAACGCTCTTAAAATAGAGTCTGAAAAACTTTGGCATATTTCCAATCTTTTTCAATCACCTGAACAAGAAGCACTTGCTACACGTCTTTGTGCAGATAGCTTTGCTGACAAAGTTTTTTTCTGTAACTCTGGTGCAGAAGCATTAGAGTGTGCATTTAAAACTGCCCGACATTTTCACTATGCAAATGGTCAACCAGAACGTTTTGAAATTATTACTTTTGAAGATGCATTTCATGGCCGTACACTTGCAACACTTTCTGCTAGCGGACAAGAAAAATATCTTGAAGGTTTTGGTCCTAAAGTAAGTGGTTTTATTCAAATTCCCTTTGGGAATGAAAAAGCTTTACATAGTGCCATTAATAAAAATACTGCAGCCATCCTTATTGAACCCATTCAAGGAGAAGGGGGGCTTCGAGTAGTACCTCTTGAAACTCTAAAGCTTTTACGCAAACTATGTGATGAAAATGATCTGTTATTGATTTTAGACGAAGTTCAAACTGGTATTGGACGAACAGGTAAACTTTTCGCTTATGAATGGAGTGATATTGCACCTGATATTCTCACTCTAGCAAAAGGGCTGGGTGGTGGCTTTCCATTAGGGGCTTGCCTTGCAACAGATAAAGCCGCAAAAAGCATGACACCGGGAACCCATGGTTCAACTTTTGGAGGCAATCTTCTTGGTATGGCTGTTTGCAATAGTGTTCTTGATGTTGTGTCAGAGCCTGGTTTTCTTAACCATGTTCAACACGTAGCGCATCAACTAAAACAAGGGCTTTTAACTATTCTTGAAACTTATCCTGATGTTATTTGCTCAGTTCAAGGAAAAGGCCTTATGATAGGTATCCAGTGTATCGTCCCCCAAAATGATGTCATCACCGCATTAGAAAATGAACATATTTTAAGTGTTAGTGCCGGCAACAATTTTGTGCGTTTCTTACCTCCTCTCATCATAACTGAAGAAGAAATACGTGAAGGTCTGCATCGTATTGAAAAAGCAATTGCTCACCTTTCAAACTCATAAAAAATACATGTAATCTCATGACAAATGCTCTTCGCCATTTTACTGACTTATCCATTTTAACCCCGCAAATAGCACGCGCTATTATCGATTATGCTGCAATCCTTAAAACAACTTTTAAAGCAGAACAAAATTCAAAATCCTTTGTTGGTAAAACATTAGTAATGATTTTTAAAAACCGTCTACACGCACTCGCATTTCATTTGATATTGGAATGCAAGAGTTGGTGAAGAAACGCTTATGTTAACTAGTGCAGAGATGCAACTCAGTCACAGTGAAATCATTACTGATACAGCACGAGTATTATCGCATTTTGTAAACATCATTACACTAAGGACTACAACACACCATCGAATGTTCGAATTAGCACAACATGCCCAAATTCCTGTCATTAACGCCCTCACAGATGATACACATCCTTGCTAAATTCTAACAGATATTCTTACTTATGAAGAACATCGTGGATCAATTTCCGGCAAAATATTTGCTTGGATGGGGAGACAGTAATAATGTTCTTCATTCCTTAATTGAAGTGACAGCTCTTTTTATGCATTGTCTTCCTGCTCATCGTGACGAAGAAGTCGTAGATATTGAATTGATGGACCGCATTCTGTCGTTTTTGATGAAGCTGGAAATCGTCTTCATACCCAAAAAACGATTCTTGCTTAGTGTTTACATGACGCATTTTTCTCTGCACAATAATTTATTCAAAATCATAAAAAGTCAAAGACATGAACGCTGAAAGCAAAAAAAACAATAACGAAACTTATTCTAATGACGTCTTCTTGAATGGAGATGATACTGTCATTCCCTTTCAAGTTGAAGGACTTGACGTGCGTGGACGTATTGTACAACTTGGAGAAGCTGTAAATTCTATTCTTACAAGTCATCAATATCCTGAACCTGTCTCTTATCTTTTGGCAGAAGCTTTGGTTTTAACCGTTTTGCTCGGAACATCACTCAAAATTAAAGGGAAATTTATTTTACAAACTCACTCTAATGGACCAGTAAATATGCTGGTGTGTGACTTTACTACTCCCTCTCAGCTGCGTGGTTACGCTCGCTTTGATGAAAAAAATTTAAAACAAGCAATAACCAATGGTCAAACATCTTCAGAAATGCTGCTTGGCAAAGGAACCTTGGCATTTACCATCGATCAAGGCTCCCATACGAAACGCTATCAAGGAATTGTCGCGTTAGATGGATCAAATCTACAAGAGGTTGCCTGTACTTATTTTGATCAATCAGAACAAATCTCCACAGATATCCGTTTGGCAGTCGCCATGTTAATTAATCATGATCACCAAGGAAAATTAACAAAAACCTGGCGAGCAGGGGGTATTTTAACCCAACTTTTGCCTCAAGCATTACCCCATCATAAAACGCATATAGTACATAGACAAGTAAAAGAAACCAAAACTCATGCCCAACTTAAAGATCAATGGCAAGAAGTTAAAGTACTCACTAAAACCATTGAAAATGAAGAACTTACAGCCCCTCAAATTGGTCCTAAACGGTTATTGTTTCGCCTTTTTCATGAACAAGGCGTTACAGTTTTTAAAGCCTTTCCTATTGTGGCTCGATGTTCCTGCTCGCGTAAAAAAATTAAAACGATATTAGATAAATTTTCTACTGAAGAACGCGCTCAAATAGTCGAAAACCAACAAATTTCAGTCACATGTGAATTTTGTTCAACAGTCTATTATTTCAAACCACAAGAATTTTCTGAAACAGAACACGAATGACCTCTACTTATAACAAAGAAAAGCTGTTTCTTCTTAATTCAACAATAAACATGATTTGCACAATTTCGCTAAACACAGCATCATAATTATTTCCCCTTACGTAAACTACGTAACCGGATATAAAGTGCGCCATTTCCACCATGCTGATGGGAAGCTTTCTCAAAAGCATGAATATAATACCTAAAAATTGGTGTTGATAACCAATAAGGAACATACTGACATAGAACGCCATTACTTCCATGTGATTGGCCTTTTCCTGTAATCACTAAAACATAGCGCAATCCATGTTGTTGAGATGATTGTAGAAATTTTTTTAAGAAAAAATAGGCTTCATCCTGTATAAAACCATGAAGATCAATATATGCTTCAATAGGATAATGACCCTTTGCAATTTTACGATGTGTTGCATGATCGAAAAGATATATTTTTTCTGTTTGTTCTATCATCCCTCTACTATTTTTAACCATTGCTAATTGTTTTTGATGTTGTTGAGAAAATGAAAGAACATGTTCTGCTTGCAGTTTCTTACGTTTAGTATTTCCAACATCTTCTCTTATCAAAGGAAAGCTTCTATCATGAAGTGGTATCGTAGTACGACAAACCTTCTCCCACAAAAGGCTATCTTCTAACACCAATAACTTATGCCCCTCCTCCTCTTGACCTCTAGCCATTTTGACCCTGCAATTTTCCTTGAATTCAATTTAAAAAACTCAAATAAACGAACAATCGTTTTAATCTCCATCTTCTGTCGCGAAAAGTTTCCAATTTGGGTCTTGTGATAAACTGTTGCGAACAAAAGTCCAAACATCTTTAATTTCTACAATAGCTTCAGGATCACCATCTATACATTCGTCTTGCTTATTATAAGTTACAGAAATAATTTCACTAACAATACGCACAGTTAAAAACTCTTCACTTTTTTGCATTTCTGCTGCAACAAATTCAACTTTATTAATCCCAACAAAAGTAAACTCGACCTTCTCCTTCCTCTTTTCACGCTGCTCAATCGCTGCACAAAAACTCTCAAAAACATTCTGAGAAAGCAACTTTTTAAGCTGATCACGATCGCCTTGCGCAAAAGCTATCATAATCATCTCATAAGCAATTTGAACACCGTTGATAAAAAATTGAGGAGAAAAATTAGAATCAGCCTGACAGATAACCCGCAAACCATCATTCAATGCGCTCCCTTCTGGTGCAATTGCATCAATTTCGCTAAAATCTTTCTTTCGTGCGTTAGCCTGATGAGGAAACGAAAGACTATGATCGACTGTTTCTGTTTCAATCTGCTTTTTAGAACAACCAGAATAAGGATCAAAGGGAGGTCTTTCAAAACCAGTCCGCTTTCCTAATACATTACGCAGTTGCATAAAAACAACAACCATAATAACAAGAGCTATTACAAGTACAACGTCAAATTCCATGGGTGCTGTCAATCTCCAAACTTAAAGTGATCTGCAATAAACATTGCAGTTAATATTATTTATCAATAAATATATAAATTAAATAAATCTACCATTCAAATAGTGTTTATGGTCTCTAATTTAAGTTGAAACGACACTATATAAGTTTTCCTATAAAAAATCTTGAGAAGGGAAGTTTCGTGTGACAAAATTCTATCATATAAAGCCTCACTTTTTTGTGGTTATTGTCCTTAGCGTTCTTTTTATCGAAATTGCCAGTTTTATTGTTATTGGGAATGAAATAGGAATTTTAGCAACTTTAAGCTTAATCCTTTTAACAATGATAATTGGAAGTATTTTATTACGTATTCAGGGTATTAGCCTTTTAAAAAATATACAACGAGAACTTATCCAAGGGACTATGTCAGAATATTATACAGCTGATGATGTTCTCATTATTATTGGTGCGATTTTACTTATTTTTCCTGGTTTTGTAAGCGATATTTTTGGAATATCACTCCTTATAAAACCTATACGTACGTTTGTCCGTTTCCTTTTTTTATCATTAAAAAATAAAATTAATGCTAAAACCAGTGCCAATACCCAAAATAAATCTGAAAAAATAATTGAGCTTAACGCAGAAGATTATCAAAGCTATAATATCAAAGAATCTCCTTGGCGTATAAATGATGATCATTAAAATATAAAAAAGCGACAACAAACCAAAAAATAACAAAGACAAAAGAACGTTTCTTGTAACCTTGCACAAAGCATGGTAACCACTTTATTTTGAAACCTGAAAAATATATGCATTCCATATGAAAGGTATTTAATATGGCCGAAGGTGAAATAAAAAATAAAAACGCAGGGCCAGTTTTTGCTGTATTGACTCAGTATTTAAAAGATTTTTCATTCGAAAATCCAAACGCCCCTCAGTCATTGCGTCCGCGAGAAAAAGCACCGCAAATTGATATTAACATAAATGTTGATGCCAACCCAGCTGGTAATGATAATTATGATGTAACCTTATCACTTTCAGTCAAAGCCTTTGATGATGCTGAAATATTATTTCATGTAGAGTTGATTTATGGTGGCATTTTCCATATTAAAAATCTTCCACAAGAACACGTTATGCCATTGGTCTTTATTGAATGCCCCCGTCTTTTGTTTCCCTTTGCTCGGCAAATCATATCTGATGCCACTCACAATGGTGGTTTTCCGCCCTTGCGTATCGATCCTATCGATTTTACAGCTTTATTTCAAAAGCGCATTGCTGAAGAACAAAAAAACAACTCAACACAATCATCTTAAAAAGAGTTTCAAAACAGATGCGATCTATTTTTGGTTTTTCAATATCAAAAAGATCTTAAAATTTCAGTTTTTTTCTCTCAAATAATTTTTGCTGCATGATAAGCCGCCAGGGTTGCAATATTGACAATATTTGTGTCGTGTCCACTAAACGGCACAATTTGGACAGATTTTTTTAACCCAATTAAAATGGGACCAATAATAGTTGCTTGGCCAAGCTCTTGTAACATTTTACTTGCAATTGAAGATGAATGATATCCAGGCATAATCAAAATATTAGCAGGCTCTGTTAACTTCATAAAAGGATATTGCTGCATCAGTTTCGGATTGAGTGCTACATCGGCACTCATTTCTCCATCAAACTCAAAATCAACCTTACGTTCACACAAAAGATTAACAGCATCCTGGATATGCTGAGTAATCTGCCCTTTCATATACCCAAAGGTAGAGAATGCTAAAAATGCTACCCGTGGCTGATATCCCAATCCACGAACAAAAGAAGCAGTTTGTTCAGCTATGTCGGCAAGTTCTTCAGCGCTAGGATGTTCATAAATAGCTGTATCAGCAATAAACACAGTCCGCTCACGACAAATAGCCATTGAGATACCAAGCAACCGTTCTTTTGGTTTCTCATCAATTACCCGGCGTATATCCATTAAAGCTGTTTCATAATTTCGTGTTACCCCTGTAATCATCACATCAGCATGGCCCAATGCTACCATACAAGCGGCAAAATAATTGCGATCATTATTAATGCGGCGATGACAGTCCCTCAACAACCAACCTTGGCGCTGCATTTTTTTATAAAGATAATCAGCATAAGCATCCGTATAATCGGATAGTTTAGCATTAACAATAGAAATACCTTCACGTTCAAGATCAATTCCAGCAACAGCAGCAGTACCTTTAATCTGTTCTTCACGACCAATCAAAATTGCTTTACCCAATTTTTGATGAACATAAGAAACAGCTGCGCGCATCACTTGTTCTTCTTCGCCTTCTGCAAAAACAATTTGTTTTGGCGCTTGACGAACACGATTGTAAACACCACGCATCGTGGATGCAATAGGATCGCGCCTAGCATTTAAATCACGCTCATAAGCCTCTAAATCATCAATATGCTTCCTTGCAACACCACTCTCCATTGCTGCTTTTGCCACTGCAATTGAAACAACTGTAAGCAAACGTGGATCAAATGGAACGGGAATAATATAGTTTGGGCCAAATTTTAGCCGATTGCCATGGTAAGCTTCTGCAACGCTATCTGGCACATCCTCATGTGCTAAACCAGCAATAGCTCTCGCTGCAGCAATCTTCATACTTTCATTAATAACTGTCGCACGCACATCAAGCGCCCCGCGAAATATATACGGGAAACAAAGAACATTATTAATTTGATTGGGATAATCTGATCGACCTGTTGCTATAATAGCATCATCACGTACTTGCATAACCTCTTCAGGTGTAATTTCGGGATCGGGATTGGCCATAGCAAAAATGATCGGCCGTGGAGCCATTGACTTGACCATTCCACGGGTTAGTGCACCTTTAACTGAAACTCCGAAAAATATATCAGCCCCTTCCATTGCTTCGGCAAGAGTACGTTTATCTGTTTTTGTAGCATGAGCAGACTTCCACTGATTCATCCCCTCTTCACGACCTTCATAGACAACGCCTTTAGTGTCACATAATATAATATTTTCAGGCCGAAAACCCATTGCTTTGATGAGTTCAATACAAGCAATCCCCGCAGAACCAGCGCCATTGCAAATTAACCGCGTACTCTTCATATCACGCCCAGTTAAATGCAAAGCATTGAGAACACCAGCAGCTACGATAACTGCTGTTCCATGTTGATCATCATGAAAAACAGGAATGTTCATTATCTCGCGCAAACAGCTTTCGATAATAAAGCAATCAGGTGCCTTAATATCTTCAAGATTAATGCCGCCAAAAGATGGCTCCAAATGACGCACTAGATTGATAAAACTTTCTGTATCGTTTGTGTCAATTTCTAAATCAATCGCATCGATATCTGAAAAACGCTTAAAGAGTACCGCTTTTCCTTCCATCACCGGTTTAGATGCCAGTGCCCCCAAATTCCCTAAACCTAAGATTGCCGTCCCATTTGATATAACAGCAACAAGATTGCCTTTTGCTGTATAATTATAAGCCAGTGCTGAATCGTGAGCGATTTCTTTAACCGGAACCGCTACACCTGGCGAATAAGCAAGTGCTAAATCACGCTGAGTTGCCATAGACTTTGTTGCAACAATTTCAAGCTTTCCCGGCCGACCACGACTATGAAAATCAAGAGCTTCTTGCTCGCTTGCACTATAAGCTTTTTTATGCGTTTTTTGACCCTGTTCATTTTTTTTCATCTTACTTATTTTTCTCCAAAAACAGTATATATTCTGCTTACTAACGAGTGCAATTATTTGATTTTAAAGTTTGATTCATATGCTAAAAATCGCTATGTTTTGATTAAATAGACAATTTACTATACGTTTCAATTTAGAGATAATGAAGATCTGCATTGAAGTAAATAAAAAAGGGCGTAAAAACCTATATCAAAGGAAATGGGCACGTCAAAATGACAGAAAAGACTGAATATAAAAATAATTTAATCCCACAGTCTGCAACTGCACATCAAGAACGCCTTACACCCATGATGGAGCAATATATAGAAATCAAAGCAGTCAATAGCGATTCTCTCCTTTTTTATCGTATGGGTGATTTTTATGAATTATTCTTCAATGATGCAATTGAAGCTTCCCAAGCTTTAGGAATCACTCTCACAACACGTGGCAAACATTTAGGCGAAGACATTCCCATGTGTGGTGTTCCTATTCATTCTGCAGATGATTATTTGCAAAAGCTTATCGCTTGTGGTTATCGTGTTGCTGTATGTGAACAAACAGAAGATCCTGCAGAAGCAAAAAAGCGCGGCTCAAAATCCGTTGTTCAGCGTAATGTCGTACGCCTTGTTACACCTGGAACCATAACAGAAGAAAAGCTTCTTGATCCAACGCGCGCAAATTATTTGATGACACTTGCTCGCACTAGAACCAATGATAGAAAAGAATTTGCCCTTGCTTGGATTGATATTTCCACGGGCATATTTCGTGTTACACAAAGTCACCATGAAAAGCTTTTGACAGATATCATGTGCGTAGACCCACAAGAAGTGATCGTAGCCGACTCATTTTTCCATGATCCATCGCAAAAATCGCTCTTTAATGCTCTTGGTCGTATTGTCTCACCTCAACCACTTAGTCTTTTTGATACAATAACCGCCGAACATGATATTTGCAGTTATTTTAAACTATCAACTCTTGAAGGCATTGCAGACTATTCACCTGCAGAACTTTCAGCAATCGCAGCAGCCATCCGTTATATTGAAAAAACGCAAATCACTCATCGCCCCCCTCTTATGCGACCTGAGCGCCAAAATGAAAGTGCCACCCTTTTTATTGATGCAGCTACTAGACTTAACCTTGAACTTATTCGCACCACATCTGGACAACGCGATGGAAGCTTACTAAAAACTATCGACCGTACTGTCACAGGAGGTGGTTCACGTCTTCTTGCTGAGCGCTTAATTTCCCCGCTTACTACTCCTGCAATCATTGATAAACGTCTTGATTCAATTGCCTTTTTTCTGAGCAATACTTCCCTTGCAAAAGCTATTCGTCTTATTTTGAAAGGAGGGGCAGATATGCCGCGTGCAGTTTCACGTTTAGCTCTTGGCCGAGGAGGACCACGTGATATAGCCACAATTCAGCGCGGTTTTGAAATTATTAATGAACTTAATCAGCTTCTGAGCAATGAATTGCCTCCTCAAGAAATAAATGATGTACGAGAAGTATTCTCACATTTACCCATTGCTTTGCATGTTCAATTAGAAAAAGCATTAGCTGATGATCTGCCTCTTCTTAAACGTGATGGTGGTTTTATTCGTCCTAATTATCATCAAGAATTAGATGAAACGCGCAGTTTACGTGACGAGTCCCGTCGTATCATTGCTGAACTTCAAGCACAATATGCTCAAGAAACAGATATAAAAACACTCAAGATTAAGCATAATAACATTTTAGGGTATTTCATTGAAGTCACAAATTTACAAGCTTCAGCTCTCACAAATAACCCGCAATTAAAAGAACGTTTTATCCACCGGCAAACAATGGCAAGTGCTATGCGCTTTACCACAACAGAGCTTGTTGAACTTGAAAGCCGTATCGCTCATGCAGCAAACCACGCAATAACGCTTGAATTAGAAATCTTCGATACACTTGTTAATGAAATTACCGCACACGTTGATTTCATTCGTAAAGCTTCTGAAGCGCTTGCTGTCTTAGATGTATCTGTTGCTTTAGCTCACTTAGCTGAAGAACAAGGATATTGTCGTCCCAAAATTGACGATTCGCTTACCTTTCAGATCACTGGAGGACGTCACCCCGTTGTAGAGCAAGCATTACGAAAACAAGCAACAGAATCATTTGTTGCTAATGATTGCGATCTCTCTACACAACAAGACCATCAATATGCAGCAATTTGGTTATTAACAGGCCCAAACATGGGAGGAAAATCAACCTTTTTACGACAAAATGCTCTCATTGCTATTATGGCACAAATGGGCTCTTTTGTTCCAGCTGCTTCAGCTCATATTGGTGTTGTTGACCGCTTGTTTAGTCGTGTTGGTGCTTCTGATGATCTTGCACGGGGGCGTTCAACTTTTATGATGGAAATGGTTGAAACAGCAACCATTCTCAATCACGCAAGTAATCGTTCTCTCGTTATTCTTGATGAAATCGGGCGGGGAACATCAACCTTTGATGGCCTCTCAATTGCTTGGGCAGCGGTTGAATATCTTCATGAGGTAAACCACTGTCGTGCCATCCTTGCCACACATTTTCATGAAATGACAGCACTGACTAAAAAACTTAATCGTCTTCATAATGTAACAATGAAAGTCAAAAATTGGAATGGTGATGTGGTCTTTCTGCATGAAGTCACTAAAGGAGCTGCTGACCGATCCTATGGTGTACAGGTTGCAAAACTTGCAGGACTTCCCACAGCAGTTATCGCTCGTGCTACAGATGTTCTACAACAATTAGAAAAAGGTGAAATGAATGGAAAAGGAAACAAATTAATTGATGACTTACCACTATTTTCTCCTCAAATAACATCGCCCACAACTGAAGAAACAGACAAATATTATGCAATTAAAGAAGCTTTAAATAATATCCATCCCGATGAATTATCACCTAAGGCTGCGTTAGAAGAGCTCTATCGCCTTAAGCAGCTGAATGCACAATGAATTTTCTAATAAACTGTAGAAAGATTTCTTATCATTTACTTAGGCATATTTTTTAAAAAAGCTTTATTTGGATTTAAATCCTTTTGATTTTTCTCCTTTTAGGATTCATAATTTTTTATTTGGAACGTTAAAATCTAACAAGTAAATTTTATTTTTCTGATTTTTCCTTACCAACAACATTAAGTGATTTAGTTATCAGTATTATGGTGCATCAGTTTCTTTGGTAAACACTTTTACCTTGTCAAGATAACCTTCAAATATACCACTCTATTCATTCCCCATTTATGCTTATAACTCATTGTATTATTATTGCTTTTTGTTACAATCAGCAATAACTTATAGATTAAGTGTAAATTGATTTCATCCCTTAACTGCAGATCTTTTTTTTGGTATTTTAGTAGAGTTTATTTATAGTATTGTTTGGGATAACTCTTTGCTCTCTCTATGACTTAGAGAAACTACAGGAATCAAAAATTACATCATTTACATTTTTTGATCCCTCTACACTTTAATCAAAATAGTTCATAACGATCCTCTTACCAATGAGTGATCAATCCGAAAAATTATAAAAGTTTTGGTCAATTGCACTTATCTTCACTAAACTCAATTTTTTACTCAAATCAAATATTACGAACTGCGCCTTTAGCAGCAGACGTGGTCATAGCTGCATAAGCTTTTAGAGCCTTTGAAACTTTACGCTTACGTTCTTCAACCGGTTGCCAAGCAGTGTTTCCTTTTTCTTCCATCTTGGTACGACGGCGCATAATCTCAATATCATCAACCATCAAATGAATGATGCGGTTTGGAATATCAATCTCTATGATATCGCCCTCTTCCACTAAAGCAATTGTGCCTCCTTCCGCAGCTTCTGGTGAAACATGACCGATAGAAAGCCCTGACGACCCCCCCGAAAAGCGACCATCTGTTATAAGTGCACAGACCTTCCCTAATCCTTTAGATTTAAGATAACTCGTTGGATAGAGCATTTCTTGCATTCCAGGCCCACCGCGTGGACCTTCATAACGGATCAAAACAATGTCACCTGGTTTAATTTTATCGGACAAGATTGCTAAAACAGCTGAATCTTGACTTTCAAAAATCCGTCCAGGACCTTTAAAAGTTAAAATCGACTGATCAACACCTGCCGTTTTCACAATACAACCATCTTGTGCAAGGTTCCCATAAAGAACCGCCAACCCTCCATCTTGTGAATAAGCGTGTGCAATATCACGGATAACACCTTTTTCACGATCAAGATCAAGAGTATCATAACGAGATGCTTGGCTAAAAGCTATCTGTGTTGATACACCACCTGGTGCCGCACGATAGAATTCATGAATGCTTTTTTCATTGGTTTGTTTCACATTCCACCGACACAGCGCTTCTTTCATCGTTTGTGCATGAACCGTGTAAGTTGATGTATCGATAAGTCCGGCTGCATCTAATTCACCCAAAAGCCCCATAATACCACCAGCGCGATGAACATCTTCCATATGAATATTAGTAACAGCAGGTGCAACTTTGCACAAAACAGGAACACGACGTGAAAGACGGTCAATATCAGCCATGGTAAAATCCACCTTGCCTTCTTGCGCTGCCGCTAAAAGATGCAGCACAGTATTAGTTGATCCGCCCATAGAAATATCTACAATCATTGCATTTTCAAAAGCCTTGCGTGAAGCGATAGAACGCGGCAAAACTGTCTTATCATCTTGTTCATAATAACGTTTTGTTAATGTAACGATACGTCGGCCTGCCTCTTCAAAAAGCCGCTGACGATCTGCATGTGTAGCCAACATCGATCCATTTCCAGGAAGAGAAAGCCCTAATGCTTCTGTAAGACAATTCATAGAATTGGCAGTAAACATGCCTGAACAAGAGCCACATGTAGGACAAGCGGCACGTTCCATTTTAGAAACTTCTTCCTCTGAATTACGATCATCAGCCGCAACAATCATTGAATCAACTAAATCAACAGTAATATCCTGATCTTTCCATTTAATCTTGCCAGCTTCCATAGGGCCACCTGAAACAAAGATTGTTGGAATATTTAACCGTAAAGAAGCCATCAACATACCAGGCGTAATTTTGTCACAATTGGAAATGCAAACAAGAGCATCTGCACAATGGGCATCGACCATATATTCAACAGAATCAGCAATAATTTCACGGGAAGGTAAAGAATAAAGCATTCCATCATGCCCCATAGCAATCCCATCATCGATAGCAATGGTGTTAAATTCCTTCGCAACACCACCAGCGGTAGCTATTTCTTGCGCAACAAGTTGCCCAAGATCTTTTAAATGTACATGCCCTGGCACGAATTGTGTGAAAGAATTAGCAATTGCAATAATGGGCTTACCAAAATCCGTATCTTGCATTCCTGTTGCACGCCAAAGACCACGAGCCCCTGCCATATTGCGTCCATGAGTTGATGTTCTTGAACGATAAAAAGGCATTATTTCTTTCCTTGAATAATTTAAAATTCTTCTCTGTTGTGCTGCACTCTAATTATAAAGACAAGAATTTTAGCGCTAAAAACAAAATATTGTTCTACTGAAGCATTTGAATCTCTAAAAGACTAATATTCTTTACAAAATTCAATTCAACAGCTGTTATTTGTTCATAATCAATAAGATTATCCTATGTATCACTTTTTTAATTTTGATTAAATATAACAATAACTTACAAGAACTAAATAAAAGCACAACCAGACAATAATAATAACTAATATCAATTGAATTCATGATGAATAAACTTTAAATCATGAATTTATAATGCATTGATTTTATTATTTTTTTCTTGAAGACAAAATTCAAATCCCATTGCTATTTTGATATGAACTGCGCATTACGAATCATGAAGTTAGCACTATTTTCCAGTTTATGGATCTAATTTTCGCTACTCCTGAGATCTTTTATTACAGATTATAATCCAATCAATGGCTTTTTTGTAATGCCTTCGAGCAATAATAGAGTTTTTGTTTAATGAATAGTTTATTTTATTTTGCTTTTATTAAACTTTCATTTTTATGGCTGTTAAAAATTCAAAAAGACATAGAATGAATGAGTGCAAGATAAACATATTACGAACTTATTGAATAAACCTCTTAAAAAAGAGATTTATCACGAAAACCACGATACCTCTCAACCGATGTATAAATCTTCTTTCTAAATATTTGCATTATATTGAGAAAAACACCCCGACCTTTTTGGTGGAGCTAAGCGGGATCGAACCGCTGACCTCTTGCATGCCATGCAAGCGCTCTCCCAGCTGAGCTATAGCCCCATAAAAGATACCTTCTCTTCCCAAAAGGAAGATTAACAATCTAACAAAATTCCTAAAACGAGAAAAATCGAAGATCAAGAGGAATTTGTCTTCAACAAAACAAATGCTGAATCTTCTCGTTTTTTTTAAGTACCATCATCATCTGGAACACTACCACCAATAATGTCGGTTACATCGTCATCCTCATCGCTTTCAGTGTGTGATAAAAATGTATCATCGTCATCCCCGAGATCCATATCATCATCTTCCAAAATAGGGAGATCATCATCCTTAGAATCGTCAACATCTTCTTCCAGCAACATAAAAGCAGACTTTTCAAGTGCTGTATCCAGCTCTTCAGTGTCAACTTCTTCTTCGCTACTGGCTTCAGCTGCGGCAACCTCAAAATAAGAGCGCGGATAAGAAAGCCCTGTATAAGGTGATACAATAGGATCACGATTAAGATCATAAAATTTCTTTCCCGTTTCCGGGTCAACACGTTTGATTCCAAGTTCCTGTTTTGCCATGGACCGTGCCTCTTTGGTTAGCTACAATTTCATTTAAAAACGAATTTAAGGTGCTTAAGCGAAAAACAACGCATTTGTCAAAGATAAATGCATCGTTTCACACGGATTTTCTCATGACGTTTATTAAAGCGTGTGCTAAAGAACACTTAATTTTGTAAAATTTAGATTAAAATTAAATAAAGCTTCTATGCAAAACGCAATACCCGCAACAGCTCAAAAATCTACCAATCTTTCTGGTACAATCAAAATACCAGGCGATAAATCGATCTCTCATCGATCTCTCATATTAGGGGGGCTTGCAAATGGTGAAACACATATTCACGGGCTTCTTGAAAGCGATGACATTTTGCAAACAGCTGCTGCTATGCAAGCTATGGGTGCACATATTCGTAAGGAAAATAATCTCTGGGTCATTCGAGGAACTGGGAATGGCTGCCTTTTGCAAGCGCAAACACCTTTAAATTTTAAAAATTCTGGAACAAGCGCTCGCTTGATTATGGGAATGGTCAGTTCTTATCATATGAAAACAACTTTTACTGGCGATTCTTCTCTATCTAAACGTCCAATGAAGCGTATCCTTGACCCTTTGTGTTTAATGGGCGTTTCAGTTGAAACAACGTGTGATGATCATTTGCCTTTAACGCTTTATGGTCCTAAAATGGCTAGTCCGATTTATTATCGTGTACCAATGGCTTCTGCCCAAGTTAAATCAGCAATTCTTCTTGCAGGTCTTAATACTCCCGGTATTACCACTGTTATTGAACCAAGCCTCACCCGAGATCACACGGAAAAAATGTTAAAAGCATTTGGTGCTGAACTTGAGATAGAAACAGACAAAAAAGGTACACGTTTCATTCATCTGAATGGCCAACCACATCTTACTGGACAAACTATAATAAATGTTCCAGGTGACCCTTCCTCTGCTGCTTTTCCACTCATTGCAGCCCTTCTTGTAGAAGACTCCGATATCACTATTGAAAATGTTCTCATAAATAACTCTAGAATCGGTCTTATCCAAACATTGTGGGAAATGGGAGCTAAGATTGATCTTTTAAATCAACGCCAAACAGGCGGAGAGGATATTGCCGATCTACGGGTCAGGTCATCAATATTAAAAGGTGTAACTGTACCTAAAGAGCGAGCCCCATCAATGATTGATGAATATCCCGCTTTAGCAGTAGCAGCAACCTTTGCTGAAGGTAAAACAACTATGCTAGGAATTGAAGAATTGCGCGTTAAAGAATCAGACAGGCTTTCTGCCATTGCCCAAGGATTAAAAATCAACAATGTAGATTGTGAAGAAGGTGTAGACTTCCTTATTGTCCATGGGCAAAACTCAACAAAAGGCCTAGGAGGTGGATGCGTTACAACATATCTTGATCATCGAATCGCAATGTGCTTTCTTGTCTTTGGATTGGCATCAGAAAAACCTGTAACCATCGATGATACACGAATGATTGCCACAAGCTTTCCAGAGTTTATCCCCTTAATGTACCAACTTGGAGGTCAAATTCTTTGAAACCGTTTGTCATTGCAATTGATGGCCCAGCAGCTTCTGGTAAAGGAACATTAGCCCGTAAAATTGCAACCCATTATCATCTTCACCATTTAGACACTGGTCTAACTTATCGTGGTGTTGCGTATGCTCTTTTGCAACAAGGACTGGCTCTTGATGATGAAACTAGTGCTATCACATACGCCACAAAGCTTGATTTTAACACTTTAGATTCAAATCTTCTCACTTCTCAGGAAATTGGCGAAGCGGCTTCAAAAATAGCAACCATACCAATTGTACGCGAAATTCTTGTTACAAAACAACGCAATTTTGCCAAAACTCTGCCAGGCAGCGTGCTTGATGGCCGTGATATTGGCACTATTGTCTGCCCTGACGCAAATATAAAATTCTACGTTTTTGCAAATGCTCAAACACGCGCAAAACGTCGATATCAAGAAATTTTAAAAAAAGGAGCACAAGCAGATTATCATGAGATCCTTGCTAATCTTAAACAACGCGATAGACGTGATTTAACCCGCAAACAGAGCCCTTTAAAACCAGCAAAAAACGCCCACTTGCTTGACACGTCAGAATTGAGTATAGAAGAAGCATTAACAGCTATGTGTACCTTTATTGATCCTGTCATAAAAGCTCATACAGTTAAATAAAATCATCCTGGTGATTCCAGCTTAGCGCTAATTTTTCTTTCCTGTATTAAAGATAAGAAATCATGGAATTACCCCATATTAACACTAACCCAGCGCTTATACCTCTTTAAATAAAGGTATATATTTAGGAGTTCTTATGTCACAATATAATCCCACAACAGCGGATTTTGAAGCTCTTTTAATGGAATCCTTTCAAACTAATGATCTTACTGAAGGATCCGTTGTGAAAGGTCGTGTCATTGCAATCGAAAAAGACATGGTCATTATCGATGCTGGCCTTAAAGTAGAAGGACGTATTCCACTTAAGGAATTTGGCACAAAAGGTAAAGACGATTCCTTGCAAGCTGGTGATGAAGTTGAAGTTTATGTTGAACGCATTGAAAATGCAATGGGTGAAGCTATTTTATCACGCGAAAAAGCACGTCGTGAAGAAAGCTGGACTCGCCTTGAAGAAAAATTCAATGCCGGTGCACGTGTAGATGGAGTTATTTTTAGCCAAGTTAAAGGTGGATTTACAGTCGACCTTGATGGTGCCATTGCTTTCTTGCCCCGCAGCCAAGTTGACATTCGTCCTATCCGTGATGTTGCACCTTTAATGCACAATCCACAATCTTTTGAAATTCTGAAAATGGATCGTCGTCGTGGTAATATTGTTGTCTCACGCCGCACTGTCTTAGAAGAAAGCCGTGCTGAACAGCGTTCAGAAATTGTTCAAAATCTTGAAGAAAATCAAATTGTTGAAGGCGTGGTTAAAAACATTACCGATTATGGTGCCTTTGTTGATCTTGGTGGAATTGATGGTCTTTTGCATGTCACCGATATGGCATGGCGGCGTATTAATCACCCATCTGAAATCCTTACAATGGGTCAAACTATTAAAGTTCAAATTATTCGTATCAATCAGGATACGCACCGTATTTCACTTGGAATGAAGCAACTTGAAAATGACCCCTGGGATAGCATCAGTGACAAATATCCAGTTGGTAAGAAAATTACAGGTGCTGTTACGAACATCACTGATTATGGTGGTTTTGTTGAAATTGAGCCAGGAATTGAAGGATTAATTCATGTCTCTGAAATGAGTTGGACGAAGAAAAATATCCATCCTGGAAAACTCCTTTCCACATCACAGGAAGTAGAAGTTGTTGTTCTTGAAATTGATGCTTCTAAACGGCGTATTTCCCTTGGTTTAAAGCAAACATGTGAAAATCCATGGGTGGCTTTTGCTAATAAATTTCCTGTAAATTCACACATTGAGGGTGAAGTTAAAAATAAGACAGAATTTGGTCTTTTTATCGGCCTTGAAGGTGATGTCGATGGGATGGTACACTTATCTGATCTTGATTGGAACCGTCCTGGTGAACAAGTCATCGAGACTTATAACAAAGGCGATATCGTTAAAGCTGTTGTTCTTGATGTTGATGTTGAAAAAGAACGGATCTCTTTAGGAATTAAGCAACTTTCCTGCGATAAAGTTGGAGAAGCAGTAGCCTCTGGTGAATTACGTAAAGGTACTATTGTGACCTGCGAGGTTTCTGGAATCAATGAAAATGGCATTGATGTGAGATTAATTGATCACAATCTTGAAACAACTATTCGCCGTTCTGATTTAGCCCGTGATCGTGATGAACAAAACCCTGAACGTTTTGCTATTGGACAAAAGGTTGATGCTTGTATCACCGCATTCGATAAAAAAACGCGGAAACTGTCAGTATCCATCAAAGCCTTGGAAATTGCAGAAGAAAAAGAAGCAGTAGCACAATATGGATCAACAGATTCTGGTGCTTCTCTTGGTGACATTCTTGGTGTGGCCTTAAAAAAACAAGAGAAAGATTGATAATTAATAACTAATACTTAAGACCGCTTATTTTCGAGCGGTCTTTTTTATCTTTCGCTGAAAATATTTTCTTGACTTTTCAACGGTCTGACAAAAAAATAAATATTTTCCAATAAAAAACTTATTTTCTTCACTAACCATTCATGACTAGGATAAAATGTTAACAATTCATTAAATAAAAAGAAATTTGCATAATTGAGTGGCAAAGAATATTATGGCACCCACACTATTTTTCATGAAGTGGTTCTCTTCTCAAAAAACAGAAATTTGTTATTTTTCTGAAACCGATTTCCCTATTCGTTCAACTGATAAATCACAAGAAGAGCTTTATAAATTAGGCTATGATATAGCTTTGGGCAAAAACAATTTTCTTCCTGAATACAAGGAAGAGAGTGATTTTCGCAAACGGTTAACTGAAAATGCTAAACTTATCCTCCATGCTTTCCGCATTAGCGATGTTGCCGCACGTAACAATGAAACTATAGCACCATCTGCTCAATGGCTTATTGATAATCATTACACCATTGACAAAACCATACAACAGTTACGCTGCAATTTTCCAAAAACTCTCACTAAGAAACTCTCCCTTGATGAACAAAAAGCAGGAATCCCACGTATTTTTGCTTTAACCTGGCTTTATATTGCCCATACAGATAGCAGTTTCTCACAAGAAACCCTTACAGCCATGGTTAATGGCTTTCAGGAAGTATGTAACCTTAAAATTGGCGAATTGTGGGCCTTGCCTTCTGTTATTCGTATGATTTTAATTGAAAATGTTCGTCGTCTTTCATTGCGTATTGAGCAAGCACAGCATATGCGTTATCTTGCCAATCAAGTAGCTAACAAAATTACCCTTGCAAAAAATGAGACTGAATTACACAATCTTTTCACTCTTTATGAAAAATTCACTGCTAATTTAACCTTTTCAACTCATTTATTTTATCGTCTGCGGGGTGCATCTGTTGATGTTACAGTGGCATTGACTTGGCTTGAAAAGCAATTACATCATCACGGCAATAATCCAGAAATTGCAACAGCTGATGAACATACCCGTCAAGCAAAAGACGGTGTGACCATGAGCAATATTATTCGTGCTCTTAAAACTATTGATGACATTGATTGGACAGCGTGGTTTGAAACCGTTAGCTATGTGGACTCTATCCTGTGTCAAAACAGTGATTTTTCTGAACTTGATTCTCATTCACGTAATACCTATCGACAAGTGATTGAAAAAATCGCACACCGTTCTCCACTCAGTGAGTTGGAAGTTACGCAAAAAGCCGTAGAGATGACGCAAACCTTTTTTGAAGATGACGCTCATCAAAATAGCCCTTCTATTGGCTGGTACCTTGTCGACAACGGGCGTTATGCCTTTGAAAAAGCTTGTGGATACACTCCATCCCTTTTCATAAGATGGATACGCGCTTACCATCGCTTAAAAGTAGGAACAATTGCAATTCCTGTTTCTATTTTAACGCTCATCCTTTTGTTTGCAACTTATACTCTATTACAGATATCTAATCTACCGTCATGGATGAACCTTATTTTTATCGCTCTGGCTCTCTTTCCTGCCATGGAAGCTTCTTTTTCCTTTTTTAATACTGTTGTTTCATGGTTTATCCCACCAAATCAGCTTATTGGTTATGAATATAAAGAGGGGATTCCTAAACACGCACGTACAATGGTTGTCGTGCCCACTTTAATTACTTCATATGACTGTATTAATGAACAAGTGCGTAATCTTGAAGTACATTATCTTTCTAACCCGCAAGGTGCTATTCATTTTGCGTTAATCACGGACTGGGCAGATTCTTTATTAGAAGAAACACAAGGTGATCTTGATTTGCTGCATTATGCGCAAGAGAGCATAGCTAAACTTAACCGCCGTTATCATCGTGATGACATTCCTTTGTTTTTTCTTCTTCATCGCCGACGTCTTTACAATGCTAGCGAAAAATGCTGGATGGGGTGGGAACGTAAACGTGGTAAGCTTCATGAGCTCAACCTTCTACTACGAGGAAATCAAAATACGAGCTTTTACACTCCAGATCCACGCCTTCCTGTAGACTGTCGTTTCGTTATGACCCTGGATTCAGATACACGTTTAACACCTGAAGGGGTTACTAAACTTGTTGGCAAGCTCAACCATCCACTCAATCATCCCGTTTTTGACCCCAAAAATGGAACAATTGTAAAAGGCTACAGTATTTTACAACCGCGTATTACACCTTCTCTTACAACAGGAAAAGAAACATCAATCTTTCAACAAATTTTTTCTACCAATCGTGGAATTGATCCTTATGTCTTTGCTGTCTCTGATACTTATCAAGACCTTTGGGGAGAAGGCACTTTTACTGGCAAAGGTCTCTATAATATCGATGCATTTGAACAAGCACTTAATGGAAAAATCAAAGAAAACACTGTTCTTAGTCATGATCTTTTGGAAGGGTGCTATGCACGTGCAGCACTCGTGAGTGATGTGGAAGTAATTGAGAATTATCCAACAGCCTATAATATTGACGTTGCCCGTCATCATCGTTGGATTCGTGGCGATTGGCAATTATTGCCTTATCTCTTTAAGCGTTGTCAAATTAATCTCATAAATCGCTGGAAGATTCAGGATAACTTACGCCGCTCTCTTACACCACTCATATGGCTAATTGCAGCAATCATAGGATGGTCTATTTTACCATTAAAGATAGCAACTATTTGGCAAATATTTTTGCTGCTCAGTCTATTTATCTCTCCAATTCTAGGTATGCTTCAAGCATTCATGTCATTTAGTCTTGATCATTCTTTGCGTGGACAGTTGCAACTAATTTTGAGCAGTATTACTTCAACGACAGCAGAAATACTTCTTAAAACTACCTTTATCGCTCATTCAGCTTATTTTGCAACCGATGCAATCATCCGCACTTTCTATCGCATGCTGATTTCAAAACAACATCTCCTTGAATGGAAAACCTCGGCTGCAACAAAATTAATCCCCAATAGTTTAAGCTTCTATATCCTCACAATGTGGCCAGCATCACTGATTGGCGCTATTGCCATAGTGCTACCTATATCCTTCTGTAGCCCGACAATCTTCATTGCTTTGCCCTTTGGATTGGTTTGGTTTTTCTCACCACTCATCGCGTGGTTTGTCAGCCAACCAGCAATATTTCAAGATATGCTTAATATATCTTCAGAAGATGAAAAAGAACTTCGGTGTATTGCACGACGTACGTGGCTTTATTACGCAACTTTTGTCAATGCGCAAAACAATTATTTGCCACCTGATAATTTCCAAGAAAATCCCGAACCCCTTGTCGCTCAGCGTACATCCCCCACTAATATTGGAGTTTATCTTCTTTCTACTATTGCCGCACGTGATTTTGGTTGGATTAGTTTTAAAGATGCTATTACACGTATCAAGCGTACATTAAGTACCCTTGAAAAAATGGAAAAATTCCGTGGTCATCTTTATAATTGGTATGAAACAGACACACTTAAACCTTTATTGCCAACTTATGTTTCAACAGTAGATTCAGGTAATCTTGCCGGTCATTTAGTGACACTCTCTTCGGCTTTAAGTGAATGGGCTGAAACACCTGACATGTTTTTACAAAGTGATCCAGCAGGTTTGCTTGATGTTAGTGATATTCTTGAAGAAACTTTAAAAGAGATTCCTGATAATCAGCATTTTTTATGCTCTCTATACCAACAGATCGAAGAACGCATTGCTCATCTTCGTCGTGTCGTCAGTACTTTCAAAGAAAAGACAGAAACTGTAACTTCACGCACTATTAATCTTCCACTTTTAGCTCGTGATATTGCACTCTTAATAGATGAACTTGATAAAAAAATTCAAACTGTAGAATCTGCTCACGCGCTGTCTTGGGCTAAATGTCTTGTGGAAACCTGTGAAGCACATCACCATGATATTACCTATGACTATGACATCGAAAAACTGCGCAAACAATTAAATACTTTAGCGACAAAAGCACGACAAATAGCTTTTGATATGAAATTTGATTTTCTAGAACAACCTGAACGACAACTCTTATCTATCGGCTATCGTGTTCAGGAAAATAAACTTGATGAAAGCTGTTATGATCTTCTAGCTTCAGAAGCACGTCTCTCAAGTCTTTTTGCCATTGCCAAAGGCGATATAAAATTCAAACATTGGTTTCATCTTGGGCGTTTACTCACCCCAATTGGTTGGAAAGGTGCTTTACTATCATGGTCGGGATCTATGTTTGAATATCTTATGCCTTCTCTGGTCATGCGTGAACCCTTAGGATCCATACTGGATCAAACCAATCGATTGATTATTCGTCATCAAATACAATATGCTCGTAAACGGGGATTGCCATGGGGTATTTCAGAAGCTGCATTTAATGCCCGTGATCATTTAATGAATTACCAATATTCCAATTTTGGAGCTCCAAGCCTTGGGCTTCAACGCGGTTTATCACGTAATGCTGTTATTGCTCCTTACGCTAGCATTTTAGCTGCGCAATATACGCCAACTCAAGCCATTATAAATTTAAAACGTTTACGTAATCTTGGTGCTCTAGGAATCTATGGATATTATGATTCTATTGATTTTACTCCTTCGCGTGTGCCAAAGGGAGAACAATATGCTATCGTGCGTAATTATTATGCGCATCATCATGGCATGTCAATTCTTGCAATTAATAATGTCATTTTTGAAGGACGAATGCGTAATCGCTTTCACCGTGATCCCGCCATTAAAGCTACACAATTATTATTACAAGAAAGAGCCCCCCGTCAAATTCCTATCATTCACGCCAAAGTTGCTAACCCAATGCGCAATGACTCTGGAGAATTTGATGACGCTCCTTTGCGCACTATCACAAACCCACTTCTCAAGCCCCGTGAGACTTTGCTCTTATCCAATGGTCGTTATTCCACAATGCTAACAGCTAATGGTTCCGGCTATAGCCGTTGGCATGATTATGCTATCACGCACTTTACCCCTGATGCATCAGAAGATCAACAAGGTACTTTGTTTTTCCTACGTGATACACAAAATGGACGCTGGTGGTCTGCCACCGGTGAGCCAACACGCATTATCGAAGAAGAATCAGCCACCATCTTTACAGATGAAAAAGCTGAATATACAAAAATGGTTGATGGTATAAAATCAACGCTCGAATGTCTTGTGGCATCAGAAGGTGATGGTGAAGGCAGACGCCTTCAACTTATGAATACAACCAACAAAGATCGCTTTATTGAAGTGACATCTTATGGTGAACTAGCACTAGCAAGCATGGATACTGTTTGTGCTCATCCTGTTTTTTCACACATGTTTGTAGAAACAGAAATTGCTGATTCAGGTGGAACGATTTTTGCTAAAAGGCGAAAACGCACCCCTAGTGACGTGGATATTCATATTGCCCATTTTGTCACTGACTCATCTGGAACTATCCCAAAGTCAGAAGCTGAAACTAACCGTTATATTTTTATTGGTCGTGGTCGATCTATTCATCGTCCAGCTGCATTTGATCAAAATGCCCAATTTAATAACAGTCAGGGCTGTGTTCTTGACCCGATTATCTCAATCCGCTGCTACTTAAAAATTCCAGCACATGAAAAAAGAGAACTTATTTTTTGGACATTTGCTGCTCATTCAAAAGAAATACTGCAAAATCATATTGAACGTTATCGCCAACCTAATATGTTTCAACGGGAATTTTCTATAACATGGACACGCTCGCAAGTTTCATTATTTCAAAACAATATCCGTCCCAGAGAAGCTATTGCTTATCAAAAATATGCAACACCACTTATATACCCCGACAAAACATGGCGTCTTCCTTCTAAAACGCTTGCTAATACTCTTGGAAAACAATCTGATCTTTGGCCAATGTCTATCTCAGGAGATTATCCTATCTGTCTTCTCAGAATTGATAGTGAAACGAATATAACTGTACTACATGACCTGCTTAAAGCACATGAATATTGGCGTATGCGAGGGTTAATTGTTGATATGGTTGTTTTGAATGAACAGGCATTTTCTTACATACAAGACACTCAACGCACTATTGAATGGACATGTGAATCCTATCGTCGTCATACCAACGAAATGAATGGAAATAAACACATTTTTACCCTTCAACGTAATCAAATGAATGAGCAAAGTTTCAAGACACTTCTTGCATCAGCTCGCATCATACTTCATGCCCAGAATGGGTCTTTATCTGAACAGCTTAAATGTACAGAAAATATTGATCCCGATCTGATCACTCGCAATAGTAGGCAAAATGTTAATCACAGCAAACATGACAAAAAAAGACAAGTAGAAACGCAAAATGAACAAAATTCATCTACTTCTATTGGTCTAGCTCAACAAAAACAATCATCTCCTCTTATCAATGGAAAAGACCTGCGTTATTGGAATGGTTATGGGGGGTTTAATCAACATAATCATTATGTGGTGCATCTTAATGGGCATACCACTACACCACAGCCATGGATTAATGTAGTTGCTAATCACAATTTTGGCTTTCACGTATCAGCTGAAGGTGCAATCTTCACCTGGGCTAACAATAGTCGTGATTATCACTTAACCCCTTGGACCAACGACCCTGTTTCCAATCGCCCAGGAGAAGCACTGTATCTTGTTGATCGTCTTTCTTTAAAACGTTTTTCTCCAGTTTCTGCTGTCGAATGTGACGACAATGTTGTTTACGAAGCTTGCCATGGTTTTGGATTTTCAACCTTTAAATCCACACATTCCGATATTGCATTAGAACTTACCCATATGCTCGATCGAGAAAGGCCTGTTCGTTTTTCACGCCTTATTATTAAAAATGAAAGCAAAAAACCACGCAGCTTACGTCTTTATAATTACGTTGAGTGGGTTTTGGGTAACGCACGTACAAAATACACTCCCTTTATCATTCCCTCTTACGATTCCAAACGTGGCACACATTTTATTCAAAATCCCTATCATATCGAAAGATCTCAACAGGTCACTTTTTTATCAGCATCCGAAATACCAACCAGTGTTACGACTGATCGCACTGAGTTTATTGGTTCAACAGGAACAGTCAAACACCCTCATGCCATTTACAAAGCTGAAGAACTTTCAAATACAGTAGAAGCAGGCCGTGATCCTTGTTCAGCATCAGCCTATGATATTTATCTATTACCGGGCCAAACAAAAGAGATCATCTTTTATCTTGGTAGTGCTGAAAATAGACAAGAAGCTGAAAAATTGCTGGATCAAGTGTGCATAGATGATTTTCAAGTTATTCTTGCACAACAAAAACAGCAATGGAATGATTTTGTTTCTCCTTTGCAAGTTAAAACGCCTGATCCTTCTTTTGACATTATGGTCAATCATTGGCTTCCTTACCAAATCTATGCATGCCGTATGATAGCACGTGCAGCTTTTTACCAAGCCAGTGGTGCATTTGGCTTTCGCGATCAGTTACAAGATAGTTTATCTTTGTTACTGCTTAAACCACAATTAGCACGCGAACAATTATTAAACGCTGCAGCCCGTCAATTTGTTGAAGGTGATGTACAACATTGGTGGTTTCCTGATACTAACGCTGGTGTTCGCACACTCATTTCTGATGACATAGTTTGGCTTGCTTATGGAACAGCCCTTTATGTCAATACTACTGGTGAATACACATTTCTTGATACTCCTATTCCTTTTATTGAAGGAGCTCCTCTCAAAACAGGACAACATAATGCTTATTTTCATCCCACACAATCACCAAAAATTGCAACACTTTATGAACATTGTACCCTAGCTTTAGATCTTACTATCAAACGTTGCGGTCCGCACGGTCTCCCACTTATTTTAGGTGGTGATTGGAATGATGGCATGAATTTGGTGGGTGTGGAAGGAAAAGGCGAAAGCATTTGGTTGGGCTGGTTTCTTGGTACCACATTACAAGCATTCATTCCCATTGCTAAAAACCGCAGTGACGATAACCACGTTAAAGCATGGAGCACACACCTTAAACGTTTAACAAAAGCTCTGGAAAAAAATGGTTGGGATGGTGCTTGGTATCGACGTGGTTATTTTGACAATGCAACCCCTCTTGGTGCTCAAACAAATGTTGAATGTCAAATTGACTCTATTGCTCAATCCTGGGCTGTAATTTCTAAAATGGCATCTTCCAACCGTCAAAAACAAGCAATGATGTCAATGCTTCATCACTTATGTGATGAAAAAGGTGGACTTATTCGTCTTTTTTGGCCGCCTTTCAACAAAAGCACTCTCGAACCTGGCTATATTAAAGGGTATCCACCGGGAATTCGAGAAAATGGTGGCCAATATACCCATGGTGCTATTTGGAGTATTATAGCGCTTGCACAAATAGGTGAAATAGACAAAGCATATAACTTATTTTCCATGATAAACCCTATCACTCATGGTCAAAATCCTGAAATTTACCGTGTTGAACCTTATGTCATGGCCGCAGATATCTATGCTGTTGAACCACACCGAGGACAAGGTGGTTGGACATGGTACACAGGTTCAGCAGGTTGGTTTTATCGTGCAGCGACAGAAACTATTCTTGGAATTCACATCCAAGCCAATCAGTTATTTTTACGCCCACATTTACCCTCCTGTTGGCCTGAATACGAAGTAAAAATGAAATTTTATGAAGCCGTTTATATTATTAAAGTTAAATGGGCTTCAAAAGATACTCTCAGTATTAACAGCACGGAATATACCAACATTGATGCAGGTATAGAATTACAAAAAACAGGTGTTCATGAGATCATACGTACTCTTAAATCCCCAACTCCAAAAAAATGAAAAGCTTTTTTATACTGTTCACAGTTATAAAGTTGTTATAGTTTTTATATTTTTTATGATGATTATATTGATACGCAACAATTTTAGATTTCACTCAGCTGAAAGAACAGGGGCATGAATCATACAGATATTGCTAGACGCGTTTATAACCACACATGGAAACTCGATCCCATTATTCGCTCGCTTCTCGATACGGATTTTTATAAGCTTCTTATGGTGCAAATGATTTGGGGACTTTATCCAAATGTTCATGTCACCTTCTCACTTATAAACCGCAGTAAAACAATTTGTCTTGCCAATGATATTGATGAAGGTGAGCTACGTGCTCAGCTTGATCATGCCCTCAGTTTACGCTTTACCAAAAAAGAAATAATCTGGCTCGCTGGTAATACATTTTATGGACGCAAACAAATTTTCAAACCGGATTTTCTTCATTGGCTTGAAAAATTTCAACTACCCGAATACGAATTAACCCACAAAGACGGTCAATATATTCTACGTTTCCATGGTCCATGGGCTTATAGCTCTATGTGGGAAATCCCTGCCCTTTCTATTATTAGTGAATTACGTTCACGCGCTGCGATGAAAAACCTCGGTCGTTTTGCACTCGATGTCCTTTATGCCCGTGCTAAAGCAAAAATGTGGAGTAAAATTGAACGCCTGAAACAATTGCCTGATCTTAACATCGCTGACTTTGGCACTAGACGTCGCCATTCTTTTTTATGGCAACGTTGGTGTGTTGAAGCTTTAAAAGAAGGAATTGGCAATTCTTTGGTGGGATCTTCCAATATCTTTCTAGCAATGGATACAGACTTAGAAGCTCTCGGAACAAACGCGCATGAACTACCTATGGTTATCGCAGCCCTTGCTAATAATGACAACGACTTGCACCAAGCGTCTTATCAAGTTCTGCAAAATTGGAACCGCTATTATGGTGGAAATCTTTTGATTGTTTTGCCTGATGCTTTTGGAACAGAAGCATTTTTACGCAATGCACCAGACTGGGTAGCAGACTGGACAGGATTTAGAATTGACAGTGCTCTACCCATTGAAGGAGGTGAACGCATTATAAAATGGTGGCAAGAAAAAGGAAAAAATCCACGAGAAAAATTATTGATTTTTTCCGATGCGCTAGATGTAGATACAATTGAAAAAACCTATCATCACTTTCATGGTAAAGTACGCATGAGTTTTGGGTGGGGAACCAATCTCACCAATGATTTTGAAAATTGTGCGCCCCAAAACATCGCAAATCTTGAAGCTGCTTCCCTTGTTTGCAAAGCTACTCATGCTAATGGCCGACCAACTGTAAAACTTTCAGATAATCTTGAAAAAGCCATTGGAGATCCACAAGAAATACAACGTTATTTGAATTTTTTTAATCCTGAACTATCCACTACCAAACCCATCAAGATTTAATCATTAACTGATTAGACAAAAAAGAAACCAACTATGAAATAAATCATCGCCCAATAAAGCATTCCACGCACAATTTTATTGATGATAAATTGTTCACGAAGCGTATACTTCATCTAGGGAACATGCCCTGTACTTACTTTAGAAAATCTGACAGCTGATGTACATATTGATATATCGATAGATGAAAACTTTATCTTAAATGTTTTTTAGTCAGAAAACTTTCTGCAAATAGTCTCAATAAAACAAGAAAAATGTAAGACAGGCTTAATTAACAAAATTTTTTATTTTGATAATGATGATGAGGTAGATGAGGATGGGCGTGTCACAATATAAATAGCAATCATCAACAAAAGAATTGCAGCGGAGAAAGCAAACCATAAAGCAGGGTGTACAATTATTAAAAATGATAAAAAACCACCGATCATACTTACCACAGCAAAAATTTTAACAAAAGGTGAGATGATTCTCTTTTCTTGCCATTGCCTAATGGGAAGACCAAAAATTCGATGATTATGCAACCAATAATGAAACCGTGGTGATGAACGGGCAAAACACCATGAAGCAACTAATAAAAAAGGTACGGTTGGCATAATAGGTAAAACCACACCGATCAGACCTAATACAATCATCACCCAACCCAATATAGAATAGAAAACTCGTAACGGGCGAGATATCTTAAAATCTTTTTCTATCATTTACTGCTGTTTCTTCTCTCATTCAGATATCATGATGTAAAATTTTGCCTTCTATATATTTAGCACATAATCTTGCTGAACACTCTCCATCAACAAGCACATTTTCAACAATGACCATTGCCTAAAATGTAGGACAGTTTATGCAATATGATGATCATTTAAAAGTTCTCAAGAAATGAAAATAAGTTTTTAGGACATTTAAAAATAAAAAGGCTGCACGACAAATCAATGCAGCCTCTTAATTACGAATGCAGTGTTGGGAGGAGAAAATACTGCATCCATCGGCTAGACATTAGGAGGAAAATAACCTAGCACCCTCCCATTTAATAAAAAGAAAAATTTAAAACAACATACAAAAACGCATGGCTGCTATGCAAAGATCTATTATATTTGTGTTTCCCGAGTTGTAGCCTGTTGAACAAAAATCCATATAAAAACAACAGTAAAAATTAGTGTCAAAATCAATACAATCGTAGAAGCAGAATCAGAACCAATAAATAAGCTTAGATAAATTCCTAAAAAACTAGAAAAAACAGCAACTAATACAGCAATCAAAAGCATAGAAAAAAACCGCTTAGTAATAAGATAAGCAATTGCTCCTGGTGCAATCAACAAAGAAATAACTAAAATAATCCCAACTGCTTTCAAAGCCGCAACAATCGTGAGAGAAATCATTGTTAACAGAGCATAATGGAGCACTGATATCTGTAATCCTATTGCACGCCCTTGAATCGAATCAAAAATATACAGCATAAAATCACGCCATTTTGTTCCTAAAATTAAAGTGACGATAATGGAAATTATTGCTGTCTGCGTAATATCAAGCCAATTAACGCCCAAAAGATTACCGAATAAGATGTGATTTAAATCCAAATTACTATAAATTGCCGTTGCCAGAACAAGCCCCAAACCAAACATAGACGAAAAAACAACACCCATAACCGTATCTTGTTTTATACGGCTATTGCTCCCTAAAAAACCTGTTATGATGGCACAAGTCATACCAGCAATGAAAGCACCAAAAACAATTAAAATCATTGTAACATTGGCTGGATGTAAATGATGAAACCAAGAAAATGGCAAAGAAGCTAAAAATGTTATCACCCACGATGTTGTCATATAACCAATAACCACACCAGGAAAAACTGCGTGAGAAATCGCATCTCCTAAAAGCGCCCACCCTTTTAAAATAAGGAAACAAGAAAGCATAGCCATCGGAATGGAAAGAATAACGGTAATAGTCATACCCTTAACCATAAAAGAAAGCTGAAAAGGGAGCAGTAATTGATCTATCATGTTGTTATCACATTTTTTTTGCCACTCTCACGCGCAAACGGGCAGCGAGAAAACCATATTTTGGAGAAAAAATAAAAGCTATAATAAACAGAAACGCCTGGAAAAGCACAACAACACCACCGGTATGCGCATTTAAAAAATAACTTACATAAACACCCAGTGCACTTGTAAATGTTCCAATCACTACTGCAATTATCAAAAGATTCACAAAGCGATCACTTAAAAGATAAGCTGTAGCCCCTGGTGTTACCACAAGACAAATAACCAAAAAAGCTCCCACTGTTTGCATAGCAGCAACAGTACAAGCGGCAAGAAGCGTAAAAAAGAGAATTTTCAATAGCTTTACATTCAATCCAAGAGCACGTGCATGACTTTCATCAAATAGAGAAACTAATAAATCTTTCCACTTCGCACATAATATCAACAGAGAGAAAACACTAATACAAACTAACTGCATAATATCTGATGAACTAATTGCCAAAACATTTCCAAGAACAATCGTATCAATGTTAACAGCCATTGGTTTTAATGACTTGAGAAACAATCCAAGAGCAAAAAAGGAAGAAAAAGTTAAACCAATAATTGCATCTTCTTTCAGTTTTGTTCGATGGTTAAGGAATAACATCGCAGCAGCAGCAGCCCCACCAGAAAAAAAAGCCCCAAGCGAAAAAGGCAACCCTAAAAGATAAGCCCCAGCAACCCCAGGTACAATCGAATGAGAAAGTGCATCACCAATTAACGACCAGCCTTTTAACATTAGAAAAGCTGAAAGAAATGCACAAACACACCCAACTAACCCCGAGACCCACATTGCATTGACCATATATTGATAGTTGAATGGCTCAAGTAACCAAGATATCATGAAACGTGCTTCCTCTCTTGATCGTAGTCAAAAAATAAAGGCTCTTCACTATCTGCACAAATATTATCTTTTTTTCCACCTTGGAAATCAATATTATAGCGGTGTAACGCACCACCAAAAGTTCGTTCAAGATTTTTCTGCGTGAAAACCATTTGTGTCAATCCAGAAGCTAAAACAGTTCCTTTTATTAAAACTGTACGATCACAAAATTCAAAAACAGAACTTAAATTGTGGGTAGAAACTAATATTATCGCACCTTCTTTACGAAGGTCTTGCAACAAAGCAATAATTTTATCTTCCGTTTTAATATCGACCCCCGTAAATGGCTCATCTAATAAAATAGCTTTTGCCTCCTGTGCTAAAGCACGTGCTAGAAAGACACGCTTTTTTTGTCCACCAGAAAGCTCCCCAATTTGGCGCTTAGCAAACGCCAACATATCAACACGCTCTAAAGCAGAATGAACAGCCTCGCGATCTTGCGCACGCGCATAGCGAAAAAAATTCATATGGCCGTACCGTCCCATTAATACAACGTCTTCAACAAGAACAGGAAAATCCCAATCAACATCTTCACTCTGAGGCACATAAGCAATGAGATTTTGTTTCAAAGCCTTCTTAACCGGCAAGCCTAAAATGCGAATTCTCCCCTTTGAAGGCTGCACAAATCCCATAATGGCTTTAAATAACGTTGATTTTCCTGATCCGTTAACCCCAATCAATGCGGCAATCGAACCAATTGGATTCTCAAAACTTACCTCGCGCAAAGCCATATGCCCATTGCGATAAATCACCGTTACATCTTGAACAGATATTCCAGATTCAATCATTGACCTTTCACCCCATCAGATAACCCCCGGGCAATACGCGCACTCGTAACACGTAACAAATCAATATAGGTTGGAACCTCCCCGCTTTTTTCACTGAGTGAGTCAACATAAAGAACACCACCATATCGAGCACCTGTTTCTCTTGCAACTTGTTTGGCAGGTGCATCAGAAATGGTGCTTTCAGAAAAAATGACTTGAATATGATATTTGCGAACCATATCAATAACATGCTTAACTTGTTGCGGTGTTCCTTGTTGGTCAGCATTTATTGGCCATAAATAAAGCTCTTTTAGACCAAAATCACGAGCCAAATAGCTAAACGCCCCTTCACTGGTTACAAGCCAACGCTTATCTTCTGGCAACGTTTCTAATTCAGCTTTGATTGGATCAAGACTTAAACGAATCTTCTGCTTATAGATTTCAGCATTTTCTTTATAAATGTTAGCATGCTCAGGATCATACTTTACAAAGGCATCACGAATATTATCAATGTAAATCAAAGCCAAAGTCGGTGACATCCACGCATGAGGATTCGGTTTACCGCTAAAAGGCCCCTCGCCAATTGCGATGGGTACAACACCTTCTGAAACAACAACACTTGGAACATCTTTAATATTTTGAAAAAATTTTTCAAACCACAGCTCTAATTCTAACCCATTCCACAATATAAGATTGGCACCTTGCGCACGCATAAGATCGCGCGGTGTAGGCTGATATTCGTGAATTTCAGCACCTGGTTTAGTAATGGATTCAACATCAGCAACATCACCTGCTACATTACGTGCCATATCAGCAATAATAGTGAACGTTGTAACAGCTTTAAACTTGTTAGCACTCAAAGCTAAGTTAGGAGTTAAAAAGATTAAACCTAAAAAAAATGCAGTAAAAAACGTTTTTACTTTCATCGATCTACTTTCTATTGCAAATGATTTGCATTATCAATTAACAGTTAATTTTTACCTTTGCAACGAGAAATTATCCAAAATAACAATTTTTTTCTGTTATTTTCAGTTATTTAAAAAATTTTTTTACACCGAAAACTGTTTATAATTTCAATTAATAGTCTACCGATATAAAAATCAATTTCGAAAAATTCCCTGGCCTTTTAATTTAAGGCCCATATTTACCACTCTAGTACTCAACAAAAAATACCCAAAAGGCACTTATGTATAAAATAATTCATACAAAAGAATAGTAACCAACTGTGCAAAACATAAAGCTCAGCAACGCAAACATGCACCTGTCGCTTTAGTAACATTTTCCACCACTTTCAAAGCAAGTTCTCCAAGATCTTCGTCTGTTAAGGTTCGCTCAACAGGTTGAATAGCAACTTCAATCGCTACAGACTTTTTATCCTCACCAAGACTTGGATCTTCAAAAAGATCAAAAATCTGTACTGAATGAATAAGTTTTTTATCCGCCCCACGTGCAGCATTAACAATCAGAGAAGATGCTATTGCTTTATCAACCACAAATGCAAAATCGCGTCGTACCATTTGAAAAGGTAACAACTTTAAAGGAGAACGGATTTTTGTTGCCTTTTTCTTTGGTTCCGGAATTTGGTCAAGAAAAACTTCAAAACCGCATAAAGGACCACTAACATCTAATTTTTCTAATGTATCAGGATGAAAAACACCAAAGAAACCAAGAATAACCTTTGGTCCAAGCTTAATAACACCTGAACGACCAGGATGATACCAATCAGGTGTTTCAATTCCAATTTGTACTTTACTAATATCTACACCACACGCCTCCAAAACAGCCAATGCATCCGCTTTGGCATCAAAAACATCAACTGCTTTTGCATTTCCGCTCCAAAAACGTCCAGACCCTTCAAATTTTTCTGTACCACGACGAATACCACCAGCAACACACTGTTGTTCATCAGGTGCATCGCCTTTATAAATACTTGAAACTTCAAACAAAGCAAAATCCGGGAAACCACGATCAACATTTCGCTGTGCAGCAATAAGCAAACCAGGCAAAAGAGAAGGGCGCATTACCGACATATCAATTGCAATAGGGTTTACCAACTTAAGCTGCGCTTGACCTCCTCCAAAAGTCAGCGCCTGATTTTCAGAAATAAATGACCAAGACACAGCTTCCACCATACCTCTACACGCTAAAGCCCGACGAGCAACACGTGAAACAATTTGTGGAAACGTTAGAATTTTATTATTCCCCTTAGCAAAATTTTCTAACGGTATAGGTTCAATTTTATCCAACCCATAAATTCGTATCACTTCTTCTACTAAATCAGCTTTACCCATAACATCAAAGCGCCATGTTGGTACTTCAACTGTAACCACATCTCCTTCTCCTTTAATGCCAAATCCAAGCTGTTTTAAAATAGCAATGGCTTTTCCACGTTCTATTTCTAAATTAGTCAAACGTTTAATTTCAGAAAATGGAAAACTGATCTGTTTAACTTCTGGCTTCTGATAGCCAACAACTTGCGCTTTTGATACCTCACCATCACAAAGATTCAACACCAATTGTGTTGCAATCTCAAGCCCCGACTCCATAAAAGCAGGATCAACACCCCGTTCAAACCGATAACGCGCATCACTAATAAGGCCTAATGTGCGACCGGTCTGTGCAATACTGCGTGAATCCCAAAGAGCTGATTCAATAATGACACGGCGTGTCATTTCATCACAGCTTGTTCTGACACCACCCATAATGCCAGCAATAGCAACAACCCCTTCTTCATCTGCAATGACACAATCCTTGGTACTCAAGTTATAAATTTTACCATTCAGAGCTTGCAGCTGTTCACCTTCACAACCACAACGCACTCTTAAAACCCCTTTAACTTTATCGGCATCAAAAACATGAAGTGGACGACCAAGATCAAAACTTATATAGTTTGTTATATCAACCAACGCATTAATTGGTCTTAAACCGATTGCATTTAAACGTCGTTGCATCCATTGTGGTGACGTATTATTTTGCACATTACGCACTTCGCGCCAAGAAAAACCTAAACATAATGATGTACTTTGCAAAAAATCTAAAGTAACTTGAACTGACGTTTCAAAAGAGGAACCAAATTGTGGTATTGATAATTCTTTTAATCGCCCAATGCCGGTTGCAGCTAAATCACGAGCAATTCCACGAACACCTGTACAATCAGAACGATTAGGCGTCAGCCCAACATCAATCACAGGATCATTCAGACCTGCATAATCTGCATATGATACTCCAAGAGGAACATCTTCTGGCAATTCAATAATCCCATCATGCTCACCAAACAACTTAAGCTCTGCTGAGGAACACATCATACCAAAACTATCAACACCACGGATTTTTTCCACAGATAACGTTATATCAAGCCCTGGCACATAGGTGCCTGGCAATGCAAGAACACTAACAAGCCCAACACGTGCATTTGGTGCCCCACACACAACTTGCACAGGCGCACTGGATCCTGTATCTACTGATAAAATTTGTAATTTATCCGCATCAGGATGTTTTACAGCTGTTAAAACCTTTGCATTCACAAAGCCTGCTAAAGAAGCATAATCTTCAACATGATCAACCTCAAGGCCAATAGCTGTTAATTTATTACAAATTTCATCTAAAGATGCATCTGTTTCTAAGTGATCCTTCAACCAAGACAATGTAAATTTCATCTTAAAACCTCACATGAAAACCGCGACAAAATTATACATTGCTCAAGCCAGTAAAAAGGGCAGCCACATCAAAGCAACGAAAACCATAATGATTCAACCAACGTAGATCAGTTTCAAAAAAAGCCCGCAAATCAGGCATGCCATATTTTAACATAGCCATACGATCAATCCCCATACCCCACGCAAATCCTTGATATTCATCCGGATCAAAACCAGCATTCTTTAACACATGAGGATGCACCATACCACATCCTAAAATTTCCAACCAATCATGACCTTCTCCAAACCTCACTTCTGAACCGGAACGATTACATTGAATGTCTACTTCCATAGACGGCTCAGTAAAGGGAAAAAAAGACGGGCGAAAACGCATCTTTACCAAAGATACTTCGAAAAAAGCCTTACAAAAAGTTTCATGAAGCCACATCATATGTGCAATAGTGGAAGTTTTATCAACCACCAATCCTTCTACCTGGTGAAACATCGGTGAATGCGTTGCATCAGAATCCATACGATAAGTTTTTCCAGGAATAATGATGCGTATTGGTGTCTGTTGCTTTTCCATTACACGAATTTGTACTGGTGATGTGTGCGTGCGCAACAATTTCTGATTCCCCGCTTCATCCACATCAAAAAAGAAGGTATCGTGCATTTCACGCGCTGGATGATCTTCAGGAAAATTCAGTGCAGTAAAATTATAATAATCCGTTTCAATATCTGGCCCCTGCGCAATAGAAAAACCCATATTTGCGTAAATAGCTATGATTTCATCAATCACTTGCGAAATAGGATGGATACGACCACGCTCTATAGGCGAAGAACGAACAGGCAAAGTGACATCAATTGTTTCCTTAGACAGGCGTACAGCTGTTGCATGACGTTTGAGAACATCGCGCTTTTGCGCCCACAATTCTAAAATACGATTTTTTAATCCATTAAGTATCGGTCCGACTTTATGGCGTTCATCGGGATTCATCTTTCCTAATGCTTTTAATCTTTCAGAAATGCTACCTTTTTTGCCCAATGCCGCAATACGTACCGCTTCAAGTGCCTGTTCATCATTGGCTGCTTCTAAAGCTGAACAAATTTCTTGTTCTAGACGTTCAATATCGTTCATATTTCTGCCTATTCTACATTAAAAAAAAACCGCACCAGTAATAACCAGAGCGGAATCTCGAATAAATAAATGCTTTAAGAAAACGCAAACTGGCTTACTTGACAGCGCCTTCAAAAGCATTAGGCGTTGTGTCTTTTAAATATTCTAAAGCCTTTTTTGCAGAGACCACTAAAGCAGCAAATGCTGTGGGCTCATAAATAGCTATATCAGACAGAACCTTACGGTCAATCTCAATACCGGCCTTTGACAGTCCGTCAATAAAACGCCCATAAGTTAAACCTTCTACACGAACAGCTGCATTGATCCGCTGAATCCATAAAGAACGGAAAGTACGCTTGCGGTTTTTACGATCACGATAAGCATATTGCTTTGAACGATCAACTGCTGCTTTAGCTGCACGAATGGTATTTTTACGCCGACCACGAAAACCTTCAGCTTCTTTAAGAACTTTTTTGTGTTTAGCGTGAGCTGTAACACCTCTTTTTACACGTGCCATATGACAATCTCCTATGAATCAAAATGCAAGGCTTAAAGGCCATTGGGTAAATAATACTGAGTGATTTTTTTAGCATCTGATTCAGCTAGAATCATTGTTCCACGTGCATCACGAATGAACTTATTAGAACGTTTAATCATACCGTGACGTTTGCCTGCTGCTGCTGCTTTCACTTGACCTAGTGCAGTAATCTTGAACCGTTTCTTAGCAGATGATTTGGTTTTCATTTTGGGCATTTTGCTACTCCATATGTTTAAATTTGATCAAATTGATCAAAACTTGAATAAGCCATTTGAACAGCCACGGCATGCCCTGCCGGGCGGTTCTAACCATGTTTTCATAAGCCAGTATACATAAAATAGCAAGGCCCGTATTAAAAAACAGGAGCTCCATTCCCTTTAACTTCAACCAAGGGTGCTGGAATGGCATTTGTTTTAATTGCTGCTTTGCAAAGATCAGCAATGATGCATTGTGTACAAAGTGCTTTACGCGCCTTGCAAATGTAACGCCCATGTAAAATAAGCCAATGATGAGCATAATGCATATAACAAGCTGGTATAATTTTTACTAACTTCTCTTCAACCACCTCTGGTGTTTTACCTGGTGCTAAACCAAGGCGGTTTCCAAGGCGCAAAATATGCGTATCTACAGCTAGAGTAGGTTGACCAAAAGCAACATTCAAAACAACATTAGCCGTTTTGCGCCCTACACCAGGTAGTGCCATAAGTGCTTTGCGACTATTAGGAACTTGGCCATCATATTGATCAATTAAAAGACAACAAAGTGCATAAATATTTCGGGCCTTTGCACGCCAAAGACCAATGGTTCGGATATAAGATGCGATCCCCTTTTCTCCTAACGCAACCATTTTTTCCGGTCTATCCGCAAGGGGAAATAACTCTTGTGTAACCTTATTAACACCAACATCTGTAGCCTGAGCTGAAAGAATAACCGCAATCAAAAGAGTAAAAGCATTCGTATACACAAGATCGCTTTTGGGAGTAGGGCGCTGAATAGAAAAACGGCGAAAGATTTCTGCAATTTCATCTTTTCTATATAATGTTCCGACGACTTTTTGCGCTTTTCTCAATTGCTTTGTCTTTTCAGTCATCAACCTTCTTTCTCATTTTCTTTGAAGTTATTGCTCACACTTAACCCCATAAAAGAAATATGAAAAATGCTTTTTTAAAATTTGTCAATTAATCACTTTAAAAAGTAACTATTACAATGACACATATTTTATTCTTTTTTTCTAAATTTGAAAAAAGAATAAAACGTCACGATATATTGATATAACTAATAAAGCTTACGCTAATTATAAATAGTGCGTATTTTCATAAAAATAATGAGGAGAGCTATACATGTAAACTCTAGCTGTTATCGCACTCAAACTTAGGTATGCTTAAGCTTCCTTTAGAAGAGGATTAACTGTCTATTCATAATGAACAAACAGTTAAAACTATCAATATTTCTATCATGGTATAACTTTGCATAAGTTCCAACACGATTTTCTTCTCACTAAAAATATGTATAGCATGAGTACTAAGTTGAAAAATAATCTTTTATCAATTATTCTTTATTTATTAAATGCAATAGATCTAATTCAAGTCAGCAGCGAAAATAACAAAAGTCAATGCATAAAGGTCCAATGAAATGAGTGAGCATAAACAAATCTTGTCATTACAAGACACAGCATCTTCTAATGAAGGACAAATTGCTTATTTAAAAAAAGTTTGTACAGATGATCTAGCTAAAAATTTTCCAGATCTTCCGCCAATGACTCCAGGAATTACAGTATGGGCTCTCTTTGGTGAAACGGGCCACCCAATTATTTTATCCGATGAGCGCTCTATTGCTCTTGCAGGTGCCAATGAACATGAGTTACAAATTGTCACATTACACTAAATTATTTAAAGACAAATTATGAAATCGCCCAATCTATGAACTTAAGTGTTGTAGCTATTGTACAGTCATAATTCTTACCATAAAGGCTATTGCAGAAAATTAGCTTTTTTAAAAATGAGAAAAATAAATTTATTTTGTGATAATTATTGTTAAAGATAATAACTATGCCTTCCCGACTAATATAAGCTTTAAAACTTAAAAAGCTTCAACTAAACAGGATAAATTTGACCTACAAAAACAGAAGCAATCAATCATTTGCTTGTATATCATTCACAATAAACATGAATTTTCACAAAATATTTAATGACATTTTGATCCGGCTATTTGCGCAATCTTTCTAGCGCCAACCACACGTTCTTAATTGCTGATCATAACGCCTTGCCATTTTATCCATACGTTGTGCAGCTTCTGTAATCGCTGGGGTAGAACGACCTCTATTGCGAGCATAAGCACCATGCCCCATATAATAATTTAAATAAAGACTATACGCATCATTGGGGTTAACACCATTGCGTCTAACACTTTGGCGATGATACCAAGCAACAAAATCGGCAGAATCAGCAAAATTAGTCCGTCGTGCAGAAGATCTTCCTGTAGAGCGGATATAGACTGCCCACGTATTATCAAGCGCTTGAGCATAACCGTAAGCTGTTGAACGACGCTTCCACGGAACAAAACCAAGAAGTTTTTTACGCTTAGGACGCGCATTATAACGAAAACCCGATTCTGTATTAATCGTCGCAAGAATAATAGATGCAGGAATTCCATGACGCATTTCTGCATTTCTAGAAGCTTTTTTCCAATTATCAAAAAAACCATTTTTTTGAGCTAAAATAACACAAGCATTATTTGTATATGTGGGAGGCTTTGTTGCGCAACTGCCTAAAAAAAATACAAATGTCCCCAATAATAAAAGGCGCCGCATCACCCTGTATTCCCTTATAAAAAGCTAAAACGTAGTATAAATACTACCAAATTCTTACAAAATTCATAAAAGATAAAATTATCCTCTATTTATTTAAGTAATTCTATTTTACTACTCATCACTCAAACGCAATGTTTGTGACTGAATGTGCGTTGTTATTGGCTTTGACACAAAATCATTTTCTTTTAATTCAAAAGCCTCAATGCGGCTAGCACGTCTCATGATTTTAGAAGACGATGTTAAAATTGCCTCAATATCCTCGCCTGTTTTATAAAAATGTTTTTGTAAAGCACGAACACGCATATCCATCCGTCCAAAGTCTTCTATTAATTTTGCTACCTCTGATTGAACCAAATGCGATTGTTCACGTATCTTTGCATCTTTCATAATGGTTTGTACAACTTGAACAGATAACATTAACAAAGATGGCGAGACAATAATCACATGCGCACGATTGGCTTTTTGTACTAATGATTCAAAATCTTCATAGATTGTTGCAAAAATTGATTCTGATGGCACAAAGAGAAAAGCTATATCATGTGTTTCTCCAGGAATTAAATATTTTTGTGCAATATCACGAATATGAACATCCATATCAGTGCGAAATTGGCGTTCAGCTCTTTTGCGTTCTTCAGAAGATGATGCCTTGCGCATAGCATTCCAAGCCTCTAGAGGAAATTTAGCATCCACAACAAGGGCTGGTGCTTTATTAGGCATATGAATGAGACAATCTGGTTGTTTTCCATTTGAAAGAACCGCTTGAAAAACATAAGTATTAGCTGGTAAAGCGTCAGAAATAATAGCTTCCATCCGTCCTTGACCAAAGATGCCGCGTGTTTGCTTGTTGTTTAAAATAGCCTGCAGTTGAATAATCTGCCCAGTAAGCGATTGAATATTATTTTGTGCTGCATCAATGACTGCTAAACGTTCTTGCAAACGAGTTAAATTTTCATAAGTAGATTTGGTCTGCACTTGGAGAGTTTGACCTAAATTAGTTGTCATCCCATTGAGTTGTTCGCGAATAGATTGATTTAATTCAGCCTGTCTTTGACCAAAAATTTCTGCCATTGTCTGCATGCGCCCTTGCATTTCGGCTTGGTTTTTTAACAATGCAGCCATCTGCATTTGCATTTCATGCGCGTGTGTAGTCGCTTCAATAGCCTTTTTCCGGTTACTGCGTATAATTATCATAATCACAAAACCGGCTAGTAAAAATAAAACTATAAATCCATAAAAACGCTCATTTAAGAGTATCAAAGAAAAAAACGAATCAAACATAACAGTAATATAGCGATTTTATTACGAAAAAGTGCACGAATCTCTTATTCAATATTGACCAGTAATAAACCATTGATTAATTTATTTCTATGCTAATGAAATCTTTAGTTACTCTACCTGACCCGATTCTACGTAAAGTTTCAAAACCTATCGAACATATCGATCTAGCCATTCAAAAGCTAGCGGACGATATGTTGGAAACCATGTATCACGCTCAAGGCATCGGTCTTGCTGCTATTCAAGTTGGTGTGCCATTACGTATGCTGGTTATAGATATTGCTGAAAACAATACCCCTAAAAATCCGCTTGTTGTGATCAATCCGGAAATTTTATGGCTATCAGATGAACGCAATATTTACAAAGAGGGTTGTCTTTCTATTCCTGAATATTATGCACAAGTTGAACGTCCTAAACGTCTTCGTGTTCGTTATAGCGATCGTGAAGGAAAGCAAACAGAAATTGAAGCAGATGATCTTTTGGCTACTTGTCTGCAACATGAAATCGACCATTTGAATGGCTGTCTTTTTATTGATCACATTTCAAAAATCAAGCGCGATATGGTAATTCGAAAATTAAAAAAACGCGCAAAAGAAAAAGACACACAGAAAGCAATTGTGTGATGGTATTACGATTAGGTTTTATGGGAACACCTGATTTTTCTGTGCCTATTTTACATGCTTTATTAGATGCTGGTCATGATATTGTAGCAGTCTACAGCCAACCTCCTCGTCCGGCGGGACGGCGTGGTCTTAAATTGGTTCCTTCCCCTGTCCAGAATGCAGCACAAGCAAAATTCATTCCCGTTTTCACACCTCAAAGTCTCAAAACATCTGAAGAACAAGATCGGTTTGCAGCATTATCTATTGATGTTGCTGTTGTCGCAGCTTATGGATTACTTTTACCAAAAGCTATTCTCGAAACACCACGCTTTGGTTGTTTAAATGTTCATGCCTCATTATTACCGCGCTGGCGTGGTGCAGCCCCTATTCAACGCGCGATTATGGCTGGTGACCAAGAAACTGGAATCATGATTATGAAAATGGATGAAGGACTAGATACAGGGCCTATTGCTTTATCCCGTTCAATCACTATCACCGATAATATGACAGCTCATGAACTTTCAAACAAGCTTTCACATATAGGAGCAAAGCTCATAGTAAAAGCTCTATCAACTCTTGAAAGAGACCAACTCAAACTTACCCCTCAACCATTGGAAGGGATAACCTATGCTGTCAAAATTAAAAAAGAAGAAACCCGAATTGATTGGACGCAATCTGCACAATCCATTCACAAATGTATCTGCGCTCTCTCCCCCTTTCCTGGTTGCTGGTGCATTATGGATATTGGTGGAAAACAAGAACGGGTAAAAATTCTTGGAAGCCGCGTAGTGGAAGGTGTCTCACTTGAAATTGGTCGGATAGAAGCAAAAAATCTGATTATCCATTGCGGAAAAGGACAAATAGAAATAACTCACCTCCAACGATCTGGCGGCAAAATTCTTGATAGTCCAACATTTTTGCGGGGAACCAACATTTCTGCAGTTTTTTGATATGGTACGTTTTAAACTTACTCTTGAATATGATGGTTCAAATTATGCTGGTTGGCAACGTCAAGCAGGGCTGCACACTATACAAGGTGCTATTGAACAAGCTATTTTTAACTTTAGCGGCGAAAAATTGACCATCATTACAGCTGGTAGAACCGATGCTGGTGTTCATGCTATAGGGCAAGTTGCGCATGTTGATTTTACAAAAAACTGGCATGCTAATACTGTACATAATGCACTTAATGCCCATTTGCAGCAACAAGGTGAAAATATTGCTGTTTTAAATGTACAAAATGTCCCAGATAATTTTCATGCACGATTTTGTGCAACCAAACGCTATTATCTCTTTAAAATTCTCAATCGTCGTTCACCACCAGCTTTAAACATTAAACGTGTATGGTGGCTGCCAAAACATCTTAATGCTGATGCTATGCATGAAGCAGCTCAAAAACTTGTGGGACAGCATGATTTTACTACTTTCCGCTCAGCCCACTGCCAGGCTAAAAGCCCTATTCGCACCCTTGAACGTTTAGATGTGTACAGAAAAGGAGAAGAAATTTTCCTTTATGCACAGGCTCGCTCTTTTCTTCACCATCAAATTCGTTCATTTGCAGGAAGTCTTGTGAAAGTTGGTACTGGACAATGGACAGCTCAAGATCTTGAAGCAGCTCTTAATGCCAAGAATCGTGCACGTTGTGGCATGGTTGCACCCCCTTCAGGTCTTTATTTGATGAAAATTGACTATTAACTATTTTAAAAATGTCTTCTTAAACTATCAACCCAACTTATAAAAAGAACGAATTACTTCAAAAGCTTGTTCTGCTGTATTGACGAACGTGAAAAGATCAATATCAGAAGGAGAAATCATACCTTGAGTGGACAAATAATCAAAATTGATAACATTGTTCCAAAATTCCTTCCCAAATATTAAAATAGGAACCTTTTTCATACGACCTGTTTGCATTAAAGTTAATGCCTCAAACAGCTCATCCAAAGTGCCAAATCCCCCAGGAAAAATAGCCAATGCTTTCGCCCGTATTAAAAAATGCATTTTTCGTATTGTTAAATAATGAAAATTAAAACACAAATGTGGTGTCACATAAGTATTGGGCCATTGTTCATGAGGCAAAAAAACATTCAAACCAATCGTTGGTGCACCAACATCATCAGCACCACGATTGCCTGCTTCCATTACCCCAGGTCCTCCCCCCGTTGCAATTACGAATTCGCGATATTTTGTGGTAGCAGAATAGCGCGAGCACAAACGCGCAAACTCTCTTGCCTCATCATAATAATGAGACATACTTTGCAAATTATTTTTTTGTTGTTGATTTTTCGCTGCCCATGCTTCTTGCCCAGGCTCAGGAATACGTGCCCCACCAAATAAAACAACAGTTGATTGAATGCCACATTCTTGAAAAACCATTTCCGGTTTTAAAAACTCAAGACCAAGACGTTGTGAACGTAATTCAGGACGCATCATAAATTCCTGATCCATATAAGCTATACGGTAAGTAAGTGAACGCATCTGTGGTGTGTCAGATATTGTATCCATTTGTCGCCCAATCTCCTTTACAGAGGAAGATAGCGTATTATTTTTTTCTTCTTTTTTTACCATTCTTTTATAGCCTTTTTTATATACCTGTTACACTCTTTTAAAACCCTTTTATTGACTACATACATTTCTTCACGTAGGCCATAAATAATAAATCTTTATGCTTTCAACTTGCTTAATGGAACTTTGGCAATGACCAATCTTACACAACTTGAAACAATTATTGAAAAAGCATTTAACAATATCGATTCTATTAATACCTCTACAAAAGGTGAAATTCGTGACAGCGTTGAACATGCATTAAATCTTCTAGACAAAGGTGAAGTCCGCGTAGCAAAACGCCAAGAAGATGGTCAATGGTATATTCATCAATGGTTAAAAAAAGCTATTCTTCTATCGTTTAAACTCAATCCTATGCGCATCATTTCTGGTGAAACAAATGGATCGTGTTGGTGGGATAAAATACCTTCAAAATTTTCAGGATGGCAAGAAGCTGATTTTAAACAAGCCAATTTCCGCTCAGTTCCTGGAGCGATTGTACGCCATTCTGCTTATATTGCACCCAATGTCATCTTAATGCCATCTTTTGTTAACCTTGGCGCCTATATAGATGAAGGAACAATGATTGATACGTGGACTACTGTTGGTTCTTGTGCCCAAATTGGCAAGCATGTTCATCTTTCTGGTGGTGTCGGCATTGGAGGTGTTTTAGAGCCACTGCAAGCAGGTCCAACAATTATTGAAGATCATTGTTTTATCGGTGCACGTTCTGAAATAGTTGAAGGTTGCATTATTCGTGAAGGCGCTGTTTTAGGTATGGGAGTTTTTATTGGAAAATCTACAAAAATTATTGACCGTACAACAGGCGAAATTTTTATAGGTGAAGTACCAGCCTATTCAGTTGTTGTTCCAGGCTCCCTTCCTGGAAAACCACTACCCAACGGTGAAACAGGCCCCAACCTTTATTGTGCTGTCATTGCCAAACGAGTAGATCAAAAAACACGGGAAAAAACATCCATTAATGATCTTCTACGCGACTAAAAGTACTGTTTAAAGATCTTTCTCGACAAACATTATATCAAACAAAATAATCAAAAAAGGCAAACATTTTTCTTTTTAAATTATTTACTCATTTTAAGTGCTTGAATAAAGGCTGACTGTGGAATTTCTACCTTCCCAAATTGACGCATGCGTTTTTTGCCTTCTTTTTGTTTTTCTAACAATTTGCGTTTACGGGTAATGTCACCACCATAACATTTAGCTGTCACATCTTTGCGTAAAGCACGAATTGTTTCACGTGCAATAATTTTACCACCAATTGCTGCTTGAATTGGAATCTGAAACATATGTTGAGGAATAAGATCTTTAAGCTTTTCGCACATAGAACGCCCACGCTTTTCCGCTATAGTGCGGTGTACAAGCATCGACAATGCGTCAATAGGTTCTCCATTGACTAAAATAGACATTTTAACCAAATCACCTTCAGAATAATCAATCATCTGATAATCAAAAGAAGCATATCCTTTTGAAATTGACTTTAACCGATCATAAAAATCGAAAACTACCTCATTTAGAGGTAAATCATACGTTACTATGGCACGCGTCCCAACATATGACAAACCAACTTGTACCCCGCGCCGTTCTTGGCAAAGCTCCAAAATCGCCCCAAGATAATTATCAGGTGTCATAATTGTTGCGCGAATCCATGGCTCTTCAATGGAAACAATTTTAACACTATCAGGCATATCAGCTGGATTGTGCAATTCCTCAATAGAACCATTAGTCATATGCATGCGATAAACAACAGAAGGTGCTGTTGCAATTAAATCTAAATTAAATTCGCGCTCTAATCGTTCTTGAATAATTTCAAGATGAAGCAACCCTAAAAAGCCACAACGAAAACCAAAACCCAAAGCAGCCGATGTTTCCATTTCAAAAGAAAAACTCGCATCATTTAAACGCAATTTCCCCATAGCTGTACGTAAATCTTCAAAATGAGCTGCATCAATTGGAAAAAGGCCACAAAAGACAACCGGCTGAGCTGGTTTAAAACCAAGCAACATATCTTCACAAGGGTGACGTTCCTCAGTAATAGTATCCCCAACGCGCGTATCAGCAACTTCTTTAATAGAAGCAGTTATAAAACCGATCTCTCCTGGCCCTAATTCATCAACCTGTATCATTTTCGGAGTGAACACTCCAACTTGTTCAACGGGATATTTTGCTCCCGTGCCCATCATACGAATAGTTTGACCTTTTTTTAACACACCATCAATTACCCGCACCAAAACAACAACACCAAGATAAACATCATACCAACTATCAACTAGCATTGCCTTTAGTGGTTTTGTAACATCGCCAACGTGGGGAGGAGGTAGTTGCATAACAATTGCTTCTAAAACATCCACAACACCTAAACCTGTTTTTGCCGATATTTCTAACGCTCCAGATGAATCTATACCGATCACATCTTCAATTTGCTCTTTAATTCGTTCAGGCTCTGCAGCTGGAAGATCCACCTTATTAAGCACAACAACTAATTCGTGATTATTATCAATGGCCTGATAAACATTTGCTAATGTCTGTGCTTCTACCCCCTGACTTGCATCCACTACCAATAATGAACCCTCACAAGCCGCCAATGAACGCGATACTTCATAAGCAAAATCAACATGCCCAGGTGTATCGATAAGATTTAAGATATATGTGTCACCATTCTTTGCTTTATAGTGCAAACGCACTGTTTGCGCTTTAATAGTAATCCCACGTTCGCGCTCAATATCCATAGAATCGAGCACTTGATCTTTCATCTCTCGTGTCTCAAGACCACCTGTCATTTGAATCAAGCGATCAGCCAAAGTTGACTTTCCATGATCAATGTGTGCCACAATGGAAAAATTACGGATATAATTGCGATCTATTGTCATACAAGGCGATTTAGCAAAGAATAGCACAAAACGCAAAGACCAATTATATACTCTTAAAAACCTTTAAAAGAATAGAGGTGAAGATCGTTCGTAAAACCCCATTAACTTGAATAAAGATTAAATTTTTATTTGCTTCAATCATAATGACAATCACTCAATATGAAATTCTTTATTTTGGTTTTTATCAACTATAGACTCTAAGCATTTTCAATAACCTAGCTTTCTCAAGCAAAATCGTCACAAAAAAATTGTTAAGAAGAAAAAGTTAATTGATTTTTTTATTCACTACGCCTTTTTTACGCCATTGCGCAGGCTGTAACTCAGCTATCACAATCCCAATTAAAATAAGTAAACCACCCAATAAAGCTGAAGCAGATAAACGCTCACCAGCCAAACGTCCAACAATACCAGCCCAAACAGGCTCACCTGCATAAATGAGTGTTGCGCGGGTAGGTGAAACAGATTTTTGTGCCCAATTCATAGTTAATTGGATCACTGCACTCATCAAAGCCAAGCTTAAACCTACATTTAGCCAAACCCATGAAAATTTAGGAATATTTTCTCCCATTAAAGGCATACAGAAAAATGAAAAAACGCCACCAAAAAATAACTGTATAACCGTTATACGTCGACTATCAACCTTATTTGCAAAAAGCCCAATAAGAATAATTTCCCCAGCAATCGCCAAAGCTCCTAGCAAAGTAAGAATTTCACCCTTTGAAAAATTAATACCTTTAAATCCTTGTCCCGAAACCAACACAAGCCCAACAAAAGCAAAAATAATACCAACCCAACTGGCAAAATGGGGTGGCTTTTTAAAAAAAATCCATTGCAATATTGGAACCATCGGCACATAAAGTGCAGTGATAAATGCTGACTGACTACTGATAATAGTTTGAAGTCCTGCTGTTTGCAAAGTATAACCAAAAAACATTCCCAAACCGATGCTCATACCAGCAAAAATTTCATAAAAGGTTACGCCTTTCATAGAGCGCCAAAAAATCATTCCAGATATGAGCGCCGCAACAATGAAACGAAACCCCACAAAAAAAAGTGGTCCACTATATTGTACTGCAATATGAATAATTAAAAATGTAATACCCCAAAGTATTGTCGCAGCGAATAATGCTAATTCTTGCTTACTGAATAAAAAACGCCTCAATTGTTGCATCTCAGCCATGAAAGGTTCCATCCCTAAATTGATTCCGACACATTTTATGAAACGATAAGCGTCCCAACTCCATGTTCGGTAAATAATTCAAGCAAAACAGAATGAGGTGTTTTACCATTTAAAATAACTACACCTTCCACGCCATTTTGAATAGCTTCAATACAAGTTTCCACTTTTGGAATCATACCATCTGAAATTGTTCCATCTTTGATAAGGTGCTCAGCCTCAGAAATTGTCAATTCTTTTAAAATTTTACCCTCTTTATCCAACACACCAGGAACATCAGTTAAAAATAAAAGGCGTTTAGCTTTTAAAGAGCCAGCAATTGCTCCAGCAAAAATATCAGCATTAATATTATAGGTTTTACCGTCGCGGCCCGGAGCAACCGGAGCAAGTACCGGAATCATTTCAGAACGTGCTAACAAATCTAGCAATGTCCGGTCAATTTCAACAGGTTCACCAACAAATCCTAAATCTAAAACACGTTCAATGTGTGACTCAGGGTCAATTATAGTCTTATAAGCTTTTTCAGCAAAAACCATATTGCCATCTTTACCACAAAGACCAATTGCCCATTCTCCTTCAGCATTGATGAGAGCTACAATTGCCTTATTGATGGAGCCTGCTAACACCATCTCAACTACTTCAACGATTTTTTCATCAGTTACGCGTAAACCATTTTCAAATCGCGATTCGATACCCATTTTCCTTAAAATTTCAGCGATCTGAGGGCCACCCCCGTGAACTACAACAGGATTAATACCCGATTGTTTCAAAAGAGCAATATCACGTGCAAATGCCTGCCCCAAAGCAGGATCACCCATAGCATGTCCGCCATATTTTACAACAACCGTTTTATTTTCATATTTTTGCATGTAAGGCAAAGCAGATGACAAAAACGCTGCCTGTTTTTCGAAAATATCTGCGGCAGTATTTGTAATATCACTCATCAAAAGAGTCTCCTCATCATTTTTTGCCCCCTTTTATAAAATTTAGAGAAAGTAAAAACAGATTTGAAATACATTTTTTATTCAACTCCTTAAAAATCATCTGATTTTTTCCAAAATTGCGTTTAAAACAAACGAAACTAGATAAATGCACCTTAAGCAATTATTGACACTGGAGTGTTTAAAAAAGAGGAACAAAAAATATCATCATTTTATAATCTTACTTTATCAAAAGTGCTAGGATAATATAGAAAATCTTTTGGGAAATGCTATATAATTACTGATTAAACTACATAACAACGCTTTAATAAAACAGGTTGTAAAAAATCAATGGTTTTATGGAAAAAACATATTTTTCTATAATGCAATTAATTGCCATACCTTTAGTAAATAGAACAACTTGGTAAGTGTAATAATCTCTAATACATAAATGTATTATCATAACTACTTAAACATTGTTTAATGAAATCAAAGACTTAGCAATTTCTGCATAAAAGTTAAACATTCATAAAAGCGATTGTATTTTGACTTTATGCCCATCTTTTAAGGGTTTTACTTTTATCATGATCTGTACCATATTGGACCAATCCGCTTTATCCTTTTTGAAGAATTAACTGTCAAATTATGATGCACTTTAATAAGTTTCCAATAAAATTAATTATTATCATTGCGCAATATTGAAACTTATTCGTTATTTTTCTCTCACAATCCATAGCTTTACAAGCTACTGAAATTTAAACACTAATTCATTACTCAACTATCATTACTGTAAAACAAAAATTTGCTTTCAAACACAAAAATCAAATGTGATTTAAGTTTTTCCATTATATTTTACAAAATATATAACAAAAAACGTTGAATATATTGAAATTTGTGCAATCAATTCACAATCTCTTCATAGTGTAGAAACTACAAAAAACTGAAGAACAGATGCATGAAATCTATAGTTAATGATTACTCTAATTGCGTCCAATGAAAAGTATTTTATACATAAATCTTAATGAAACTATGCTTATCGTCCTTAATCTCAGGCAGAGAATTGACTATTCTTATATTTTCTAAAACCATCCTCTATAGGTATTTTAGAGATTATACTTAAAGAAAAACCTGTTAGGCTACCTGATTTAAGAATATGTATGACAGATTTATTGCAAAAACATTCGTGTGTATTTTTTTGTCGTTCTTTGCCTGTGTCTATTTTATGAATTTTGACCAGCAATGTTCTCAAAAAACTCTTTCATACGCGAAAAAAAACCATGTGATTGCGGTGAATTTTCATGGTTGGAAAGCTTATCAAATTCTTGCAATAATTCACGTTGTTTTTGCGTCAATTTTTGCGGTGTTTCAATAGTAATATGTATATAAAGATCACCCCTTGTTTGTTGGCGTAATATAGGCATTCCTTTACCTTTAAGGCGGAATTGATGCCCATTTTGCGTACCTTCTGGAACCTTCACTCGGGCTTTGACACCATCAAGATCAGAAACCTCAAACTCTCCTCCTAACACAGCCGTAATCATCGAAATAGGCACACGGCAATGAAGATCTGCCCCATCTCGCTGAAAAAATTCATGCGGTTTAATGGAAAGAAAAATATAAAGATCACCCGCAGGACCTCCACGAGTTCCAGCATCACCTTCACCAGAAAGACGAATACGAGTACCATCTTCAATACCCGCTGGAATATTGACCCGCAACGAACGGTTTGCTTCCACCCGTCTTGTACCATGGCATTTTGAACATGGATCTGTAATAATTTCACCACGGCCATAACAAAGTGGACATGTTCGTTCAATAGAAAAAAAGCCTTGCGCAGTACGCACACGCCCAGCCCCATAACAAGTGCCACAAGTTTGTGGCTTAGAGCCTTTTTTTGCACCCGATCCCTCGCAAACATCACACACAATGGAACTGGGAATATTAATTTGCGCCGTTTTACCTGCAAATGCTTCTTCTAATGTCACTTCCATATTATAACTTAGGTCTGCACCACGTTCACGGCCATCACTACGTTTACGATGTCCACCGCCCATGATTTCACCAAAGAAATCTTCAAAAATATCAGCAAATCCACCACCAAACGGGCTAGCCCCTTCACGACCACCATTTTCAAAAGCGGCATGACCAAATCGATCATAAGCAGCCCGCTTTTGAGGATCTTTTAGAACTTCATAGGCTTCACCAATTTCTTTGAATTTTTGTTCTGCTTCTTTATCCCCTGGATTACGATCAGGATGATATTGCATTGCCAGCTTACGAAAAGCAGATTTCAGCTTTTTATCATCACATCCACGCGTTACGCCGAGAATTTCATAATAATCAACTTTCATCATGTATTCCTGATAAATTTTCCGTCATCCATTTCAAGATAATATTTGTTTTAATCTACATTCTTTAAGCAACAAAGTTATAAACTTGCTCCTAAATAACAAAACCCAGCCTTATATTTCACAGGCCGGGTTTATTAACTTATAAATACATTTGCTTCAACTATTTCTTTTGATCATTAACTTCTTCAAAATCAGCATCCACAACATCATCATTTTTTGTATCTGTTTCAGTATCAGCCTTTGCTTCTGTTTCTGAAGCTTCATACATAGCTTGTCCAAGCTTCATACTAACTTCTGCTAATTTTTGCATCTTCACTGTTATTTCTCCGGTATCAGTACCTTCAAGTGCAGTCTTTAAATCAGCCATTGCTGTCTTAATCTGACCTTTATCTTCAGGCGACACCTTATCACCATATTGGGCCAAAGATTTTTCAGTTGAATGGACAAGCGCTTCTGCCTGATTTCTCGTTTCAACACTTTCACGACGCTTTTTATCCTCAGCAGCATGTGCTTCCGCATCTTTAACCATATTTTCAATGTCAGCATCACTCAGACCACCCGATGCTTGAATACGAATCTGATGTTCCTTGCCAGTACCTTTATCCTTGGCCGAAACATTCACAATACCATTTGCATCAATATCAAAAGTGACCTCAATCTGAGGAACACCACGTGGTGCTGGTGGAATACCAACAAGGTCAAATTGAGCTAATAACTTGTTATCATTAGCCATCTCGCGTTCACCTTGGAAAACACGAATAGTGACAGCATTTTGATTGTCATCAGCTGTGGAAAAAGTTTGCGATTTTTTAGTTGGAATGGTGGTATTGCGTTCAATTAGACGTGTAAATACTCCACCTAATGTTTCAATACCCAAAGATAAAGGTGTAACATCTAAAAGCAATACATCTTTTACATCACCCTGCAATACACCCCCTTGAATAGCAGCACCCATAGCTACAACTTCATCGGGATTAACGCCTTTATGTGGATCTTTACCGAAAAAGCTTTGTACTACTTCCTGAATTTTAGGCATACGGGTCATACCACCCACTAAAACAACTTCATCAATTTCACCAGCGCTTAAGCCCGCATCTTTTAATGCAGCTTTACAAGGCTCAATAGTACGCTGAATCAAATCTTCCACTAACGATTCAAACTTCGCCCTGGTTAATTTCATCGTTAAATGTTTAGGACCAGATTGATCAGCTGTGATAAATGGCAAATTAACCTCAGTCTGCTGTGACGAAGATAATTCAATTTTTGCTTTCTCGGCTGCTTCTTTCAAGCGCTGCAAAGCCAGTTTATCATTTTTCAGATCAATCCCATGTTCTTTCTTGAATTCATCCGAAAAATAGCTAACTAAACGCATATCGAAGTCTTCACCACCTAAGAATGTATCTCCATTGGTTGACTTAACTTCAAAAACACCGTCTCCAATTTCAAGAACAGAAATATCAAATGTACCACCTCCAAGGTCATAAACTGCAATAGTTTTACCGTCCTTCTTATCTAAACCATAAGCTAAAGCAGCAGCTGTAGGTTCATTAATGATTCGCAACACTTCAAGCCCAGCAATTTTACCAGCATCTTTAGTCGCTTGACGCTGTGCATCATTAAAATAGGCAGGAACAGTAATAACCGCTTGTTCAACCTTTTCACCCAAATAAGACTCCGCAGTTTCTTTCATTTTTTGCAAAATCATTGCTGAAATCTGCGATGGAGAATATTTCTTCCCTGCTTCTTCAACCCATGCATCACCATTGTCACCCTTAACAATTTTATAAGGTACAAGCGCTTTGTCTTTTTCAACCATAGGGTCATCAAAGCGGCGCCCAATCAGACGTTTAACCGCAAAAACCGTTCCTTCAGGGTTGGTAACCGCTTGCCGTTTTGCAGGTTGCCCAACAAGCCGCTCACCACTATCGGTAAAGGCAACAACAGAAGGTGTAGTGCGCGCTCCTTCTGAATTTTCAATAACCTTTGCATTTTTGCCATCCATGACAGCAACGCAGGAGTTGGTCGTCCCCAAATCAATACCAATTACTTTTGCCATATTTTAATCTCCATTCAGCAAGCTGTCTAAACCTTTATCAAGCATCTTTCCAAGACAGCTCCTTATCACATTAAAGCCTGCTTTTGATTTCAATACTATAAACAATAACTTGAGAATCATAACAAGTCTGTTAGTTCGTATATAAGAACAGCTTTTTACCCCTACAAGAGAATAACGAGAGAAACTCCAAAATAAAAATTTTATTAAAATAAGCATTCGTACTTTTAATATCTTTGTTAAAATATATTTCTACAACTAAGACAAGTACAATAGCATATCTCTCACAAAGCTGTAAATTACGCCTATAAAACTTGAAGGAATAAGAATAATTGCTCCATTTCCCTTAGCCTTTATTTTTCACAGTAATTTAAAATATTCAAGGAAAAGTTATAAAAGCATTCTGCACACACAATAAGTTTACACAAATTTCTAATCATGCTTAAATAGACTTTACATTGGCTGCAGTAAATCAGCCTTAATTAATACACATAAGTATTTTTGCATTGCTTATAGAATTAAGCCCATCTTTGAAAAAAGCAAAACTCTTAACTTTTTATATTCTCGAACTTATTTTTTCTCTGATCATCTTGAACTTTTCTCACCTTCTTAATAAATATGTGCACAACACTCCCCTTTTCTTAATCATTCACACAACATAATTTGCGCAACATTACCTTTTATTGGTATGTGTAAAAATTGTACTTAAATTAAAATGAACTTATTAAGAAAACCAGCCAACAATGATAACACGCCCCAAAATGGAGAATTTTATGGACACACGTTATACACAATATGCATTTAAAAGTATCATTATCTGCATTTTGTATGTTTTTATTTTTGCCTTTATAACTCTACCCGCAATTGCAAATGTTGACCAGTACAAACTTGGCGATTTAGAAATTATTTACCCTTGGACACGGGCAACGCTTAAAAGTGCAAAAGTTGGTAGCGGTTATCTTCATATCATTAATCACGGTAATACCCCCGATCGCTTAATTGCTATTTCAATGGATGGAGTACAAGAAACAGAAATTCATTCTATGACAGCAGTTAACAATATCATGCAAATGAAAAAACTGTCCAATGGTATTGAAATTCCAGGCAATGGTGAAATCATACTGAAACCTGGTGGTGACCATATCATGTTTTTAGGACTTTCACAGCCATTTCAACAAGGCAATAAAATCAATGCAAAGTTAACATTTGAGAAAGCTGGAGCAATTAATGTTGACTTTTTTGTAGATGCTATAGGAGTCACATCATCTTCGAAGCCAGGTGCTGTTCAATAAATTTTTGCAGAGTTATACGATACGATAAGAATATGACTTTTACGCTTTTTAATTTTTTTAAGAATACTATCTAATTATCTATAACTTATCATAAAAAATAGGGAGTCTATTTTATTAGTCTATCATGTCTGATTAATGTCAGAAACGTACAATATTTGTTCGAAGTAATTGATCAAACAATTTTAACATTGACCCTTTGGTCTCAAAATGAGCGTATTTAGCCCTTTGCATAAAACCTTCTTTAGATTTTAACCTTATACGGTCGCAGATTTGTAATCTTATAATCGGCCCAATCTTAACAGAAGAAATACCACACGAATTAGTCACAATTAAACTACTTCTTCAAACGTTTGCTTAATCTTTAACTTCTCTGCTCAAAAAATCTTGTAGTCTTCAATCTAAGATATTGATTTGTATCAAGAAAAAATTATGAAGTATAATTTTAAGATTGTTTTCTTTATGTTCATAATTACCTATATTAATTAACTAATTTTAGAAAAATTCAAAATCCCTTTATAATTTTCTTTCGTACAATAATAGCATACCTTTAATAGTACGCCTTTTTTCCCTATATCACCATACTGTTAGAATAGATTAGGTGCATTCATAAATTCCAACCATTAAAAATGGTAGATTTTGTAAAAAACACCTCAATGAAAACTTACACTAAGCGAGGGAATCCTAACTAAGCAAAAACGCATTACAAAACTGCAAAGAAAAAATAGTCTTTACCATTAAGACGAAATGTATTTTACTTTGCCACAATTTGTACCATATTTGTTTTGCAAAAAAAATATGAACTCTCATATAAAAGCTATGGGCGATTTTCTGCCACAGCGATAGAAAGGTCTAAGAAGCTATGAAGGATACTCCAGCAATCACCCAAACGATTGTACTTGTTGATGATGATCGCAATATTTTGACATCCTTATCTTTTGCTCTTGAAACAGAAGGCTATCGGGTTGAAAGCTATACAGATGGAGCATCTGCGCTTAAAGGCTTAACGCTACATCCCCCTCATTTAGCTATTTTTGATATAAAAATGCCACGAATGGATGGGATGGAACTTTTGCGTCGACTGCGTCAGAAATCTGATATCCCAGTTATTTTTCTTACATCTAAAGATGATGAAATTGATGAACTTTTTGGGCTTAAAATGGGTGCTGACGATTTTATTACCAAACCCTTCTCTCAACGTCTTCTTATTGAGAGAGTAAAAGCGATTTTACGCCGTTCAAACGCTCGCAATCAATCGCTTCTAACAGGGACATCACCCGCCTCTTCTCTTAAACGTGGAGATCTCGTTATGGATCAAGAACGTCACACCTGTACATGGAAAAATAGACCTGTTATATTAACAGTTACAGAATTTTTGATTCTGCAAACTTTAGCACAACGACCAGGAGTTGTTAAAAGTCGTGATGCTTTAATGGATGCCGCCTATAATGATCAAGTTTACGTAGATGATCGCACCATTGATAGTCATATTAAACGTTTGCGTAAAAAATTTAAACAAGTGGATGATGATTTTGCAATGATTGAAACGCTTTATGGCGTAGGTTATCGTTTCCATGAAGTTTAAAGTTATTGTGTCACGACAGTTTGAACAACAATCAAATCAATGACAACAAATACCCAATCAAGCACTGTATCAAATAAAACACCCAATAATGTTTCCTCTGCACGATTTCCTATGCTTGCTCATTTGCATTTTCGGGGACAGCGTTTATTTAGACAATTGTTCTTTTCTAGTCTTACACGCCGCATTGTCATTTTAAATCTCGCTGCCCTTGGCATTTTGGTTACAAGTATTTTATATCCTAAACAATTTCGTGATGGTTTGATTGAAGCAAAAATTGAAAGTTTGCGCACCCAAGGAAAAATCATTGCTGGAGCCATTGCTGCCTCCGCAACAGTAGATACTAATTCTATTTTAATTGATCCCCAAAAACTTTTGGAATTACAAGCTGGAGAAAGTGTTACACCAACACCTCAATCAACCGACACTTGGGATTTTCCTATTAATCCGGAGCAAATAGCTCCACTTTTACGCCGCCTTATCACACCCAAAACAACAAGAGCACGTATTTATGATCGAGATGCCACTTTGCTTCTTGATTCACGTGTTCTTTATTCCAGTGGAATAGTTTCTAGCTATGATCTTCCCGCTATTGAAACAAAACAAAGTCCCTGGAAACGTTTATATTCATGGTTTTCACATGCACTCTACGGTGGTGGCCTTGCTCTTGATAGAGAGCAAGCAAAAAATAATGGTGATATCTATCCAGAAGTTTATCAAGCATTAAATGGTTCTTCCGCTACTGCTCAACGACGTAACAAATATGGTCAATTGATTGTTTCGGTTGCTGTTCCTGTGCAGCGCTATCGTGCAGTAGTTGGTGCTCTTTTGCTTTCAACCCTTAGTTCAGACATTGATAATATTGTGAAAGCTGAAAGGCTTGTTATTTTTAAAGTTTTTGCAGTTGTTGGTAGTGTACTTTTGGTACTTTCTTTGTTTTTAGCCTATACAATTGCCAATCCATTGAGCAAATTATCTGCCTCTGCCAATCGTGTGCGTCATGGTAACAATAAGCGGGTAGAAATTCCTGACTTTTCAGAACGTGAAGATGAAATTGGCCATCTTTCAACTTCTATACGCGATATGACTAACGCCCTTTATTCACGTATTGAAGCTATTGAACGCTTCGCTGCCGATGTGAGCCATGAATTAAAAAATCCTCTTACTTCGCTGCGCAGCGCTGTTGAAACGCTACCATTGGCTAAAAATGAAGCAGCACAAAGACAACTGTTTGAAATTATCCAACATGATGTCCGTCGTCTTGACCGTTTAATTACCGATATTTCTGATGCTTCACGACTAGACGCAGAACTTGCCCGTGAAACTGCGCAAATTGTTGATATGAGTCAACTTTTGGAAAGTCTTATTCACGCCGTTCGTGAAGTATATCGTAATAAGCAAACTATTAATATCAGCCTTAATATTATACCGCGCCCTTACGGTAAACCTTATCTTGTTTTAGGACATGAATTACGTTTAGGCCAAGTTATTTCCAATCTCATTGAAAATGCGCGTTCCTTCATTCCCCGTAACAATGGTGAAATCCGTATTACAATGAAAAATAATGCTTCAACTCTTACCTTAACTGTTGAAGATAATGGCCCTGGCATTCGTTCAGAGAGTATTGATCATATTTTTGAACGTTTTTATACTGACAGACCAAATGAAGATACATTTGGACAAAATTCAGGACTTGGTTTATCTATTAGCCGACAAATTATTGAAGCTCATAATGGAACACTCACTGCTGAAAATATTATGGACCCCTTACTTGAAAATAGCAAAACTGGTGCACGGTTTATTATTGTTCTTCCCCTTGCCAAATAGAACCTTCTACTCACAATACACCAAGGTGTAAGAAAAAATAAAATATTGCTATACTAATTATCTCCAACTAAAGAATAAAAGCTGAATTATCAATCCTTCTGAACAAAGAAAATTATTCCTTTCTCTTGCCTTACTTGACTGCATGGGCTAACCACAACATAAAGTAAAACTGATTAGTGATTAGAATGCGATATTGTGCGCAAAAAATAAAAAATGCCGCAAATAACATTCCAGAAAATTTAAAGAATAGCATTTAAATTTGTAAAGTTGCCTTTTACAATAGAATTTAGAAAACGAATTTATCAGTTGCATTATTCTCTTTAATTTTGAATATGAGTATTTTTCCATTAATCAAATTATTGAATTTGTGAATTAATACACCCTTTTTTTAAAATTTTTTAGCTTTCATAAAATACAACTTATAGCCATTTGTTAAACTATCAAAATATTCTTTTTAAAAACATTACTCTTAACTCTTAGTACACTGTAGTGTTTTGTATAGTAATAAAAATTCTCGAAAACAGAAAAACTTACTTTTTAGTTAGACATGTTAGAGCGTAATCTTTTTGCCATTTTTTGAGTCAATAAAGGTTATTAAATAATCAGACTTTTTAAGTCCCCCTTATTTTAAGCTGTATTCAGTTGCCACTAAAATGGATAAACACTTTATTGTTTCACAAATTGTATATCAAATTTGCTGTTCTAATATTCACACAAAAGTTTCTTTATTGTGACAATACCACCCTTTTCAGCACAAATAATCTTATGAATTCAATTAATAATATAGGGCTAGTTATTTCTGTCTACATCATTATCCATCTTATAATAATTGGCTCTATCTTAGTTTATCCATCATCACATTCAAAACATTTAAGCGTCAAAATTGTCTTCCAACCAATAAGGAGGCTCTATGCCACGTCTATTTGCTGCTATTAAAATCCCTCAAGAAACAACAAAAGTACTTATATCATTGCAAAATGGCTTGCCAAAAGCCCAGTGGATTAACCCACAAAATTTCCATGTCACCTTGTCTTTTTTTGGAGAGATCGCAAACTCTGTTGCTGATGAACTTATTGAGGCTTTTGATACAATAAAATGCCCTCCTTTTATGCTCCAACCTAATGGTTTTGAAATTTTTGGTTCAGAAATTTCTCCTCATTCTCTGGTTGTTCGCATAAAACCCTGTGAACCCCTCACCCTTTTACATGAGAAAATACTATGCATTCAGAAATATTTAGGATTAGCTTCTGATGAGACGCAATATACTCCCCATATTACCCTTGCACGACTGCTCGATGTTCAACCTAAGGACCTTTCTTCGTATTTATCTGCTCGGAGTGATTTTTCTTGCCCTCCCTTTGCAGTTGATCACTTCGTTTTACTCCTGTCGAAAGACCCCTCAAGTGATGCCCTTTATATTGTAAAAGGAAGTTGGCCGCTTCAAGCATAAGAGCACTTTAACCAAGTACTCTTTAAAGTTGTTCTAATAATTGCCTTAACAATGTAAGGTCGCATATAAAATAATATGCCTTTATAGTTTAAAATATCTTTTTTACTGATGTGTTGAGGCTGGGTCAACTTTAATAGAATCTTCTTTAAGTCCCCCCTTAGCTACACCAACCATGGCCGGACGCAAAACACGCTCACCAATAATATAACCTGCCTGAACGACTTGCTGTACAGTATTATCAGGAACATCAGCGTTAGGAATTTCAAACATTGCCTGATGAAAATAAGGATCAAATTTTTGCCCTTCTGGGTGAATCTTTTTCACTCCATGACGCTCTAAAGCTGTCATCATGGCCCGCTCTGTCATTTCAACGCCTTCTGCTAACATTTTTAAACCAGTATCATTTTCGCGTGCACCTTCTGGAATAGCTTCTAAAGCACGATTAAGATTATCAGAAACAGATAACATATCGCGGGCAAAATTAGCGATTGCATAAGCCCTTGCATCAGCTACATCACGTGTTGTACGACGTCGAAGATTTTCCATATCAGCAGCAAAACGTAAAAGTTGATTTTTTAGTTCCTTATTTTCATTCTGTAAATCAACTAAGGGATCCGTAGACTCACTTTCTTTTTCTTCAACGTTTTCGCAAACCTCTTCTTTATTCATTTTCAAAAGCTCATCAGCAACTTTTTCAAGTGCTTCGCGATCGTTTGGATTTTTTAGATTACAATTTTCAAATGAAGCATCAGCAAATTTGTTTTTTTCGTCAGACATAAAAGTTCCATTCCTTCATAAGATTTGTTATTTCCGATATTGAAATTTTGCAGATAAAAATCAAGAGGTATTTATTCACCTTAACATAATGAGTGTCTACAATAAAAATGCCCGATACAAGCTAACGCAATAACTGTGACATAAGTTGAGCTGTATAATCAACCATAGGTACAATTCTTGCATAATTAAGCCGTGTTGGTCCAATAACACCCAAAGCGCCAATTACTCTTTGCTGTGCATCGCAATAAGGTGCTACTACTAAAGAAGAACCTGAAAGCGAAAACAGCTTATTTTCTGAACCGATAAAGATACGAACCCCCAAACCTGCATCTGCTAAATCAAGCAATTGTGCCATACTTTCACGCGTTTCAAGATCATCAAATAAATGCCGTAACCGCTCTAAATCTTCTTCTGCTTTTACATCTTCAAGTAAATTGCTTCGCCCACGAACAATAAGATGCATCTTATGATCTGAATCTTCTCCCCCCCAAAGAGCCAATCCAGTTTCAACAAGATGATGGGATAATTGATCAAGTGCAGCCCGCGTTTCCACACATAAACGTGCAATTTCTGTTTTAGCTTCATTGAGTGTACGTCCTTGAATATGAGCATTGAGAAAATTTGTTGCTTCCGTCAATTGCGAATGCGTAACGCCTTCTGGCAAATGAATGATGCGGTTTTCAACCTCACCTTGTTGTGTCACTAAAACTGCAAGAGCATGTTCGCAATCAAGACGTACAAATTCAATGTGTTTTAATGTACCTTCATGTTTCATCGCTAAAACCAACCCCGCTCCACGTGAAAGGTCTGAAAGAATTTGGCTAGCTTGGATCAAAAAATGTTCAACTGATTGTGTATGACCTGCTTCTTTGACTTGAAATTCAATATTCTCACGTTCCTCAGATGGTAAGTCGCTTACTTCCATAAATGCATCAACAAAAAATCGTAAACCTGATTGCGTTGGCATTCGCCCTGCAGATACATGAGGTGCATAAATCAAACCAAGGTGTTCAAGATCACTCATTACATTGCGAATTGTCGCAGGTGATAATGTTTGTTGTAAAAGCCGCGACAGATTACGTGATCCTACCGGCTCACCATCATTAAGATAAGCTTCAACAATATGGCGAAAAATATCACGCGACCGTTCATCAAGCCCTTTAAGCTCACCGGTAATAGATGCTTGTTTTATCACAATTATTTCACCATTTCAAAAACACTTTTTCTTATATAAGTTTTATTAAGGTTTGGTCAAATAGTCTAAAGCAACGTAAAAAGCATATTACATATTTATTGCCAAAAGTACTATCGTTTTATCATCAAAGGTACCATCATAAAAAGAGAGGCTATTTTATGTAGCATTCTAATCTTCATCCTTCTCAAATACAAATAATCCTCTTTGAATAAGATCTCTAAAAAATTATAGAAGGATCAAATTCCGCAAAATTTGGTAATACTTACATTTTATAATTATTTAAGTTAGACACCAATATAAAAAATTTTCTCACGATAAAATCCTTAAAAACCATAAGGGTATTATTTCCTGTCATATCTATAAAATATATTCATGATTGACTTTAACTATGATGTAAATTTACAAACTAAACCTGATACTTATTTTCGTTATAATAAGTCGCAAAACTTTTGTGGACGTGAAAAACCACCGCAAATAAATCTCTCAAGTTGTATTGATCACTTTATTTATTGGAATTAAAACCGGTATTGTTAAATTTATTCTCCTATAAAACAAGTTCTCACCCCAACAAATAATTCATCCCTCATATCAGGAGAGATACGTATGAAACGTATAGGAAATCAAAAACTTGTTATTGCTACACATAACGCCGGAAAATTACATGAAATCACCGCATTAATTGCTCCTTTCGGCTTAACAACACTCTCAGCAAAAAAGCTCGGTTTGCCCGAACCAAAAGAAACAGGAACAACATTTGAAAAAAATGCCTATATCAAAGCCTTTGCAGCAGCAAAAACTACACAGCTTCCTGCTTTATCTGATGATTCTGGTTTGGAAATAGACGCATTAGGTGGTGCACCAGGCGTCTATACAGCCGACTGGGCCATTCAGCCTGATGGTACACGTAATTTTTCAAAAGCTATGCAAAAAATAGAAGATGAATTACAAAAAATTGGAGCCCTTGGAAAAAGCCAGCGTAAATGCCGGTTCATATCAATCATCTGTGTTGCATGGCCCAATGGCTATGCAGATTATTTTCGTGGCAGCGTTGAAGGCACATTCATTTGGCCACCACGTGGAAATAAAGGTTTTGGTTTTGATCCCATTTTTCTACCAGATGGATATGAAAATACCTTCGGTGAAATGTCAACAGAGCAAAAACATGGCTGGACACTTAATGATAAAACACCCCTTTCCCATCGCTCACGCGCTTTTAAGCTCTTCGTGGAAAATTTTTTGGTATCCTAATGATTGAACCCTTCGGTATTTACATTCATTGGCCTTTTTGTGTTGCTAAATGTCCTTATTGTGATTTTAATTCGCATGTGCGCAAAAATGGGGTAGATCAACAGCGTTTTGTAGCCGCCTTTAAACGCGAAATGGCAACACAATATCGTATGATAGGTCCCCGTCATATTACAAGTATTTTTATAGGCGGTGGTACACCTTCCCTTATGACACCTCAAACTGTTGATGCTTTACTACAAACCGTCGCCCAAAATTGGACAATCGACGATAAAGCTGAGATCACACTAGAAGCCAACCCTTCCAGTGTAGAAGTAGAGCGCTTTCGCGGCTACCATGCGGTAGGTATTAATCGCTTATCTTTAGGTGTACAAGCACTCAATGATAAAGCTCTGCGACAACTTGGCCGTCTTCATGATGTTAAACAAGCTCTTTATGCTATCACTTTAGCACGTGAAATCTTTACACGTTTATCTTTTGATTTAATCTATGCCCGCCCTGAGCAAACGCTTAAACAGTGGAAATATGAACTTTCCCAAGCTATTGATTTAGCAGCAGACCACCTTTCCCTTTATCAACTAACCATTGAAGAAGGGACTGTCTTTAAAAAGCTTCATGCCGCAGGAAAACTTATTCTTCCAGTATCGCAACTGGCAGCAGACCTTTATAATCTTACCCAAGAAATAACGACTATGCACGGCCTTCCCGCTTACGAAATCTCAAACCATGCAATGCCTGGTGCTGAATCTCGTCATAATCTTCTTTATTGGCGCTATAATGAATATGCAGGTTTTGGCCCAGGAGCACATGGACGTTTTATACAACGCCCGATGGAAAATTTCCCCACTTTTTCAAAAATACCACTATCCAAAACTGAAAAACTTGAACGTTATGTCACAATGAATGAAAAACATCCCGAACGTTGGCTTGAATTGGTAGAAACTACAGGCCATGGCTGTATCGAAACAGAACAATTAACAAGAAGACAACAGGCCAACGAAATGTTGCTCATGGGGTTGCGTCTTTCAGAAGGTCTTGATCTTACACGCTATGAAACTTTAAGCTTAAAAAGTTTATCACCAGTCAAACTTGCCAATTTACAACAACAAGGCTTGGTAGAAATGGTAGACAACCAGCGTTTAAAAGCTACAACTAAAGGATATATTGTTCTCGATCACATCATTAATCAATTGGCAAATTAACACTTCTGTTTCAGATAAAAATTACGAATAGTGACCCTAATTATAAAACGCTTCTTATAATTTAACCTATTTTACGTTTATAGCAATCATTTTTATGCAAAAAAATCAACAATAAAGCGTTCATAAATCGAAGTAAGACTTTCCAATGCATCAAGAGTAACGCATTCGTCTACCATATGCATGGTTTGCCCTGGTAAACCAAATTCAACAACGGGGCAATAATCCTTAATAAACCGTGCATCTGAAGTGCCTCCAGAAGTTGAAAGTTCTGGTCTATTTCCTGTCATACTTTCAATAGCGTTCGATAAAGTTTCAATCAGCTTACCATTTTGAGTTAAGAAAACGTTACCTAAATTCGGTACCCACTCAAGTTGATAACATGGAAGCTTATTATGATTATCTTCTGATTGTACCAATGCAAGACGATTTTCAACTTCAGCAATGAGTGTTTCTCTTGTCCAAAGATCATTGTAGCGTATATTGAAACGAATTACTGTGTGCAGAGGAATAATATTGACAGCACAATTACCCGTATCAATACTTGTTAATTCCAAATTACTTGCTTGAAAATTTTTTGTTCCCTGATCCAGAGGAGTTTGTATCAGTGCTTGAATAAGCTTATTTGCTAAAGGTAATGGATTAGCTGCTCGTTCAGGAAAAGCAACATGACCTTGCCGACCCCGCACTCTAATAACACCGGAAATTGACCCCCGACGACCAATTTTGATCATATCACCAACAACTTTTACACTTGTCGGTTCACCAACAATGGCCGCAGTCCATTTTTCGCCCTTTTCTACTGCCCATTTTAAAAGTTTTACCGTACCGTTAAGGGCGGGACCTTCTTCATCACCAGTTATCAAAAAACTTATTGTCCCTTTAATTGGCTGTTTCTTAAAAATCCGCGCTAGCGCCGCTATAAAGCACGCTATGCCTCCTTTCATATCAACAGCGCCTCTTCCGTAGAGTTTCCCTTGATCTATAACGCCTTTAAAAGGAGGATAAGTCCAATTGCCTAGCTCACCAGGTGGGACTACATCACTATGACCTGCAAACATAAGATGTGGACCTTTATTTCCAATCTTTGCATAAAGATTTTCAACATCTTCTGTATTTTTATCTATAAAAACAGGGCGTTCAACAGTAAATCCCAGTTTTGTCAAAAAGTGTTCCAAAGTCGACAAAGCACCTGCTTCATGAGGTGTAACAGAAGGGCAACGGATAAGCGCCTGTAATAACTGAATAGGATCTGTAAGAACAGGCATAAATATATTCCAATCTATACAAAAAGTGATTTAAAAATGTTAAGTTAAATCACAAGAAAGATAAAGCAAAAATGTTAAAAGTCCTTACTAAACAAAGCAAAAAAAACAATTTCAATAAAGTGACTTAGTAGTCACTTTATTGAAATATCATCACTAACATGGCTGGATATTAAGCCCACCTAAGCACAATTTTCTGTATAAAAGGCAGTGGTTAAAACGCACTGTAAATATCAATTAAATAATAATTTCAACGTACAGCTATTTTTTGATTTATAACTAGTACTCCAAAAATCACAAACCAAACCCACAGAAAAAACAAGAATAATTAAAAATAGTAAAAGAATCTGACCTTTTCATTTAGTATATCCAATAATGATAATATATTTTGGTCAATGCTTACAAAATAATATCTGTTACAATAAGCCCATTAATCGATAAGTACACATAAACTATAAAGGGCAATAAAACTTTGTATAAAAAATACAACGTGGGAGATAATATCGCACACAATGACAAAAAATAGCAGATAATTATCAATAAAAATGTATGAAATTCAAAAAAATAACCATAATAATACTGTGTTAGTGAAAATTGATCGCGTGCAACGTATGACTATTTTTCTTTAACCAAGCATGATAAGTTTTACTACCTGGGCAAAGTTTCTCACAAAGATCCCAAAATTGTGACCTATGATTCATTTCGATAAGGTGAGCGACCTCATGTGCAACAACATATTCAACAATTTCTCTTGGTGCCATAACAAGACGCCATGAAAAAGATAAACGCCCATCTGTCGAACATGATCCCCAGCGGCTTTTGATATCTTTATAACGGATTGATTTAACTTTACGTTCCACTTTATGTGCATACTGTTCTACTAGCGGTGTTATAATGATTTTAGCTTGTTTTTTTAAAACATCAGCAATTCGTCTTGGCAAATATTCTAACCGACTATAGATAATAATTTGCGGTTTTTGCTCCATATCACCTGTAACGATTTCATCCACCCCACGCCCTTCTTTACGCTTTATAATGTGTGCAACACCTAATAAAGGAATTGTTGCACCCTCCTTGAGATAAGAACTTTCACGGGAAGTGAGAACATGAGTAAGATGTGTTTCAATCCAACAACTATGTTTTTCAATGAAAGACTGAACCGCATTAAAATTTATCGCTGGTGGTATTGTTAAACAAATCCCCTGTCCATCCGCATCAATGCGTAACGTGAAACGGCGTGCATATTTATGCTTTCGTACCCGCAAAGGCACAACGCGATCAGAGAGAATAAAATCTTGCTCATAAATAACCATGCATCATGTCTCTATAATCTAATCAACTAGATCTTGATGGTTCATTGATTCGATCAATTAATGACATCAACACTTTTTCAAAACAATCCAAATCCTGTGGACGTGAAAACCGGTGGTTTGCATCACGAACAAGTGTTAATGTTACATTATGCAAAGGCAAATGATCAAGTAAAGCTAATGCATGTTGATAGGAAACTATTTCATCTTCCATTCCTTGCAGAATATGAACTGAGCACCCAATATCAATGCATCCTTTCATAACACAGTTATTTCGCCCATCTTCAAGTAATACCTTTGTAAAAGGTGTTGGCTCTAAATCATAACTTGAAGAACGCTCAAAATAACCTTTTTCTTCCAAAGCTTTCCATTCTACCGTGGTCAAAGTTGGTTCAATCAAGGCTTGTGTAAAATCCGGAGCAGGTGCAATCAATACCATCCCGGCAAGTGGTTTATTTTGCTGCGCGAGCATCATAGCAAGCCTTAAAGCAATCCACCCCCCCATAGAGGAACCAATTAAAATTTGTGGTCCTTCACAATAAGCTTCAAAAATCGCTAAACTTTCTTTCACCCAACGTGAAATCGTACCTTCAAAAAAATCTCCTTCTGATTCCCCATGACCAGAATAATCAAAACGCAAACAAGACAAATTATTTTTTTGAGCAAAAGCATCAACCACCATTGCCTTGCTTCCCAGCATATCAGATCGATAACCAGATAACCAAACCAATCCCGGAGAACGACTACCTTTACGATGACGTACAGCAAGAGCTGTATCTTCAAACGAAAAAAACTGACAAGGAATATTTTGATCTATCATCATTCTTCCTTAATAAAATACTTTTTACTATAAAAGAAAAACTTCTTTTTTCGAAACTAAACTTAAAACAACGAATAAATAAGCCTGTATTAACGATAGTGAAAAAAACATGAATTCTTATTGTTTTTCTGTATAGATATTGTATATTAAGGCATTCTATAAATAAATCAAAATTAAGGAGCATAGACCATTCGCCGATCATTTAAAATAACGCCTAGCCAAAAAGATGGGCCACGTTCAAATCAAGATATTCGTGTTCCTTGCGTTCAACTCATTAATGATGAAGGACAAAATCAGGGAATTATTGCAACGCAAGAAGCGCTTGCTATGGCTGCAGACGTTGGGCTTGATCTGGTTGAGATTGTGCCAAATGCAGAACCGCCTGTTTGTAAAATTATTGATCTAGGCAAACTGAAATATCAAAATCAAAAAAAAGCAGCTGAGACGCGTAAAAAACAAAAGACTATCGAAGTCAAAGAAATTAAGATGCGACCAAATGTTGACGTTCATGATTATGAGGTAAAACTTAAGGCCGTTCATCGCTTTATTGATCATGGTAATAAAGTAAAAATTACTTTGCGTTTCCGTGGCCGTGAAATGGCACACCAAGATCTTGGAATGAAGCTTCTTCAGCGAGTTAAAGAAGATACACGTGAAATTGCTAAAATTGAATCTGAGCCTAAACTTGAAGGTCGCCAGATGATGATGGTCATAGCACCTAAATAATTTTAATTAAGAGAGCGTGTTTTAAAGTGACTTTTTTGGTCGAGTCGTAAATATGATCTTAAAATATTGTAGAGTGCTGATGTAATGTTTTTGAAAACAAAAAATTAGTACACTAAATCTCTCTAGAGAGTATTCCTTATAGAAGAGGGTTTGCTTTTCTATAAGGAGTACTTTAATCTTGCATGAAATAATGAGAGAAAATAAAAGTATTTCATGGCAAAAATACAAACATCCCTTTCTGGTAAATACCTTATCATCCGTCTTTTACGAGAAAATTTTCGTAAACATGTGTACTGGTATAGTGCAGCCATTGTTGCAATGATCATCATTGCATTGACCACTGCAATTAGTGCGTGGATGATGCGTGATATTGTCAATCATATTATTGATGGACACAGTTTTAATATGATTGTTTTCATCTCTAGTATTTTTGCATTTATTTTTATTCTCAAAGGGGTTGCAACTTTCGCTCAAACCTATTGTCTAAGTAAAGCAGGCAATAGTATCATTGCCGAACAACAACGTAAAATTTACGCACGTCTTATGAAGCAAGGCGTTTCTTTTTATCAAAATAATGCTTCATCTGATCTTCTTGTTCGTGTAACCCATAATGCAACAGCAGCTCGTAATATCATCGATATAATTATTACAACCTTTGTGCGTGATTTACTCTCTGTCATTGGCCTTTTGGTTGTTATGTTTATTCAAAATTTTACGTTAATCACCATTACCTTAACAGTAGGACCTCTTGCATTTTTAGGAGTTCGAATGGCTTTAAAACGTATTCGTGGCCTTATGGAAAAAGAACTTCTCTCACTAGGCGAAATTATCAAAGTTATGCAAGAAACTGCTGTTGGTATTCACGTAATTAAAGCTTTTTCGCTAGAAGAATTGATGAAAAAACGCATGAATAAAGCTATTTGTGACGTTGAAAAACAGGCAAACAGTATTGCAATGCTTGAAGCTGCTACACATCCAATTATGGAAACGCTTGCCGGCATCGCAATTGCAGTTATTATTTGTTTTTCCGGCTATCTTGCAACCCAACGTACCGGTGTTCAAGGTGAATTAATGTCTTTTCTTGTAGCTTTGCTCCTCATTTATGAACCTGCTAAAAGATTGGTAAATGTGCGTGTCAAAATTGAGTCTGGCTTGGTCAGCATTCGTACAATGTTCGAAATACTCGATTATCCACTGACTGTTATAGAACATAAAGAAGCTAAAGACTTTAATAAAACACATTGCTCTATTCGTTTTGAAAATGTTTCTTTTGCTTATATGGATAATCAAACAGTCTTAAACGACATCAATCTGGAAATAGAAGCAGGAAAAATGACAGCATTGGTTGGGCCATCCGGTTCAGGTAAATCAACGCTTATCAATCTTATTATGCGCCTTTATGACCCTACACAAGGATCTATATTCATTAATGATCAAGACATTCGCTTCATCACATTTCATTCCCTTCGAAACCTTATAGCTTATGTAGGGCAGGATACATTTTTGTTTCAAGGAACTATTAAATATAATATCGGGCTTGGAAAAAAAGGCGCCAGCAACAATGATATTATAAAAGCAGCAAAAGCAGCCAATGCTCATGACTTTATCATGGATTTGCCCCAAGGTTATGATACACAAGTGGGCGAGAATGGGAATAATCTTTCAGGAGGTCAAAAACAGCGTATCGCTATTGCTCGTGCAATACTTCATGACAGTAAAATCTTGATTTTTGATGAAGCTACAAGTGCATTAGATTCACATACTGAAACCCAAATTAATGAGACACTTCAAAACCTCACCAAAAAGTGTACAATTCTCGTGATTGCTCACCGTCTTTCAACAATTGCGCATGCTGATAAAATTATTGTAATACAAAATGGGCAATTAGTTGAACAAGGTACTCAGGTAGAATTGTTAGCAAAGAAAAAAGGCCTTTATAAAAAGCTTCATAATACTCACTTTAAAAAGCAAGAATTTTAGGCATTAGCTTTTTAAAATTTTTGTATTTAATACTCTCTTTCATAAAACAAGCCAAAACTGGAATTGTTCTCATTCCCTATAGCGCCTTTTGCCTTGAAATGGCGTGAAATATCTAAATCAATTGTTCCTTTCGTTGTGCCATCTAACCCTGCCTCAAAACCCAAATAAATATTATCGCGAACATAACGCCCAACACGTAAACCCGTATTGCCATTTTCATCAACAATAACGTCAAGATCATCAAGACCAATCTTAGCGCGTAAAGTATTCAACAAAGATGTATTAGAAGCACCAGCAAGCTCAGCTACAGCTGCTGCAAGCTGAGCAATTTGAAATGGCGATAATTCATTAAGAGAGCGCTTAAAAATCAAGCGTGCTAATACCTCATCTTGTGGTAAAATAGGTTGTGACGCAAATTGAATATCAAGGTTATCAATAGTTCCGCTCACTGTTACAGTAACATGAACATCGCCATTATTACTGTTAGTAACAAAATAAACAGTTGGACTGAGATTACCACTAAAACTTACCTGTCCTTTATCAAAATTGAGACGTTGTGATAAAATATCAAACCGTCCACGAATCATCTGAAGCTCTCCAACTGGATGTACATCATGTAACGGACCTGTTAAACTAATACGTCCCCCCAACTCAGCATCTAAACCTCGACCACGAACAAAAATTTGATTGTGTGCATTAATTTGCATATTCAACTGTACAGCAGAAGAAGGTTCTTTAGAAATATTATGATTGGTTCTATAAGCTTTAGCATCAGCACGTTCAAGCGTTTTTAGAATTAATTTAGTTAAATTATTATGTCTAACATCAAGAAATGTTGCATTTCGAAAATGATCAGGAATAAGAATTTCAGCTTTTTCAACTGTAACCTCACCACCAATAACAAGACTGCTCAACAAATGACCAGTCATTGTTGTTTTGCCTGTTAGTGTCGCAAAAATCATAGATCCATCATTATAATTGATACGGTCGAGGTGAATAGATAAATCTGTTTGCAGATCTGTAGAAATACGACCCGAAATAGAAACAGATCCCTCACCAAATGAACGAGCAGAAGCATGTTCTAAAATTATGTGATCGCCATTCAATTTGCCTTCAAGCATTATATTGCTGAGTTCCAAATTTGTTTGCGAATCAAAAAAACCACCATTTATTATCGAAAAAGATCCTATCAACTGTGGCTGAGACAATGTCCCATTTAAAACAGCATCAATTTTTGCTATTCCTGTTATATGCGCACCACGTTTTGCTAAAAATTGATCAACAAAAGCAAGAGGCATTATACCCTTAACACTCAGTTCAGTTGGTGAATTATTCAAAGAAAGACGCCCATTTACAAAAAGATCTAAATCTTTAGATCCAGTTGCTGTTATATGCTGAATATGAAGTGTTGATTTTTCATAAAAACCACGAACATTTATATTGATTGATGATGCATTTTTATGAAAAATAGAATTGATTGTTAAATTTTGACTAGAAAATTCAAAATGCGCAGATGGATCCTTCAATGTCCCCCCAATATCGACCTTACCAGTTACCACTCCTCTCAAAACTTGCCCTTCAATAAAACTGTTAAACAAAAGCGCAGATAAATTTTTCAAATCAATATGAAGATCAAGTTCGCCTTTATCTAAAGATACAGTTCCTTGTGTTTGCGCTTGTAACTCTTCCCCAACTAAACTTGCACCCAAAGTAAAAGTTTTATCTATCACCTTACCACTAGCAGAAAACATAAAAGGTTTTATCTTTCTCTCTTGGAAAGCCGCAATTGTCAGCTCATAACCTTTTATATCATAGGTCACATCAGGATTTTCAAAACGACCATGAATCATAACTTGCCCCGACAAAGTACCAACCGCACCAAGATCCGATTTCCACAGATTAGCTAAAGCTACAGGAATAGCATTCATAGTGAGATGCAAATTTAAAACATCTTGAAGAGTACCATTAAGTACAATCTTACCTTGATCGACAATAAATCCTAATTCACTTATTGTTACCCCGTTCTCACCAAAAATGATTGTTGCTGGAGTGAATAATTTTGCATGAAAATTAGAGTATTTTATATCCATAGCTTCGAACTGGATTTTTTGCTCATCGGTCGATAGTCCTGCCGTAATTATACGACCAGAAAACTGCGTATTTGTATTGTTAGGTAATACCGCCTGAACATTAAAAACCGTTCGCTCATTGTTACCATTAGCGTGAAATTTTAAATGATCGGCCACCATAAATGATGTTTGAATACGCTCTGCATTGACAAAACCTTTAAATTGTATCGCATTGAAAAGGTTGAATATATCAGCCTGTATTGCTAATTTCTTGATTTCATTTTTTGCAAATATTAAATGATCACTCTTGATTTTGAGATTAGTTTTTTGCTTACCATTGTGTTCATCAAAAACAAATTCTCCTCTTACTTTTCCGCTACCTTTCTGCGAAAACAACGTAGCAAACGTTGAGATATCGTCAACGTCAATATGTAAAGTTCCCTTTATAAAACCTTCAAACGTTTGAAAAAGATCACCTGTTATTTTTGTAGACGCTCCTTCAATATTGATATCCTGAAGCTTCCAAATACGGTTGAAATCTTCAAAAGAAGCAGACAATTGTAACGGTTGTTGAGCAAAAATCCCTTTACCTTCTACAAAGCCAGTTACATTAGAAGAAACCGATGTATTATCCACCAATGCATTGACATTTAATATTGTATTTTGAAGCTTTTTACCCATAAAAAGTGCCTCAGTAATATCAGCGTGCGTACTGACCATTATAAGACTATTATGTCCTCTAACAGCACCCTGTATAGTAATCGCACCCTCCATCCTTGGGTCTAACATGGTAAGGTTAGATATTTGAGCATAAACATCCATCTCAGCACTCACACTTGAAAGATGTCCATTAGCTGTTACATTGGCATAGTCATTTTTCAACCGCAAATGATGTAAAATTAAACCCTTCGTGTTTCGAGCAACATTACCTGAAAGGGTAAGCCTCCCTTTTAATAAAGAATCAACAGCCTTAGTACCTATCATCACGTTATCAGCAGCTCCTGACAATTCAAAATCAAAAGCGCTACCAGGTAAACTCATACTACCTTTAGCTTTAACATCTGCGTTGCCAGACATTGGTCGCCCAATTAACATACCCAGAGGGGTTAATGTTTGTGCTTTTAAACCAAGATCCCCTTTAAAAACAAAATGATTTACTTCTCCCTTTAACCAAGCAGAAAAACTTTGAGCCACAATGCTAAAATCATGAACTAATATCGGTTTGCCAGAGGCAATATCTGTATCTATATGGAGATGAATCGCTTGATCTAGACCATCTTCAAATGCATTCTTAGTATTTGCAACTCCCTGAAGAATACCATTAACCTGAATGCCAACATGACGGGAAGCTGGATCATCCAGATTTTCGCTTACACCCCCCATATCAAAAACTGCATCACGAATACGAATATTTTCATTGCTCAAATGATGCGCAATAAGCCGACCTTTCCAAACTTGTTGGTCCTGGCGACCATAATCAATGGTTAAAGTCAAATTATTCACACGTGTTTGACTTTCTAACGGTAATAAACGAGCAGACTCATTTTCTTGATCAAAACCTATGTTGCCATCAACAAAAAGACGCCGCAAAAATCCATCGGCTGTTATTTCAGCATTAGCTACAACATTAATTGCTTCACCCTGGACTATCATATGATTAAGGCGTGTGGTACCCTCTTTTGTTATCACCGCCTCTATTCCCAATATTACATTAGATTCAAAAAGACTGCGATACTGAAAAGGCATTAAAAAACCAATTGTACCTGCCAACTGTGCAGAAAGGTTGTGATCATCTAAAACCCTTGCAAGAACAACATTACCATTTAAAATAGGCTTACGATCAACCTCTGCCCGAAGCGCAACAACCAAGTCATCAAAAGTACCATCACCTTTAATGACAAGATTTAATGCAGGGCGTTTCTCAATATTAAAGATATTAGCTAACATACCATTTTGTGGTTCGTTAGCGATAATATCAATTTGAGCTGTACGACTTTTCTTGGATATTTTTGTTAAAATAGAAAAATAACCTGATGCATCTAAACGATGAGCTTTTACATCAGCATCAATAATATCATTGGCTAAAGTTAAATGTCCTTCTAATGATACATCAGAAGAAAAACCAAAAAGGTCTTTTCCAAAGCTCACATGTTCAGCCTTAAACGTATTGACAGAAACAGAGATAGGTAATCGTGGTATGGAAAGTTGATTAGCTTCCAAAAAAGAAACAGATGTAGAACTGTGTGGTTTGCGTAAAAACGTAACATGTCCTATCAAAAGCTCGTTAACCTCAATACGCCCTCTTAACAACGCTAAACGATTCCAATTTATTTTCGCATTGGTAACTGTAAGCCAAACACCTTTATGATCACTTACCGTAATAACATCAATTGATGCTTGGGATGATAATATTCCCTGCATATTATGTAAACGAACTTGACGATTAGGCGTTGAAAGTTTGTGTTCAATAAAAGAAACAAACCATGAACGCTCACCTCTTATTATGTTTTTAAAAAGTGAATCACTTTTCTGTACAAAAACAAAAAAGCTTATTACAAGAAAAGAAAATCCAAATAAAAAGGCAAAAAAACGCAATATTTTTTTCATTAGAATGCTTGCCCTATACCCACATAAAAACCTACACGTGGATCACCTTTCTCCCGCTTAAGAGGCCAAGCCAAATCAAACCGTAAAGGACCAAGACCTGTCATGTAACGTCCCCCAATGCCTACCCCCCATTTAATATCTTGCGAAAAATCAAAATGTGCCTTCGCCTTCACAAGACCACCATCTATAAAACTGACCAATCCTATTGTATTATTGACAGAAAGACGTAATTCAGCTGAACCTTCAACAAGTGCATGTCCACCAATAATAGTATTATTTTTCGCCTTTATACCAATATTGTGATAAGCATAACCACGAACAGACCCTCCACCACCAGCAAAAAAAAGCATATCTGAAGGCAACTTTGTTTTATCATTCCCAATAATTGTACCAAGTTTTGTTCGTGTTGCAAAAACAAAACGATTTTGTTCATCAAGCACCCAATAAGAACGACCTTCTATTGTTATTTTCGTCACAAAATCATTAGCATGCGCTTCATATAATGGTTCAATTATCGTTTCACTATACAAACCTTTTGTCGCATTGAACTTATTATCACGGCTATCATAAATCAAACCACTCTGTAACCCAACCATCGTAAAATTACGGCTTCCAAGATAATCATCATGCGACTGTCCATTAGAAGCTACCACAGCAAACTGCCCGGATAAATTATCATTAAAAATATGAGTAAGGCCAAACTTTCCTCTGATAGCTTGTGTTGTGTAATTATCTAAGCTATCTCGTTGCATTTTTAATTCTGTTTCAAAGTCTGTGTCAGGAGTAATTATACCAGGCTTTATTAATGTCGTTCCAAAAAGATAATTAAAATTCTTTGGATTATAAGATTTTGTTTTATGATCACCAATACCATTTATTTTAGTTTCAATTTTAAGGCGCTCTGCACGGCCAAAAAGATTGTTATGCATCCAATAAGTTTCAAAACCAGCACCATCTAATGTTGAATAGCTACCACCAACGCCAAAACGTCGTGGCTTACGTTCTTCTAAAACGAACGTCAGGGGTAAACTTCCATCAGGGTTAATTGCATCAGCCTCTTGTATATTGACAGCACGAAAAACATCAAGCCGCGCAAGCCGTTTATTAGCTTTAGCTAATGCATCAGAATCATATTGCTGACCTGGCTTTAATGCTGTTATCCATTTAACATAATCTGAATCCATGTGTGGTTGTTCACTCACATTGCGCACACTCAAAGAACCATAATAAGCTTTTTGCCCAGGATCAGTTACAATCTGCGCATCAATAAGGTGCGTAGTGTGATCAGCAACCACATCACGGCTCACAATGTTAACTTTAGCATGTCCATGTCGACGCCACCCTTCAATTACCCATCGTTCTGCCTTAAAAATAGTCTCAGATTTTGCAACAGCCCCAATCTTATAACCCAACTCTTCGACTGAAGGCATTGAATTTGTTTTTTTTATAAATGGAGCAGCCCCTGTGATACTTGCGGCACTAAAAACATATTGTGGCCCAGCATCAACTATAATAACAACGGTAGATTGAACTGGCAATTGAGTCATAGGAGACAAATCAGCAACTTCCAGACCATTAATCTTAATACTAATAACACCCCCGTAACGTCCGTCAGCATAAAGAGCAGAAAGAATGGCTTGATAATTTGAACGAGCTTTAGCCAACAAACCAGAAGAACTAGAAACTGCTTTATCTTGATCAGCAACAAGAGAAGACACGTCTTTAACTATTTGAGCCCCTACTTGCGGTGCACCTTGTGGTACAACAACTTCAACTTGATAAAATTTTTCCGTACCACTCATATCACCTGAAGAAAGATTTGGCTTTTTTTTACCCCACAAATGAATGCCAAAAAGCTCAAACGCCGCAAGTGATTGCGGAAAAGCAAAAATTAAACATAAGCCCACAAATACGCTGCATATAGTTTTTGATTTCGATGAAACTTTTTTCTGACATATTACCAAATCAGATACTCTTAAAATAAATATTCTATAGTATGTTTTTTATACATAACATCCAAAAAGAAAATAAATATGTCTATTTTTTAAATTCTTCACGCATTTGATTATATCAAACAATATTTTTATGGTGATATCGTATCATTTTCCTGTGTTTATAAGCCTCTGATATTATAAAAACAAATAGTCTACTTTTGCTTTTTTTAAACATCCTTATTAGCTCATTCTATAATATCTTGAGCCGTAATATTATTATAATTAAATTTATGTAAATCTCCATCTGTAACTATGCCATACAACTTGTATATATTTATTTATACAAATAAATTGCTTCATCAAAAGCACTATACACAAATCCTGCTTGATTTTTATAGGCAGATATGATTGTTTTTTCGCAATCAAAAAAAGGGGGAAATTTATGGTTGCGCGTGTTACAACAATTGCTTTTCGTGGCTTAGAAGCAATCCCTGTTGATGTACAGGTTATGATTGCTCCTGGTAGGATAGGAATGGCTATTGTTGGATTGGCAGATAAAGCTATCGCAGAAAGCCGTGAACGTGTGCAAGCAGCCCTGCATGCTTGTGGACTTTCCATGCCTAACAAACGAGTTACGATTAATCTTGCACCAGCTGATTTACCTAAAGAAGGCTCACATTATGATCTCCCCATTGCAATAGGCTTAATGCTTGCTATGGGACTTCTTCCCCCAAAAATAGCACAAAATTATATCATTTTAGGAGAATTATCACTGGATGGATCTATTACTGCTGTCAACGGGGTTTTACCAACCGCAATGACAGCTTTATCACTTAATAAAGGGTTAATTTGTCCCCATCAATGCGGACCTGAAGCTGCATGGGCAAATGCAGATATGGATATTCTCGCACCCGATACACTTCTTGCTATTGTCAACCACTTTAAAGGAACACAAATCCTAAAGCGTCCACAACCACGCCAATATACAATCCAAACTGAGTTACCAGATCTTTGTGAGATTAAAGGACAAAAAGCTGCCAAACGTGCTTTAGAAGTATGCGCAGCTGGACGGCATAACCTTTTATTTGTAGGTCCTCCTGGCGCAGGAAAATCTATGTTAGCTCAATGCTTACCTTCTATTTTACCGCCTCTTGATAATCGTGAACTTTTAGATGTTTGTTTGATTGCCTCTATTACCGGAGAAACAGTACACAATACTATTTCACGCCACCGTCCCTTTCGCTCTCCTCATCATTCTGCTTCCATGGCAGCAATAATTGGTGGTGGGCTCAAAGGAAAACCAGGAGAAGTAACACTTGCGCATAATGGTGTTTTATTTCTCGATGAATTGCCTGAATTTTCTCCACAAGTCCTTGATTCTCTTCGTCAACCCTTAGAAAGTGGAGAATGTATTGTTGCCCGCGCTAACCACCATATTAGTTATCCCGCTCGCATCCAGCTCATTGCTGCAATGAATCCTTGTCGATGTGGCATGGCAGGCGAAGAAGGCCATGTTTGTGCTAAAGGTCCACGCTGTCAGAACGATTATCAAGCTCGTATTTCTAACCCTTTGCTCGATCGAATTGACTTACGCATTTGTGTGCCTGCTCTAACAGCTATGGATCTCATGCAACCAGAACAGTCCGAAAAAAGCTGTGATGTTGCAAAACGCGTTGCACGAACCCGTGTTATTCAAGCCAAACGTTTTGCAAAATTGGGCCTTGGTCATATTCGCACTAACGGTGATTGCCCTGGCAAAATTATTGAACAAATTGCTATTCCAGATCAAAGTGCGACCACATTGCTACAAGATATTAGTGAAAAAATGTGCTTTTCTGCACGTGCTTATCACCGTATCCTCAAAGTTGCACGCACTATCGCTGATCTTGATGAAGTAGATCAACTTTCACGTCATCATCTTGCAGAAGCCATTTCCTATCGATTAAACAATGAAAAATTAACAACTATTAGTTAAAGAAGTTATTCGTCAATAAAAATTAATCGGAAAATAATATAAACAAAACTTTATTAGTTTGTCATCATGCACTAAACGTTTCAGAATATAATTAAGCGCATCAACTCATTTTGTATTTTCTACAAAAACACTATGCATTTCCCTCTAACAATTGTAAAGCTATACACCTACCACCCAATAAAATAGTAGCAATCAATTTATTAGATCATTCAGCTATAAAAATAAAAGCTCATAATCATCAAAAAATACTATTTTCTTTTAGTTATAACTTGATCAAAATAGTGAGCATTTTCATAGGTTAAAATATCTGATATTTTCTAAAATTGTCAGAAGAAAACACCATAATTCGTACATTTATCCAGAACACGTGTGGATAGAATGTAAATCTCATTGTAAACGTTTTTTAAGCATAAATATAAAGAAGAGCACTCTTTGAGTAAAAAATAAAGATATCATCCAACCTTCCTTCTCTCCTTCTAGCCAAACAAAGGCTAAAATAAAAGCTTTACAGTATTTGTGTACGAAAAAAATTATTCCACCTAATTATAGAGTAACAAATGTTGAATATATATTTGATATACGATAAATGCTTTACGTAGTTATGCTATAAATAACATATTAGAATATTAAACCTGAAAAGAGCTAATAAAATATTGATTCAAATATAGAAATGGATTGACTTATGAGTGATGAAACAACCTCACCCTTAAGTGGTGAGTATGGTGCTGCTTCCATTAAAGTTCTCAAAGGTCTTGATGCTGTACGCAAACGTCCCGGCATGTATATCGGTGATACTGATGATGGTTCAGGTTTGCACCACATGGTTTACGAAGTTGTAGACAATGCTATTGATGAAGCTTTAGCGGGTCACGCTACTCTTGTAAATGTCACGCTCCATGCCGATGGATCCTGTTCTGTTCGTGATAATGGACGTGGAATTCCAACTGATATTCACCCAACAGAAGGCGTTTCAGCAGCTGAAGTCATTATGACACAACTTCATGCTGGTGGAAAATTTGATCAAAATTCTTATAAAGTGTCAGGAGGATTGCATGGCGTTGGTGTTTCTGTTGTCAATGCACTTTCAGTTTGGTTGCGATTACAAATCAAGCGTAATGGTAAAATCTATGAAATGTCGTTTACCCGTGGAGTGGCTGATTCTCCACTTAAAATTGTTGGTGATTGTGATGCAGAAAGTGGAACAGAAATCAGCTTTTTACCAAGCCCTGAAATCTTTACTAAAGTTGAATTTGATTTCGAAACTCTAGAACGTCGTTTGCGAGAATTAGCTTTTTTAAATTCTGGTGTACATATTCTTCTCACAGACCAACGCCATGCTGATGTCCAATCGGTAGAATTACACTATGAAGGTGGATTAGTCGAATTTGTAAAATATATTGATCGATCTAAAAAAGTGCTCATCGATAACCCTATTTACATTGCAAATGAAAAGGACGGGATGAGCGTAGATGTTGCTTTGTGGTGGAATGATTCTTATCACGAAAAAGTATTATGCTTTACCAATAACATTCCTCAACGTGATGGAGGAACCCATTTAGCAGGTTTTCGTAGTGCCTTAACACGCCAAATCAATGGTTACGCTGAATCTTCAGGTATTACAAAAAAAGAAAAGGTCAATTTAACTGGTGATGATTGTCGTGAAGGATTAACAGCTATTCTTTCAGTTAAAGTTCCTGATCCCAAATTTTCCTCACAAACAAAGGATAAATTGGTTTCTTCTGAAGTACGTCCTATTGTTGAAAATTTAGTGAATGAAGGTCTTTCAGCATGGCTAGAAGAACACCCTAATGAAGCGAAAATTCTCATCAGTAAGGTAGTGGAAGCTGCCGCAGCCCGTGAAGCAGCACGCAAAGCACGCGAACTCACACGGCGAAAAGGAGCTCTTGACATTACTTCACTTCCAGGAAAACTTGCTGATTGTCAAGAACGTGATCCTACAAAATCAGAAATTTTTATCGTTGAAGGGGATTCAGCTGGCGGTTCAGCTAAAAGTGGACGTTCACGTCAAAATCAAGCGATTTTACCTTTGCGTGGTAAAATTCTTAACGTTGAGCGGGCACGTTTTGATCGGATGCTTTCATCTGAAATGATTGGCACACTTATCACTGCTCTTGGAACTTCTATCGGCAAAGATGAATTCTCACCTGATAAATTACGTTATCATAAAATCATCATTATGACAGATGCAGATGTCGACGGAGCTCATATTCGCACTTTGCTTCTTACTTTCTTCTTTAGGCAAATGCCTGAATTGATTGAGCGTGGTCACCTTTATATCGCACAGCCGCCCCTTTATAAAGTATCGCGTGGTAAGTCTTTTCAATATATTAAAAATGAAACAGCATTTGAAGAATTTTTGATTGATGCAGGATTGGAAGATACAACATTAGAATTATCAACAGGTGAGATACGTGCAGGCGCTGATTTACGCCAACTCGTTCAAGATGCTTGTTTGTTACGCCAACTTTTAAATGGTCTTCATACCCGTTATGACCGCAATATTGTTGAACAAGCAGCAATTACTGGTGTTTTTAACTCTGAAGCTTTTGTAACACCAGAGAAAACCCAAAAAACAATAGATAATGTCGTGCAGCGCCTTGACTTAATTGCTGATGATATGGAACGTGGTTGGAGTGGGTATAGCACACCAGATGGAAGTTTGTGTTTTGAGCGCATTTTACGTGGTGTTAAAGACGCTGTTGTGCTCGATACAGGGCTTATAAATTCAGTAGATGCACGTCAAATTGATCGTGTTTGTCAAAATCTCATAGAAATATATAACCCTCCCACTCTTCTGCGTCGCAAAGATAAATCAGAGCATATTTTTGGACCAACGAGCTTATTAGAAAGTATCTTTGTAAACGGTAAAAAAGGCATCACTCTACAGCGTTATAAAGGTCTTGGAGAAATGAATGCTGAACAGCTTTGGGAAACAACCCTTGATCCTGATGCGCGCTCTCTTTTACAAGTTAAAATCAATGATGCAACTGACGCAGATTCTCTCTTTTCCCGTTTAATGGGTGATGAAGTTGAGCCACGGCGAGTTTTTATTCAAAATAATGCTCTAAGTGTTGCCAATCTTGATATCTAAAAATACTTTTTTGTTTTAAGCTTAAGCGCCATAGGTTTTGCGTATTACTTTTTTGTATGTAAGAATTTTCTCTATTCTTCATTTACATAAAAGAAAAATAAGGAAGGTCGTCACATATGCCAGCTGAAATGAAACGCATAGGGGCTGACGGTGGCATGGAATATTCTTTTGGTTTCACAAAAGTTGATGAAATGCAAAAGCAGTCTATGGTCGATGATGTATTTCATTCTGTTGCGACAAACTATGACAAAATGAATGACATTATGTCTCTTGGGCTGCACCGTATGTGGAAAAATTCCATGGTTGCATGGCTCTCTCCACCAGCGATTTCGGGCTGGAAAATTCTTGATGTAGCTGGTGGTACTGGTGATATCGCTTTTCGTATTCTCAATGCTTCACGCAAACAAGTTCACGCTACAGTACTTGATATTAATAATTCGATGCTCAACATTGGCAAAGAGCGTGCACATAAAAATGGTCTTGCTCCTTTTATTGATTTTGTTGAAGCCAATGCAGAAGATCTTCCCTTTGAAAATCAAAGTTTTGATGCTTATACAATTGCTTTTGGAATTCGCAATGTGCCACATATTGATAAAGCTCTTAAGCAAGCTTTGCGTGTTTTAAAGCCGGGCGGACGTTTTTTATGTTTAGAGTTTTCAAATGTCGAAATGCCTTTTCTTGATAAAATTTATGACCTTTGGTCTTTTTATGCCATTCCTCAACTTGGTCAACTCATTACTGGTGATGGCGATGCCTATCGTTATTTGGTTGAATCCATTCGTAAATTTCCCAAACAAGACGATTTTGCCCATATGATTAGTCGTGCAGGTTTCTCGCGAGTATCGTATCGCAACCTAACCGGTGCTATTGCAGCATTACATTCAGGCTGGAAGATCTGAAAAATGGTACAAATTTCTGCTTATTTTCAACTTATGCGTGCAGGATGGATTTTAGCGCGTGAGGGTGTCCTTAGTGCTCTTCCAAGAGAAGGTCTTCATGGCCCTCTGGCGACATGTCATCATATAGCAAGAATTTTAGCACGGCGTAAAACAAAAAAGAAGCACCGGTCTGAAAATATGTCACACGCCATTAATAAGCTTGGCCCCTCTTATATTAAGCTTGGTCAATTTCTTGCCACCCGACCTGACATTGTAGGGCGTGATATTGCTAAAGATCTGGCACAGCTACAAGACTGTGTCCAAACATTTCCTTGTACTGCAGCTATTGTTCAAATTGAAAGTTCGCTAGGTCGCCCTATGGATGATTTATTCATAGACTTCTGTCCGCCTATTGCTGCTGCTTCTGTTGCCCAAGTTCATCCAGCTGAATATTATGATGAAACAGGTCATAAAAAAAAATGTGCCGTTAAAGTTATCCGCCCCAATATCAGAAATCGTTTTGCCAAAGATCTTAAAAGTTTCTACCTTATTGCCCGTTTGCAAGAGCGTTATATTCCCGCTTCTCGACGTTTACGCCCTGTTCGTGTGGTTGAAACTTTGGCACAAACTACCCGTATTGAAATGGATTTACGCTTAGAAGCAGCTGCTCTATCAGAAATGGCTGAAAATATTCAAAATGATGTAGGTTTTCGGGTGCCTCTTGTTGATTGGGAAAGAACAGGGCGCGATGTTTTAACGATGGAATGGATTGATGGCATAAAAATGTCTAATATTCCAGCACTTAAAGAAGCAGGTTTTGATTTAAAAAATTTAGCAACCACGCTTATTCAATCTTTCCTTCGCCACACACTACGGGATGGTTTTTTTCATGCTGATATGCATCCTGGTAATTTATTTGTAGATCGGCAAGGGTGTATTGTTGCAGTTGATTTAGGAATTACAGGGCGGCTTAGTAAAAAAGAAAAATATTTCCTCGCTGAAATTCTTTATGGTTTTATTACTCGTGATTACTATCGAGTGGCACGTGCCCACTTTGAAGCAGGATATGTACCACCTCATCACAGTATTGAAAGTTTTGCTCAAGCCAACCGAGCTATTGGTGAGCCTATTCACGGACAATCAGCGCAAAGCATTTCCATGGCCAAATTACTCACACTTTTGTTTGAAGTTACTGAATTATTTGACATGAAAACCCGACCTGAACTTTTGTTGCTGCAAAAAACTATGATTGTTGTAGAAGGTGTAGCTCGTACATTGGACCCAGCTTTTAATATGTGGAAAGCCTCCGAACCAGTTGTTAAAGAATGGATTGGCAAAAATTTAGGACCTATGGGGCTTATCCAAGATTTTAATGAGGGAGCACAAGCATTGTTTTCACTAGCACGTCAAACACCAAAATTAGTAAAAAACTTTCAACGTATAGAAGAAAATCTCAGCCAAATAACAAAAACAGGACTGTATCTTTCCCCTCCCACCTTTAAGCACTTTGTTTTCGAACAAAATCGTAATCACCGTTATAGCCGTTATAATTTATTTATCACGACCCTTTGTCTCATTATTCTAGGCTTTTTTCTTTTTCATTTTTTCTAATTTGCTTAATATGCTAAAAAGAATAAAGTTTATGAAATCATTGAAATCACTTTATTCCTTTGGAAGCATTTTATGGCCAGTATCACTATCCGTAATCTTTCACCTGAAACCAAAGCAATGTTGCGCACAAGGTCTGCACAAAATGGTGTTTCTATGGAAGAAGAAGCCCGTCGTTTGTTAAGTAATCCCAGCGCATTATCCATACCACCATTACAAGCAAGTACTGTCGAAATGCAATCATTGCAATCAAAATCTGTGCTTCTCATTATCGGCGGTGGAATTGCTGCCTATAAAGCACTTGATTTGATTCGTCGTTTACAAGAACGTGGAGCGCATTTGAACATTATTATGACAAAAGCGGCTCAAAAATTTGTTACCCTCTTAGCAGCTGAAGCTCTGAATGGTGGTGCTGTATATAGTGATTTATTTTCACGTGAAAAAGATCATGATATTAGTCATATTCGGCTAGCACGTAATGCTGATTTAATTATTTTAGCACCAGCTAGTGCTAATCGTATTGCAAAAATGGCCGTCGGTATAGCAGATGATCTAGCTGGTTGTGTGCTTTTAGCAGCACGTTGTCCACTTTTGATTGCTCCAGCTATGAATCCGGCTATGTGGGCTCATCCTGCAACTGTACGTAATGTCGCACAATTGCATGCCGATGGGGTTCATATAGTAGGACCAGAAAGTGGTAAAATGGCTGAACGAGATGAAATAGGTTATGGACGTATGAGTGACCCTTTAACCATTGTAGCCTCAGTAGAAACTCTTTTGAGAGAGCAAGAAAAACCGCTTTCTGGTCGTCATTTTATTGTTACTTCTGGCCCCACATACGAACCAATTGACCCGATGCGTTATCTTGCCAATCGCTCCTCAGGCAAACAAGGCCATGCAATTGCAACAGCTTTAGCCAACTTGGGAGCTGTAGTAACACTTATTTGTGGACCTGTTAATCTTCCTGATCCACAAAATGTAAAAACTATTCACGTGGAAACGGCTTGTCAGATGTTAGAAGCTGTTCAAGCTGCACTACCCGCTGATGGTGCTATTTTTGTTGCTGCTGTTTGCGATTGGCGTAGCCAAACGCAATCTTTACAAAAAATCAAAAAGGAGAATAACAAAATCCCACCATCTTTGCATATGGTTGAAAATCCTGATATTTTGGCAACTATCGGTCACGCTTCAAACCGACCCCCACTCGTGATTGGTTTTGCTGCTGAAACATGTGACATTATTGTGAACGCACAAAAAAAATGTGTTCAAAAAGGAGCAGATTTCATTCTTGCAAACGATGTTTCTCTCCACACTGATGGAACAAGCGTAATGGGTGGAGATACAAACAAAATTTGTCTGGTCAGTAAAAAAACTGTTGAACAATGGCCATGTATGAGTAAACAACAAGTAGCTAAAAAATTAGCAAAGATTATTGTGTCATTTTTTCATTCTCTTTCCACCACTGATTAAAAGAAGAAAGAGCTTCTTGTTTCAATAAAAATAAAAATTTTTAAAAGTTGATGATGTTTTAAAAACACAACATAAAATAAGAGATAAATTTTAATTAATACAATTTACGTAAGGACCATATAATTTACCAAACAGAGCTTATATAAAACACCATTAATACAGGCTATGATGATGTTATTTATTTAATCTATCTCTTGTTTTCTATTCTTCTCTTCTTATCTATCGTTTATGATTTTTACCGCTACTTATTTGGCTCTAAAACGCCTTTCTACCCCGCAATATTGCATCATGATGTTAAAAATTTTGGGGCTTACTTGTATTGTTTTCATCATTATATGGCTACTCATACACAAGCTTTTTATGCCTTATCTTTGGCTTTGGATTACGCATTTTTTTCCCATATTAACAGATTGGATAGGATTATTAAAACTTAGCACATTAATCATTCTTAACTTTGCCCTAGCTTTTTTGGCGCCTTTTCTGATTGCTCCAACTACCGCTATAATTGGTAGCTTTTTCGTTGATGCCGCCGCTGAAATTATTGAAAAAGAAGATTATCCCAATGAACCTGTTGGGCAAACTATGTCGTTTACGTCTTCGCTTATTCTCTCTTTAAAATTTGCTGTCATAAGCTTTTTAGGTAACGCAATTGCCTTTATTTTATTTTTCATACCAGGTGTTAATTTGATCGCTTTTTACGTTATTAATGGCTATATGTTAGGTCGTGAATATTTTTTGCTCTCTGCTTATCGTTTTCAATCCCAGAAAGAAGCCCATAGTTTCTTACGCATCCATCATATGACAGTATTTTGGGCTGGTTTAGTGATTGCGTTTTTCGTTTCTATTCCCATTGTTAATTTAGTAACACCACTTTTTGCAGCTGCCTTCATGACATATTTATATAAAATGCTTCCCCATAATCACTCTACACTTATTACATTAAAATAACTCACATCCAAAAAATAATTTATACTCAATCAAGTCAAATAGTCGACCTACGAAAGAGGCATTTCATTCCGGAATTAATTTTATATTTAATGTAATCTGACGATACTAAAAAATACAAAATTACATATTTTAAACATGATAATCTATTGAAATAATTAATTTTATTAATAAAATGTGTTTATTTTATTGGTTTTATTTTTCTCATAAAAGTACAGCTTAAGCTGGTAATACTTGTAATTGAGATTATCATGCCGCTTTTAAAGCCATATACTTATAAATTAATGATTCAAAGCACTACATCATGTATTCATAAATTGAAGCATATTTTTAAAAAATTCATTTTTATGAACAGCATTTTCCCATATAAATTTTTGCTCTCATTATTTCATAAGTTATTATAATGCTATAGTATTAAAGTTCTTTTGGCTGAAAATTTACATTATTCGGTTGATAATTTAATCTTTGTTGACTTATCACAAAAAACAGATGAAAAATTTTCCTGCTAAAATGAATAATGAAATTTTATTTTATCTATCAATATCTCAACAGTCAGTAACAAACAGATATCAAAAATTTTGCAAAATAGTTCAAATTTTAGCTATTATGTTTTTGCAGTAAATGTCATTAATCAAATATTAAAGGAAATATCTTTGATTAACCAGAGTAACTCTACAATTAAAGTGACCAAACAATACATCCTTACCTGCCGCAATAGGATTTAATATTCAAATAAACAAGCAAACTATATTGCTAAAATTGTTAACAGATTTATTAAAGGAAATACTCTCAACTCATGCCATTGTTGCTCTATTAATAAACAAGGGAAGCTAAAATGATATATTGAAAGCTAACACTGGTAAAAAAATAAAACAAATAGTTGATTAATCAGTCAAAAGAATCCGACTATTCAATCCCAATATGCCCTTAAGCCATATAAAGTGTATAACATCTAAAGGGAGGTTACCAAATGAATTGGATTACAAATTATGTTCGTCCTAAAATTAATTCTATATTAGGTCGCCGCGAAATTCCAGACAATCTATGGATCAAAGATCCTATTAATGGTGAAATGGTATTTCATAAAGATTTAGAAGCTAATCAATATGTGAGTCCTTCTTCTGGTCATCACATGCGCATTAGTGCTAAAAATCGTCTCATGCATTTTTTTGATGATGGTGTTTATACATTACTTGAAAATCCAAAAGTTGTCACAGACCCATTAAAATTTCGCGATACAAAACGCTATACTGATCGGTTAAAAGAATATCGCTCTAAACTTGGTGTTGATGATAATATCTTAAATGCACGAGGAACTATTGAAGGCTTACCAATTATTGCCACCGTTCAAGACTTTGCCTTTATGGGTGGATCGCTTGGCATGGCCTCAGGGGAAGCTATTATCAAAGCTTTTCACACTGCCATTGAAGATAAATGTCCCTTGGTTCTTTTTGCTGCTTCTGGTGGAGCACGAATGCAAGAAGGAATATTATCACTAATGCAAATGCCCCGTACAACAGTAGCAATTGAAATGATGAAAGAAACAAAACTTCCCTATATTGTGGTTCTAACCAACCCTACCACCGGTGGTGTAACTGCTTCTTATGCGATGTTAGGAGATATCCACATTGCTGAACCTGGAGCCATGATTGGTTTTGCGGGGCCACGTGTTATTCAACAAACCATTCGTGAAACTTTACCAGAAGGCTTCCAAAGTAGTGAATACCTGCTTAATCATGGTATGATTGATATGGTTGTATCACGCTTGGAAATGAAAGCCACTATTGCACGGCTTTTACGCTTGATGATGAAACATTCTGCACCCCAAAAACCTTCTTACCCATCATCTCAAAATTCTCAAACAGTATTTTCTGAAACAAATGCTGCTTAAATTATGAAAAAAAGCCGCACACAAAAAGTGATTGATGATTTACTGGAAAGCTATCCCAAAAAATTTGCTCCTTCTTTAGAACGTATTTCTCGTCTTTTAGAGTGTCTTGGCAGCCCACATTTAAAACTTGCACCCATTATTCACATTGCTGGAACAAATGGTAAAGGATCTGCTTCAGCCATTTGTCGGGCTTTGTTGGAAAGTGCAGGCTACCGCGTTCATGTATACAGCTCTCCTCATTTGGTGCGTTGGAATGAACGCTGGCGACTAAGCGGTCAATTTGTCACAGATAGCCAACTGATCAAAACAATTCACCAAATTATAGAAATAAACCGTAACGAACCAATCGCTGTTTTTGAAATTCTCACAGCAGTCGCTTTTATGTTGTTTAGCACAAATCCAGCTGATGCAACAATTGTAGAAGTTGGATTAGGAGGGCGTTTTGACGCTACCAATGTAATTAACAAGCCAGCTGTATCCCTTATTATGCCTATTGACTATGATCATGAAACCTTTCTTGGCAACACTATTGAACAAATTGCTTTTGAAAAGGGGGGAATTATCAAACAGACTGTTCCTGTGGTCATTGGCAAGCAAAATTATGATATAACTCATTCTGTTTTAAGCACTCTTGCTGATAAAAATAAAGCACCTTATTTTATTTTTAACCAGGATTATCAAAGTTATGAAGAATATGGACGTATGGTATTCCAAAACAATCAAGGTTTAATGGATTTACCACTTCCTAATCTTATCGGCGCTCATCAAATTGCCAATGCTGGTGCTTCTATCGAAGCAATCTATCAGGCAGGATTTCAACTTTCACAACAAACAATAAGCAAAGCTTTGCGCAATCTTTACTGGCCAGCACGAATGCAGCACCTCACCCATGGACGACTGGTTGATCAACTTCCTCCAAGTACTGATTTATGGCTAGATGGCGGACATAATCCCGCTGCTGGAAAAGTTGTTGCAACGGAATTTACACAATGGAAAAAAAAATCAAACCGTCCTATTATTATGATTGCTAGTATGCTTAAAACTAAAGACGCTATTGGTTATTTTCGTCCCTTGGCCAATCTCGTAGATAAAGTTTACACGATCCCATTAAATTCCAATGATGCGAATGTATGCCCAACAATCTTAGCTCAATCAGCTCAAAAAGTAGGACTTATTGCTAGCCCACAAGTTAATCTACAAACTGTTTTTCATAAAATTAGTTTAGAACATAAAGATGCAATCATCTTTATTGGTGGCTCTCTTTACTTTGCAGGTGATATTTTACGTGACAATGAAACACCACCATGCTAAAAAATTTTCTTTCATAGAGCTTTAATAAATAGAATTTTTTACCATGAAACTTGATTGTACTCTTTATCAACATCCTAAACTTATCACTGTTTTCGGTGGATCAGGTTTTGTAGGACGACATATCGTTGAAACTTTAACCAAACAGGGTTATCGCGTTCGCGTTGCTGTTCGCTATCCGCAAAAAGCTTACTACATGTTACAAGTAGGTGAAGTGGGCCAAACCCAAATGCTTGCAACTGATATTAAGAACCGTGCTTGTGTTGCCCGTGCATTGCTTGGAGCAGACGGTGCAATCTTTCTTCCTGGAAGCTTAACACAAGCAAGCCAGTCGAATTTTCAAAATGCACAAATTGATGGCGCAAAAAACGTTGCAGAATTATCAGCTCAAGCGAATATTCCGCTCATTCACATGTCTACACTCATCGCCAATGATGAAAATACCTCGTGCTCTTATGCTCATGTCAAATTTACAAGTGAGCAAATTGTGCGTCACAGTCATCCTCAAGCAATTATTATGCGCCCATCGGTTATTTTTGGGCCGGAAGATTGCTTTTTTAATACCTTGGCAAACCTATCTCGTTTTTCGCCTATTATACCACTTTTTGGTGGTGGGCAAAGCAAATTGCAACCTGTTTATGTTGGTGATATCGCTGAATTTGTTGCACGCGCTTTGGAAGGAAAAGTTGCTTTTGGAAAAAGTTATGATCTTGGTGGGCCTGTAGTTATGACATTTCAGAATACCGTTGAAAATGTACTAAAAATCATTCACCGCAAGAAAATAGTTTTATCTATGCCTCTTTCTATTGGTCTCTTCATTGGAAATATTTTAGGCAATATCGGTAAAATACCCTTATTGCCGGAACTTATGACAGCTGATCAAATACGCTTCCTACAAATAGATAATATTGTCTCTCAAGAAGCTATTAAAAATGGACGAATTTTAGAAGGGGTCGGGATTACTCCTAAAACAATGAGCGCTATTTTACCCAGTTATCTATGGCGGTTTCGTCCTCAAGGGCAGTTTTCTAAAAGTTTATCAGCTTAACACATTTTTTGTGATTAAATTGATAATATCTACACTTTTAAAATCTAAAAGAAAAAGAACAGATGTACTGACGCTCAAATTTTATTCATGTGTTATTTTTCAGACAATATAACTTCATAAATAAATTCTTGGGCTTCCTTTTTGCAATGTCAAAATCACTGCAAACTATTAGTGTTTTGCTTTATCAACAGAATTTATGATATTCTTTATTACCTGAGGGTATAATCATTCACTATATCGGTATATTATATCAATATATTGTCGCATAAGCTCATGAAAATCTAAAATCATATAAACATATAAAGAAATCTTTATATGTGGGTGCATTTTTTAATCTTCTTTAATCACTTTGAACAAAGTAATTTTAAAGGAATAAAAATAATAGCTTAAATATTACGTTATCAAGGATACCGAACTTGCTGTTTTAGCAAGAAATCTGGTATTCCTTGCCAAAAATGGAAATATTCAATCTGATGATTTGTCGTAAAGAATTTTCTTCTAATCAACCTTTAAGTGAAACATATATTTTTTGTACAGAAAACTACAAAAATAAAGTAATCGTTTTGCCCAAATATTCTAATGAAAAAGTTGCATACCTTTATCTTGATCGGTTAGAAATAAAATCAAACGTCCTATTGGAAGATATAAGCCATCTATATTGGAGTTACCTACAAAAACCTTATAAGCCAAATCATAACCGTTATTAAAACGTTTCCCTGGTAAAAAAGGAGATGCATCGTGCACAACTTTGGTGACTATACCTCCAAAGAAAAAACTCAAAAAATCATTCAAATTTATACCAGTATTTTTTGCTTCTTATTCTTTTTTTCTCCATTGCCAGCTGTTGCTCAATCGTTAGCATTTCCCTCTCTTTCTAACTTCACTTGGCCAGATGGTTCATGGCTTATTTTAGCACTCTTTGGGGGAATTTCTTGTGCCTCACTGCTCGTATGTATAACGGTTATTATGGCTATAAAAAAAGCTTCATGGAAACCGTTAAAAATGCTTCAAGCAGATTTTTTTGAACAGCTTAAATATTATGAATGGCTTTTTGAAGAAACAGAGCAGTGCCTTCTTATTTGGAAAAATCCAACAGCCTTACCGCATATAGTTGGTAATATTTCCGCATTACAAAAAATGGAAATTAACCAGAAAAATTTTCAATGTTTTGGGCGTTGGTTAGAAGAATTATCTCTAAGACAACTTGATCAGGCACTGATTCAATTGCGTTGCAATGGTTGTCCTTTTGAGCTTTCTATTACTACAACAAATAAAATATTGTTGCAAGTTACAGGCGTCATTGCAGGAACAGCGGCCATTGCGCGTTTTCAAGATATTTCAACGCAGCAAAGTGAAAATATTCGTTTACAGAAAAATATCGCCGAGTTACTTAAGGAACTGAACCTACAACGTAACCTTCTTGATCATATTCAAGAACCTGTGTGGGTCCAAGACTGTAAAGGGAAAATCTGCTTTATTAATCGCGCTTTTCGAGAAATAACAGGCTTTAAAGAAGGCAGCAATCATATAACTGATCTTTTCAATGAAGCCACACAGTGCAAAACAGGTGAAGCAGAAACAGTTTTTCAAGAACATGTGCATACAGTTATTGATGGAGAACGGCGCCACTTTCACCTCACCCGTGTCACAACAGCAGAAGGGATGGCAGCTTTCGCCCGTGATGATAGTGCACATGAAAATCTTACCAAAGAAATGAGACGAATTCTTCAAAATCATTGTGAGACACTCGACCAAATTTCAACAGCTGTGGCAATTTTTGATACTCATCAAAAGTTAAAATTCTGCAATCATGCCTTTAAGGTTTTATGGCCACTGGAAAATTCTTTTTTAGAAAGTGAACCAAGTCATTCATTGCTTTTGGAACAATTGCGTGAAAAAGGATTGCTTGGTGAACATCCTGATTGGCGTGCATGGAAAGAAGAGCTTTTTAAAGCTTACCAGAAAATAGAATCGGACCAACAAATTTGGAATCTTCCCGATGGACGTACAGTGCGTGTTATTGCCAGCCCTCATCCGCAAGGGGGTGTTACTTGGTTTTACGAAAATCTTACTGAAAAAATTGATCTTGAGCGACGTTATAATACATTAATCAGAATACAAGGAGAAACACTTGATAAACTTTCCGAAGGTGTAGTGGTTTTTGGGACTGATGGTCGCCTTCGTTTATCAAATCCTGCCTTATCAAAATTGTGGTCTTTACCTTATAATTTATTAGTAGAAGGGACCCATATTACACAATTACAAACCCATTGTTCAACTTTAACAGTGGGGCAAGAATGGGAACAATTTACCAAATTTATCACTGGTTTTGCTGATAAACGTGATGCATATTCAGGTCGCATAGACTTAAAAAATGGAACGATTATTGATTATACATTGGTACCATTGCCCAACGGACAAACAATGCTAACGTTTGTTAATGTCACCGATAGTGTTCATATTGCGCGCGCACTACAAGAAAGGAATGAAGCTCTAGAAAGTGCTGATCGTTTACGCAACGAATTTGTCCAACATGTTTCTTATGAATTACGTACACCTCTTACCAATATTATTGGATTTTCTGACATTTTACGCGACCAAATTTTTGGCTCTATCAATGAACGCCAACGTGAATATCTTGGCCATATCCAATCAGAGTCAAATGCTCTTTTGAATATTGTTAATGATATCCTTGACCTTGCAACTCTTGATGCAGGTATTATGGAATTAGACATTAAACCAGTTAACATTGCCGATGCTATGGCACAAGCAGTTGCCCGAGTAGAAGAACATCTTAACGGGCGCTATATTACATTTTCACAACAGATTTCTCCTTCTTTAAATTTTATTTTGGCTGATGCGACACGTTTGCATCAAATTTTTGTTAATATACTTAGTAATGCTGTCAATTTTGCAACGGAAGAAAGCACGATTGAATTTTGTGCAAATAAACAAGGAGACAACATTGTTTTCAGCGTCCATAATGAAGGATTTGATATTCCAACTGATATTCTGGATCGTATCTTTAAACGTTTTTCTTCTCGTCCGCACCATGGTGGACGTGCAGGAGCGGGTCTTGGCCTCTCTCTTGTCAAAAGCTTCGTTGAACTCCATGGTGGACATGTTAAAATTTTAACTGATACGGGCCAAGGGACAACAGTTAAATGCTTTTTTCCAGTGCAAAAAGGGGATATAATTTCTTAATCTTACTTTTAGTTATTATAACAATTTTTTTCTATAAATTTCATGGAATTCTTTATGAATTTTAGTTTTTTTCTCGAAAATGAAGAGGCAACTAAACTTTTTGCGCAAGATTTAGCCCTTGCCTTAAAACCAGGCGACCTTGTAACACTCAAAGGCAATCTTGGGGCAGGAAAATCAACACTTGCCCGTGCACTTATCCGTGCACTTGCTAACGATAACACATTGGATGTTCCTAGTCCTACTTTTACTCTTGTTCAAAATTATCAGCTTCCACAATTTGAAGTTATCCATGCCGATTTTTACCGCCTTTCTATGGTAGAAGAAATTGATGAATTAGGGCTTCATGAAGCACGTGAACAAAGTGTTTTATTGATAGAATGGCCAGAAAAAGGAGCAGATCTCTTAGGGCCTGCTACCTTTGCCATCACCTTACAACATGAAAACCGTGGACGCTACATTAGCGTAATATCAGCAGCACATTCTGCCCAGCGCTTGCAACGGTCCTTTTCCATTCGCTCCTTCTTAACAACTCATGGCCGTGGTCATGTTCACCGTTATTTTTTGGCAAGTGATGCTTCAGCACGTTCCTATGAACTTTTAGATGATGGTCACCATCAAGAAATTCTCATGGATGCAGCAATTATGCAAACAACACATGATGCCAATTCGTCTTATTCAGAAATAACACATCTTGCAAAAGATATCCGTCAATTTGTAGGGATAAGTCGGCTTATTTTGAATAATGGATTTTCTGCTCCTCGTATTTTTGTTGAAGATTTTGAAAAAGGCCTTTTAATTTTAGAAGATCTAGGGCGTGAAGGACTTTTAGATCAAACAGGCAATCCTATAGAAGAGCGTTATCTTGCTTGTAGTGAACTATTAGCGACTTTCCATCAAAAATCATGGCCTTTAGAAAAACAATTTGCAACATTTTTACTTCAAATTCCCTGTTATGATTACCAAGCTATGCAAGCAGAACTTTCCTTACTGCTGGACTGGTATATACCCTTTCAAAAACAAAAACCTTTAGATGAAAAACAACGTAAAGCTTTTTTTACCTGTTGGCACCCTTATCTTGACATGTTAATCCAAGGAGAAAATACCTTTGTTATGCGTGATTATCATTCGCCTAACATTCTTTGGCGCGCTCATAAAAAAGGTATCGATCGTATTGGTCTTATTGATTTTCAAGATGGTTTGAAAGGTCCAACAGTTTATGACCTTGTTTCTTTAGCGCAAGATGCACGTTGCTATATTTCACCAACATTGGAAGCAAAAATTTTCGATGCTTATTGCAATGCACGCCGTCAAGCATCACAATCTTTTGATGAAAACGAATTGCGTAAACTTTATGTACTTGCGGGTGCTCAACGGATTTCAAAAATTTTAGGAATTTTTATACGTCTTCATCAACAAGATGGAAAATCATCTTACCTTAAACATTTACCCCATCTGCAAGATTATCTTGCCCGTAATCTTTCACACCCAATTCTTGCTGATTTACAAAGCTTTTATCAAGAAATGGGTATACTTGCAGACACATCATAGACATCCAACCATTGAGCGCATTATCATACGCCTTATACATATTTCATGAGTAGGAAAACAATTCATGAGACTTAATTTGGTATCATTAAACCACCTTTTTTAAAGAAAAATCGTCTTCTCTTATTCTTAAAGTGCAGATCTCCTCTTGATTAATCATAATCTTTTTGTTCCATACAAATGGGATATTATTATCTTCAGCCTTTACAAATCTTATTGTTCTAATCGTTACGTACCACAAAACTATAAAACAAAGCATAATGGTTGTATTATAGCTGCAACTGCAACACTTCACTCCTCTCACTTCTGTTTTGAAAAAAACACTGTATAAACGCAGTTTTTCAAGCTTTTGCTAATTGAAAATTAGTATACAATGGAAATTATCAAAAGATAACTAAGATAGAATTTTTATGCTCCAAAAACAAGGCTCAATGACTCGTAAACCGCGTGTATTTTCTATTTCTCCTGGAACTTCTTTTTTGCCTCATTTTGTTGATGCACTTCTCTCAGGTGCCCTTATTGACGACTTTGCACCAAATGGAGATATCCAAGCTGCGCTTGTTGATACTCTTATTTATGTACCAACACGGCGTGCTGCTCGCGCTTTACGTGCAGCCCTTGTTGAAAGAAGTCATACACGATCGAGTTTTTTACCCACTATCCGCCCTTTAGGAGATATGCATGAAGAAAGTTCTTTTTTTGTTGAAAATCATGACAGTATTTTGACACTTAATCCCCCCATCAAAGAGAGTGAACGCCTTCTCCTTCTAGCACGCCTTATTCGTCCTTGGCGTGAAAATTTGCCAGCTCATTTACGTGCTATATTTGGTACAGAAGATGTGCACATTCCTACTAATACCGCCGATGCAATTTGGCTGGCACAAGATTTAGCAAGCTTGATGGATGAAGTTGAAACAGAATCTGCAGATTGGTCAAAACTCAAAGACATTTGCCCTGATACGGTTGCTGAATGGTGGCAAATCACTTTAGATTTTTTAACTATTATCACACAAAATTGGCCTCAAATTTTAAAGGAAAAACAACGAAGCAATCCAGCTGAGTGGCGGAATCAAACACTCAAAATACAAGCAGACATTTTATACTACACACAACCTCATAAACCTATTATCGTTGCCGGTGCAACAGGTTCTATTCCTGCAGTTGCTCATCTTTCAAAAGTGGTTGCCTACCTGCCCAAAGGAGCCGTTGTTCTCCCAGGGCTTGATCTTTATATGGATGAAGCGCAATGGGATGCATTAGGCACAATTAATAAAGATACAACAACTCTTGACTGTTTTGATCATGCTCTTGGTGCTTTTAGTCACCCTCAATATCATTTAAAAAAATTTTTATCTCTTATGAAATGTCAACGCATTCATGTGAGTGAAATTGGCCAAAGAAGTATAATGCAAACAAAACGCGCTATCCTTGTATCAGAAGCGCTACGACCCGTTTCTACTACAGATCAATGGGCACAAATCGTGCGTGATGACTATGAACGTATTTGTGCAGATTGGTCACTGATTGAAGCTAGTAATGAGCGCGAAGAAGCTTTAGCCATTTCTATTGTTTTACGTAATGCCATTGAAGAACCTCAAAAAATTGCAGCTCTTATCACTAATGACCGTAATTTAGCACGCCGTGTTGTCGCTGAATTACAGCGATTTGGGATTGAAGCAAATGATTCAGGTGGAATGCCGCTTGCACATACATTACCTGCAACCCTATTACGACTGCTGTTAGAGAATGTATTTAAGCCTGGTGATCCTATCGCCTTTCTATCTCTTCTTAAACACCCACTCACAATTCTAGGACAAAATCGTCAACGTTTACGTGAAATAGTAGAAAATTTTGAACTATTTGTTCTTCGAGGCAATCCTAATCGCATCAACCTTTGCGAATGTGATCAATTTCTTGAAACATGGGTGCAAACATATTCCTATAACATGCCTGATAACTGCCCCCTTGATCCACAAAAAACTGAAGAAGCACGCTTGCTTTGTCAGCTTTTGGTTAAAGCAGTTGAGCCATTAGCGTCTTTGATAAAACAGGATAAAGAATGTACCATCAATGAAGTTGCAAGAGCAACTGTTGAGGCATTTGAAAATTTTGGGCGAGACGATAATAATTCTTTTATGCATCTTTATCAAAATGAAGCAGGAAAAGCTTTATCAATTTTTTTGCATGAATTGGTGAGTGATCAATCAGGATTAAAGTTTCATCTTTATGAATGGCCCGCTATGTTTTCAGCTCTTATAGCAACCCGCTGTGTAAGCCCCTCCCCTGGAGGGCATCCGCGTTTATTTATTTGGGGGACCTTAGAATCACGCTTACAAACAGTCGATACAGTTGTTCTTGGCAGCCTTAATGAAGGATTTTGGCCCATAACAACTCGCAATGATGCTTTTTTATCGCGGCCAATGAAAATGACACTAACTCTTGAACCACCTGAAAAGCGTATTGGCCTTGCAGCACATGATTTTCAATGGGCCATGGGAATGAATAAAGTGGTGATGAGCCGAGCTACGCGGGTCAATCATATTCCTTCTGTTCCCTCACGCTGGTTGCAACGTTTAGAAACAGTAGTAGGCAAACAAGTTTGGAAACAAATCTGTTCACGGGGAGAAATATTTCTTCATTGGGCAAAAATGCTCGACAAAACAGATACGATTGGTTTTACACCACGACCTTGCCCTGTACCGCCACTTGATATGCGCCCACGTCATTTTTCAGTGACTGAAATAGAAACGTTGCGTTATAATCCTTATGTTATTTACGCTAAAAAAATCTTGCGTCTCAAACCACTTAAAGCACTCATTTATAGTCCCTATGCAGCTGACCGTGGAATTTTATATCATGCTATTCTTGCCGCTTTTTGCACACAAATAAAAGACCCAAACGTTGCTCATGCATTAGCGACATTTCTGGCCATTGGGCGCAAAGAATTTGACAAATTAAATTTGCCTCCTGATATTAAAGCAATTTGGTGGTCAATTTTTGAAAATTTGGCTCCTTTCTTTATCAAATGGGAACAAAATCTCGGACCTCGCGAACGATATGTTGAAGTTGCTGCTCAAAAAACGCCTATAGGCACAACAGGTGTCACTCTTTCAGGGCGTGCTGACCGTATTGATATTTTGCCTGGTAAAATGGTTGAAATTCTTGATTTTAAAACCAATACTCCTCCTTCATCTAAGCAGGTTCGTGCTTTATTACATCCACAATTGGCGTTGGAAGCAGCTTTGTTAATGCAAGGAGCTTTTACAGACTTCCAAGATCTTACCCCTTTAAACTTATTTTATATCCCCCTTAAAGGAAAAGGTCCAATCCAATCTCAATCGATTATTTCATACCAAAAAAAAGCAAAAGATCAGACAAGTGCAGTTTTACTTGGTCAAGAAGCATGGAAACGCCTTATCGCATTGATTGAGTATTATCAAAATCCACAACAAGGCTACCTTTCACACGCACTCCCTTCACCTCATCGTTATGAAGGTGATTATGATCACTTGGCTCGATTATCAGAATGGTCTAGTAATTTTTATAAAGCAGGTTCATCATGACTACTTTTTTTATTCCTGAAGCAGCCCTTGATGCACAAAAAAAAGCGACACATCCAAAAACAAATGTATGGGTTTCTGCAAATGCAGGATCTGGAAAAACCCACGTTTTAAGTGAACGCGTCATCCGTTTGCTTTTAAACGGCACACCTCCAGCGCGCATTTTATGTCTAACTTATACCAACGCAGCCGCTTCTGTGATGCAATCGCGTATTTTTCGCACACTCTCTAGTTGGAATGAACTTAATGATGAGCAACTCCAAACAGTTTTATCACAACTTGAAAATAAGCCCACAAGTGCACAAAAACTCGCTCATGCGCGTAAACTCTTTGCTCGTGCCCTTGAAACACCAGGTGGCCTAAAAATTCAAACCATTCACGCATTTTGTGAAGCTTTATTGCATCAATTTCCGCTAGAATCTAATATTGCTGGCCATTTTGAACTGCTTGATAATACAAATCGAACACAGTTATTGCATCAAGCCCGTTGCCAACTTTTGGCACATAGCCATATACAATCGGCTTTAAAAGAGCTATTTAAAACTATTAGCGAAAGTACATTTGATCAATTGCTACATGAAGCTGCTCAAAAACAGCATGAACTTTCTGATTTCTTACCGTTCATTTTATCTGAAAGTGGGGAACAGCAATTACGTGCATTTTTTAATTTAAAACTCAATGAAACACATTCACAAATACTTAAAGAAATTCAACAAACTGCTTCATTGTGTTCTTATACCTTCAAATACTTTCAAACCTACAGTAATAAAAAAGCAACAGACATTATAGCGAAATTTTCTCAGTTAGCGACTGTCTCAGATGAAGAAGATATTATAGACATTGTATCAAGCATTTACTTTACAACTGATGGTATACCACGTAATTTTTCATGTCTTTTTTCCAAAAAATTAGATGAAACTTCGTCTTTTATTCAAAAAGAAATTGAAGAAAAACAAAACAAGGTTTCTACTTTATTAGACAAATATCAAGGTATAAAACTTGTCACACTCAATATGGCCGCTTTTCAGATTTGTGCTACTTATCTTAAAATCTACGCGGATTTAAAAAAAGCCAATGGTTTGTTAGATTTTGATGACCTTATTGAACGCACACTCTATTTATTGCAGTGTAAAGGTGCAAGTCAGTGGGTGCAATATAAACTTGACCGTGGCATTGATCATATTCTTATCGATGAAGCACAAGATACCAACCCTGAGCAATGGCAAATTATTCAGCTTTTAGCGCAGGAGTTTTTTGCAGATTATAGTCAAAGCACAAATATCCGCACTATTTTTGCTGTTGGTGATGAAAAGCAATCTATCTATTCTTTTCAAGGTGCTGAACCGGAAAATTTTGCTAAAAATGGCCGGATGTTTCAAAAACAAGTGCAACGTATTAATCAAAAATTTGAAAAAATACAATTAAACTACTCTTTTCGTTCTACAGCTGATATCCTCAAAGGTGTTGATCTTGTATTTGAAACGCCGGAAAATTATAAAGGACTTTCAGCAGACAATGTAAAAACAGTGCACGAACCTGTTCGCATTAACAGCCCAGGTGAAGTTATTTTATGGGATACCATTTCCAAAGAAACAAACGAACTTCCTGATGATTGGCATTTAACTGTTGATCATTTGGATACACCTGAAATACGCTTAGCAAATAAGATTGCCGCAACCATTGCTAATTGGTTGCACTCAGGTGAAATGCTTCCAGCAAAGGGACGTCTGCTGCGTGCCAGTGACATTATGGTTTTGGTTCGTAAACGACATGATCAATTTGTACCTGCTCTTTCTCGCGCACTTAAATTACACAATGTTCCTGTAGCTGGCGCCGACCGTTTACAGCTAACCAGCCATATTAGCGTGCGCGACTTAATGGCGCTTGCACAGTTTGTTTTGCAACCACAAGATGACCTTTCTCTTGCCTGTGTTTTAAAAAGTCCACTTTTTGCGCTTAGCGAAGATGCACTCTATCACCTTGCAGTAAAACGCACAGGATCACTTTGGCAAAGTCTTTGTACCCACGCTTCATCACATGCATCTTATAAAGATGCTTTTGAAAAATTAAGCAAATATCGTACCTTTGTCGATAAAATGCCCGTTTTTGAATTTTATAGCCATATTCTCAACAATGACAAAGGACGACAAAAAATCCTTGCCCGTTTAGGATCTGAAGCAAATGAAATTCTTGATGCTTTTATGGATTATACACTCACAATTCAAAAAACCGGTTTGCCAGGACTGCAAGTCTTTTTAGAAACATTGAGTGCCAATAAACCAGAAATCAAACGTGAACTTGATCAAAACCATGAAGAAGTTCGCATTATGACCGTCCACGCTGCTAAAGGATTGGAAAGCGCTGTTGTTTTTCTGGTTGATCCGGGTAGTGCAATTTGGGATTCACGTTATACACCATACTTTTTCTCATTTCCTTTGAATGGAAGACAAGCTCTTATCTGGCGCCCAAATGCACAATTTGATACAAAATTTAAAAAAGCACTCTCATCTTTAAAAGAGCGTGCAGAAGAAGAGTATAAGCGCCTCCTTTATGTAGGAATGACGCGTGCTGAAGATCGATTAATTGTTTGCGGTTATAGCAGTCAACAAGAAAACCCTAATACATGGCTAAAATTAGTAAAAAAAGCCCTTCAGCCCCACGGCGTTACTATAAAAGGCCCGACAGAAGATATAGCAGCTTGGCGTTATTCTATTACACCTTCCCCTTCCACCCTAATAAACAAGGAAATACTTGATGAAGATAAACAAACATTTCCACCTTTGCCAGCTTTTTTTCATCATAAAATGCCTTCACAACCAGCTTTACCAAAACCCCTAAGACCTTCTGTTGCTACTCCTTTCATTGATGTTGACGTTGAATCTTTACCTAATCAAACACACCTTAGCATTTCACCTGTTTTAGGAGAAAAAAATACAAACAAAATTTTTACTATTGAATATGGTAATTTGGTTCACCGCTTACTACAATATCTGCCTGAATGCCCTCACCAAAAACGTCTCGATTATGCTCAGCGCTATCTTAATATCAAAGCTTCCCATTGGCCTAAAATTCAAAGAGAAAAAGTACTCCATCAAGTTTGTGAACTGTTAGAAAATCCAAATCTCAAGTTTCTTTTTTCTGATAATTCCCGCGCTGAAGTTTCGCTCATGGGTACCCTCAAAATTCATGGTAAAGAACAGATAATTTCCGGCCAAATTGACCGTCTATGTATCACCCAAGACAGCATTCTTTTTGCTGATTTTAAAACAGGGATTTCACCAGAAAATGAAACGACTATCGCACCAAATTATTTATTACAAATGGCTCTTTATCGAAAATTGCTGCAAACTATTTACCCAGATAAAAATATTGACGCCTTTCTTATTTATTGTAAAGAAGCAAAAATTTTTATACTTACTCCTGAAAAACTCGATGCATGTTTAAATGAATTTACCTGATAAAGAAAAAAAACTTTATAAAAGGTCTTGTCCTCCTTTAGTTTATCATTACTTGACATTAATCAAAGTCATTCTAATATGTATAAATGAATATATAAAGGTTCAATCAATGACATGTATAAAAGCTGATAATAGCAATTTCGAAAACGAAGTTCTTACCTCTTCCACCCCTGTTGTAGTTGATTTTTGGGCAGAATGGTGTGGCCCTTGCAAAATGATTGCACCAATCCTTGATGAAATTTCAATGGAAATGCAAGGTCAGGTGAAAATTGCCAAAGTTAATATTGATGAAAATCCAGAACTGGCTACACAATATGGAGTTCGCTCGATCCCCACCCTTTTGATGTTTAAAAATGGAAATATCTCATCTCATATGGTTGGTGCCATTTCTAAAGGACGCCTTTGCGAATGGATTAAAGAGGGGCTTGGTTAAATCTTCTTATAATAAACTTTTATACAAAAAGAGAAGTTTTAAAGAGCTTTTTACCTTCTTAAAACGATTTTCTTTGCTGAAACAAATTATTGTTTAGAACGGATTTGATAATCCTTAAAAAGTGAAAATTTTATTTTTGGAGCTCGTTCTGCTTCATAATTCAATGAAAAATGATTTTCTACTAAAAAAACCGGATCACCATCCAAATCATGAGCAATAGCAGAACGGTGATTTGTGAGAAAATTTTGAAGTTCATCTTTATCATCTGTAAAAATCCAACGACAAATATTAAAACGCGCCGGTTCAAAGTTTACGGGTAAAGAATACTCCACCTTCAGTCTTTCTATTAAAACATCAATTTGCAAAGCACCAATAACACCAATAAGAGCAGGTGATCCATCGTCAGGAATAAAGAGTTGAACAACTCCCTCTTCAGCCATTTGCCGCAAAGCTTCTTTAAGCTTTTTTGCTTTCATGGGATCACTTAAACATACGCGACGCAAAATTTCTGGTGCAAAATTTGGTAAACCTTTAAAGAAAATATCCTCCCCTTCAGTCAAAGTATCACCAATTCGCAAAGTTCCATGATTAGGAATCCCGACTACATCACCAGCATAGGCTTGATCAGCAATTTGGCGTGAACGAGCAAAGAAAAATTGCGGTGTCGAAAGCGTCATTGGTTTTCCCGTCCGAACTAATTTTGTCTTCATACCACGCTTAAGCGTCCCCGAACATACCCGTAAAAATGCAATCCGATCACGATGATTGGGATCCATATTGGCTTGAATTTTAAAGACAAATCCTGTCATCTTAGATTCTATAGCCATTACAGTGCGCTGATCAGCCACCTGATCACGAGGACTTGGACCAAAATCAACTAACGCATTTATCAAATCACGAACACCAAAATTACGTAAAGCTGAACCAAAATAAACAGGTGTCATATGACCTTCACAGAAAGCTTGAAAATCAAAATTTTTGCATGCATTACGGGCAAACTCTACTCCTTCAACAAAAGAAGCACGTTGATTTTCAGAAAGTAAATTAGAAACTTCAACAGGCCCAGATACTATTTGTGGAGTTACTTCATCATCATGTTGACGAAAACGATTATGATGAAGATCAAAAGTACCTTTAAAATCTTTACCTATACCTACAGGCCACGTGATTGGAGCAGTATCAAGAGCAAGTTTTTCTTCAATTTCATCTAAAATTTCTAGGGGATCACGCGCCTCACGATCCATTTTGTTAACAAAAGTAACAATAGGGATGTCCCTCATTCGGCAAACTTCAAATAGCTTTAATGTCCTAGGCTCAATTCCGCGTGCACCATCCAATACCATAATAGCACTATCAACCGCCGTGAGAGTGCGGTATGTATCATCGGCAAAATCAGCATGGCCTGGAGTATCTAATAAATTAAAAATATGCCCCTCATATTCAAATGTCATCACAGATGTTACAACCGAAATACCGCGGTCACGTTCAATTTTCATCCAATCGGAACGAGTTTGAATACGGTCTTTTTTTGCTCTCACCTCACCAGCAAGTTGAATAGCTCCACCAAACAGTAAAAATTTCTCTGTTAACGTCGTCTTTCCTGCATCAGGGTGAGCAATAATCGCAAATGTACGCCGTCGCTTTACCTCTTGTGCTCTATTTTCCATTATTCCCCCACAGGCCGTGCAAGCACTTCAACAATGAGAGCACGCATTTTATCAATTCCATAAAGTGCAATAAACGATCCAAACCTTGGCCCCCGTTCTTGCCCTAAAAGGACTTCATAGAGCATTTGAAAAAAAACATTCGAAACACCAGGACCCCCTTCAGGACTTTTTTTGTTATGATCTTGATAACGCTCGGTTAAACGTGCAACATCAAGAAGTGCATTTTGAATTGTATTTTCATCAACAGTTTCTGGAAGGCTGGCTAATTTTTCATCAATTTTAGCCAATGTTAAACGTTCATCTTCATCAGGTATGCGAAATTTTTTGTTTGGTTTTACAAAAATACCAAAATATTTAATGGCAAATTCCACTAACTGGTCAAGTATTGGGTATGTTTGCGGATTTGCTCCTTTAGCATAGCGAGAAATAAATCCCCAAAGAACTTCTTTATTTTCAGCATTTGAAGCACTTACTAAATTCAATAACATAGCAAAAGATACAGGCAAGCTAATCTGTGGAGGGCAACCATTATGGATATGCCATACGGGGTTATTTAGCCGTTCTTTCCACAACTGACGATTATAAGCTGAAAGATGTGCATAATATTCATCAACAGCTTTTGGAATGACATCAAAATAAAGTCGTTTTGCCGTTTTAGGCTTTAAAAACATATAAAGTGCTAGGCTTTCTGTTGGTGCATAAGTTAACCATTCATCAATAGTCAGACCATTCCCTTTAGATTTGGAAATTTTTTGCCCCTTATCATCTAAAAAAAGCTCATAATTGAACCCTTCAGGCGGATTACCATCAAGTACTTTGCAAATTTTAGAAGAAAGAGTGACAGAATCGATAAGATCTTTTCCTGCCATTTCATAATCAACCCCAAGCGCTTTCCAGCGCATTGCCCAATCCACCTTCCACTGGCATTTAACCTTTCCACGTGTGATTTCTGTTTCAATTGTTTCACCTGTTTCAGGTTCTATATAAGTGACAGTGCCTTTCTCAACATTACGGTCAATCATTGGTACCTGTAAGACTTTTCCAGAAACAGGAGAGATAGGTAAAAAGAGTGAATATGTTGCACGCCGCTCTTCACCCAATTTTGGTAGAATAATGTCCATAATCTGGTCATAACAGGCGAGTATTTTTAAAAGTGCTTCATCAAAACGACCAGAGTTATAATAATCGGTAGAACTGACAAATTCATAATCAAAACCAAAGCGATCAAGAAAAGTGCACAAACGCGCATTATTAGCTGCTCCAAAAGAAGGATAAACATCCCCAAAAGGATCTGGCACACGACTAAGTGGCTGACCAAGATAACGTTCCATCTTTTCACGGTTAGGTATATTATCAGGAACTTTGCGCAAACCATCCATATCATCAGAAAAACACAAAAGTTTTGTTTTAACTTGATTCTCAGTTAAAATGTGAAACGCATGGCGTACCATGGTCGTGCGTGCCACTTCTCCAAAAGTACCAATATGCGGCAAACCAGAAGGTCCATAACCTGTTTCAAATAAAACGCTCTCTGGATAACCTGTTTTTTCATAACGCTTGATAATTTTGCGTGCTTCTTCAAACGGCCAAGCTTTCGACTGAGCAGCTGCATCAACTAATTTGGGTGTAAGACTAAGGGCAGCACATTGATCACGCATTTATAATTTTTATCCTTAAATTAAATTGTTTAATACCATGGTGCATGGTTATTGAATTTATTCGTCAATAATAGCAAAGTTAAAAAGTAGCAAAATTCTTTTATCTCATTTTATTACTTTACAATAAGCCTTGCTTTTATACTTTAATTGGCTTTTTTAAGTGTCGTCATTTTAAACTTCACCCTACTACACTTACTCCAAAAGAAAACAAACCCTTTCACATTGAAAACAACATAGACAAATAACGTATCTGTTGTTGGTAAAAATGAGTAATAAAAAACTCTGTTAAATATTTTAGCTAAAAGTTATGTTTCCAGAAAAAATATTAAAGTAGTTTTTTATTATTTTCATCTATAATTTTGATGAACGCATTGCTAATGTACCCAAGCGTAAAGCATTTAATTTAATAAAGCCAGCAACATCTTTAACTTTAATATCGGGGTTAAGAGCATAGGCAGAAAGTTCAAAACGTACTTGATTATTCCCTTTTCTTGTTGCGCCATGAGCAATTGCATCTGCACCTGTTTCTTTAGCAATTTCAATAAGATGTTTTGAAATAAGTGAGCGAGCAATTGATGTTCCCAAAAGATAAACCCCTTCATAAACTGCATTTGTTCGAAACATTAGAAACACAAAATCACGTACAAATTGTTCACGCAAATCTTCAATATAGATTTCCTTAAACCAAGATTTTGGCTTTAAACGGCAGGCTTTAATTCTTCCCTTTACCCCAAATCAACTGTAAAAGTTACAACTTTAACACCGAGTTCGCTTTGTAACCATTTAAGAATGATTGACGTATCTAATCCTCCTGAATAAGCTAAAACAACTTTCTTAATATCTTGCCATTTTTCACTTTAAAGCTCTACATGATTTTCCTTCTTTTCTTTTATTCAGAAATCAAACCCATGCAAGCAATCAAAATAAATTCCCTTTAAACAGTATTAAAAGGATGCAAAAAAGAATGAAAAAGCTTAAAAAAAATGTGTATGTGAAAAATTTACGTTATAGCAATCTCTTTATATAAAGGAAGTTTAAATGTCATTTTTCCCTGAATGGCCCATTTTTGTACAATTCGCTCTAACATCTTTGATTTTAGCGCTTATCCCAGGACCTGATATGATGCTTTCAGTGGGACGGACTATTGCACAAAATAAAAAAGCTGGGATTATGTGTGCCTTTGGTAGTGCAACGGGTTTTGCTATTCAAGTTACTGCCGTGGTTATTGGTTTATCAGCACTTATTGTCACCTCACCGAGGGCTTTTTTTCTTCTGAAAATTGTTGGTGCTTTCTTTCTTCTATGGTTTGCTTTTCAAACATTGTTAAAAAACTCAACATTTTCCCTACAACAGACATCCCCACCAAAACATCAAAGCCTCAAACGTAATTATCTTGCAGGAGTTGGAATTAATCTTTTAAATCCCAAAGTTATTCTTTTTAATATGACTTTCTTACCTCAATTTATCGATGTTAATGACCCTATGGTCAAACAAAAATTGTTTATTTTGGGACTTTCCTATATCCCTATATCTTTACCCATTACAATTTTATTGGTTCTTATGGCCAACAAATTTTCCACGAGTTTAAAGGAAAACCCTTTTTACATTCGCATGCTCAATTGGCTTATTGCCGCTATCTTCATTATTTTTGCTTTACGCCTACTTATTATCAAAGCGTACTAAATTAAGCTTATTCATCCCTAGTTGTATTTTTACATTGTAATCGCTCAGATTTACGTAAGCGTTCTGAAGCTGATTTTAGCTGTCCACAGGCAGCTAAAATATCGCGACCACGTGGCATCCGAATGGGTGAAGCATAACCTGCTCGATTAATGACATCAGCAAAGCGTTCAATTTGTTCCCAATCAGAACATTGATAATGACTTCCCGGCCATGAATTGAAAGGAATCAAATTAATCTTAGCAGGAATACCTTTAAGCAATTGTACTAATTGTTTAGCATCATCCAAACTATCATTTACGTCTTTCAGCATAACATATTCAAATGTAATTCGTTTTGCATTAGAAAGACCAGGATAATTACGACAAGCGTCCATTAACAGAGCAAGCTGATATTTTTTATTGATTGGTACCAATATATCTCGTAATGTATCATGTACAGCATGGAGGGAGATCGCTAACATAACTCCAATTTCTTTTCCGGCTCGTATAATTTCAGGAACTACTCCACTTGTTGAAAGTGTGATTCGCCGTTTCGATAAAGAGAGTCCATCACCATCGGATGCAATCAATAAAGCTTTTTTGACCGCTTCAAAATTATAAAGCGGTTCACCCATACCCATCATAACAATATTGGTGACTTTGCGCCCTTCGATTGAAACGGCTGCACCATTAGGTGTATTTTTCTCAGGAAAATCACCCAAACGATCACGTGCAACTAACAATTGCGCCAAAATTTCTTCAGCTGTCAAATTACGAACAAGTGTCTGTGTTCCCGTATGACAAAAAGAACAGGTTAATGTACACCCTACTTGAGATGAAATACATAAAGTACCGCGCCCTTCTTCAGGAATATAAACTGTCTCAATTTCAACAGGCTTTCCAGCACCACGCGCTGGGAAACGCAAAAGCCATTTACATGTACCATCGTTTGATGTTTGTTCTTCAACAATTTCCGGACGCGCAATAGAAAAATGATCTTGAAGCATTCTGCGCATTGGCTTAGCAATATTTAACATTTCATCAAAATGTGAAACACCACGCACATAAAGCCAATGCCAAAGTTGACGTACGCGCATACGCGTTTGATGTTTTGGTACATCAATTTCCTCCAAAGCTTGCACCATTTCATCACGTGATAAGCCAATTAAGGATAGTTTAGACCTCTCCTTTATCTCAATATCATTTACTTTGAGCACTTGACATGCACCATTTAGTTGAAAAATTATATAAAATAGCCATTAATTTCCAGTTTATATAGCTATTTTTAAAATTATAAGCGCTTTAATGACATTTTTGTGCCATATTTAACGCAGCCGTCACCCCTTTTAAGGAATAAGTATAAGTAGTATGCGTTCCCCGTTTTGAGGTCGCTTTTACCACCATATCTTTACCCGAACGCATAACAGAAACAAGCTGTTTTTCCATCTCCGATGATGCTAACCAAGCTGATGAATCCTTTGTAAAAAAGTCAAAATCTTTATCTCCAACAGTTACAGTAACTTTTGACCCTTCCTTAAGTGTATAACCAGCCATAAATTGCGGTTCAAATGTAATAGGTGAATCAGAACGTTTAGTGATCAAAAAGAAATTATCACCATGATTAACAGTTGTTGGAAGCGCACTTAAAGGTACTGATAACACGTAACAAACTGTATTTTCTGATGATTTATAAGAATAAGCTCCCCAAGCTTCAAATTGATTTAGGCGATTTGGCGTTTGTGCCCATGTTATCCCAGCAGCAGCTAGAATCATCACAGACGTAGTGATAAAAGTCTTTTTTAACATCTTCATTTAGCTCACTTCTTTATTCTCTTTAACAAAATTCTTTTATTAATGAAGCCTAACAAAGGCTGGCTAAACATTTAGCATTATTGTTGTTAATTATTTAACAATAAAATAAGGCCCCCAATTAAAATAAGCCTTTCATTCTAGTGTAATCTTTTGGCTTTTATAGAATATAAATTTTTTTATTTATAACCAGATAAAAAGACAACACTCTGATTTCATTTCGTCAAATTTATTTTTGCATAAAACACTTATGTTTTCGTAAACGAGTATATTTCTGCCGTTTAAAATAAAAATACACCTTGCTCTGCTTGATAATTTGATTACAAAATAGAACAAAAAATAAACACATTGTCAAATCGTTAAGCAACAAATTGTAAGAATTATACTGTATACAAATGAATTATTACACAACTTTGAAAAACGTATTTTGTGTGGGAAATTCTGAATTTTAAAATCTTGTTGTTATCATTAATCGATATCAAAAATTGGATCTACATGCATAAAAATACAAGAGTAGTTTTGTCTCTATATTGATCACTGCTTTACTTATACACAAATACGAAACTTTATGTTCACTTACTATAGTGTGCTTAAAGCTCAAGCAATTAACAAACTTCACATTCCTTATCAGTTAAAGCCAACTTTTAGATTTATGTGTGATGCTATTTTATGCCTTTTCCTTTTTTGCTTGTTCAAAATAAATATCGCAAAATTATCAGATATTATGCGCCTTCCAACTTTTAAATATTTACAAAAAAGACTAGATTGCCTTTTCAGGCTGCATTTAATGTTAAATGTTGAAGTAATAAAGCATCAAGTGCATCAACATCATGTGTATTGCGTAATTTATCAATAACGTCAGAATAATGCAAAATACGCATAATTTGTGACAAAGCTTTCAAATTATCCGTGCCAGCATGCTCTGGTGCTAAGAGTAGAAAAACAAGGTCAACAGGTTCATCATCAAAAGTTTCAAAATCAACTGGATGTTCAAGACGAGCAAAGATACAGATATTTCGATCAATATTAGGAAATTTCCCATGAGGGATCGCGATGCCATTTCCCACACCAGTTGATCCCAATTTTTCACGCTGCAAAATAACATCAAAAACCATACGCTCATTAAGGCCTGTTAACTCATTAGCTTTCTCAGCTAAAATTTTCAGGACTTGTTTTTTCGAATTTGCTTTAAGCACTGGAATAATTGCTTCTGGTGCAATTAACTCACTCAAATTCATAACTTATTTCCTTTTTTACGCCTGAATACTTATTTACAAATCCCAAAATAGTATTAATTTTTAAGAATTTTTGTCGATTTCTGTCAATATCTTATGTATATTATTTTTTCACAGTAACTATGAATTAATCTTTCTAATATCACTATTAGTTTGATGATAAACACGCTCAGCCTGTTCTCAACAACATTGGGAAAACAAAAATAAGACTACCTTGTCAATCAAAATTTAATTCCCGCTCGAGTAATAGCTGTCATCATTTTTATTAACTTTTCAATTGTTATAGTTGATTTGTAATCCTTAGAAGTTCGTTCTCTTTCTTACAATAAGCTCCATAATACCACATACATATTAAGCTAAAATGGTATTTTCATTTGGAGTATCAGTGTATGGCTTAAAACAACTAATGATAACAACAAAGCTGTATAAAATACATTCAACCACTCTATTAAAAGCTATGCGCACATTTTGTAATTGGTTTGACGTACGTAAAAATGTGCCGATTTTTAAATCGTGCAATATAATCAACAAAATAGCACAAACTTGATGTGACAACCGCACTATAACCGTAACACTACCATTAAAATATTTGGAAATAAAATCACTGATACATTGTTTGAGTTGATTGTGAAAAATCTTATTGCCATCCCCATTTTTTCTAGAAATGCACAGATTCATGACAACCCCATTTATCATTCAATATAAGATTAATTTAGCAGTATCTTTCTTTAAGATACAATCAAAAGCACGTTAAAAATCAATAAAACCGTTTCATCTTTTAAGGTATTCGTCTAACCATATCAGCAAAAAATTCAATTAAATTGCAATTATAAAAATTCATACAAACAAGAATCTATGCACTAAAACAATGAATATTATCAATATAAAAGCGATTCTTACAGAGTGGAGAAATAAGAAGAAAACAAATTTTATTGTTTCGTTCTGAGCTTAAAAATCACTCAAATCACTAGATCTTTTATTTTATTAAAACGGCATCATAATAGCTCATTAATAGAGGATTTTTATAGCTGTGTAATGGAAATACGTAAAATGGCTGTCTAGTAAAAAACCTCATCAGCATTATTAAGATGCAATTGATAGAAAACAGCATCTTACCCCTTATAGTTATGATCTTTTAAATTTAATTTGATCTTCTATAACACATTAAAATAATCAAAGAGAAAACTGATTGCCCAAATAAATTCTGCGGACATCAGCATTATTGATAATATCGTTCGGACAACCATCAATTAACACCTGTCCTTCATGAATAATATAAGCACGATCAACAAGATTTAATGTTTCACGCACATTATGATCGGTTATCAAAACACCGATACCACGTCGAGTTAAATGATGAACGAGTCGTTGGATATCAGAAATAGCAATAGGGTCAATTCCTGCAAATGGCTCATCAAGCAACATAAAATTGGGGCGTGAAGCTAAAGCACGTGCGATTTCAAGTCGCCGTCGTTCACCACCAGATAAAGAAATAGCTGGTGTTTTGCGTAAATGATCAATTTTGAATTCACATAAAAGCGCATCCAATTCTTCACGACGTTTAAAGCGATCTTTTTCGATCACTTCCAAAACAGCTTTAATATTATTTTCTACTGAAAGACCGCGAAAAATAGATGCTTCTTGTGGTAAATATCCAATACCCAAACGCGCACGTTGATACATCGGCATATGGGTGACATTAAACCCATTAATTTCAATTGTCCCCCCATCGGCTTCAACTAAACCTGTAACCATATAAAAACAAGTAGTTTTACCAGCACCATTAGGGCCTAAAATACCTACAGCTTCACCGGTGCAGACATTAAAAGAAACATCCTTAACAACCTGCCTTCCTCGATAAGCTTTAACTAAATGACGCGCAACTAAAGTTCCTTTTAAAGGTTGTTTTAAAGCTTCACTTGCAAGACCACATCTAGTTGTTTGTTTTGTTTTTTTGATTTTAAGCATAAAATCTTAATAGCTATTTTGACTTGATTTTAAAATGATTGAAGCACGATTCTTTTTCTCAAACGCCTGACAACCTTCGAGAAAAGCTTTTCCACTTTCCATATGTACTGTCAACTTGCACCCTGTCGCAATATTATTATTATCTTTCAAGACAACTTTATTACCTGTCAAGACCATCCTATTTGATTGTCTATCAAAAATACCTTTATCACCGGTAGCAATTTGCGTGGCTATTTTAATATAAACCTTTCCCAACGCTTCCATTTTTTTAATACCCGTTACATCAAAGCCAACAGGCGATGTTGACTCTATGTTTTTCTTATTTTCATCAATTGCTTTATGTGTTCTATCATAATAAACAATTAATTGTGATGTTTGCATCAGCCGCTCACCTTGAACAATTGAAACATTGCCACTAAAAACAGCAACCTCTTCTTTATCGTGTATTTCTAAGGAATCTGCATGCAATTCTATGGACTCTTTACTATTTGATAAATTAATCCCGAAATGAGCCTCCTCAGCATGTCCCAAAACCACTGTCAATCCTAATGTTCCCACGATTAAAGCCAAATATAAACCCATTTGTTTTTTATATGATGTTCTTAGCTGCACTTAATTATCCTCAATTTTCCCATTTGTTTATGTACAGATTTATCTTCCATAAACATCATTTAAAGATTCGTGTTGGTTTTAATTTATTGTTTGTCGATCACTAAATGCACATCACCCTGAAAATATATTTTTTGCCCTTTTTCATGAATTTGCAAAGTATTTGCTTTAAGAGATAAGCCTGCACGTTTAATATGTACACATTGATCGGTTTTCAATTGGCCTTCAGATAAATTGATATCGGCAGCTATAAACTGTGCGACCATATTGTCCTGTGTTTTGATTGTAAATGGCTTATCTAATTTCAAATGATTATTAATATGATTATAAGTCCCACTTTGTGCCTGGAGAAAAGCTGTTCCCAATTTGCCTGAAGGTATTTCAGCTGCAATACCTTGTAATCTAACCACCTCAGAATGTAGAGAATCTTGAAAAGCTTCTTGCGCTTCAAGCCAATAAAGCTTGTGAGAATTTGTATAACTTTCTAATTTTGGATTAACCATTATCAATTTTACTATCTCATCATCTTCACTCTTTAAAATCACACTACCAGAGGAAACAGAAAGAGAAAAAAATATAAACCAAGAAAAAACCAGCGCTATAATCAATGCCACGAGAGGTAAAAAGATTTTTAACAAACGGATTCGACACGAATGATGATATGCTTTCTTAAAAATATCATCAGAAGATGATTTCATTGAAAAATCTTCATGGTAATTGTGCATAGTCATATTTGTTTCATCTCTCAAATACTCTACTTTTTTCAATCTGTAGCATCTCTTAATATGTATTTTTAAATTTTGCTTCTTGCAATCTGACTGCTCTTGGTTTTATTCTGTTTTTATTAATCTATATGCGTAACGTGCGCATATGGAATGCATAATTGGTAAAATATAATCTTTTTTGTGTAAATAGAGAGGCTATTTTGATCAAATCAGAGCTCATACAAATTATTGCTCATTATAACCCACATCTTCTTCAGCGTGATGTAGAAAATATTGTAAATGCTGTTTTTGAAGAAATTTCAACAGCGCTCATTAATGGCGACCGTATTGAACTTCGTGGTTTTGGAGCTTTTGCCGTCAAAAGTCGTTCAGCGCGCAATGGTCGTAATCCACGAACAGGTGAAACCGTTGTCGTTGAAAAAAAATGGGTCCCTTTCTTCAAGACAGGTAAAGACTTGCGGGATCGACTGAATAAATGAGTAAACTAATGACAACCAAACGTATTCTTTTGGCAATTATTTTAGTGCCTCTTACAATTTTTTTGATTGCTTTTACTGTAGCTAATCGTCAAATTGTTACTTTAACGCTTGATCCTTTTCGAACTAATTCTGAAAATTTTACTTACCAAGCTCCCTTTTTTGTTTGGCTTTTTATTTTTCTTGCTCTTGGTATTTTGTTGAGTAGTACAGTGCATTGGCTTATACAACGTCAATATCGTAAAGCTCTTAAAAAGAGTAAAGCAGAGCTTGAGAAATTAAAGACGTCGATTGCTGAAAACCTTAATATAATGACGCCTTAATGAATTTCATCCTTATTGTGTTTGACAATGAATCTTAAAGGTATTCTTGCTTTTTTTATAATTTTTAATTAACTTCAAACTTTCACATTATTCTAGAAATTCAATAGTCTTTCATAATAAACCTTCTTGCAAAGAAAGTACTATAATACCAAATATGTCTGCAAAATGCTTTCAAACACATTTCAATGGTGTGTACCCGCAAGAAAAAATACCTCTTATTTTAGAAACAAGTCCCAGTGCAGATTATGCCTTAATTGACTCTGGTAATGGACGAAAATTAGAACGTTACGGTTCTTACCGCATTATCCGACCGGAAGGTCAAGCACTATGGAAACCCGTTCTACCACAAAAAAATTGGACAAATGTTGATGCTATTTTCAAAGAGAATCGAGATGAGGAAGGTATTGGTCGCTGGCATTTTCCAAAAAAACAACTTGATGAAACATGGCCTCTTTTTTGGAATGGTTTGCCTTTTTGGGGACGTTTTACTTCTTTTCGTCACGTAGGTGTTTTTCCCGAACAAGATGCTCACTGGCGTTTGATGGAAGAACAAATTATTCAAGCCAAGCACCCTATCAAATTGCTCAATCTTTTTGGTTACACAGGTGTTGCTTCTTTGATTGGTGCACGTGCAGGTGCAGCTGTCACCCATGTTGATGCTTCTAAAAAAGCTATCACTTGGGCAAAAGCTAATCAGGAAAAAGCAGGATTATCAGATCGTTCTATTCGTTGGATCTGTGACGATGCTGTAAAATTCGTTGAACGCGAATTACGTCGTAAAAAAACCTATGATATAATTCTTCTTGATCCTCCTGCTTATGGACGTGGACCTCATGGTGAGGTTTGGCAATTATTTGATCATTTACCAGAAATGATTAAAAATTGTCGCAACCTTTTATCTGATAAACCATTATCCATCGTGCTTACAGCCTATACTATTCGTGCTTCTTTTTATGCACTTCATACTTTAATGCGTGACGAATTCATAAATCTTGGTGGTATAATTGAATCAGGAGAACTAATTTTGCGTGAAGAAACTGCTGGACGTGCTCTTTCTACTTCTCTCTTTAGCCGTTGGATTGCTTGAACATGGATACACAAAAAACAGGTCAAGTTAAAGAAATCACCTCTCTTAGCAACCCTATTATTAAAAGCCTTAAAGCACTCAATCAAAAGAAGAACCGTAATCGAGATAGAGTCTTCATGGCAGAAGGACTTAAACTGGTGATTGATGCTTTAAACCTTGGCTGGATAATTCAAACACTTATTTTATCTAAAAATAAAGTTGGTAACACTGTTATTGAAAATATAGCTGCACGTACTGTAGCTCATGGTGGTTTTGTCATTAAAGCTTCACAAAAAGTTATGGAATCTATTACCCGGCGTGATAATTCGCAAACAGTTGTTGGCATTTTCAAACAACAGTGGCACCCTATTGAAATGATAAAAGGACTAACTCAAGATGTTTATATTGCACTTGATCGTGTACGTGATCCTGGAAATCTTGGTACCATTATCCGCACTGCAGATGCAGTGGGAGCAAAAGGGGTTATGTTGATTGGCAAAACGACAGATCCTTTTTCACCCGAAACAGTACGTGCAACAATGGGATCAATTTTTTCCGTACCACTCTACCGTTTTAGTGAAAGCGCCTTTTTGAATTGGTCTACACACTTTAAAGGCATCATTATTGGAACACATCTCAAAACATCTGTTGATTATCGTACCGTTGATTTCAAAAAAGGTCCTATTATACTTTTAATGGGAAATGAGCAACAAGGTTTACCCGATGTCCTTGCTGATCGCTGCGATCAACTGGTGCGCATTCCGCAAAATGGACGTGCCGATTCGCTTAATTTGGCTATAGCTACAGCTATTATGCTTTATGAAATTCGCCGTCCTTATTTAACACTTGAACCTATGTGAGGTCAAAATATGACACACAAATCATTATCCTTCCTTTTTTCTGGTTTGTTTATTACAGTTTTACTTGATCAAGCGATAAAATTTTGGGTTATACAGACTATACCTTTAGAAACAAAAATTCCGCTTCTTCCTTTTATTTCGCTTTACCACGTACGTAACTCTGGTATTGCATTTTCATTTCTTTCTTCTTTTTCCCATTGGGGACTCATTGCTTTTACGCTCATCATTATTGTTTTCCTTTTATGGTTTTGGAAAAATATCGAGCATAATAAAATTTTAACACATTTTGGTATTGTCTTGATTATTGGTGGAGCAATCGGAAATCTTATTGATCGTGTTCGTTTCCATTATGTTACTGATTATATATCATTCCACATTGATGGTATCTTTTCTTTTGCTATTTTCAATCTCGCTGATACTTTCATAACACTTGGATCCATTGCCGTGTTAATTGATGAATTTCGTATTCTTGCTTCGAAAAAAACGCTATCTCAATAAATAATACTTCCGCGAAATAATTTACCCCATTAGCCATATTTATGAAGTTATTTCTGCTATAAATATAACCTCTTATTTTATCTACTGATAAGGTTAACCCACAACGTATTTATATTCTATATTCTATCTGCTACTGTTTTTTCTTTACAGAGCTTAGTGAAACTGTAATCCTAATTTACAATAGAAAAATTCAATATTCACTCTTTAGTTGCGATATTATTAAAGCTTTTTCCAGCTTTGTGTAGTATTTTTAATGTATAATTATGTATAATGAAGCCGTATCGTTAGAAAACTAACACTGGATTGATATTATGGATTTAAGCTAATAGAAAAAAATGCTTTTAGATTAAAATCTAACATCTCATAGACTATTTTAACGTTCTTTACTGCCGTCAAGTAAATGGTACAATATTGGAGATATTAGTAAAGCAGGTTTTATTACTGTTTTAGATTATTCTGATTTGTTTTTATAAAATTGACGATATAAAAATAGTGCCTGTTTTGACCATTGAAGTACTGACAACTAAAATTTGGCCTAGATAGTACTTCAGTTATGAATTATTGACCCAAAATAGAAAAATTTTTAGTATTCATTAAAAAATAAAGTGCTTAACTAAATTTTTGAAATTATGCACATTAATAAATATTACTGAATATAGCTAATTCTTTTCAGATTTATTCAAACAAAATTGTTTATTCTTGCTACTGATAAAATAGATTACCTAATCTTTTAAAATTATTCTTGAAACAATTAAATATTTCCAGTTAAAATGCGCTCTTTCATTACGACTTTGTAAGTTTTCCTTTCAATAAAAGTCTCTTGTAATTTTTAAATAAATCTCCATAATAGAGAAGCGTATGCTGGAATTTTACCAGCAGCGTTTAGGGTTGTTTATATGAGCTTAATAATAGCTTATATAACGTTATTAAAAGGAATTTTTACCTTTTAATCCTAACTCGTGACGGAACATATGCTAAAGGACTTTTTATTATGGCTGATTTCAAAAATTTACGTTCGGCGTCTGTTTCTCATGCCGATGCATCAATCGATCAAGGATTGCGCAGTTATATGCTGGGCGTCTATAACACAATGGCCATTGGTTTACTTATTACAGCTTCCGCTGCTTATATAATTGCATCATTGGCCACAACAGCAGATATAAATCAAGCAGCTGCACAAATTAATGGTAGCGTTTACTTAACATCATTTGGAGTGACATTTTATACGTCGCCTTTATCTTATGTCATTATGTTTTCGCCGCTTGTTGCTGTATTGTTTCTCAGTTTTAAAATCAATACGCTTAGTACCAATGCTGCTCGTAGTCTCTTTTTTGGTTATGCAGCGCTCGTTGGCCTTTCATTGTCATCAATTATTTTGCGTTACACACCTGAAAGCATTGTGCAGACTTTTGTTATCACTTCTGCAGCTTTTGGCTCTCTTTCGCTTTACGGCTACACTACAAAACGTGATCTTACAGCGATGGGATCGTTCTTGTTTATGGGGTTGATCGGCTTGCTACTTGTTATGGTCGTTAATATTTTTCTGGGATCAAGCGCCTTGCAATTTGCTATTTCAGTAATTGGCGTTCTCGTTTTTGCGGGTTTAACAGCTTATAATACACAGACTATCAAATTAATGTATTATGAAGGTGATGCAGATGACACTCGTGGTCGTAAAATTATTATGGGTGCGTTAAATCTCTATCTTGATTTCATTAATATGTTTGTTTTCTTGTTGCAATTTTTGGGTTCAAATCGCAATTAACTATACAGTTATTGTTTTATTAAAAAGCCTTGTTTCATTCAAGAAACAGGGCTTTTTTGTTTTTAATATAAGCTCGTATTCTCTAATCTTTTAGCATTATATTTATGTGTACTGAACAACTAACTCAAACATAAAATGATAAAGAAGCCTCACAAACCAAAATTTCGCTGGCCCACTGCATTTATCCAGCAAAAGCTTCATAAACCTCTCTTAAGTGTTATTCGTAATCGTTCTGGTTACCGACCAAATATTGTCAATTGCGACAACGATTATGATCTTATTGTTGCTTCTTATAATGTTCATAAATGCGTAGGTGTTGATAAAGTTTTTAACCCTACTCGCATTGTACGTGTTATTGCAGAATTACAAGCTGACATTCTCGCACTCCAAGAAGCGGATAAACGTTTTGGTGAACGCATTGGTTTGATTGATCTTAAATTGTTAAAAGCTGAAACAAATCTGATTCCTGTACCTTTGAATACCATGTCACCCAATGGACATGGTTGGCATGGTAATGCTCTTTTTGTGCGTCAAGGACGGGTGCATGATATTTTACAAATCTCCCTACCTGGTATTGAACCACGAGGTGCTATAATGGCGGAATTAGAAATGGAGACAGGTTTTATTCGCATTATCGCAGCTCATTTTGGCTTGTTACGCCATTCTCGTAATCAGCAAGTAAAAATGCTTCTTACACTTTTGCAAAAACGTTCTTTTATGCCCACACTACTTATTGGTGATTTTAATGAATGGCGAGTAGGGAAAAAATCGTCATTAAATCATTTTCTTCCTTACTTTGATATCACACTAGGGATTGTACCAAGTTTTCCCTCTCGTTTCCCTTTTCTAGCCCTTGATAGAATTTTTGCTTTTCCTCCCCATTTGGTAACAAAAATTGAAAGTCATTATTCACCATTAGCACGCGTTGCATCAGATCACTTACCAATTAAAGCCCACCTTAATCTTGCCAACGTAATGACTCCGTTTAAAGACCAAATAAGTGAGAAAAACTAATGTGCCTCATTCCAGTTTTGAGCAGCTACGACTTTTACTTTAAGAGGGACAGACAAAGATAATGCGGGCATTGTAGCATTTTCCATTACCTTTTTAACAAGGACCTTTGTTTTTTCACTCTCAGTTTCTAGTACTTCAAAAATTAGTTCGTCGTGAACCTGTAGTAGCATTTTTGCTGACAGTTTTTCTTTTTTCAAAGCACCTTCCATTTGGATCATAGCACGGCGAATGATATCTGCAGCTGATCCTTGAATTGTTGCGTTGATAGCAGCTCTTTCATTGAAAGTGCGGATTTGTGAATTAGTCGCTTTTATTTCAGGGTAATGAATACGACGTCCAAAAATTGTTTCTACATAACCATGTTGGCGCGCAAATGATTTAGTCGTTTCTATATAACCTTTAATTCCTGGAAACCTTTCAAAATAAATATCAATATAGTGACTTGCCTCGTTTCGTGAAATATTTAATTGATTTGCCAATCCAAAAGCTGAAATACCGTAAATAATACCAAAATTAATCGCCTTTGCACGTCGGCGTATATCTGAGGGCATCCCTTCTACTGCAACTCCAAATACTTGCGATGCGGTTATAGCATGAATATCTTGATCCTGTGCAAATGCCTCTTTCAATGCAGTGATATTGGCGATATGTGCAAGAATGCGCAATTCAATCTGACTATAGTCGGCCGATAATAGTACACATCCCTTTGGAGCAATAAAAGCTGTTCGAATTTTGCGCCCTTCTGGCGTCCGTATTGGAATATTTTGTAGATTGGGCTCTGATGAAGATAACCGCCCTGTTGATGTCGTTGCTAAAGAATAATTAGTGTGAACACGCCCTGTCTCAGGCAAAATGTAATAAGGTAAAGCATCTGTATAAGTGGATTTTAATTTTGTAAGTTGGCGCCAATCAACGATTTTACGCGGTAAAGTATGATTTTCAGCAGCTAATTCTTCTAAAATTTGCGCAGAAGTTGACCACTGACCATTTTTGGTTTTAACACCCCCAGGTAAACCCATTTTACCAAAAAGAATATCACTTAATTGTTTTGGTGAGGCAATATTAAATCGTTCACCAGCTAGCTTATAAATTTCCTCTTCCAGAGAAAGTGCAGCCTGCGCTAACTCACATGAGAGACGCGAAAGAATTTGCCTATCAACCAGAATCCCTCGTTCTTCCATTTTTGCAAGAACTTCTATTAGTGGTCGATCAAGACGTTCATAAATTTTCGTCACTCTTTGTGCAACAAGTTGTGGCTTTAAAACTTGCCATAACCGTAGCGTTATATTGGCACTTTCTGCTGCATAAAAGGTTGCCTGTTTTAAATCTACTTGTGCAAAAGAAGTAACTTTCTTTCCGTTATGCGTTAAATTTTTGTAAGCAATTGGTTTATGCTTAAGCCATCGTTCAGACAAAATACTCCTATCATGAGTCGAAGTTCCAGTATTTAGAGCATATGATATAAGCATTATGTCATCAAAAGGTTGTATCACAATGTTGTATCGTTTCATAATCAACCAATTATATTTCATATTATAGCCAATTTTTAATATAGCTTGATCTTCTAATATTGGTTTTAAAAGCGTTAAAACCTTCTGTGTTTCAATTTGTGTGACTACATGCCCACCTCCTAAAAGGTCACATCCTTCTTCAGTGTGTTCTAGTGGTATATAAGCTGCTTTTTCTGGTTGTAATGCTAACGAAAAACCAATAATTTTCGCTTGTATAGGATTCAATGAGGTTGTTTCTATATTAAAAGCAAAATAACCTTGCTCTTGTACTTCCAATAACCATTCTCTTAAGATTTTCTCATCAAGGATGATCTTATAAGAATCTCCTATATTTTTTTGTACAAGAACCTGATCTTTACGTTTTTGTGCCAAAGTTTGTGGTGAATCTTTACAGAAATCATGGGTTAATAATGGACCAACTTTCTCACTATCCAAGTCAGGCCCATGAATAGTTTGGGTCCACTCAGTATCTACATCAAGTGCATCAATAACCTCTGCATCACATTCTGTTGCTTCTGCTACACGACGGGTTAACGTTGTAAATTCCATAGCTTTTAAAAAAGCAATTAAACGCGGGCCATCTTGTGGTTCTAAAATGAAATTATCTAAATTATTGTCTATAGGTACATCTGTTTTAAGCTTTACTAATTCACGAGAAACCTTTGTTTGCTCTTTATAAGCTTGAATATTTTCACGCCGTTTCACTTGTTTGATTTCTGCTGCGTGTTGCAATAAGAGATCGAGAGTACCAAATTGATTCAGTAATTGTGCTGCAATCTTTGGACCAATACCTGGAACACCTGGAATATTGTCTGTGGGATCTCCAACTAAAGCTTGCAAATCAATCATTTTTTCAGGCGTTACACCCCATTTTTCTATGACTTCAGAAACACCGATATGTTTATCTTTCATTCCATCATATAAAGATACATGCGTATTTACCAATTGCATTAAATCTTTATCTGAGGAGATAATTGTTGTTTTTGCTCCCGCTTGAGTTGCTAGTCGTGCATAGGTCGCAATTAAGTCATCTGCTTCAAATCCTTTTTTTTCGATGCAAGGCAAATTAAAAGCTTTTGTAGCTTGTCGTATCAGTGCAAATTGAGGAACAAGATCTTCAGGAGGAGCTGCACGATTGGATTTATATTGAGGGTAAATTTGTTTACGAAATGTATCAGACGAATAATCAAAAATAACAGCAAAATGGGTTGGCACAATACCAACAGCCGTATTGCGAGTATCACAAAGTAATTTCCATAACATGTTGCAAAAACCGGCTACAGCCCCTACAGGAAGCCCATCCTTTTTGCGTTTTAAGGGTGGTAAAGCGTGATAAGCGCGAAAAATGTAACCTGATCCATCAACTAAAAATAAGTGATCTTTTGTTTCCATGATAATTTCATTTCTTCGTTTTAGCGCAAAACAAATTTATTTTTATATTTTTTTCGATCTCATTTCAAAATTTATAGAGTTGCCTCTGAAAAGCCATTTTTTTGTTTTTATAAGGTATAAAGCCGTTGCGTTTTATAGTTGGTACCGAGAGCTTTTCTTTGTTATTATAGGATATGATAGCTTTCATTTTACTCCTTCTATGATAGCTGAGGTACAACGTAGCGGTAAGGCCGTTGTGGTGTTCCCCTCCCCACAACGGTCGTATCTTTAAGAATTATATTACCTAATCCAAATTTTTAATAATTTTTTCAAAGAAACTTAAATTCTTATTAAAAAATTTTGAAGTTATTCCACAAAGCTTTATCGCCTATTTTTTTAACTAAATCAGCGTGCATATTTTTTTCTTGTGCGCTTAACCTTGAAGGTAAAGCGTGGGGACGAACTTTAATTGTATGGGGAATATTCTTGCTATTTTGAACATTTTCATCAAGGTCACTATTGTTATCAAAACTAAGTACACCCTGTTTTCCACCAATTAACTCAATATAAATATCAGCAAGAATCTCCGCATCAAGTAGAGCACCATGAAGAACACGATTGCTATTATCAATTCCAAGACGTTTACATAAAACATCAAGAGAATTAGGTCCCATAGGGAATTTTTGCCGTGCTATCGCCAGTGTATCAATGACATTGTCAACACTGATAAGCGGTTTATTGATCCGCCCTAATTCCGCATTAAGAAAGCTTATGTCAAAACTTGCATTATGAGCAACCATTGTTGCACCATCGATAAATTCTAAAAACTCATCAGCAATATCTTCGAATTTCTTTTCATTTTTTAAACGTTCATTGGTCAATCCATGAATCGCTACAACTTCATCAGGGATAATGACTCCTTGCGGATTTAAATAAACATGGAATTGACGTCTCGTAAGATAACGATCAACCATCTCTACACAACCAATTTCAATAATACGATCGCTGTCTTTATCTAAACCCGTTGTCTCGGTATCAAAAATAATTTCACGCATTTCTTTAATTCTTTAAAGATACATCCTTTAATAAACTCTTTATTATATGAAAAACTTGTTGACGTGTATTATCTAAACTTTTTCCCGTATTAATGACAAAATCCGCACGTTCTTTCTTTTTTTCATCGGATATTTGTTTGGCACTGATCACTGCAAATTTTTCCTCACTCATATTCGGACGATTCATTACACGCTTCTTTTGTATTGCTGATGGTGCAGACACAACAATTACACTATCTACTCGATTTTCACTGTTTGTTTCAAAAAGAAGCGGAATATCAAGGACTATTAGTTTTTTTCCCTGTTGGCGTGCTTTATTAACAAATTCTTTCTCTTTTTTCCAAACTAAGGGATGAATTATTTTTTCTAAAGTTTGTAATTTTTCGTCATTATTTATCAAAACTTTAGAAAGTTTTAAACGATTAACTTGACCATTTTCAACAACACCTGGAAAAGTACGTATAATAAGTGACAAAACCGGCTCACTACAATAAAGTTGGTGCACTACTTCATCAGCACTAAAAACAGGAACACCTGCTTGTTCAAAAAAACGAGCAATTGTTGATTTGCCCATGGCAATTGATCCGGTCAATCCTATAATTTTCATATTTTATTTTCACTCATATCCTCTACAATTGCTGTTCGCAATGCCTTTGTTACAAGCGGTCTTGTTCCAAACCACCGTTCAAAACCAGGTACAGCCTGATGTAAAAGCATACCAAGCCCATCGACTGTTTTCAAACCATGAGCTTTTGCTTGTTGTAAAAAAGGAGTTGTCAATGGAGTGTAAACAACATCTGTTACCAATGCTGTTGGTTTAACTTTATGAAAATCAAAAAAAACACCCTTTTGTTTGCTATAAAGATTTGTCATACCTACAGAAGTTGCATTAACAATGAAATCAACTTGATAAAGTATTTTGTAAATATTATGCCAGTCATAAACCTCGACAGGTTTTCCAAAATACTCAGCCAAATCGTCTGCATGTTGTTTTGTACGATTAAGCAAGAAAATACGTTCAAATCCACGTTTTTTCAAGATATATAAAACAGCGCGTGCAGCACCTCCTGCACCAAAAACAAGTGCTGTTTCTTTAACCCAATCAGGAGTAAATTCATCAAGATTAGCACTAAAACCATACGCGTCAGTGTTTGTAGCACAAAGTTTTTGTCCTTCAAACCATAACGTATTAACAGCACTAATAGCCGTTGCTACCTCATCCTTATAAGTTGCTAAATGAAAAGCTTCCTGTTTATGGGGTAAGGTAACGTTGCCTCCACAAAAACCCCTTTTTTGTGAAGATATAAGAAAACTTTTAAACTCTTCGGTTTTTACCTCTTTTGCAAGATATTCACCTTGTAAACCATATTGTTTGAGCCAAAAATTGTGAATTTTTGATGATTTTGAATGATGAATAGGATAACCAGCAATAAAAGCACACGGATATTTTTTTTTGTAATTTATTGCAAAATTAACCATCAATAACTCCCAAATGACGCAATTTAGCCAATAAAGGTAATAATGGTAAACCAATAATAGTAAAAAAATCTCCTTCTATTTTTTCAAAAAGATGGATTCCTTCTTTTTCAATTTGATATACCCCTACACTTTTTAAAACATCCGCCCCTACACGCGTTAGATAACGTTCAATGAATTCTGATGAGAGAGAACGTACCGTCATATGAGCACTAAAAGCTTCAACCCAAATTTCTTGACCATTTTTGACTAAAGCTATTGCACTATGAAGAGAATGTATTTTTCCTGATAAAGCACGTAATCGTTGATGTGCTTCTTTAATATTTGAAACTTTATGAAAAATCTTACCCTCCAGATCAAGTATTTGGTCACAACCAATAACTAATGCATGAGGAAAACGCTTAGAAACATTTTTTGCTTTTGCACTTGCAAGGAAACAACTCGTTTCTTTAGGAGTTTTAGTCTTTATTTTCTCTTCCACTTTTCGTTCATCAAAAGAGGCAGCTTCAATGGAGAATTTTAAACCAGCTTTGTCTAACAATTGTGCGCGATAGGAGCTAAGAGATGCTAATATTAACATATTTTCATCCATAATTTTTTTCATCTTCTCTCACGAAATTGTGATAAAAGTTTAAATACCGCTGCTGCAGTTTCTTCAATAGAGCGTCTTGTTACATCAATGATAGGCCAACCAAAACGTTCATAAATACGTTTTGCATAAATCAACTCTCTAGCTATGCTGGTGCGATCAGTATAATTTTCAATAGCAAAATCTTCTCCCAAATCTCGATTTTGGCGAATATGTGAAATTCTTTCAGCCGAAGCAATTAAACCAACAACTAAGATATTTTTTTCTTCTAAAAGAGTTTGTGGTAAATCAATTCCTGGAATAAGAGGTATGTTAGCAGTTTTTATTCCACGATTTGCTAAATAAATGCTTGTTGGTGTTTTAGAAGTTCTTGAAATTCCTACGAGAATTACATCTGCATCTAATACACTATCAGGAGATTGTCCATCGTCGTGCTCTATTGTAAAATTCAACGCTTCAATACGGCGAAAATAATCTGCATTAAGACCGTGTTGCGCACTAGCACGTAAATTTGTTGGTGTTCCAAGATAAGACTGAAAAGCATTTAAAACAGGATTTAAAATGGCAACACAAGGAATGCCTATTTTGGCACATACTTTACTGAGAAGTTGCTTCATTTCTTCATCAATAATTGTGTAAAGAACAATACCCGGCTCTTCTTGAATTTCATCAAGAATTTTTTGCAACTGTGTTTTATTACGAATCATCGGGTAAAGATGTTCTACTGCCTGATACATCGTGTATTGCGATGCAACAGCTCTTGCAGCAGAGATTAATGTTTCCCCCGTTGCGTCAGAAATCATATACAAATGAAAGCTTTTTTTTTCTTTTTGCATAGAAATTTTAACTTCTTGTTAAGAAATGTGCATAGAATTTCACAATTTATTTATAAAATAAAAACTTTTAAAAAATATTTTGTTATTATGCACAAACTAGACGACTGTGATAAATAAATTTCTCTTCTAAAAAAGAATGGGGATAATATTTCTAAAGTATTTTTATTATTTACTTTTTTTTTCTCTTCTTTGTGGATAAAACTGAGGACGAAACAGTATAACTAATGATCCACATTAAACACAGGTTTTAATAAGAAGAATCCTTTTTTAAAACTATATTTTAATTTAGATTTTTTTAAAATTATAGTGATTAATATTCCAATTACAATAAAATAAAGTATAAATCTCTATTGTTATTATATAGATAATAAGTTTTTATTCCACGATTTGCTAAATAAATGCTTGTTGGTGTTTTAGAAGTTCTTGAAATTCCTACGAGAATTACATCTGCATCTAATACACTATCAGGAGATTGTCCATCGTCGTGCTCTATTGTAAAATTCAACGCTTCAATACGGCGAAAATAATCTGCATTAAGACCGTGTTGCGCACTAGCACGTAAATTTGTTGGTGTTCCAAGATAAGACTGAAAAGCATTTAAAACAGGATTTAAAATGGCAACACAAGGAATGCCTATTTTGGCACATACTTTACTGAGAAGTTGCTTCATTTCTTCATCAATAATTGTGTAAAGAACAATACCCGGCTCTTCTTGAATTTCATCAAGAATTTTTTGCAACTGTGTTTTATTACGAATCATCGGGTAAAGATGTTCTACTGCCTGATACATCGTGTATTGCGATGCAACAGCTCTTGCAGCAGAGATTAATGTTTCCCCCGTTGCGTCAGAAATCATATACAAATGAAAGCTTTTTTTTTCTTTTTGCATAGAAATTTTAACTTCTTGTTAAGAAATGTGCATAGAATTTCACAATTTATTTATAAAATAAAAACTTTTAAAAAATATTTTGTTATTATGCACAAACTAGACGACTGTGATAAATAAATTTCTCTTCTAAAAAAGAATGGGGATAATATTTCTAAAGTATTTTTATTATTTACTTTTTTTTTCTCTTCTTTGTGGATAAAACTGAGGACGAAACAGTATAACTAATGATCCACATTAAACACAGGTTTTAATAAGAAGAATCCTTTTTTAAAACTATATTTTAATTTAGATTTTTTTAAAATTATAGTGATTAATATTCCAATTACAATAAAATAAAGTATAAATCTCTATTGTTATTATATAGATAATAATTATTAAATTAAAATTTAAAATATATGCATAATAATAAAAAAATAAAATTTAAGATTATTCATTTAAGCAAGATAAGTTATTTTTATAGTATTTATTTAATTTCCAAACTTAATCATAATTATTACTTTTATTATTATTATTTTATTAAACACAAATCCAAGCTAACAGAGTAACACTTGCAGTTTAAAAGAGTTAAGTGTATAATATTTATTTCTTAAATAAGAATATTTTATTCTTCAAATTTCTCATAAATTCATTGAATTTTTTATTCAAAAACAATTCCCCATTTTAATTAAAGAGAATATTTCATGCAAGAAATGAAACTACAAGAGCTCAAAAGTAAAAACCCCGTTGAACTTGTTACTTTTGCTGAAACATTAGAGGTTGAGAATGCTTCATTAATGCGTAAACAAGAATTAATGTTTGCTATTTTGAAAAAACTCGCTTTACAAGACGTAGAGATTATTGGGGAAGGTGTTGTTGAAGTTTTACAAGATGGGTTTGGATTTTTGCGATCTGCTGATGCTAATTATCTTCCAGGGCCTGACGATATTTATCTTTCTCCTGCACAAATTCAGTCTTTTTCTTTAAAAACAGGAGATACGGTTGAAGGTCCTATTCGTGGGCCAAAGGAGGGAGAGCGTTACTTTGCTCTTCTTAAGATTAATACAATTAATTTTGAAGATCCTGAGAAAATCCGCTATAAAATTCATTTTGATAATTTGACACCTCTTTATTCAAATGAACGTTTTCAAATGGAAATGCAAGATTCTACAAATAAGGATATGTCATCACGAGTTGTTGATTTAATATCTCCGTTAGGAAAAGGCCAAAGAGGATTAATTGTAGCACCTCCTCGAACAGGAAAAACGGTTTTACTACAAAATATTGCTCACTCTATTACAACTAATCACCCTGAATGTTATCTTATCGTTCTTTTGATTGATGAGCGTCCAGAAGAAGTAACAGATATGCAACGTTCTGTAACAGGGGAGGTAATTTCTTCTACCTTTGATGAACCAGCAATACGTCATGTACAAGTAGCTGAAATGGTTATTGAAAAAGCTAAACGCTTAGTTGAATATGGACGTGATGTTGTTATCCTCCTTGATTCTATTACACGTCTTGGACGTGCATATAATACGGTTGTTCCCTCATCAGGTAAGGTTTTAACAGGTGGTGTTGATGCAAACGCTTTACAACGTCCTAAACGTTTTTTTGGTGCAGCACGCAATATTGAAGAAGGTGGATCTTTAACTATTATCGCAACGGCTTTGATTGATACAGGTAGTCGTATGGATGAAGTTATTTTTGAAGAATTTAAAGGAACAGGTAATTCAGAAATCGTTCTTGATCGTAAAGTTGCTGATAAGCGTATTTTCCCAGCTATGGATGTTTTAAAGTCAGGAACACGCAAAGAGGATCTTTTAGTAGCTCGTCAAGATTTACATAAGATCTTTGTACTTCGTCGTATTTTGGCACCTATGAATGTAACAGATGCAATTGAATTTTTAATTGATAAATTGAAACAGACAAAAAATAATAGTGAATTTTTTGATTCAATGAACACTTAGAAGTATCATGGTTTTAAAATAGGATTAGTCCTGTGGATACAATCTTTGCACTTTCAAGTGGATTGTTGCCTTCAGGGGTTGCGGTTGTTCGACTTTCTGGTCCTGATGTTGTGAATATTGTTAAAACGCTTTGTGGTTGTTTACCTAAAGCGCGATTTATGCATTATGGTAATCTTATTGCACGTGACGGTAGCTTTTTAGATTCTGCTCTAACTGTTTTTTTTCCTGGTCCTCATAGTTTTACAGGTGAAGATTGTGCAGAATTCCATTTACATGGAGGTAAGGCAGTTGTTAATCGTTTTTTAGATGAATTATCTGGATTTCCTGAGTGCCGTATTGCTGAAGCGGGTGAATTTTCTCGTCGAGCATTTACTGAAGGAAAAATAGATTTAATTCAAGCAGAAGCTCTTGTTGATTTAATAGAAGCAGAAACAGAAAGTCAAAGACGTTTAGCTGTTATAGGTACAAGTGGACATTTAACAAAACTTTATCGTAGTTGGCGTGATGAGCTTATAACAGCACGTGCTTTAATAGAAGCAGAAATTGATTTTTCTGATGAAGACGATATTCCAGATTCTATATCTGATAAAATTTGGAAAAATATGAAAAAACTTAGCTGTTCTCTTTGTGAACATATTGCTGCAGGAGAACGTGCAAATATTTTACGTGATGGATTGCGAGTTGTTATTGTAGGTGCTCCAAATTCTGGAAAATCAAGTATTATTAATCGTTTGGCTGGAAGACCTGTTGCTATTGTGACAGAAGAAGCAGGAACAACTCGTGATGCTTTAGAAATTAGATTAATACTTGGCGGTTTACCAGTTTTTTTAACAGATACTGCTGGTTTTAGAAAAACAGAAAGTAAAGTTGAACAATTAGGTATAGAAACTGCAAAACAACATATTATAGATGCTGATTTAGTTATTTTGGTTGATGATATGAATAATCCTCAAGAAATTCATTTACCAAAAACATCAGCTGAAATATGGCGTGTTGGTAATAAACTTGATCTTTATAAAGGAGATAAAACACGTTGGTTTATACAGTTTTCAGCATTAAGTGGCTTAAATTTTGATTATTTTGTAAAGGAAATAGAATCATTTTGTCTGCATCGTGTTGCTGAAATTGGTAATGTTGTTTCAGCACAAAAAAGACAACTCCAATTATTAAAAGAAGCTGTTAAAGAAATTGATGCTTCAATAAATCATATTTCTCTTGATTTAAGTTTACGTGCAGAACATCTTCGTCGTGCAAGTGATGCACTTGGACGAGTCACTGGTGATATTAATGTTGAAGATTTACTTGATGTTATTTTTTCACAATTTTGTGTTGGTAAATAAATGATTCACGTGAAACTTTAGATAGTTTGATATGGAATAAAACAAATGCAGTTGTATGATGTTATTGTTGTTGGAGGGGGTCATGCCGGTTGTGAGGCTGCTTCAGCTTCAGCACGTGTTGGAGCAAAAACAGCACTTGTTACTTATCAAATATTAGAACTTGGCACAATGTCATGCAACCCTGCTATTGGCGGACTTGGAAAAGGACATCTCGTTCGTGAAATAGATTCTTTGGGCGGTTTAATGGGGCAGGCTGCGGATGCTGCTGGAATACAATTTCGACTTCTTAATCGACGTAAAGGACCAGCAGTCAGAGGACCACGCACACAAGCTGATCGACAATTATATAAAAAAGCAATTCAAGGTTTTCTACAAAAGCAAGAAAATTTAAAGCTCATTGAAGATGAAGTTATTAATCTAATTGTTGAGAATGGTCATGTTTCAGGTGTTTGTTTAAAAAAACAAGGGAATATTTTTTCTAAAGCTGTGGTTTTAACAACAGGTACATTTCTACGTGGTCTTATTCATATTGGTGATAAAACGTGGCATGCCGGTCGTATGGGTGAACAATCAAGTATGCAACTTGCTGAGTGCTTGAAAGAATATGATATAAAGCTTGGACGATTAAAAACAGGAACTCCCCCTCGTCTTAGTAAAAAGACAATTCGTTGGGAGATACTTCCCAAACAACAAGCTGATGAATATCCAGTACCTTTTTCTTTTTTAACAGAAAAAATAAAGCAACCTCAGATTGAATGTGCAATCACACGTACAAATGCGCAAACACATCAAATTATTAATGAAAATATACATCGGTCTGCCTTATATTCAGGAGCTATTGAAGGGCTTGGACCACGTTATTGTCCTTCAATTGAGGATAAAATTATTAAATTTGGTGAAAGAGATGGACATCAGATTTTTTTAGAACCAGAAGGATTAGATAGTAATGTTATCTATCCAAATGGTGTTTCTACCTCTCTTCCTGAGGATATACAGATTTCTTTTTTAAAAACTATTGAAGGGTTGGAAAATGTAACAATTTTACAGCCGGGCTATGCTATTGAATACGATTTTGTTGATCCAAAACAACTTACCAGAGCTTTAGAATTAAAATCTTTACCAGGATTATTTTTAGCAGGTCAGATTAATGGTACAACAGGATATGAAGAAGCTGCAGCACAAGGACTTTTGGCAGGGCTTAATGCTGCCCGTCAAGTAGCTGGTTTAAAGGAAATTATTTTAAGCCGTTCAATAGCTTATATTGGTGTTATGATCGATGATTTAGTTTCACGCGGGGTTTGCGAACCTTATCGAATGTTTACATCACGGGCAGAATTTCGTTTATCTCTACGCGCTGATAATGCTGATACTCGTTTAACTCCTTTAGCACAACAATGGGGTATTATTAGTAATACTCGATGGAACTTCTATCAGCATAAACAAAAATGTCTTGATCAAGCACGATCACTTTGCCAAAAACTCTTTTTGACTCCTAACGAAGCATCTACTCATGGGTTACATATAAATCATGATGGAATTCGACGATCGGCTTATGATCTTTTAGCTCATCCTGGTATGAGTATAGCACGTCTTTCGTCTTTTTGGCCACAATTGCAATCAATCGATACTAAAACCGTTGAAGCCCTAGAAATTGAAGCGCAATATGCAGTTTATTTAGAAAGACAGGCACAAGATATTGCTGCTCTTCAACGAGATGAATGTTTAGAAATTCCTACTTCTCTTGATATTCAAGCAATTTCTGGTCTTTCAAATGAATTAAAAACAAAAATTCAACAAGTATCGCCACGTTCAATTGCTGATGCACAAAAAATTGACGGTATGACACCAGCAGCATTATCATTAATTATTACATCTATTCAGCGTCAAAAACGTGAAAAGGCAAAATCAGCTTAATGACTTTCTTGATAGAACAAAAATATCAGGATCTCTTAAATCTAGTTCCTTCTGTTTCACGTGAAACGATAGAAAATTTAATGAGATTCGAATCTCTTGTAATTCAATGGAATAAACGCATTAATTTAATATCTACTGCGACAGTACCAGTTTTATGGACGCGTCATATTTTAGATTCTGCTCAGATTTATCCTTTACATAATCAGTGTTTGCATTGGTGTGATTTTGGATCAGGAGGGGGTTTTCCCGCAATTGTTATTGCTATTCTTCTCAAAAATAAGGAAGGAGGACATATTGATTTGATTGAAAGCAATGGAAAAAAAGTAGCTTTTTTACGAACAGTCATTGCTCATCTGGATCTTCCAGCAACAGTTCATCATTGTAGAATTGAAGATGTATATCAGAAAATAAAAAAGCCAGAAGTTATAACTGCGAGAGGTTTGGCTTCGTTGGATGTTCTTTTACAACTTTTATCTCCTTTGTTAACGCAAAAAACAATTGCTCTTTTTCAAAAAGGTCGGGATTATATGACAGAAATAAAAAATGCCTCTGCCAATTGGCATTTTGATCTGCTAAAACATAAAAGTAAAATTGATACAAGCTCTGTTATCTTAGAAATTTCTCATGTTCGATCATGTAAAGGGTAAAGCAAAATGAGCGAAACACGAATTATCGCTATTGCAAACCAAAAAGGTGGGGTGGGTAAGACAACGACAGCTATTAACCTTGCAACAGCTTTGGCAGCTATAGGTGAAAATATTCTTATTATGGATATTGATCCACAAGGTAATGCAAGTACAGGACTTGGAATTGATCGTAATAGTCGTCCTTTATCTTCTTACGATGTTTTAATTTCTGGAATCTCTGTGGTAGATGCTGCTTTAAAAACAGTTGTACCTAATTTGTATATTGTACCTTCTACACTCGATCTTTTAGGTGTTGAAATGGAAATTGCTTCATCGCAAGATCGTATTCAGCGGTTACGCAAAGCTCTGTGTGATGATCAGATGGTGTCTCAAAAATTCAGTTATATTTTAATTGATTGTCCTCCTTCACTTAATCTTTTAACATTAAATGCTATGGGGGCGGCAGATTCTGTTTTGGTGCCAATGCAATGCGAATTTTTAGCACTTGAAGGTTTAAGCCAATTGCTTGAAACAGTAAAACAAGTACGGTATGCTCTAAATCCATCTCTAGAAATTCAAGGTATTGTTTTAACGATGTACGATGGACGTAATAACCTTTCAAATCAAGTTGCTGAAGATGTACGCTCTTTTATGGGAGAAAAGGTTTACCGTACTGTTATTCCACGTAATGTACGTGTTTCTGAAGCTCCTTCTTTTGGTAAACCGGTATTACTTTATGATCTTAAATGTGCTGGTAGTCAGGCCTATTTACGACTGGCAACAGAGGTTATTCAACGCGAAAAACAAGCAAAAACTGCTGCTTAAAAAGCGTGAGAAAAGTAATTTATTGTGAAGTTAGTTCAAAGAGTAAAATCATGAATGATGATCAATCAAAAAAAAGACTAGGTCGTGGATTGGCAGCATTAATCGGAGATGTCAGTTTAAATAATGATCCTGCACATCTATTAAATTCTGCAAGATTCACAATGAAGTCAAATATGGATTCTATCGTTTCTGAACGATTGGTATCTATTGAACTTATTTCACGTAATCCCAATAATCCACGACGTCACTTTACGGATTTAGAACTTGAAAATTTAGCTCAATCAATTCGTCAACATGGTGTTGTTCAACCTGTTCTTGTAAGGCCTTCACCTCATCATCCCGGTCGGTTTGAATTAATCGCTGGTGAGCGACGGTGGCGTGCTGCACAACGAGCCAATTTAAATCAATTACCCGTTATTATTCGCGATGTAGATGATAAGACAGCTTTAGAATTAGCTATTATTGAGAATATTCAACGTGCTGACCTTAATCCTATTGAAGAAGCAATGGGATATGAAATGTTGCTTAATGAACATGGTTATACTCAGGCAGATTTGGCACAAGTTATTGGAAAAAGCCGAAGTTATGTTACAAATATTCTTCGTTTGTTAAAACTTCCACCAGAAGTACAGAAATTTTTGATTGATGGCCAACTTTCAGCTAGTCATGCACGTTGCCTCATTACCGTCAACAATCCACAAGATTTAGCTGAAAAGATTATTCATGAAGGACTCTCTGTTCGTCAGGCAGAAGTGCTTACACATGAACAGGCAAGTCCTAAATTTAAAAAACGAACTTTAGTGGAAAAAGATACGGAAACAAAATCTTTAGAAAAATTATTGACTGATATGATCGGAATGAAAGTAGCCATTCGACACGGTAAAGATGGTGGTGATTTAAAAATACATTATTCTTCACTAGAAGAATTAGATGATATTTGTCGGCGTTTACAAAGCTAATCAGTAAATAGTCCACAAAAGAGCACGAATTCGATTGATATGTTTTTGACCAAATTCTAGATTACTTTGAGATAAAGTAATTTTTTCATCAAAATTATCGTTGTCGTCAAGTGCTGATACTGCAGCTAATGTTGCTTGAAGTGCCATAAAACCAATAACATACTCTCTTGGTGTAATATTATGTTTTTCTAAAACGCCAACAAATTTTGGTCGACCAGATACAGAAGCGACAAGCCCTTCGATACTATTATCATTTCCAGTACCAGGTGCATCTGGTTCTGCGGGTAAATCCGCAACTTCTATTTTAATTTGTTCCATTTTTACAAGAAAATCTTCTGTTAAAGGATAATTAGCAACGATATTTAAGGGAAGAGTAGATGTTATAATAGAATGATAATCTGTTTCATTTGTTATTGTTTTTTGAGCATATGTTGCAAAAGGAGAGAGTAAAATAAAAAACGCATACAATGCAAATTTCAACATGGTTAGAACTATTCCCTTCTTTTACAGTTTTCAGCAAAAACTTTTTTTTATTTGCTTTTTTTGTTGGTAAAATTTTTCTCCAAAATATTATTCATTCCAGTAATGAAAGGAATTTATAATTTTTCTTGTTCTAAAATCGCTAGTAGGATTATAGCATTGTTGCATTGTGACAAAAAAGATTTTTCCATTCTTTAGATAATAAGTATGGATCAGTAATTAATGCAAAAAGGGCATTAATTTTAATATCTTTATGACTATAATAAAAAAATGTTTCAGCAAAGAAGCTGCCGAATCTTTCTTAGATTCTAATATTTATAACGCCTTTTTGAAAGAATATATACCAATGATAAGTTGGTATTGTGGATTTCTTTGTCTTCAGAAAATCAAGTTAAATTATATTTTTATGAATGAATAAGCTTATCAAAAATTTTTCCTATAAATAAATTGCTCGATTAACATAAACTTTCTTTATAAATAATACTGGGCAAGAATTTATAAAATCATTCAATGATAATAGGTATTTCTGCTTAAGAATTAGATTTATCCTTTTTTATCAAAGGGGCTGTTGAATGTTTCATAATGATAGTTATTTGTGATAGCATAAATATGAGAGTTATGGACATAACACCAAATACTTTAAAACTAGCCCAAAAATTATCACTGAAATTACGCCAAATTATTTCATTTAGAACAGCAAGAAAAACGAAAAAAAATGCCCACCGATAGGTCAATTTTTGCCATCCTGTATCGTTCATTTTAAGAGTAGAATCAAAAACATAACGCAATAGTGGTTTTTTGAACAATAGGCCACCAAAGAGAATAAGCGCAAATAAGCTATTGATGATTGTGGGTTTCATTTTGATAAAAGTGTCATTATGAAGCCAAAGAGTTAAAAATCCAAAGACCAAAACGAATATCCCTGAAATAAGTGGCACTATGGGAATTTTGCGCATAATGAACCATGATAAGCTTAAAGCAATAATAATCGCTATCATAAAAACAGCAGTTGCAGGAAAAATAGGTTTGTTAAAGTTTTTAAAGAGTCCAATATTATTAATCAGCCATTGCCCTTTATAATTGGCAAGAAAAAAAACAACTAATGGACCCATTTCTAAGAGAAGTTTAAGTGTTGGTGAACAGGATATTTCTCGACTGTTTTTGATATTCTTCAGATCGGGGTTATTGGATGAATTAGATTTAGAGTGTTTCATGAAGATTTTCCTACAATAGCTTTAGCAAAATCAGAGGCAGAAAAAGGTTCAAGATCCTCAATCTTTTCTCCTATACCGATAAAATAAACGGGTAATTTATATTTATTTGCAATGGCGACTAGAATTCCTCCTCGTGCAGTACCATCAAGTTTTGTCATAACTAAACCATTAACATTAGCAACATTATGGAAAATATCTACTTGATTGAGTGCATTTTGCCCGGTTGTTGCATCAAGTGTTTGAAGGACTGTGTGGGGTGCTTGAGGATTATGTTTCTTTAAAACACGAATAATTTTTGCTAATTCATCCATTAATTCACTTTTATTTTGTAAGCGTCCAGCTGTGTCGATAATTAAAATATCACTTTCTTCCTTTTTTGCTTTTTCATAAGCATCAAAAGCTAAACTAGCAGCATCTGCACCAAGTTTAGTTGAAATAACATTAGCTCCTGTACGTTCACCCCAAATATGTAATTGTTCAATGGCTGCAGCACGAAATGTATCACCAGCAGCCAACGTAATTTTCAGCCCGCCTTCTGCTAATTTAGCAGCTAATTTTCCAATAGTTGTTGTTTTTCCTGTTCCATTGACACCTACCAGCAAAATAACATGAGGTTTATGACTAAGATCAAGTTCCAGCGGGATAGCAACAGGTTCAAGAACTTTTTTGATTTCATCAGCCATGATAGTATAAAGATCATTTAGAGATAAATCTTTCTCGTAACGACTGGATGCTAAGATGTCGGTAATGTGTGTGGCTGTTTCTACACCAAGATCTGCTTGGATAAGAATATTTTCTAATTCTTGCAATGTGTCTTCATCAAGTTTTTTTTTAACAAAAAATGCACCAAGGGAATCACTTAATTGCTGAGAAGAAAGAGATAATCCTTTTTTAAGACGCTCAAACCATGCTTCTTTTTTTTCAATAGGTAAGGGAGGTAAGTGTTCTTCAATTGTCTTTTCTTTAATTGTATCAGTGACAATTACTTTTCCAGAAAGAGATTCAAAAGATGAAAATTTTTCACTGTTCTGTGTTGGTGTTTCCTTTTCTTTTTCAATATGGGTATTTTCAGATGTAAAAGCGTGATTATTTTTTGTGGTTTGTTCAGCTGTATCAGCTGTATAAATTTCATGAAGGGCAGGAGCTTGTTTTTGTTTGGTAGTTTGCTCTCTAGGTTTACGGAAAGAGAATATTTTTTTGATAAAAGACTGTGTCATAAGAGCTTTCCTATTTAATAAGCTGCATTCCATTTAGTATGTTCAGCGATTAATTTATTGCCATCATGGCCAATAATAAGGGCTTTAATGATTGTTCCAGCTTTAGTACCTTTGATGTGTGTGAGTGTGTAATCTTCAATTCGTCCAATCTCGTTTTTTTCAACAAGGATTATTTGTTGACTGTTTTTTAAATGAGCAAGATGTTTTTGATAGGCTTTTTTTCCTGCATTACGGAGCTTTTCTGCACGAATCTTTATTATTTCGCGGTTAACTTGAGGCATACGGGCAGCAGGTGTTCCTTTTCTTGGGCTAAAGGGAAAGACATGAAGATGCGTTAAATTACACTCATCGATCAAAGCTAAACTGTTTTGAAACATTTCTTCTGTTTCGGTTGGAAAACCAGCAATTAGATCGGCACCATAAACCATTGTAGGGCGTTTAGCACGTAAGTCTTGACAAAACTGGATTGCGTTTTCACGCAAATGTCGCCGTTTCATTCGTTTTAGAATCATATTACTGCCAGCTTGTAAAGATAAATGCAGGTAGGGCATTATTCTTTTTTCATAAGCTAGGAGATCGATTAATTCTTGATCTATTTCAATAGAATCGATTGATGAAAGACGTAGTCGTGGTAAATCAGGTACATGATGCAAGATGGCTGAAACTAATTTTCCTAACGAGGCTTTTCCTGGCAAATCGGCACCATAACTTGTAAGGTCAACACCTGTGAGAACTACTTCTTGAACACCATTGCCTATAAACTTTTTAATTTGTTCAATGATAGTACCCATAGGAACTGAGCGTGATGGTCCACGGCTATAAGGAATAATGCAAAATGTACAGCGATGATCGCATCCATTTTGCACTTGTACAAAAACACGCGTACGTCCTTCTATTGCACCAACCATGTGTGGGGCAATGTTGCGCACCTCCATAATGTCATTAACACGCAATTTTTCATCGTGATTTATGCCAAAATCAGGAAATTGACGATAGGAATGGGTATGGAGTTTTTCTTCATTCCCTAAAACAAAATCCACTTCTGTCATAAGAGCAAAATTTTCTGCTTCTGTTTGAGCTGCACATCCTGTTACAACAATACGGGCATAAGGATTTTCACGTTTAGCTTTACGGATAGCCTGTTTAGCTTGTCGCACCGCTTCAGCAGTGACAGCACAAGTGTTAAAGATAATGGCATCACCTTTGAGCTTATCAAGACCAGCAGAAGCGCTTTTTTCACGAATGACTTCTGATTCATAACTATTAAGTCGACAACCAAATGTTACAATTTTTATAGCCATCAGGAATAATCCTTTTCATAAGCTCCTGTTAAAGGATCAAAAAGACCGTTGAATTCATATTCTGCTTGACCTGTCATGACAATATGGTTATCTTCTCGATAATGAATAGCAAGTGTTCCTCCTGGTAGATTTACATCAATATGGCGTTCAGTTAATCCACGTCGGTAAGCGGCTACAGCACTAGCACAAGCAGCACTCCCACATGCTTTTGTTAATCCAGCTCCCCGCTCCCATGTGCGTAAGGTTAGACTTTTTTGTGATGTTACAAAAGCAGTAGAAATATTACACCGTTCTGGAAAAAGTGGGTCATGTTCAAGCTTTGGTCCATATTTTTCTAATGGAATAGATTGAATATTGTGATCAACGAAAAAAATAGCATGCAGATTTCCGACAGATACAAGGCAGGCATCTTGTAGGGGGCCGGCAGTTATTTTTACATGATTAGTATCGGCTATTTCGCGTGAAACAGGCATATCTTTTGCATTAAGATGTGGACACCCCATATCAACGCAAATAAGACCATTACTTTGGCGTTCACCTTCAACAATTCCGGCAGGTGTTTCTAATCGAAAGCTTTTATTAAGGGTGTGATTTGAGAGCCATTCGATAACACAACGTGTACCATTACCGCAGGCTTTTGCTATTGAACCATCAGCATTCCATATTTCGATGCGAAAGTCTGTATCATTTTGAATTGGTGGATGAATAGCCATAATTTGATCAAAATGTGTTTGGGGATCTACAGCTAAGGTAAAAATTGCTTGTGGTGTTATGTTATGTGCGCTTTCACGCATATCAGCAACAATGATTTGATTTCCAAGACCATTCATTTTGCTGAAAGGTATCTTCATAAGGTTTCTCTATTTTAAGTGGTAAATGATAAGCACAATAAGGCAATATATGACTGAAAATCTTTCAGATTACTAGTATTTGTTCAAGATAAAACTAAATAAGAAGAGGCATTATTATTAGAGATTGATGATTTTCATCGCACTTCCATGTTTTTTGCCTTTATTTCACGAGTTTTTTTTATTTATTAATTTATCTTAATATAATGGTACATATAAATGGTAGTACATATAAGAGTGCTTTCACGTCTTTTGAGTACGTCCATTTATTATTACTTATGGGAGGTTATTATTATGGGAAGGAGTAAAATATGATCTTTTCAAGAATTTCAGCTTTCATTGCATTATCAGCTATAACTATTTTAAGTGGTTGTTCAACATCCCGATTTGGGAATAATGGTAACGCACGAGAAGTTGTTTATCCTGTTCAGCAGATGTCGGAATCTGTAATAGAATCTGATCTCCCAGAAATTGAAACGCCTGTTTCTTCAATAAGTGAGAGTGAATATCCTAGTAGTGAAATACAAGAAGCGAATATTGAGCTACCAGGTAATACTGTTGATTTGTTTCCTGCCAGTATTGCTGGTGTGTGGAACTTGTCTGTAAACGGTAAGGTTTGCCGAATTGCAACCCCACAGACGAAATTTGGTCAAGGGTACCGTGCTGGTCCTTTACTTTGTCCAAAAATATTTTCCGGAGTTAAATCATGGGCTGTCAAGGGAAAGAGATTGTATTTCTATGATGACTCAGGGCACGCTGTAGCTGCTTTTTATTCCACCAATGAGAATTATTTTGAGGGGCGTACATTTGATAACCAGCCAGTTTTTTTAAGCCGTTGATAAAAAAGAAAAATTATTCATAAATATGTGTGTGAATTTTTCTTTTACTGAAAATGATTTCAAAGGAGATGCTTGGATGGTTTTAGTTTCGACGCGCTATGAAAGTTTAGTTTCCAAAGGAGAAATTAATTCGGATCCAGCTCAATTAGCTTTAATAAAATATTTTGATTGTTTGCTGCAAGAAATTTCGGCGCAAAATACTTTTCAGTTCTGGACATTCTGGCGTTACTTTAAAAGCAAAAAACAACCCCGTTTGTGTATTTCAGAACAAGATGGTAATCATGGTCGCATTCAAGGGTTATATATTTATGGTGAAGTAGGGCGTGGCAAAACCATGTTGATGGATTTGTTTTTCTCTTGTTTACCGCAAGGCAGTAAAAAGCGCACCCATTTCAATGATTTTATGGCTGATGTCCATGAACGTACCAAAATACATCGTCAGATGTTTAAATGTACAAAAACTAAACAAGATGATCCTATTTTAGCTGTTGCAAAAGATCTTGCACAAGAAGCATGCGTGTTTTGCTTTGATGAATTTAGTGTAACAGATATTGCAGATGCTATGGTACTCTACCGCCTTATTACAGCTTTGTTTGATCATGGGGTTATTTTTGTTGCCACTTCGAATGTTGCTCCTGATGAGCTTTATCGTAATGGTTTGAATCGAGAGCTTTTTTTGCCTTTTATTCAAATTTTAAAGACCCATGTTAACGTTGTTAATCTTAATGCAAAAACAGATTATCGTCTTGAAAAGTCAAATCTACACCATGTGTATATAACACCATTAGGGCCTGCGGCAGATGCAAGCATGGATCAAGCATGGGAGTTTGTGCTGCAAGGTCAAAAAGAAGTGTCTGATACTCTATCTGTAAGGGGGCGCTTTATTCATATTGCACGTTCTGGTGCAGGGTGTGTACGCTTTGATTATCAAGATCTGTGTGCAAAACCTTTGGCAGCGGCTGAGTATTTAGCGTTAGGAGAGCGTTATCATACAGTTTTTATTGATAATGTTCCGGTGATGGATGATACACATCGCAATGAAACAAAACGATTTATTTTACTTATTGATACCCTTTATGAACGCCACATAAGACTGTTTATGTCGATGGCAGCAGAACTTGAAGATTTATATCAAGGGTACTGGCAAACAACAGAAACATTTGAGTTTCAAAGAATACAATCACGTCTTTTTGAAATGCAAAGCCAAGACTATCTAGATGTTTGGAAAAAACAGTTTTTGGATAAAATAAAATGATTATTACCTTGTCTTTAGGTAAACTATAAAAATAATAGTTCTTTGAATTTAAAAGTATTGTAATAATCTATTGTATTTTTTTAAGATTCATCTTATCGGTAAAATGCAATAAATTTCTAATTTTTGATTTATAGAGGGATTTTATGTCAATGAAGAGAGAAATGTGATTAATTTCATACTTTCCCATTTTTGATAAATCTAGAGGAAATATTCAATCTTATTGGCGTTGGGAATTTTGCGCTTGGTTATCTGATAAAAATTGAGAAAGAAAAAATGGCACGAAAGAAAATAGCTCTTATTGGCTCCGGTATGATTGGGGGTACTTTAGCACATATGATTGGGCTTAAAGAACTTGGTGACGCCGTCTTATTTGATATTATGGAAGGGATGCCACAGGGTAAAGCTCTCGATGTAGCTGAATCCTCTCCAGTTGATGGTTTTGATGTTAATTTAACAGGCTCTAATGCTTATGAGGCAATTAAAGGAGCTGATGTTATTATCGTAACTGCAGGTGTTGCGCGCAAGCCTGGTATGAGTCGTGATGATCTTTTGGGAGTTAACTTAAAAGTCATGGAACAGGTTGGTGCAGGAATTAAAAAATATGCATCTTCAGCATTTGTTATCTGTATTACTAATCCTCTTGATGTAATGGTTTGGGCATTACAGAAATTTTCAGGTCTTCCGGTGCAAAAAGTTGTTGGTATGGCTGGTGTTCTTGATTCAGCACGGTTTCGTTATTTCTTGTCTGAAGAATTTAACGTTTCTGTTAAAGATGTAACAGCGTTTGTTTTAGGGGGACATGGTGATTCAATGGTGCCTTTGGTGCGCTATTCGACTGTTGGTGGTATTCCTTTGCCTGATCTTGTTAAGATGGGTTGGACAACTCAAGAAAAACTTGATCAAATTGTTCAACGTACACGTGATGGCGGTGCGGAAATTGTAAATTTGCTCAAAACAGGTTCTGCTTTTTATGCGCCAGCTTCTTCTGCCGTTTCTATGGCCGAAGCTTATTTGAAAGATACTAAGCGTGTTGTTCCTGTTGCTGCTTATCTTTCAGGTGAATATGGCATTAAAGATATGTATGTTGGTGTTCCTGTTGTTATTGGTGCTGGTGGTGTTGAAAGAGTAATTGAAATTGATCTTAATGGAGGTGAAAAAGATGCTTTCGAAAAGTCAGTCGATGCAGTGCAAAAGCTTTGTGAGATTTGCATTTCTATTGCACCTAATCTTAAAAAATAAAGCTCAATTCTACGCTTAAAATTAATATGCTTTAAGTGTTTGAGGGTTGATTTAGTAGTCCATAAAAGAAAAGGGAAAACGAATGAATATTCATGAGTATCAAGCCAAACGTATACTTCACGAATATGGTGCACCAATTGCAAACGGTGTGGCTGTTTATTCTGTAGAGCAGGCTGAAAAGTGGGCGAAGAAATTACCGGGGCCACTCTATGTGGTAAAAAGTCAAATTCACGCTGGAGGTCGTGGTAAGGGGAAGTTTAAAGAACTTGGCTCTGACGCAAAGGGTGGTGTTCGGCTTGCACAATCGGTTGAAGAAGTTGTTGCTAATGTAAAAGAAATGCTTGGTAAGACTTTGGTAACCAAACAAACAGGTGCAGAAGGCAAGCAAGTTAACCGCCTTTATATTGAAGATGGTGCTAACATTGAACGAGAACTTTACCTTTCACTTTTGATTGACCGTACAGTTGGTCGAGTTGTTTTTGTTGTGTCAACAGAAGGGGGCATGGACATTGAAACGGTTGCTGAGGAAACACCAGAAAAGATACTCACTCTTCCCATTGATTATGTAAAGGGTGTTACTTCTGTGGATTGTGCGAAGCTTTGTGATGCATTAGATTTGCATGATAGTGCGCGTGAAGATGGCGAAAAACTCTTTCCTATTCTTTATAAAGCTTTTTGTGAAAAGGATATGAGTCTTCTTGAAATCAATCCACTTATTGTCATGAAAGATGGTCATTTGCGTGTTCTTGATGCGAAAGTTTCTTTTGATAATAATGCTTTGTTTCGTCATCCAGATATTTTAGAGTTACGTGATATTTCAGAGGAGGATCCAAAAGAGATCGAAGCATCGAAACATGACCTTGCTTATATCGCTCTTGATGGTACGATTGGCTGCATGGTAAATGGTGCGGGCCTTGCTATGGCAACGATGGATATCATCAAACTTTATGGAGCTGAGCCAGCCAATTTCCTTGATGTTGGTGGTGGTGCTTCAAAAGAAAAGGTTACTTCTGCTTTTAAAATTATTACGGCTGATCCGAATGTTAAAGGCATTTTGGTCAATATTTTTGGTGGAATTATGCGTTGTGATGTTATCGCTGAAGGTGTCGTTGCTGCTGTTAAGGATGTTGGTTTGAAAGTTCCTTTAGTTGTTCGTCTTGAAGGCACCAATGTTGAGCATGGTAAAGAGATTATCAATAGTAGTGGTTTGAATGTTATTTCTGCTGATGATTTGGATGATGCTGCTCAGAAGATTGTTACAGCCGTGAAGGAAGCTTAAGTTATGTCGATTCTTGTCAATAAAAATACAAAAGTTTTAGTTCAAGGGCTTACAGGAAAAACGGGAACGTTTCACACAGAACAGGCGCTTGCTTATCATGGTACACAAATGGTTGGTGGTATTAACCCTAAAAAAGGGGGTGAAACATGGGAAGGATCAAAGGGAGAAACTCTCCCTATTTTTGCTAGTGTTGCAGAAGGTAAAGAAAAAACAGGTGCTGACGCTTCTGTTATTTATGTGCCCCCTACAGGAGCTGCTGCAGCTATTATAGAGGCTATTGAGGCCAAAATCGGTTTAATTGTCTGTGTTACAGAAGGTATACCGGTTATGGATATGGTTAGGGTTAAGGCTAAATTAGAGCAGTCACAATCTCGCTTAATTGGTCCTAATTGCCCGGGTATTCTCACACCTAATGAATGTAAAATAGGTATTATGCCTGGTTCTATTTTTAAGAAGGGTTCTGTTGGTATTGTTTCGCGGTCGGGAACTTTAACCTATGAAGCAGTATTTCAAACAAGTCGTGAAAATCTTGGGCAAACAACTGCTATTGGTATTGGAGGTGACCCTGTTAAGGGAACTGAATTTATTGATGTATTGGAACTGTTTTTGACTGATGATGAAACCGAGTCTATTGTTATGATCGGAGAAATTGGTGGTTCCGCTGAAGAAGAGGCGGCACAATTTATCAAAGATGAAGCTAAAAAAGGTCGTAAAAAACCGATGGTTGGTTTTATTGCTGGTCGTACAGCTCCTCCTGGTCGTACAATGGGTCATGCTGGTGCAGTAATTTCCGGTGGTAAAGGTGGTGCAGAAGATAAAATTTCTGCAATGGAATCTGCTGGAATTCGTGTTTCTCCTTCACCATCACAAATTGGTAAGACTTTGGTTTCAGTTTTGAAGGGATAAAAGAAAGTTTTATCTGGGTGAGTCTTCGTATCTATCCAGATAAACCAAAAAGTAAAAAATTTTTTTTACAATATCTCGACTCTTAAGTTAAAAGTAATGTGGATATATTAAGGAGACGGAACGGGATGTTCCGGGAAGATATATGACAAGGCAGAATGAGATAAATAGTCTTTTTGCGCAAACGTCGTTTCTGTATGGTGGAAATGCAGATTATATAGATCAGCTTTATGCCGAATATGAAAAAAATCCCACTAATGTGGATGAACAATGGCGTACTTTTTTTGAGAGTTTTCAGGACAATAAAGAAGATGTTATTAAAAATGCTGAAGGGGCAACATGGCGACGTAGTCATTGGCCGTTAAAGGCAAGTGGGGAGTTGGTTTGTGCTTTAGATGGCGATTGGTCTGCTCTTGAAAAGCATTTAGGTGATAAATTAAAGCAAAAAGCCGCTGTACAAAAAGGGGCGGCTTCTAGCAAACAAGATATTATTCAGGCGACTCGAGATTCTATTCAGGCGCTTATAATGATCCGTGCTTATCGGACACATGGGCATCTTCGTGCACGGCTTGATCCACTCCAACTAGCAGAAAAATCTGAGGATTATAAAGAACTGTCTCCAGAGACTTATGGTTTTAGTTCTGCAGATTATGAGCGCCCGATTTTTATTGATAATGTGTTAGGGTTAGAGTACGCAACTATTCCCCAGATACTTGAGATTCTCAATCGTGTTTATTGTTCAACAATTGGTGTGGAATATATGCATATTTCTGATCCTGCTCAGAAAGCGTGGATTCAAGAGCGTATTGAGGGGCAAGATAAACAGAGTGCTTTCACAAAGGAAGACAAAAAAGCTATTCTTAGCAAGCTCATAGAAGCGGAAGGTTTTGAGCAGTTTTTGGATACAAAATATAAAGGAGCAAAGCGTTTCGGTCTTGATGGTGGTGAGGCGCTTATTCCTGCTCTTGAGCAAATTATTAAGTGTGGAAATGCTTTAGGTGTGCAGGAAATTCTTATTGGAATGGCTCACCGTGGCCGTTTAAATGTTCTTTCACAAGTTCTGGCAAAACCGCACCGGGCTATTTTTCATGAATTTAAAGGTGGCTCTTATAAGCCTGATGATGTGGCAGGATCGGGTGATGTAAAATATCACCTAGGAGCTTCAGTTGACCGTGAAATTAATGGTCAAAAGGTTCATTTATCGCTTTTATCCAATCCATCTCATCTTGAAATTATTGATCCGGTTGTTATTGGGAAAGCGCGCGCTAAACAAGATAAACTTATTGGTCCTACACGCACTGATGTTGTTCCATTAAGTGAACGTTCAAAAGTAATGCCTGTGTTAATTCATGGTGATGCAGCTTTTGCGGGGCAAGGAGTTCTTCAGGAAACTTTTGGTCTTTCAGGTTTAAAAGGTTATAGTGTTGCGGGTTCTGTCCATGTAATTGTCAATAATCAGATTGGATTTACAACTAATCCGCGCTTTTCGCGCTCTTCATCTTATTCATCGGATATTGCAAAGATGATTGGTGCACCAATTTTTCATGTGAATGGTGATGATCCTGAAGCGGTTGTTTTTGCGGCAAAAATAGCAACAGAGTTCCGTCAAACCTTTCATAAGCCGGTGGTGATTGATATGTTCTGTTATCGCCGTTATGGACATAATGAGGGCGATGAGCCTTCTTTCACGCAACCTCTTATGTATAAAGCAATTCGTAACCACAAGACAACAGTTCAACTTTATAGTGACCAGTTGGTAGAGCAAGGAGTTGTTGGTTTAGAAGAAATTGAGCAACAAAAGAAAAAATGGCGTGATAAGCTTGAGGTTGAATTTGAAGCAGGTGCTTCTTATAATCCTGATAAAGCTGATTGGCTTGATGGAAATTGGTCAGGCTTGAAAGCGGCTAGTGATACTGAAGAACAGTGTTGTGGTGCAACAGGCGTTGAGTTAAAAACTTTAAAGGAAATTGGACAAAAGCTTGTCGAGGTTCCATCAAGTTTTCATGTTCATAAAACTATTCAGCGTTTTTTAAACAATCGTGCTAAAATGTTTGAGACCGGTGAGGGAATTGATTGGGCAACAGCCGAAGCTTTAGCTTTTGGTTCACTTTGTTTAGAGGGAACACCAATTCGTCTTTCTGGTGAAGATGTTGAACGTGGGACCTTTTCGCAACGTCATTCAGTTCTTTATGACCAAGAAAATGAAACACGTTATATTCCTTTGAACAATTTACAAAAAGAGCAAGCACTTTATGAAGTTGTAAATTCCATGCTCTCTGAAGAAGCGGTTCTTGGTTTTGAGTATGGATATTCACTTGCTGAACCACGTGGTTTAACGCTTTGGGAAGCACAATTTGGTGATTTTGCTAATGGTGCACAGGTCATTTTTGATCAATTTATTTCATCTGCAGAGCATAAATGGCTTCGTATGTCTGGTCTTGTTTGTTTGTTACCTCATGGTTTTGAGGGTCAAGGACCAGAGCATTCTTCGGCACGTTTGGAGCGTTATCTTCAACTTTGTGCGGAAGATAATATGCAGGTTGCTAATTGTACAACTCCTGCAAATTATTTTCATATTTTACGGAGACAAATTAAACGCGATTTCCGGAAACCATTGATTTTGATGACGCCTAAATCACTTTTGCGTCATAAGCGAGCGGTTTCTTCTTTAAGCGAAATAGGGCCAAAGACAAATTTCCACTATTTATTGCTTGATGATGCGCAATGTCTTAAAGATTCTGCGATTAAATTACAAAAAGATGATAAGATCCACCGTGTTGTTCTTTGTACGGGTAAGGTTTATTATGATCTTTATGAGGAGCGTGAAAAAAGGGGAATTGATAATGTTTATTTGCTTCGCGTTGAGCAGCTTTATCCTTTTCCAGCGAAAGCTTTAATGGATGTGCTATCACGCTTTTTACAAGCTGAGATTGTTTGGTGCCAGGAAGAGCCCAAAAATATGGGAGCGTGGTCATTTATTGAGCCTTACTTAGAACAGGTTTTAACCCATATTAATGCAAAATATTCGCGTGCGCGTTATACTGGGCGCCCTGCGAGTGCATCGCCAGCTGCTGGATTAATGTCTAAACATCTTGAACAACTTGCCGCGTTTCTTGAAGACGCGTTGGGTTCTTAACTTAATTATTACTCTGACGTATGGAAAAATATTATGGCTAGTGAAATCCGTGTTCCTACTTTGGGCGAATCGGTTACTGAAGCAACAATTGGCAAATGGTTTAAACAGTGTGGTGAAGCTGTCGCTGTAGATGAGCCTTTGGTTGAATTAGAAACTGATAAAGTAACGGTTGAAGTTCCTGCACCTGTTACGGGGAAATTATTAGAAATTCTTGCAAAAGAAGGCGATACAGTTGAAGTGAATGCTCTTTTAGGGTTGATTGAAGCGGGAACTGTTGGTGCTTCGTCATTATCTGCATCTTCTCTTTCTGCACCAAGCCCGGTTGCAGCGTCTGGACCAGCTTCATCTTCTTTGGGTAGTGCAACGCCTCCTGCTCCTTCGGCAGCAAAATTGATGGCTGAAAATAATATTGAAAAAGATAAAATTTCAGGTTCTGGAAAACGTGGACAGATTCTCAAAGGAGATGTTCTTGATGCGTTAATGCAAAAAACAGGAGCAGATGCTTTTGTGCCGGTTTCTTCATCCAATGAAATGCGTGAAGAGCGTGTTCGTATGACAAAATTACGTCAAACAATTGCTCGTCGTCTTAAGGATGCACAAAATACAGCAGCTATGTTAACGACATTTAATGAAGTTGATATGTCTGCAGTAATGGATTTGCGTAAGCGTTATAAAGATCTTTTTGAAAAGAAACACAATGTTAAGCTTGGCTTTATGGGCTTTTTTACCAAAGCCGTTTGCCACGCATTAAAAGAACTTCCTGCAGTTAACGCTGAGATTGATGGGTCGGATATTGTTTATAAAAACTATGTCAATGCTGGAATTGCAGTTGGAACAGATAAAGGGCTTGTTGTTCCGGTGGTTCGTGACGCAGACCAAATGTCAATTTCAGAGATTGAAAAAGAAATTGGCCGTTTAGGGCGCCTTGCTCGTGAGGGAAAATTGGCTGTTTCTGATATGCAGGGTGGGACATTCACTATTACCAATGGTGGTGTTTATGGGTCATTAATGTCGACGCCAATTTTAAATGCACCACAGTCTGGCATTTTAGGAATGCATGCGATTAAAGAGCGTGCAATGGTTATTGGGGGACAAATTGTGATCCGCCCAATGATGTATTTAGCGCTTTCTTATGATCACCGTATTGTCGATGGGCAAGAGGCTGTAACTTTCCTTGTACGTGTCAAGGAAAGTTTAGAAGATCCGGAACGTCTTGTTCTTGATTTGTAGAAGTGCAGTTTTGGGGATGAAAGGAAAAACGAATGTCTTATGATGTTGTTGTGATTGGAGCGGGCCCAGGTGGTTATGTTGCGGCGATTAAAGCGGCACAATTAGGTCTTAAAGTCGCGATTGCTGAAAAGCGTGCGACGTTGGGTGGTACCTGTCTCAATGTTGGTTGTATCCCTTCTAAGGCATTGTTACATGCTTCGGAGGTGTTTGCTGAAACGCAGCATGGTTTTGAAGAACTTGGTGTTTCTGTCTCCAAACCTAAGCTTAATCTTAAAAAGATGATGGAGCATAAAGAAACCGTTATAACGGCTAATACGAGTGGTATTTCTTTTTTGATGAAGAAAAATAAAATTGATACTTTTTTTGGTACAGCAAAGATTTTAAATGCAGGCCAAATTGAGATTACCGCTAAGAATGGTAGCCAACAAACAATTGCAACAAAAAATATTGTTATTGCTACAGGTTCAGATAGCTCGAGTATTCCAGGTGTCAATGTTGAAATTGATGAAAAGGTTATTGTATCTTCCACAGGAGCACTTGCGCTTGAAAAAGTTCCAACATGTATGGTTGTTGTGGGTGCAGGTGTTATTGGTTCAGAACTTGGTTCAGTGTGGAGCCGTTTGGGTGCAAAGGTTACTGTTGTTGAATTTCTTGATAAAGTTTTAGGATCAATGGATGGTGAAATTTCGCGTCAGTTCCAAAAATTGATGGAAAAACAAGGAATTGAATATAAACTTGGTGCGAAAGTTAAGACTGTTACTAAATCTAAATCAACTGCTAAAGTGATTTTTGAGCCTGTTAAAGGTGGTACAGAAGAAGTTCTGGAAGCAGATGTTGTTTTGATTGCAACTGGGCGTCATCCGTATGTTGAGGGTCTTGGTTTAGCAGAGGTAGGTGTTCAGTTAGATGAACGTGGTTGTATTGTAACTGATCAGCACTGGCAAACCAATATTCCAGGAATTTATGCAATTGGTGATGTCATTAAAGGCCCGATGTTAGCACATAAGGCTGAGGAAGAAGGCATTGCTGTGGCTGAAATTTTGGCTGGTCAAAAAGGTCATGTTAATTTTGATGTTATTCCCGGTGTTGTTTATACGCAACCAGAAATTGCCAGTGTAGGTAAAACAGAAGAGGAGCTTAAGGCTGCCGGAATTGACTATAATGTTGGGAAATTTCCTTTTATGGCTAATGGACGTGCACGCGCGATGCAGAAAAGTGATGGTTTTGTTAAGATTCTTGCTGATAAAAAGACAGACCGAGTATTGGGTGGACACATTCTCGGATTTGGTGCGGGTGAGATGATTCATGAAATTGCGGTTTTGATGGAATTTGGTGGTTCATCAGAAGATTTGGGCCGTTGTTGCCATGCACACCCCACTTTATCAGAAGCGGTACGAGAAGCAGCTTTAGCGACATTTTCTAAGCCACTTCATACTTAAGAAAATTTTTGTAAAAGAGTTTTATAAAGACATCTGTTTTACAGACTAATCTATATTCTTGTGGTTTTTTATATTTTAGCATATTGATGGATTAAAATTGTAATTGTTTATCTTCTTGTTTCTCTCTTATACAGGTTGGAAGCCCCATATGATCAAGTTGTTTAAGAAAGGGGAGTGGTGGTAATTCTTCTACATTAACCATTGTTTTCATATCCCATATTCCTGTGGCGATAAGAATGGCGGTAGCAGCTGCAGGTACACCGGCTGTATAGGAAATTCCCTGTGCGCCTGTTTCATTAAAAGCTTGTTTATGATCAGCTATATTATAGATAAAAACTTCTCTTGGGCTTCCGTTTTTTATGCCTTTAATGAAGTCTCCAATACAGGTTTTTCCTGTATAGTTTGGCGCCAGAGAAGCTGGGTCAGGTAAGACAGCTTTTACGACTTTCAAAGGAACAACTTCCTGGCCTTCTGCTGTTTTAATAACTTGTTCTGATAAAAGTCCAAGGTTTTTTAAAACGGTAAAAACAGTAATATAGAGCTCACTAAAACCCATCCAAAAGCGGATATTTTGGACATCGAGATTTTTAGATAATGAATGAATTTCATCATGTCCTGTCATGTAAGCTTTTTGTTTTCCAACAACTGGTAAATCCCATTCATGGTTGATTTCAAACATTTGATTGGAAACCCACTTTTTATTTTGCCATGACCATACTTGCCCTGTAAATTCTCGAAAATTGATTTCTGGATCAAAATTGGTTGCAAACCAACGTCCATGTTTTCCAGCGTTAATATCAATAATATCAATGTCAGAAATTGTATCAAAATAAGTATCATGTGCTAACGCTGCATAAGCATTAACGACACCAGGGTCAAAACCTGCGCCTAAAATAGCCGTTATACCAGCTTGTTCACATTCTTTACGTCTGGGCCATTCATAATTGTTATACCAAGGTGGTGTTTCACAAATTTTTAAAGGGTCTTCATGAATCGCTGTATCAATATAAGCGCATTTTGTTTTGATACAGGCTGAAAGAACAGACATATTCAAAAAAGGAGAACCAACATTGATGACGATCTCACATTTGGTCTGTTGGATAAGCTTTACAGTTTCTTCGATGTTCATTGCATTAAGCATATGGCTTTTAAGAACACCTGCTACTTTCATTGCTTTTTTATCTTTAATGGAAGCAATTATTGCTTCACATTTTTTGAGTGTTCGTGAAGCGATATGAATTTCTCCAAGTATATCATTGTTTTGAGCGCATTTATGCGCGACAACTTGTGCAACACCGCCAGCACCAATAATGAGAACATTTTTTTTCATTGTAATTGATCTCCTTTTTAATATCGCTGCATAATAATTTTTTTGTATGTTGTTTTGATTATGAAAGACTGTTTTTATAGTCATTATAGTTGAATTGGCGTTGAATGGTTAGATTTCCATTGTATTCTTTAATAACAATGGCTGGCATCGCAACGCCATTAAACCAGTTTTTCTTAACCATTGTATAGCCTGCGGCATCTTGAAAAGACAATCTGTCACCTATTTTAAGTAATTCAGGAAATTGGAATGTTCCAAAAATATCGCCAGCAAGGCAGGATTTTCCGCAAACCATAATTTCATATGATCCTTGATTTGGTTCTAATTTTGCATTTTCATGATAAATGAGAAGATCAAGCATATGTGCTTCAATTGAGCTATCAACAATAGCGAGGTTTTTTTCATTATACAGTGTATCAAGAACACTAACTTCTAATGTGGTACTTTTTGTGACAGCAGCTTCCCCTGGTTCCAGAAAAACGGTTACATTGTAAGTTTGAGAAAAGCGTTTTAAACGTTCTGCAAGAGCTTCTAGAGGATAATTATCAGCAGTAAAATGAATTCCACCACCAAGGCTAATCCAATCAACAGCGATGAAGAGTTTTTTAAATTTTTCTTCAATATGGTTAAGCATTTGGTTGAAGAGATTAAAATCAGCATTTTCACAATTATTGTGGATCATTAAGCCATTTATAAGGGGTAAGACTTCTTCGATCGCATTTTGGTTGGTTTCACCCAAACGGCTAAAAGGACGAGAGGGGTTTGCAAGATCAAAATTTGATGCACTAATACCTGGATTTAGCCTTAATCCTCGTTGAATAGTTTTGGTAGTACTCGCAAAACGTTGGAGTTGTTGAATGGAATTAAAGATAATTTTGTCTGCATAAGTACATACTTCATCAATTTCATGATCTGCCCAAGCAACCGAATAGGCGTGAGTTTCTTTCCCAAATTTTTCTCTTCCTAAGCGTAATTCATAAAGAGATGATGAGGTACTTCCATCCATATATTCAGACATGAAATCAAACACGCTCCACGTTGCAAAACATTTCAAAGCCAGCAAGACCTTTATTCCCGACATTTCTCGTAAACGAGCAATAATTTCCATATTCTTTATGAGTTTGGATTTATCTATAAGATAATAGGGAGTTTTAATCATTGCTCATCCATTCTCTTTTGAAGAATCTTAATTATTTCTACCGATGTTTAGTACCTATAGAAATAGGATGTCTCAAGGGAAAAAGTATCATAAAGGAAAATCTGCTATATCTAGTTATAAAAAGACATCTGTTATCTCATATTGTTTTAAGTTATTTTGAGATTTGTGCTATGTACATTGCTTTTAAAATTTGTACTATTTTTAAAGCTTCTATATCTATGGTAAGTGTTATTCATAATAACAAAAAATGCCGCTGATTTAGCATAAAAACGATATTGAAATGGGAAAGTTTCATTAGCTATTTTTATTTTTCTCCAGAAATTTTAATAGTTACAAGATGTTAGGAGCTCAAGAATTTTAAGATTATCGTCATTATTAGTGTTGTTATTGTAAATGTAGTGATAATATTTCGGCATCATATTTATTGTGTCTGCACATTCAGATGTTAAATAGGTGAGATTATAAAGGCATTATTAATTCAAAGAAAGATTTATGATCTTTCTTTTAGAAATTTTAGAAAAGAAGATTATAGCCTTTAAGATGTATATGATTTTTGTTTTGATCATTTATGATCCAAATAATCGTTTATTCATTGTGTCGTCAGTTTTATTGTATCGTCAGCTTTATAGGTAAATGCTTTTAAAAAAGTCACAAAAGGCTAAGACGGTGTGGTGTGTATAGTTTTCTTTCAAAAAATAGTTATTTTCTGAAAATCTGCGACATTTTTTTAATTTTGTTTAAATTTTATTATCATAATTGCGAAATAAAGAAGTTTTTATTTTACTAATACCAAAGCGTTAAAGATAGGGTGGAGCTTGGATAATGACAATACGGGAAGCAATGTTGATATTACTAGTTTTGCTTCCCCTTGGTGGTAGCGCTATCATCGGTTTTTTTGGTTCAACTGCCAAAAATAATGAAGCATGGTTTGCTGGAGCGATAGCGTTTTTTAGCCTTCTTTCCACATTGATACTTTACCCAACGCTTTATGGAAATCATGTGGTCCGTTTAGATATTGCTTGGTTACCTGAGTGGGGTGTTAATTTAACTTTGCGCATGGACGGTTTATCGTGGCTTTTTTGCCTTTTAATTACAGGGATAGGCCTGCTTGTTGTTGTTTATGCACGTTACTATATGAACCCGGCAGATCCGGTTCCACGGTTTTTTTCTTTTTTTCTAGCTTTCATGGGATCAATGACAGGAGTAATCTTATCAGGAAATCTCGTCTTTTTAGTCATTTTCTGGGAATTGACCAGTATTTTTTCCTTTTTATTGATTGGTTATTGGTATCATAATGCTAGTGCGCGTGATGGGGCCCGTGTGGCTTTAATCGTTACGGGTTTTGGGGGCTTTGCGCTACTTTTGGGAGTTTTACTCATTGGTCATATTGTTGGCAGTTTTGATTTAGATGAGGTATTGCAATCTGGGAATCTCATCCGGTCGAATTCTCTTTATACACCCGTACTTATTTGCATTTTATTGGGAGGGCTAACAAAGAGTACACAGTTTCCCTTTCATTTTTGGCTGCCAAAAGCCATGGCTGCCCCAACGCCTGTATCATCTTATTTGCATTCAGCAACAATGGTAAAAGCAGGGTTGTTTTTGCTTATTCGTTTATGGCCAGTTTTATCGGGAACAGAATCTTGGTTTTTTTTAATAGGTTTTGCAGGTCTCACAACGTTGCTTCTTGGGGCCTATTTTTCAATGTTTCAGCAGGATTTGAAAGGTCTTCTTGCTTATTCAACTATTAGTCATCTTGGTTTAATTACAACACTTTTAAGTCTTGGCAGTCCACTTGCATGTGTTGCAGCAATTTTTCATATTGTTAATCATGCTACCTTTAAAGCGTCTTTATTTATGGCAGTGGGTATTGTTGATCATGAAACAGGAACGCGTGACATACGCAAATTAACGGGTCTTTTTCGTTATATGCCTATTACAGGAACTCTCGCTTTAGTCGCGGGTGCGGCTATGGCTGGTGTTCCTTTATTGAATGGTTTTTTATCAAAAGAGATGTTCTTTGCACAAGCGGTTGAAACGCATATGGAATCGTGGTTGGATTGGATTGCACCTTACGTGGCAACGCTTGCTAGCTTGTTTAGCGTGACTTATTCTGTACGTTTTATTCATGGTGTCTTTTTTGGGCCAAAACCTATCAATTTACCCAAAATACCGTGTGAACCACCACGTTTTATGCGCTTTCCGATAGAGTTTTTGGTTTTTATTTGTTTGGCAGTTGGTATTTTCCCCAGTTTAACAATGGGATTCATTTTAGATAATGCGGTTATGGCTGTTTTAGGACCTGCGAGAGTTTCTTATAATTTAGCTGTCTGGCATGGCTTTAATACCCCTTTGATGATGAGTTTGGTCGCTTTATCAGGAGGGGTACTGCTTTATATTTTAGGGCGTCGTTATTTTCTATTTTGTGATGAAGGTCCTCCTTTTTTTCGTTATTTAAAGAGGCAGCATATTTTCAAACGAATTCTCATGATGATTTCTTGGAAATGGGCGCGTGCGGCAGAAGTTTTTTTGTCAACACGTCGTTTACAAGTTCAATTGCATTGGGTGCTTTTGGTTTGTTTTGCGTTTGTTGGTTTTTTATTATGGCATGATGGTTTGATTTCAGCTGGTCCATTATTGCTTTTTCCGCTTGATTTACCCTTCATAGCCATTTGGCTGATTGGTGGGGTTTGTGCTCTTTTAGTTGCTTTGTATGCAAAATTTCATCGTTTTGCATCATTAATGTTCTTAGGCGGCGCTGGTTTGATGACCTGTGCGTCTTTTTTATGGCTTTCTGCACCCGATTTGGCGCTGACACAATTGGTTGTTGAAGTTGTAACAGCAATTCTTTTACTTCTTGGTTTGCGGTGGTTGCCTAAGCGTTTGTATGATTCTGCGCCACTGCCTGTTGGTTTTGTAGTGCGTTTGCGCCGTATGAGTGATTTTATCATAGCGTTTGTGGGAGGAGCAGGTATGGCGTGGTTATCATTTGCGATGATGACGCGTCCCCAAGGGGTAACAATTTCTGATTTTTTTCTTACTCATGCTTATTCTGAGGCTGGTGGTCGCAATGTTGTGAATGTGTTATTGGTTGATTTTCGTGGCTTTGATACAATGGGAGAAATTGTTGTTTTGGGTATCGTTTCGCTCACTGTTTTTGCTCTTTTACGGCGTTTTCGCCCTGCTCCTGAAAGTGTTAATGCGCCTTTTCAACAACGCATTCAAACAGCTTTTGATGCAGCGCAACCTGATCGTGAAGTTGGGGATACTTTATCGGATTATTTAACTATTCCTTCTGTTATTATGCATTGGCTTTTTCCTGTTATTATTGCTATTGCGGTTTATTTATTAATGCGTGGGCATGATTTTCCAGGAGGTGGGTTTGCTGGTGGTATTACTTTAGCAGTGGGGTTTATTTTACAGTATCTTGCTACTAATATTCGTTGGGTGGAAAGCCATTTACGTGTTTTACCTGTACGTTGGATTGGTTTTGGCTTATTATTATCAGTGGTAACTGGGGCAAGTTCTTGGTTTTTTGGATATCCTTTTTTGACATCGTTTTTTCAGTATATTCATCTGCCTTTAATTGAAAACATTCCAATAGCATCTGCTTTGTTGTTTGATTTTGGCGTGTTTTCTGTGGTTTTGGGAGCGAGCGTTCTTATTTTAATTGCGCTTGCACATCAATCAATTCGCTTTTACCGAATTAGTAAGAAATCTATTGCAAAGAAAAAGGAAAGTTAATGGAAGTTGTTCTTTCTTTAGGCATTGGTGTTTTTATTGGATCAGGCATTTGGCTTCTTTTGCGTCCACGAACTTTTCAAGTTATTCTTGGTTTATCGTTGCTCTCTTATGGGGTTAATCTTTTTATATTTTCAATGAGCAGACCACGCAACAATGCAGCGCCTATTATTGATCCTTCTATTGTGATTAATCCTGCAAATTATGTTGATCCTTTACCTCAGGCTTTAGTTTTGACAGCAATTGTGATTGGTTTTGCAACGACAGCGCTATTTTTAGTCATCCTTTTGGTTTCACGCGGTTTAACAAATTCAGACCACGTTGATGGACATGAAGTAAGATGACAGAAATTTGGCTGCGTCATTTACTTATTTTACCTGTTCTTGTGCCATTAAGCATTGGAGCAATTCTTCTGTTTTATGATGAACGTCGTTCACAGCTTAAATCACGCATTAGCCTTTTTTCCGCGGGTTTATTGGTTGTTATTTCTGTTATTTTGCTTATGCGTACTCTTGAAATAGCTCCAGCTTCAGATGTATATCGGCTTGGCAATTGGCCTTCTCCTTTCGGCATAGTTTTGGTTCTTGATCGCTTAAGTGCTATGATGCTTTTGCTTTCAAATGTGTTAATTGCTGCTGGTTTGATTTTTTCACAAGCTTATTGGTGTAAAGCGGGCCCTCATTTTCAGTCGCTGATGCAATTTTTGATAGTGGGGATAAATGGTGCTTTCTTAACGGGTGATTTATTCAATTTATTTGTATTTTTTGAAGTTATGTTAACCGCCTCTTATGGGCTTGCATTACATGGTTTGGGTCAATCACGGGTGCGTGCAGGTATGCATTATGTGGTCATTAACCTTGTTGCTTCATTGTTTTTCTTAATTGGTGCAGCGCTCATTTATGGGGTTGTTGGTACACTTAATATGGCTGATTTAGCTATCAAGATAAAACATATAACTGATGGGGATATTGTTTTATTTAAGGTAGGTGCAACATTTTTAGGTATTGCGTTTTTGCTCAAAGCCGGTATGTGGCCACTTAATTTTTGGTTGGTGCCAGCTTATAGTGCAGCAGCAGCACCTGTTGGTGCTTCTTTTGTGATTTTAAGTAAAGTGGGTATTTATGTTATTTTGCGTTTAACGCTATTATGTTTTAGCTCTGAAAGCGAATATTTGACTCATTTTGGTCATACGGTTTTATTTTATGGTGGGCTTGTCACACTAACTTTTGGTGTTGTTGGGGTATTAGCTAGTCAAGTTTTGAGGCGTTTGGCATCTTACAGTATTCTTGTGTCTTCTGGTACAGTGTTAACAGCAATTGGAACAGGTAATGTGGTGCTAACTGCAGGGATACTTTTTTATATTGTTTCTTCAACTTTAGCGCTTGGAGCTTTTTTTCTTTTGGTTGAATTGGTTGAGCGCAGTCGAGATATGGCTACTAATGTTTTGGCTGTTACAATGGAATTGTATGGTGAGGATGAAGAGGAGCAAGAAGATGAAATTGGTACTTATTTACCAATAACTTTAGCTGTTCTTGGAGCTTGTTTTAGTATCTGTGCAATTTTGATTATTGGATTGCCTCCTTTTTCTGGTTTTGTTGCAAAATTTATGATGCTTACAGCTATTTTAAATGCAGACGAGGGAAATTTTTCTACTTATGTGCCAGTTTTGCGTGATTGGTTTTTTATAGTTTTTGTTATTCTATCTAGTTTTGCGACTTTGGTTGCAATGATACGCATGGGCATTCGAACTTTTTGGGTTTCTTTTGAGAGTAAAGTTCCACCTATACAAATGACCGAATTTGCACCTATCGCTGTTCTTTTTTCTTTATGTTTTATGATAACGATTATGGCTAGCCCTGTGAGTCATTATATGTCTGAAACCGCTAAGACTTTGCATGATCCTAAAAATTATGTTGAGAGTGTTTTATTTAATTTTTCTCTTAAAAAAACTGAGAGGAATCAATGAAACGCTTTTTTCCTCATCCTTTTCTAAGTGGTGCGATTGTTTTTATGTGGTTTGTTTTAAATGGTTTCACTTTAGGCCAGCTCCTTTTAGGAGGTGTAGTCTCTTTATTTGGTGGTTGGATGATGCAGTTGCTTGAGCCGGAAAAAATCACAATTAAAAGTTGGAATGCAATTTTCCGGTTAGCTTTTCGGGTATTAATAGATTCTATTTGTGCAAATATTACGATGGCTTGGTTTATTTTAACAAAAAAGCGCAAAGAACAGCACTCTGGTTTTATTATTGTGCCTCTTGCACTTAAGAGCCGTACGGCTTTAGCTGTTTTGGCATGTATTTTTTCAGCAATTCCAGGCACTGTTTGGATTGCGTATAATAGCAAAAATAGTGAACTTTTAGTTCATGTGTTCAATTTAACGGATGGAAATGATTATCAACAGTTGATCAAACAACGATATGAGCAATTGCTTTTGGAGATTTTCTAATGAGTATGGTGATTCTTTATTGGGGAATTTTCCTCTCACAAATTTTCTTAAGTTTGGCGATGATTTTAGCGTTTTTTCGATTAATTTATGGTCCAAGGGTACAGGATCGAGTTGTGGGGTTGGATACTCTTTATATGACGACTGTTCTTTTATTTCTTATATTTGATATTCGTTCAGGGACAAATATTTATTTTGATGTTGCTCTTATGATTGGGTTTTTAGGTCCTATCTCAAGTGTTGCTTTAGCAAAATTTTTAATGCGTGGAGAAATTATTGAATGAAAGATGATGTTTCGCTTTGGATTGCCATTGTTATTACTATTTTTTTAGTGCTGGGATCCGGTCTTACACTTATTGGAGCAATAGGGCTTATGCGTTTTTCTTGCTTTTATGAGCGTCTCCATATGCCTTCATTAGGTGCAAGCTTGGGAACTGGAAGCATTGTTATTGCTGCAATCCTTTATGCGATATTTGTAGATGGTCATTTTGTTGTGCATGAAGCTTTGTTAGCAATTTTCACACTTATAACAATACCCGTTACGACTATGCTTCTTTCACAGGCTGCGGCTCATCGAGATCACTCAGAAGATTGGCTGCAAAAGCCGCCAACCTTTTTGGTAAATCAGACAGAAGAAAAATTGCCTACATTAGAAGATAAAACATCACATTGAGGCCAGTATGATTTTTAATCTAGAACCTATTTTATGTTTCTTTCTTCTTCACACATAATGGGTTTTTCTTCATTGGGATCATTAATATGGTCATAAAGTATGGCTTCATTTTTAGTTGTCCACCAAATATATTGAGCTCCCGCATATTTTGAACCTGAAGCTGAAATTACATTTGCTCCAACAATGCGTTCACCTTTCCATGTAAAATCGACTAACGAAATATTACCAGCGTTGAGATAAGTAACTTCAATGCGTTCTCTATTGGTTTGAGTGCCACATTGATAGACAACTGTTTCTTTAGTGGGGGTTGAATTGCTTGGTACTTCAATGACTAAAGAACTGGAAAAAATATTGGTTTTATTGAACAAGAAATAAAAAATAACAAAAGCTCCTAAAGTAAAAAGTCCTAAAATAGGTAGAATTTTTTTCATTGACGCTTCCTTCTTACTCATAAATGATAACCTTAATTGATGAAATGGTGTCTACGGCGGGATTCGAACCCACGACCCCAGGATTCATACCACTTCGATTTTCATCGCCAGTCTTATTATTGTAAGCTGTTTGTGGTCTGGACTGTCTCTTCACCTTGAAGTATACACTTTTTAGGCGCTGCCCGTTCAGTCTCTACACCTTCCTTGTTTTTTTAAAACAGGCTTGGCTCGGGATTGGCATACAGTCTCCTGTGAAGCTTTCCCCGAATTTGAGCAGATCCACTTTAAAGATTTCTCCTCAAAGCGCCCAATTTATTTAGGAATCCTGTGCTCTATCCTACTGAGCTACGCAGACTCAAATCACACCTACTCTTTTAACTAAAGTATAAAAATTAATCAATTAATAAATAGAAATTAATCGGATTTCATTAATTTTTGTTTCAGGAAAGTCAAGACTGCATTTGGTGAAACATTTTTAGCTATAAATGATTGGCCCAGTGCGCGTGTTAGGATAAAAGTTAAGTTATTTTGCGAAACTTTTTTATCTTGGGCAATAAAAGTCATAAGTGTTTCGGCATTTGGAAGTTTGCCGGGGATATCTTGTAGTTGTGTTGGTAAACCAACGGTTTTAAAATGTGCTTTAATACGTTGTGTCACTGTGGGACTGATTAAATTTAATTGTTCAGAAAACTGGTGGGCTAAAATTATTCCAATAGCTACAGCTTCACCATGGATTAAACGATTTGAATCGTAAATAGTTGCTGTTTCAAGCATATGTCCAAATGTATGACCAAGATTTAGCAATGTGCGTTGGCCTGTTTCATATTCATCGTGCGTTATAATATCAGCTTTAAATTGACATGAGCGAGCAATAGCTTCTATTTGTATTGGGCCCTTGGAAAAGACTTTTTGCCAATTTTTTTCAAGCCATTCAAAAAAATGAGGCTGATTAATGAGGCCATATTTAACCATTTCTGCATAGCCAGCGCGAAATTCGCGTGAGGGTAATGTACCAAGAACATCAATGTCAGTAATAACGCATTGGGGTTGATAGAAGGTACCGATGAGATTCTTACCATAGGGACTATTGATTCCGGTTTTTCCACCAACGGATGAATCAATTTGTGCTAGAAGTGTTGTAGGCATTTGAATGAAATGCATACCTCGGCGTATGATGCTTGCAGCAAATCCTGCAAGATCACCAATAACACCGCCCCCCAAAGCAATAATGCTATCGCCTCTTTCTAAACGAGCAGAGAGAATTTTATCGATCACATTTTGCAAAATTGGAAACGACTTTGATTGTTCTCCTGCTTCTACGATGATGGGGAGAGTGTAGATTTCATTTTCTGCTAATTTTGTCTGCAATGTGTTCAAATGAAAAGCAGCAACATTTTTATCTGTAACAATAGCTAAACGTATTTTTTGATGAGAACTCTTTTGATACAAATAATGCTTAATCTTTGAAACTGCTTGTGCAATTAAACCTGAGCCGATAACGATATCATAACAATGTTTATTCAGTTTGACAGTAACAATTTTGGTTTGCATGCTTTTTATCTCTATCGTTATTTTATGGATAAATAGCGTTGTACAGACCGTATCACGTTATGCGCTACTACATGATAATGTTCTTCATGATTGTTAATTGTTAAATTTGCTTGTGCGTAAATAGGATAGCGTTGCTCCATGAGTTTTTGCATCGTTTCTTTAGGATTTTCTGTTTGAAGCAATGGTCGCGCAAAACACCTTGAAACGCGCTCTATGAGGACATGAAGATCTGCTTTAAGCCATATGGATATACCATTTTGATGAATGGCTTTTCGGATGTTTTCATTTATATAAGCACCTCCACCTGTCGCTAAAATGAGAGGACCTTTTTTAATGATGTTTAGAATAACTTTCTGTTCAAGAGCGCGGAATTTTGATTCGCCATACATTTCAAATAATTGGGTGATTGTCATCTGTGCAGCTTTTTCGATTTCTTGATCAGAATCATAAAATGGCAAACTGAGCATAGTAGCGACGTGTTTTCCAATAACGGATTTTCCTGAACCCATAAGACCGACGAATACAAGTGTTTGTTGGTTAAGATGTGATAATAGTTGGTTTTTTATTTGTATTATTGAAATATTTTGAAGTTGCTTATTTTTCATGATTTTATTTCGATATTTATCTGCTTTAAAATCAATTTCTGTTAATCTTTGTCAGGCATAATAAAGTTAAGAGTGTTTTTGGGATAATTTATTTTCTTATGCCAATATTAACCGATTTTGATAAATTTCTTCATTATAATCAGCTATTTTCCAGTCTTATGATAATGTTTATAATTTGGGTTGAATTCATAACAAAAAAATATGTGTAACAATGTTCCTTTTAATTTATACAATGTGTTTTTAAAAGCAAATCCATGAAAAGTAATGCTGTGATAGATCGTTTTCTTGAAATGATGAGTGCTGAACGAGGGGCTTGTGCTCATACACTTTCTGCTTATCAGAATGATTTACAATGGGTACATGACCAGTTGTGTTCACGCTCTGTTTCACTTTTTTCGGCACAAAGAGAGGATTTAATCAATCTTTTGTCGCTTATGCATACTGCTGGTTTTGCAGCTACTTCGCAAGCACGTCGTTTATCGACTTTGCGTCAGTTTTATCAATTTCTTTATGCTGAGGGATTAAGAACAGATGACCCTTCTCATGATATTGATACGCCTCGTCAAAGACGTCTTTTACCAAAAACCATGAATGAAGATACGGTGACAAAATTACTTGATCGTGCGCAACTAGAGGTAGATCAAGCAGATCATGGATCGAAAAATTATCTGCGCGCGTTGCGTCTTCAGCTATTGGTTGAAATGCTTTATGCAACAGGATTACGCATTAGTGAGTTGGTAAGTCTTCCGGTTCAAGCAGTACGCGGAAAGGAACAATTTATTATTGTTCGTGGTAAGGGAGAAAAAGAACGTATGGTCCTCTTATCAGTTAAGGCGTGCCAAGTTATTTCTCAGTGGTTAGTTTTGCGTGATCAGGGCAAGGATGCGGCAAGCTTTTATCTTTTTCCTGCTCGCTCATCAACAGGATATGTTGCCCGCCAGTTTGTTGCACGAGGATTAAAAGACCTCGCCAAAAGAGCAGGAGTGAAAAGCAGCAACTTTTCTCCCCATGTATTGCGCCATGCTTTTGCTAGTCATCTTTTGCAAAATGGTGCTGACTTACGTGTGGTTCAGCATTTATTGGGGCATTGTGATATTTCTACTACCCAGATTTATACACATGTATTGGAAGAAAGGCTGTATTGTTTGGTTAATGAGCATCACCCACTTGCTGATCAGCAGAAGGCCGGGTAAAGAAAAAGTAATATTTTGAAAAATACTTAAAAAGATTATAGATATATAAGTTATACACGAGTAAGTTAGGAAGAATGTATAATTATCTTGATTTTGAAAAACCTGTTGCTGATCTAGATGTGCAAATTCTTGAATTAAAAAAGATTGCTCAAGAAAAGGGTAGTCTTGACATGAAGGATGAGATTGCGCGTCTTGAGATGCGTTCTCAGATAGCTTTGCGCGATCTTTATAAAAAATTGTCACCGTGGCAAAAAACACAAGTGGCACGCCACCCTAATCGACCTCATTTTATGGATTATTCAGCATATTTATTGAGTGATGTTACACCTTTGGCAGGTGACCGTAAATTTGCCGAAGATGAAGCTATTCAAGCTGGCTTTGCACGCTTTAAGGGTGAAGCGATTGCTTATATAGGTCAAGAAAAAGGCCATGATACACAAACTCGTTTACGGCATAATTTTGGTTCTGCTCGCCCAGAGGGGTATCGCAAAGCTGTGCGGGTTATGGAAATGGCGGATCGTTTTGATTTGCCATTATTAACTTTTGTTGACACAGCTGGTGCTTATCCTGGTGTGAGTGCTGAAGAACGTGGACAGGCAGAGGCAATTGCACAATCAACAGCGGCAACTTTACGTCTACGTGTTCCTGTTGTTTCAGTCATTATTGGAGAAGGTGGTTCTGGAGGGGCAATAGCGATTGCTGCGGCTAATAAGGTTTATATGCTGGAGCATTCAATTTATTCGGTTATTTCACCAGAAGGGGCGGCTTCTATTTTATGGCGTGATCCAACTCGTGCGAAAGATGCAGCAACCAATATGCGTATTACTGCTCAAGACCTTTATAAACTAAAGGTTATTGATGGCATTATTCCTGAACCTTTGGGGGGGGCACATCGGGGGAAGGAAGCTGTTATGGAAACAACAGGCAATATTATTTCTGTTGCTTTACACTCTATGGCTAATAAAGATGGTGAAACTATAAGACGGGAGCGCTGGGAAAAATATCTTCAAATTGGCCGTTCTTTGGCTTAATTGAGGTGGTTTGTGTGAGACTTTATAGATTAGAGTTTTATTTCAATGAAGTTAAATCGGTATTTTTCATTGTTTTTTTTGTTGGCGATTGGAATGTTGATAGCGTGTCAAAAGCAATTACCTCCTTCTGTTCAAGTTAAAGTTAAGCAGCCATTACCAAAAGAGATTCACCATAAAATGGTTACACATAATGTCGATCCGTATGCACCGATTATGATGCGTTTTTTTAAGGAAGAAAATGTTGCTGAAGTTTGGAAGCAAGATCGTACCGGGCGTTTTGTGCTTGTGGCAAGTTATGACATTTGCAAATGGTCAGGCCAACTTGGACCTAAATATAAAGAAGGGGATTATCAAACACCAGAAGGCTTTTATACCATTAATGCAAACCAAATGAACCCTTATTCGAGTTATTATCTTTCTTTTAATATTGGTTTTCCTAATCTTTATGATCAAGCACATGGCCGTACAGGTAGTTATCTTATGGTTCATGGGGGATGCACTTCTGTAGGCTGTTATGCAATGACTGATAGTAATATGGGACAAATTTATGCTTTTGCACGAGATGCTTTTAAGGGTGGGCAGAAAGAATTTCAGTTACATACCTTCCCCTTTCGCATGACCGATGCTAATATGAAACGTCATCGTGACAACCCTCATTATCAATTTTGGGAGATGCTCAAAGAAGGTTATGATCTCTTTGAGACCAAGCGTGCGCTTTCAAAAATTGATGTTTATGAAAAACGCTATGTTTTCGATCGTCTTACCAAAAAAGATTTAAGTGTGGTAAAACCATAAAATATAGATTTTGTTGTGAAAAATACCGTGTCTTTTATAATTTTTCAAAACCAGTTTGCTAAATTCATTAAAGATGATCAGTATTCATTACGATGATAATATTATCGTACTTTAGTAGAAAGTTTGAGCAGAATTACCGAAAAACGTAGAAAATTGATTATAAAGGTAATAGAAATATAGGCTATTTTCCTATGTTCCACGTGAATCATCAACAATAATTTATTATATATAGGCAGGTCGTTTATGCGGGATGGGGATTTTGCGCGGTATTCTTGTATTAATTTTATATGTCTGTGGTGCGGCAATGAGTTGTACTGTCAAAGGAAGAATGGAAGAAGGTAAAGCAGTGATTAAAGGAGAGGTAAGGATAACATTTCCTTCCTTATCAAAGGTGTCTTCTATGCGTTTTTTTACAACTTCAGGATCACACATTTGTTCTTCCATATCGGTGATTTGCGTCATTTTAGTACCGTAAGGTTTTAAAGTGGCTAATGTTGATTGTGGAGAACCTTGAAGAGAAAATCCTGTTTCAAGCAATTGTGCTGCTTTTCCTTCTCTTGCATCAATGGTATCTAACCCTAAAACGACAGCAATAATCGTACGTTTATTGCGGGTTGCTGAAGCAACAAGATTGAAACCAGAAGCGCAAGTAAAGCCAGTTTTCATCCCATCTATTCCATTAAAATGGTTAATGAGGTTGTTTGAATTGAATTTGATTTTTCGCCCATCACCAAAATCAATAGCTGGAATAGAAAAATAATGAGCATATTGGGGAAATTCCCGACGGATTTGAACAGCGAGAAGAGCAATATCGCGTGCTGTGGTGTAATTGTCTGGATGTGGTAGACCACTTGCATTAGCAAAATGAGTTCCAAACATGCCTAAACGTTGGGCTTGGACATTCATTTGTTGCACAAAAGCTTCTTGTGAACCAGAAACAGCTTCACTTAAAGCAATGGCCAAATCATTGGCTGATTTAACTAACGTGATGCTTAAAGCTGTTTCCAGTGTAAGGATGGAACCTGTTTCATAACCTGAATGGATGGGAGAAGCTTGTGATGCGTTTTGGCTGATGATGATGTGTTTTTGTGGTGAAATTTCTCCTATACTCATGGCACGAAAAATAACGTAAGTAGTCATTAATTTTGTTAAAGAAGCAGGGTACCATCGTTCAAAAGCTTGGTTATGTTCTAATATTCGTCCAGTTGTAGCGTCAACAGAGATAAAGGGATAAGATAGAGTTAGAGTGCTTGTCATACTTAAAATAAAAGACAAACAGAGGCTGTATAAGAGTCGACGCATATAATTTAAGCCTAATTATTGTCCAGTTTAAGTAACTTAGAACTGTTTTAGCTTTAAATACAATAGATTTGAATGTATAAAATAAAGAAAGGAGCGTTTAATTACATATAGGTCCTTTCCAATGATGACCGAGCGCTTGAAGCCTTTTAACAGCAAAGGGTGGCATAGGTGGGGGAGTGGGGTCTTGAGCGGCCAATAAGAGCAATTCATCACAGGCTTTTTCTGTTTTTTCGATTAGTTGGTCTAAAAAGTCACGTTTATTTAAGCCAGTTTCTATAGGAGGAAGAATACGCACACGAATTTTTCCTGGATAACGGCGAAAATTATCACGTGGCCAATATAAACCAGCGTTGTGGGCAATGGGTACAACTTGGAGTTTTAATTCGTTATAAAGGGCAGTAATACCTGGTTTATAATTTGGCTCTTGACCGGGTTGTCGGCGTGTTCCTTCGGGGAAGATCAAAATTTGGCGCCCTTGTTTTGCTTTTTGTTTTGCTTTTTGTATGATGATTTTAAGGGTTTGAATAGGGGTTGCTCGGTTAATTGGGATAACTTGTGTTTTGGCCATATACCAGCCAAAAAAAGGGATCCACATTAGTTCACGTTTTAAAATAAGGGCAGGATCATCAAAATAGGGTACAAGGCTAAAGGTTTCCCACGCAGATTGATGTTTTATAGCAATAATATATGCACCCTTTGGTAGGTTTTCTATACCTTCAATTTCATAATGTGTTCCAGCAATGTATTTTTGTAAAAATAATGTAACACGTGCCCATGTTTTAGGGATAACCCACGCTTTCTTACGGGGCATTAAAAAATAAAAGGGGGCATAAAGAATCATTTGCACAAAAGTGGTTGTATAAAAAGCAAACGTAAAGAGAAGAGAACGAAGGATAAGTACCATATTTATTTAATATTTTCTGAAACTCTAGTTGTTCCACTCTATGTGCGGAAAATATCGTCATTATAATATACTTATTTTATGTATTTAAAACTATAAAACAAGAGAATAAGAATATCACAAGTTGTCAGAAGCAAATTTTGCTCAACAAATTTTATCTATTAGTTGATCTTGATCTTTTTTGTCAGATTGGAATCCAAAGAAATTTAGAGTTTTTATTAGAAATAAAAACTTAAAATATTAAGTACGGTAGTTAGTTATGACTGTATTAAATACGTAAGATAGTCTTATGTTTTTTACGCAGACGATGCCTCTTTTATAACTGATCGAATTAAATTCAATTTGATATAATCAATTTAAGTAAATATATGACTTAAGATGCCTAGATAACATAACTTATTACAGAGTGGTTTGCTTAATTATCAAATTTACTTCATTATTTTTGTAAATACTTAAATCAAGAAACAATTCTTACAAAAAATAAAAAATCACTTGAAGAAGTGCTTTGCATTATAAAGTGAATTTTAGTGGAAGTAAAACATATTTTATTGGAGCGGGCGATGGGATTCGAACCCACGACCCCAACCTTGGCAAGGTTGTGCTCTACCCCTGAGCTACACCCGCTCACATATTCTCAAACGCCTTTTGTATGGCTTAGCCTTGTTTGAATTGCAACAAAAAAATAACGTTTCAGTGAAATTTATTTTCAATGTTAAAAAAGTATTATTCAACTGGTGATTTAAATAGTGCTAGATAATTGATTTATATTTAACAAATATGCCCTTCTCAAGGGAGGGTAAGTGATTATAAACTTCAGCAAAACACTTTTTGTCCATCAATAAGTTAAAAAGATTGGCAACATTGTTTGCGTTTTTCAAGATTGATTAGCCGATTAGGGTGGTCTTTTTAACGATTGAAAAAATTGATGCTTGTGACTCTTCGGGAGAAGTATTGAAAATTTTATTCGATTTTAAATCATAAGAAGCGGCAGTTTTTGTCAAATAGAGTTACTCAATAAGATTTTGAGTTTGCTAAAGTTTTTCATAATCGTGTGGATAGTTTATTAAATAAGCAGTATCATAAGGTTTATCTTATTTATGATCGCTGTTTTAGTGCAAGTGGATGTTTTGGATTTAAATAAATATATTCTCCGCATTAAGATCTAGTAAGTATTTGATTTTGTAGTATATTTAACTGAAAAGATTATTAAAGAGAATAAACTAATCACAATTATAGTGATGCATTCTATATATCAAGTTTTGAATGTGAGGGATCGGTGTATAGATAGTGTATGGAGAGAGTGCGTAGTAGAACAATGATCTTGGACATACACTAAAAAGAACGTAAATTACATGTTAGGATTTTTTGGCATGATTGGCATGCTTTAAAATTTTCACGATGAAGTTTTTGAAATGATATACTAATGATACACTATAATGGATTTGATATTTTGGTAGTGGATTAATATTTTGGCTGTAAAAAAAGCACATGAAGTTGATCATTTTCTAACGCATTTTTCGCGTTCTTTTCCCATTATTTTAATTTATGGTCCTGATCGTGGTCTTGTTTGTGAACGTGTGCAGCGTTTTGCTAAGCTAACGCAAGTGGCAATAAAGGATCCTTTTTCTACGATTCGTCTCAATGCAGCTGAGATTGATAAAGATCCTGTACGATTGCAAGATGAAGCACACACTTTATCACTTTTTGGTGGTGATCGTTTGATATGGATATCCAATGGTGCGAATCAAAAAGGTTTTCTTACTGCTCTTAAGCTTTTAATTAAAGAACCACCCAAAGCATGTTTCATTTTAATTGAAGCAGGGGATCTAAGAAAGGGTGTGGGGTTGCGCAATATTGTTGAAACGGCATCAACAGCTCTGGCTTTACCCTGTTATACGGATGATATCCGTTCCCTTGATAGAGTGATTGATGAGGTTTTGAATAATTTTAAAATGACTCTTTCTTTGGAAGCGCGCAAGTGGTTATACGAAAATTTAGGGGCGGACCGTCTTGTTTCGCGTGGTGAATTGGAAAAGCTTTGTCTTTATGCTCTAAAGAAAGATCAGGTTACGCTTGAAGATGTGAAGGCTGTGGTAAGTGAGGCTAGCGCTCTTTCTCAAGATGAAGTCATTGATGCTATTTTATTGGGAGATGTGGCAGGTTTTGAAATGCATTTTAGTCGATATGCGACTATGCAAAATACACTTTTCTTTGTTTTGAGTACAGCGCAAAGGCATTTTCAACAATTACAATTGTTGCGCTATCAAGTGGAAGTTGAAAGGAAAGCCCCTTTTGCAGTCATATCTCAAGCACGGCCACCGATTTTTTTTCGTAGAGAAAAAACAGTTGAAAAAGCTCTAAAATATTGGGGGTTGGAACAAATTGCTTATGCTATGGAAAAAATTCAATGCGCTATTTTAGATAGCCGTAAAAATCCATTTTTAGGTACAGCTATTGTTCATCAAGTTTTATTAGGATTGGCAGTTAGTGCACAAAAACGCATCTCTTCTTAAAAATTAGCTCCATCGGCATTGATGTGTTTTTGTGACTTGATAAATTTATAAGATATGTTTTTCCTTTATGGTAATTTTTTGTCAAAAGGCAAAAAACGATAATGCATAAAAGCTTTTGATCATGAAATTGTAGTATTACGTGTAATACTAGCGAACATTGTTTGTTTTGAGTAATTAGCAAATTTGCATCAAGATCAAAAAGGTCATTGTTCAACATGATTTAAGTATTAAGTATAAAGTACAAGGTTACTTAATATTTTGGGGTACGGTATATGAAGAAGTACTCCTTTATTAATGATAATATGGGAGTTAAGCAGTGATCTTAACAAGATGAGATATCAATGAAATTTGTTGATTTATCATTGTTGGTTTTAGTATAGTTTTTTAAATTTGGCTATCATAATTGTTATCCTTAAAAAGGTATCTGTTTTATACGAGAACAACTTTCATTTATGAAGTTTAGATCATTTTTATAAAGCTTAAAGAGACTTAAGAGAAAAATCATCAAAGAGTGTGAAGATTTGATAAGAAATATGTTGTGCTATAGTTGTCGTATTCTCATTAATGCAGTAAGTCATTATGCACGTGATAATGGTAGTGCTTTTGCAAGTCATATCGTACTTTCAGGGCTTTTAGCATTTTTTCCTTTTTGTATTTTTGGAGCATCTCTGGCCAGTTTTTTTTGGAATTTTGCGTATACACCACAAAAAATTGAAGCGCTTATGCACTTGTTGCCAGATGCAATTGCAGAACCTTTTTCTAAAGAAATCGTCAATGTTTTGGTAACACAACGAAGAGGTTTGTTAACGCTTTCTTTTGTTGGGGCAGCTTATTTTGCTTCAAATGGGGTAGAAGCTTTACGTGCAGCTTTGAATAAGGCTTATCGTGTTGTTGATCAGCGAAGTTTGTTTTTTTGTCGTTTTCAAAGTTTGTTTTTTGTGATCATTGGAACAATCGGTATTAGTGTTATCAGTTTTTTATTAGTTTTAGCACCTTTGCTGATAAAAATTACACAAAATCATTTTCCTTTTATTGTTGAATATATTGGTATTATTCGTTTATGGCGTTACACGATTGCGGTGGTTGTTTTATTTATCAGTCTTTTGATTGTTCATAAATGGTTGCCAGCAAAGCGCAGGAAATTGATAGATATTTTACCAGGAATTATCGTGACACTATTTTTGTGGTTTGCGGCATCGATTACTTTTGCACATTATTTAACAATGTTTAATTATGTGTCCACTTACGCTGGGTTAGCATCTATTATGATTGCTATTATTTTTCTTTATATGTTGAGTGCGATTTTTATTTTGGGGGGTGAAATAAACGCAGCAATTATGTTTTATCGCACTCGTTTACAACATTCAGATTCGTGAAAGAACTTTTTATTAAATATAAGGAATAAAGGTGCACATTCTACTATCGCTTTTTAGTGATTGATAAGGATACTTTGTGCCTAAAGCTAAAATTGATTATATTATGCGTCATTATCAGTTTCAAATATGTATTATGGCAAGTTAAGTTGCTTTTGTTTATTCTCAATTCTTAGAATATTTATTTAGTGAAACGCTTATTAAACAAAGGCTTTTTCTAAGGAGTTTGACGGTACAAGACTTGGAATGTAAATTGTAAGGTGTGAGGTGTCGTGTATTATGAAGACAGGTTAAAGCCATTGAAATGGATAATGCAGGTGGGAATAGCAGAGTGAAGCTTACCTTATACTTAATACTTAGTAGTGCGTATTTTTATTCAACAAGCTCAATCGACTAAACTTTAGTGATAGGTGTTTTAATAGGAGGTTTGTGAGGGTAGGGCAATTTGCAAATGGACTTTACCTTTTTTATTGTTAATGATCATTTCTATCTTTGAGCGGTTTTGTAAGGCGTAGTTATTTGTAGTCATTGAGAGCGTTATTTTGTTTCTTTAATGATAGCTTTTATGAGTGCTTTGGCATCGTTATTGGCCCATGGAGCTATACCATTAAATGAAGCAATAAGGTCACCATCTTGATCAACCAGGAGTGTAATGGGTAGCCCTAAAGCTAGTCCTTGTTTGCGGATATTGGTAAAAATGTTCATTTTTTCGTCGCGGTAATAGATCAAATTATCAGCATGCACTTCACGTAAAAATTGTTGAATTTTTTCAGGAGAAGCAACTTTATCGATGTTAATGGCTATGACATCAAAATTCTCTCCTTTCATATCGCGTTTTAATTGTGCAAGTTCTGGCATTTCTACACGGCAAGGTGCACACCAAATGGCCCATAGATTAATAAGCAGTGGTTTTCCAGTAAATTCGGAGAATTTATGCTCTTTTCCCTGAATATCTTTAAAAGAAAACTGGCTTACATTATAAAATGTATCGGCAAATCGGAGATGCTTAAAAGAGCCTTTGGCTTCTTTTTTGATCGCTGTTATCTTTTCCGCTTTTATTTTGTTGGCGTTTGTTTCTTGTGCTTTTGCAACTGAAATAAAGTGAGGAAAAAAAGATACTTTATGATTATGGTTTATTGTTGCGTATAAACTTAAGGCAATGATAAAAGATGTAAGCAAGTGTTGTGTTTTTTTATTTTTCCAGTTGATAAAAGTTTGAGAAATCATAATTTTGTCCTTTGAATGGGCGCTTTTAAGGGGTATGACAGATAATAAATTGAGCAATAAAATAGGGTGGGCTATTTTGCACAAGACCCTGCTCGGTTATAGAAGATATTAATGCTTCCATTGATTGTGATCAAAAACTTTATCGGCAAAATATTGAAGATTCACTTTCTCATGTGGCGATGCTAGCACAAACGAAAATTATTTCACACTCTGATTATGAAAAAATTGTGCATGGTTTAAAGTTTATTTGCCAAGAAATTGAAGAAGGTACATTTACTTTTTCATGAAAGCTTGAAGATATTCATATAAATATTGAAATGCGATTTGAGCCAATTGATTGGTCCTGTAGCATGCCGTTTGCACACAGCGCGTATCACGTAATGATCAGGTTGTAGTTGATTTTCATTTATGGGTGCGCGACGAAACGCAAAAAATAGCGCAAGTATAAAAAGAGCTCATAGAACAATTGCTCATTCAAACAGAACAGTATGTCGATACTTTTATGCCAGGTTTTACACATTTACAAACTGCTCAGCCAGTGATGTTTGGTCGCGATTTATCACGTATGCGTGATGCGTTTGAGCGAATGAATGAGTCTCCTCTAGGGGCTGATGCATTGGCGAGAACGGGCTTTCCAATCGATTGCTTTATGACAGCACAAGCTACTGGGGTTTCATGAGCCGATGCGCAATTAATAGATAGTTTTTAGATCATGATTTTGCGTTGGAATTTTTAAGCGCTGGTGCGCTTTGTGCAATGCATCTTTCACGTTTAGTAGGAGAGATTATTCTGTGGTCGGGTGCACAATTTTAGTTTATTCATTTATCCGGTGCTTTTTCAGCAGGTTTATCTATTATACCACAAAAGAGAAATCTTAATGCTGCTGAAATTATAAGGGCCAAATCGGGACGGTTGAGTGGTGCGTTTATTGGATTTCAACAGTGATGAAAGGCTTACTTCTTGCTTATTTAAAGGGTATGCAGGAGGATAAAACTTATATGTTTGGTGGGGCTTTGAGTTTGGAATTATCGGCTGGCAGCAATGACGAGGATTATTGGTGATCTGGAGGTGAATAAAAAAGTCATGAAACAAGCAACAGATTCTGGTTATGCAATAGCAACAGATTTAGCTGATTAGCTTGTACGCAAATTGAGGCTTTTCTTTCGTGGGGCTTATCATATTACTGGGCGCATTGTAGTATTGGCGAAAAAAAAAGAAATGTCGTCTTAATGATTTATCATTGGCTGAACTTCAAACGATCTATCCTGATATAAGTGCAGCTGTTTTTGATGTTTTAACAGTTGAAAAATCAGTTGAAAGTCGTAAAAGTTTTGATAGAACAGCACCTTTAGAAGTACTTCACCAAATTGCTTATTGGAAAAGGCATCTTGTGAGTGCATGAATAGATTTTAATTGTAAATACAAAAGATGCAGCAAAATATCGATATAAGAAGAAAAGGGCGTATGAGAACCATTTTAAAAAATTTAATAATTGTCCTTTTTTCTAATGTTGTTATAGTTGGGTGCGGGCGTAAAGGGGCATTAGAATTACCTTCTTCAACAACGGTGGAGTCTTCGCAAGGAGCTTTTGTTTCTGAAAGAAAAACGGATAAACCTTTTATTCTCGATCGATTGATACAATAGAGGTTTTTATGCGTTTTTTCCCTTATCATCAAGACATGCTCTATGCTGAGGGTCTTTCACTTTCTGCACTTGCAGATAAGGTTGGAACACCTTTTTATTGTTATTCAGCCAGTGCACTTGTTACTCATTTTCAAGACTATCAAAATGCATTTCATGATATACCTAGCCTTATTGCTTATGCGGTCAAAGCAAATTCCAATCAGGCTATTTTACGGCTTTTAGCACGCAATGGGGCGGGAGCTGATGTGGTGTCAGAAGGTGAATTACGACGTGCTTTAGCTGTTGGTATTCCTGCGCATTGTATTGTTTATGCTGGGGTTGGTAAAACGGTTAGAGAGATAGATTTTGCTCTTGCACATGATATTTGCTGTTTTAATGTCGAATCAGAGCAGGAACTTGAACAATTATCAGCACGGGCTGTTGCACTTTCAAAAAATGCACGCATTTCGTTGCGTCTTACTCCAGATGTAGATGCAAAGACCCATCAGAAAATTACAACTGGTAAGTCTGAAAATAAATTTGGTATTCCATTGGTATTGGCATATGATGCATATAAAAAAGCAGCCCAATTGCCTGGTCTTCAAGTGTGTGGCGTGGCTATGCATATTGGCAGCCAGATTTGTGATTTAAAACCATTTGAAGAGGCATTTATAATTGCTGCAGATTTTGTGCGCCACTTACGCAATGATGGTTATGCCATAACCCATGTAGATATTGGAGGTGGGCTTGGGGTTTCTTATGGTCGTGAGTCGTGTTTAGTGCCTTCTCCTTTTGATTATGCGGCACTGGTAAAGAAACATATTGCACCTTTAGGGATTACTGTAATTTTAGAGCCTGGGCGCAGTATTGTAGGCAATGCTGGGGTGTTAGTAACATCCGTTGTGTATTTCAAAAGAGGAAAGGGGCGCAATTTTGTTATTGTTGATGCAGCAATGAATGATTTTATGCGTCCAACACTTTATGATGCTTGGCATGGTGTGATGCCAGTGAAAAAAAAACCATTAAATGGTGTGATGATCAATGCAGATATTGTTGGCCCTGTTTGTGAAGCTGGTGATTATTTGGCATTGGATCGTTGTCTGCCAGTGTTAGAGGCGGGTGATCTTTTGGCAATTACTGGAGCGGGTGCTTATGGTGCGGTGATGGCAAATACCTATAATAGCCGACTTTTGGCACCGGAAGTTTTAGTTCAAGATACGCGTTATGCTGTTGTTCACCCACGTCTTGATTATGCGCAATTGATTGGCTTTGATCATATTCCAGATTGGGTTGAGAATTTTTAAATGTCTTTGACATTGTTTCCAATAAACTTTTATGGAACGATTTATATGGTACAAATTATTTTGTATAAGTTTTATGATTCTTAAACTTATTTTAAAAAGGACAAATGATTGTCTATGAAAAATGAAAACATCAAAGGTTTTCTGAAAATAAAGCTTTTATTTGCGCACCTTCTCGCTTGGTGTTTCTTATTTTTTGAGCGGATATGGCCGCGACTGTTACCATTTTTTTTAGCGTTAAGTCTTTTATGTTCACTTAGTTGGTTTGGTGTTTTTAATCTCTTAAGTTATTGGTGGCATTTATTTTTTCTTTGGCTTGTACTTTTTGCTATTTTGGGAAGTTTGTTTCTACTATTTGGCTTTCGCTTTCCAACTGCAAGGGATGTTGATTGTTATATTGAACAGACAAATGGGTTTAAAAACCAGCCTTTAAGTGTTCAAAAAGATCGTTTGTGTGTTGAAGATGATGATGGTTCTAGTGTGGTTATTTGGCGTGAACATCAACGTCGCATGGCAGAACAGTTGCATCATGTTCAAATCGGGTTTGCTTACCCCAATAGTGCTGCCTATGACCCTATAGCTCTTAGGGCACTATTTATTTTGTTGTGTGTATGTGCTTTTAGTTTTTCTTTTGGCTCATCTGGGGGGCGTTTATCAGATGCGTTTGATCTACGCCCTGTAGTTGATGAATCATCAATACGTATTGATGCTTGGGTAACACCACCTGCTTACACAGGTATTGCACCTATTTATTTAACACAAGGTGAGACAACAAAGCTTACTGTTCCTGAAGGTAGTGATGTCGTTGTGCGTGTTGTTGATGGTGCTGGTGTTAAGGTTAATGCTGTGTCTGAAGACGGTGGACACAAAATTTTACTTACTGAAAAAAGTGAGCAAACGGCTTTAAATGATCCAATGACTCGTTTTGAAACACGTTTAGATCGTTCAATGCGTTTGTCTGTGTCATTGCGTTATAGGCAACAACAATGGCATTTGCACATGATTAAGGATAAAGGGCCGACAATTCATTGGCTTGCAAAACCAGAGCGGATTTTGACTGGTTCATTAGAGTTACGCTACGAAATGGATGATGATTATGGTGTAACAAAGGCTTTTGTTGCAATAGAACCTCTTCTTAATCAGAATAAAAATGCTTCTCCTCTTTATAAAGCACCTGAGATAAAGCTTCTTTTAGCGCGTGGTGGAAAAGGTAAAATGCGAACAGTCCAAGATATATCTGGTCATCCATGGGCTGGTAGCGAGGTTAAAATCACTTTGGTAGCAGAAGATGGGGCTGGTCAGCAGGGGCGTAGCAAAACTTTTATTATGATGTTACCACAGCGTATTTTTGCCAACCCTATTGCTCGTGCAGTAGATGAGCAGCGTCGTTTGTTAGCACTTGATGCACATGCACGAGAACGTGTACTTGATATGCTTTCTGCTTTGCTTGTGCGCCCGGAAGATGGCCTTCAAAATGTGACACATTTTCTGGCATTGCAGAGTGCATGGATAAGACTTTCTGCTGCAAAAACAGATGATCAATTGCGTGATGTGGCTCATTATTTATGGCAAATTGCTTTAGGTATTGAAGGAGATCAGTTTGAGTCTGCTCAGCAAAGATTAAAACAAGCACAAGCTGCTTTGCGTGATGCATTGCGCCATGGCACTTCAAGTGAGGAAATTGAGCGACTAATGGCAAATTTACGCCAAGCTGTGAATGATTATATTAGTGCTTTGCCTGAAAAAGAATTAAAAAGTAGCAATGAGCGTAGAGCTACACTTTCTGAAGATTCATTATCCCAAAAGTTAGATTCGATTGAAGAAATGGCTAAGTTGGGTTCTTCTTCTGCAGCTGAACAGCTTTTAGCTGAAATTGAGCAGACACTTGATCATTTGCAGAATCGAAAAAGTAATCAAACTAAAAAGGAAAACAATCATCAAGAAACACAAATGAAAAAAAAGCTAGATCAACTTGGTGATTTGATGCGTCGACAGCAGGAAATTCTTAATGATACGCACAATTTAGAAAAGAAACAACGTTATAATGAAAAAGATGTCACAAGCAATGAGGAAAAGCAAAGCAAAGCTTTGGAAGATCGTCTAATTGAATTGCAGTCTGAGTTATCAGAGTTAGAAAAAGGACTCTCAGCACAAGGTCTTAAACAAAATGATGCATTGAAAGAGGCAGAAAAGAAAATAAACTTAGCAAAGACCGCTCTTGATAATGGGGACTATGAAACGTCAATGCAAAATCAGTCAGAGGCTTTAGAATCCTTGCGACAAGGCGCGCAAAGTGTTCTACAAGAAATGCGTGAGATATTGAAAAAAGAAGGGGATAGTCACAATGATATCCATGGCCCTCAAGATCCATTAGGACGTCCACTTTCTTCACAGACAGGTCAAGGTCAAGAAGGTATGGGGGGAGCACAGCAAAATGATCAAATGCGTGCACGACAGATTTTGGAAGAAATTCGCAAACGCCTTAATAATGGTCGTATTCCTGAGGCAGAAAAAAGCTATCTTGAAAGATTACTTCACTTTCGTTAGTCAAATTTAAATCAATATTAGAAAAAGCGCATTAAAAATTTTTATAAAGTAAGATGCATTCAAAATAAAGAACACAGCAAAGTAACCATGCTTTTGATGAAGTGATAATACCGTGGTGTCCCTTACTTATGTTACTTTGTTTTGAATTATTTTGGTTAAAAGTGGAAGGTGAAAGTTTTTGCTCTTGAGGGGAAGGGGTGCAAACCCATATAAGTTGATTATAAAGGGCTGCAACGTTTGATATTTGTTTCTACATGGTAATGTAAATTGGATATAGTTACACTCAAAGATTTTTATGCTTCTGCACTTGGTCTTCGGGTGCAAACGACGATTTGTGACCAATTGAATTTCTATTGGCCAAATCTTGCTGATAAGCGAGTAATGGGTTTTGGTTATGCAGTTCCTTACCTTTCTGTGTTGTGTACGCGTGCCCAACACTGTTTTGCTTTTATGCCTGCTAGTCAGGGTGCTTTACCTTGGCCTTGTGCTGATAGGGTTGCTACAGCACTTGTTTTTGAAGAAGATTTACCTCTTCCTGATGCTTCGATTGATTGTGTTTTATTGGTACATGCACTTGAATATACAGAAAATTCACGCGAAACTCTTAAAGAAATATGGCGTGTTTTAGCACCTAATGGCCATTTGATTGTTATTGTTCCCAATCGCAGCGGTTTTTGGGCACGCAATGATCGTACACCTTTTGGTTATGGTGAACCTTATAGTCGCCAACAAATTGTTCGGTTATTTGAGGAAACAAATTTTATATCCGGACCTGTGCAAGAAATTGTATATTATACACCTTCCTTAAATTATACAGCACAGTTGTTTTCGTTTTTCTATAGACCATTTGTACGCCACCTTTTTCCTTATTTTGGTGGGCTTTTAATGTGTCAGGCGCACAAACGTATTTATCAAGGCATAAGTATACAACGCCGTCAATCACGACGTGTATTCATTCCTACATTATCACCACAGGCTCGCGAGAGATATGTCTTGTCTGGATCTGATTTTGTTTCAGAGAAAAATTGATGATGTTAGAATTATTTTAAAGGTAATCATTGCTCATAAAATTTAAAGATTAAGGCGATAGCCGTTGTGATCTGTAACGAGGATCTGAGCATTAGAGGGGTCTTTTTCAATTTTTTTGCGTAAACGATAAATATGGGTTTCTAATGTGTGGGTGACAATGTTTTTATTATAGCCCCAAATATGTTCCAGCAATGTTTCACGGTTTACAACTTTGTTACGCGTATTATAAAGATATTTAAGAATTGCCGCTTCTTTTTCGGTAAGGCGGATTTTATTACCATGGCAATCAATTAGAAGTTTTTGCCCAGGTTTAAAAGTGTAAGAACCAATACGAAAAATCGCATCTTCATGGTGTTCGTATTGATGTAATTGAGTTCGAATACGCGCTAACAATACCGCAAAACGAAAGGGTTTTGTTACATAATCATTGGCACCTGCTTCAAGGTTTAAAAAAGTATCACAATCTGTGTCATGGTCAGTTATCATAATAATAGGAGCACGAAATTTTTGATCACGTAGTTTTTTAACAGCTTCACGACCATCTAGATCAGGCAGTTTAATATCAAAAATAGCAAGATCGACTTTTTCTTTATGAGCTATTGCGATTCCTTCTTTGGCTGTTTTTGCTTGGAACACTTCAAATTCTTCATGGATTTGCAATTGTTCTAGCAGAATAGAGCGCAGGTCATCCTCTTCCTCAACAATTAAAAGGGTGTAGCTGTTCATTTTTTTTCCTTATAAGCCTATGTGCGCTATACTTTGTGGAAAGTAGTTTCATGAAAATAAAATCTTATGCAAGTAGAATTAAAAAAGAAATGCTATAAAAAACAAACTTTTGTTGCTTTTATGGTCATCCGTCGACAAGCAGGTGTCCATACACGGGGTATTCTTTGTGCTGGTCAGCATCGTTTTTTTTGTGCTTTAGGGCGAGGCGGTATTTCCCCTTATAAGCGCGAAGGTGACGGTGCTACGCCTTTAGCAAATATGCGGTGTTTAGGAGGATTTCGCGATAATTTTTATCGTCCTTTTCCACGTTCAGTTTTGCCTTTTCATCGTATTCGTGCACAAGATGGTTGGTGTGATGCTAGTGGTGATGCTAATTATAATCGTTTGGTACGCCTTCCTTACCCTAAAAGTGCTGAAAAAATGCACCGTGAAGATGGTCTTTACGCGATTGGCCTTATTCTAGATTGGAATAGCACACAGCGCAAAATGGAAAGAGGAAGCGCTATTTTTATGCATTTAGCACGGGACAATTATGCCCCAACAGAAGGATGTATTGCACTTTCCCGCCGTGATATGGAACGTCTTTTGCCCTATATTAATTGGCGGACAAGAATTGTTGTTTTAGGTTAAAAGCATTTCTGGTTTAAGCCCACCCATAGAGCAAACTTCTTTCCACTCATCTTCTGTGACAGGTTGTACTGATAAGCGTATGGTTTTAACCAGTGCCATGTTTTTCAATTTTGGATTAGCTTTAATTTGTTTTAACGAAACAGGATTTGGCATATCACAAAGAGCACGAATATCTACACATTCCCAGCGTGGATCAGAAGTTGTCGAATCAGGATGTGCTTGTGCACATACTTCTACAATGCCTACTATTTCTAACCCTTTGTTGGAATGATAAAAAAATCCTTTATCACCATATTTCATGGCACGCATATTATTGCGTGCTTGATAGTTGCGTACACCATCCCATTGTTCGCCGTGTGCGCCTTTTTGTTTTTGCATGGCCCATGACCATTTTTGAGGTTCAGATTTAAAAAGCCAATAAGCCATTTAGTCTCCTTTTATATGCACTGTGTTTGGTTTTTGCGTCTAATTTTATAAAAAATAAGTGTTGGAAGAATTTTAGCCATAGGGATTTTATGTTCTCATACTTTTACTCCTCGCCGTCCTGTACCGATTAAGGGAGGTGCTTTTTCATCCAACGGCCAGCGTGAGCGAGGGGCAATGTCAAGGGAGCTTGTTTGCCCCTGTTCTATGCGTTTTGCACCGGCAAAAGCAATCATTGCAGCGTTGTCTGTGCACAAAGAAGGAGGGGGAGCAATAAATTCAAAACCATGTTGGCAAGCCAGTTCTTGCAAACTTAAACGAATAGCTTGATTGGCTGATACTCCACCTGCAACAACCAAGGCAGGGGGGCGACATTCTTTCTGATGAGAAAGGGGATAGTGGTGGGTAAAATATTGCAAAGCTAAACTAATACGATCTTGCAATGTATCAATGACTGCTGCTTGAAAACTTGCAGCGATATCAGCAATATCGCGCTGTGTTAAAGGAGCCATTGTTGTTGCGGCTTTGCGAACAGCAGTTTTTAGGCCGGAAAAAGAAAAATCTAACCGTTTTTCACCCTTTAAAGGTCGTGGGAGAGAGATGCGATTTTTATCTCCTAATAAAGCGGCTTTTTCAAGAGCTGGACCACCAGGGTAAGGAAGACCTAAAAGATTTGCAGTTTTATCAAAGGCTTCTCCCAAAGCATCGTCAATGGTTGTTCCTAAGCGTTGGTAATTTCCTATCCCGTGGACAAGAATGATTTGTGTATGACCACCTGAGACTAGGAGCAATAAATAGGGAAAATTTATATCGTGAGTCATGAGTGCTGTTAAAGCGTGCCCTTCTAGATGATTGACAGCAATAAAAGGTTTTCTGGTGGCAAGAGCTAATGCTTTTGCAGTCATAAGTCCCACTAAAAGCCCCCCAATCAGACCAGGGCCACTTGTGGCTGCGATAGCATCAATATCTTTCAACTTTATGTTAGCTTGTGTAAGCGCTTTAAGAATCAAGCTATCAAGAATTTCAACATGAGCACGAGCAGCAATTTCGGGAACAACGCCACCATAAGGTGCGTGATGTTCAATTTGGCTCCAAACGATATTGGAAAGAATACGACTTTTTCCATTACTGTTGTGCTCAATAATAGCAGCAGCAGTTTCATCACAGCTTGTTTCTATTCCCAATAGACGCATTGCAGGATAACCTTATATTGAAAGATTTTTTCATGCAGTGGGTATCACGGATTAAGAGGGATGCAAAGAGTTCTCTTAAAATATAAGGTATATGAGAGACAATGCATCTGGATATGGTCTATGGGTGTAGTCAATGATGGATTATGGTTCCATTTGAAAATTCAACAAAAAAGTAAAATGTTTAGTATAGGATGCATTTTAAAATGTATTAAGTCATGTTTGGTGACCAGTTCTTGGAAATTTTTGTAGTCAAGCCATATGACATGCAGGTGTGAGGGGTTGGCAGCGTTAGACCTAGAAAGTTTTTTACAATTAGGTTTTTTAGCACACTTGGTGTGTTTATCCCAAAATTGATATGTTTTTTTATTTTTTGACAATGAGTTACTGCATTATTAGGGTCGTTGCATTTACTGTTTATAATCAACAATTTTTAAGGATTTTTTTTAACGTCAGTTTTGATGTGCTTCTAAGATTTTAATATTAAGTGTACTTGAGAGAGGATAGGCTATTAAAATATCTGGCTTGTGAGTTAAGAGGAATTGAGTAAAAATACTTAAAAAGCAAAATATTCAATCAATGCTTAGCTTTTTTAAAGTTTCTTTCATTTTGTTATTTTATAATAAAAATGAGCGGGAGAAAAGAGACATTTATGGCAAAATTTTCAAAACCCAAAGCAAAACCACATTATACCGGTACTAACCGTAAAACATCTGTAATTGAATGTGATGTGATAGATTGTGATTTAGAGCAAGAAACACAAAACTCAGCAGAATCAATAACAAAAGAAACACAAAGCAAACAAAAAGCAAAAGAGAGAGAAGCATCTGGTATTGCTTGGTTTCATTCGTTGATTTTAGTAATTGTTGGCAGTTTTATCACCTTAAGTTTTTGGATAGGAATGCAATGGGCGGGTTTTCTTTCTCCTTTTTTGAGAAGCGAGCATATTAGGGGAGAACAAGCTTTACAGATTGCTGAAATTGCAAAAAGCCAAGCTGAAGAAACAACGGGACAATTACATCATATTATCCAAGAACTTGATGCATTAAAGACGGCTTTTTCTATTTTTTCATCACAAGATGATAAGTCTCTTCAAAGAGGTGAGGTATCGCAAGAAGAAAGTAAGGAAATTTTTGCGGCTTTAGAGAAAAAGGTTAATGCTCTTGAAGAGAATGTACAAAGTTTAGTTGCAATCTCACACGGTATCCATGAAGCTTTATTAGCTGGGCAGGGCAATACAAATGATTTTGCTGCGTTAAAGCAACAAATAGACACTCTACGAGAAGAAATTGCTGCTAAAAGTGATGTAAAAGGGGGAATAAACCCTGCATTTTTAATGGCGATTAATGCCTTAAAAAATGCCGTCGATCGGGGTAAACCTTATGCCAATGAATTGGAAATAATACAACGTTTTTCACCTTCAGTTTCAGGGCTTGATCTTTTGCAAGAAACGGCAAATACAGGTCTTCCAAGCCCTGTTAAGCTTGCAGCTGATTTTTCTAGTATTGCAGATACGATTGTTGGGCAACAAAATATGGTTGTACCAGATGCTGGTTTTTTTGCACACATTTGGGGCTGGATAAAAAGTTTATTTGTTTTACGGCCAGTTGGAAATGTGGAAGGTGTGACGGTAGGTGCGATTGTAGCGCGGATGGAAATGGCCATTCAAGTTGGAGATTACGAAAAGGCTTTAGCAGAGTGGCAAACATTACCCCAAAGTGCTCAGGATATTTCAGTAGATTTTATGCAGCAGTTAAAACGGCATTTAACTGTTCAACGTGTTTTTCAGCAATTACTGATTTTTGTGCAACAAGGATCTTCTAAGGCTATAAAAATGTAAATGGAGCTAAGAATGATACGTGTTTTTATTTATATTTTTGTTGTTTGTGTTCTTGGTGCAGCTTTTGGGTGGGTTATTAGTCATAATAGTGTTGTGACCATAACATTTATGCACACGCGATTATCTATTTCATTGTTAGCTTTTTTCAGTATATTTATTGTATTTTTGGGGATTTTATGGGGACTTTTGTATGTTGTTTGTTTTGCACCTGGGGCTTTCTACAATTATTTTTATACACGCCGTCAAAGACGCGGTCGTGAAGCCCTTTCACAAGGCCTTCTTGCAGCCTTTATTGGTGACCATCTAACAGCACAAAAAATGGAGACACGGGCGTTAAAATATCTTGAAGAAAATTGTGAACCGTTGATAAAACTTTTACAAGCTCAAACTCTAGTTTTGCAAAAAGATTCTGTTCGTGCCATTCACCTCTATGAGGAGATGAGACAAAAAAAATCAACAAAACTTGCTGGGCTTTATGGTTTGTTTTGTGAGGCTATGAATACAAAAACTTATGAAGCAGCACAACACTATGCACAAGAGGCGTTTACTTTATCACCATCACTTGTGTGGGCTCATCAGGCTGTGCTTGATCGATTGAGCGCTGAGGGGCAATGGGATGAAGCACTGGATGTTTTTGAAAAAGTGCAAAAAGCTTTACCACGCTCTGCCCGTTTGACTGCAGAGCACAATCATACACATGCTCTGTTATTGAGTGGAAAGGCGCTTCATGTTTTTAAAATCCATCCTGTAAAAGCACGTAGCGCCATTTTAAAAGCACATAAGTTGGTACCTGATTTTGGGCCGATAACGGTTATAACGGCCGGTATTCTTTATAAATTAAATGAAACCCGCAAGGCTGATAAAATAATCATTGAAGCTTGGAAGAAGGATCCTCATCCTGATTTTGGAGCACTTTATCTTGGGAGAGAAGAGAGGGCTGTTGGACATTTGAAAAAAGCTAAAAAACTGGCTTCTTATAATAAAAATACTTTTGAATCAGCCTTTCTTATTGCTAAAGCTGCTTTAGATGCAGGTGAGTTAACATTAGCAAGAGAACAAGCAAAAAAAGCACTAAATTATCATCCCCGTGAAAGTGTGTATTTATTATTAGCAAATATTGAAGAAGTGCAAGGAAATGATCAGGGGTTAGTGCATAAGTGGCTCTCTCTGGCACGCAATGCAGAACGTGATCCTACATGGATTTGTGATAATACTCTCTTTTCTTCTTGGTCAGCGGTTTCTCCAATAAGTGGGCGATTGGGCTGTTTTGAATGGAAAGCACCTCCTCGTCGGTTTCCTTTAACATTAGAAGCTGATGACATTGTACTGAAAAAAGAAGACAAACAAAATGTTGCTGAAATAGCTTTTAAGGATAATCTCTTAAGCAAATGTCCACCTAAAGAAAATGATAGCCCCTTTGAGGTTTACACAAATAAGCAAGATGAAAAAACACTCAATCAGGTCTATTTAGATGTTGATGACTCAAACATTAAAACAACGAAAAAAGAGGTTTCTACATCAAAAAAGAAATTTCAATTATTTTAAAGAGAAGAATTTAGAGTAAACTTTGTTGACAGAAATCATTTTCTTATGCTTTAGAAGCGCGTAACTAAACTATATTGCTGCAATAATAACTAAAAAGAAATTTTTGGCAAAAATGTATCTTGGTAAAAAACAGAAAAATAAAAAACCAAGAATTGCGGTGGTCTTACATCGTCAATCTCCATGCACTGGCCGCTTGGGACAATTTCTGCAACAAAACGGTTTTGTTCTTGATACTTATTGCCCTATTGTAGGACAAAAGCTTCCCGATACATTGGAACATTACGCAGGTGTTGTCATTTTAGGTGGCCCGATGAGTGTCAATGACAGGGAAGCATATATTCGTGAAGAAATTAATTGGATTTCTTTGTCCATGAAAAAGAATAAACCTTTTTTAGGTATTTGTCTTGGAGCACAAATGTTAGCGCAAAATCTTGGTGGGCGTGTTTGTGCGAGAAGTGATAAAATTGTTGAAGTTGGTTGGTATCCACTAGAAGCAACACTTCAAGGTAGAGCGATTATGGATTGGCCTGAAATGGTTTATCATTTTCATGATGAAGGTATTTATGATTTACCTAAAGAAGCAGTTCTTTTAGCAAGTGGTCAAACATACCCTGTACAAGCTTTTCGTTATGGAAATAATGCGTGGGGTTTACAATTTCATGCCGAATTAACACGGGCTATGATGCAGCATTGGGTAGTGCGTTCAGCTAAGAAATTGACTAAAAAAGGTGCCCAACCTGCCTATACACATTTACAAGGCCGCTTAATGTATGACAAAGCTTTGCGCCAGTGGTTTAAAAATGCATTGCAACAAATTTTTGGTGTTCCTGCCACTTAAATAAATTTAAAAATTATGTTTATTTTGAAAATGATCTTTGAAAAAGAAAATTTTCGTTTTGTTGGTATTCTATTATGAATATCAAAATAAGAGCTTTTTGATATTACATTGGCGCATTTGGCTCTTCAAAACAGATTTTCATGAGGAAGGGAAAGGGAGAAAAAGAAGCTTATAATTGAAGGGTTTGGAAAATTGCTATCGTTTCATTGTTTTTAAAAATCAGAGGTTTAAAGAAATATCTGTGCACAAGACAATAGGGGAAAATCTTAAAATTTAGATATTTTTTAGGTGATGCTGATAACAAGATTTCGCATCTATTGGGCCCAAAAAGTATAATAATAGTATTTTAAATTAAGCGTGAGGATAATAATTTATTAGGGTATATTACTTTTGATTTTTCTATTTTTACGACATTCTTATTTTGTTGATCTTCTCAAAGTTGATAGGGCTTTATGAGTGAAGCTTCAATGATATGCTTCATTTCTTGGAAGCAGATGCGATAGTAGATGATAGAATTGATTGGAAACGGTATTTGTAGAGAAGAGATGTTTTTTCAGTATTTTCATACAGATGGAGTCTCTGGTGTAAATGGCTTGTTTCTTTCGACAATTAAGGATATTTAACAAGTAAAATTTAAGTTTCTGTTTCTTTACATGCAAAATCCTTCTCCACTGTGCAGTGTTTGTTTTCTTGTACACAGCCCATTTTTTAAGCTTTATTTTTTAATTGATAGCTCGAAGAGTTGCAAGCAGCCAGCTTATTATCATTGTTATAGGTCACGTAAGAGTGAGTAAAACTGTGTTTTCAGCTTGGCTGCTTTGCACACTGCTTTAAGTAAGGAAAGTAGTGTTTTTGAGTTGTGCAATCATGTTGGCTGCAAAGGTAAAGCGAGAAATATTGAGATCATTTTCAATGAGAGCACTAATTCGGTTAGTTACATCGCAAATTTGATCTTCTTCTGTTTTGACCCATGCTGCAAGCGGATCATTTTTATCACCATAGTTTTTTAAGATTTTTATAACAATTTGCCGCACATTTTCAGCAATATTTTCTTTAGTTTGGCTTAAGACCATACCATCATAATAATCAAGAACAGGAATTGTTTGACTGGCTTCATTAATGCGATTTATGCGAATAATTTGAGTCAATGAAAAATAGATTTTTGCAGTTTTAGTAAGGTCACTTTGGCTTTGTTTTGCGATTAAAGAAATATCACAAATCATTGGAGCAGCTTCAAGGAGAGCTAATTGTTTTGCTAAAGTGCTTGGTATTCCTTCTTCGCTATATAATGCTACTTTTTCTGCAATTTTTTCATGTATATCTTTATTGTTAGAGTGTGTAAGCTGTTTTTCAATGGTTTTACGTGCTTGTTGAATTGTTGTCACAAGTTCTTCTAATGGCACAGATAAATCGATATTGAGCAATCCCCAATTGGTTGTTTCAAAGAGCATTGAGGTGATTGCTGCATAGAATTTATTTTGGATAAGGCCGGGTATTTTATTGTCAAGATTATCAATTTGGTCAGAAAGCTGAGGAATTTCAAATCCATCACGAATAGCAATGAAAACACGAATAATATTTTCAACCTTTTGTCCCGTTTTATCTTGCAGGCGACTAACAAAAGTAGGCCCTCCACGATTAACAATATCATTGGCAATGAGAGTGGCAATAATATCACGACGCAATTGGTGGTTAATAATTTCGTTCTTAAAACTTTTTTGGAGTTGAGTTGGAAAATAGTTTAACAAGGTTGTATCGAAATAATGATTGTCAACAATGGAATTGTTAATGATTTCTTCTTGCAACGTTAATTTAGCATAAGCCAAAATAACAGCCAGTTCTGGGCGTGTAAGACTTTGACCTTGGGCCATTCTTTGGCGCAAAGTTTGATCATCAGGCAGAATTTCAACTCTGCGATCGAGCAGTTTTTTCTGTTCTAAATCGTGTATAAAGCGCGCTTGATAAGGCAGGTCAATAATGCCACGACTTTCAGCCAAAGAAAGGGCAAGAGTTTGCAGATAATTGTTGCGTAGAACTAATTGTTCAACTTGTGGTGTCATTTGTTTTAAAAATGTATCACGTGCTTTACGCGTAAGCATTTGAGCACGCATTGCTGATGCAAGAACAATTTTGATATTCACTTCAAGGTCGGAACAATTGACCCCTGCGGAATTGTCAATGGCATCGGTATTACACCGCCCACCATTTAAGACATATTCAATGCGACCACGTTGGGTAAGGCCAAGATTGGCTCCCTCACCAATGACTTTGGCGCGTATTTGTTCGCCGGTAATGCGAAGTACGTCATTAGTACGATCGCCCACTTGAGCATCGGTTTCTGTTATTGCACGTATGTAGGTACCAATGCCACCAAACCATAAAAGATCAACAGGAGCTTTTAAAATGGCTGTAATAATTTCAAAGGGTGTTCCTGTTTGTTTTTCAAAACCAATGGCTTGTGCAGCTTCAGGGGAAAGAGTAATAGTTTTGGCTGTGCGTGAGAAAATACCACCACCTTTTGACAATTTCGTTTTATCGTAATCTTGCCAACTTGAGCAGGGGAGTTGAAATAGACGCATACGCTCTGCATAACTTTCAGCTATATTGGGTTCTGGATCAATGAAAATATCGCGATGATCAAAAGCAGCGATAAGTTTTGTTTGTTTGGACAGTAACATTCCGTTACCAAAGACATCTCCCGACATATCGCCAACGCCGACACAACTAAAGGGGGTTGTTTGAATGTCATGATCAAACAATTCCCGAAAATGTCTTTTAACAGCTTCCCACGCACCTTTAGCCGTGATTCCGATAGCTTTGTGGTCATAACCTGCTGATCCTCCAGAAGCAAAGGCATCATCAAGCCAAAAGTTACCTGCTTGGCTGATTGCGTTTGCAGTATCGGAAAAAGTTGCTGTGCCTTTGTCTGCAGCAACAACAAAATAAGGATCGTCACCATCATGGCGAATCACATTTTTGGGGGCACTTATTTTGCCATTGACGAGATTATCAGTAATGGAAAGCAAAGCTGTGATATAATCAATATAAGCTTGCCTGGCCGCTTCTGCTACCACAGCGCGGTCGTTGGTTTGGGGAAGGTGGTGAGGATAGAAGCCACCTTTTGCACCCACAGGGACAATAACTGCATTTTTAACCTGTTGGGCTTTGACTAAATCTAATACTTCAGTACGGTAATCTAATGCGCGGTCAGACCAACGGATGCCGCCACGAGCAATAGGACCAAAGCGCAAATGGACTCCTTCTACTTCTGGTCCGTACACAAAAATTTCTCGATAAGGGCGTGGTTCAGGTAAGCCTTCAATTTGGCGTGGGTCCAGCTTGGTTGCCAAAATACGGCGCGGATTGCCATTTGGAAGGGGGACAAAAGCATTAGTCCGTAAACTTGCAGCAATGAGATTGCGATAGCGGCGTAAAATGAGGTCATCATCCAAATTGGGGACCATCTGCAATTTTTCTTCGATACGCTGTTGAATAATTTGTTCGTTGTTTTGGCGTTCTTTTTCTTTGTGGCTTGGATGAAACTTCAAATGAAACAAAGCATAAAGATCTTTGGTAATATCGGGATAAGCATTTAAGGTTTGAGCGAGACGTTTTTGTGAATAGGGAATGCCAGCTTGTTGGAGATAGCGTCCGTAATGGCGCAAAATAACAATTTCACGCCAATCAAGTTGAGCCGTTTGTGTTAAGGCATTAAAAGCATCATCAGCAGCATTTTTAGCCCAAATGGCTTCAAAGGTTTCAGCGTGTTTTTGACCATTTTTATTAAGATCAATATAGGTTTGGAAAGCACTTTCCAGTTGCATGTCATGAAGATATACATATTTCCCATGCCCATCGGGTAATTCAAGTGTTTGTTCAGCGATGACACGAAAGCCCATATTTTCAAGAAGTGGTACACGTATAGAAAGGGCAAGTGCTTTGTGGCGGTGAAAGAGTCTAAGAGCAATATTGTGTTTTTCTTTATGATGGGTGTGATAAAAAATGACAAAAAGAGGCTTTTCATCATTAAGACTTAAAATATGATCTGCGTCTGCAATGGCATCTTCAGCTGAAAATAAATCGCGATAGCTGTTGGGAAATTGACTTGCTAGAAGTGTTTGTTGTTCTGTTGCTTTATAGGCAAGAGCCACAGCTTGGACATTATCTTCCCAATTTCTTGTTATCGAGCGAACATGTTGTTCAAGTGTAGTGCGTTCAATGGAGGGAACGCTGTTGTTTCCTTTGCGGTGAATGATATAATGAATGCGAATGAGTGTGCTTTCTAGGAAGAGTGGGTAAGATTCAAAAAAATCACCTTCATAAATATCAACAAAATATGCACCAATTTTTTCAGGAATATTACTGCTGTATTGGTCACGCGGGACGTAAACAAGTATAGAAACAAAACGTCCAAAAGAATCAGTGTGCGCAAGTACGCGCAAACGTGGACGTTCATCTAATTGCAGAATAAGTTCGGCATTTTCTGTTAGCGTATCAATATCAGAGCGAAACATTTCATCTCTTGGGTAAGTTTCTAAAACATTGATAAGTGCTTTTCCAGAATAGTCAGTCTGATTATATCCAAGACGTTGAATAATGGTTTGTGCTTTTTCTTTTAAGAAAGGAATTTGCAAAACAGAACGGGTATAAGCAGAGGATGTGAATAGCCCTACAATGCGTAATTCCCCACATACACGCCCTTTTTTATCAAAAATTTTAATTCCAATATAATCTAACCAAATGGGACGGTGGATTTTTGAGCGGCTATTGGCTTTTGTTACAATAAGAAGGTCATCGCTTTCCATAAAGGATAAGACTTCTTGGGGGCGTTCTTCTACGTGTGTATCGCCAATAATGCGAATGGAGGCATCTGTGAGAATACCCAATTCAATATTGCCAGCTTTCAAACTGTTTTGGGGTTCTTTGTTTTTAATGAAGTCATAAGTGCGCATTCCAAGGAAGATAAAATTATTATCTGTAAGCCAATTGAGAAACTCAATGGTTTTTTCACCTTCTTTTTGGTAATTTTGCGGGAGGTTTGTTTGATAGGCGTGGATGTGCTTTTTAAGTTCCTCCAACATAGGTTTCCAGTCTTGCACAGCGGCATTGACTTGTTCAAGAACTAAGGTGAGCTCATCTTTGAGTGTTATGGCCTTTTGTTTGCTTAATGCTTCAATGTGGATTTGTATAAGGCTAATGCGTTGTCCAGAAGAGCAATCAAGAACAGGATGTGCAATCAAATAAATATGGTTTGCTTGTTGATTAAAGACATTTAAAACAGAATCAAGCAGGAAAGGCTTGTTGTCATTGACAAGTGTGATAGCTGTTATAGGTTTACCACTACGTGTCAGTTCTTTTTGTTCAAAGCAAATGGTGCTTTTTCCTGCTTGATGTAAGCTGAGTGCTTGAGCAGCGATAGCTATAGCTTTTTCGAGTTCATCTTTTTTATAACAAGCAATATCTTCTTTATCGGTATGGGCGAAAAGGATCTTTGTTAATTGTTTTTGATTGTTTTTGATATCTAATGCTTCTTGTTTTGACATAGTCATACTCCCCTTTTTGCTCTTGGTGACCTTTTCTCCTCACAAGAGCAGGTCGTTTATGTCATCTTTTACTGTATCACTTTATTTTTGAATGAATAGTTACTTATTTAAATAATTATAAAATTTTTTTATGCAGTTTAGAGTAATGCTATAAATTTTGGATAAACATTTGGTGTAGGTGGATGGATGTTTTTATTGATATTGTTGCCATGACAAAGTAACATAGTGTGGGAATGTGCTCTAACAGTAAATATTAGCTATAAAGATGACAGATTTACCAGAAAGACTTTTAAATGGTTATCGGTCCTTTATGACCAATAATTTTTCGCAGCAGGCAGCACGTTATCGGCAATTGGCAGAAGAAGGGCAAAGGCCTGAAATTTTGATGATTGCGTGTTGTGATTCGCGTGCAGCGCCAGAAACAATTTTTGATGCTAGTCCTGGTGAAATTTTTGTTGTGCGCAATGTGGCAAATTTTGTTCCGCCTTTTTCTCCTGGTGATCAATATGATGCAACAGCAGCAGCAATTGAATTTGCAGTGCAGTCGCTCAAAGTTAAGCATGTTGTTATTTTAGGTCATGGACGTTGTGGGGGGATTAATATTGTTCTTGGAGAGGTGTGTAAGCCTTTGTCATCTAATAATTGTATGGGACTATGGATGGATCTTTTGGTCTCAGTGGGAAAAGGAGCTTGCTGTCGTGAATCAATGACTGAGACAGAGCGACAAGCTGCGTTGGAACATTTTTCTATTCGTTATTCGTTGAAGAATTTAGAGACATTTCCATGGTTAAAAGAACGTAAAGATCAAGGTCTTTTGACAGTGCATGGTGCTTGGTTTGATATTTCAAACGGTGAATTATGGAGCTTAGAGCAAGAAACAGGGTGTTTTATGCGCGTTGAAGAAAAATTGCTCACCCAGTCATAAATATCTTTTTGTTTTGTGTGATCTTTGCGTGAAAAGGTGCTGTAATGATCAATCTTGACAAAGAGTGGTTTTTGTTGTTTGAAGAAAAAACATTCAGTGACAAGGATTAACTTGGAGCCACCGACTGGGACCCCACTTATAAGGGTATAAAAGATCCCAGAGGTCAACATCCGATAACGCGTTGCGTCCTCGGATGTCATTTTGATTTGTTTGTTATGTGGTCGATGAGGTAGATGATGTTTGAATCCTTGCAGGAACGTCTTGGTTCCATTCTGTCCAATTTGACAGGGCGTGGTGCTTTGTCGGATCAGGATGTTGCAACAGCGCTGCGTGAGATTCGTCGTGCTTTGTTGGAAGCTGACGTTGCACTGGATGTGGTGCGTTCTTTCACGGATAGGGTTCGTGAAAAAGCTGTTGGTTCTGCTATTGTTAAATCTATTAAACCCGGACAAATGGTTGTTAAGATTGTTCATGATGAACTTGTGAGCATGCTGGGAGATGAAGCTGTCCTTAGTGATCTAAACGCACCAGCACCGGTTGTTATTATGCTGATTGGTTTGCAAGGTTCGGGAAAAACAACCACGACAGCAAAACTTGCAAAGCGCTTAACCGACAAGCACAATAAAAAAGTTTTGATGGCATCACTGGATACGCGTCGCCCCGCAGCGCAAGAGCAGCTTCGTCAATTAGGAGAGCAGGCGCAGCTTGCAAGTTTACCCATTGTTTCAGGTCAATCTCCTGCCGATATTACTGCACGGGCAGTGCAAGCAGCAAAGTTGGGCGCTTATGATGTTTTGCTTCTTGATACGGCAGGGCGTAATCATCTTGATGATGCTTTGATGATTGAATTGGCTGAAATCAAGGCATTGTCGCTTCCTCATGAAATTATGTTGGTTGCTGATAGTCTTACCGGTCAAGATGCTGTGCATCTTGCGCGTTCTTTTGATGAGCGTGTAGGCCTTACAGGGATTATCTTAACACGAATGGATAGTGATGGTCGTGGTGGTGCAGCTCTTTCAATGCGCGCTATTACAGGCAAGCCGATCAAAGCGATTGGAGTTGGTGAAAAAATAGATGCTTTGGAAGAGTTTCACCCTCGTCGTATTGCAGATCGTATCCTTGGCATGGGGGATATTGTTTCTTTAGTTGAAAAGACTGCTGAAGCGATTGATCATGAAAAGGCGATGAATTTTGCAAAAAAGATGCAGGCTGGAAAATTCGACCTTAATGATCTTGCAGAGCAATTACAGAAAATGAAAAAACTTGGAGGTATGGGCAGCATTATGGGAATGATGCCGGGTCTGGGGAAGATGAAAGATCAAATAGCAGCTGCAGGTCTTAGTGATAATCTTTTGAATCGCCAATTGGCTATTATTTCATCAATGACATTTGTAGAGCGTGCTAATCCTGAAATTTTGAAACATAGTCGTAAACAAAGGATTGCTAAAGGGTCTGGTACGAGTGCGGCTGATATTAATAAGCTTTTGAAAATGCACCGTCAAATGGCTGATATGGTGAAAGCTATGGGGGGAAAAGGCAAAGGCGGTTTGATGGGAAAGATGTTAGGGGAGCTTGGTTCCAAACTAGGATTTGGGGCTGGAGGTGTTCCTGGTAATATGCCTAATTTATCGGGAATTGATCCGGTTCAATTATCGGCGTTACAAAAGCAGATTAAAAATGGTAATATAGAAGAGAAATTACCTGGTCTTCCTCAAAGTGGATTGCCATTTCCCGGCCTTCCCAGTGGTCTTTCTGGGAATGGGGGAAAATTGCCTCCGCTTCCTAAGAAGAAATCGTAAAGCAAAAAAAGGAAGTGTGATGCAGAAGAAAATACCAGATGATTTGACGCGTTTACGAGCATCTATTGATGATTTTGGTACGGCGCTGGTTCGTATTTTAACAAAATGCTTTTACTGTATACAAACAGCTGGGGAGTTAAAAGCTCGTTATAATTTGCCTATAACTTATGTGACGTGTGAGCAAAGTAAGGTTGCAGGTTTGCGACAATTGGTTATGGACAATTGTCTTAACCGCGGTTTTACTAAAAAATTTTTAAATTTCGCCCTAGAAATGATTCACCATAATAATCATTGCTGAAAGGCAAAGAAACAAAGCAAATTAATTTAGATAAAAGTTAAAGTTGATCGGAGAAAAAGATGGCATTAAAAATTCGTTTGTCTCGTGGGGGTTCAAAGAAGCGTCCTTATTACCATATTGTTGTTGCGGATGTGCGTAGTCCGCGTGATGGGCGTTTTCTTGAGCGTGTTGGTGCGTGGAACCCCATGTTGCCTAAAGATCAACAGCGCGTAAAGCTAAATGAAGAACGTATTCAATATTGGCTTGGTCAGGGTGCTCAACCGACAGATCGTGTTTTTCGATTTTTGGATGCTGCTGGTTTAAAAAAACGCCCAGTACGTAACAACCCACACAAAGGTGAGCCTGGTAAAAAGGCACAAGAACGTGCTGCAGCAGAAAAGCAAGCTGCTGAAGAGGCGTCAGCTTCAATTGCTGAGGAAGCTGTATCAGAAAAGGTTGCTGCATCAGAAGAAGTATGAGTGCTTTAAATCTCATCAAGAAAAGCATTGTGAAAGCTTATTTTTAAGCAGGCAATCGCTGCTTGTTTTTATCTGAAAGATGTTTGCTTGTCTTTAAAAGATGGTTTGGTTTTTTAAGCTATCAATTTGAGCTTTTTAAAAGTCAATAGCGCGGCCTTTAATTTCCCAGTCTCCATAGCGTGCTGGGTCTTTCCCACCGCGCCCACCATTTTCTAAAGGTATATTTTCATGGAGTGCTTGTTTACGTCTTTGCGCAGCCTCTTTGAGGGCACGTTGTGCTTCTGGGAGAAGGGAGCGTTGCTTAAGGAAAGCTGCATTTTGTTTTGTTGCATCTTGTTTTATTGTTTTATCTTTTTGGTTCATTTTATACCTTTTTTCCATTGAAGAATCAAAAAATCCTTATCATATAGATATTATTACGCATTATCATGGAGTTTTAAAGCAATGAATATCCTGCGCACAACAATGCTTGTGGCTTTTATGACGGCTCTTTTTATGGGGGTTGGTTATCTTATCGCAGGAAGCAATGGTATGGTTATTGCGCTTTTGATAGCAGGGGGCTTAAACTTTTTTTCTTATTGGAATTCAGATAAAGTAGTTTTGCGTATGTATGGTGCGCGTGAAGTGGATCAGCATTCAGCACCCGTTTATTATAAGATTGTGCGTGAATTGGCAAAAAAAGCTTCTCTTCCACAGCCGAAGGTCTATATCATGGACAGTGGGCAACCCAATGCTTTTGCTACAGGACGCAATCCGCATAATGCAGCTGTTGTTGCGAGTACGGGACTGTTAAAAAGGTTAAATCCAGAAGAAATTGCTGGGGTCATGGCTCATGAGTTAGCGCATATTCAAAATCGTGATACATTGATCATGACTCTTAGTGCAACAATTGCAGGGGCCATTTCTATGCTTGGTAATTTTACTTTGTTGATGGGAGGGCAGCGTTCTTCTTCAGAGCATTCGCATGGTGCTGGGGTGCTTGGTGGCCTTATTACTCTATTTGTGGCGCCTTTTGCGGCTATGTTGGTGCAAATGGCTATTAGCCGCACACGTGAATATACTGCTGATCGGCGTGGAGCTGAAATATGCGGTAATCCCCTATGGTTGGCTTCGGCTTTGAGTAAAATTGCAGGTGGGGGACATATGGTGTATAATAAAGAGGCAGAGCATAATCCGGCAACAGCTCATATGTTTATTATTAATCCTTTGAAAGGTGAGGGAGCAGATAGCCTTTTTTCTACTCATCCAGCGACTGCAAATCGTATTGCTGCTCTTTATAAACAAGCCGAGGATATGAATATATTGAAGGCTAAGAATGCAGAAGAAAATAAAAAGGGTATATTTGGTGAAAAGGCAAATGGTTTAGATTTAGAGAATGAAGATTTAATTTTTAGCGCTCAAAACAATACTCTTAATCGTCAGGAAAAAGGTGCTCTTCGGCGTACAACAAATCGTCCTTCTTGGCTTCGCCATCAGAATTTTAAAAAGCCTCGGTTATAGTGTTTTTAAAGGGGGAGATGTAGAGGTGTTATTGTGCAAAATAAAAAAGCGGGATGTATGTCTAAAAAGAATATTCCGGGATTGGTTGTTCGCCAAGTTTGTACCCGTCTTTTAGGTGTGGTGCTTGATAAGCATAAATCTCTTTCTGGTTTGACCGATCATGAATATGGACATCCACATTATTTAAAGCTTTCATACCGTGATCGTCTATTATGTCGGGCTATTTTAATAGCGGCTTTGCGTCATCGAGGTCAGATTACAGCTGCTTTATCACGTTTTTTAAAACGGCCTTTGCCGCTTCAAGCATTGTCACTTCAGCATCTTTTACATATCAGTGCAGCACAAATTCTTTATCTTGATATTCCTGATCATGCGGCGATTGATTTGGCGGTGCAAATGGCTAAAATTGATCCGCGTACACGCCGTTTTTCAGGGTTAGTGAATGCTATTTTACGCAATTTTGCACATGAGGCGGTGTGTTTGCGTGTGCAAGAGCCAACCATTAAAGATGTTCCAGCTTGGTTTGGGCAGCTTTTGGTGTCAACATATGGGGTTGATAAGGCGCATCAGATTTTAGCGATACAAAATAATGTACCATCGCTTGATTTGACTGTAAAATCAGACAGTATTGGTTGGGCAAAGCGGCTTGGGGGTGTTGTTTTGCCTAATGGTTCAATTCGGCTTGGCGCTTTGGATGGTTCTGTGGTTAATTTACCAGGATATGCGCAAGGGGCTTGGTGGGTTCAAGATTTTGCAGCAGCGTTACCTGCTTGTTTGTTAGGAGATATTCGTGGCAAACGGGTTGTTGATTTTTGTGCAAGCCCTGGTGGAAAAACGGCTCAATTGGCTTTGCAAGGGGCAGATGTGACAGCTGTTGAGAGTTCGGCTAATCGATTAGAGCGTTTAAAAGAAAATATGGAACGTCTTCATTTGTCAGCCCATTATTGGACTGGTGATATGCGAGATTTTTATTCTGAGCAGCTTTTTGATGCGGTTCTTCTTGATGCACCTTGTTCTTCTACGGGAACGATACGCCGTCATCCAGATATCTTATGGACTAAATCGCCTGACGATATCGTCAAATTAGTGGCTCTGCAGTATGATCTGCTTTTGGCAGCAATTGCTTTTGTAAAGAAGGGTGGACGCATTATTTTTTCTAATTGTTCATTGGCAAGACAAGAAGGGGAAGACCTTATTAAAAAGATTTTGTCTACGCGTAATGATATTATTTTAGAACCTATTTTAGCAGAGGAGATGGGTTCTATGAAGCATTTGCTATCTTCTGATGGTACTTTGCGCACGACGCCTTCTGAGTGTTGCTATGATAATTATGATATTGAGGACCCACTGTTATTTGGAATGGATGGTTTTTTTGCAGCACGTTTACGCAAGGTGGCTTAATTAACGTTTCATTTACGTAAATCGCCGACATTCATTTTATTTGATAAAGAAGTGGTTGGACATTTTGTTTGATAAAGAATGGCTGGAGAGATAAGTGTGGCGATTGCGGTGGGAAGTCATCAGGTAAAAACATCAGTTTTTGTGTGTAAGGTGTTACAATTTCTACGGCGTTTATGGGTGGGGCCTTTATTTCGTTGGCGATTTTTGGGTTTTTACCCGCAAAAAATTTTAGCGCATCCCATTGATTTGCACTTAGCTGATTCAAAAGTAGCACATGAATTTTATCATGGCCGTTTTGCTTTTGCTGGTCGAGTCGTTCAGTCTGGTTCTTTTTCGCCTTTTGCAGTAGTTCCACCAACGTCAGAATGGGAAGCAGCACTTCATGACTTTCATTGGCTGCGACATATGACGCCAGCACGCAATCCATTAGCTATAGCACATGCGCGCTCTTTATTAGAAGATTGGCTTGATCATAGTGGTAAGAAAATAAAAGGGCTTTCTTGGAGTGGGGGGGTTGTTGCACGACGTTTGATTTCATGGATTTGTCATTCGCAAATATTGTTGGAAGGTGCAAGTGAACAGTTTAAAAAGCGTTTTTTGCATTCGCTTGGTTTTCAATTTCGTTATTTGCGTATATCGATTCACAGTATGGAAGAAAATGATCGACGCTTACAAGCGGTGATCGCTTTGGTATTTGCTTCTTTGGCTTTGCCTGTTTGTGCTGCGATAAAGAAGAAAGTTCAAACTTATCTTATCCGTGAGCTTTCGCGTCAAATTCTTATCGATGGGGGGCATATTTCGCGTAGTCCTGCTATTTTGCTTAATTTACTGCCATATTTATTATCTTTGCGTGATCTTTATAAGCGTAGCAATGAAACGGTGCCGCGTGTTTTAATTGACTCAGTTGAGCGTATGTTACCAGCTTTGCGGTTTTTTATCCATGAGGATCGAACACTTGCACATTTTAATGGGGTTGGTCCTGTTATGTCGGGGCACCTATCAGCTATTTTAGATTTTGATGAAACAGGGGGAAATCCTTTTAGTCATGCACGTTATTCTGGTTTTCAGCGTTTACAGGCCAATCAAACAACTGTACTTGCAGATACGGGAAAATTTCCACCACATTTTGCTTCAGAATATGCCTGTTCGGGATGTTTATCATTTGAGATGTCTTCTCAAGGAAACCGCTTTATTATCAATGCGGGGATTGCTTCTTATGAGGATGAAGAGTATCGGCATTTCGGGCGTATCACAGCGGCACATTCAACGGCAACAGTTAATGATTGTTCAGTGGGCATTTTTCGCAAAAAAAAGAACAGAAATACTTCCCTGTTGCTTGAAGGACCGGCGAGTATTAAAGTGCAACGTATAGAAGAAGCAGAGAAGATTGGTTTTATTGCATGCCATGATGGGTATGTGCGACCTTTTAATCTTATTCATGAGCGCGGTCTTACTTTAACGACAAACGGGGCGATTATTGAAGGGTTTGATCGCTTTTTCATGCCGCATACTGCTCGCTCAAATGAACATAAGGCTAATTGCAATGAGTCTAGTTGTGTTGCAGTTCGATTTCATCTTCATTCCAAAGTTGAGGTTATCCATAATGGAGACAGTGTGCATTTGGCTGTGAAAGGTAAGGAGGTGTGGCATTTTATGTCACCTGATACGGATATTTCTTTAGAAGATTCGATTGATTTTACTGAATTAATGGGCCCACAACGTACGCAGCAAATTGTTTTATATTTCCGCCCTGCGTTGACAGAAAAAATTCATTGGCGTTTTGTCCGCCTTGAATCAGAGTAGGAATATGCTTAACTGATGGTGGAATGAAAGTGGTTTTATTATTTATGAATTTCAGAATTTTAAGCATTATGTTCTTTCAGTTTTTTGGAAAAGACATATATTCTATAATAATACATTATAAATTTGCTTGAATTTTAATCCTTTTATTTTTAAAATCTTCCTTATGGCTGCTATTTTAAAGAATTATTCTGCGCCTGATCTTCATCAGGTTCGTCGTGCTCTTCTTTCTGTTTCTGATAAAACTGGTTTGGTGGAGTTTGCGCAAGCGCTTCACGCTTATGGGATTGAGTTGATTTCAACGGGGGGAACATCCAAAGCATTAAAAGATGCTGGTTTACCGGTAAAGGATGTTGCTGAAGTAACAGGATTTCCGGAAATCATGGATGGGCGTGTTAAAACACTCCACCCATTGATTCATGGTGCTTTATTAGGTATTAGAAAAGACCCAGACCATGCAGCTGCTATGAAAGAACATGGTATTTGTGGAATTGATCTTGTTGTGGTTAATTTATATCCTTTTGAAGCAACAATTCAATCTGGAGCAGATTCACAAACGATTCTTGAAAATATTGATATTGGTGGCCCAGCGATGATTCGTGCGGCAGCTAAGAACCATGCTTATACTGGTGTTGTGACAGCAGTTTGTGATTATGATTTGGTTTTGGATGAATTAAAGAAACATAATGGGTGTTTAAGTTTTTTATTGCGTCGCCAATTAGCAGTACGTGCTTATGAGCACACAGCTTCCTATGATGCAGTAATAGCGGCTTGGTTTGCACAAGATTTAAAAGTTGAAATGCCATCTTGGCAGAGTTTTTCCGGTCATCTTGATAGTGTGATGCGTTATGGGGAAAATCCGCATCAGCGGGCAGCATTTTATCACACTCGTGATAAACGTTTTGGGGTTGCAACCGCAACACTTTTACAAGGTAAAGAACTTTCTTATAATAATATGAATGATGCAGATGCAGCATTTGAGCTTGTGGCAGAATTTGATCCTTATAGAACCGCTGCTGTTGCTATTATTAAACATGCCAATCCTTGTGGTGTTGCGGAAGGGCAGAATTTAAAAGAAGCTTATTTAAATGCTTTAAGATGTGATAACATATCAGCGTTTGGTGGGATTGTTGCTTTAAATCGCCCTTTAGATGAAGAGTGTGCAGGAGAGATTGTTAAGTTTTTTACGGAAGTGATTATTGCTCCTGATGCGACAATGGGGGCACGTGAAATCATTGCACAGAAAAAAAATCTCCGCTTATTGATAACAGGGGGTTTGCCTAATCCACGTTCTGAAGGGCTGATTTTTAAAACGCTTGCAGGGGGGGTTTTAGTACAGTCGCGTGATAATGCGGTGGTTGAGGATTTGAAGCTCCAGGTGGTAACGAAACGGGCGCCCAGCCAAGATGAGATGCGTGACCTTCAGTTTGCGTTTCGTGTTGTTAAACATGTCAAGTCAAACGCTATTGTTTATGCAAAAAACAGTGCAACAGTGGGTATTGGTGCTGGCCAAATGAGTCGTCTTGATGCAGCTAAAATTGCAGTTCATAAGGCTGAAGAAAACGCAAAAGGAATGGGTTTAACAGAGCCTTTAACCAAGGGATCTGTTGTTGCATCAGATGCGTTTTTTCCCTTTGCCGATGGTTTATTGTCAGCTGCTGAAGCTGGTGTGACTGCAGTTATTCAACCAGGTGGGTCAATGCGCGATAAGGAAGTTATTGCAGCGGCTGATACGCATGACTTAGCAATGGTTTTTACAGGTGTGCGCCATTTTCGCCATTAAAGCGTATGGTTTTTTATTTATTTTTGTTTACCAGTCGAATGAAGGAAATTTGGCAACACTCTCCTATGCTATAAACGCACGCCAGTTATGTGATTATAGCACAACTTATTTGTGAAATTTGCTCTATCTTATGGATCTCAAGAATTTAACGTAAGGTTTGGGTAAAAACATGAACATTCTGCAGTCTTTTGGTTCTTGGCGCCGTTATCGTCGGACAGTTAAGGTATTAAATAATCTTTCAACATATGAACTCAATGATCTTGGTATTAATCGGGGTGATATTCGTTCAATTGCGTGGCATTTTTCGCGCAAATCTCTTTGATGTTTGTTTTTGATAAGCACTACTTACACGTGATCACGTGGGTGTGAAATTTAAGGGGGTATTTTGGTGAGGGGTTTGTATTTTCCTCTATTGTAGAAATAGGGGAAGAGAGCGAAAAGAGTCTATAATTTTCAGCACAATATTTGATGATATCTTAAATGATGCATGCTCTTCTTAAAAGAGGGGCTGTTTAAGTATTTATTTCATGAGATAGTGATATTTGAGGGTGTGTCTTCTTTAGTTATTATATTTTGAAAGCAGAAAAAAAGATGCACCCAAAACACCAGCTGCTAAAATGAACCATGTTAGAGCATAGCTAAGGTGATTATTGTTAAAATGCACAACTGTTAGACCGACAATAGGAAGATTTCCTTGTATGGCTATTTTTTGTGTGACATCAATAAAATAAGGGGCCACATTAGAGAGCCCTAGCTTTTGGGCCATGGCGGGGAGTTGGCGTGTATACCAGAGATTTTGATCAGGATTATTTTTGCGTGGAAATATTCCCTCTCCTTCGCTCATACGTAAAAAACCGGTGATCGTAGTCTGCTCTGTATTAGTGGAAAAATGGGAATGAGGTGGGGTGTTTTCTTGCTCAAAGTGATGGCGTGCATCCATAGGAATGAAACCACGGTTTACAAAGGTTAGAGTGTTATCGGCTGTTTGTAAAGGGGTTAAAACCCAATAACCAGTGGTATCTTGAGTGAGGGCTGTTATAAGAATATTTTTGTCTGTTAAGAACTTTCCGGTAAGTGTGATAGGGCGATATTCATCTTTATCAAAAGTAACATGTTCCCATTGATCTTGGGGGGGGGCTTTGATGGGGGGTAAATGAATGCGCTGATTAACACTGGCAATAAGATTCGTTTTCCAGTTTAGCCGTTGCATTTGCCAGATGCCTAGTGCACTGAAAAGCAAAAAAAAGCTTATACATAAAATACCAAGCAGAATAGAAAAAAAACTTATATTTTTGTTCTGTGATTCTGTTGGAGATTGTTTCATTTTAATCATCAACTCTCTTTTAACATGTTCAACGTTTAAAGAAAGTATTTTATGTACTTTTTTCGAAAATGAGTAACATATCTGTCAAAAAGGCAGTAATATTGGTAATCGAGCGAAAAAAATATGGTTGATATTGGTGGTGGAAATGCAAAATTGACAAAATAAGTATCAATAAATATCAAAATGCTTGACCTTTTAGTACTAACACCTTATAAACCCGACATTTCCAATGATGCTTGTTCAAGGCTGAATTTGGTGTGCTTGGCGCCCGTTTTGTATTGCTGGATTGGAATTTAAAAGTTTCTTAAAGTTTAAAGGTGAAGTCTATGTCTCGTGCCTGCGAATTAACAGGAAAAGCAGTCCAGTATGGGAATAATGTTAGCCATGCCAATAATAAAACGCGTCGTCGTTTTTTGCCAAATCTTTGCAATGTGACATTAATTTCGGAAGTGCTTCAGCAAAGTTACCGTTTACGCATTTCAGCGCATGCTTTACGTTCAGTTGAGCACCGTGGTGGTCTTGATTGTTTTTTAGTGAAAGCTGATGATAAAGAATTGTCACAACGTGCGCGTTTATTAAAACGTCAGATCATGAAGAAAAAGGCTGAACAAGCAGCTTGATTGATTTTGGTTCAAAGCCAAATTAAAATATTTTCTCTTGTTTTTTAAGGGTGTGTTTTAAATTTTGGTTATTTAGCCAAAGTGTTGGTTGATTCGAAATTATTACTCAGGTTACAAAGGATGTTTTCAACCTGTAAATTTTTAGTATCACAGCAAAGAAAAAAGCGTATTGTTTTTGCAAGTTTTGCCATGTGTTTGGCGGTGACTGCTTCCAATATTTTGGTTCAATATCCTATCTATTGGTTTGGTTTGAATGAGATCTTAACCTATGGGGCTTTTACCTATCCAATTGCTTTTCTGATTAATGATTTAACGAATCGTTTTTATGGTCCAACTGCAGCACGGCGTGTGGTGTATGCTGGTTTTATAACGGCTTTTTTTGTTTCTTGGGTATTAGTTACGCCACGGCTTGCAATTGCTTCTAGTATGGCATTTTTATTTGCGCAATTACTGGATATTTTAGTTTTTACACCTTTGCGACGTAAAACATGGTGGAAAGCACCTTTAGCAGCAGCATTGGCTGGCTCAGCTTTGGATACGGTATTATTTTTTGCTATTGCTTTTTCTAGTTATTTTAGCTTTGTCGATCACATGACAGGTTATGTTGATGGTTCTATCATGGATAACGCAATATTTTTTGAGTTTGACGTTCCAGTTTGGTTCTCACTTGCTTGTGGTGATTTTTCTGTCAAAATAGTGATGAGTCTGATTATGCTTGTGCCTTATGGTACAATTTTGAGAAGTTTTAGGGCTTCATTTTTATCAGAACAGTAAAAAGAAAGCTTCTCTTTAGCTTTTTAAGTTTATTGTCAATCCATAAACATGATCAGATTTTGTAGTGTACTTGTGGAAATAAGAGGCATTCAAAATGTACGCTTGTTCAAATATTTGGTGCATGCAAATCATTTATCGTGGATGTTTACCTTTTAGAATATTGTATGAGCGATTAGGTTTTTTAGGGTCAAAGAGTGTTGTTAATTGTTTTGTCATGGCATCTGCTAGTTCTTCAGCGTTGACGATTGTCACGGCGCGTTGGTAATAACGTGTGACATCATGACCAATGCCAATGGCAATTAATTCTATAGGTGAATGTATTTGGATTTCTTGAATGACAGCGTGTAAATGCTTTTCAAGATAAGAACTAGGATTAACAGAAAGTGTCGAATCGTCAATTGGTGCACCATCAGAAATGACCATGAGGATACGGCGAGATTCGTGTCGTGATAGAAGGCGCTGATGCGCCCAAATGAGTGCTTCACCATCGATATTTTCTTTGAGCAATCCTTCTTGCATCATTAGGCCTAAATTACGTCGAGCACGACGCCATGATGTATCGGCACTTTTGTAGATGATATGGAGCAAATCATTCAAACGCCCTGGATTATCAGGTTTATTTTGGTTGTTCCATTCTTCCCGGGCTTGACCGCCTTTCCAAGCTTTAGTGGTGAAGCCTAAAATTTCAACTTTGACTTTGCAGCGTTCAAGTGTTTGCGCTAAAATATCAGCACAACTTGCTGCAACGGTAATTGGTCGTCCTCGCATTGATCCTGAATTATCAATGAGCAATGAGACAACTGTATCATGAAAGTGTGTATCGTGTTCTCTTTTAAAAGAAAGCGATTGCATTGGATCGATAATGAGTCGTGCGAGTTGTGCTGTATCAAGATGTCCTTCTTCAAGATCAAAATGCCAAGAACGATTTTGTTGTACCATAAGACGGCGTTGCAGGCGGTTTGCTAAGCGTCCGACAATGTTTTGGAGATGATTTAATTGTTTATCAAGGCAGCAGCGTAAATGATCTAATTCGCTTTCCGAACAAAAATGAGTTGCTTCTGAAATTTCATCAAATTGACGCGTGAAAATTTTATAATCAGCAAGTTTCTCCATTGGCTGAGAAACACCGGAAGAGCATTTGAATTTCCTTTGTTCTTTCTGCCAAGTATTTTCTTGTTTTTTTTGAGTTGTATCATCATCGCTTAATTGGGCAGTTTGTGTGTTTTCCTTATTGTATTTATCATTGTTTTGGTCAGTTGTTTTTTGTTCTTTATTTTGAGAGTATTTTGCGCTTTCACTTTCTTCTTTATCTGGGCTTTTTGTTTCAAGATCATTGTTTGGTTCTCTATTGTACGCCCCCTTGGAATTTTCATTCAATTGGTTGGCAATTTTCAATGCAATAAGCATTTGATGAACAATACGTGCAAAAGCTTTTTGGTTATAAATATGATATGTAAGCTCACGCAGTTCTATTGCAGCTTTTTGTTCAATTAATTGACGCCATAATTCCAATATGGATTCAGCTTCTTGCGGAAGGGGGCGTTTTGTTATCTTTTCACGCAGTAAAAGTGCAAGTGCATCTTCTAGGGGAGCTTCACTTTGATGGAGCACCATTTGGTAATGGGTTTTTTGGTATTTATCGGCGAGCATTGTATCAAGATTTTGAGCAATTCCTTCCATTGCTAAGGTGCCGATTGCTTCAACGCGTGTTTGCTCAAGAGTGTCAAAAATAGCACGTGCTTCTGGTTGTGTTGGAGCGAACTGGGCATGAATATGAGGATCATGCCATGCTTTGTACAGTGCTATACAATCCCCCCGTGCGCGGATAATGGCGACATCTTTTTGTGTTATGTATGATGATAATGTTGTTGGTGGGCGAGCATAATTGTCGTCTATAGATGATTTGTTTTTGTTAAAAGTAACTTCAAAGTTGTGTGTACTAGAAAGTGTGCGAATACATATGGAAAGAGCTTTTTTAAAAGTAGTGATGTCAAAGTTATCATTGGGAAGGTAGTTTATCAGATGTTTGCTGTGGTTGCCAACTTCTGCCGCCATAATTGACGCATTCCTTAAAGATCAGACATTATAAATTGAGTGATTTGGTGAGCTCTTTTCCAAAAGCACGTTGGTAAAATTCTGCAACGATTGAGTATTCGAGTTCATCACATTTGTTAAGAAAGGTTAAGCGAAAAGCCAAGTCAACATTTTGAAAAATTTCCGTATTTTCTGCCCAAGTGATTACGCTGCGCGGGCTCATGACCGTTGAAAGGTCACCATTGATAAAGGCTTGGCGTACCATGTTGGCTACATGCACCATTTGTGAAACTATTTTTTTTCTTTGAGGTGTTTGGAAATGTTTGACCTTTAAACAGACAATGTCAACTTCATGGTCATGGGGTAAATAATTTAATATCGCCACAATAGACCACCGGTCCATTTGGGCTTGGTTAATTTGTTGTGTGCCATGATAAAGCCCTGTTGTATCGCCAAGGCCAATGGTATTTGCAGTCGCAAAAAGGCGAAATGCTGGATGAGGAGCGATAACGCGGCTTTGATCGAGTAAGCTCAACCGTCCAGAAGCTTCAAGTACCCGTTGAATGACAAACATAACATCAGGTCTGCCTGCATCATATTCATCAAAGACAAGAGCAATGTTATTTTGATAAGCCCAGGGTAAAATGCCATCTTTAAATTCAGTAATTTGTAAGCCATCTTTCAAAACGATAGCATCTTTTCCGACAAGATCAATGCGACTGACGTGACTGTCAAGATTAATTCGAATACAAGGCCAGTTAAGGCGTGCAGCGACTTGTTCAATATGTGTTGATTTACCAGTGCCATGATAGCCAGAAACCATAACACGACGATTAAAAGCAAAGCCTGCCAAAATGGCTAAAGTTGTTTGCTGGTCAAAAAGATAATCGGGATCTAAGTCAGGGACATGTAGGCTTTTTGCGCTAAAAGCGGGTACTTTCATGTCTGTATCAATATGAAATACATTACGAGCGCAGACTGTGATATCAGGAACATCGATAGCGTGATTTGGTTTTGTCATTGTTTTTCTGGAAGGGTGTCCATTCTTTATTATTTGAGTTAAAAACAATACAAGACATCAATTGCTGATGCAATGCTCTGTAGAAAGAGAGGGAATGGGGGATAAGCAGATCTATCACTTTAATATTTCATGGTGCTTTTTAAACAAATAAATTAAACAAGTAAACAGCTTGCACTAAAGTGGATTGCTTTGAGCACGGTTCCCCTCTTTTAGCACAGGCCGGATTTCTTGAGTAAATTATAGGCGTGTAAAACATCGCGGAAACGTTCTTCTGAAGAACGGTTACCACCATTGGCATCAGGGTGATGTTTTTTGACCAGTTCTTTATATTTTATTTTAATATCCTCAGCTGAGGCATTTGCTTGTAACCCTAAAGTATCAAAAGCTTTGGCTTCCAAAGGTTTTAATTTTCTTGAGGTTGTACCGGCTGAGTGACGTTTGGTGAAAAATGAAAAAGGATCACGCATACGGTTTTGATAAGCTGCTGTTCCAGAGCGAATTGTTGCGTAGTGAGGGGATGTTTTTTTTGATGCACTATTACTCCCAACAGACCACGTAGGGCGGTGCCCTGTGAGAGCGTCTTTCTGAAAATTGGCGATATCTTTATCGTTAAGGCCTGAGAAATAGTTAAAATCTTTATTGTAAGCACGTACATGATCAAGGCAAAAGTAAAAATACTGTCCTTCACGATTACGGCCTGCTGGTGCTTTGTGCACCCCTGTTTTTTCACACCCTTCCCATTGACACTGTCGGGTTTGTGCTTCACCTTGTTTTCTTTTATTGGAGCTGATACGAATTGAATCAAATAATTTGGATGTTGTAGCCATGTTTTTGGTTTATGCAAAATCGGTGTGGTTGACAAGGATTGACTTTTGAAAATTTATTTTCATACTTAATGTAGTGTCGAAGATGGCTAATTACACTATCCATTTTAGTGGAGAGTAAAGAAAAAATGTCTACTCTGATTCAAACAGTCATTGAAACAAAGCTTTGTGATGCTTTTTGTCCGCAAAAGCTTGAAGTGATTAATGAAAGCAGCCTTCATGCAGGGCATCATCATAAAGGTGGTGTTTTTGATAGCCACGGGGAAACGCATTTTCGAGTGAAAATTCTTTCTTCTTCTTTTTCAGGTATGTCGCGGATAGAAAGACACCGAGCGATTTATAAAGTTTTACAGCAAGAATTAGCAACACATGTTCATGCTTTGGCTCTTGAGGTTGAAGCTGCTTGAGATGGTTTTTCCGATTCAATAACTTTTAAAGCACGAGGATGTGCTTTTTGATAAACTTCTAATAAGCGATCTGTATCAATATGGGTGTAAACCTGTGTTGTGGATAAACAGGCGTGGCCAAGTAATTCCTGAATGGTACGCAAATCTCCTCCACGCGACAAAAGGTGAGTTGCAAAAGAATGACGCAATGCATGCGGTGTAGTCGTTTCTGGTAAACCAAGACGAGCACGTAAATTTTGAACAAGACGTTGAATAATAGCTGGTTGTAGCGGGCCACCTCGAACGCCACGAAACATTGGTTGGGTGCTCACTAAAGGGTAAGGGCAGCATTTAAGATAAGTCTCTACCATTTCGTAAACAGTTTTAATCAATGGAACTAGACGTGTTTTCCCCCCTTTTCCTATTACAGACAGACTTGTTATCTCTGGATCAGAAAATTGCTCTGGTGTAAGTGCTAAAGCTTCTGATATTCGCATTCCGCAGCCGTAAAGGAGTGCTAAAACAGCAACGTTACGGGCAATAATCCATGGTTCAGCTTCTTGTTGATTTTCTGGTTTGATTATATGCAATGCTGCTTGTATGTTCAAAGGCTTAGGTAAAAGCTTTGGGTGTTTTGGTGTGCGAATAAGTTTAGCAGCTAGGGTATCAACGATTCCCTCACGCGATAAGTAATTGAAAAAAGAGCGCAAACTCGCCGCATTTCGGCTTAAAGAGCGTGTACTTATTTTTAACGTACGACGATAAGCCAAATAAGAACGCAAATCAGCTACACGCAAATCAGCAAGGTCTTTGCAAGTTACTTCATGTCCGAGGTGATTACACAAAAAAATCAAAAATTGTCGTGTATCGCGCTCATAAGCTTGTGCTGTGCGTATAGCCATACGACGCGTTTTTACAAGAGTTTCCAACCATTTTTTTCTTGCAACTAAAAGATTACGCTCCGCTGGAATCAGAGGAGCATTTTGACCTTTTTTGTTGTCATTATTGGGAAACATTCCTAGTTAAGGGTATTTTTTTCTTTTTTAGGTTTTTCAGGACTAGCCTGCCCATTTGTTTTTTCTTTCTGTTCCACAGAATTGGCAGTGGCTTGACTTGCACCTTTTAAAGAGAGCACCTTTAGAAGATTATTCATTGATAAAAGATGTGCAAAAATTCGCCCTAAAAAGCCATTTTTATGCAATTTAGCAAGTTGATGAGCAGGTAATTTATGAAGTTTTTCTTCATCAACAATCCAGAAGTCTTCTAATTGAGCTGAAAGACCTTTGTCGTTTTTGACATTAATTGACTTTTGACTAAGAAGGTCCATCTTAACAAGGGTATCAATAAATTCAGCTGTTCTTTCCATACCAATTTTAAAGTGCTCAAGGAAATTGATACGCTCTTCCATGAAGGGAGAAATAGATCCATCAGAATTGAAAAGTTCTATGCCTGTAACGTCATTAAACATACCGGATTGTTGGTCAAAACAAACGGAAAGCTCTTTTTGATCTTGTATTTGTGCAAGAACAAAAGGATAACGACGAATAAAAGCGGGGATATAAGTGTCACGTTGCCAACTTTTATCAGCAGTAATGTAATTATTTACATCATTAGAAAGACCTACAAGAGCGATGGATGTGTAATGGCGCTTTTTTTGTTCATCTTCTGCACTCATAAACAAGATAGGGTAGTCGAGAGCAGCTTGAAAATATTCATCACTTGCTAAGGGAACCCAATGAGTATCTTTTGCAAAGGACATATCTTGTGAGGGATTGAATTTAAGACTTCTATGAAAGGTCTTGTTGATTGGAGTAACATTTTTATAAAAAAGCATAATATTCGCCATCAGACTTCTCCTTTTTCATTCACTATATGCCACAAAATACGCTTTTATAGGATTTTTGTATGGCAACAAGCTCTAATGGACAATAATTAAGTATGTTAAGTATATAATGATTCTTTCTTTTTAGAAGAGATAATATTATACATGAAACGAAAGAGAAAAAAACTTAAAAAGACAATTTGTCTTGCCATTATTGGTGCTGCCCATGGAATTAGGGGGGATGTTTGGGTTAAGGTATTGGGAGGTGAGCCCCAGCGCTTAAAGACTTACGGTGTTCTTTATGATGAAGGAGGACGCTGTTATGAAATTGCGACATTTCGGGTGCAAAAAAACGATGCAATTGTGCGTTTTAAAGGGGTGGAGGAGCGAAGTGCTGCCGAAGCTTTAAAGGGAATTAACCTTTATATTAAGCGAGATCAATTGCTTGATGATTTGGCTGAGGATGAATTTTATCAAATCGATTTGATTGGGCTTTGTGTTTATGATGATACAAATAAGCTTCTTGGTGAAGTGAGCGGTTTTTTTAATTTTGGTGCTGGTGATTTGCTTGAAATCTGTTTAAATGGTGGCAAGAGAGAACTCATTCCATTTAGCAAGACGGCTGTACCGGAAATTTATGTTGCTTCTGGTTTTGTTGTGATCAATCCAGTGGCAGCTGGTTTGGCTACATGAAAGAAGAATAATAAACAAGGGAGATTTGAACGAAAAGAGTGGGATGAGGGAATAAGCATGGGATTTCAAGCACATATTTTAACACTTTATCCTGAAATGTTTCCAGGATTATTGGGTTATTCTTTAGCAGGGCAGGCTCTAGAACGAGGGATATGGTCGCTCAATACAGTACAGATTAGAGACTTTGCTTTTGACAAACACCACAGTGTTGATGATACAACGGCTGGTGGTGGTGCTGGTATGGTGATGCGGGCAGATGTGTTAGCTGCTGCAATTGATAGTTGCCCCCCTGATTTGCCAAGGTTTTTGTTAAGCCCACGGGGACGCCCTTTTAATCAAAGCTATGCTCGTTCTTTGGCACGTGGTTTAGGCGCAATATTGGTGTGTGGTCGTTTTGAAGGGGTTGATGAACGCGTGATAAAAGCGCGAAAATTAGAAGAAATTTCAATTGGTGATTATATTCTTTCAGGTGGAGAGGTGGCTGCATTGGTTCTTATGGATGCAATTGTGCGGCTGTTACCCGGTGTTATGGGCAATCAAGCTTCTGGAGAATGTGAAAGTTTTGAGAATAATTTGCTTGAGTATCCCCATTATACGCGTCCTTCAGTTTTTGAAGGGCTTACTATTCCGCCGGTATTGACATCAGGTCATCACAAAGCTATTGCAAATTGGCGTCAAGAGCAGGCCGAATGCTTAACACGTCAACGTCGACCTGACCTTTATGCTCTTTATACCAAAAATCTTCGAAAAGCTTGATTCATCTTTAAAGATGGTGTATTGCACAACGCACTTTTAAAAGAGTTTTCTGAAAAGAGCTTTCTATGGATTTAAAGAAATAAATTCTAAAAGAAAAAATAGTGTATTCGCTCTTGTTTAAAGCAGAGCCCAGGTGTTTAAAGCAGAGCCCAAAGAATATCCTTTTTGTATGAAAGGCATCTTTGTGGTAAGAGTTGAACGCTCTGACTGTTCGAAAAGAACATGAAGGATGAAAGAAATGAATATTATAGCGCAGCTTGAAGCTGAACAATGCGCAAAAATTGAAGAAAAACGCCAATTTCCAACGTTTCATGTGGGAGATACGTTGCGCGTTTTGGTCCGTGTGACGGAAGGTACGCGCACACGTGTTCAGGCTTATGAAGGAATTTGCATTGCACGTTCGGGCGGTGGTTTGAATGAGAGCTTTACAGTGCGCAAAATTTCTTATGGTGAAGGTGTTGAGCGTGTGTTTCCAATGTATTCTCCTTTGGTTGAGGGTGTTGAAATTGTCCGCCGGGGTAAGGTTCGTCGTGCAAAGCTTTATTACCTTCGTGGTTTAAGAGGAAAGGCTGCACGTATCGCTGAAAAAAGAGATTACCGTAAGAATGCTAAAGTTTCTGAGGGAGGAGAAAAAGCAGTCATTGCAGAAAAAGTTGAAGACAAGACTGCTGAATAAATATTTCTTGCTCAAGTTTAAAAAAGCGGCTTTTATGCCACTTTTTTGCTTTGTGAGGGATAATGGCGATTAAAAAACTTCTTTATAAGGAATTTTATACAAAATATAAGAGAGATCCCTATAGAGATGCTTATAAAGAATGCTTGGTGATCAAATTTTAGAGAATCATTTTGTTTTTCATGGAAAATGAAAGGTGTCTTTTAATATTTTATTTGCTTTGTATTGATCTTACAAAATGTGTGTAGTGGTTAATTTTAACAATATTTTTTGTAATGAATTGTTTGTTATTTTTTTGATGCAGAAATTTGCTTGCAAAAAAACTACCAAGAAATCGATATGCTCTTATAAAAATGAGTACATTGAAGGGGATGTAGAGATGGCTCCTCCTTGGTCGTATGAATTAAAAGTTGTTCCAATAATTTTCGTTATAATGAGTGTTTCAATGTATTTTTATGAAGAAAATGCTGGTTTGATGAAGGAGCAAATATAAGCAAAAAGCTGTAACACTGTTATTGAAGTTGAATCTGGTATGTGTGGATTATTGGGCATTCAATTTATTGATCTCTTAAAAGAGAGTGGTTTGTCTTTAAAAGAGAAGCTTATTTTAATAAGGGGAAGTTTATTTTAATGTTAAGCGTGATTTGAAAGTTCTCTATAAAGAAGAGCGGTTTCGTTTTTTCATAATGATTTAAGTTATAGCTAATGATTTAAACTGTAAATATTGTGAAGTATTTCGTTACTATTTAACGGGTGGGATTGGGGTGCGTTTGAAAAAAATACATGTTTGCGTTGAAGAAACAATGTTTAAGCCTTTGACGTGAAGATAAAATTGTACTAAACAAAACAGGCTTTATAGTTTATCGCTATAAGCTAATCGGTTTTTTTATGCGCGACCTTTAATCCGTTATTTGAGATAACCGACCTGTAATGTGCGCCTTTAGGTATCAAAATTAGAATGTGCTTGATCGTTTATTATGAGTTTTCTCATTTGCGATAAAGTTGCAATGAAAGTCAGGTCAGAGTTTTTATGATAGAGACATCTAGGATAAAAGATCGCCCTTATTCTCCCCATTTGAGTATTTATCGTTGGTCGATTACTATGGCGATGTCGATTGCACATCGTATCACTGGTGTAGCGCTTTATTTTGGAATGATATGTTTTGCCATTTGGTTGGGGGCAATCGCTTGCGGGGGTGATGCGTTTAAAACGGTTAATGAGATTTATGGATCTTTCCCGGGGCTGTGTGTGTTATTTCTTTTTACGCTTGCTGGGGTTCACCATATGGTTGGCTGTATTCGCCATCTTGTTTGGAATATGAAGCCTTGTCTTTTAGCGAAAGAAAAAGCAACTGCGACTGCTTGGGCAACTGTATTTATTACCCTTATTGTAACATGCGCAATTTGGGTTATTGGATATGGGTTGTCTTGAAGGGGATGGAGAAAGGTCATGAAAAAAGATTTTCGAACAGAATTTGGAAAAGTGCGCGGTTTTGGAAGTGCGCATGAGGGAACGGGGCATTTTTGGCTAGAAAATCTGACAAGTTTTACCAGTGTGCTGCTTTGGATATTTTTTATTGTTCTTATCATTTCGCTTGTGGGGGAGGGTTATGATGTTATTTATACACGACTTTCGCATCCTATTGTAGCGGTTTTAATGGGCGTGATGACTTTTTCAAGTCTTTATTATATGAAACTTGGAATGCAAGTTGTTATTGAAGATTATATTCCACATGGAAATTTGCGGATATTATTTTTAGTATTAAACACCTTATTTTGTTGTGTTTTGGGTGGTTTCATTATTTTTGCTCTTTTAAAAATCGTATTGGGAGTTTAACCAACATGGTGGCTACAGTATCGTCTTTGGGCCCTAAAGTGGGTCATGCTCCTTATCATTATGTAGATCATAAATTTGACGTTGTTGTTATTGGCGCTGGCGGTTCGGGTTTGCGTGCAACCCTTGGTATGGCTGAACAGGGGTTGAGAACAGCATGTATTACAAAAGTTTTTCCCACTCGTTCACACACAGTTGCAGCACAAGGCGGTATTGCAGCATCTCTTGCAAATATGGGGCCTGACAATTGGCAGTGGCATTTGTATGATACGGTGAAAGGCTCTGATTGGCTTGGCGACACTGATGCGATGGAATATTTGGTACGCAATGCTCCTGCTGCTGTCTATGAATTAGAGCATTATGGGGTTCCTTTTTCACGTACACAGGAGGGTAAAATTTACCAACGGCCTTTTGGTGGGCATACGACGCAATTTGGAGAAGGGCCGCCAGTTCAACGTACTTGTGCGGCGGCTGATCGTACTGGGCATGCTATTTTGCATGCGCTTTATGGGCAAAGCTTAAAGCATAATGCGCAATTTTTTATTGAATATTTTGCGCTTGATTTAATCATGACCGATGGTGTGTGTACAGGTGTTGTGGCGTGGAATTTAGATGACGGTACAATTCACCGTTTTTCTGCTAAAATGGTTGTTTTGGCAACAGGTGGTTATGGACGTGCTTATTTTTCCGCTACATCAGCCCATACATGTACAGGTGATGGCGGTGGAATGATTGCACGTGCTGGGTTGCCGCTTCAGGATATGGAGTTTGTTCAATTTCATCCCACAGGTATTTATGGTTCTGGCTGCTTAATCACAGAAGGAGCGCGTGGAGAAGGTGGTTATTTGATTAATTCTGAAGGTGAACGCTTTATGGAGCGTTATGCGCCTTCTTTTAAAGATTTGGCTTCACGTGATTTGGTTTCACGTTGTATTACGCTTGAAATTCGTGAAGGGCGTGGGGTTGGTGCAAAGAAGGACCATATTCATTTGGTTCTCAATCATATTGATCCTGCTATATTGCATGAGCGTTTACCGGGGATTTCTGAATCAGCACGAATTTTTGCAGGCGTTGATGTGACAAAAGATCCTATCCCAGTTTTACCAACAGTCCATTATAATATGGGCGGTATTCCCACCAATTACTATGGGGAAGTTTTAAACCCAACAAGTGATTCGCCTGATTGTGTTCAACCGGGGTTGATGGCTGTGGGTGAGGCAGGGTGTGCATCTGTTCATGGTGCCAATCGTTTGGGTTCCAATTCATTGATTGATCTTGTGGTATTTGGGCGTGCGGCTGCAATTCGTGCAGGAAAAGTAATTGACCGCAATGCAGAGATTCCGGCAATTAATGAAACAGCTGTTGATGAAATTATGGCACGTTTTGATCGTTTGCGTTTTGCTCAAGGGCATACACCAACGGCGGTGTTGCGTGAAAAAATGCAGCGGACTATGCAGGAAGATGCTGCGGTATTCCGTACGGCAGATTCTTTAGAACAAGGATGTCAGCGTGTAAGTAAACTCTGGAATGAACTTTCTGATCTTAAAGTGACAGATCGTTCGTTGATTTGGAATTCTGATTTGGTTGAAACATTAGAGCTTGAGAATTTGATGGCAAATGCGATTATGACAGTTCATTCTGCGGCTGCACGTTTAGAAAGCCGTGGGGCACATGCACGTGAAGATTATCCAGAGCGTGACGATAAAAATTGGCGTCGCCATACACTTTCGCATTTATCAAAAAATGGGAAAGTAACATTATCCTATCGGCCTGTTCATGTGGATCCATTAACATCTGAGGCAGATGGCGGTATAGATTTAAAACGTATTGTGCCTAAAAAACGTGTTTACTAAGGGGAGAATGAGTCATGGTTCAAATTAGGCTTCCCAAAAATTCTCGTGTGAAGGCTGGAAAGATTTGGCCTAAACCTGAGGGTGCGACACAGCTGACAGAATTTCACATTTATCGTTGGTCCCCCGATGATGAGGATAATCCTCGTCTTGATACCTATTATGTGGATCGCTCAGTATGTGGTCCGATGATTCTTGATGGTCTTTTGTTTATTAAGAATCATATTGATCCAACTTTGGCGCTTCGTCGGTCGTGTCGTGAAGGCATTTGTGGTTCATGTGCGATGAATATTGATGGGGTCAATACACTGGCTTGTACTAAAGGGATGGATGATGTGAAACATCCCATCAAGGTATATCCTCTTCCTTCTATGCCGGTTGTTAAAGATTTGATTCCTGATTTGAAGCGTTTTTATGCGCAGCATCGTGCTATTGAGCCTTGGTTGCAAACTGTTTCACCTGAGCCTGCAAAAGAGTGGTTGCAAAGCTATTCTGATCGTCAAAAAATTGATGGTCTTTATGAATGTATTCTTTGTGCGTGTTGTCAAACATCGTGTCCAAGTTATTGGTGGAATGGTGATCGTTATTTAGGGCCTGCTGTTTTGCTTCAGGCTTATCGTTGGATTGCTGATTCGCGTGATGAAATGGGTGGGGAGCGTCTTGATAATCTGGAGGATCCTTTCCGGCTTTATCGATGCCATACGATTATGAATTGTACGCAAACTTGCCCAAAGGGTTTAAATCCGGCTAAAGCGATTGCTGAGATTAAAAAACTTATGATTGAACGCCGTCTTTAAAAATTTGTTAGCTTAGAAAGTTTTAGCTAAAAACAAAAGCAATAGAGGGAAGCAGAGGCGCATATGCTCCTGTCTTTTTTGTATGCTTTATAAGACGTGGTTATTGAATTTTTTATTGGTACTTGCTTTGTATTGTGCATCTTGGAGTCTATTGGCATCTTAAAATATGTTTGTGTTTTTTAAATATATTGTATTCATGAAAGATGCGATAGGTATGGTTGTGTAAATAAGGGCTTTTACGGTTTAAACGAGAGGGGAGGGGGTGCTTTGGTTCATCTAGAGCGGGAGTCCACGTAAGAGGCGTGGGGCATTTGGAGTAAGGCCGGAAGCTTCTTGAATGAAATATTTTTTTATTTTTGGCCTCTGATTAACAAGTCCAAGACCAATATCACGCAATACTCTCAAAAATAGAGTATCATTAGAAAAAAGTTTGTTGATCCAGTCATTACTCAAGGCCATACGCACGGTTTCGAAACGTCGCCATTTTTGGTAGTGCTCAAGAGCGATAATTGATCCAATATCAAGACCTAACCGTGCTGTTTTAATGATAACTTCAGCCAAAGCTGCACTATCACGAAGCCCTAAGTTAAGGCCTTGACCTGCAATGGGGTGAATTGTGTGGGCAGCGTCTCCCACGAGAGCAAAACGGGGTTTAATGCAAGAATATGCTAGCGAAAGGGTTAAGGAAAATCCTTGGCGTTCGCCATCCCAAGTTAGTTTTCCAAATCGGTGACCGATACGTTTTTCAAGTTCTGTTTCAAAAATAAGAGGATCAGCTTTAAGGTAGTATTGAGCGGTTTGATGGTCTTCATTCCATACAATGGCTGATCGATTGCCTTTAAGAGGCAAAAGAGCAAAAGGCCCGGCAGGCAAAAAATGTTGAATTGCTTGACCATGATGGGGTTTTTCATGTTCGATAGTGCATGTGATTGCTGTTTGTTTATAGGGGTGCACAAAGTTTTTAAGGTTTGCTTTCTCGCGTAGTTTGGAATGTGTTCCATCGGCTGCGATCAGCAATTGTGTTTGCCAAATTTTTTTATTGCTCAAAATAACAGTTGTGTAGTGGTCTTCTTGGTGAAAATCAACAACACGTGCAGTTTTGATGAAAGGGATATTCAGTTCTTTTACACGTTTTTTTAAAGCAGCAGTAAGCTCTTTATTTTCAATCATAGCGGCAAAGGGCTCGCCAGGGGTGATATCTCCTTCAAAGGTTAAAAGGATCGGTTTGAAAGAATCATTAACGCGCGCATCGGTAATGAGCATTGAATGAATAGGTTGAGCATGAGGCTTGATATGTTCCCAGCATTGCAATTGCTTTAACATACGAATAGAAGCAGCGGAAATAGCTAGCGCTTGTCTTTTTTTACTAGGTGTATTCTCCTGAGGAGGGGCATCGACAATATTTATTCTCAATTCAGGTGCGGCCTGTTTGAGTGCTAGCGCAAGTGTTAAACCAACAATTGCTCCCCCTGCAATGATGAGATCACATTGTTTTATATTTTGATTCATATTAAAAGACACTACATTTCTTTCTACTTTTGTGTAGTTTATTAGCTCTTAAATGAAAATAATACTCTTTTTTAAAATTATTTTTACAGTCTTAATTAAGAAATTGTTGTAATAAGAATGGTTAAAATGGCATTAATATTTTAAAACTATAAGCTGTAATATTTTTAACTATAAGCTGTGAAACCAGTTTTTTATGAAAAGTTTTATATTTGGAATTGATTGATGCGCCAAGATTTGTCTTCTGATCATTTATCAGAAAGGCTTGATTATCAAAGTCCACGTCTTGTGAATTTATTTTTGCGTCAGATTGGTGCCTTCATTGGGCTTGGGCTTTTGGGTCTTATTATTTTTTGTGTTTTAGCTTTGGCAACATGGAATGTTGGAGACCCATCATTGACTTACGCCAATGCTCATGAGGTTGCAAATCTTATGGGGTGGCCTGGTGCGATTTTTTCAGATTTTGCTATACAGTTTTTTGGTTTGGCGAGTTTGTGCATTTTATTACCTCCGTTTTTTTGGTCACTTTTATTGCTAGCACAAAAGGATATTCGTAATTTTATATTTCGTCTTTTTTTGTGGGTGGTATCAGCGATTTATTTTTCAGCTGTTTTTGCTTTGTTGACACATTTTGCGTCTTTTACGCGTTGGCCATTGCCAATTGGTTTTGGAGGCGTTGTGGGGGATAAGATTTTAAATACTGCTTATTTATTTTTTCCTTCCTTTTTTGCTTCTTTTTCTTCCTTACAAATTGCTTTTATGGGCGTTTTTCTTGCTCCTTTAGGTTTTGTTATGGCTGCTATTGCTGGCAATGTAGCGTGGCGTTGCAAGAATGATGACAAAAAGAAACGAAACAATAAAAAGGTTAAAATAACAGATTCAGTCATGGATGATGTGGAAGAGGCACATCACTCTATCTATGAAGTTCTGCTTGGTTTTTTTGTTACAGTTTTTGGAGCAGTTTTGCATTTTCTTTATTTTTTACAAGCGCGTTTGGGGCATCTTTTTTCATGGAGTAAGAATTTTAAGAAACGAGATGATTCTTCTGAGCAGCAAAGTTGGCTCTCTGAGAGGGAAGAAAATGTATTTGGTCGGGTTGAGCCGGTTTTTTTTGAAGAAGAAGGAAAGCAGGAGTCTTACTCCCATAAAAAATCTGTTTCGTCCTCCAAGGGCCGTGTTTTCAAACCGTCAAAAGTTGTTTCAAAAAATGGTTTTACACTTCCGCTTTTGGATTATCTTTCTGTTTTTCCACCGGCTGAGAAAGATGCGAGATTATCTCCTACTTCTTTAAAAGAAAATTCTCGTGAACTTGAGACAATCTTATTAGATTTTGGTGTTAAGGGTAAAATGATTAATGCACACCCTGGGCCAGTTGTGACTTTATATGAATTTGAGCCAGCAGCTGGTATTAAATCTTCGCGTGTTATTGGATTGGCTGATGATATTGCTCGTTCAATGCGTGCAATTTCAGCACGTGTTGCTGTTGTTCCAGGGCGCAATGTAATTGGAATAGAGTTGCCCAATGCAACGCGTGAAACGGTTTATTTGCGGGAAATTTTGCAAGCTCAGGAGTTTGTTCGCAGTAAAGCAAACTTAGCACTTGCTTTAGGTAAAACAATAGGCGGTGAAACGGTGATTGCAGATTTAGCAAAGATGCCGCATCTTTTGGTAGCAGGTACCACTGGATCGGGTAAATCTGTTGCTATTAATACAATGATTTTGTCACTTCTTTATCGTATGACACCTGAGCAATGTCGTTTGATTATGATAGATCCTAAGATGCTTGAACTTTCGATTTATGACGGTATTCCACATTTATTAACGCCGGTGGTAACAGATTCTAAAAAAGCAGTGATTGCTCTTAAATGGGCTGTTCGTGAAATGGAAGAGCGCTATAGTAAAATGTCAAAAGTTGGTGTTCGTAATATTGATGGGTTTAATGCGCGTTTAAAAGAGGCACAAAGTCAGGGCGAGACATTGACACGAACGGTCCAAGTGGGATTTGATCGCACGACTGGTGAGCCCCTTTATGAATCAGAAACTCTCGATTTAAATCCTATGCCCTATATTGTTGTTATTATTGATGAAATGGCAGATTTAATGCTTGTTGCGGGGAAAGATATTGAAGGAGCAGTTCAACGTTTAGCACAAATGGCGCGTGCTGCTGGAATTCATGTGATTATGGCCACGCAGCGTCCTTCGGTGGATGTTATTACGGGTACGATTAAAGCTAATTTTCCTACACGTATTTCTTTTTCTGTTAGTTCAAAGATTGATAGTCGGACAATTCTTGGTGAACAAGGAGCTGAACAATTGCTAGGGCAAGGGGATATGCTTTTTATGATGGGAGGGGGTCGTATTCAGCGTGTACATGGTCCTTTTGTTGCTGATAATGAAGTTGAACAAGTTGTTGCTCATCTGAAAGCTCAAGCGCAGCCTGATTATTTAGAGGCTGTTACACAAGAAACGGCAGATCATAGTGTTGATGTTTCGCTTGTCTCTCCTGTGGAAAATGATCCTTATAGTCAAGCTGTTGCAGTTGTTTTGCGTGATCGTAGGGTTTCAACTTCTTATATTCAGCGTCGTTTAGGGATTGGATATAACCGCGCGGCTTCACTGATTGAGCGAATGGAAGAAGAAGGAATCATTAGCTCTGCTAATCACGCGGGAAAACGAGAAATTTTAGTACCTGCTGAAGAAGAGCCGTGCTAAAGTAAAGCCTTTAAATGAATTTTTTAAACAATGCTTTAATGAATATTTACGAGTTAAAGGCGTTGTTTGATACTTATTTTTGAAGTTTGCTGCTTATACTCTCAAATGAGCATGTGTTGCTTTAAGCGATTAGGAGCGTTGTCTGTGATGACATATTATTTATCATCAAGAAGAGCATTTATTGTTTTTGGTTTTATTATTTGTGTGCTGTTGGCTGTGCCTTCTTTTGCGCAATCATCTCATCAGGTAGTGCGGGCTCAGGCTATTGCTGATCATTTTTCCAAGATTAAAACAATGACAGGGGATTTTATTCAGTTTAGCCCAAAGGGCAAAATGAGTGAAGGAACATTTTATTTAGAGCGTCCTGGTAAGATTCGTTTTGGTTATAAAGGGGTGCCTTTGCAGATTATAGCAGATGGCCAAATGGTGGGCGTGAACAATCGTGCGCTCAATACTTGGAACCTTTATCAACTTTCTCAAACACCGATGAAATTTCTATTGGACGATAAAATTAATATATCATCGAAGAATTTATTAGCGCTTCGTGAAGATCCTGGGGTGATAACAATTGTTTTGCATGATAAGAGCATTGGCAAAGGGCAGATAAGAATGATTTTTGATTCTAAAGACTATGGTTTACGCCAGTGGACGATTGTTGATCAGCAGAATTTGGAAACAACGGTTCAAATTATGAACGTGCGCACAGGGATTCGGTTTGTTGATGGAATGTTTACGATTCCTTATAAAAATATTGCAATATCGCGCAATCGGAATGGAAATTGATGTTTTTTCGTATTGCTACTTGGAATATTAATTCTATTCGTTTACGCCTTGCGCAAGTCCTTCAATATTTGGATTTCTTTGCGCCCGATATTTTGTGTTTACAAGAAACTAAATGTCCAGATCATTTATTTCCACGTGAGCCTTTTCAAGCGGTAGGTTATGAGCATATTGCACTAAGTGGTCAAAAATCTTACCATGGCGTGGCGGTTGTTTCACGTTTGCCTTTGTTAGGTGTTGAAAAGCGTTTTTTTTTGTCAAAAAAAAGAATGTCGCTATCTCTTAGTGGTTGTTCAACCCTGTGGTAGGACAATTCGGATTCATAATTTTTATGTTCCTGCTGGGGGTGATGAGCCTGATGTTAATGTGAATGAAAAATTTCGTCATAAACTTGATTTTTTAGAAGAAATGTCTTCTATCCGAGCTGATCAGGGTGATGGTTTGTCTTCTCTTTTGCTGGGTGATTTAAATATTGCTCCTTTGGAAGATGATGTGTGGTCTCATAAGAAATTATTGAACGTTGTTAGTCATACGCCAGTTGAAACTGAGCGTTTACAAACATTATGCCGTGAAGGGGGCTGGATTGATTTGATGCGCATTAAATTTCCAGTTCCTGCTAAACTTTATACCTGGTGGAGTTATCGCGCACGCGATTTTGCTCTTTCTGACCGTGGACGGCGGCTTGATCATATTTGGTCTTCACCAGATTTAGCGCCTTTTATGGATGATCTTTCGATTTTTCGTGCTGCACGGGGGGAACCTCAAGCTTCCGATCACGTTCCAGTGCAGACAGTGTTTGATTTTTCACGTAAAGTTTGAAATAAATGTTTGAAGAAACATAGCTAGGTTGATTTGAAGACCACGCAGGAGGGTAGATGCGGATGAATATTTTAAAGTGGATTGCTTCAGAAAGCTTTTACTATGGTTTCCTTTGTGTGTTTTTGATGTTGTCAGGATGTGCTGTTGGCCCTGATTATCATAAGACATCTTTCAGTGTTCCAGTAGATTGGGGGAGGCAATCTGCTCAAATATCTGACCACTCAGTTGCACTTGCGGGATGGTGGCGGCGTTTCAATGATCCTGTTTTAAATGAGCTAATCGATGATGCAATATCTGGCAATAATAACGTTGCTGTTGCAAAAGCACGCGTTCGTGAAGCGCGTGCCAGTGTGGGGCAAGTAGCGGGGTATCTTGCACCAAGTGTTTCTGGTTCAATTTCGGGCAATCGTTTTTCTGAACAGCCTGATGTGTCTTTAAGTCAATATCGTGGTGGTTTTGATGCTAGCTGGGAGCTTGATCTTTTTGGAGGTCATAAGCGAGCGGTTGAGGCAGCCCGTTATGGTCTTGATAGTGCTGTAGAAGATATGCGAGCGACCATGGTAACATTGTTGGGAGATGTGACAACAAATTATGTTGAAATGCGTGGTTGGCAACAAAAATTGTTGATTGCACATCGGATTGTTGTGTCGCAGCGTAAAACTTTTGAACTTATGCGTACCAAATTGGCTGCTGGTGAGGCTTCAGAACTTGATTTTTTAAATGCGCAAGCACAAATGACTAACACAGAGGCTGATATATTCCAGATGGAAGCTAATTTAGCGATGAGCATTCATCGTCTTTCTGTGTTGACGGGTCGTGTTCCTACGGCTTTGGAGGCTTTTTTACAAAAGAGTACTAAAAAAGAAGGGGCAATTCCACAACCACAATGGCCGATACCTGCAGGAATTCCAGCTGATATTTTGTTAACGCGTCCAGATTTACGGCGTGCAGAGCGCCAATATGCGCAAGCTACAGCACGTATTGGCCAACGTGAGGCAGATCTTTACCCATCGCTCACCTTAACGGGTCGTATTTCAACAGCGGCAACACAGATTGGCCATTTGGGAAAAAATTCAACCATTGGGTGGTCTTTTGGGCCTGGTATTCAATTTCCTTTTTTTGATGGGGGGCAGAGAGCTGCATCGGTTGAAGTGGCACGTGCACAGCGTGATCAAGCGTTTATTACTTACCGGGCAGAAGTGCTAGGTGCTTTAGAAGATATAGAAAATGCGCTGGTGAGACTTTATAAGGAACATCAGCGTTTAGAAAAGCTGATAGTTGCAAATGCAGCTGTTTTGCGTTCATTAAAGCTTTCCCAGCTCCTTTTTGAGAGTGGGGATATTAGTTTCTTTGAGTTTTTAGATGCGCGTCGTTCATATTATTCTGCGCAAATGGCGCTTAAAAATAACTGTGTTAGTGTGGCTTTACAGTATATTGCTTTGATGAAAGCATTAGGTGGTGGTTGGGATGGTGTGGTTGATGTTTCACGCCCGGAAATAGTGGATAATGTGGCGGGTTTTCACGTGAAAGTAAATGAGGGAGAAAAAGTTCAATCATGATGAAATATAACATGAAACGCAAAAAGCTTGTTTTATTATGCATTGTGGCTTTTCTTGTCGTTTTTTTAGGGTTGGTTCGTACTCTTTTTTTTGGAAATTCGACACAGGCTTATATCACAGCGGTGGTGAAACGTGGTGATATTGAAGAAAGTGTTTTAGCTTCTGGTATTGTGCGTCCTTATCGGCTTGTTGCTGTTGGTGCGCGCGCAACGGGGCGTGTCATTGCAATGCATGTTTCACCTGGCAGTGTTGTGAAAGAAGGAGATTTATTGGCAGAGATTGATCCCACAGATCAGGAAAATGATCTAAAAAGGAAAAAAGCTGTTTTATCTCATTATTATGCGAGTTTAGTGGAAAAAGAAGCCCACCTTACTTTAGCGCAGAAAAATTTGGCACGTCAAAAAGAGATGGTCAAAGCACATGCAGTTTCACGTGCTAACTTTGATGAAGCGGTGATACAAGTAAAAATACGTGAAGCTCAAATTGCTCAACTTCAGGAGCAAATTGTGCAAGCACAAATTGATGTTGAAAGTGCAGAAGTTAATTTAAGCTACACACGGATAACAGCACCTTCAGCAGGAACAGTTTTAGCAACGGTTGTTGAGGAAGGACAAAATGTTAATGCAGTTCAGTCGGTGCCAACAATTGTTATTTTAGGGGATTTGTCAAAAATGACAGTAAAAGCGCAAATTTCAGAAGCTGATATTTTGAAAGTTCACGCTGGACAAGCACTTTATTTTACGATTTTTGGTGATTCACAACGCCGTTATGATGGGATATTAGAAACGATAGAGCCTGCACCTGAAACTATTCGTAATGATATTAGCATTCATCCTGAGATGTCTGGAGGGGGGAGTGCTTTGGCATCATCGGCTATCTATTATAATGGGCTTGTGCATGTTGACAATAAAGACAATTTTTTACGCACTTATATGACAGCTCAAGTTCATATTATCTTAGGTCGTGCTCATAATGTATTGTTAGTGCCAAACGATGCTTTACATAATGAGACAAAAGAGCATAAAGCGTGGGTTCGGCTTTTGATTGGCAAAAATAAGGTGGTTGCAAAACAGATAACTATTGGGCTCAATAATAAAGTGATGGCTGAGGTTGTTTCAGGATTAAATGAGGGTGATGTGGTGATTACCGGCTCAAACGATGGACTGATATTAGCAGATACTGATTGGCAAAGCGAAGACGAGATTTAAAACATGGAAATAAAGCAAACAGATGCTCTCCTTGTCTTGGAAAATATCACACGTGAATTTCGCGCAGGTGATCCTGTTTTAAAAAATATTAATTTAACCATTAAACGTGGTGAAATGGTGGCTATTGTAGGGGCTTCTGGTTCAGGAAAATCTACGTTAATGAATATTTTAGGCTGCCTTGATCGGCCAAGTAGAGGGCGCTATTGGGTTTCAGGAAAAGAGATAGCTTTACTTTCAGCAGATGACTTATCAGCTTTACGGCGTAATCATTTTGGATTTATTTTTCAGCGTTATCATTTGTTGCATGAATTGACAGCCCTTGGGAATGTTGAAATACCAGCCATTTATGCACGGTGTGCATCAGCAATACGAAAAAAACGTGCACAAAGTCTTTTAACACGCTTAGGGATGGGTGATCGCATGGACTATCGCCCCAATCAACTTTCGGGGGGGCAACAACAACGTGTGTCGATTGCTCGTGCCTTAATGAATGATGCTGATGTTATTCTTGCAGATGAACCAACAGGTGCGTTAGATAAACACAGTGGTCAAGAAGTCTTGCGTATTTTAGACGAGCTTCATCAGGAAGGACGCACCATTGTTATGGTGACCCATGATATCCATGTGGCTAAGAGAGCACAACGCATTATTGAGATCAGTGATGGGGAAATTATTTCCGATAATGTGTCGAAAGTTAAAAAGGTAAGAAATGATATTCAGTTTCTTCGTGAAGAGAAAAATTTAAAAGATCATCAACAGCTTGGGTTTTTTCGTTCTTTTATGGATCATTTGTATGAAGCGTTTGCTATGGCTTTGTTTGCGATGAATGCGCACCGGATGCGGACTTTTTTAACAATGCTTGGGGTGATTATCGGTATTGCGTCAGTTATTGCGATGGTGTCTTTGGGCAATGGGACTCAAGAGAAAATTCTTGAAAATTTTAAAAGTTTAGGTACAAATATATTAACAATTTTACCTGGTAAGAATTTTTCTGATCCACTCGCAGACAAGATAACAAGTTTGGTTGAAGATGATGCACAAGCGTTATCGGGACTGCTTTATGTTGATGGTGTGACACCTCAGATTTCAGTGAGCTCAACAGTTTATTATGAGGGTATTGAAGCCAATGCTGTGATTGTTGGCGTGGGAGAACAATTTTTTCAGACACATGGGCTTGCAGTTGTTGAAGGACAATTGTTTAATCGACAAAGTGTGCGTGATCGAGCAGTTGATTTGGTAATTGAAAAAGAAGCCATTGCTTCTCTTTTTCCTCATAGTCATGAAAGTCCTGTTGGGAAAGTTGTGCGTGTAGGTAAGGTGCCTGCGCGTATTATTGGTATTGTGGATTCAAATAATGAGAAAGGTGCGTCAAATACACTCCAAGTTTATTTGCCTTATACAGCCGTACAAACCCGTTTTCTTGGAACTACAATTGTTCGAGCAATTACTGTGAAAATTGCTGATGATGTCGATTCAAAGTTGGCAGAAAATGAAGTACGGCGTTTTTTAATTATGCGCCATGGTCAGGAAGATTTTTTCATTAGGAATTCGGAATCGTTTCGTCAACGTTTGATGCAGAGTACACAGATTTTAACGCTTTTAGTGACTTCAATTGCGGTAATTTCATTGATTGTTGGGGGTATTGGGGTGATGAATATTATGCTTGTGACTGTGTCTGAGCGGATCAGTGAAATTGGGGTGCGCATGGCAGTTGGTGCACGTCAAAGTGATATTTTACAGCAATTTCTAATCGAAGCAGTTTTGATGTGTGCGATTGGTGGGAGTTTAGGGATTCTTTTTGGGCTTTCTATTGGGAGTTTGTTTTCGCTGTTTTCTCTACCTATTCAATTGGTTTATACGATAAATTCAGTCATTATAGCCTTTATTTTTTCAGCCTTTATTGGGGTGTGTTTTGGTTTTTTTCCAGCACGCAAGGCTTCACAGCTTGATCCTGTGGTTGCTCTGACACGTAATTGACAGATCTGTCTAAAGAAGAATCATGGTTGTCATCGTAGGTTTGCCACAGCGTTGATGGTTGTGTTTTGGTGAACATATACATTGATGATGATGTGTTGAGTTTTATAATTTAGCTTTTTGCATATGATCAAGGAATAATGGGATTAAATTAATACTGTTATGGTTGAGAGTTCATTATTTTCGCGGATCTTTAAGTGACTTCGAAATTTGGAGAGGTTTCTTCATTTTGCAAGATTTGTAACAGAAAAATATGATTGTGCATAAAGGGCATGACTATACGGGTTAATTTATGAAGATCTTTGAACTGGATTAATGAGGGAGGGATGTTTTTATGTTTGTCAAAAAATCAAGATGTGAAACCGTACTTATATTTATAGTACAAAGGTGTAATGTGGCCGTAAGAAGAAAAATCTATGTGACCTGAGGGTGATAAAAATAAGAGCTTAAGTGTTTTAATTAAGAAAATTTATGGCAAGTGAAATCAAGTGAAATGGTGTGTGAAAATTAAAATGCGGTTCTGATATATACTCCAATACTTTTAATATATTCAGAAGCAAGAATGCGCATTTGATTGACTTGTTTGATCCAACTGCCTGAAGCATTCTCTTTAATGGGATATGCAATAAAATGTATATGGGGCATTAAATGTTTAAGTTCGAGCAAAGAGCGCACCATATGATAATCATGCGTGACAATATAAACTGTCTTATAGTTGTGTTGTTTAATCCAGGCAGCGCTTTCTTGAGCATTGCCTTTAGTATTTGTTGCTTCATATCCAAAATCAACACGAGAAGCCAAAAGATGCGGATTGATATGCGCGGTGTCAATCAGTTTATTAAGGTCAATTGTCGTATTGACTCCGCTGATCAATAGTCGAGAGCCAAGCCCTTTTTGCAAGAGGTCAAACCCTGTTTTTATTCGATTTTCTCCACCTGTAAGAACAACAATTGCATCTGCTTGTGGCAAGGGGATTGGGGGGGTTAAGTGCTCAATTTTTTCCGAGAAAGTAACGAATGTGGCACCAATGAACAAAATTATAATAAAAAGAGCAACTACTGTTAATGGTACATAGCGTGAAAAGCGTTTATAGAACCGTAAGACACTTATGGTGGACTTTGCAATGCAACACTTGGGCGGATTATTGTGTGCTGATGATTGAAGATGGGGTGAAAGGTTTGTCATGAAACTAAAATAAACCGTTTTCGTGCTGATCAATTTTTTTAAGTTGTGCTAAAATAGTAATCCGACTTGTTAGTGTGGTGAGAAGGGATACAAAAAGAATAAGGCTAAGAATTTTCCCATAGGTAGAGAGATTTATCGAAAAATGTCCAAACAAAGCGGTAATTTGGCTGCTTTGTGCTGTGCCCAAGTTATTATTTGTCCAGAAGAAAAAGGCGCTAAAGAGAAATGCGCCCGCAACACCACCATACAATGCACCACGTAGTGCTGTTTTAAAAAAATGCCAGTCAAATTGTTTAGCAATGAAATGGGGGTCAGTGCCAAGGAAATGTAAGACATTGATAATATGAGAATTTTCTGCAAGTGCGTTGCGTGTTGCAAAGATAATCGTAAACATAAGCGAGCTTAAAACCAGTGCTAAAATTGAAAAGCCGATAAGAACAGTTGTTTTTGCCATTGTCACAAAACGATTGACCCAAAAGCGATGATCATCAAACTGGCCGCCTGGGATATGTGTTTTAATGGCTTGGTTGATGGCATGAAAGTCGGTTTTTTCATCCTTGTTTAAAGTGACAATAATAAGCCGGGGAATAGGCAATTTGCTCAAGGTTAAGCCTGTTCCAAGCCATGGTTCAAGCAATTTTTCAGTGGCTGCTTGATCAACAATTTTAGCTTCTTTTACACCGTGAAATGTTGTGACTAATTGAACTGCATTGTGCAGAGCTTGTTCAATATCGACATTTTCAACGGGGTGTATGTGAATTGTTGCTTCATTGCTAATTTGAGTATTCCAATTGTGAGCAGCTTGGTGCACTAAATCAACACCGCTTAATGTTAAACTTGCAAGAAATGTCATAATAGCAATCACAACAACCAAAGCTTTTCCAGAAATATTATCACTGGGAATAATAGCAGTTTTAGTTGTTTTATTGCGTGTAAAAATTGATTTTTGAATGCGAAAGATGGGGAAAGACTTAGTCATAAATTGTCATCCGTCCATTATGAAGAATCATACGTCGTGCTGCGACTTGTTCCATCAATGTGACATCATGGGTGGCAATGACAACAGCTGTTCCAAAACGATTTAATTCAATAAATAAGCGCAAAAGGCGTTTTGCTAAAGGCGGATCAACATTTCCTGTTGGTTCATCAGCAAGAAGAATTTCAGGTTGATCGATGAGAGCGCGTGCAATTGCCACTCTTTGTTTTTCTCCACCTGAAAGAACAGGCGGTAAAGCGTGAATATGGTTTCCAAGACCAACCCATTGTAAGAGATCTTCTACTTCACTGCGATATGTTGCTTCTTCTTGCCCTTTAATGCGTAGAGGCAACGCAACATTTTCGTAAGTTGTCATATGATCAAGCAAGCGAAAATCTTGAAAGACAACACCAATGCGTTGTCGTAAAGCAGGAAGTTCTTGTCGTTTAAGTAAGGCTGTATCATTTCCAAATAGATCAATATGACCACGGGTTGGTCTGATAGACAAAAACATCATACGCATCAAGGATGTTTTACCCGCCCCAGACGCTCCAGTTAAAAATTGAAATGATCCATGCGGAATATGAAAGCTTACGTCATGGAGGATTTCAGACCCCATCCCATAGCGCAAACCGACATTTTCAAAACGAATCACTCTAAGTTACCACTTTTGCTTTTAAATTTAAGTCATTATCATTGACTTTTTTTATAGTAGTTTCAAGTTTTTACACTCGATGTTCTTTGGATGTTCCTTTTGCCATTTTTCCTATTTGAAGTTGTATTGATGATTTAAAATGGGGTGTTGGTGGTGTATTTGTGTATTTTACGCTAAGCACCGATCTTCTGTATTTTGGCGGTTAGCGATAAGTTCGTCAACAACCTGTGGTTCAGACAGGGGTGAAATGTCTCCTAGATTATCAAAATTATTTTCAGCGATTTTACGCAAAATACGTCTCATAATTTTTCCTGATCGTGTTTTGGGCAATTGAGGAGCAAATTGAATTTTATCTACTGTGGCGATAGGCCCAATTTTTTTTCTAACGTGTTGAATCAATTTTTGACGTAATTCTTCATCCGCTGGTGTGTTATGCATTAAAGTGACAAAACTATAGATTCCCTGCCCTTTGATAGGATGAGGATATCCCACAACAGCTGCTTCTAAAACAGTAGGATGTGAAACAAGTGCTGATTCAATTTCAGCGGTTCCTAGTCTGTGTCCAGAGACATTGAGAATATCATCCACCCGCCCTGTAATCCAATAGTAGCCATCACTGTCGCGTTTACAGCTATCACCTGTAAAATATTTTCCTTTATAAGAAGAAAAATACGTTTGAATAAAACGCTGGTGATCATTATAGAGAGTACGCATTTGGCCAGGCCATGAATCTATAATACAAAGATTACCTTCACCTTCGCCTTCCAGAACATTGCCTTGAGAGTCAATGATTTGAGGTTGAATGCCAAAAAAAGGATGTGTAGCTGACCCAGCTTTAAGTTCTGTAGCTCCGGGTAATGGAGTAATCATATGACCCCCTGTTTCCGTTTGCCACCATGTGTCAAGAATGGGACAGCGGCTGTTCCCAACCGTATGGTAAAACCATTTCCATGCTTCTGGATTAATGGGTTCGCCTACAGTGCCTAAAAGACGTAGAGATGTTCTTTTAGAGCGTTTGATGAATGAAGTTCCTGCGCCCATTAAAGTACGAATAGCGGTTGGTGCGGTATAAAGCGTATTCACTTTATGCTTATCAACAATTTCCCAGAATCTCCCCTGATCGGGAAAAGTTGGAGAGCCTTCAAAGATTAAAGTTGTAGCGCCGTTACATAAAGGCCCATAAACAAGATAAGAATGGCCAGTAATCCAGCCAATATCAGCAGTACACCAATAAATTTCACCAGGATGGTAATCAAAAACATATTGATGCGTCATTGATACATAGATGAGATAACCAGCTGTGGTATGCACGACGCCTTTTGGTGTTCCTGTTGATCCTGAGGTATAAAGGATAAAAAGTGGATCTTCAGCATTCATTTTTTCTGGAGGGCAATCGGTTTTGGTGTGTTGCACTTCTTTATGGTACCAGAAATCACGTCCTTTGACCCAATCAATTGGTTCATTTGTGCGCTGTATGACCATAACTTGTTTTACATGCACATTGTGGTGTGCTGCAAGATTAATGGCACAATCAATATTATTTTTTAGATCGATCCGTTTGCCTCCCCGCACAGCTTGATCAGAAGTGATAACAAAAGTTGATTTACAATCAATCATACGTTTTGCTATAGCTTCAGGGGAAAAACCAGCGAAGATAACCGAATGAATAGCGCCAATACGGGCACATGCCAGCATTGCGTACACTGCTTCAGGAATCATTGGTAGATAGATGATGACTCTATCGCCTTTTTGAACGCCTCTGTTTTTTAAGATATTGGCAACACAGCAGACCTTCTCATACAATTTATTATAGGTTATTTTTTTATCAAAATAAGGGTTATCACCTTCCCAAATGAGTGCAATTTGGTTTCCATGTTTTTTTAAATGGCGGTCAATGCAATTATAGGCAACATTTGTGACTCCATCTTCGTACCATTGAATTGATACATTGCCATTAAAGCATGTATTTTTTGCTTTTGTGTAGGGTTTAAACCAGTCAATACGCTGACCATGTTTTGCCCAGAAAGCTTCGGGATCATAAATGCTTTCTTGATACCATTGCAGATAAGTGTCGTTATCAATCAAGGTATTTTTTTGGATACTAGCTGGTATTGAATAGATTTTATCAGACATAATTCTCCTCCCCATGTGTTTTATAGAAAAAACGACCATGTGTTCTAATAATTATTTAAACTTATTCCTCCATAAGCTTTATAGTCAGAATAAAAGCTTATTTTTAAAATAAACTATTTGGTAGGACTTTGAAAGTATTATTTTTTTGGGTTTGTTGTCGTTATGTTAAGAGAAGTGTTTCTATGCTCAAAAAAGCGTTTTAATAAAGAAACATTTTGGAATTTTTGGAGGGATGAGGAAATATATGAACTGCCTTTTAGAAAGGGAGGGGTATAATTTTGAGAGAGGGGTATATAATTTAAGCAAAAGAGCACTTAGAGTGGACGTTGTCCAAACAAAGCTGTACCAATACGAAGGGTATTTGCACCAAATTGAAGAGCGGTTTTAAAGTCATTTGACATACCCATAGACAGTTTTGAAACACCAGCTCTTTTTGCAAGTTTAGCTAAAAGGGCAAAATAGGGGCCAGAATTTTCTTCAACTGGGGGAATTGCCATGAGGCCTATAATATCAAGCCCATATTGATTTTTACATAGGGTTACAAAATCAGCCACTTCTTGCGGTGCAATGCCACTTTTTTGTGGTTCTAATCCGATATTGACTTGAACATAACAAGGAAGATATTTTTTTTGTTTGTGCATTTCTTCGGATAATTTTTGGGCTATTTTTTCTCGATCGACGGTTTGAATAATATCAAAAATTTTGACAGCTTCTGCTGTTTTGTTAGATTGTAAGGGGCCGATAAGATGGAGTTTTATGGCTTCAAATTGCTGTCGTAGGAAAGGCCATTTTTGTGCTGCTTCTTGTACACGGTTTTCAGCAAAGAGTCGTTGACCTGCTTGCAGTAGTGGAACAATATGTTGTGCAGCAACGGTTTTTGAAACAGCAATTAACTCAACACTCTCTAATGAGCAGTGGTATTCTTTGCACGTTGCAGCAATGTCTTGTTGAAGGTTTTTCCACGCTTCAATGGAGGAGGTATTGAGTGTGCCCATGTTTTGTTGTGCCTGTTTTTTGTTTAAAGTTTTGAGTCATTGTTTATAAAAGCTTTTAAAATTTCTATTGAAGAGGTTGACGGTAGCTTTAATCCATGGTGAAGCATTTACAAAGCTTTTTGGTTCAATTTTGTAAAGAGTATAATGGGAATGACAATTGAGCGCTATAATCCACGTGCACGTGAACAACAATGGCAAGCGGTTTGGGATGAAAGACAAATTTTTCAAACCTCTCATGATGATGGGCGTGAAAAATATTACGTTTTGGAGATGTTTCCCTATCCTTCAGGGCGCATTCATATGGGGCATGTGCGCAATTATACCATGGGAGATGTTGTTGCACGTTATAAACGTGCCAAAGGGTTTAATGTGCTGCATCCCATGGGGTGGGATGCTTTTGGTATGCCAGCTGAAAATGCTGCCATGCAAAATAAGGTGCATCCAAAAGTTTGGACTTATCAAAATATTGCAGTGATGCGTGGGCAATTAAAGCAATTGGGGCTTTCTTTAGATTGGTCACGTGAATTTGCAACTTGCGATGTGGAATATTATCATCGTCAACAAATGCTCTTTCTTGACTTTTATGAAAAGGGACTGATTGCACGTAAAGTGGCCAAGGTGAATTGGGACCCTGTTGACCACACAGTTTTAGCCAATGAGCAGGTTGTTGATGGAAGAGGTTGGCGTTCAGGTGCCTTGGTTGAACAGCGAGAATTGATTCAGTGGTTTTTCAAAATCAGTGATTTTAGTGAAGATTTATTAAAAGGACTTGAGAAGCTTGATAAGTGGCCAGAAAAAGTCCGCATTATGCAAAAGAACTGGATTGGTAAATCACAAGGCCTTTTGATTGGTTGGGCTTTAGATAAGACAAATGTTGCTGATGATATATGCCAAGCATTTGATGAAGTTGTCTGTTATTCAACCCGCCCAGATACTTTATTTGGAGCATCTTTTTTAGCTCTTTCTATAGATCATCCGATTGCGCAGGCTTTGGCGCAAAAAGACAACGAGCTTGCTGCTTTTATTGAAAATTGCCGCTGTGGTAGCATGACAACTGAAGCACTTGAAACAGCTGAAAAACAAGGATTTCGCACGAAGCTTTTAGCTGTTCATCCATTTGATTCAATGGTGCGTATTCCTATCTATATCGCTAATTTTGTATTCATGGATTATGGGACGGGTGCTATTTTTGGGTGTCCTGCCCATGACCAAAGGGATTTAGATTTTGCGCGTAAATATGGTCTTCCTGTACGAGCGGTGGTTTTGCCAAAAGGTGCTGATGCCAAGGATTTTATGATTTCTGAAACGGCTTACAGCGGTGAAGGCGTGATGATTAATTCAGATTTTTTGAATGGTCTTACGGTGAGGAAAGCTTTTGAAGCAGTTGCTAAACGCCTTGAAAAACAGATCTTAAATGGTAAACCTCAGGGGAAAAGAACTGTGCAATTTCGATTGCGTGATTGGGGAATTTCGCGTCAACGTTATTGGGGGTGCCCGATACCTATAGTTCATTGTGCTACTTGCGGGGTGGTTCCTGTGGCACGCACTGATTTGCCAGTTGTCTTGCCTGATGATGTGACTTTTGATAAGCCTGGCAATCCTCTTGCACGCCATGAAAAGTGGCAAGAAGTCACTTGCCCTTCTTGTGGGCAGTTGGCAAAGCGCGAAACCGATACAATGGATACATTTGTGGATTCTTCTTGGTATTATGCGCGTTTTATCTCACCTAGAGCACAAGAACCAACGGACCAGAAAAAAACGGCACAGTGGTTGCCTGTTCAACAATATATTGGTGGTATTGAACATGCGATTTTACATCTTTTATATGCACGTTTTTTTATGCGTGCGATGAAGATTTCTGGCCATGTTAGTGTGGATGAGCCCTTTGAGGGGTTGTTTACGCAAGGCATGGTTGTTCATGAAACCTACCGTAATGAACAAGGGTGGGTTGCACCAACGGAGGTTTCCATTGTTGAAAAAGACGGGAAACGCCAGGCTTATAAATTAACCGATCAAAGTCATGTGACGATTGGTTCAATTGAAAAAATGTCGAAATCAAAAAAGAATATTATTGATCCTGATGATATTATTGCTTCTTACGGGGCAGATACGGTGCGCTGGTTTATGTTGTCTGATTCTCCTCCTGAGCGTGATGTCATTTGGACAGAAGCAGGAATTGAAGGAGCACATCGCTTTGTGCAACGCATTTGGCGCTGTGTGGCTTTGAGTGCTTCAGTTTTGAAGGAAGTTGAACCGTGCACAGGCTGTCACGGTGAAGCTTTTGAGCTGTCAAAAGCAGCACATCGCACACTTTGTGCTGTGGAGGATGATTTAGAAAAACTTGCCTTTAATCGGGCAGTTGCACGCCTTTATGAATTATTAAATACGATGATGCCATTTTTAAATAGGGTGGAAAATATTGATGATGAAATGAAATCTGCTTTGCGCCAAGCAATGGATTTTTTCTTTGCAATGATTGCACCTATAATGCCGCATTTGGCAGAAGAATGTCATGCTGCTTTTGGGGGGAAAACACTAATTTGTGAACTTTCTTGGCCTGTTTTTGACCCTGCATTGACAATTGAAGAGTTTATTACTTTGCCGGTGCAGATTAATGGTAAAAAACGCGGTGATATCACCCTTTGTGTGACAGCCAATAAAGAGGAAATTGAAAAGGCAGTTTTGGCTCTTGAATGTGTTAAAGCGCAGCTGGTAGAAAAGTCGGTGAAGAAAGTTATTATTGTTCCACAAAGGATCATCAATGTCGTTATTTAAGTGGGTATTTTGTGCTGGTTTTACTTGTTTGTTCATGTTTCTTTATGGGTGTAGTGTTGAGCCTCTTTATCGTCAAAAGGTTCAAGGGGGGGGGCAGGTGGCATCACAACCGGGTGGTGCTGCCTTGCATGGGAAGCATTCAAAAGCGGTTTCTTCAGATCTTGCTGCAAAATTTGCTACAGTTGTTGTTGAGGAACCTTCAGATCGTTTTGGTCAGATGGTCCGCAATCATTTATTGTTTCTTATGTATGGGAATGGAAGCAAGCCTTCAGTTCCGGTTTATCAATTATCACTGCACACATCAGTTGCTACGCACACATCTGTGCAAGTAGAAATTTATGAAGATCCAGATGGAATAGGGCGTTCTTCTGTTGGGACAGTGATAAGCAGGGCTTCTTATATATTAAGAGATATGAATAATGTTGTTGTTGCTAAAGGTAAAGGAGCTATGAGTGCATCTTTTGACCGGCTTCGTCAAGAATATGCAACAGTGCAAGCTGAAGAAAATGCGCAAAAGCGTGTAGCTGAAGAGTTGGCTGAACAAATTTTTATGTTACTTTCAAAAGATTTGGTAAAACTTTAAGCGCTTTTTATGCAATAGCTTATTCATAATTAAAGTTTGGTTGGTTTTTGTACAAAAGAGGCGTCAAAATACCAATTGATTGGAAATATTTGTAATCTTTTTATCAATGATAAGGTGTTTATCAATTACAAGATATTTTGAACATAAAATTATTTCTGACAAAAAGGCTTTACGTCTGCACTGTTTAATATTGCCTTTTTGACATGGTGAGTGATGTTAGAAATAGTGCAAATGGGGAGGGTTTAAGTTTGTATTATTTATCTATGTGTGATGCAAATTTCATAAAAGCTTCTGTAGCATTAATTGTACGCTCATTGAGTGTTCTGTAAAGGGGGGGGTAGAAATAAACGGGAGAATGATTTGCGAGATTTAAGTGAAGTGGTGAGGTTGGTAATCTTAAGAGTTTTTTTTAAGTGGCAAGGCTGGTTGATTGGAGTGAGAATAAAATAGGAATATTGGTTGATTATTGTTGATATGGAGTGGGGGAGCGACAAGGAAGAATAGTAAGGTAAGATTAAGAGTTGTTAAACTCAATGCAATGCCAAGAAATGCTCGTATAAAAGGGGAAATCAAACGTGACAGAGATAAAAATTGTTTCGGTTTTGGTGCCACTTCCTGTTCCCCATGCTTATAGCTATGAGGTTCCTCCTTCTATGGGGGTAGAGATTGGATCTTTTGTTCGTGTTCCTGTGATGGGGCGTGAGGTTTGCGGTTTTGTGGTGGCCATTGATGAGCAGACAGAGGATAAAGATGGGCAGGGACCTGTTCCTATAGCACGTGAAAAACTGCGCTTGATTACGCATGTTTTTGATTGTCCACCATTAAAGGCTGAAATGATTGCGTTTTTGCGTTTTGTCAGTCACTATACAATGACGCCTTTTGGCTTTGTTGCACGGTTAGTTTTGCGTGTACCAACAGCATTAGAGCCGGAAGCACAGACTTTAGGTTTGCGTTATTGTGGGGGAGATGTTGGCCGTTTAACACCAGCGCGTTCACGGGTTTTAGAGGTGGCGCGTGAGGGACTAGTGTGGACACACTCTGGTCTTGCCCGTGCAGCGGGGACTTCTGTCTCGGTTGTTGAGGGTTTAAAAGGGCTTGGGGTTTTTGAAGAAGTGATGATGCCAACTCTTCCGCTTGTGGCAATGCCGGATCCTGATTTTTGTGTGCCTGTTTTGGAGGAGGAACAAAAATCGGCAGCAGCTCTTCTGCGCAAAGGTGTTTTGTCTTCTCAATTTCAAGTTTTTTTGCTTGATGGGGTTACTGGGGCAGGTAAGACGGAAGTGTATTTTGAAGCTGTCGCTCAAGCACTAACGTGTGGTAAGCAGGTTTTGATTTTATTGCCAGAAATTGCTTTGACACAGCAGTTTTTAGATCGTTTTCATGCGCGTTTTGGAACACCAGCGGTTGAGTGGCATTCAGATTTAACACCACGTCGTCGTGAACGTGTGTGGCGCCAAGTTGCAGAGGGGCAGGTGCGGGTTGTTGCGGGTGCGCGTTCAGCACTTTTTTTGCCATTTCAAGACCTTGGTTTGATTGTTGTTGATGAAGAGCATGATGGTTCTTACAAACAGGAAGAACGTGTTTTTTACCATGCGCGTGATATGGCTGTTGCACGGGGTTCTTTTGAAAAGTGTCCTATTATTTTATCTTCGGCCACACCTTCAATTGAAAGCCAGGTTAATGTTTTATGGGGGCGTTATCAGCGGGTTGCTTTATCATCGCGTTTCCAGGCTGTTGCACTACCACACTTACAAGTGGTGGATATGCGCAAAGGAGGGGTGGAGAAGGGGCGTTTTATTTCTTCTGTTCTCGAACATGCTTTAAGACAAACCGTAGACAAAGGAGAGCAAGCTCTTCTTTTTCTCAACAGACGAGGTTATGCACCTTTAACACTGTGTCGGATTTGTGGGCATCGTTTTCATTGTGTCAATTGCTCAAGTTGGTTGGTTGAACACCGTTTGTATGGTCAACTTAAATGTCATCATTGTGGTTATCACGAGCCTAGTCCAGAGGCGTGCCCTGAATGTGGTACGCTTGATCATCTTGTTGCTTGTGGCCCGGGGGTGGAAAGGATTGCAGAGGAAACACGCGAACTTTTCCCACAGGCACGTTTGCTGATTTTGTCAACGGATTTAAAAAGTGGAATAGGTCAGTTGCGACGGGAATTGGAAGCAATTACAAACAAGGATGTGGATATTATTATTGGAACACAGTTGGTGGCTAAGGGGCATCATTTCCCTGGTCTTTCTTTGGTTGGGGTGATTGATGCTGATCTTGGTCTTGCGAATGGTGATTTGCGGGCAAGTGAACGCACTTTTCAGCTTTTATCACAGGTTACAGGAAGGGCTGGACGTATGGGTTTGGAAAGTTTAGGATTGTTGCAAACTTATCAGCCAGATCATCCGGTCATACAAGCATTGCTTTCGCAACAGCGCGAGAATTTTTATACGCGTGAGATTGCCACACGTCAGCATTATCATTTACCGCCTTATGGACGGCTTGCATCTTTAATTGTATCTTCAAAAGAGCGCAAAGCTGCAGAAAATTATGCACGTGTCTTACGCCGGGTTACGCCAACGGTGCAGGGTGTTTCGGTGATGGGGCCAGCAGAAGCACAACTGGCACTTGTGCGTGGGCGATATCGTTTTCGGCTTTTGCTGCATGGGCAGCGCTCGTTTGATATGCAAGGGTTTATTCGTGCAATGATTGCAAATGCACCCAAAAGACCTGGTTCAGTTCAAGTTCAAATTGATATTGATCCGCAGAGTTTTCTTTAAAAAATAAAGTAATAAAAAATAAATGCGTTTGTTTTAAAAAAATATTGTTTAAGAGAGGATAGTTTTGAGCAAGATGATGAGGTTTGTGGTTTTTATTGTTGCTTGGCTTTTAGGAGGAGTAGAAGCACAGTCATCGGTTACAGATGTGATTAAAAGCAATGAAGCAAAAGAAATGCAAAGCATTGATACAACAGTTTTTGTTTTTGCTTATCGCTTGATGAAAGAAAGCGAAAAAATTTTTCAACCAATGATGACTTCTCCACAACAAACGATGCAGTCTCTTTGTGGTTTTCCCGTGGCGCATTCACGCCAATTGATTTATCAATATGCAACCTTTTATGACACGGTGCTTGAGCAAAATATTATGGCTTTTAATAAGGAGTTGAGCCTTAATGGAACAAAGAGGGAGGGTGTGATGACAACACAAATTTTACAGCATTTACACACCCATCGCAAATTGATGGAAAAGGCTCATATACTCAATCTTTCTGCAGATGTGGTGGAATTTTTTGACAGATGAGAATTTAAAAATAGATGTATTGTTGTCTAAGTTTGGGGCTGATATTGCTGCTTTAGTGTTTGATACTTTTCATGATGCAGATATGAATCATATGAACCAGTTGAAAAATATGTCTGAAGATATCAAACAGAGGCTGAGAGAAAAATGTGGACCTGATAGCGAGTTGGAAGAGCAATTTTCAGGGGCATTGTAAATATTTCATTTAAAATTTTCAAAAAGCGTTGCTTTGTGGTGTTGCGAGTCGATTGTGTCTATGCTAGGAGTGAAGAAATTTGTTCATTCTGAATTTCAAGAAGAAGATTCTTAAAATTTGAGATATTTGATCCATTTTATTTGATCAAGATTAAAGAATCGCTAAAAGGAAAGAGGCGAAGTTTCGTGTCGGATTCATTTTCTCGTATGCCGTTGCCATTAGCGAGCCGACGTTATGCGCAAGCGCTTTTTGATTTGGTTCAAGAAGCAGGCTATGTAAAAGATTTCGAAGAGGCATTTACATCTTTTTTGGATATTTTGGATCGCAATACAGATTTAAAGCGCTTAATACAAAGCCCATTTTTTTCAACAAAAGAACAGGTTCAAACGCTTGATTCTATTTGTGAGAGTTTTAGGTTTTCTGACAAAGGGGCGGGTCAGATTATGCGCAATTTTTTGCGTGTTATTGTAGAAAATCATCGACTTTTTGCTTTGTCTGATATTTTACGTGCTTTTCAGTGTTGTGTTGCTTCATTTCGTGGGGAAGCATCGGTACATATTATTTCTGCACATCCGTTGGATGTTCATCAACAAGAGGAGTTGCGCGTGGTTTTGGCAGATGTTGTTGGGAGAAAAATTTTGCTACGCTTATCTGTCGATTCGACGATTTTGGGTGGGCTTATTGTCCGCTTGGGGTCATGTCAGATTGATGCCTCTCTTGAGGGGAAATTGTCTTCGCTTAAGCTTGCATTAAAAAAAGAGGTCAGCTGATGGATATTAGACCATCTGAAATTTCAAAAATCCTAAAAGAGCAAATCAAGAACTTTGACCAAAAAGCTGAAGTTTCAGAAATTGGGTGGGTTTTGTCTGTAGGTAATGGTATCGCTCGCGTTTATGGTTTGGATAATGTCCAAGCGGGTGAAATGGTTTCCTTTTCAAATGGTGTGCGTGGTATGGCACTTAATTTGGAAATGGATAATGTCGGGGTGGTGATTTTTGGGTCAGATCGCGATATCCGTGAAGGAGATTGTGTTAAACGGCTTGGGGCTATTATTGATGTTCCTGTTGGGCCAGCTTTGCTCGGACGTGTTGTGGACGCATTGGGTAACCCCCTTGATGGAAAGGGGCCTATTCAGACCCCGCATCGTCGCCGGGTGGATGTAAAGGCCCCGGGTATTATTTCGCGCCAGTCCGTGCATGAACCGATGGTAACAGGGTTGAAAGCTATTGATGCGTTAGTTCCTATTGGACGTGGTCAGCGTGAGCTGGTGATTGGTGATCGTCAAACAGGTAAAACAGCAATTTTGCTTGATGCGTTTTTGAACCAAAAGCCTTTCCATGAAAAAGGCGCTGAGCATGATCAGGATAAAGTTTATTGTATTTATGTGGCTGTTGGTCAAAAGCGTTCAACGGTTGCGCAATTTGTTAAAGTTTTAGAAGAGCGTGGGGCTCTTGACTATTCGATTATTGTGGCAGCTACAGCTTCTGATCCGGCGCCGATGCAGTTTATTGCACCTCTTGCAGGTTGTGCTATGGGGGAATACTTCCGGGATAATGGCCAACATGCTTTGATTGGCTATGATGATCTTTCAAAACAGGCTGTGGCTTACCGCCAAATGTCTCTTTTGCTTCGCCGCCCACCTGGTCGTGAAGCATACCCGGGGGATGTTTTCTATCTTCACTCTCGTCTTTTAGAGCGGGCTGCAAAGCTTAATGCTGACCATGGGTCTGGATCTTTGACTGCTTTGCCAGTGATTGAGACACAGGCCAATGACGTTTCTGCCTATATTCCGACGAATGTTATTTCGATTACAGATGGTCAGATTTTTTTAGAAACTAATTTATTTTATCAGGGAATACGCCCTGCTATTAATGTTGGTCTTTCTGTGTCACGTGTTGGTTCTGCTGCGCAAATTAAGGCGATGAAACAAGTTGCTGGCTCGATCAAGGGTGAATTAGCGCAATATCGTGAAATGGCAGCTTTTGCGCAGTTTGGTTCAGATTTAGATGCATCAACACAACGTCTTTTAAATCGTGGTGCTCGTTTGGTTGAGCTTTTAAAGCAAAAGCAATTTTCGCCACTTAAAATGCAAGAGCAGGTTGTTGTGATTTTTGCTGGTGTGAATGGTTACCTTGATTCATTAGCTGTTTGTGATGTTGGCCGATTTGAGCAGGGGCTGTTGGCGCTTTTACGTAGAGATTATCCAAATCTTTTGGATGCGATTGGAAATCAAAAGCAACTTACAGATGCTCTGAAGAGTAAATTGGTTGATGTTCTTGATGCTTACAAAAAGAATTTTTCTTAAAACGGATTGATGGAATGTTTGGATGGCATCGCTGAAGACTTTAAGAGACCGTATCGCCTCGGTTAAGGCAACGCAAAAGATTACTAAAGCCATGCAAATGGTTGCAGCCACAAAATTGCATCGTGCACAAGAGGCGGCTGAGGCTGCGCGCCCTTATGCTCAGCGTATGGCTCATGTTTTGGCAAATGTTGCTGCTAATGTTGATGGGGTTGATGCACCGCTTTTAATGCGTGGTACTGGCCTGGATAATGTGCATCTTTTGGTAGTTTGCACGGCTGAGCGCGGTTTGTGTGGTGTTTTTAATACGCATATTGCTCGTTGTGCACATGAGCATATTCACGCTCTTCTCTCTAAGGGTAAAGAAGTTAAAATTTTAACTGTGGGCAAAAAAGGTGCTGATATTTTGCGCCGTGATTTTAAAGCTCTGATGATTGACCATATTGATTTACGTTGTGTAAAATCTATAGGTTTTGCAGATGCAAAAAGAATTGGTGGGCGCATTATTGATTTATTCAATGAGGGTGCTTTTGATGTATGCACACTTTTTTACTCTGAATTTATTTCTGTGATTAACCAGCGTCCAACGGCTTTGGGTTTAATTCCATCTGTTGTTCAAGAATGTTCTGTTGGAAAAATTGGTGTTACTGAGAAGGGGGATAAGGGGGAAGCTTTGCAATCAGCTGTTTATAGTTATGAGCCTGATGCGGCTTCTCTTTTAGAGACACTTGTTTTACGTAATCTTTCTGCACAAATTTTTCGTGCTTTGCTTGAAAATATTGCTGGTGAAATGGGTGCAAAGATGAGTGCTATGGATAATGCATCGCGCAATGCCGGTGAGATGATTAATAAATTGACAGTGACTTATAATCGTCAGCGTCAGGCGCAGATTACCACAGAGTTAGTTGAAATTATTGCGGGCGCTGAAGCTCTTTAAATTGAGAAGGTAGGGATTGATGGTAAAAGCAGTGACGTCAAAAAAAGGAGCACCAAAAGCTGAAGAAAAGAAATCAGCCGCTCGTTCAGGCGTAAAAAAAACCGCCTCGAAGTCTCAAGGGAGTTCTAAGAGTTCTGGTAATCTTACGCGCACTTCTTCTAAATCTGTTAGTGCTTCTAAGCCTGTTCGTGGCAAGGGGTCAGTTGGTGAAATTAGGCAGGTGATTGGGGCTGTTGTTGATGTGCAGTTTGAAGGAGAATTGCCGAATATTCTTAATGCATTAGAAACTGAGAATATGGGCAACCAGCTTGTTTTGGAAGTGGCACAACATTTAGGTGAAAACACTGTTCGTACCATTGCGATGGACACGACAGATGGTCTTGTGCGCGGGCAAAAGGTTTTTGATACAGGAACACAGATTTGCGTTCCTGTTGGAGAGGCCACACTTGGGCGTATTATGAATGTGGTTGGGGAGCCTGTTGATAATGCTGGTCCAATTGTTGCGACTAAAACGCGTTCAATTCACCAAGAAGCTCCTGAGTATGTTGAGCAATCAACGGAGTCAGAGATTCTTGTTACGGGTATTAAAGTTGTTGATCTTTTAGCGCCTTATGCCAAGGGTGGTAAAATTGGTTTGTTTGGTGGTGCTGGTGTTGGTAAAACCGTGTTGATTATGGAATTAATCAACAATATTGCAAAAGCACATGGCGGTTATTCCGTGTTTGCAGGTGTAGGGGAGCGTACACGTGAGGGTAATGATCTTTATTATGAAATGATCGAAAGTCGTGTGAATGTGAATCCTAAAGACAATAAGGGTTCTGCTGCGGGGTCAAAATGTGCACTTGTTTATGGGCAGATGAATGAACCACCGGGAGCACGTGCACGTGTTGCGCTTTCAGGTTTAACGATTGCGGAAAGTTTTCGCGATGAAGGTCAAGATGTTCTTTTCTTTGTGGATAATATGTTCCGTTTTACACAGGCAGGTTCAGAAGTTTCGGCTCTTTTAGGGCGTATTCCTTCTGCTGTGGGGTATCAGCCAACTTTGGCAACAGAGATGGGAGCTTTGCAAGAACGTATTACCAGTACTAAAACAGGTTCTATTACGTCTGTTCAGGCTATTTATGTTCCTGCTGATGATTTGACTGATCCGGCACCTGCGACATCTTTTGCGCACTTGGATGCAACAACAGTTCTTTCTCGTGCAATTGCTGAAAAAGGTATTTATCCAGCGGTGGATCCGCTCGATTCTTCTTCACGCATGTTGGATCCAATGGTGGTTGGTGAGGAGCATTATGCTGTTGCTTGTCAAGTTCAAACGATTTTGCAGCGTTATAAATCTTTGCAAGATATTATTGCTATCCTTGGAATGGATGAGCTTTCTGAAGAAGATAAGGCTTTGGTAGGGCGGGCACGTAAAATTGAGCGTTTCCTTTCACAGCCTTTCCATGTAGCTGAAGTTTTTACTGGTTCTCCTGGAAAGCTTGTGCCTTTACAAGATACCATCAAGGGGTTTAAAGGTCTTTGTGCTGGTGATTATGATGATTTACCAGAGGCGGCTTTTTATATGGTTGGTTCAATTGATGAAGCAATTGAAAAGGGTAAGCGTTTAATCGCAGAAGTTTCTTCATAAAAGAAGTTTTGTGGTAAATAAAGGAATTACTGCGACGAATGTCAGAGGAATTGTGTAAGGGATATTTGTCGTAGGAATGACAAGAGGTTGCTGTGGAAAACAATAGAGCAAAGCGTTTTTTGTTTGAGCTTATATCGCCTGAGAAACTTATTTTTTCAGATGAAGTGACATCGGTTGTTCTTCCTTCAGCTTCAGGCTATTTGACAGTTATGGCCAATCATGCACCTTTAATGGTTCGCCTTATGCCGGGAAGTATTCGCGTTTTATCATCTTCAGGTGAAAAATTGTTTGCTCTTTGTGGAGGGGTTGCGGATATTACACCTTCAAGATGTTCTCTTTTGGCTGAGGCTGTTGTTGCTGTTGATCATCTTTCTTTTGATGATCTTGAACAGCGGATTTTGAAAGTTCGTGCAGCGTTAGAAGAGGGTTTAAGTGACAGGGTCAATGATCCAGTGGAGGAATTTTTGCATCAACTAACGACTGTTGGCGGTGTGTTAACAGCGGTGTAGCGCGAATGTAGGGAGTGCAGACATGAACGGCAAAAAAAGCGCGATTATGTCTGCTAAAGAAGGTGAAGGGGGGCTTTTCCAGTCTGGTCCTATTTTTGCAGGGCCTTTACCGAAATGTTTTGTTTATATTTTTGCCTCTTTTATTTTGCAATGGGCTTATGGCTTAGGGGCAAATATGGTTCAATCCAACATTCTTCAACTTTCTGGTAATTTTCGTGCGACACTTACTGAAACGACATGGTTGGTTGCTGTTTATATGGCGCCCAATGTCAGTGTTGCGATTATGTTGATTAAAATTCGTTATCAATTTGGGTTGCGTTCTTTTGCTGAGTTATCGATCCTTGGATTTGTTTTGGTCTGTGTTTTGCAATTATTTGTCACAGATTTGCGTTCAGCTCTGATTATTCGTTTTTTTGCTGGTATTGCTGCAGCACCAATGGCTTCATTGGCGCTTTTATATATGTTAGAGGCTTTTGCACCGGAGAAAAAATTCACAATTGGTCTTAGTTTAAATTATATGAATGCAGCTTTAGCGGTTCCTTTATCACGTTTGATTTCACCTTATTTGCTGGAAAATAATGGGGGTTTTTCGAGTCTTTCAGCAATGGAAATGGGGCTTGTTTTAATTAGTTTGGGGTGTATTTTTTCTCTTCCGCTTGCACCTGTTGCATGTAACAAGGTAATTAGAAAGTTCGATTGGGTGAGTTATAGTTTGATTGCATTTGGGCTTGGTTTAAATGCAATGATTATGTCTGTTGGTAAGCTTTACTGGTGGCATGAGGCACCATGGATTGGTTGGGGGCTTACTCTTGCAATTTTGTCGTTAGTGATTGCAACCATTTTTGAATTGAATAGAGAGCACCCATTAATCGATTTACGCTGGCTTTTTAGTAAAGAAATGGTGCAAGTTGTTTTGGTGTTGCTAATCTTTAGGATTCTTTTATCGGAGCAATCGACTTTAGCGGCAGATTTTTTTGGTCTTTTTGGTTTGTTAAATGGTGATATGGCGCCGATGTATTTTGCCGTTACCATTGGGACGCTTTTAGGGGGCGGGATTTGTGTTTGTTTTTTACGAGCTGGCCGTGAAGACTATTTTTATTTTATGTCTTTAAGCTGTTTGGCGCTTGGGTCTTATTTAGATAGTTATGTAAATCACTTAACGCGCCCAGAGGATCTGATGTTGAGTCAAGGTTTGATAGGTTTTGGCTATGCACTTTTTTTACCTCCTGCTTTATTTAATGGGTTTGTAAGAGCAAATATACGAGGCCCCAGTTATGTTTTAAGTTTTATTGCTATTTTTCTTTTGACTCAGGTGACGGGAGGGTTAATGAGTGCGGCTTTTTTTGGGAGTTTGCAATTTATTTTCGCCTATAAGCATTTTGAGTGTTTAAAGCAAGATGTTGTTATTACAGATCCTCTTATTTTAAATGAGATAAATGCCTTATTATCGTCTTCTTATAATGCTTTAAGTCCTGGCAGTTCTGGGGATGGGCAGTTCATATCTGATCTGATTGGGCAGCTAAAGTTGACAGCAAATATTTTGGCTTATGATGATGTTTTTCGACTTTATTTTTATATTGCAGCGGTTGTATTAATTGTTTTTCTTGTCAAAATTATTTATCAATTACGCCCTTTTATTCTTGTGGAGCTGAACTGGAAAGATAAGGCAGTTTTAGTGAAGAAAAGTGAAAAAAGATGATAAGGGCATTGCGGTCGAAAGCGACAATTGTTGCATTTATATCGGGAATTGCTGGAATTTTATTAATTTTATGGGCTTGGAAGCTTCCACCATTTGTAAGCACTATTCAAATAACCGATAATGCTTCAGTTAAGGGGAATGTCACTTTAGTAAGCCCACAGATTTCTGGTGTAGTTACACAAATTTATATTCAAGATTATCAAAGAGTTGAAAAGGGAACTGTTTTATTTGAGCTGGATGATACTCTTTTTCGGCAACAACTTTCTCAAGCGCAAGCGATTTTTGATTCAAAGAATGCAAAGCTTGCAAGTATTTTACTACAAACTCAGCTTTTGCAGGAAGAAATTGATGCGGCAGAGTCAGAATTGGCCCATTTACAAAAGCTATCGAATGTTACTTCTGAAATGAAGAATTTAAGAGCTGATGAGGCTTTGCGTCCATCTTCTTCTCTTTCACAATTATTAGCGGCACTTGAAGTAAAGCGCCGATTGCAAAAGCAATTGGATCTTGAACGGCAAAGTTTACAGTCAGATGTTGCTGGGGCAAAGGTAGGGGTTGAATTGGCAGAGCTTAATTTGGCACATACCAAAATTGTCTCTCCTTGTGCTGGGCAGGTTGGGCTTGTTGGAGCGCGAGTGGGACAATATGTTTTACCTGGAACGCAATTGGTGGCTGTTATTTCTGATGATATTTGGATTGTTGCTAATTATAAAGAAACACAGCTTGCTCATATGCGCGTTGGACAACCTGTTGTTTTTTTTGTTGATGCGCTAAATAATCAAAAATTAACAGGTCGTGTAGTATGTTTTGCCCCTGCGACAGGTTCGGAGTTTTCATTGTTGAAGACAAACACTGCGATTGGTAATTTTACTAAAATTGCACAACGTATTTCAGTTCGTATTGCTTTAGATCCAGGGCAAATAGGGGCTGAACGACTTATTCCTGGTATGTCAGTGGTTACATATGTGGATACTTCGTGACATATTGTTAAAGGTTAAAGGATATTTATTTTGGGTTTGATTTTTATATTGCTTGTTTATAGCAAATGGTTGTTGATATTAGAGGATGTCGTTGGGTTTATAATATTTGCGTTATGGTATATAGGTTGTAAGTTATTTTTAGGATTTGGAGAAGGGGGGTGCCCGCTTTTTGGGCGGGCTTTAGAGAATCTGATTATTTGATTTTACGTGTCAACAGCCACTTGCTAGAACAACACTGGCGATAAGTATGATTGTTGTTTGAGGGTTTTCTTTTGCTTTTTTTCAGATCTTCAGTATGGTTGTTAATGCGATAAAGAGCGTGACGGCCTTTTTGTTTCCATGTATCAAAGAGGTCAAAAATGGTATTTGAAGTATTGTTATCATGACGCCAACGGCTGATTGTTACCAGTTCATCTTTTAATTGTGCTATATGTTTTTTTAATTTTAGTATCTCTGCAACAGGGGGGGCTAAAATGTGCACATAGATTGACTTCTTCGTGTTGTTAGCGTCTTCTAAATTAGAATTTTGTTGAAAGACTGACTTGTTAAACGACTTGAAAATTGAAAAGTTGCATGAGAAAAACGCTGTTTGTTGGTTTATGTTGATCATTGCGCGAGTGTTGGCTTGTTTTAAGTCAATTTTTGACTCATTTGTTTGTTCGAATTGTTTTATGATACGGGTAGTATTGTGGTCGTATAATGATGATCGTGTAATGAAAAAAGATAAAGTGGATTTTAAAAATTGGGGAGTTGATGAGCATACCATGTTATTTATCTAAGCCTTTAGAGCGTCGCCGATCTGTTGGAGTAAAAGTTGGTGATGTGATTGTTGGTGGTGATAACCCAATTGTTGTTCAATCTATGACGAATACAGATACTGCCGATATTGATGCGACAGTTATGCAAATTAGTGCTCTTTGGCGTGCAGGTTCGCAATTGGTACGGATAACTGTTGATCGGGATGAGGCAGCAGCGACTGTCCCTAAAATACGCGAACGATTGGAACAGTTAGGCATTTTTGTGCCGTTGGTGGGGGATTTTCATTATATTGGGCACAAACTTTTAACAGCGCACCCTGCGTGTGCTGAGGCTCTTTCAAAATATCGGATTAATCCTGGGAATGTTGGTTTTGGTTCAAAAAAGGATCAGCAGTTTAGTGAAATTATAGAGATGGCTTGCCGTTATCATAAACCCATACGCATTGGAGTAAATTGGGGGTCACTTGATGAGGGGTTATTAACCCGGCTTATGGATGAAAATGCAAAGCAAGAAAAGCCTTTATCAACTGTTGAAGTGATGCGGGAATCTGTAGTCCAGTCGGCATTGCATTCAGCTTTTTTTGCTGAGGCGTTGGGATTGGGGCGTGATCAAATTATTCTTTCGGCTAAAGTGAGTGATGTACAAGATTTAATTGCTGTGTATGGCCTTTTAGCAAAGCGTTGTGATCATGCACTTCATTTGGGTTTAACAGAAGCGGGAATGGGAACAAAAGGGATTGTTGCTTCTTCAGTGGCTTTGGGGATTTTGTTACAGCAAGGGATTGGTGATACCATTCGTATTTCACTCACACCTGAGCCAGGAGGTGATAGGACTCAAGAAGTGAAGGTGTGCCAAGAGCTTTTGCAAGTTATGGGATTTCGGCAATTTATGCCTGTGGTTGCTGCATGTCCTGGATGCGGGCGTACAACTTCAACGGTTTTTCAGACATTGGCGCAAAAAATTGAGGCTGATTTATGCAAGAATATGCCAGTTTGGCGTCAAAAATACCCTGGGGTTGAAGGTTTGAAAGTGGCTGTTATGGGATGTATTGTCAATGGGCCGGGGGAATCAAAACATGCTGATATTGGCATTTCTCTGCCTGGAACAGGTGAACAACCAGCAGCACCAGTTTTTATTGAGGGTAAAAAGGTGAAGGTTTTGCGTGGGCCCAATATTGCTAAAGAGTTCGAGGATATATTGGGTGATTATATCCACACGCGTTTTGGGCAGAACTAGATAAATTGGGTAGAACTAGACACAAGTGGTTTATTCTGCTCTTCTTTTGTTGTTTAAGTGGTGTAACGCACTTTAAAATAAGTGACAATTTTAAGATAAGGAGAGGCATTTAATTATTGCGTGTAGTAATAAAGTGTGCTGCTTGTTTGAGTGGTTTAGCTTTATCACCAAAGGGGTGCAGAAGATCTTCTGCTTGAGTAATGAGTGTATCTCGTTTTTTTTGTGTTTTTTCAATCCCGTGGAGACTGACCAAAGTGGCTTTATTGGCTTCTTTATCTTTTCCAGCAGTTTTGCCAAGCGTTTTTGTACTTATGGTGACATCAAGAAGGTCGTCTGTTAATTGAAAAGCCAGTCCAAGATGTGTCCCAAAGGTGGAAAGTTGCTCAATCTGAGTTTTAGAAGCATTGCCAATTATAGCACCTGCTTGGCAAGCAAAGCTTATAAGAGCAGCTGTTTTCATGTGTTGTAGCGTGATGATTGCATGATGATCTTGCGGTTTGTTTTCGGCTTCAAGGTCAAGCATTTGGCCACCGAGCATGCCACCAAGCCCTGCTGCTTGCGTAAGAGCTGTGATAAGGTCAATTCTTGTTTTTAGGCTCAGATCACAGGCTTTGTGGGCAATAATTTCAAAAGCAAGAGTCAAAAGGGCATTGCCTGCTAAAATGGCTGTTGCTTCATTAAATTCTTTATGAACGGTGGGTTTTCCACGCCGGAGTGTATCATTATCCATGACGGGAAGATCATCGTGAATCAGCGAATAGCAATGAACACATTCCAATGCGACGCCAATATCGAGAGATTGTTCAAAGGGAATATCAAAAAGTGCAGCGCTTTGGATAACTAAAAAAGGACGCAAACGTTTGCCGCCATTGAGTGTGCCATGGCGCATGGCTTTAATTAAGATTTCAGGACGAGCAATTTCATTGTCTTGGACTTCATTGCTTAAAAGCGTATCGAGTCTTTTTTCAATATTGTGGGTATGTTTTGCAAGAAGGGCGGTGAATTCATGCATCATTTCTTCCTTTATTTTTGCAAAATAAGTGAGCTCTTTTTAGGATAGGAAGACGAAGAATGAAACGGTTTTTTAATGATCTTTAAGTTCTATCAGACAAAAATAATGCAAGATTGGTTTTTAAATCTTAGCCTTTGAGAATGCTTCAAGTTTAGTATGATCTTTGTTTTTGTTGTAATCTTTGCCTTTTTGTCTGGCTGTTTGGATATTTTCATGTTGTGATACCTGAGTTGCAGTTTGATGATATATGATTTGATAAAGTAGGTGGCTGTAAGCGGGAAGAAGATTGTGCTATTTTAATGTATGTTTAATTCTTTAGGGGGATTATGGTTGATCTATCTTGTTTGAGGGAGGTTACAATTCTTGCGATCAGTTTAAGAGACTTTTATTGGGGCTAGCTGCCATTAGTGTACAGATTGTTTTTTGGTTTTAACCTGACTTGTTAAAAAATGAATTTCTCTTTTTGATGCTTAACCGATATTGTTTTCATTAAAAATATTTAAATAGGTTCGTATAATCGGATAAAAAATTAAACGAAAGTCTGGTCAAAAGATTTTAATCAGTGTATAGGAAGCTATAACATTGTTGTCAAAAGTGACATTACTGTTGTCAAAAATGACATAAAAGTAACAACAAATGTTATTGTTTAAGTGTTATTTGTTTCTTTTTCGAGTCTATTTGGAGTATCTCTTTATGGCTGTACCTAAACGAAAAACTTCTCCATCGAAGCGGGGTATGCGCCGTTCGGCTGATGCCTTGAAAACACCAACTTATATTGAAGATAAAAATTCTGGTGAATTGCGCCGCCCTCATCATATTGATTTAAAAACAGGTATGTATCGCGGGCGTTCAGTTTTACCCCCTAAAGATTAGATGCTGAAATTCCACCTCCTGTGATCTAATAGAGTGGATAAGTAAACGGGGAGCCTTTTAATGTTTCTTGTATGAGCAAACCCCATTGTTGAGGTGTAAGACTTTTTAAGTGGGGTGTAAAATTACCGATAAATTAGATTATTATGAAGCTAAAAGGCTTTTGCAGTAACGCATGCGGTGTGTATGGAGCTCTTCGTATATGGAAAGGCGCTTGAAAAAACTATTTGTGCTCTCTTGTTTAAGAAGTACTTTTTACGAGTGCTTTTATTTGCTAACCGGCTTTGAGTTAAGCGAAAAAAGTTAAACCCGTGTTCACATAAATAGTGCACGGGTTTTAGTATATTTTTTTATATATAGTGCTTATAGTTTATTACGCAGCATAGACAGCACTGCTGTCATCTTTTTCTTCATCGATTCCAGCTTTAAATTTGCGCTTAGATTCTTTGGTAAGATGCGTTTCTATCAAATTGATAGCTTCTGTTTCAGAAAGATTATTAATGATAGCAATTTCACGCGCCATTCGATCAAGTGCAGCAGTATACAGTTGGCGTTCGGAATAAGATTGCTCAGATTGCAATTCTGAACGAAAAAGATCGCGCACTACTTCAGCAATAAAAACGAGATTTCCTGAATTGATTTTCGTGTCATATTCTTGAGCACGGCGTGACCACATAGCCCGTTTAACACGTGCTTTTCCCTGTAGAGTTTTTAATGCGCGCTCAACTAAATCAGACTCAGATAATTTACGCATTCCAATGGAAAGTGCTTTTGCAACTGGCACTTTTACGTCCATTTTATCTTTAGCAAAGTGGATGACAAAAAGCTTTAATTTATGCCCTGCAACCTCCTGTTCTTCAATTGCTATAATTTGCCCCACTCCATGTGTGGGGTAGACGATATATTCAGAGGTTGAAAACCCTTTAACACTAGAGGTTTTCTTTTGCTGGGACGCCATATTAATTTACTCCCTTTATAACCAACAATGATGTCGGAGAACAAGTTGAAACGCCTGAAAACTGAGTCTTCTGCAACTTATGCATATTATACTCGTCGATATAGCATAAAAGTTGAGTGTTTCCAGTTACAAATAAAAAAACACTTCGCTTTATAAAAAAGCGAAACAAAATACTTAGCAAAATGACTTTATTAGGACATTGTTAACATTTAAAATGAAAAAAATCAATCATTTCACTCAAGATTTTTGTTATTACATGAAATAATCTAAGTTTTTTAAAAAAGAGAACAATACATTATGGAGTTATTATTCACCACTTCCTGGATTTTCTGAAAAATACTTTTCTAATTTATTGGAAACACCATCCATTTCTTTTGCTTGGGGAAGAGGACTTTTTTGGGTGGTTAAATTAGGCCATTTAGTTGCATACTCACGATTGAGTTCTAACCATGTTTCTAGCCCTGGTTCTGTATCAGGCTTAATGGCTTCGGCAGGGCATTCTGGTTCGCATACACCACAGTCGATGCATTCATCAGGGTGAATGACAAGCATATTTTCACCTTCATAAAAACAATCAACAGGGCAAACTTCAACACAATCAGTGTACTTACACTGGATACAATTATCGGTTACAACGTAGGCCAAGATTAAACTCCATTTCCCATTTTAATGACCTTTAAAGGGAATGATATGTACATCCTTATCGCTTTGAAGTTGGTCACGAAGCGCTGCTAATTTTGCAAAAGGTGAATTAGGATCGAGGTGTTTTCGTGTCAGAGATGGTTTGTTCTTTGCGTATTGAGTGGATGTTTTAGTGTATTTATGGGTAGAGGTGGTTTGTGATGCCTCTTTTTTGAAGGGGGCTTTACTTGTATTGGCTTCTTTTTTGAAAGTTTTTCTATGTTTGTTTTGTCGTTTTTGCTCAGATTTACCGCGATTGCTATAAAGGCGATTGTGCTGATAATTATTATAACGCCATAATAAAATAATTTTATCTTCTGCTGCTAGGCAGTTTTGGTGTGCAAAAGCACCAACGGGTTCAGCAGCTGGTAAATGATCTTTTGGACAAGATGGTTCTTTAATACAAGAAGATGAAGCCTTTTTTTCTTCCTGTGTTGTGTCTAATGCTAGGATGTCTTGCCATTGATTGCCCACAAATTCTGCTGGAGGATAGTTCTCTTTTGTTATCAAATCGCTTGCAAAGGATTCTTTGTGTGTGAGCTCTTTTTGAAGTTTAGCGCTACTTTTGGGTTGTGATTGATAACCAAGACCTTTGAGAATTTCTTCCATGTCTGTACTATTGGCACCAAGAATGGACATCATCGTTGGTGTGACAAAAAAACTTTTGCCATCATAGGCACCTTCAGGTCTGGGATCTATGCCTGGCTTCCAATGAAGTGCAGGGCGAATAAGGTTGGCAAGACGTTCTAAAATATCAATACGTACAGCACGCTGCCCTAAAATTTGATAACCAACAAGATGATAAATTTGAGGATTATATGTTGGATCAATAATCAGTGAAGTTCGCCCAGCAGTTAAAGCGGCTAAAATTTCACTTAAACCAATTTGGTCACGCTCTTCTTTATGAAGGCTCCAAAGAAGTGTAATCGCTTGGGCTGCAGTGGGTTTGAGCACTCCTGTGAGGTAGATATGAAAAGCGCCAAAACGAACCCCTAGTTGTCGTAACACTGCACGTGATTCTTGATCAAGATTCTTAACAGTTTTAGCCACTTTTCGACGCGGTAAAATACCCAAATTGTCTACAAGTTGTAGAGCAAGAGTCTGTGTTAGTCCACTCAAAGTATCAGCATTGCGTAAATCAAAAAGTGGTTTTAAGGCTGTTTCAAAATGGAAAGTTACAAAACGCTCCAATCGTGCGACCACTTTATCGCGTTCTTCGCCAGTTAATTGTGCATCTGCTAAGAGAATGAGCTTGGGCTTTAAAATATTATCAGTTGAGGTCAGTTGTGCCACTGCTTGGCCAATCCAGCGTACAATTCCATCACAGCTAAGGGTAAAATCTCCATTAGCTGAAGCACAAAAACGTGTAACACGTTGAGCAAAAGCGGTGGCTAAATCTTCATTATTTATTGTATTGTGTGTTTCAGCTTCTGTATCTGTACCACTTTTATGGGCATAAAAACGCAATCCCTCAAATCTGCCATTTTCAGGGTTTTCGACACGAATATCATTTTTGTGAACAGTTTCGCTATCCATCGTTGTTTTCTTTCTCGGCTTTTTATGGGCAAGAAGATGTGTTTTCGGCACTTTAATATCTGTGCCGTTTCTCTAGCACATTTGTTGCGCTTTCTTCAATCATTCTTGTGGTTTTAATGTTTCTTTGCATCATTTTTGCTTGAAAATTTCTTTTTTGCTTTATTCAATTAGACCTTTTGCATGTATATATTCACAAGTATAAGTTGTGTTTAAAAAGCGCCAGCATAAAGATGGATCTTCCAACATAAAGAACAATTCATTGACCTTTCAACAAAAAGAATCTGTGTTTTTTGTATGCTTCATGGCCTTGTTTTGTGATGGTAAAGATGTGAGGGGAGAGCACTTTGCTTTACTGTTGAGGGCAAGGTTTTCTCTATTTTTTATTGCACTTTACCTCTTAAACTTTCATCGCATAAATTGGGTTCTTACAACAAAAACAATTATAAGTTGCAAAATACACGTTAAAGTAGTATAGACGCAATAAACAATTTTTACGTTCTTTTATATAAGAGAGCAAGTGGGTCGTTATCAAACCAAATTTGATAACTTTAATCGCAGGGGTTGTAATGCGTAATCTTTCAAATGCAGTTTACAAAAGTAGCAAAAATTATAGCGATGCTGACAAAAGTCTGGGACGCAATATGATGCGTTCTGCAATGCAAGCGCCTTATCTTGAGAAAAAGAAGGAGCATGATTTAGCTTTACGCTGGAAGGACAAGCGTGATGATAAAGCTATGCACCAAATTGCAGCAGCTCATATGCGTTTGGTTATTTCAATTGCTAGTCGTTTTAAGCGCTTTAAAATGCCGTTAAGCGACTTGGTTCAAGAAGGATATGTGGGGCTTTTAGAGGCAGCTGCGCGTTTTGAACCGGACCGGGATGTGCGTTTTTCAACCTATGCAACATGGTGGATTCGTGCTTCTATTCAAGATTATATTTTGCGCAATTGGTCGATTGTTCGAGGGGGAACGAGTTCTTCCCAAAAAGCTCTTTTCTTTAATCTTCGTCGTTTGCGGGCTCAATTGGTGCAAGATGATAACACCATGAGCAAACAAGATATTTTTCGCGTTATTTCTGAAAAGCTTGGTGTTTCAGTGAGCGATGTTGAAACGATGGACTTCCGCTTTTCTGGTACTGATAATTCATTGAGTATGTCTGTTTCTGAAAATGATGATAGTTCAGTTACTAAACTCGATACTTTAGTGGATGAACAGCCTCTTCCTGATTCTTTAATTGAAAAAGTGATTGATGGTCAAAGACGCACACAGTGGCTTTATGATGCTTTACAAATTTTAAATGAGCGAGAGCTTGAAATTATTCGTTTTCGCCGCTTAAATGAAGAAAGTGCCACTTTAGAATTTTTAGGTGAGAAATTAGGAATTTCAAAAGAGCGGGTGCGCCAGATTGAAGCGCGCGCTTTGCAAAAGCTGCGTTGTGCTTTGCTTAATGTTAACCCAGCTGATGCTTATGAAGTGTAAGTATTTAAAGTGTGATGAATCTCGAGTATAAGCGTTTGAAGTGAGCCATTAAGTTTACAGTATAAGTCATTTGAAGTGCTCAAACCAGTGAAACGCTCAAATTAGCCTTAAAAGTTGTTTTAAGAATTGAGCTGTTTGCATCTACTCAGCAATGATTTTGACACGTTCTCCTTCATGTAAAATTTGGGTTGGAGAAAGTGCATTTATAATGCGGAACAGTTTTTCTTTATGGACAGTATCTTGCATTTTTTCAGCAAGGTCTGCGACGCTTTCTCCTTTTTTTATGCGTATAACACGAAGCCTTAGAGGTTTGAGTTTATTTAACACCCGCGATGAAAGTAAATGAAAACTTTCTATGGTGCGTTTGGTAATATGGTTAAAGTTTTGAGGGTGATGAGGGGCAGCAGTGAGAAAACGCAAGACCTGGTCTTTAATGGGAATGACAACCACATCAAATTGCCAATGTTCATTGGATGCGTGAGCATAAGCTGCGGCTAAACCTTGGATGGTGGTGGACTTAACAGAGGCTTGATCAAGCCCTGCGACCCATCCACTTTTTAGATAATCACTAGCAGACATGTTTTCAGGCAGGGGTACTGCATCAAAACGAATGGCGGTTTTGTCTGGGCCACTGGCAACAACAGCATATCCTGACGTATTTATGGTAAAATTATTGGGGACAGAAAAAGCTATATGTAATTGTGGATGAATAAATTGGTTTCCTCGGATATATCCTTTGTGAAGGTTTCCACCAAAAATCATACCATCAATATATTTTAAAAAACTGTCACGATCGGTTTCTCCAATGTTAGGTGCACTGATTTCGTGAGCTTTTTTTATAGCAAGTTGGATTCGCTGTGGAGTGGTTGGATGGGTTGCCAAAAAATCAAGTGAAACATTTGTGGATGATGAGCTATTGCGAAAGGCACTATAAGCTTCCATTGATTTTAGAAAGCGTGGAAATGCAAATGGATCATAGCCAGCTTGGTTAAGCATTTCGATCCCAATTGAATCGGCTTGGAGTTCTTGACTACGGGTAAATTGCGCCAGTTGTTTTTTATCTTTCAAAATGTTGGGCGATTTGGTGCTGGAATGCTCTAGTATGTTTGTAGCAGCATGCTCTGCAAGTTTTAGCTCAATTTCTTTTTGAAGACGCAAGATGCCATGATTGGCTGTAATGTGTGCTATTTCATGGGCTAAGATTGCCGCAACTTCTGAAGTATCATTTGCTAATGCCAACATGCCACGGGTGACATAAATATAGCTACCAGGAAGGGCAAATGCGTTGATATTTTCTGTGTCTAAAATAGTGACATGATAGGTTTGGTCAGGATTTTGTGAAGCAGCTGTCAGTCTGTTTACGATTTTTGCTAACATGTGTTCAAGTTTTGGATTGTAATATTGACCGCCATATGTTTGCAAAATACGTGAATGGTATGTAGCACCTAGTGTCGTATAGAGATTATTTTTGTTGTTGGTTTGGTCGACTATTTCACCAGTGTGCCCTTTTGTAACAGGAGAGCGGGAAGAATGAAGCTTATTGTTCACTTGGAAAGCAGTGTGACATGCAGACAATAAAAACAAGAAGCTTATGATTGCTATTGACCAGATTTTGCTAAAAACGTCTATTTGCTGAAAAAATTTGATGCTTTGGATCAGAAATCTGATGCCTTGGATCATTGCGCACCTTGTTTGTTGAATATTTTTCTTTAAAAACTTCATGTGTATTTTGTTTGTTTTGTTACAATCGAGGATCCTTTTGGCTTCTTTATGATGATAGCTTATAGAAATAATAATAAAAGAAGCTTCATGAAAGGCATAATATGTTATGACAACATTTACAATATTGTTAAATGGAGATATTTTTGTTACTGATCGTTTGCTCAACCAAATTTGCAAAAGCCGAGTCATTGCTGCTGATGGGGGGATGCGCCATGCTGCAGCATTAAATGTGGTGCCTGAACTTTGGTTAGGGGATTTTGATTCTTGTGATCAAGCTTTACTACACACATATAGTGATGTTCCCCGTAAAGCTTTTCCTGCCGATAAAGATGTAACAGATGGTGCATTAGCATGTCAAAGAGCTTTAAGCGAGGGAGCTCAACGGCTTATTTTATGCGGTGCTTTTGGAAGTGAGCGTAGTGATCATAGTCTTTCTCATATGACACAAGCAATAGCCATGGAAGAGCAAGGTATTTCAGTTTTGTTGACGAGTGGTCGTGAAGAAGGGTGGCCGATTGTATCAAAGCCTTTTTCGTGTGATTTACCTGACGGTTGTCTATTAAGTATTATCGGATTTTCTGATTTACAAGGTTTAACGGTGTCAGGTGTTCAATGGCCCATTTTGAACCAAAACGTGTCTTTTGGGTCTTCTTTAACACTTTCTAACCGTGTGTGTGGAACTTTTTATGGTCATTTATACTGTGGCAAAGCTATAATATTAGCATCTATACCTGCTTATTCTTAATGTGTAAGAGTAAAGAAGCAAGAATACAAGAGATATAAGGACTGATAAAACATATAAATTCATTTTGTTTTTAGCAAAGAAAGGGTTTTGATATGTTAAAACCAATTTTAACAATGGTAATTGTTTTAGTTGTTAGTTTAAGTTCAATGGCTTTTAGACACGTTGATCCGGAATTGTTCGATGCTCTTTTTAGTGATTTGCCAGTTGATCATGCGTTAGGGATGTGTGACAGGAAAGATAATTCTTGGAGATAACTTAAGAAAATTTGCGATAACTGTGAGTACAGCAGTGCAATTGCCGCTGAATGCTAAATATTTATGCAACTCTTTGTTGCTATTTATAATGTGGAGACTATATTACTTATATTATAAGCATCTATACTTAATTCCATAAAGCTCTTTTTAATGCATAAATAAAATAGCGGGGGCAGAGAGATATGTGCTAATAAGGCATATGGTTTTATTTTTACAAGGAGGGAGTTTTAATATGCCTAAGATCAGTTTTAACAAAAGGCGATTGTTTCAATCATTAAGTTGAACTGAGTAGTTTATAAAACAACTAAGCAATAAATTGCAGATTATAGTGTTTATGGTGCCCTATTAATGTTTTGGTTGAGGGTGCTTTAAGTAGATACAGAAATTTCAGGAGTTTTTTAAAAAGTAGCTCCTGGTACAATATTCATAATTCATATTATTATGATTCATACCATGATAAACTCATTGTATTTGTAGAACTTTTTATTGCCATTTATGGTATGTATAGCAAAGGTATATTGTGAATATCTATACTTATTCTACGAAGCTCTTTTTAATGTATAAGAATAAAATAGTGAGAGCAAAAAGGATAAGGGTTGATAGATACATGTAACTTTATTTTGTTTTTAACAAAGGAAAGGGTTTTGATATGTTAAAGTCAATTTTAACAATGACGATTATTGCAATCGTTGGGTTAGGCTCAGTAGCTTGCACAACAACTGAGCAAACAGTTGCAGGATATGGTGTTGGTGGTGCTGCATTAGGTGCTTTAGCCGGAACAGCGATTAGTGGAAGCAGTTCTGGAGCGGTTCCAGGTGCAGCAATTGGTGCTATTGCAGGTACAGTAACAGGTGCTGCTGCTGCTCAGAAAAAACAGCAAATGTCTCAGCAAGTACCATTGTGCACCTATCGTGATGTGAGAGGTCAACTTTATCAAGCTCCTTGCCCACAACCTGTGCCACAATTATGCACCTATCGTAACACGAGAGGTCAGCTTTATCAGGCTCCTTGCCCGCAACTCGTACAGCCTTATTAATGGGCGTACCACTTTTACGACTTGATCGTATTGTTTTAACTTTTGGAACAACCCCTTTGCTCAATCGGGCTTGCTTATCGGTTGGGCAGGGGGAACGTATTGCACTTGTTGGCCGCAATGGGTGTGGAAAGTCAACACTCTTAAAAATTGCAGCTGGTCTATTAGAACCCAATGAAGGTGAAATTTTTCACCACCCTCGTGCTTGTGTGCGTTATGTATCACAAAGCTCTGATTTTTCAGGGGGTGATGATGTTTATACTTGTGTAGAGGCTGGTTTAAACGATGGGCATGATGTTCAATGGGTGCAGACCCTTCTTAGAGATCTTGGTTTTGTTGGGACTGAGAAATTAGCAACGCTTTCTGGTGGAGAAAAGCGGCGCGTATCCTTACTGCAGGCGATTGCAGCAAAGCCAGATATTCTTTTATTAGATGAACCGACCAATCATCTTGATGTATCAACTATTGAGTGGCTTGAAGGTGTTTTGTGTTCTTTACGTTCAGCTATTGTTGTCATTTCGCATGATCGGCGATTTTTAGAAACAGTGGCGCATTCAACAGTGTGGCTTGATCGGGGTGTGACTAAAAGGGTTGAAAAGCGTTTTTCTGCATTTGAAAGTTGGCGTGATAAAGAGCTGGAAAAAGAGGCTCGTGATCATCATAAATTGGAGCGTCAGATTGTTCGTGAAGAGCAATGGGTGCGCTATGGAGTAAGCGCAAGGCGCAAGCGTAATGAACGGCGTTTGAGTGCATTAAAGGAGATGCGAAAACTTCATCGAACCTATAAAGGGCCTGCAGAGCGTGCGCTTTTTGCGGTATCTGAACGCCAAGATTGTGGTCAGTTGGTGCTTGAAGCAAAACGGATTTCTAAGTCTTATGGTGAGTGCGTTATTGTTAAAGATTTTTCATTGCGTTTGCAGCGTGGTGACAAGATTGGCATTGTAGGTCCCAATGGTATCGGAAAAACAACGCTTCTTTCTGTTTTGATTGGCCGCGAGTCGGCAGACAGTGGGGTGATTAAGCATGGGGTTAATGTGGTGATGGCTCTACTTGATCAACAGCGGATTTTAAATGGGGAAGAAACTTTAGCACATTATTTGACAGGTGGCAGGGGTGATAGTGTGCTCATTAATGGGCAGCAGCGCCATGTTGTTTCTTATCTTAAAGATTGTTTGTTTTTACCCGAGCAAGCTTACACCCCTATTAAAGAATTATCAGGGGGAGAAAGAGCTCGTTTAATGTTAGCGCGGCTTTTATTACAACCTGCAAATTGTTTGATTTTAGATGAACCAACCAATGATCTTGATATGGAAACATTGGATTTGCTTCAAGAACTTATTTCTGATTTTGCAGGAACAGTGATAGTGGTCAGCCATGATAGGGATTTTTTAGATCGGACTGTGTCTCATATTTTAGCACCTGAAGGCAATGGACGCTGGACACTTTATGCTGGTGGCTATAGCGATATGATGGCACAAAGAAAGCGGGTTGAACTTGCGCAGCATCAAGAATTGCAAAAGCCTATTGCATGTGATAGTCGAAAAAAAACAGCTTCTTCCTCAAAAATAAAGCCACGCAGATTGTCTTATAAGCAGGTCTACGCGCTGGAGAACTTGCCTGAACACATAACGCTTTTACAAAATGAGATCAGAAACCTTGAAAAAGAATTGTCTGATCCTGCACTTTATAGCTGTGATCAGGCTCGTTTTGAGTGTTTATCTGCAGCATTGGAAGAGAAAAAGAGCTTGTGCACGCAAAAAGAAGAAGAGTGGTTAGATCTTGAGCTTTTGCGTGAAGCTATCGAAAAAGACAATTATTTAAATTAATCCATTGTTTAAATTAATCCATGCCGAGTGCATTTTTATAAAGTTGGATGACTGCTTCTTCTTCACTGCGTTCATGATCTTCTTTTTTGCGCAGTCGTATAATGTATCGCACGGCTTTACTGTCAAAACCAGATCCTTTAAGTTCAGTATAAACGTCTTTAATATCGTCGGAAATCGCTTTTTTTTCTTCTTCTAATCGCTCAATACGTTCGATAAAAGCGCGTAGTTGGTTAGCGGATACAGCTTGTGTTTCATCAGTTAGAGTGCGCATTATATTGTTCTCCAAGGTATGTACTGTAAATTGGCTCTTTTTGAATTAATAAACTTTTACATTAGGGATGCCTGAGAAGTGGAAAAAAAATCAATCGTTTCGCTTTTTTTACAAATTAGCTTTAAATAGTGTGAATGAAGAAATCTATGCGTGAATAAAGAGAAGATAAGTCTATGTATGGATAAAGGAAAGATAAAAAGAAGACAAAATAAAAATATAATAAATTATGCTTTAAAGTTGCAATATTTTGAAGAAAAAAAGAAGGGATGAATGTTTTATTGTAAGGACCGTTTTTGTAAGATTGAGCTTGGAAGTGTTAAAAAGCACAAAGGTGTGTTTCAACAGGGAAAACAGAAAAAATTGAGGTTTTTTTTATTGAGTGTTCTTCTTTTGTTCTTATTTACTGGATATGTAAAAGCTGATTTTCGGGTTTGTAATATGACTCAAAAAACACTGGGTATTGCTCTTGGCTATCGCACACTTTCAGACTGGGTGAGTGAAGGCTGGTGGGTTATTCCACCTACAGTGTGTAAATCTCTGGTCGATGGGCCCCTTTCATCACGGTTTTATTATTTATATGCAGAAGATGCACAAAAAAAGGGAAATTGGGTTGGTTCTATAACAATGTGTGTAAAGGATAGCAAATTTATTATTGAAGGTGTTCATGATTGTTTTGCTAGGGGATTTCAAAAGGCTACATTTGAAGAAATTGATACGGGTGATCAAACTAGTTGGATGGTCCAGTTAACTGATAAGCCTTTTTTGAATAATTCAATTTCAAAGTCTCCTAATACTTCAGGGGAGGGTTCACCATGAAACGTGCACGTAAGATTAAAATCATTGCTACACTTGGTCCTTCTTCTTTTTCAATATCAATGATTGAAAAGCTTTTTAAAGCTGGAGCGGATGTTTTTCGAATTAATATGAGCCACACAGATCATGCGACAATGCGTGATGTGGTTGAGCATATACGGGTTGTTGAAAAGACGCTTTGTCGGCCTATTGGCATTTTAGCAGATTTGCAAGGGCCGAAATTACGAATCGGACGTTTTAAAAATAGCAAAGAGGATTTGGTTATTGGGCAGAGTTTTACATTAGATAATAAAGATATGCTTGGTGATGCACGGCGTGTTTTTTTACCCCATAAGGAAGTTTTAGCGGCTGTTAAACCAGGTGATCGTTTGTTGCTAGATGATGGGAAGCTTGAACTTTTGGCTGAAACTTGTGATGATACTTCTATTGAGTGCCGTGTGATTGCTGGAACACATATTTCTGATCACAAGGGGATCAACCTTCCTGATACAGTTTTGTCTTGTGGGGTGATGACATCAAAGGATCGTGCTGATCTTATGGCTGTTTTAGAACAGTCAGTTGATTGGGTGGCGCTTTCTTTTATCCAACATCCGGAAGATATTTTATTGGTTCGCAAGCTGACACAAGGCAAAGTATCCTTGATGGCTAAGATCGAAAAACCTCAGGCTTTAGAGCATATAGAAGACATTATTGATGTGTCTGATAGTCTTATGATTGCGCGGGGAGACCTTGGGGTGGAAGTACCTTTAGAACAAGTGCCATCTCTTCAGATGGAAATTATCAAAACATGTCGTTTGGCAGGAAAACCTGTGGTTGTTGCAACACAGATGCTTGAATCAATGATTACAGCGCCTGTACCAACACGGGCAGAAGTTTCTGATGTGGCTACGGCTGTTTATGCTGGTGTTGATGCGGTGATGTTATCGGCAGAATCAGCTTCTGGTCTTTACCCTGAAGAGGCTGTGGGCATGATGGATCGTATTGCAAAGCAGGTGGAGCGCGATCACACCTATACTACAATGGTTAATGCACAGCGCCCCAAACCAGAGGCAACAGAGCCAGATGCTATTTCTTTTGCAGCGCGTCAGATAGCTGAAACGCTACAGTTGGAAGCTATTGTTGCCTATACTGCTTCAGGTGCGACGGGTGTGCGTACATCACGTGAACGCCCAAACATACCCATCATTGCTTTATCGCCGATTATTAAAACAGCGCGGCGGTTGGCTTTGGTTTGGGGGCTTCATTGTGTGGTTAGTGAGGATGCGCATGATTTAGATGATATGGTTCATCGTGCGGCTGCAATCGCTTTTCAGGGAGGCTTTTGTAAGGCAGGTGATCGGTTTATTGTGATTGCTGGGGTTCCCTTTGGAACGCCTGGTGCAACAAATTTATTGCGTATTGCTTCTTGTTGTTCAAACGTTTCAAAGAGCGTTTGACGATTTTAAAGGGTGTTTTAAAAAAGGTACTCAAAGAAGCCTGTTGAACAGGTGCATACTCTTAACTTTTAGCAAAAAGCTTGCAAGGTATAAGGCTTAAAAAATGTGTGGTTTGTGCTTTGAGTGTTTGCAAGCTTTGACATTTAAGTGATTATTTGGACGCATGAGAACCTTATGCTTTATGCTTTTTTCTGTTATTTTAAGAGGGTGTGAGATTAGTCTCATCGTCTTGCAGCAGTAATTGATTAGTCAGCTTTTCAATACGCTTGGTTGTTTCGTGCACAATTTGGCTTAAGGTTTGGTCTCGTTTAGAGTTTTGTTGTAAGAGAGTTGCATAGCTTTCTTGCAATTTTTTATTTTCTCGTTTTATTTCTTCCATTTCATCGATAATCATAATGCCAGCCATAACGGATAAACGATGATCACCGATTTCCCCAAAATCATTTTTCAGGTGTGTGATATATTGATCTAATTGGGCAGCAAGCTGCTGAAGGTGGCTTTCTTGCCCTTTATCGCAAGCCATACGATAAATTTTACCATCAATAGTGACAGAAACAGTTTCCATGGTTTAAACCTTCACCTGTCAAGTACAATACGAATTGTTTCCATAGCACGAATCAACCGTTTGGAAACCTCTTTATTGGTTATCTCTAGCCGTTCTGCATGGGCTTCTGATTTATCAAGTTCTTGAGCAAGGCGGCTACGATCAGCGTTCATTTGTTGAATTTCTGCTTCCCATTCATTGTGTTTATCGATAATAGTATGCTGATTGGTAATGGCAGCTTCTAAGTTTCTGAGTGCTTTTTCTAGTTGCTTTAAAGCTTGTGGCAGAATATCAGTCTCTTGGTTCATAGTGATTATATCCTTTAACTTAAGCCTTTTTATAAAGACGAATCACTCATTCTCTTTTGTTGCGTAGATTTTATTGTGAAAGATAAAGAATATTTTGGCAAGAAAAACAGGATGTTGATATTAATTAAAAACTGGATTTTTAAACACTGTTGGCATAAATGTTATAAGTATAATTGGCATCATATTAAGGGCATAGTTTAAGGGCGTAAAAACGTAAAATTAGAGGCATAAAAAGTGTAAGAAAGAAAATAGAAAGACGTAATTACAAGACATATACAGCAAAGTATATACGTATTATGAAATGTCTTCAAGTTGTGGAAAAATAACAAATTAAAAAATGGTCGATCATTCATGACAAATACTGAACAACAGAATCAAATGGCCAATGCTATTCGCTTTCTTGCTATTGATGCGATTGAAAAAGCACAGTCTGGTCACCCTGGCTTGCCAATGGGGGCGGCTGATATTGCGACAGTTCTTTACACAAAATTTTTAGTTCATGACCCCAAAAAACCTCGTTGGCCCAACCGCGATCGCTTTATTTTGTCGGCCGGGCATGGGTCAATGTTGCTTTATGCTTTAATGTATCTTTCAGGCTATGAAGATGTCTCTCTTGATGATATCCGCAATTTTCGCCAAATGGGTTCTAAAATCGCTGGGCATCCAGAATATGGTCATGGTGCAGGAGTTGAGACAACCACCGGACCACTTGGACAGGGGCTGGCCAATGCTGTGGGGATGGCATTGGGTGAGCGTTTATTAAACGCACGTTTTGGTGATTTGATCAACCATTATACTTATGTTTTGGTCGGCGATGGATGTTTAATGGAAGGCATAGCTCAAGAAGCAATTTCACTTGCTGGTCATTTAAAACTAAATAAGCTGATTGTATTTTGGGATGATAATGATATATCGATCGATGGGGCTATCTCTCTTACAGATAGTACAGACCAAGTGGCGCGTTTTAAAGCGTGTGGTTGGAATACCATTAAGGTCAATGGGCATAATCAAAGTGCATTGACACGAGCCATTGAGACAGCACAAATTTCTGATAAACCCACTCTCATTGCGTGTAAAACAATTATTGGTTTTGGGGCACCTCGTAAAGGGGGGACTAATAAGATTCATGGGTCACCTTTGGGGGCAGAAGAAATTGCTGCAACCCGTAAAGCTTTAGGTTGGGCACAAGAGCCTTTTGTTGTTCCTGCTGATATTCTTGATAGTTGGCGTTTGGCAGGTCTTAGTGCTGCAAAAAAACGAAAAAAGTGGGAAGCACAGCTTTCTGCTTTACCTGTGTCAAAGCGGGCTGAATTTGAACGGTTGATGCGTGGCGATCTTGTAAGTAGCTTTGAGAATGTACTTGATGAATATAAAAAACAATTGGTTCTAGATTGTCCGCATGTTGCAACGCGTAAAGCTTCTGAAATGGCTCTTGAAGTCATTAACGGAGTGGTTGTTGAAACCATTGGTGGTTCTGCTGATTTAACCGGTTCCAACTGTACAAAAACAAGTCAGATGAAAAGCATTACTGCTGAGAATTTTTCAGGCCGTTATTTGCACTATGGTATTCGCGAGCATGCAATGGGTGCAGTGATGAATGGCCTTGCTCTTTATGGAGGGTTCATTCCTTATGGTGGGACTTTTTTATGTTTTTCTGACTATATGCGCCCTGCCATGCGTTTGTCTTCCTTAATGGGGTTGCGGGTGATTTATGTAATGACCCATGATTCCATCGGTCTTGGTGAGGATGGGCCGACTCATCAGCCAGTAGAGCATTTGGCTTCTTTGCGCGCACTTCCTAATCATTTTGTTTTCAGGCCTGCTGATGCTATGGAAACGGTGGAATGTTGGCAATTGGCTTTGAAAGCATGTAAGACGCCTTCTACTTTGGCTTTGAGCAGGCAAAATTTACCGCTTTTGCGCCGGGATTATAAAGAGGACAATTTGTGTATGCTTGGTGCTTATGAATTACTGATGGCAAGTGATACGGCTCGAGTTACCCTTTTTGCTTCAGGTTCAGAAGTGGAAATTGTTGTAAAAGCTCATGCTATTTTAGAAGAGAAGGGTATTCCAACGCGTGTGGTTTCGGTCCCTTGTTTTGAGCTGTTTTTTGAACAATCTGCTGCCTATCAAAATGCTTTAATTGGCAATGCACCCCTTAAAATTGCTGTTGAGGCAGCCATTCGGCAAGGGTGGGATTATTTTATTGGCAGTGATGGTGTATTTATTGGTATGGAAGGATTTGGTGCAAGTGCACCGATGGACGATCTTTATATGCATTTTGGGATTACATGTGAAAATGTAGTTGCTGTTGTTGAAGAAAGATTGAAACAAATCAATGAGGGAAAAATCAAATGAGTATTCGCGTTGCAATTAATGGATTTGGTCGTATTGGGCGTTCTATTTTGCGTGCTATTGTTGAAAGTGGACGCAAAGATATTGAGGTTGTTGCGATCAATGATTTAGGTCCTGTAGAAACCAATGCCCATTTATTACGCTATGATTCGGTGCACGGGCGTTTTGGTGCATCTGTTAAGGTGGTAGGTGATGCACTTGATATTGGGCGTGGTTTGATTCAGGTAACAGCACAACGTGACCCGGCGCATTTACCTTGGAGGGATTTGGGTATTGATGTTGCCCTAGAATGTACAGGTTTTTTTACCGAGCGCGATAAAGCCAGTGCTCACTTGGTGGCGGGTGCAAAGCGTGTTCTTATTTCTGCACCTTCTAATGATGCTGATTTGACTGTGGTGTATGGGGTTAACCACCAGACTTTAAGTAAAGAACACCAGGTGGTGTCGAATGCTTCTTGCACAACCAATTGTTTGGCACCTGTTGCGCAAGTGCTTCACAAGGTTGTTGGCATTGAAAAGGGCTTTATGACGACAATCCATTCCTATACGGGTGATCAACCTGTTTTAGATACAATGCATCGTGATCTTTACCGTTCTCGTGCTGCTGCTCTTTCTATGATCCCTACATCAACAGGGGCTGCTAAGGCAGTAGGATTGGTTTTGCCGGAATTAAAAGGTCTGTTAGATGGGGTAGCCATTCGTGTTCCAACGCCTAATGTTTCTGTTGTTGATTTGACATTTACGGCTCAGCGTTCCACAACTGTTGAAGAAATTAATGCTGCCATTTGTAATGCTGCGCAAGGTCAGCTTAAGGGGATTTTAGACTATACAGAAGAAAAGCTTGTCAGCAGTGATTTTAATCATAATCCACATTCGGCCATTGTCCAAGCTGAGCAAACCAAAGTTGTCGATGGTAGGCTTTGTCGGGTTCTTGTTTGGTACGATAATGAGTGGGGTTTTTCAAACCGCATGGCTGATACTGCTGTAGCTTTTGCTAAAACCTTGTAAAAAAAAGGAGGGCTGAAAGAGGGCCGTTTGTTCTTTTTTGATGGGCATGCTAGCGAGAGTTTTCTTTGTGGCAGTAAGCTTGATGAAATTTCTTTTAAAGAAAAGGGTCTTTTTTCAAAAGGATGGAAGTGAGGACTGTTTTTAGTCTTGGACTAAAAGGAGGTATTGCTGTTTGATTAAGAGGTTTCAATAAGAGGCATGTGGGTTGCGAGAACTTTTTGGGTAAAAGAGTTAAGCTAAACAATTGATGAGCAAAAATAAAAAAGAGGGAGTAGTGATGGGGTTTCGGACAATTGATGAGGTCGATGTTGCAGGAAAATGTGTGCTGGTGCGGGTGGATTTTAATGTCCCGATGTTACATGGAAGAGTATGTGATGAAACGCGTCTTAAGCGGCATAAAGAAACACTGGTTGAACTGCAAAAGCGTGGTGCTAAGATTATACTGATTTCCCATTGTGGTCGCCCTAAAGGGCAGAAGGTTCCAGAGCTTTCGCTTCGTCCTGTTGCACAGGCTCTTTCCAAAATCATGGGTCAGGAAGTTTCTTTTTTGGACAAATGTTTTGGTCTTGAAGTGCGTTTTACTATTCAAGCCTTAAAAGAGGGTGAGATTCTGCTTCTTGAAAATTTGCGTTTTCATCAAGATGAAGAGGACAATGATGATGCTTTTGCTGAAGCTTTAGCATGTAGTGCTGACATTTATGTGAATGATGCTTTTTCTGTTTCTCATCGTGCTCATGCCTCAACAGAGGGAATTACGCATTTTTTGCCTTCTTATGCGGGGCGTTCTTTGCAACGCGAATTGCATGCTTTAGAACAAGGGCTTGGTGATCCGGCGTATCCGTTGGCAGCTGTTGTGGGTGGTGCTAAGGTTTCAAGTAAGCTTTTTGTGCTCAATCATTTGGTTCAAAAGGTCAATGTTTTGGTGATTGGTGGTGGTATGGCTAATAGTTTTTTAGTGGCACAAGGCTATGCTATTGGTAAATCACTCTATGAGCATACTTTGATGGAAACAGTTGAAGAAATCATTGAAAAAGCAAACGAACATCAGTGTGAGCTTGTTTTACCGATGGATGTGGTGGTGGGATTGCGTTGTAAGAAAAATACTCCCCATCGTCAGTGTGATCTTGAAGATATTTCTGAAGATGAGATGATTTTGGATATTGGTCCCCATTCTATTGCTCGGATTAATGAGATGATTGATACTGTTGCGACTGTTGTATGGAATGGGCCACTTGGTGTTTTTGAGGTTCCTCCCTTTGATCAGGGGACGATTACAGTTGCGCGTCACGTTGCAAAACGTACTCAGCAAGGTAAATTAGTATCGATTGCTGGGGGTGGTGATACAGTTTTTGCACTCAATCATGCGGGTGTTGCGAATGATTTTACTTATCTTTCAACGGCAGGGGGTGCTTTTTTGGAATGGATGGAAGGCAAGAGCCTTCCTGGTGTTTTGGCTTTAATGCAGGCTTGAATAAGTTATGGTGTATGATGGTTGGTGAGAAATTTTCTGATGGGCCATTTTTGTTAAAAAATTGGGAAAAAAGAGGAGCTTTTTATGGAAGAACGTCTTGAAGATATAGCGCTTTCTTTGATGAGTGCAGGAAAAGGCATTTTGGCGGCAGATGAAAGCAATGCGACAATTGGTAAACGGTTTGAATCAATTGGTTTAGAGGCAAATGAGGATCATCGCCGGGCTTATCGTGAAATGCTTTTTACTGCAAAGGATGCTATGAAATGCGCTATTTCTGGTGTGATTTTATTTGATGAAACCATTCGTCAAAAAGCATCCTCTGGTCGAATGTTGACCGATCTGATTCGAGATGTTGGTGTGCTGCCAGGTATTAAGGTTGACACGGGCGCTAAGCCGTTGGCAGCTTTTTCTCATGAGACGATTACAGAAGGGTTAGATGGCCTTCGGGAACGTTTAAAGGACTATTTTACTTTGGGAGCACGTTTTGCCAAATGGCGTGCGGTGATTACTATTGATGAGTGTTCTTTGCCAACAAGAGGAGCTATACGTCAAAATGCACAAGCTTTGGCACGTTATGCTGCTTTATGCCAGGAGGCAGGCCTTGTGCCGATTGTGGAGCCAGAGGTGCTAATGGATGGCCAGTCGCGCCAGCATTCAATTGCGCGCTGCTTTGAGGTGACACAAGCGGTTTTAAAGACAGTATTTACAGAATTATTTGAGGCACGGGTCGTACTTGAGGGTATGATTTTAAAACCCAATATGGTGATTGATGGGAAAGATGCGCGCAAAGCTTGTGTTGAAGAAGTGGCTGAAAAAACTCTTTGTGTGCTCAAACAGACTGTTCCTGCTGCTGTTCCAGGAATTGCTTTTCTTTCAGGGGGCCAGTCAGATGAGGAAGCCACGGCTCATTTATCAGCTATGAATGCTTCAGGCCCATGGCCTTGGACATTGACTTTTTCTTACGGTCGTGCGTTGCAATCTGCTGCTTTGAAGACATGGTATGGAAAACAGGACAATGTTGCAGCTGCACAAAAGGCTTTTTATCACCGTGCACGGATGAACCATCTGGCAGCTTTAGGACAATGGACAAAAGAGCACGAACATTCTTGTGCTTGACCATTTATGTGGGTAAAGCACGATTATCGTGAGAGTGGCCAGTCGTTGTTGACGCGTTGATTGTGTGCATTATCATGATTGGAGTTATGTTTTGCCCTTAAGTGCATCTGCTTGTGTCTGCTGTGGTGTGGTAGAAGCTATGGTTGATGGTATTAAAGTGAAGGCTTTTTTCAAGCATGCCCACGGGTGGGGATGCGTGCATAGGACGGATGTATGGGGTGTGGAAGCCTACGTAGGGTAGAAGCTATGGCCATGGTGTGGAAATGTGCGGTAGATGGTATATAAGAGATGCGATATGTAGGGTGGTTATAGTGTATTGGGTAGGGGTGTAGTGTATAGAGTGGGTGTGGTGATAGGTAGATACGGTGATTATGAGAGTGGCAGTATTTAGAGTCGGGACGGTTTCATTATAATTGCCGAAGATTAATAAAGCGCCATTGCAAGATACGTGTGTGTTGGTTGGTTTTGTTTATTTGCTATATGAATGCACAGTGAGCAAGGCTGACCATGCTGGGTCAGAGGCATCATGGGGGGTTGGTAATTGGCGTTCATTGCGCCCAGTAATATCGATTGTGTAAATTTTTGTTCCTACACCCGCGTTTTGACGAAAGAACATGAGCACACGACCATTGGGTGCCCAAGTGGGCCCTTCATTATGAAAACCTGTGGTTAAAAGTCGTTCGTTTTGCCCATCGGGGTGCATAACGCCAATGGAGAATTGTCCCTGAAATTGTTTTGTAAAAGCAATATAGTCACCGCGTGGTGACCAAACAGGGGTGGAATAGCTGCCCTCATTAAAAGAAATACGGTGAGGGTTAGTGCCATCGGCATTCATGACATAAATTTGTGGTGTACCATCGCGGTCGGATGAAAAGACGATCTGTTTGCCATCAGGTGAATAAGAAGCTGAAGTATCAATAGCTTTAGTTGTGGTTAAGCGCGTCATGGTGCGTGTGTGCAGATCCATCGTGTAAAGGTTTGCACTGCCATTATTTTGTAATAAACTCATAATTACTTTTTGCCCATCTGGCGAAAAGCGAGGGGCAATTGTCATATTGTCAAAAGTTCCAATTAATTCTCTTTGCCCCATTTCAATTTGCTGAAGATACACATGAGGTGTTTTATTCTTATCATATGCCATATAGGTAATTTCTTGCCTATTGGGTGAGAAACGAGGTGTGAGAACTAATTCGCTCCCATCGGAAAGATAGGTTAGATTTGCGCCATCTTGATCCATAATAGCTAAGCGTTTAATCCGTGCATCGCGCGGGCCTGTTTCATCAACAAAAACAATGCGTGTATCAAAATAGCCACGTTCGCCTGTCATTTTACTGTAGATTTCATCTGCAACCATATGCGCAACGCGTCGCCAGTGTTCTGGAGCTGTATAAAATCGCCGCCCTTTGATTTGGCGGTTACCAAAGACATCCCATAAACGAAAGTCAATTCTTAGTCGTCCGTTTGCTTCTCTGTTGACATGTCCGCTAACCAACCCCTGGATATTTGTGTGTTGCCATTCAAGAAAACGTGGCTGGCTGTCGGGGTTGATGATTGTTTCAGGAAAGGATGTTTTGTTTAGTGGTAAAAAAAGTCCAGACCGTTCAAGATCTGCTGCAACAACAGCAGCAATTTTCAGCCCTATTGAATCATTGGATATAAAATCTGTGATTGCGATCGAGATGGGGTTAAAATCAGCACTAGAGATAGTCCCCTTCAGTTGTGCATGGGCTGATGAAAAACTGGAAAGCCATACACTTATGGTAACAATCAACCAAGAAAAAAGAGTGTATCTCATTCCTGTCATGCTGGTTTATCCTTTCTTTTAAGAGAGATAATATCTCATATTATATGGGTTTTCTCTTTTTAAGAGTTTTCTCTTGGATTATAGAGTTTTTTCTTGTTATAGAACTTTCTCTTGAAGGGGATCAACATTAAAATCAAAACCTTGCCCCCATAAGTTATATTGGTCACGTGGGAGATCTGGGTAGGGTTGGCATGCAAAAACGGCCGCATATACTTGTTGAATCATAACAGCTTGTTGGTTTTCATCACCTTTTAGGGGTTCAATGATTGGTGTGCCTATAATCATTCCATTACGGTTTAATTGAAACTGCAGACGCACAACTGGACGGTTATTTAAATTTCCACCAATAGCAACAAGTTTAAGCTTTTTTTGAATACATGCGCCCACAAGATTGACGAGGGTTTGTGCTATTTTTGTGGTATCGCCAATATCTTTTCGCGCTCCTTGAGATTGTTGTTCTTTAGAGCGTTTTGCGCCACCTCCTTGCGTGCGTGCACGATTGATTAGATTGCTTTCATCCATCGCTAGAATATCTTCAATTGTTTGTTCACCTTTTTTCTGAGAAGATTGTGCGCTTTGGGAAGAAGCGTGTTTGGTGGGTTTTGGTTTCATTTTTGTCGTTGGATGAGGGACATTTGTTGGTAGCTGAACGGTGGTTGGCTGTAGTTTATTTTCAGGTTCTGTTGGAACAGGTATTTCTGGTGTTTGTGGTTCTTCTGGCAGGGTTATATTTTCGTTTTTTGGTGTTTCTTCAGTGATTTTTGAGGTGATTTCTGGTGTTGTAAGGGATTGTGCTTGTATTCCAGATGCATCTTTTTCACCAAAAGAGAGAGGCGTTGTCTCAACATTTTTATTTTGTAGTTTTTCTTTTGGCTTTAAGGGAGTTTGACTGTCGAGTTTTCCATCACCTATGTGGTGTGCATTTTCTTTTTCTTGTGGTTGTGTGGTTGGTTTTGGTGCTGGGCGTTCGTTAAATGGTGCATTTTCTGAGCCTTGTGTACTTGCAAGCTCTTGATCAAGAGGGGCTAAGGTGATGGGAATGGCCTCTAATTGGTGTTGAGGAAAAGAGGTGGGATGTATCAGGTGTATTTCACCCCAGATGAGAATGACTATATGGGCTGCAAGTGAGAAAGCTAAGCTTTTTTTCATGCTATGATGAGAACTTGTATTCATCTTCTTTAAGCCTTAGCTTTTTTACTGTTGCTCGACTGTTGTATGGTTTTGTGTGCGCCTTTTGCCGATTATCTAGTTCTTTATGATTTTATTATTGCGCTAAACTGGCTAAAGCGACTTGCGAAAAACCGGCCTTTTGAATATCAACAAGAAGTTGTAAAACTTTTTCATATTCAATAGTTTTGGCAGCACGCACAAAAATGCGTTGGTTTTGCAATGTTTGATCGACTGATAGCTGCTCTTTTAATTTTGTAATCAATGCCTGTGATGTGGAATAATAGTCTTGATTGATTGCCAAACGCCCTTGCGCATCAAGTGAAACCGTTAAAGGAGGACGCTGTGTTTGCACTGGTCCTGCTTGGCTTTGGGGTAAATCAAGAGGAACACCATTGACCAAAAGGGGAGCAGAAACCATAAAAATAATCAATAAAACGAGCATTACATCCACAAAAGGCGTGATATTAATTTCGCTGATTAAACGATTTTGCAAGCGACGGCGTTTTCGTGTGTTTTTCTGAGAAGGAGAAGCAAGAGAAAGTGCCATTGAAAGCCACCTATTGTAATGAGTTTGAGGTTATTTTCTCATCAATTTGCCGTGACATAATCGTTGAAAATTCATCAGCAAAGCCTTCTATATGCGTTATGATTTGAGTGCTTTCATGCATGAGTTTGTTGTAAGCAATCACAGCTGGGATGGCAGCTAACAGGCCAATTGCTGTTGCTAAAAGAGCTTCTGCAATGCCTGGTGCTACTACTGCAAGGGATGTATTTTGAGAAGCCGAAATTGAAAGAAATGAATTCATAATTCCGACAACCGTTCCAAATAAGCCGATAAAGGGAGCTGCTGATCCAAGTGTGGCTAAAAAGCCTAATTTTGATTCTATTTTTGCACTTTCACGCCCTAAGGCTAGATCCATGGCTTTTTCAATTCTGCTTTGTAAATTCAACGATGGTTGAACCCCTTTGGTAAGAGATTTTTTCCATTCCGTCATTGCTGCTATAAAAACAACGCAGATGCTGTTAGTATGCTGGTTTTGATAGGTTACATAAAGCTCTTCTAAAGATTTACCTGACCAAAAAATTTGCTCAAACTGTTTAATGTTATAACGTATTTTTCGGTAAATGAATATTTTATCGATAATGATCGCCCAGCTCCATATTGACGCGAGAATAAGCCCAATCATGACAGCTTTGACAACCCAATTGGCTTGCATAAACAAACTCCACATTCCAAGGGTATCTGGAGAGCCAAGTCCTATGTGCGCCATGATAGTCGTTCCTTTAAATGAAAGATTTATTTTAAAATCCCATTAAAGCATATTGTTTTATAGTTTCTAAATTTGACAAAACAAAGTTTCAAGTTTCTAAACAAAAAGAATACTTAAGTAAAAAAATACTCAAAATTACTTGTTTTCTTTGTTATTTTAAAATAAGTCAGTTTCATTTTGAAACAAGTGTGGAAGAAAAAAGATCTTTAGGTAAACGGCGGGGTTTTCCTGCTTGATTCATAATAGCAAGTGTCACTTTTGCTTCAACCAACAAGGTGTTACCCCGCATGATTTGTTGATTCATAAAAAAGCGTGCTCCTTGAACACACTCTAGTCGTGTTTTAACCGTTAAAAGATTATCGATATGTGCAGGGCGGGAATAAGTAATGTTTATGCGATGCACGACAAAAAATAGTTTTTCTCCTGTGCCTGATGCAAATCGTGCGCCTGATGCTAGCTCTACGTTATTACACCCTATGTTTCGCAAGAATTCTGAGCGCCCTCGCTCAAAAAATTCCAAATAACGCGCATGATATACGACGCCAGAAAAGTCGGTATCTGCAACATAGACTCTTGTGGGGAGGTCATGAACATAAGTTAAACTATCCCCACTATAATCGGTTAAAGTGTCGTTGACACAAGTATTGTTGATACAAGTGTCATTGGCGAGAGAGTTATTGGTATGGGGATTGTTAGGGGGCGTGTTATGAGCGTGAGAGGTGTTGTTGGTGCAAGAGTTGGTTGTGTGTGTATTATTGTTGGGGGGTATCTTAGTCATCTTCTTTTTCCCATAGAGTGGGTTGTATTGAGGAATGATCTGTGTCAGCTGATGGCGCAGATTTTTGTGAGGCTGCTGGTTCAGGGGCACAAAGCCCTAGATGCGCCCAAGCTTTTTCTGTAATAATTCGTCCGCGAGCTGTACGCTGGATAAAGCCTTGTTGGAGGAGATAGGGTTCAATAATATCTTCAATGGCATCACGTGGTTCTGAGAGAGCAGCCGCAATTGTTTCAATGCCAACGGGGCCACCTAGGAAAGTTTCTGCAATGAGGATCAGATAGCGTCGGTCTAAAGGGTCAAGACCGAGGTGGTCGACCTCAAGGCGCGAAAGGGCTTCATCTGCAATGAAGCGGTCAATTTTTTCTGCACCTTTAACCAGAGCAAAGTCACAAACCCGGCGCAACAGTCTTCCTGCAATTCGTGGAGTGCCACGTGCACGACATGCAATTTCATGGGCACCATCATCGCTTATCTGGACTGAAAAAAGGCGGGCATTACGCTGAACGATATATTCTAATTCTTCTATGGTATAAAAACTTAACCGGATGGGGATGCCAAAACGATCTCGTAAGGGGGTGGTCAATAACCCTAAACGTGTGGTTGCTGCCACTAAGGTGAATTTAGCAAGGTCAATTTTGACTGAACGTGCTGCTGGGCCTTCACCAATGATTAAATCAAGTTGATAATCTTCCATTGCTGGGTAAAGAATTTCTTCAATAGCTGGATTTAAACGGTGAATTTCATCAATAAACAAAACATCACGTTCTTCTAGGTTGGTTAAAAGAGCTGCTAAATCACCTGCTTTGGCGATGACTGGCCCTGATGTTGAACGAAAATTAACGCCTAATTCCTTAGCCATAATTTGCGAAAGTGTTGTTTTTCCTAAACCTGGCGGCCCTACAAATAAAACGTGATCTAAAGCTTCTTTACGTGCTTTTGCTGCTTCAATAAATATTTTTAAATTTGCACGCGCTGCTTCTTGACCAATAAAATCATCAAGAACTTGTGGTCTTAAGGAACGGTCTGGGTCATTGGGGAGGGGTATGGCACCAAGAAGGCGTTGGCTTTCATCTTTACGCATTGTTACCTTGTATATATGTTACCTTATATTGTCTGAGCAGAAAAATGTTGTATTTTTAAAAGTTACCTTGTGTTGGATGAATTGGACAGCAGTTTGAGACTATAGCGAATGAGAAGTGCTGAAGAAACAGTTTCTTCTTCAAGGCTAGAGAGTGCTGAAGCTAAAGCTTGTGCTGCTTGATCACGCTCAAAACCAAGTTTGATCAAGGCCGATAGTGCATCGTTGACTGGTTGATTGGTTTCTTGTGTCTGAAGGTTTGAAGCAAGATGTGCGGTGTTTTTGCTCTCTTCATTAAAAGGCAGTGCTTTGTTTTTAAATTCGCTTATAATTCTTTCACTGACTTTTTGACCAATTCCAGGAGCACGTTTGATCATTGCCACGTCGTTTAATGCAATTGCTTGGGCAAGTTCACCAGGTGATAAAGTTCCTAAAATAGCCAAGGCAACTTTTGCACCTACCCCTGGTACATTTTGCAAAAGGCAAAACCAATCTCGTTCAACTTTTGTGGTAAAACCAAAAAGGCGAATGGCTTCTGCACGAACATGCGTTTCAATAAACAGGTTTAAGTGTTCACCAAGGGTTGGTAAAGAAGATAAAAGTTTGTTTGACACAAAAACGCTATACCCTACACCTTGCACATCAAGAATAATGTGATCGTCACAGATGCTGTCGAGTATGCCTTTTAATTTGCCGATCATGTATTAACCTTGTGAGCTGTATGATAAGTTAGTACGGTGGGTACTGTGGCAAAGTGCCAGTGCCAGTGCATCAGCTGCATCACTGCTATCAAATTCAGCACGTGGAAGAAGGGTTTTAACCATCATGTGGATTTGTTCTTTTGCACCATGGCCCACACCAATAACAGATTTTTTGATGGTATTTGGAGCATATTCAGAAACTGAAAGGCCTGCTTGGGCTGGTACGAGAAGTGCAATAGCACGTGCTTGACCAAGTTTTAAAGTGGCAGTAGCATCCTTGTTAACAAAAACATGCTCAACAGCTGCTTCATGAGGCATAAAACGATGCACAACATCAGAAAGCCCTTGGTGAAGTTGGCACAGCCTGGAAGAAAGATGGCTTTTTGCATCAGAGCGTAGTGTGCCTGATGCGATAAAGCGTAGATGATTGCCTAATAAATCAACAACGCCCCACCCTGTTCGTTGTAGTCCAGGATCGATGCCTATAATACGAATCGCTTTTACCATATGATTGAGCCTATGTTATTTCTTTGTTTTTGAATAGATGCAATACACAAAAAGAACATAGAAACATTAATACAGTCCAAAAGAATACAGTAAAAACGCTAAAAGAATACAATGAAATGCCAAAAGAGCGTAATGAAAATGATTTGTAAAAAAGAATTGGGCTTCCTTAATGAAGGGAAATGTGTAGCGCTGAAAGCGCCGGTAACGGTGGTGAGAAGTTGGTTTTTTAAAGTGGTGGCAAGATTTTGAAGAGGTGATGGGAAAGGGCAGGAGGTTAAGAATGGATAGAGGGAATGGAGAGCTTAAAGTAGTGAGGGTTGGGAGCATTGGTGGAGGCGTTTTTAGCAAGGGCGTGGAGGAGCATGAAGCTTGATTGATAGGAGGAAGGTTCAGAGCAAGATTGAGCTGTGTCGGTGGAGGGGAGGTATTAGTGTGAGAGTGGGGGGTGGGAGATTGGGGAGATGGCTTGGGAGAAGAGGTCAGGAGTTTGAGGGGAGCGTTGGTGGAAGAGGAATGGCATTTAAGAGGTGAGGGAAGGGGGAAGTGTAAGGTTGAAAGTGCTTGTAGCGGTGATGAGGAGCTGGTTTTTAAAATGGTGGCAAGGTTTTTTAAGAGCGTCGAAAAGCACGTTTGAGCAATTGAATTTGTTTGCTTACAGGATTGTTCTTTTTTAAGGTTTTGCAAGAGGCTTGATCGATATCATAACTGACATGGCGCATACGTTCTTCTAAACGCAGAGAACGTGCTACAAAGTAGCGGAAAATTTCTGGCAATTCTGTCCAATGAGCGGTTTCTGGCCCTAGTGATGGTGTATGAAGAGAAATTTTTGCAATCTCTTTTTGTATTTGTTCAGAAGACATCTCCCCTTCACGTCCTGCACGAAAAAGCAAAAGTCGAGAGGCGATTTGCATTAGCCGTGTACTTAAATACATCGCTTCTTTTGCATAAAGTGCAGAAGTTTCGACTGAAAAATGACGAGCAGCACATTTACCTTCTTTATCGATATAATCTGCTGTTTTTTCAATAAGGTCCATCGTTTCTTCATAGAGGCGGTTAAAAACACTTTCAAAAGCATCGTGTTCCATCATGATAATGGTTTTATCTTTTGAAGGTTCATGTGCATTCACGTCTTTATACTCCAAACTGTGATATGAGAAAAATAATGACACTAAAGACCGATTTAAAGACTCATTGTTATAGAAGATGCCTTTTTAAAGACAATTGCGCAATACACTTCTTATGCTAAGGTTAATGAGCAAGATAGACAGTATTTATAAATATTTATAAATTTGTTTTATCTTTTGGAAGGTGCAGGACGATGCGTTTTTTGATTTTCATAATAGTATGCTACAGCAAATTGTATTGCAATACCGCTTATCATCAAAAGAGTGTCGGAAAAAAATGTGCTTGTTGTTAGTATTTTGAAAATTTGTCCGCACATTGCAAAAATGGTGCCTGTGACAAAAACTGGTAAGCTCTGTTTTCCTAAAATGGCTAAGGGGTTTCTTGTGGAGACGTGAAATTGCTCATGCAAACAGGGAAGGCAAAGGATCAAAGACGCTAAGGCCAGAATATGCACTAAACGAGGAAGGCTTAAGAACGTTTTATTAAAATTCGTAAGCGGTGAAGACCAGTCAGACGATCCAAAACTTCCCCACCATGTTAAGCGCACCCATAACAATGCAAATACAAGATAACTTACTGAGGAAATCACAATCAGAGGACGAAAGACGATTTTCCCTCCTTGTTTGAGATATACAGCGCTTGTTAATCCGATAATGAAAAGAAACTGCCACGATAAAGGATTTAAAAACCATTGCCCTTGGAGTGGATAAGAGGGTGGTGCAATGCTATAAAAGCCACATATAAGGTATATCATCAATGATATAAAAAGGAGAAGACCTTTATGTTTTTCTGTAAGATAAAGGGCAAAAGGAGCAAATAACATACAAACAATATAAAGAGAAAGAATGTTATTATAGCCTAGTTGGTGGCCAAGGCTTAAAATGCTTAAAAATGTGATGAAAGGTTGTGTTAGAAATATACCCACATTATTCTGAGATGAAAGTTGTTCTGAGTGCCATAGGACAGAGGCTCCCAAAAAGAGGGCTAATGTGGTAAAGGTGGTAAAAAGATGTGCTTTATAGAGCACAAAAGCTCTCTTCCAAAGTTTGTGCATATATGAAGTAAAACAGCTTTTGAGGGCGTGAGTATGAAAGCTTAATCCAAGAGCAACGCCTGAAAGCAAAACAAATATTTCTGCCGAATCAGAAAAACCAAAGTTTTTGTGTGTGAGATGCTCATAAAATGTTCCAGGAATATGGTTGATGAAAATCATCAACAGAGCTAAAGAACGCAATACATCAATACGGGTATCACGGTAAGATAAAGGGGGGCTATGCTTTTCATAATTTGAAGGAAGTGTATCGTAAGGGGAAGTGCTATGATGCGCCATCGAAAAATCCTTCTTCATGATCAAAGGGATAATCTGCCTTTAACAAAGCGTGATGATAAAATAAATCTTTATTTAATTTAATTTTTAAGGGAGGCTGTATGGTCCATCAGAAAAATAAACCAATTGAACATTGTTCTTTTCCTCAGTTGGTTCTAACATTGGATGTTCGGCGTGTTATTGAGCCTGCATTTTTACGCCAGCTTTTTCAAACAAAGTCCTTTGCTTGCATTATTTTATATGACTCATTTGTTGATCAGGGCGATGGTGCTTTTTTACAAAATAGTGCCAAGATGTATGCTGATGATATTCAACACAATGGTGCTGCCCTTATTATTGCTGAAGATAGCCGTATTGCTGGCAGAATTAAAGCTGATGGGGTGCATTTGGAGGGTGGTTTTGATGTTTTTGACGTGTTGGAGAATCAGAAAAAAAACCAAAAAATAGTTGGTTTTGGGAATTTACGAACACGTCATTGTGCTATGAGTGTTGCTGAGGCTGGGGTTGATTATGTGTTTTTTGGGAAATTAGGTGCTGATAAAAAACCATCCTCCCATCCTCGAAATATTGCATTAGCAAAATGGTGGGCTGAGATTATGGAAGTGCCTGCTATTATTCAAGCAGGCAGTGATCTTGCAACTATTGATGAAGCTTTAGAGACGGCATGCGAATTTATTGCCATTGAAGAGATGATTTTTGCTCATGATCACCCCTTTATTATACTTGATAAGGTTAAAGAAAAATGCAAAAATCGCCCTTTATAGGGAAGGGATAAGGATATCCATAATTAGCGGGCAGAGGGCATCTCATGAGTAAAGTGTTTGCGTGTGTGTTGATTTTTACAGCTTTTTTGTCTTTATCTGCTGTTGCAGACCCTGTTGGAGAAGAAGCACAGGATATTGAAGTTGAATCTAGTGAGACAGAAGAATCACCAGATAAATCCACTCTAAAGGTGCCTGAAAACACTGTAAAGAGCCAAGATCGTGAGAGTTCTGCTCAAATATTAAAAGCAGGCCAATATGATGAAGCCTATGATTATTATATGCAAGGCGATTATTTAAAAGCTTTCCATAGAGCACTCAAACGTGCTGAATACAATGATCCAGCTGCGCAAACTTTGATTGGTCAAATGTATATGGAAGGATATGCTGTTCCCTTTGATGGTGAGCGTGCTGCTTTATGGTTTGGAAGCGCTGCAAAACACGGGGACCCACAAGCACAACTGCGCTATGGTCTTATGTTGTTTAATGGGACCTTTGTCACAAAAGACAAAGAGTGTGGCGTAGAATTTGTTCAAAAAGCACTGCATGCTGGTGTGAGGGAAGCCTATTTCTATTATGGGCAAATTCTTCTTCATAAAGCTTTCGATGAAAAAAACAATCTTAAGGGTGTGACTTTACAAAACCAACAAGATGAAGCAAAAGAACAGGCTTTGAGGTTGTTTTTAAAAGGTGCTGCTCTTGGTGATCCTGAGGCTGCTTTTGCTGCTGCAAAAATTTTGTCTGAGGGAACTTTAACAAAACCAAAAGATGATTATAACGCACGAAGATTGATTGAGGTTGCAGCCCAAAATAAGCACCTTATGGCTCAAATGCTGTTGGCAGAATGGTTGATTGAAGGTCGTGGTGGGGAAACCGATTTTAAACGGGCTTTTTATTTGCTGTTTGACAATGCCGTTAAAATGGTTGCGGTGGCACAGGTTAATCTAGCAAGGCTTTATCGCGATGCAATAGGGGTAGAAGGTGATATTGTTACTGCTGCTGCATGGTATATGGTGGCAAAGAAGGCGAAAGTGCAGGCTTCTGATCTTGAAGTGATGCTCGAAGGGATGGATGAGGTTCAATTGAAGGAAGCAGAACAAAAAGCGATCGCATTCATACCTGTTCTTTAAGCGCATTTTGGGTGAAGATCGATTGATGGTTTTAAGAGATTATTTTCACCAAATCATTTTTGAGTAATTTTCATAAAAGTGGTTTTTGCAAATCCTATAAGGTGATTGTTTGTATAAGGGTGTTTTTTTGCAAAATTATTCAAGGTTTTTTGCCAAGGTGCTTTATAGCCTTGCAAAAAGCTGAAAAGCTAAGGTACACAACGATTCTTATTTGAAAAAACCAAATGAGGCTTTAAAAACCATGATGGTTTGAGAAAATAATAATGATTTGAAAAAATAAAATGAAGCTTAATGAAGCTTTAAAAGATGCAATGGCTTGAAAAAGTCAGATAAAATCTAGAAAGATTAATGGGTTTCTTTAAAGGGATCAAATGGAATATACACGATGAAAATTAATGGTAATGAAATTCGCCCTGGAAATGTTATCGAACATCAAGGAGGTTTGTGGGTTGCTGTTAAATGCAATGCTGTCAAGCCAGGAAAAGGTGGTGCATTTAACCAGGTTGAGATGAAAAACTTGATTGATGGGACAAAACTTAATGAACGGTTTCGTGCTGCTGAGACTGTTGAGAGAGTGCGGCTTGAACAAAAGGATTTCACATTCCTTTATGAGCAAGGTGATATGTTGATTTTTATGGATTCAAGTTCTTATGAACAGCTTGAATTACACAAAGACTTTGTCGGTGATCGCGCTGCTTTTTTACAAGATGGAATGGTTGTCACTGTTGAGCTTTATCAAGAAAAACCAATTGGCATATCGCTGCCTGATCAGGTTGTTGTGACAATTGCTGAGGCTGAACCTGCAATTAAAGGGCAAACTGTTACCTCATCTTATAAGCCCGCGATTTTAGAAAATGGTATTCGTATTCTCGTGCCACCTTTCATTCAGGTTGGGGAACGTGTTGTTGTTGACACCAATGAATTAATTTATGTGCGTCGCACGAATGAAAAGGGATAAAATATGGCACGTTCTGCGATCATGAATATCATGGTTCAAGCTGCCCTTAAGGCTGGCCGCTCTTTGGTGCGTGATTATGGTGAGGTTCAAAACTTACAAGTATCTTTAAAGGGGCCGGCTGATTATGTGAGCCAGGCAGATCGCAAAGCTGAGAAGATTATTTTTTCTGAATTGATAAAGGCACGGCCTAAATTTAGTTTTCTAATGGAAGAATCAGAAGAAATTATTGGAGAAGATTCCCAACACCGTTTTATTGTTGATCCTTTAGATGGTACAACAAATTTTTTACATGGTATTCCTTTTTTTGCTATTTCTATTGCTTTGGAACGTCAAGGGCAGATCGTTGCTGGTGTGATTTATAATCCTATTTTAGATGAGCTTTTTACAGCTGAACGCGGGTGTGGAGCTTTTTTAAACGATCGGCGCTGCCGTGTAGCGGCACGGCGTAAATTGGGGGAATGTGTAATTGCAACAGGAATGCCCCATTTTGGAGGGTGCAATCATGAACACTATCTTGTTGAGTTGCGCAATGTGATGAGTGAAGTTTCTGGTGTTCGTCGTTTTGGTGCGGCTTCCCTTGATTTGGCGTATGTGGCTGCAGGAAGAACAGATGGGTTCTGGGAAGATAATCTTCAAATTTGGGATATGGCTGCTGGAATCATCATCATTCGTGAAGCGGGTGGTTTTGTCAGCGACAAAAATGGTGGGAGTGCTATGTTTGGCACAAAAAACATCATCGCTGGTAATGAATTTATTCATGCCCAATTAAGTCAAACCCTTAAAAAAGGTGTGTGAAAAGTCAGATTATAACTGGCAATTGAGATGTGCGTCAAGCGTGTGAGTTCATAAGATGAGAGGGGAAGAGCTTATCCATTTTTGTGCGAGATGATGGTAGGGGGTGCCTAGTTTTCAGCGTTGGTTGGAATTCGTAAGGGGTATTTGTTGATAGAGCCTATGGTGGGCGGATATGGTTGATAGCACTCTAAATGTTTTGAGATTATTTGAGTGCTATGTTTTGACGTGCTTTAAGACTTCTGGATATTTAAAAAATCTTTTATGATTGTTGGTCTGGTGAAAATTGCAGTTGAGCCCAATGTGCATAAACCCCATTTTGCTCAATCAATTGGGTATGGGTTCCTTCTTCAATGATGGTTCCTTTATCGAGCACGAGGATGCGGTCTGCTTTTAAAACTGTTGCTAAACGGTGTGCTATCACCAATGTTGTTCGGTTGTGCATGAGCCCTTCTAAGGCTTCTTGCACGAGTCTTTCGTTATGTGCATCTAAAGCTGATGTGGCTTCATCAAGGAGTAATAGCGGGGCATTTCTTAAAATCGCTCGTGCGATGCCGATGCGTTGTTTTTGCCCACCAGAGAGCATAATTCCACGTTCTCCAACTTGGCTGTTAAAACCTTCTGGAAGAGATTCGATAAATTCGAGTGCGTTTGCTGCTTTTGCTGCGGCGATGACTTGTGCTTCATCAGTATCTTTTGTACCAAAGATAATGTTATCGCGCAGTGTGCCTTCAAAAATAACAACCTCTTGCGGGACATAAGCAATTGATGAGCGTAAATCATAAAGAGAAAGGCGGTTAAGGTCAACGCCATCAAATTGGATTTGCCCCTTTAGGGGGTCGTAAAAACGCAAAATAAGAGAAAAAAGAGTACTTTTTCCTGCTCCTGAGGAACCTACAAAAGCAACAGTTTCACCGGCTTTGATGGAAAAGGATAAATTTTGCAAAACCTTTTCTTGGGGTCTGGAGGAGTAGTTGAAATCAATCTGATTGAAAACAATAGCTCCTTGAACGGGGTGAGCTAAGGGCAAAGGGGAATCTGGTGTTGTGATGGTTGGTTTTTCTTGCAACAATTCGGCAATTCGTTCTGTTGCACCTGCTGCTTGTACTAATTCTGCACCAAGTTCAGATAATTGTGCAAAGGTCATGGCGCCGAAAATTGCATAAAGAACAAATTGACCAAGTGTACCGCCAGACATGGTGCCATTTAAAACATCACGTGAGCCGATCCATAAGACGGCAACAATGCTTCCAAAAACTAGGAAAATCGCACAACCGGTGAAAAAAGAACGCAAAACCACAGACAATTGCGCTGTTTGAAAAGCACGTTCAATAAGAGATGTGAAACGAGCAGAAATAAAGTTCTCGGATGTAAAGGCTTGTACAGTTCGAATAGCGTTTATCTGTTCAGAGGCAAGAGCGTTTGCATCTGCTAAACAATCTTGCGCGGTGCGTGTGCGCTGGCGGACTTTACGTCCTAAGATAATCAATGGAATGGCAACAAGGGGGATGGCAAGAACAACAAGAAGAGATAGTTTAAGATTGGTGATGACCATCATCACAATTGCGCCGATTACCACAATGAGATGACGCAGAGCTGTCGAGGTTGTTGACCCAACAGCTGTTTTAATTTGTGTTGTGTCTGTGGAAAGCCTAGACATAATTTCACCAGAGCGAGAATGGTCGAAAAAAGCAGGTGAAAGTTGTGTGATGTGGACAAAAAGATCACGGCGTAAATCAGCAACAATGCGCTCGCCCAATGTGATGACACAATAATAACGGCATGCTGAAGCAAGTGCTAAAAGTAAGGCTAATACAAATAAAATGCCAAAATAAAAATTAATATTACCGTGACTTGAAACGGAAAAACCGTGATCAAGCATTTGACGAATAGCAAGAGGCAAGGCCAATGTGACAGAAGCGGCAATAAATAAAGCTACAAAGGAATAAAGAACAAGCCAATGGTGGCGTTTAATATAAGGAGCAAAAGTTGCAAGCAAAGCAAAAGAAACTCTTTTTTTAGGAGGTTGTGCAAATTTGTCAGAATGATTTGATGGCTTTGTGGGGGCGTGCTTGTTCATTTTATTCCTTTTTATCTTGTTCTTTATAAGGCTTTATGGTCTTTATAAGGCTTTATGGATTGATAGGCTTTGCACACTTGTTTTTTTATATACGCTCAGCTATAAGAATTGCAATTCAATTAATGTATCAAAAAGACGAAGCGAGCGCACTTAAAAAAGTAAAACAACGCTTTTTCTTTATATAAAAACGAAAGTATGCCGTATGAAAGCGAATATTCATCCTGATTATCATATGATTTATGTTGCTATGACTGATGGAACTAAATATGAGACTCGCTCAACATGGGGAAAAGAAGGAGATACCCTTTCTTTGGATATTGATCCTACAACCCACCCAGCGTGGACTGGTGGTTCTCAGACATTGGTTGATCGTGGTGGTCGGGTTTCTAAATTCAAAAATCGCTTTGGTAATCTCGGCGTTTAAAATATTCAACTTCTAAAAACAGTATTTGTGAAGTTTGCAAGGTGAGGATTGAGTGCATTTGAGCACGTGGATTTGACGTGTAATATGGGAGGGGCATTCGAGATTTCAAGAGGTGAAATCCGTTTTCAAGAGCACGGGTGTGTGAAGTTTGAGGCGATTTGCGAGAGTTGAAATCACGTGGGAAGAGTTGAATGTTTGAAGGAGGAATGAACAGTTAAAATTCTATGCATGTGGTGAATATGCGTGTGATGAGAGATTTTTGTATACTGAATGTTTAATATCATGCATTGGAAATTCTCAATTTAAAATGCTCAAGTGTGTAAATTACAAAAATTTAAAAAATTCCTTACTACTTTCAAAGAGATACTCTTTGATGCATTCAATCAAACTTCGTGGTAGTGGAGCAGGTGATGATTTATGGAGATAGCTTGGCTAAAATTTCATCACTGACATCGAAATTGGCATAAACATTTTGCACGTCGTCATCGTCTTCTAATGTAGTGAGAAGGCGTAAGATAGACAGAGCTTTTTCTTCATCTACGGGTGCAAGGGTGGTTGCTTTCCAAACGGTTTTAATGGACTGTGCTTCACCAAGTGTTGCTTCCAATATTTTTGAAACTTCACCAATATTTTCAAAGGCACATAGAATATGGTAGCCAGCCTCTTCTGTTTGGACATCTTCAGCACCAGCTTCAATGGCTGCTTCCATGATAGTATCTGGTGTGCCGGCTTCAAGATTATAGATAATTTCACCGATTCGGTTGAACATGAAACTGACAGATCCTGTTTCCCCTAAAGCCCCGCCTGATTTGGTAAAGGCAGCACGCACATTGGAAGCGGTGCGGTTACGGTTATCGGTTAAAGCTTCAACAATGATTGCAACACCGCCTGGACCATAGCCTTCATAGCGCACTTCATCATAATTTTCGACATCACCGCCTGAGGCTTTTTTAATGGCGCGTTCAATATTATCCTTTGGCATGGATTGCGATTTAGCGTTTTGGATAGCCAGTCTTAAACGTGGGTTCATTGCTGGATCAGGTGCACCTTGTTTGGCTGCAACTGTGATTTCACGCGCAAGCTTAGAGAACATTTTGGAGCGTATTGCATCTTGACGCCCTTTACGGTGCATAATGTTTTTAAATTGTGAGTGACCTGCCATGGCTTCCCTTTCAGTTTGGACGATCACACACCTTGTCTGGCAAAATATACCTTGTTTGAAAATAATATATGGATATATATTATTTTGCAAAATATATTGCGTTGCAGCATAGGGTGCGCAGATTGAAAAAAACCTTATAAGAAGATTCATGACAAAGGTAAATACACTCTTGTTATGATCATCCAAAGACAAGATGTCTTGTCGTGGTAAAAAAATCACGCTATAAAGGCAGTTTCATGAAAGAGGAGATTTCGTGGAAAAATGGTTTACTCTATGGCTCTTCATTAGAAGCCGTGATAAGCCATTGTATATTTCAAAGATAAACGCCCAGAGTTCCTAAAGTGGGCAGTAACTTGCCTTTAGTCTTAAAAAAGGCAAACAAAAGGATAGTAAAAGTATGGCAACAAAACTTTTGATGCCCAAAGCGACAGCTGTGTGGTTGGTTGATAACACGGCACTTTCTTTTGATCAGATTGCAGAATTTTGTCAGTTGCATGTTTTGGAAGTAAAAGCTATTGCTGATGGTGAATCTGCTCATGGGGTTAGAGGTCTTGATCCCATTAGTTCTGGACAATTGACACGCAGTGAAATTGCTCGTGTGGAGGCTGATCCAAAAGCACGTTTAAAGGTTTGCGAATCAAGGGTGCGTATTCCAACACCAAAACGCAAACGCGCTCACTACATCCCTTTGTCTCGACGCCAAGATCGCCCCAATGGAATCTTATGGTTAGTGCTTAATCATCCTGAGTTAAAAGACGCACAGATTTCACGATTGATTGGAACAACAAAAACAACCATTGAACAAATTCGCAATCGGACACATTGGAACAGTGCTAATTTAGTTCCTCTTGATCCTGTGGGACTTGGTTTGTGCTTGCAAATTGATTTGGATATTGAGCTCCAACGGGTTGCAAAAAATCGTTCTCTGCCTACACAACAGAAAGGTGAAACTTTGCTTCCTGCATCAGTGACAGAAAATTTTGCTCTTGATGGTGAGTCTCAATCGGCTGCCAATGTTGAGGATGAACCAATTGTGGACAACAATCTTGATGCTGATAAGGTTTTTGCCAAACTAAATGCGCTTAAAAAAGATCATTCCGGTAGCGAACATTAGCGTTATTTGGCATTATAGTGGTTTATTTTTATGCAAAGGGGTTTTAAGATTTCGCATCTCAAGTGATCACTAATTTCGAGTGAGACGGTTATCAAATGATCGTGCATTTTCAGGTAATAACATATTTCAAATGATGGCGTATCTTAAAGGAGGGTAATTTTAAATGTTGGTGAGGTTGAAATTAATTGCCAATGTTGAGTGAATCAAGGGTTAATCAATTGTAGGCAAAAACTTGATGTTAATAATTTTTGCCAAACTCAATATGCTTTTAAGAAGCCATTCAGATCACTAAAATGAGTGTGTAGAATATTGCAGCTTGAAAGGGCCTTGGGCTTTAAGGGGTTAAAGCACTAAAGGTGCGCGAAAAGAGTAAAGAGCAGGTTGAAAAGGCTTGAAAAGGGTTGCGAAAAGGGAGAAAATGCAAAAAAAAGATATGCAAATGACAAAGGGAGTGTTGCTTTAAATCAAATATTTACTTTTTTGTGATGAAAATTTCTAGGGGATAATGTGTAAAAATCCTTAACTTTGGTGCTTTTTATTAAGGAGAATCAGCATATGGGGTTTATCCAGAACATGTTTCGTCGTCCACTGGTTGTGGTCTTTTTTGTCTTGTTGAGTGTTGTTGGTTGTGCCAAAAAGAATTTCAATGAGGCTGGTGGCATGCATTCTTCTATGGGGGATGCAAATTTTAGTAGTGCTGTAAGTGGCTCAACACAAGATTTTATGGTGAATGTGGGAGACCGTGTTTTCTTTAGTCTTAATTCTTCTTCTATTGAGCCTGATGCTGAGCATGTTTTGAAGCGTCAAGCCGAGTGGTTGTTGCGTTATCCTCATTATTTTGTTACTGTTGAAGGGCATGCTGATGACCGTGGAACACGCGAATATAACTTAGCCCTTGGGCAGCGCCGTTCTGTTGCTGTTCGCGATTATCTCGTTTCTCTTGGGGTTTCTTCACAGCGGATGAGAACAATTTCTTATGGAAAAGAAAGACCTGTTGCTGTATGTGATGATAATTCATGTTGGAATCAAAATCGGCGTGTTGTTTTGACAATCAATTCCGTAAAGGGGGGTTAAATCCATAAGCGGTGGATTAAAGCCGTAGGTGGATGGTGGTCAAAGAAGTGAAATCAATGGTCTGTTAGAGATCATTAACAAGTATTTAGGGGAGAAAAGATTTTGCATGCTGGGCGCAAAAAGAGCTGGAAAGTTGGTTTTTTATATCAATTATCATTCTGGCATGCTTGCGTTTTTACATTAATTATGGTGGTTTGTTTTTTGGGGCCTGTTCAAAGTACACCTCAAAATGCTATTCAATTTTCTGATCACAATTTAAATTCATATTATGGTCACAGTTTGGGCGCATGGGTTGCCCAGAGCATGGATCCATCTCTCCCTCAGAGTATGGGTTCAGCTTTTGATCAGAGTTTGGGCATATTGAGTGCCCAAAGTGTGGGTTCATCTCCCTCCCCTTCGAGTATGGATCCATTTTCTGATCTCAGTTTGGGCACATTGAATGCCCAAAGCATGGGTCCATCTCTTCCCCCGAGTATGGACCCGTCTTCTGGTCAGAGTCTGGGCATATCGTCCGCCCACAGTATGGACCCGCCTCTCCCCCCGAGCAGGGGTCCA
>NZ_JH725081.1:432367-494867 GCF_000278255.1 Bartonella melophagi K-2C
CCCGCCTCTCCCCCCGAGCAGGGGTCCATCTTCTGATCAGAGTTTGGGCACATTGGTTGTCCAAAGCATGGGTCCAACTCTTCCCCCGAGTGTGGGCCCGTCTTCTGGTCAGAGTTTGGGTACATCGTCCGCCCATAGTATGGACCCGCCTCTCCCCCCGAGCAGGGGTCCATCTTCTGATCAGAGTTTGGGCACATTGGTTGCCCAAAGCGTGGGTCCATCTCTTCCCCCGAGTATGGACCCACTTTTTGTTTACAGTGTAGATGTGGCGCAAAAGGTGGCTGCGGATCGTCAGGATACTCTTCTTAAAGACAAAGATTTGGATCTTCTTTTGCGTGCGATACAGGGGGTTCTAGAGCGCGATAAACGGGGAGAGAGGGAAGAGCATTTGTTTCGGCAACACTTGCTTGATCTTTTTAATCAAGAGGGCTCTTTTCGTTATTATTGCCCTTCGAATAACCCTTATTTAAAGGAGGCAGCTCAGGTGATTAAGGGGCAAGGTGGAAGCCAAGATGAAAGTCAAGAGGAAGCGGTTTCAACTGGCAAGTACAATAAGGAGCAAGGGAGGAAAAAGAAGCACAGCAGAAAAAGGGGTAAGAGTGGTGTTGTTGATGGTATGGATGATGAGCGTAAAAATGGCATAAAAGCAGGGCATGGTGAGTATGTACAGCGTGGGGAGCAAGAGCGCGAAAAGGATGGTGTTGCCAAACAGGTGGACGGGGATGAAGACCAACGCTTATTGCCTAAGAAACTCTACAAGAAGGGCTATCATTTTATTCTTTCTGCCAATTATGCTGAAGCTGAAAAAGCTTTTTGTGCTTTTCAAAAGCGTTATAAACAAGACCCTTTAGTTGGTGATGCTGTTTTTTGGTTAGCAGAATCTTTGCTTGGGCAAGAGCGCTATCATGAAGCTGCGCAGGTTTATTTGTATGTATGGTATACGTATAAAAATACCTTATATGGTTCTGAAATTTTGCTAAAATTAGCGATGAGTGTGTCTGCTCTTGGTCAAAATAAAGCGGCTTGTGATGTTTTTGCTGACATTCCAAAACACTACCAAACGTTAGAGTGCGTTTTTTGTAAACGCCTAAAACAAGAACAGAGTCGTTCTCAGTGCTCATTCAATTAGCAAAAATTTTTAAGAAGTCAGATTTTTCCCATTGTCAGAAGTTGATTGTGGCAGCTTCTGGGGGGGGTGATTCGCTGGCTTTGTTGTTTTTGCTTAAAGATTATTTTAAGATACTGCTTTCTCCCCCTGAGATTATTGTTGTTACGGTTGATCATCAATTGCGTGAAGAATCAGCGTGTGAAGCTCAGAAGGTGGCAGAGATTTGTCGCGCTTATCAGATTAAGCATGTCATTATGCGGTGGGAAGGCACGAAGCCAAAGACAGATATTTCTCAAAAAGCACGTGTTGCACGGTATGATTTATTGTTCCAAGAAGCTGAAAAACAGGGTGCAACGCTCATTATGACAGGGCACACTCTCAATGATCAGGTTGAAACCTATTACATGCGCTGCCAACGTGTCTTAAAGGATAAAGCGGTTTCACAACAGGGCGGGCGGGGTGATGAGGTTTTTGCTTTAAGATCAGAAGGTGGGAGTTTTGTTAGTGTAGAACAGGGTGATGAGGCTGCTGGTGCGCGGTGTGGTGTTGAGGTTGTGGGTGTTTTACGAGAGGGGGAGCGGGGTGATTATAATAATACGTGGGAGGAAATGGATGTGATAAGCCCGTTAAAAGACACTAATGTTTTGAAAGACAATGGTGAATTGATTGAACGTGGTTTGTCTTGTATTGCGCGTGAAGCATTGTTGCGCCGAAAAGTGCGTTTGATTCGCCCACTACTTGGCATTAAACGCGATACATTACGCGCTTATTTGCGTTTGCGAGGAATAGCATGGATTGATGATCCGACGAATGATGATTTACATTTTGAACGCGTACGTGTGCGCCGTTCTATTCATTTTAAAAACTTTTCCGAAGTTGCTCAAAAAGTCAATGAAGCTGCATTAAAACGGCGTCAATACGCGCAGATGATTGCTGATTTGATTCTAGCCTTGGATGTTGTTGTTGAGTATGGGCGATGTTTTATTGAAAGGCCTGCGCCTTTTTTATGCCGTCATCCCGGTTTTCCATTTGTTGTGGGGTTATTTGCTGTGTTGATGGGAGGCAGCTCTTATTTGCTTGCATTTCAAAAGTTGAGCGCTCTTAATCAAAAACTGTGTTTCCACTCTTTAGAAAAAAAGCGCTTTACTTTGGCTGGGTCTCTTATCGAATATAGTCAAAAGGGGATTGCTTTTTGGCGTGAAGCACGAAATATTCAAGAAGCAATCATCCTTCCTGGGCAAACCCTTTTATGGGATGGGCGCTATCAGATCACCAATCATGAGAGAGATGCCCTTAAAGTGCGCGCAGCTGATCTTGTTCATTTAAAACAGTTTTTTAGGTATGGAAAATATTGTTCCAACACTCATATAATTAAGGAGGGTGAGGTGATTAGGGATATGGTTGATTTTGAAGCTATGGTTGATCGTAAACGACCTCATTTTCCTTCGTTGCAATCTCTTCCATTGGTTTTAGGGGCCAAAGGCATTGATATTCCAGAGCTTTCTCACCTCTTTTGTCGCCATAAAGTGACCGTGCAGCGCATTCTTGCACCCTTTAACTGGCTATCGTTACGCGAAGATGCCGCTCTTATTAATGTTGTAGAACCTTTTTTTAACATTACGTGAAAACATTATGTGAAAAAGATGCAGAAAAATCACTTTAAAAAATGATAAACATCTTATTCATGTCTTGGCAAGGCGTGGACAAGATTATATGTTACTCATTATTCTATAAAAATTTATATCTGATAAATGGACTGAATATGAATTCCAATTACCGCTCCCTCATGATTTGGGGGTTCATTGCCTTAGTACTCATTGCGTTATTTTCTTTTTTTAATGGAAGCACCCAGCGGACTGGGAGTAGTGAGCTTTCCTATTCTGATTTTTTAAAGAAAGTCGAGAATAATGAGTTTACAACTGTGACCATCCAAGGTCAAAAATTAACAGGACAGACTGCTGATCGTCGAATCATTTCAACTTATGCACCAAGAGATCCCTCTTTGGTACAGAAATTGGAAGATAAGAAGGTCAATGTGAAGGCTGTGCCTGAAAGTTCTGGGAATAGTATCTTTCTCAATTTATTGTTCTCTCTTCTTCCTGTTATTATTATCGTTGGGGCGTGGATCTTTTTTATGCGACAAATGCAAAATGGATCACGTGGTGCAATGGGTTTTGGGAAATCAAAAGCAAAATTGCTAAGCGAGGCGCATGGACGGGTCACCTTTCAAGATGTTGCTGGTGTTGAGGAAGCAAAGCAGGATTTACAAGAAATTGTTGATTTTCTACGTGATCCACAAAAATTTCAACGTTTAGGGGGGCGTATTCCCCGTGGGGTTTTACTCGTTGGGCCACCAGGAACCGGAAAAACCTTGCTTGCACGCTCTGTTGCTGGGGAAGCTAATGTTCCATTTTTTACCATTTCAGGGTCAGATTTTGTGGAAATGTTTGTGGGTGTTGGGGCAAGCCGTGTTCGTGATATGTTTGAACAAGCTAAAAAAAATGCTCCTTGCATTATTTTTATTGATGAAATTGATGCGGTTGGGCGTCATCGTGGTGCAGGACTTGGCGGTGGAAACGATGAACGTGAACAGACATTAAACCAATTGCTTGTTGAAATGGATGGGTTTGAACCTAATGAAAGCATTATTTTAATTGCTGCAACAAACCGGCCAGATGTGCTTGACCCTGCTTTGTTAAGACCAGGGCGTTTTGATCGACAAGTTGTTGTGCCAAACCCTGATGTTGCTGGGCGTGAGCAGATCTTGAAAGTTCATGTGCGCAATGTGCCTTTAGCGCCCAATGTTGATTTGAAAGTTTTGGCAAGAGGAACACCAGGATTTTCCGGTGCTGATTTGATGAACCTTGTTAATGAAGCTGCTTTAATGGCTGCAAGCCGCAACAAAAGAGTGGTGACAATGCAAGAGTTTGAGGATGCAAAAGATAAAGTTATGATGGGGGCTGAACGCCGTTCAACCGCTATGACACAAGAGGAAAAAGAATTAACCGCCTATCACGAAGCAGGGCACGCTATTGTGGCTTTAAATGTGCCTGTTGCTGACCCTGTTCACAAAGCAACAATTGTGCCAAGAGGAAGAGCTTTGGGGATGGTTATGCAATTGCCTGAAGGCGATCGTTATTCCATGAGCTATCGGTGGATGATTTCACGCTTGGCTATTATGATGGGTGGAAGAGTGGCCGAAGAATTAAAATTTGGGAAGGAAAATATCACATCTGGTGCGGCTTCTGATATTGAACAGGCCACAAAATTGGCACGTGCTATGATCACACGGTGGGGATTTTCTGACATGCTTGGCAATGTTGCTTATGGCGATAATCAGGATGAAGTTTTTTTAGGTCATTCGGTTGCAAGAACGCAAAATGTCTCTGAAGAAACGGCACGTATGATTGATGCGGAAGTGCGCAGACTCATTGATGATGCTTATAAAAGTGCAACAAAAATTCTTACAACAAAAAAGAAACAGTGGTTCGCCTTGGCGCAAGGCTTGTTAGAATATGAGACATTAACTGGTGCAGAAATTAACGAAGTGATTGCGGGTAAACCACCTTCACGCACACAGGGTAATGATCATGTGCCTTCACGTACTTCATCTGTGCCTAAGACAGGTGGTAAGGGTGGAAAAGAAAAGCCCAAATCTTCTGCTGCGGAAAAGAAAACGGATGTTACTGAGAAAAAGGTGCGTAGTTCTAAAAGTGCTTCTAAAAATACGCTAAAAGCAAGTGATGACAAGAAGGTGAAAGCAAAGAGTGATTTTAAGAAAAATCCAGATGCTTAAAAATGGATGGGTGGTGCTCAATACAAAAACTTCCCCTTAAGATTTGAGTAAAGTAGTAAGCAGCAGGGTTTTAGTGACTTAAGTCGGGGATTTTAACGATAAGTGAGAGGTTTTTGGCTGGTGTGTAGGCTTTCTTGTGCATGCAGACAAGTTTTGAAGAGATGGAAGAGTGTTAAGGTGTTGCTTTAGTGGATTATCTATTGGGAACAGGATTTTTGTGCGTGAGTAAAGGTTGTTTATCTCAATAGGTTCGTGCGAGAGGTTGGTCTTTTTTTAGAGATTGGGGGCTTTGTGAGAAGGGGTTTAGGAGTGGTCCTGAAGAGCGAGGTTTGTTGAGAGCGGTTGGTAATTTGGCAGAGATTGATGGGGGCATTTTGGTGAGCTGAGTGGTTTGTGGTTTAAAGGGGTGATAGCTTGAGGGGGGCGATGTTTCCTGAAGGGGCTGTGATAGAGTGGTTGGTAATTAATTTGAGAGGTTAATGACCCAAAGGGTCTTCTGGGTGGAAAGGGAGAAAAGATGGCGCAAAAATATTTCGGAACAGATGGTATTCGGGGGAAAGCCAATTGTTTTCCTATGACACCAGATTTTGCCATGAAAGTGGGGATGGCTGTGGGTGTTTTTTTTCGATCACAAGGGCAGCCGTGCCGTGTGGTGATTGGTAAAGATACTCGATTGTCTGGTTATATGCTCGAAAATGCTTTGGTTTCAGGATTTACCGCTGCTGGAATGGAAGCTTTCTTGCTTGGGCCTGTGCCAACCCCTGCTGTTGCCATGCTTTGCCGTTCTCTGCGGGCAGATATTGGAGTGATGATTTCTGCTTCTCATAACCCTTATTACGACAATGGAATTAAGCTTTTTGGCCCTGATGGTTTTAAGCTTTCAGATAAAATTGAAGCAAAAATTGAACAATTACTTGAGAAAGATCTTTCACATTCTTTAGCAAGTTGTGCAGAAATTGGGCGTGCAAAACGGGTTGAAGGGGATATTTACCGTTATATTGAATATGCAAAACGCACGCTGCCGCGTGATGTGCGTTTGGATGCTTTGCGTATTGTGGTTGATTGTGCCAATGGTGCTGCATATAAGGCTGCACCACTTGCTTTATGGGAATTGGGTGCAGAGGTTATTGCGATCAATCATGAGCCTAATGGTTTTAATATTAATCAAGAATGTGGATCCACTGATCTGACTTCTTTAAAGGAAAAAGTTCATGAGGTACGTGCCGATGTGGGAATTGCTCTTGATGGGGATGGTGATCGTGTTTTGATGGTTGATGAAAAAGCCCAGACCGTGGATGGTGATCAATTGATTGCGGTGCTTGCTGAGCATTGGCACAAAACTGAGCGGCTACAGTGCAATGGTGTTGTGACAACCATTATGGCAAATCTTGGACTGGAGCGTTTTTTAAATGCTAAAGGGTTGGATTTGTTACGTACTAAGGTTGGGGATCGCTATGTTGTCGAAGCGATGCGTGAGAAGGGTTATAATGTTGGTGGGGAAAATTGTGGACACATTGTCTTGAGTGATTTTGGGACAACAGGTGATGGGTTGGTTGTTGCTTTGCAGATTTTAGCGTGTATGAAAGAAAGCCAACTTTCGATGAGCGAGCTGTGTAAGCGTTTTGAGCTTGTGCCTCAAATTTTGAAAAATATAACAATTAAAGACAAAAATGTATTGAATAAATCTCCGGTCAGAGCTGCGATTGATCAAGTAATAGAAAGGTTGGGAAAAGAAATACGATTGGTTATTCGTGCTTCTGGAACCGAGCCGTTGATCCGTGTGATGGTTGAAGGTGATGATACTAAAGCCATTGAAACTATTGCGGCAGATATTGCAGATGTTATTGTGCGCAATGATCGTGTTTAGAATGCTTCAAGTATGGCTGTAGAATGCCCTTCCTGTGGGAGGGGATGTTTTAAGAGAGATCTAAAGCGCCTTATCTTGTGGGGGATTTTGGGTGGTTGAGGATTACTCTTTCCACTAAAGGCTGGTGAAAACAAATCGCGGCTATAAGCTGAATTAAATCAATCCTATTCGTTTATCATTCTGATGAGGGTAATAGGGTTTACTTTATTCGTATCTTTATGTGCTTGAGGTTTTCTCAATATTTCATGAGCGAATTTGGTTAAAGGCGTGTGTGCTTTTTACACAGGTGAATGTGCGGGGAAGAAGATGAGGGTGCTTTATTAAGGGAGCGTACTTGAGAGGGGACAGATGTGCTCTTGTGGGACAAGGTTGTGCTTTTTGCAGAGGAAAAAGGCACATTCTCTCGGTATAGAAAGAATGTGCCTTTGGGGGGTGAATCACAATAGCTATATGTTTTAAAAGTGATCTTTTTTATCTTTTTGCCACAAAAAGTAAGCTGCAAGTCCCAAGACTGGCAATCCTAATTTAACAAGAGGCAAGTATTTTCCCAGCATTGCGATGCTGGAAAGAGTTGACTCTGTCATAAACTTACGGTGCTGTTCTTTATAGTATCTTTGAGAATTGCGTTGTTGATATGCTTTGAAAAACCGACTTAGCAAAACACTTAATCCTGCAACAAAAAACCAAATGAATACCATTGTTGTGGCTGCTCCAACTGGGTGCATTACTAAACGCAATGCAAGAAAGCTCAAGACATTTAAAAACACTAGAGCTATCAATAATGAAAACCCAATAATCCCAAAGCAAATTGCTTGGATACGGATCTGTCTGATCAGATTTTTGAGATTTCCACCAGTCAATTGGTATAGTAAGGATATAATAGACATTTGCATGGGTTAACGGCGGATCAAGTAAGAGAGAACAAAACCAATACCCGCTGCAACTAAAACACTCTTGCTAGGATTTTTACGTACATATCTGCTTAAATTATGTTCAAAATCACTTAAAACGTCTTTGGCTTGTGATGCAATGTCTTCACCATTGTCTTTTATTGAGGTGTAGAGTTTTGTTGCTTTGTTTTTGGCTTCGCTTAATAATGTATTTGAACCAAGGTCACTTAGTGCTGAGGTTATGTTTGCCATTTCACTGCGTAATTGTTTCAATTGAGCGTGCAGGTCTTTTTCTGTTGATGTTGCTCTGTCATCTACTGTTTTGTTGTTTGCCATAATGATTCTTCTTTCTTTTTCTTGGGTTATTTTTGATTCATGGTGAAGGTCATCACCTGAGTCAAAGATTTGAACATTCGTTAATGTTTAATGCCGCTAAATCATATTGGTTCCATGTGTTATACAATTTATAAGTGTATTTTATAAATGTTGTTTTTCTTCAAGGAGTCTTGATGGTGTAAGATAGGTTACGCAAAAATTCTTTCATGGCATGGACAAAATTTTTATGATTCTTTTTTTCATGAGGTTTTGCGACAGTCTATGTCCCCCTTTGTGATTGAACTGTTAGATTTTATAAATAAACCTATGATTGTATATGCGAACTTGTGGGGGTATGGGCTCTCTTTAAGAGAAATGCATAAGCGCATGAGAGGGGTATGCATGCGGGGTGTGAGTGGGGGGGTGCTGAGGCGTGAGGGGGTAAGGGTGGTGCTGGGGCTTAGGTTTGAAAGGGTGGGAATAAACGGGCAGACTTGGGAAGAGGAGTGATGATGTGTGGGAGAGAGGAGGTTCTGGGTGTTGTGTGGTGTGCGAGCTTGGAGGAATGTGGGTACTATTGTGGGATTAGTGTGAGTGGGAAAGATGGTCAGGGTAGTTAAGCAGGAGAGGGTTTGGAGTGTGCTTGAGAGGGGGAAGATGTGTTCTATAGGGGTAGGTTGGGTGCACCGATATGGAGGTGCGTGAGGTATGGGGATGTTGAAGCGTGAAAGGAATATGCGTTGAGGGGGAGGGATATACATGAGGTATGTGAGTGTATGGTTGGGGTTTTAAGAGAGGTGTGTGAACGGCTTTAGGTTGTGTGGGTGAATGATTGGGTTTTGTGAGCAAAAGTGATGGTACTTTTTATTATAAACTGGACTTGATTTGTCTTCTTTTATTTTTTATAACCTGTTTTTTAAAGGAGGGGGAGGATCATTTTGGAGATTTGTGAGAAACAATGGAATCTGCAACAGGGGCTTTAGATAAGAGTTTTACTCTATTTTCGGCGGGTGATTTTTCTCCCTTGTCGATGTTCATGGCTGCCGATAGGGTTGTACAGGCTGTGATCGTTGTGTTGATGCTTGCTTCTCTTATATCTTGGACGATTGCTCTGGCTAAAATTATTGAAATAACATGGGCAAAGCGCAAAGCACGTCGTACATTGCAGTTTGTTCTAAACGCTCAAACTTTCACACATTTGACCTCTGATTTCAAAAATCAGCAAGAAACAAATTTGGTTTTTCTGGGGGCAGGTGCAGTCTTTTTGGAAGAAACGCTCAAAGAGGTAAATCTTTCTACTCAGCAGGTTGTCTTTATCAAGTTTCAAGGTTCCAGAGAGCGCAGAGATGACGATGCTACTTTGTGTGCTTTCAATGAGGGGGTGAAAGAACGGGTACATTTGCTTTTAGCTCGGTGTGTGCTAACTGCTACAAGACGCATGGCTTATGGGACTGCTGTTCTTGCAACCATTGGTACTATTGCGCCTTTTGTTGGGCTTTTTGCAACCGTTTGGGGGATTATGAATGCTTTTATTGGGATTGCTCAAACTCAGACAACGCGCTTGGATGTTGTGGCGCCCGGAATTGCTGAAGCTTTGCTTGCAACGGCTGTGGGGCTTTTTGTCGCTATTCCTGCTGTTGTTATGTATAATGGTTTAACGCGTGCTCTTAATGGATATCGAAATGATTTAGGGGATATTGCTGCTACTATTGAAAGGCTTTTGAGCCGTGAACTCGACCAACAAAGACAGCAAAAAAGCCGCAAACAATGAAAACAGACTATCATAATGAATATGAGGGCGATGATTTTCAGGTTCAAAGTGAGATCAATGTAACACCTTTTATCGATGTTGTTTTGGTGCTTCTTATTGTGTTTATGGTGGCTGCACCTTTGGCAACATCTGTTATTTCTGTTCAGTTGCCCTCTGTAACAAAAACACCTGTTTCCCAACCTGATAAGCCTCTTTATATTACCTTACAAAAGGATCATTCTTTTTATGTTGGCGACACTCTTGTGGAGGAGGGAGAATTTATTGAGATCTTGTCTAGAGAAACTCAAGAAAATTTAGAGACAAAGATTTTGATTCAAGCAGATGAAGAAATCGACTATGGCCGCGTTGTCAATGTGTTGGATCAGTTGCAAACAGCTGGATATACAAAAATTGGTCTTGTGGGAATGCACAAAACTTTAAACCATGATGAAGGGAGAAATGGTAAGGAAGAAAACAGGGGTGATAGGGGGAATAATGGTAAGGGGGATGGTAATGGAAGCAGCAATGGTGCAGGGAGAAATGGGGGTAATGGAGGGAACAATGGTAATGGAGATAGCGGGTAAAGAGCCTGCAGCTGATACCACGTTTTTTCATGAATAAGGTTTTTTTATGAGCCTGAAAAGAGAAGAGCCTTTCTCTTGAAGATAGTGGGCAAGGTGTTTTTTCAGATAAAAAAGCTTTCGTTTTCCAGAAGTGGAGAGGGGTTTGTTTGTGTTACTTGCGTGGTGATGGGAGAGGCATTCTCTTATAAAAATGCGCTAAGAGGTTGCGTTTTAAAGCAGGAGAATAGCTTTTTAAAAGCGCGGGGGGTCTAGCACTTTATAGAGGTGCGGGGGGGGATAGATATTAGGACCGCGGGGGGGATTATTAATTGTGCCCTGTTGAGCCAAAGCCGCCTGTTCCACGCCCTTGTGTGTGGTTTTCTTCGTGCGTTCTACATGGGGTGTTTTCTTGATTTGGTTCGATGACATGGACATCGACTTGAGTAACGGGTGCGATGACTGTTTGTGCAATGCGCATTCCACGTTGAATGGAAAAATCTTCTTGCCCTAGATTGATGAGAAGAACTTTTACTTCACCACGGTAGTCACTGTCAATGGTTCCGGGGGTGTTTAAGCATGTGATGCCATGTTTTAAAGCCAAGCCAGAACGTGGACGTATTTGTGCTTCATAGCCAGATGAGAGGTGGAAAATTAAACCTGTGGGGATGAGGGCACGTTGCCCAGGAGTTAAAACGATTGTTTCATTTTCTGCCAATGCTGCCCGCAAATCAAGACCAGCAGAGCCAGCTGTAGCATATTGGGGAAGATCTAAATTTTGTCCGTGGGCAAGGCGTTCTACTGAAAGGGTACGCTTTTGTGAAGAGGTGGAGGAAAAATCACAAGAAGAGGTACTCTTTTGGCTGTGTGCATGAGCACTGTGAGAAGGGTGAGACGAAGTGGAGGAGGGGTGAGGCATAACGTAGAGTTTCCAAAATATAAACGACGGCAACTCACTTTAACAAAAGCTTCCAAGCAAAACAAGCCGGCAAAGATTTGCAGGTGGAGGGTTATGTGGGGGTGCTAATAATGGCCTACTGATGAAGGTATGCCGATGAGAGGTTACTGATGGAGGTTTGCCCGAGAAGAGGCTATCGGTGAGGCACAAGGAAGTATGAGAGGGGATGAAAAAATCACAAGAAGAGGTGCTCTTTTGGCTGTGTGCATGAGCATTGGGAGAAGGGATGTGAGATGAGGTGGAAGAGGGGGGTGAGGTGGTGAAGTCGAAAGAGAGGTGAAGAGGCGATGAGGTAGAGGGATGAAATGAAAGATGGGGTGGAGAAGCGTGAGATGAAGCGGGAGAAGGGGGATGATGAGGTGGGGTGGGAAGAGGAATCAGGCGTTTTTGTTTATATGCTGCCAATTAGGATACCTGTTGCAAGGACTAATGCTCCACCCACGATGACTTGGAAAGAAGCGCGCCAGAAAGGCGTGGCCATCAATTTATTTTGAATCCAGACAATAGCTCAGAGTTCAAAAAATACGATGAGACAAGCAAGGGTTATTGCAAGGTAAAAGTTGTCAATAAGATAAGGAAGAGCATGGCCTTAGCCCCCCAAGCATTGTCATGACGCCGTTGGCAATGCCTCTTTTTAATGGAGAACCACGCCCCGATAATTTTCCATCATCATGGGCTGCTTCGGTAAAACTCATTGAAGGACCTGCACCAATTGCAGCAGAAAAATCTATCAAAAAAGTTTGATAGGTATCACCTGTTGCAAAGGCTGCTGCAAAAGTGGGGGCAAGGGTTGAGACAGGTCCATCCATTAAGCCTGCAAGGCCAGGTTGAATCCACGTTAAAAGTGTTTGTTTATGTGTTTGCGTTTGTGATGGGGTGGCTTGATTTTCTCCTTGTGCTGTTTGAAAATTTGCTTCTTGGAGGGGGATATCTGAAAGGGAGGGCTCATTAGGTGAGGGGTGTAGAGTTGTTGCATGAATGTTGCAAGCCATGCGCAGAGATTTTTGAAAATGCTCAAGCTCTTTGGTGCCCATTTTGGCAAGGATTGCAGCTTGCTCTGGGCAATGTTCTTGTAAGGCTTTGGGATATTTTAAATAAAGTGCTGCTTGTTTTTCTTGTAATTTGAGAACACAAGCGACCATTTCTTGGCATAAAGGGGGCTCAAAGGCATTATGAGATGAAGAGGGGGAAGAAGATGAAGGGGGCTTTGACATTGTTGCTCTCATTATTAGAATAATTCTAAAATGTAGGGCATAAAACAAAAGTCAATTTTGGATATCACTGGATATCAAAACTCAATCGTGGGTGTGAAATCAATCTTGAATGTAAAGTCTAATTTTGGGGATGGAGTTAATTTTAAGTGTAGAGTGCCTTAAAGTTTAGCTGCACTGTAGGGTACGGGTTGTGTTGTAGGATGCAGTTTGGGTTATGGGTGGTGTGAATTTGTGTAGGGTGTGTAGAGAAAGGGATGCGCTTAAGAGGGCGTGCGGGTGTGTACACGGGTGGCGCGTGTTAGAGGGGGGTATGTGCCTTGTGTTAGAAGGTAGCGCTATAGCTTTGCAGATTTTTGCTCTATGGTGTTTATTTTTCATCCATCATTTGAGAGGAGCCCTTTGGATGCTACATACAGACTAAGGAGCATGAACAACAAACTGGCAAGGACATTCCACCCAGCAAATGACAGAAAAAGGAAGCGCATTGGTGCTTGAGCACAAGAGGGAGATGCTGGAGGCTTTTCCAGTGAAGTAAAAAGCTGGTCTACACCTGTTGTGAGTGTTGTTGTATTTAAGCTGCAGTGGGCTGGTGCTGGCCAAAAGTGATATTCAACACCGGTATGATAGATTGCAAGCCCAAGGCTTGTTGCCATGAGTACGAAAACGCATATGAATAAAAACCGTACCAGAGAGGGTAGGCAAGAAGCCCATGCTAAAAGGCCTGCTAAGATTAAAAGCGGGAGAGCTCCATAATAGGGAAGGCGCTCAAGCAGGCATAAGTGGCATGGAAGATAACCACCGATAATTTCAAAGCTTAGTGCGATAGCCAGTGTGGCGACAAGGCAAAGGGTTAGAAAAAAGGCCCACAAACTTTGCTCTTTATTGCTTTGTTTGCGATAAAGATGTTTCTTCATAAAGCATTGGCAAGACAAAGAGGCATTCATTTAACATATTCCTTTAAGTGGACGAGGAATGATTTTAAAAAGCAGAGAACAATTTATAGACTAAGAGGTTATAGACTAACAAGAGAAGAATCAAACCAATGGGCACAAACCACCTAAAGTGACGAAGGAGCAGATCGATCGCTTTTTGACCAAAACGTTGAATAAACCAGGCAAAAAGATAAAAACGAGCCCCACGCGCTAAGAAACAGATGACAATAAAAAGCGGGAGAGGTACGCCCATGACCCCTGATAAAAGCGTGACAAGTTTGATGGGTGGAAAATGGAAAAGCCCTGATGTAATCAGTAAAATTACGAGAAATTTTAGTGTTGCAGCATTTTGAAATGTCTGAAAACTTTCATATTTACCGTAAAATTCTAAAATCGGTTTAGCGATGGTGTCGTAAGCATAAAAACCTATAATCCAACCAAATGCTCCCCCTAAAGTAGAGCACAATGTGCCAATTAATGCATAGTGATAGGCTTTTTGCGGGCGAACAAGCGCCATTGGAATACACAAGACATCAGCCGGAATCGGAAAAAAGGAACTTTCAAAAAAAGCAATAAACCCAAGCCAATGTGGCGCTGTGCGACGCTGTGCTAATGATACGACCCATGCTTTTAATTTGGTTAACATCATGGTTTTAAAGCCCCTATAGTATAGTTTCCCCTATAGTTTTTTCACATATTTTAAAATTAAACCAGGTCAATTCAATAGGTTAAACATGATGCATAGACTTTAAAAAACAAAAGTCCAGTTAAAAAATAAAAGTCCAGTATTGACGAATCTCTACTTCTTCATATAGTGCAAGAGAAAAGGGCACAAGCTTGTCTTGTGTCTTGATAAAGCTGCAGTGTGATAAAAACTACAGTGTGCGGGTGTGGTGGAACTGGTAGACGCGCCAGACTCAAAATCTGGTTCCGAGAGGAGTGTCGGTTCGAGTCCGACCACCCGCACCATAGACAAACTTCTTGCAGACATGGATGTTTGCTTGGGTAAATGAAGAGGTGCGTTTACTTGAGAGAGACCCGAGGGTGTATGCTGTTTTTTCAATTTAGTGCAGTGGGGAGGGATTTCGCTCCCTTTGTTGAATGGGGGCACTGTTTTTGGAGTTGAGGTGGGGGAGTTTTTAGCGTTTATTTAAGACTATTTAAGTTTTTGCATAACCCCAATAGGTTGCCATTAGATCTAGACAATCGCGTAAATGATCGGCAAGAGAATTTTGCCTGCGTTTTAAAGGGCTTAAATCTTTGATTGATTGGTTATAGCCGATTACTTGCTCAACAAGTTGATAGCCAAGAACACCCAGTTGAATCTTAATCGCTTGTAATTGATCTGTTGCTTCCATTTGGCGTTCAAGGGTATCTGTATAATAATGTCCGCCATCGACTTTTTGACGGGTGTAATCGATGCCCATGTGTGTGTTACCTTGTTGTATGTTCCAATAATAATAAAAACGTTCTGCTACTTTATATTGTGCTTTGCTGATATGTCCTTTTGCATATAAAAGGGCAATGGGGCGGCTATGGGCGTTAGAAACTGCAACAATGGTGCGTGGGTTGCTGGGGCTTTCTTGATGGGTTGGTTGAAAATAAGGATTGCTTGTTTCGATAAGCATTTCTTCTGTTTTTAGGTGGCCAATGCGCTGGTGTTTTGTATATGGGTGTGCATAATTTACAGCGTTCTTTTTGAGTGCACTGGTATTTTTATCGTGTTGATATTTCATTGTTTTCCTCCTTTAAGATGAAAAATGTATCAGAAGATTTTCAAATGAAAGTGAAAGGGATTAAATGAGAATGGGGTGGGAGGGTTTTTAAATAAGAATGGGGGTTTTAAGAAAATGGGAGGGGATGAGTGAACATAAGAGGGTGATCAGTAAAAATGATAGGGGTTAAATGAAAATAAGGGGGTAAATGAGGGTGATGAGGATGAGTGAAAACGGGTTTTAAGTGAGAAAAAATTACTAAAGTGGTGTGTGTTAACATGGGCTCTTTATGGTGTGAGTGTTTTTTACGCTGTGGAGTGTTTTTAAAGATGGAGGAGTATTCTTTAGGGGATGGTTTTGTTTTTTAGGGGTGATTTGTTTTTAAGGTGTGACGTGTGTTGGGTGGTGGGTGTGCTTTAAGGGGTGAGGCAAGGCTGCATTGTTGGGCAGGGTTGTAAGAGAGGGGAGGTTGTATGTTCCTTTTGTGATTGTGAGGGTTGTGTGTTTGTGTGCTCTTGGGGATGTGATAAAGAATGAGGTTGTGATGAGGGATGTTTGTCTGTGAATTCAAGATAATGGCGAGGTTCTTGGTGGGGTGTTGAAGAACAACGGTAGCGGTAGGTTTTAGGGTCAAACCAAAGGCCGATTTTTCCTTCAAAATCGCCTGAGCGTTGTTTGGCGATGTTCATAATTACCCCGGGGCGGGCTGCTAGTTCAGCTTTTTCTGTTGCACGTTGGGCTGAAAGAATTTTATCCTCTAAAGAGCGGTTGCGCCAGATGGTAATGATATTAAACGCATTGGCTCCAATTTCTGAAGCTCCTTTTATGTCTTCAGTGCCAGGAATATCTTTCTCTATACCACTTTTGCGTGCATGGGCGACAAGGTGAACGTGCACTGCATTTAAGATTGCCCAGTCAACAATTTTATAGACTGCTTGTTCTTGTCCTGTGTAATCATCTGCTGCGATTCCAAGCCGCATTAAACTGTCGATAATAAATTGATCACAGCCATATTTTGCACGGCAATAGTCAAAGACATCAAGCAGGGTTTGGATGCCTGATTTACCTACGTGTTCATACAAAATAAGACCGTCATCTAAAAAGTGAAGAATCTGTTCAATCATGGTTTTTGTTGGTTGGTGTTCTCCCCCTGTTTGCCTGATGAGACGGCGAAGCGATTGTTCCCCCTTCATTTCGAGTGAGGCTAAACAAAGACGGCTTTTTTGTGCAATCCAATGGACAATACAGTCTGATAACAATTGGCTTTTGCCGGCACCGCTTGCACCGCTCCAAAGGGTTAATTCTGCTGGGCGAAAATACAATTTGCCATTTAACTTTGGATAGGGAAGTGTGTAGCCGAGATGTTGTTTGGGAGTGGGCCAAAACAACTCGATCACCTGGTTGTGATAATCAGATGCACGTTTTAATCCCTCTGGTGCAAAGCTTTGGGCTTTTGAAAAAGCTGCTTTTATGGTTGAAGTCTCGACACCTGCTTTTAAACAGTCATTGGCATCTTTACAGGGCAAGTGGACACGATAACATCGATGGCGACCAAGCCTATGGGCAATTTCAAGGGCTGCTTCTTCACCTGGCTTGTCCATGTCGGTTGCTAAGAAAATTTTCTCGAAAGGTTCTAGATGATCGAATTCATTTTCAATCCAAGCGTGTTTTCCCCCCTTGCCCCCTCCAAAGGGGACTGATAGGGCTGGGTACCCATAGGCTGCTAATGAAAGTGCATCAATTTCTCCTTCGGTGATAACAAGGGTGCGCTGTGTTGGGCAGAGAGCCTGCCAGCCAAATAAAATCGGTTCACAATGAGAGGCTGTAGGTTTTGCTTTTGCACCGTCTTGTGCGGCGCGCACTTTTACCAAGGCAAGTCTGCCATCGGGCTTATAAAATGGAAAAATGATCTGGTTTCCATCTTCTTGGATGCGATAACGTTTTAAAATATCCAAGGGGATATGCCGTTTTGTGTGTAAATAATTTTTCACCTCATGGCGGGGTTCGCCTCCTTTTGGAACAGGGGGAAGGCGATAGGGATGACGTGGGGCCATAAAGGGTTTTGGGCGTGAAAGATTTAAGTAAGAACGGGCTTCATTTAATGCTTGAGAAAGGCTGATCCCTTTAACAGCACACCATAGGTCTAAAAGGTCACCGCCACTTCCTTCTGCAAAATCATACCACAGACCTGCTTTGCTGCCTTTTAAACAAAGTGATAAGCTTTGACCCGGTTCACCTTGTGTGCTGCCCACAATCCAATCATTACTGCGTTTTTTCCCTTGTGGGAGAAGTATTTGTGCAACCGATTCTACTTGAGATGCAAGCTTTTGTTTGATTTCAAAAATCGTGTTCATGTTCCCCTGCTTGTAGTAGTCTATATCGTGTTTGTGTTGTGTTTGAAGTTTATGTTTGTGTTGTGTTTGTATGGCACTTGAAGTTATGTTTGCATTGGTTTGCTGGTGTTACTTTGTTTGTCTGGTTGTATTGGCTTGGGTTTTGATTTGGGTTTTTGTTACTTTGCTTGATAATTGATAAGGTTGCGGTAAAGGGCATCTTCTTGAGTGCTGTGAGGCAGTGTGTTTGAGCCAGGTGATAAAGCGCAAAGCCTTTCTTGATTTTCTTTTAATCGCTCGATTTCACGCCGATACCAATTGCGCCATGTGGCTGACCAGTCGACCTTTAGGGCTTGTTTGCCGCTTTTAGCATGCCAATAGTCGCGAAATTTCTTTTCTTGCCAGCGGGCTTGTTCTTCGCTCAGACCTTCTGAGATTGCTGCGTGAATGTCGCCCATCCAGTTGGCAGGAAGGCGGTGGCCTTTCAAGCTTTTTGCGGTGGAAGAATGCGCGCTGGAGTAGGATTTTGTTTCAGGATATGTGGTGGCAAGGTTTGGTGCGAGGAGTTCAGTGGCGATGTGCTCAGTGGGGAGGAGCTCGATGGATGATGAGAGGGTGGTGGAAGAATGAATGGTGGATGGGTATAGAGCGGTCTGCTCAGTGGAATGCTCAGCGGGGTGCTTTGTGGAGTGGGATTGTGTAGGGAGATGTTTTGTGGAGTGGGATTTGGTATCAGAACAGACATCCTTCTTTTGTGAAACACCGTTAGGTGTTTTTTTTTCTTCCTTCTGAGCTTTTGAGTTAAGTTCATCATCTGTAGGGCATGTGTTGAGCAGATGTTGAATTTTTTCATTGATTTTTTTACGTTTTTGTGCCGAAAAACGACCTGCAGAAGATTTTTGTTCAAGCAATTGTGCGCGCTCACGGAACACATTTTCGCATCGCTTATTCCATAATCCACAGGTTAAATTTAAAATCTTGCCTTCTGCAATCAACATTTCTAAAACATTAATAAAAGTTCGCTTATCACAACCACAAAGGCGTGCTAAACGTTCTTCTGATAAATCTAAAGGACGGCCCCTTGCATAAATTTCATTAAGAAGAATTGTATAAATTCCAATTTCGTGTGCACGCATTCCACGTACCCCACCTAAAAAGTCATTTTGATACCAGCAAACATAAGGAAGTATAGACGGTTCATAATTGGGAAATTCAGATTGTTCAGCTTGTTTCATGGGAGATAAGCTTTCTTAATGGGAGGTTAAGCTTTTTAAAGGTTTTGTTTTTTTGTTTAAAATGTTTTTGATTTGTTTTGGTTTTATTTCATTTTGTTCTATTATTTGTTAGAGTACTGTATTTATTTTTTGTATTTATCTTAAGTCATCTGAAAGTCAGTCGTGTTTACTAGAAGAGATGGAGTTTGCAATTTGAGGTTGCATAAACTGTAAAGGATAAATAATACATACAGAAGATGCATAGGCTTTGGAGGTGGGCTGCGTGTAGCTTTTGGGGTGTTTTATTGTTTTTTGATAAAATGTAGAATTCACTCCCTAAAATAAAATTTATTTATAATTTTATATCCTCTTTAAAGGATATTGCAAGTCAATTTTATGAAAGACTGTGTATTTTATTGAAGACAGCTAAGGGTGAGACTTATGAATATTGATGGTTGGCGTCATAGATTAAATGAGGCACTTATAAAAAGTGGACGATCAAAGCGCTCTATTTCCCTTGCAGCAGGAAAAGGGGCGGGTTATCTCCATTCTATTCTTTCTGAAGGGAAAGACCCTACGATTGAATCGCTTTCGGACGTGTGTCAGACAATTAATGTGAGTATGAGCTATATTCTTTATGGAGAAAATCCTGCCCCTGAAGATCGTGAATTTATTGATCTTCTTGCAAAAATTTCTCCTGAGGAACGACAGGCAATTTTAACTCTCTTGCGCAGGCCAACTGACGAAGTAAAACCATAACAGCTTTTTGACTTTCAGGCTCAAGATTTCTCCAATACTGTATCAATTTTAAATCACTCATTTCAGCTCTCCCAATCTGTTTGTGTCTATTGACACATCTGTTTTTGTCTATTTATTGTGCTCTTTTGTTTGTTTTTGTGTCTATTTAGAACAAATAGAGAACAACGAAAAATGGGATAGAAAATTAGTCAATTTTTACGCACTGTTAAAATGTTCGCAAAAATTAAAATATATCTTTTATTAAGAATAAAACAGTTGACTTATCTTCCATAGAGGAGATAAGACTAACGCTATATTTGACTATGTCAAGACAGAGTTTAGCTTTATCAACTGTCTAAGGGAGAAATTTATGAAAGACATTCCATTCATTAAAGAGGATGAAATCCTCATCATTCTTGGTGAGGATGCAGATGATGATGTTTACGTTGGGCCTATTGATCACCTTGAGGAGGTTTTGGATCTTATGGAGCAATGTGATGCTGTTCAAAGATTTTTACGGCTCGATTTAAAGACTCTCCATGCTGATGATGTGAGTGAGCAAGTTGCTGAAGTGTATATGAAATGTCACGATCTTGATGAGCAAGATGATTACTTTCATCCCTTTATTCTCGATAGTGATGTGTATCATGAGTATTTAGAAGACAAGGCTAGCCGTGTGTATCAGGATAATGTCTATGGGTCTTATGAAGAACAGCATCGCTTGCGCCCGTGTGATGTTTTGGACCGTTATTGGAGGTAAATTATTATGGCAAACTATCTTCAAACAATTTATCACGGGGTTCCCCTTTATTATGCTGGAACTCTTCGCAACACGATTAAGCTTGAACCACAAAAACACAAGGCAGTTCCTTTTATTTCGCGAAAGGTTGCTCAGCGTGTTGCTTATAATTTGAGCTGCCGCTCACCCCAAAACGATTTTTATGTAGTGCCATAGGTTGATTGTTTTATTCTCCTCTCTAAGGGAGATTTTCCTTGGAGAGGGGGGGGGATCTTTATGTATGGGGGCCTTTGGGGACGTGTTTGGGAGGGCCCTCTTCGAGAGGATTTTTAAAAGAACATATGATGTGGGGAGATGAGGCTGGTGTGAGTGGAGAGGATAGATAGGAATGGTTTTGGGAGGAAGATGGCGTTTGGGGGTGAGGGTTGGATATGTTGGTGGAGGAAGATGAGAGTCAGGTTGGGTTTGCCGCGGTGGTGGGGCGGTTATTTGAGATGTACTGGTGGAAGGATTAGGTGAAGTTTGATGACGGCTGTGGGAGATGGCTAGGGGGTGTGAGAAGAGAATAGAGAATAAAGAAGGGGAGATGGAGAGATAATGCCAATTATTATTGATTGTGTTCAAGGAACAGATGAATGGCGTCAGGTGCGAAATGGTTTGATTACAGCTTCTTTGTTTGAGATGGTTATTGCGCGCAAAAGAGATGGACAAAAAACACAGAAATATCAATGTGTGATGATGAAACTTGCAGGAGAAAGAATCACAGGAAAATCTGTAGAAGAGGGGACAACAGTGTCTATGCGACGTGGTACACAGTTGGAACCAAACGCGCGCCAGCTATATGGGATGTTTACGCAGACAGAGCCTGAATGTATTGGTTTTGTTTTAGCTGATGATCGCAAGAAAGGTTTTTCGCCCGATGCTTTTATTGGGGCAAGTGGTCTGTTGGAAATTAAAACGAAAAAACCTGAAATTTTGATCCCTCATTTTTATCAAAATACGTTTCCTGTTGAGCATAAGGCACAATGCCAGGGGGGGTTATGGATTGCTCAACGTGAATGGGTAGATTTGATGCTTTATTGGCCTGATATGCCGCTTTTAATTAAACGTGCTTATCGTGATGAACCATATATTCGTAGGCTTGAAGCTGAAATTAACCGTTTTAATGATGCTTTGGAAAATATGGTGCATAAAATTCAACAAGCTGACACAAGGGTTCTTCACAATACGTCGAGGAAATGGACTTAGAGAGATGCGTTAAAAGGTGGATCTGGAAAAGTTTAGCTGTGTCGGTAGTTGGAGTTGAGGGGGAAGATTGGGCTCCGGGGAATTTTCTTTGGAAAGGGGGCTTGTTTGTGGGGGATTTATGGTGTGCTTGAGAAGGGCTATATCTAGCAAGAGTCTGGAAAGAGGGGGGCGGCAGGCAGATTGCGTTGGTAGAGAAAAGGCTGAGGGGGTGGAAGATTGGGCTTTGCCGGTGATGAGGTGGTTGTTTGAGGTGTACCAAGGAGGAGAGGTCAGGAAGTTGAGAGGATGGGTGTTGGATGGCGTTTGAGGGTGATGATTGGGTGTACTGGGGGAATGTTTAGGAAGGGTGTGCAAAAGGGGGTGCAAGGCAGATTTGCATCGGTGAAGAAAAGGTTGAAGAGGTGGGAGATTGGGCTGTGCCGGTGGGGGAGAAGAGGTTGCTGGAATGGTGCTACGAGAGAGGATTGAACTCTCGACCTCTCCCTTACCAAGGGAGTGCTCTACCACTGAGCTACCGCAGCACTTGTCGGTCTTTGCGCTGCTTTGTGCCATATTGTTATAAAATAGGCAAGAGAGCATTTATCTCTTCTTGCAAGAAAACGCTTCTTATGGCATGACGTAGATGTTTTTTAAAGAAATTCTTGACTTAAAATATATTATTCTTCCAAAAGGTTATAAAAGCAAAAAGCTTATGAAAGCTAAAGGGCTATAAGAGTTATTGCTATGACACATCAAAACCAGAATACACAAACAAAAGATGCCCAAAATGATAAGAAAAAACAACGTGAGCAAAGGCTGACAAAGCAATTGCGCGACAATCTGAGACGGCGAAAAGAACAAAGTCGAAAACGCTCGTAGGAAGAGTGCACAAAAGAATTTTCAGTTTACGAAAAAGAGCGTGTGGTTTAAAAAATGTGACGCCAATTCTTTACACTACACTCTTTACACTATACATCAGTGTGATTTTAATGAATGAGTGCTAAACCATAGCAAAGAATCACTGCCCCAGAAATGACATTATTGTGAAAAGAGAACTCAAAAGATAGAATAAGGTAGAATAGACAATAAGGTAGAGTAAGATAGAATAGGATAGAGTACAAATACGATGGATTCGATTAAAATTATTGGAGGAAATACACTCCAGGGGGTTATTCCTATTTCGGGTGCTAAAAATGCTGCTTTGCCTTTGATGATTGCGACATTGCTTACTGAGGAAACATTGATTTTAGATAATATTCCTCATTTGAGCGATGTTGAGCTTTTGATCCGAATTTTGAATAATCATGGTGTCGGTTATGCTGTTGAAGAACGGAAAGTTCATAAAGATTGCGCCGATTCAAGAACAATCCATTTTACTGCAAAAACAATCACATCAACGCGTGCTCCTTATGAACTTGTGACAAAAATGCGTGCAAGCTTTTGGGTTATCGGGCCTTTGCTGGCACGGTGTCGGGAAGCAAATGTTTCATTGCCTGGGGGATGTGCTATTGGAACAAGGCCGGTTGATTTTATCCTCGATGGGCTCAGATGTTTAGGCGCGCAAATCACCATTGAAAAGGGATATGTTCATGCGACAGCACCCCAGGGATTAAAGGGGGCGCAATATCAATTCCCTAAAATCACTGTTGGGGGAACGCATATTATGCTGATGGCTGCTACCCTGGCACAGGGCAAAACTGTTCTTAAAAATGCAGCTTGTGAACCTGAAGTAACAAACCTTATTCAAGCACTCAAAGCGATGGGGGCTAATATCATCGGGGAAGGTACCTCAACCCTTACAATCCATGGGGTTGAAAAATTGCACGGTGCACGGGTTGGTGTGATTGCTGATCGAATTGAGGCAGGAACCTACGCAATGGCTGTGGCAATGACTGGTGGACAGGTGTTGTTGAAACATGCAAACCTTGATCATCTCATTGAAGTGCTTGAAGTGTTGCAAAAGGCGGGGCTTACTATTAAACACAAACCAGATGGTCTTGAAGTTACCCGTGATTATACACAAACAAAGATTACGCCAGTTGATATCACAACTGCCCCTTTTCCTGCTTTCCCAACCGATCTTCAAGCACAATTTATGGCCTTGATGGTGTGTGCTCAAGGGTGTGCGAGGATTACTGAAACCGTTTTTGAAAATCGATTCATGCATGTGCAAGAATTGGTGCGGTTGGGTGCGCAGATTACGCTTGATGGAAACATGGCCATTATTCATGGAACCAATCATTTGCAAGGGGCACAAGTGATGGCTACAGATCTACGCGCTTCCGTTTCTCTTGTTATTGCTGCACTGGCTGCACAAGGAGAGACAATTATAGGTCGCGTTTATCATCTCGACCGTGGGTTTGAACGGTTGGAAGAGAAATTGTCCAATTGTGGGGCCAATATTGAACGTATAACGGCTTGAGTAATGCCCTCTTCTGCGTCTTCTTCGAGGGGTTTTTTCTTTGGTAGGGCCCCTCTTTTTAAAGAGCATGGAGGAGAAGGATGTGAGCTAGTGCAGGCAGAAAGAAGTGCGGGGTATGGGGAACGTGTTTTTGAGGATGAATCTGGTGGAGGCGTGAGTGTGGGAGGTTGCATAAGTTGGGAAGAAAGGGGTGAGGGGCTTAAGTTCAGGAGAGGAGGAGGCTTGAAAGGCCGTGTGGAAAAGAAAGGCGTGGGCATGAATTGGGAATAAGGTGAATGGTGCTGGGGAGAAGTGTGGTCTTAAAGCTGAAAATTTTCTGGGAGAGCTTCCCAGAATTCTGGGATCTCGTTCTTTAAACGGGGACCTAAGCGTACGGCTGAAACATGTTGGGCAAGGCCTGTGCGATCTGAGAGTTCAACGGCAAATCCACAAAGTGTTATCGGGCCTTGCGCGGGTTCATAACGACTCCGTTTTTTCTTATAAAGAAAACGGTATAAAGGCTCTTCCTTATCCATACCAAGAGAGGAGTTGTAATTTCCGCACATTCCTGCATCTGATAAATAAGCGCTGCCTCCTTCTAAAATCTGTGCATCAGCTGTGGGGATATGTGTATGGGTTCCTACGATAACGCTGACACGACCGTCAAGAAAATGGCCAAAACATTGCTTTTCACTTGTGGCTTCTGCATGAAAGTCAAAAATAATAGCGTCTGCCTGTTCACGCAAAGGGCAGGCGGAAACAATCTTTTCGGCTGCTTCAAATGGGTCATCGGCGGTACATGGCATAAAGACGCTTCCCAAAACATTGGCGACAAGAACTTGTGCTCCGTTTTTTGCTGTTATGAAACAAGAGCCTCTACCGGGGGTACCTTGGATAAAATTGGCAGGACGTAAAAAACGCTCGCTATAAATGGCAAATTTCAGAGTTTCTTTATGGTGAAAAGCGTGATTTCCTGTAGTGACAACGTCAACGCCTGCTGCTAAGAGGTCTTGATATACATCTTGCGTGATACCAAAGCCATGAGAAGCGTTTTCACCATTTACAACAACACAGTCAAGTTGCCAATGTTCAATGAGCTTGGGAAGTGTGTGACAAACAGTGGAACAGCCTATTTCCCCCACAATGTCTCCTAAAAATAAAAATCGCATAAGCATTTTAAGCATAATTTAGCATTCTATAAAACCCTTTTCTGTGAAAATTTTCTGTAAAACGAGGTCATGCTTTCTTTTAGAGATAGACTCCACTTCCTGACACGAGAAGCTTAAGCCCCATAAATGTGCACGGTGCCCATGTTTTTGAAGATGCTCAATGGCGCGATCGTAGTAGCCTGCACCATAACCAAGGCGGTGGCATTGGTTGTCAAACGCACAAAGCGGCACAATGATCACGGTGGGGGCGACAACTGCATTGTTTGCGCTGGGGCCAAATGTGTTAAACCGCATGAGCTCTAGCTGTGTTGTTGATGCAAATGTTCGAAAAACCATTGTTGTTTCATCAATGATAGCGGGCAGTGCTACATGCCCCCCACGCGATGAAACAAAATCGAACAAAGGGCGTGGGTCTATTTCTGAATGGATTGGCCAATAGCCGGCAAGAATTGTATGTGAACAATCCCCAATCATTTGTTCAAGATAATGTGCGATGTGGGAACAGGCACGATGCGAAAAGGTGGTGCGCTTATGTGCACAAAGGGCATTACGCTGCGATATACCAAGAGCACGCAAACGTGATCGGTCAGACGAAATGGATTGCGAACGTTGGGAGGTTGTGGGCATTGTTCAGTTTGTTATCTCTTCAATCAATAAAAAGTAATCACATTTGAAAAATGTTTTAGGTGGGAACGGGCTGGTTATTTCAATCAGTATAAAAGAAAGGATAGGGAAAAGGAAGGTGTTACGAAGATAGATGTGTAAGAGAAAGAGCGGGTGTGGGCTCTTAAGGGTAGACTTGAGTGTGCTTGTTGAGGGGATGTTGGCTTAACATTGGTGTGTGGGAATTGTTGTGGGGGTGGGTGAGATTGATGCTGAGGGGGAGGTTTTGGAAAAGAGAGCTTGAGGGAGTGTTTTGGGAGGAATGCTCTGGGTGATGGAAGCAGGGTTCGTTGTGTTGTGGAAGAGTGTTGGGGACGGGGAGAGGGTACCCCGAGTGGAAGGGAAAATGGTGAACCGCGACAACCGATGGAAAAGTTTGATTCCGAGAACCTAGGCTACTAGGTGGGTGCCGTGTGAAAAAGCCCACGAGCCTTCTCAGGGACAGCTCCCTTGGGAATCAATAAGGTCTCAGGAATATGTTATTTCCTGTCGAGAAGCGCAGAACACCACCTCTCATTATAGGGTAGTTTAATGATTTCTACTAGAAAAAAAATTACTTTATGATTTTTTAAAATGGTTCAAATATTTTGATCAAAATATTTGCTTAAAAGCGTATCAATACGGTTTTGGACTTGTTGCATTTGTGGGTAAAATGTTAAGGCTGTTTCATAAGCTTTGATGGCAAGTTCTGGCCTTTCTGTTGCTTCCATGACGATTCCAAGCTCAAAAAATGCAATATAATTGCGAGGTTCAAGTTGAAGGGCGTGATGAAGGTCTAGCATTGCTAATTTGAAGTCGCTTAATTGGATGTGTATCCATGCACGTCTGCTCCAGGCTTCAGCATAGGTGGGGGAAAGTGCAATTGCTGTGTCAAGATAATCTAAGGCAAGGCCATAATTTTCTGCGCTAATGCCTTGTTCAGCCCATGTCATCAAAAGATCAATGGTTTCGCTGCCAGATTGCGACCATAACCGTTGAATTTGCTGACTTATAGTTTTAGCTTCCTTTGCATTGGCGCAGTATTTTAATTTTTTCAGTAAACGCACAATCTCTTTTTCTTTACGCTGTTTAGTTTGATGAGCGTGGCCGTGGTATGGCGATTCTTGATCTTCTAAAAGAGTTGTAGCCGCATCTGGCTCATGAGGTGTTGTTGATGATTGATTCGGGATGAGATCATCCAGCGGTAAGAGTGATTGTGGGGAAGGTTCTTCAAACGGTGAAGATGGGGAAGATGCAACAGAAACAAGTGGAGTAGGTGAAAATGAAGAATGCACAAGTGAAGGCGGTTTAGGTAAAAACGCAGTGAGTAGAGATAGTCCTCCGGGTAGAGGTGGAGTGGGTAGAGATGCAACGGAAAAAGATGATGAGAGAAGGGACGCGGTGAGAGAAGATGGGGGTGAAGTTATAATTGGCAAGAAGGGTGAGGTTGTGGGTGAAGATGAGACAGGAGTGGATGAGGCGAATGCGAATGGAAGGATATATTCATTACCGCGAGAAAGCAAAAAAAGAATGCTGACACAGCTCAAAATAAACATCTGTTTTTTCAAAGTTTTGAAATACAGAGGAAAAAAATGTGTCATCAAAAAAGATATGTTATAAGAAAAAACTTTGAGAGCCTCAAAAAACAGCAAGGCCACACCATTATTAACCTTGACGTGCTCTAAACCGCGGATTGGTTTTATTAAGGATATAAATACGGCCTTTGCGACGCACCAACCGATTATGGCGGTGACGTGTTTTGAGTGCTTTGAGCGAATTTTTAATTTTCATAATAATCACCGTTTATAACGCATACTCATGATATGATACCCTTTTGGCATCATCACGTAGTTTCTCTCATCACCGCTAAAAAAACACCACGCTTCTCTCAAAGAGATAACACCATTCATCGCTAATGAGTAAGAAAAAAAATAAATTTCTAACAGGGTGTCTTAGTTTTGTCAACTAAGCATTTGCTGTGAAATTAAGGAAAAAGGGAAGGGTATTGAGTGCATTGTTGAGCAAGGAAAGGTTGGTGTGGGGTGTAAAGGCAAAGAGAGCTTGGGGACAAGTGAGGGAGGAGAGCTTGAGTGTGTTGGTGGGAGCAGGTGGTGGTGGGGTGTTCTGGTAGGGAAGTTTGTGCTGGGTCAGTAAAGAGGGCGCGGGCTGTTTGTGTGTGGGAGATAAGTTGTGGGGGCTCTGTGTGGGGTTGGTGTGAGTGGGAGGGATATTGAAGGCGAGGGTGGAGAAGATATGGGCGTTGTGTAGGTGGGTGATGTGTGGGGGGAGAGGAGTACTTAAGGGCGTTGGTGGGAGCAGGTTGGCTGTATTGGTGCGGAAGAATGGTGTGTGGGAAGGGGGTGTTAAGGTGGTCAAGAGGCGAGAGGGTTTGTGGATGGGAAGTAGGAGAGACGTTGAATGCACGGTGTGCTGGGTAATGGGAGGGTATAGGTTAGAAGGTAAGGAGGAAGGGTTCGGGTAAAGAAGGGAATGCTTGGGAGGGGAAAGATATGGGGCGTGGGTGAAGGTGTAGGTAGGGGCTTTATGGGGGAGAAGGGGGGTAGATTATGGAAAATGAGGAGAGGGAGTGGCTGGCCCTGTTAATTGGATGACATGACCCATCTTGCGTTCTGGTTGTACAGAGTTTTTACCATATAGATGGACTGATGTGCGTTCTTGTGTGAGAAAATGTTTGAAGTCATCCAAATTATGGCCAAGAAGATTGGTCATTTCACAATTACTGTGGCGGTATGTGCTACCTAAAGGAAGGCCACAAATGGCACGGATATGCTGTTCAAACTGTGAGGTTATGCATGCTTTTTGCGTCCAATGACCAGAGTTGTGTACACGAGGGGCAAATTCATTCACAAGAAAACGGCCATCTGCTAAAATAAAAAATTCAATGCACAAGACACCAACATAATCAAGCGTGTGCATGACCATAGAGCTTACCTCTTGTGCGGCTTCTTGTATGGCATATGAAACTTTTGATGGAACAAATGTTTTATGAAGAATACCACTTTTGTGCTGATTTTCAGGGCAGTCATAGACGGCAGAAGCTCCCTGGGGTGAGCGGGATGAGACGACTGAAATTTCCGATGAAAAGGGCACAATTTCTTCTAAAATCAAGGGCTGATAGTGAAGGGCACTTAAAGCTGAATCAATGGCCTGTTCACTGGGGTGATGAAGGACAACCTGGTTTTTGCCATCGTAACCAAAGCGCCTTGTTTTCAAAATGCCATGTCCACCCAATGCAGACAGCCCTGAAACTAAAGAAGCGCGATTATGGACTGTATACCATGAAGCTGTGAGAATGCCTTTTTCATTTAAAAAGGTTTTTTCAAGAACTCGGTCTTGTGCGATTTCCAAAGCTTTAGATGAGGGATAAAGGCGCTTTTCTTTCTCAATATAATGAGCTGTTTGGAGAGGAAGATTTTCAAACTCATATGTGATAACATCACACATTTCAATTAAACGATCTAATGCTATCTCATCATCATAAGGCGCAATGATATGATGATTGGCTGTTTGTGCTGCTGGGCAATGTGCTTCAGGACAAAGAACAACTGTGCGGTAACCAAGTTCTGCTGCTGCCATCGTTAACATGCGAGCTAGTTGCCCGCCACCAATTAGGCCAATCATACTTCCCGGTTGTAAACTCTCAGGAGGATGGGGCATCTAAAACCTCATTCGTAGGGTATTCAGCAATATTTTCTGTTTGTTGTTTTCGCCATTTTTCAAGACGCTTAGCAAGACTTTCATCATAAACAGCCATGACTGCTGCTGATAAAAGCGCTGCATTAATAGCACCTGCTTTGCCTATTGCCAATGTGCCAACTGGTATACCTGCAGGCATTTGCACTATGGAAAGTAAAGAATCTTGACCCGATAAGATGCGGGATTGCACGGGAACGCCAAAAACAGGCAATGGAGTTAAGGCTGCAAGCATGCCGGGAAGATGTGCTGCCCCCCCAGCACCTGCTATCAAAACTTTAAAGCCTGCTGCTTTTGCCCCTTTTGCAAAGTGATAGAGCCGATCAGGGGTACGATGGGCGGAAATGATCTGTGAGATATGAGAAATGCCAAGCTGTGTTAAAATATCCGCGCTATGGCGCATTGTTTGCCAATCTGATTGGCTGCCCATTACAATCGCGACGTCAAATGCGTGTTTGGTCATTCCACATCCTTTTTGTTGTCAGACTTTATGTGTTATCAAAGGGATCTACTTTCTTGCTTGCTTAAGAGATCCACTTTCTTGCTTTTTAAAAATTCACCATTCTAAAAGTTTTCCATTTTTTTGCAAAGTTAATTTTTGCACAGTCAAAGTAATTTTTTGCAGAGTCGAATAATAAGCGTCAACAGTTTTTCTTTAATTGACTCATTTCAGGTCGTACTTTGCGGGAGGCAAATAGAGATAGTGGAATAAGGTTATTAGGCGATGGGAGTGTGGGGGTGTTTTTGGGTGAGTTTAGGAGATGCATGGGAAGCAAGCGAGTGTTGATTTTGGAGTAAGTTGAGTGCGTTGGTGTAGAGGAATGCTGGGGAGAAGATGGGCTGTATTTGTAGAAGGGTATGAGTTGTAGGTGCTGTGTGGGATAGTGCGAGTGGAGGATGTTGGGGTGGTGAAAAGTATGAGAGGAAGGGGTGTTGTAGGATTGGAAGGGGATGTTTGGGAGAAAGGTGCTGGGCGTTGAGTGTATGCTGGGAGGCTTTGGTTGGAGGGATGGGTTTGCAAGGGTGGATCTGAAGGGAGCGTGATGTGCAAAAAGGGGGATGTTGAAAAGAGGCGGGAGAGAGCAATGAAAGTAGGATTTTTAAATCGAAACTCTTAATCAAAACAGGCAAGAAAACCCTAAATCAACCTTATTTTGATCATGATTGTTAATAAATGCAAAGGAAATTTCATTCTTTGTTAAATCCCTGTTCACAAAACCGTAAAAATACGATATGAGTACTCTCCAATAATTTACGATGTATAAGCAATCAATAAATTTACATTAAATTTGCATTATAAAGTCAGTAAAATAAAAATAAAGTCAGTAGAATAAAATTCAATCAATTCATTATAAAGAAAGCCTTTTATTTATGTCCAAAGAAGAAGTTTTGGAGTTTTCTGGTATTGTAACCGAGCTCTTGCCTAATGCAATGTTTCGCGTAAAACTGGAAAATGATCATGAAATTATTGCTCATACCGCTGGAAGAATGCGTAAAAACCGTATTCGTGTGTTGGCTGGTGATAAAATTATGGTTGAAATGACTCCTTATGATTTGACAAAAGGGCGTATTACATATCGCTATAAATAAAGGGATGCAAGGGCTACTTTCTCAAAACTTTCCCAATTGCTTCAATAAAAGTTCATAAAGTTGTTCAAAAATGCAGAAACTTTAAAACGATTTGGTGCATGTGTTCAAAAAATTCCAAGTTGCAAGTTGTTTGTGGGGGAAAAGCAGGTCATAAGCAAAGTGGGAGTGTGGCATAAAGTATCACACATAAAGTTTGATGGTTGCCAAAAAAGTCTGGTGGCTCTAAAAGGCTCCTTTTGTAGGGGGAAGAGTGTTAAAGTAGAGTCAGGTGATGCGTTTTAACGCAATCTCAAAGGGGTTTTCGCTATGGAAATCGATTTGGTACTTGCTTCTGCTTCTCCGCGTCGTTTAGAACTTTTAGCACAAATTGGTGTTAATCCCAGCCGAGTTTATGCGGCTGTGATCGATGAAACGCCAAAACCAAAGGAGCATCCTGCTCATTTGGCTAAGCGCTTGGCATATGAAAAAGCACTCAAAGCTTATGAAAGCCTGTTATGTTCTGATCATGTTTGCGAACATGCTGTGTTGTCGAAAAAATGTCTGATTTTGGCTGCCGATACTGTTGTTGCTGTTGGACGTGTTATTCTTCCTAAACCCAGTGGAAAAGAGGAAGCTTATGAATATTTGAGCTTTCTGTCTGGGCGTTCTCACAATGTATATAGTGCTGTTTGTGTTGTGAACGAATGTGGGAGAAAAACTGTTCAATTGGTTAAAAGTTGTGTTCGTTTTCGATGTTTGCTCCCTTCAATGATTGAGGCTTATCTAGCTTGCCAGGAATGGGAAGGAAAAGCTGGTGGTTATGCTATTCAAGGCAAAGCTGGGGCTTTTGTTACCAATATTTCTGGTTCTTATTCCAATGTGGTTGGTTTGCCATTGGCTCAAACAATGGATCTCTTAACATCTTATCATTACCCAGTTCTCTCCAAGTGGGTTTAAAGTATACTTTGAAAATGAGAGGATAGATAGCACAAAAAGGAGGGCAGTAAGCGGGAGAGGGTATTGTGTGGTGAAGAAGAGTGCGCGTAAGAGGGTAAGTGATGTGCGGGAATAAAGGGGAGGTGTGCAAGTAAGGGAGGAACTGGAGGCAGCAGGGTTGTCTGCATTGGTGGAGGCAGGGTGTAAGAGGCTGGGGATGAGATTGTGGGGAGAGGTTGAGAGCTTGGGGGAGTGTTTGGAAGAGGAAGGGTGTGGGGAGGAGATGTGGATGAGAGGGGAGAGAATGAATTTGAGGGGTGAAAAAAAGGGAGATAGTGTATAAGGGGAAGGCAAATGCATAAAAAGGAGAGACGATGCAGGAACAATCAACACCACGGCGTCCATCGCGCCCTTGTCCAGAATGCGGAAAAATGTCACAACAAAATTCTTATCCTTTCTGTTCCTCACGATGCCGAGCAATCGATTTAAATCGCTGGCTTTCAGGTGCTTATATTTTACCACCACCACCGTACAATACAGATGAAGAAGAATAAAGGATTGGTAAAAGTTACACTATTAGTGGAGTAGTATACATCACTATAGTGGAATAAGTGATGGGGATTGGAATAAAAATATTGATATCTATAGAGTAGCGTAAAAGTGGAATAGAGTGAAAATTGAGTAAAATAAAATAAAGTAGATTAAAAGAAATATGGTGGAATAAAGAAGCATAGCGGAATAAAAGAAATGTAAAAAGTAAAAGAAAACTTGAGAAAAAGTGTGCTTCTTTTGCGCATCACTATGCTTTTAAATAACGCTGTTTTTTATCTTTTTTTCGCTATACTTATTATTTACCACCTTTTTGCCATGATTAACACATTTCCCTCTTGCGATGATTATTGTGAAAACCCATATTTTAAAGTGTAACAATTTAGTTACAGTGTATTCATTCGTTACAGTGGAGTGATTGTTCATTGTGTCGTGTGAACAATTGGAGTGTGTTTTTGAGAAGGCTCTTTTAAGGTGGGGTCTTTAAGGATGGACGTGTAAGAGCGCAGGAGAAGGAACAACAATGAACGTGGATAAATATAGCGAACAGCTGCAAATGTTTCTACAAACAGCACAAGGGAATGCTCTTGCTTCTGATCATCAGCAATTTATGCCTGAGCATTTGTTGCAAGCACTGTTAGAGGATAGTCAAGGTTTGGCTATTTCTTTGATCCAAAAAGCTGGGGGTAATTTGGCCGCGCTCAAAGATGCGCTTAAAGACGTGCTTGGTGCTTTGCCTAAAGTGCAGGGGGGAAATGGCCAGCTTTATATGTCGCAACCTTTGGCAAAAGTTTTAAAAATGGCTGAGGATTTAGCACAAAAAGCCGGTGATCAGTTTGTGACTGTAGAACGTGTGCTACAAGCGCTTGTTATGGAGAAAACGGTTAAAACTGCCGATATTTTATCAAATGCAGGGGTGACACCACAGGCTCTTAATCATGCGATTAATGCAATGCGAAAGGGAAAAACGGCAACAAGTGCACATGCTGAGAGTCAGTATGATGCTTTGGAAAAATATGCGCGCGATTTGACAAAAGATGCACGTGAAGGAAAGCTTGACCCTGTTATTGGTCGAGAGGAAGAAATTCGCCGGGCTATTCAGGTGTTATCACGTCGGACTAAGAATAATCCTGTTCTGATCGGAGAGCCTGGTGTTGGAAAAACTGCAATTGTTGAAGGTTTGGCGCTGCGTATTGTTAATGGGGATGTCCCTGAAACCTTGCGCGATAAACATCTTTATGCGCTTGATATGGGGGCACTTATTGCGGGAGCAAAATATCGCGGTGAATTTGAAGAACGTTTAAAGGCCGTTTTAGCAGATGTGCAAGCTGAAAATGGGCAGATCATTTTGTTTATTGATGAATTGCATAATCTTGTTGGCGCTGGAAAATCTGACGGACCTATGGATGCTTCCAATTTGCTTAAACCTGCTTTAGCCCGCGGTGAGCTCCACTGTATTGGGGCGACAACGCTTGAGGAATATCGCAAATATGTGGAAAAGGATGCTGCTTTAGCACGCCGCTTCCAGCCCGTTTTTGTATCTGAGCCTACACTTGATGATACGATTTCTATTTTACGCGGGATTAAAGAAAAATACGAACAGCACCATAAAGTGCGTTTGGCTGATAGTGCTTTAATTGCTGCTGCACGCCTTTCAAACCGATATATTACCGATCGCTTTTTGCCTGATAAGGCGATTGACCTGATTGATGAGGCGGCGGCGCGATTGCGTATGCAGGTTGATTCCAAGCCAGAAGAGCTTGATCATATTGATCGGCGAATTTTGCAGTTAAAGATTGAGCGAGAGGCTTTGAAAACGGAAGTTGACCCTACAGCAAAAGAGCGTTTGCAGACGGTACAAGCTGAGCTTGATACGTTGGAAAAACAGTCTTCTGAAATGACACGAACTTGGCAGGCTGAAAAACAAAAACTGGGACATGCCGCTGATTTGAAAAAAAGGCTTGAAGAGGCACGAAATGCTTTAGCCATCGCACAACGCAATGGGCAGTTTCAACAAGCTGGAGAATTAGCTTATAGTGTGATCCCTGATCTTGAAAAACAACTAAGCGCTGCTGAAAATGATGAGCAAGGCAACAATCTGATTGAAGAAATTGTGATGGCTGAACATGTGGCGCAAATCGTTTCACGTTGGACGGGGGTGCCTGTTGATCGGATGCTTGAGGCAGAACGTGAGCGGTTGTTGCGTATGGAAGATGAGATCAACCAACGTGTTGTGGGGCAGAAAGATGCTGTTCAGGCTGTGGCCCGTGCTGTGCGCCGTGCCCGTGCTGGATTGCAAGATCCCAACCGGCCTATTGGGTCTTTCATGTTTTTGGGACCAACCGGTGTTGGAAAAACCGAATTAACAAAGGCTCTTGCGGCTTTTTTATTCCAAGATTCTAATGCAATGCTGCGTATTGATATGTCTGAGTATATGGAAAAACATGCCGGTGCACGGCTAATTGGTGCACCCCCCGGATATGTCGGATATGAAGAAGGCGGTGTGCTGACAGAAGCTGTAAGACGCAGGCCCTATCAGGTTATTCTTTTTGACGAAATTGAAAAAGCACATCCTGATATTTTTAATCTCTTGTTACAAGTGCTTGATGAAGGGCGTTTAACCGATAGCCAAGGGCACACAGTTGATTTTCGTAATACTTTGCTCATTATGACTTCTAATCTTGGGGCTGATATTTTAACGGCTCTACCTGAAGGACAAACAACCGATGCGGCTAGAGATGATGTGATGCGTATTGTTAAAGCGGCATTCCGCCCAGAATTTTTGAACCGAGTTGATGAGATTATTCTCTTTGAGCGATTGCAACGTAAAGATATGGAAGCGATTGTTGATATTCAGATCAAATATTTGCAAAATTTGCTTGATGAGCGCAAAATTACAGTGCAGATCGAACAAGAAGCGAAAGAATTCTTAGCTAATAAAGGGTATGACCCGCTTTATGGAGCGCGGCCTTTAAAGCGCATTATCCAAAAGGAAATTCAAGATCCTTTGGCTGAAGATATTTTGCTTGGAGCTATCCACGATGAAACAACAGTTGCTATTACAAAAACTGGTGATCGTTTGACTTTTGCTCCCATTACGGGTTAGCTCACAAGTGCTTAGAATCAAAAGAGAAAAAGTTAATAAGAGTTGACAAGGTGAACGTAAACTGATATTATTATAGCATAATCACAATTGTATCTTTCATCCATAAATGTTTGAAAATAGATTTTCGTGGGGAGGGTCTCTGCCATGTTATCTGCCGCGCAGGGGTGTTGTGTAGTGTGATTGTGGTGGTGGGGATTTTATGACAAATGTCGGTGAAATGTTGATAATGTAAGAGTTATCGAGAGTATGGAAACTATCGGCGACGTAGGGGTGTTGACGATATGAGGGGACACGGTAGGTTTTATGCCTTTCTTGTGAAAAGGGGCTGAGGTGTGAATTGTGAGGGGGAAGTTGCTTGCAATTGCTTGTTACTTTGGTGAAGTTTTTTAAGTAAGAGCTTTTTTGAAATAAGTTAAGAGCTTTTTGAAGGTGTTTGGGGCACAGACGGGCCAAAGAGGTTTTTGTGGCTTATGTCTGGGGTTTATGCCTTGTGTTTTGTGCGTGGTGTGTTTAGAGCTTTTCTCGCTTATTTCAGATTTATCGTGTTTTTGTAGTTTGCGTGTCATTTTTTGATTAGGTTTTGCACTTTTCTTGTTATTTGAGTGAGATTTTTACTCACGATTTTATGTGTAATTGAGATTACGATTTTCTCAAGTTTTCCTGTGATAGGTTGATAGTTTTATAGTCTGGTGGGAGTGCTATTTGCTTGTCATTTGAGTGTATCTTCTGTGGGTTTATGGGGGAGATTATTGTCGTGGTGGGGTTAGTGAGGAGGAGTGACTGGAGTGGTTGTACAGGTCTTTGGGCGTAAGATGCCTTGAGAGGGGAGATTTTTTACCTTTTCATGCGTGGTTATTTCTTTGTGGGGAAATTGTATTGTTATTAGTGGGGCGTGTTGTTGATACGATGTGTTTGGCAACGTAAAATGAGAGGGGCTTTTTTGTTGTTGGGTGGTGCCCATTCTTTATTGTGGGAAGTCCTTATTGTTAGAGGTTATGGAGTTCTTCTTGTTTGGAAACATTAGAACGCTTACTGATTGTTGGTATTGGATTTCGAGCTTTTTTACATAAAATAGGTGAATGAGTGGCTTGTGTTAGAGTTTATGAGGGGCTGCGATAAATTTGTTTATAGTCGATAAAGGAATGTTAATGTGACGAACGAACAGTCTGTGCCTGTGCGTGGAAGAGGGCGGCCTAAAGGCTCATTGAATAAAAACACAAAATTGCTCAAAGATGCTCTTTTGGCGGCTGCTACGCAAGCAGGCGATCACTATGGTCGTGATGGCTTGGTGTCTTATCTTGAATATCATGCGATTAATAATCCGGTGTCTTTTTTCTCGCTTTTAGCAAAGGTTTTGCCTTTGCAAGTAAGTGGGGAAGGAGGGAGTGATGTTAAAACAGTGTCGCGTGTTGAAATTGTGCCGGTAGCTCCTAAAGCTGCAATAATGGATGATCGTAAGACATCTGTTTTCGATGTATGACATTCTAAAATTTTTGCTCTGTTGGTTGTGGGTATTTTTGTTAGCTGTGGGGTTGTGTTCAGTTTCTCGTGCATTTTAACACTGAGTTCTATTTTTTAAGTTTATGTGAAGCTCTTGTTCGATGGTGGAGCAGTGATTTTTCGGTGCAGACAGTTTGGCTGTAGGGGTGAGAGGTTTTAATGAAGAGGGCTCGTGTGGCGGGGGGAAGTTTTGTGTAGTTGGTGAGGGGTTGTGTGTGGTTGGAGGATCACCTGCAGTAAAAAGTGGCTGTATGCATAGTGGGGAAGACCACGTGGCGAGGAGGGCTGGGCTCTCATGAGGGGATGGGATGGTACTGTGCTTGATCTGCTGTAGGGTTGGCTTATTCTCATGATGTTATAATGATATCTCGTAATGACGACTGTTCAAATTGCTCTTATTCCGAAATTGATTTCTGTTTTTTCTGGTCAGGCTGATGTGCGTGCTGCTTGGGGAGGACGTGGATCTGGTAAAACACGCTCTTTTGCCCTGATGTCGGCTGTGATTGGATATCGACATGGAAAGGCAGGGGAGAGAGGCATTATTTTATGTGCAAGACAGTTCCAAAATTCGCTGAATGAAAGTTCGCTAGAAGAAATTAAACGCGCTATTGAATCTTACAGTTTCTTGAGAGACTATTATGAGATTGGTGATAAATACGTTAGATCAAAAGATGGACGTATTGTTTATGCATTTGCTGGTTTAGATCGCAATATTGCAAGCATTAAATCAATGGGACGCATTCTGCTTTGTTGGGTTGATGAGGCTGAACCTGTTACTGAGGCTGCTTGGCAAACATTGATTCCAACTTTGCGGGAAGAAGGGGAAAATTGGCATTGTGAATTATGGGTGACGTGGAACCCTTTACGCGAGAATGCCCCTGTTGAAAAGCGATTTCGTGCTGTGAAGGACTCTTATATCAAGGGGGCTGAAATCAATTGGAGGGATAATCCTCAATTTCCTGATAGGCTCAATCGTGCCAGGGAAGCTGATTTCACGCAAAGGCCTGAGCAGTACAATCATATTTGGGAAGGAGAATATTTACAGGCTGTGCAAGGGGCATATTATCAAAAATTATTACTTGAGGCTGAGCAGGAAGGACGCATTACTCATGTGCCGCGTGACCCGCTCATTCAGATCAAGATTTTTTGGGATATTGGTGGAACGGGAGCAAAGGCTGATGCGACGGCTTTATGGGTTGCACAATTTATTGGACGGGAAATCCGTGTGCTCGATTATTATGAAGCACAAGGACAGCCTTTATCCGAGCATATTGGATGGGTGTGCCAAAGGGGATATGACAAAGCTTTAATGGTTTTGCCTCATGATGGAGCGACAAAAGATCGTGTTTGTAATGTTAGTTTTGAAAGTGCTCTCCAACATGCTGGTTTTCAGACCAAAATTATTCCCAACCAAGGAGTGGGCGCTGTCAAAATGCGTATTGAAGCTGTGAGGCGTTTATTTCCAGCTATATGGTTTAATCGTGATACAACGACAGCAGGACGAAAGGCGCTTGCGTGGTACCATGAAAAGCGCGACGAACAGCGTAATATTGGTTTGGGAGCTGAACATGATTGGGCAAGCCATGGGGCTGATAGTTTTGGGTTGATGTGTGTTGCTTATGAACAGCCCAATATTCAGCCGCGAAAAAATGTTTATTGTTCTTCTCAAAGTTCTTCAACTTCGTGGATGGCTTTTTGAGCGCATAGATACTTTGAAATGTCATGGGTGATTTGTGGGGTTTCATGGGGGGTTGAGGCGTATGAGGGATGAAAGCTTGTGAGAGGGATGAGAATGGCTGTGAGGGGGAAGGTTTGTGAGGGGGAAACCATGAAGGCGGTTTGAGCTCGTGGGAAATTGGGGCTGGGAGAAGGATTGAGACCAGAAAAAGAATTTAGGTTATGAGAGGAATTGAGGATATGAGGGGTCGTGGGTGTATTGGGTGGGTTTTTAAGCTTATAGGTGTTTTAAAGCACATGGGTGTTTTGAACGATATGAGGGGAGTGAAGACCACGAAGGAGAAAAACCGTGAAGACGAGGATTGAGTTTGTGAGGGGGTAAGGTTTGTGCGGGGTTTTGCACATTGTAAGTGAATTTACCATTGTGGATGGGTTTTTAACATTATGGGTGATTTTTTTATGGACCAACAGACATCTTTCATCAATCCGATCGAGACGCTTCAGCATCAGGCACTGTTTAAAAAGCTTGTTGCCTGGTATCAGGAAGATATTGCGCATGTCGAACAGTGGCGAAAAAACGCTCAAGAAGATTATGATTTTTACAATGGACGCCAATGGAATGAGCAAGATCTTGCAGTGTTGCGAGAACACAATAGACCTGTGATGACTTTTAACCGCATTGCTCCTTTGGTGAATGCTGTAATTGGGGCTGAGCGCAACAATAAACGACAGGTTCAATTCATTCCTCGGCAACCAGGAGCAGCTCTGGCCAATCAGATTTTAACGGGAGCTGCTGAATGGTTTCGTGATGAGGCTGATGGAGAATATGAAGATTCTGACGCTTTTCAAGATGCCATTATTTGTGGAATGGGTTGGACTGATACGCGGCTTGATTATGAAGATGATCCTAATGGAAAACCTGTAATTGCGCGCTTGGATCCTATGAAAATGGTATGGGATGTAAGTGCTGTTAAGCCTAATCTTATTGATGCGCAGCGTCTATGGTATATTGATGAGAAGCCTTTAGAGATTGCGCAAGAAATGTTCCCCGATGTTCATTGGAGTGATCTGCATGCCGATTGGGCACACCATCTTGTTTCAACACGCTCTGGTAGAAGTGGTGCACAAAGTTATGGAGATACGATCGACGATGAATTTAGCTATCATGAACGCACAATGGTGACGCTGGCTGAATGCCGGTGGTTTGAACGTGAGGTTTATTATAAAGTTTTTAACTTGGAAACAGGGCAATATAGCGATTATTCTGAAGAAGATTTTCAATTTTTGCGCAAAAATAATCCACATATCCAAGCAACAAGATTGACGAGAAAGGTTGTTAAACGGGCTTTTTTGGGTAAAAGATTGCTTGAAGCCCCTGATAAGCCATTGGTGCCACCTAGTCAATTGGGGTGGGAGTGCATTACCGGCTATTTTGATAAATTCAGTCGACATTTTTATGGGGTTGTAAAACCTGCAAAAGATCCACAGCGGTGGGCTAATAAATATTTTAGTCAAGTGATGCATTTGCTCAATAGCCAATCCAAAGGTGGGGTGATGGCTGAACGAGATGCTTTTGATGACGATCGCCAAGCTATGGAAAGTTGGGCAAGGGCTGATAGTATTACGTGGCTTAAGAGTGGTGCTTTGGCTGGTGGAAGAATACAGCCAAAACCTGCTGGGCAATTTCCCAACGGTTTTTTCCAGCTTTTTAATGAAGCAAAGGGGGCTATTTCTCAAGTTACAGGATTGTCTGCGGAATTTGTTGGAACACGTGCGGTAAACCAACCGGGCGTTCTTGAAGAACAACGCCGCCAATCATCGCTTAATTTATTGGCATCCTTCTTTGATGGTTTGCGACGCTATCGACAGCGACAAGGAAAAATTATTCTTTATCTTATTCAAAATTATCTTTCTGATGGGCGATTGGTGCGCATTGCTGGGGAAGAAAATGCTCAGTATGTTCCGCTGACACGGGAAGTTATTACCAGTTTGGAGTATGATATTGTGGTGGATGATGCTCCAACAAGCCCCAATGAAAAAGAGCGCACCTTTTCTATGATTATGCAATTGCTCCCTTTGATGCAAAATTTTGCGACACCAGATATTATGCTCGATTTATTGCGCTATTCACCTTTGCCAGCATCGCTCATTCACAAAATTGCTACAAAGGCTGGGCAGCAACAAGAGCAATTGCACAGTGATCAGCAAGTTGGAGCACAAAACGAGGGCATACAAGAAAATGGGAGTGCGCAAGAGACAAAGCAAGCGATCCAAGCTCTTTTGCGTATGGCGCAAAATGCACAACAAACTTCTTAATGGGTAAGGAATGTATCTTCATTGTCCCTTATTGCTCGCTTTATTGCTTGGGGGGGCTGATGGGTGGTTTTGTTGAGGAGAAAGGTGTTGCCTTTAAAGGGGAGGGGCACATTGGATTGAGGGGACGTTTGTGGCTGAGGGATGAGGAGGTATTGTTTGAGGCGATGAGGAAGCCTTGTTTTAAAGGGAGGAAGGCTTATTGCCTGGGAGAGACTGTTTATTACCTGTAGAGGCATGCGTGTGAGGAAAGAGCTGGTACAGTGGATAGGGACACTGGATGAGAAAGCGTTGTGTCTGAGGGATGAGGAGGCGTTGTGGCTGGAAAAGAGCAGGGCAAGTGCATGTGGGATTTTCTTGAAAGACAAGTAGAGAGAGTGAAGCGATAGGGGAAGGCAGAGGCACACCTTATTGTTTGAGAAGAAGGGCATTGTTTTTAAAAGAAGCATTGCCTGAGAAGGCAGCATTACAAGCATTATTTGAGAAGTAAGCATTATTGAAGAAAGAAGATTAGCACAATGGATGAAGAAATATTAACGCCCGAAGAGCAAAACCAACTCGTACAAGATCCTCTTCAAGAAAATAGAGAGGGTGGAGCGATAGAAGAAAACGAGAATATACCTTTTGATGACAATTCTCAAAAAGGTAAAGTTTCTCAAGAAGCATTAGGACTTCAGGGGGGTGAGGTGCAGCCAGACCCCAATGCAGATTTTATGGGTTATGTACAGTGGCTGGGGAAAAAAACTCAAACACAACAGGGGCAAATACAACAGGAATTGGTGCAGGCGCAAGACGACAAAAACACCTCTGTTCCCTCGGAGGCAGAGCAGTTGCGTTCCTTTTTTAATCAGTCTGTTGCGACTATTAAGCGCGAGCATCATGATTTTGATCAAGCTGCTGATTTTGTTTATGATATGCGCGCAAAGCAGTTGGCTTCTTGCGCTTCTCTCTATCCTGAGAGAGCCAATCCCAAAGTTATTGATGCATTGATTGGTAATGAGTTGAAGCAAATTTTACGCGATTGTGCGCAAAACAAACAAAACCCTGCGCAAGTGATTTACTCTATTGCGCACAATATGGGATATACAAACAAGCAAGGCAACACTGTTGCCTCTATGCAAAATGTTGTTGAGCATGTGCAGGAAAGGCAAAATTCTGCACGTACACTTTCTGCTTATAATGGTTTGAATCCAAAGGGTCCTATGTCTTTGGAAATGCTCGACAAAATGTCTGAGGCAGAATTTAGCACTTGGATTGATGATCCTAACAATAAAGCTGCTTTTAATCGTTTAATGGGCGATGTGGATCTTTAAAAGAAGAGGTGGAAATCTGCCAAAAAACACAACGCATCATTAAGTGACCGCTGTTCTGGTTATCAGGCATCTGGTTATCAGATATGGGGAAACATTCGGCAACCGGCTTTTGGCCGGATTTTTAATCAAGACTATAAGAGGAAATAATGGCTGTAACGAGTATCGACGTCAATAACGCATTGACTGTAAAAGCATGGTCCAAATTACTTAATCGGGAAATTTCAAAAGCGACTTCCATCGCTCCATTAATTGGGAGAGATTCCAATAGCATCATACAGTTGAAGGATGAGACCACTAAGGCAGGTGGTGATTCTATTACCTTTGGTTTACGTATGCATTTGTTTGGTGAAGGTGTGAGTGAAGGGGAGGCACTTGAAGGCAAAGAAGAAGCCTTGAAATTTACAAACGATCGCTTGGTTATTAATGAACTTTCTCATGCTGTGCGTGTCAAAAATGAAGGAACAATCGATCAGCAACGTGTCTTATATAATTTACGTGCAGAAGCTAAAAATGCCTTGGTTGATTGGTATGCTGACCGTTTAAGCATGATGTTCTTTATTCAGGTGTGCGGATATTCGGCAGAAAAGATAAAGTTTGAAGGACAAACATTTAAATTAAAACCTGTTCATTACGGGTTTAACGAGCCAACGGCTCCAACTGATAAACGCATCATACGCCCTAATGGGAAAGAGAGAGATGAAGATTTAAAGAAAGGCGATGAGTTTAATCTGAAATTGATCGATCAAGCGGTTGAACGTGCTAAACTTGCCGCTCCCAAAATTAGACCGGTGCGTGTCGATGGGGAAAGTGTCTATGTGATGTATCTTCACCCAACGCAAGTGACACAATTGCGTACCAATACAGAACCTGGTCAGTGGCTTGATATTACCAAAGCGATTTATAGTGGAAGCCGCATGAAGAACCCTATCTATAATGGGTCTCTTGGCATGTATAATGGCGTTATTTTGCGTGAAGCTGCGCATGTGACTGAAGGTGTAAAGGCAGTTTTAAACAATGAGTCTGCTGAGAATACACGCCGTGCTGTTTTACTTGGAGCGCAGAGTGCGGTTATTGCTTTTGGTAAAGACCGTGGGGCCACACGCTATAAATTGGTTGAAGAGCTTTTTGATTATGAACGTGAGTTTGGTGTGGCTGCCAAAACGATTATTGGGATGAAAAAACCGGTCTTTCAGTTGCCAGGAAGTGGCCAAGGAAGGCAGGATTTCGGGACGATCGTTATCTCAACTTATGCAGCACCTGTTTGAGGTCTTTAAGGTGAGCTTGTATTTAACTTTAAAGCTTAAGGTGCTTTTTATTTAAAGCGCACCTATTTGGGAGTTTGGACAAGCTTTTAACATGTTCTTTCCCAACAGAGCATTTTGTTGGGGGAGAAGATAACACATACAAAGAGAGTGTTTATGCCAATGACTATTCCAGCTATCGATTCTCATCTTCTTGATTTTAAATCAAGCTGCGCGACAACTTTTTCCCGCATGGTTGAGCTTATTCAAGATGAGATTGATGATACAATGGGTGAATATTGTGTTCAAATTTATGATTCCATTTGTGCTGCTTTGCGCATATGTGAACGGGAACCTTTTTTCTTTAATGAGCACAAAGAGGTTACTTTCAAAGCACAAAGTGGGCAAACATGGTATGGGCAAGAAGACGATGTTTTAATTAAGACGGTAGAGGGCTTAATTAAAACAGTAGGGGCTCTGGAAGGTGTGTTTTTAGAACATGGTGGTGCAACACGAACACAACTTATCTATAAAACTGCTAAGATGTTGCAAAAAGATTATGGATCCAATCCACCGCAGGGGATGCCTGTTTTTTATACTTATTGTCAGCGCAAAATAGGTCTCTTTCCGACGCCTGAAACTGTTGGAACAGTTCGTCTTTCCTATAGTGCTTTGCGTTTTGTTGAAGAGGGCATGGAAAGGGAAGATCATCCTTGGTTTGTTCATGCTTTTGATTTTATTAAAGCGCGGGCAAAATACGAACTTTATAAAAATATCCTTAAAGATCCTGAATGTGCTGCTGTTTCTTTGGGCGATTTTCAAGAACAGCTTCAGATTTTGCGTTATGAAACATCGCGTCGAAAGGGTTGCTCACAAATTATGCCAACAGGGTTTTAGAGCTTGGTTTGAGGTACTTGAGTTTAAGTGCTTGGTTTTAAATGCTTGGCGAGAGTTTTGATGACTGTGGGTTTATAGGTGATTGTGGGGTTTAGATGATTGGGTTTATGGGGTTTTAAATGGCTTTTTTTTCAGTTGCTGAATATAGACCTGATATTGCTGATATTAATGGTCTTTTTACTGATGAGCTTGTCAATGTGCTGCCTGCTGATGGGTCTTATATTCCTATGCCAAGCTTTAGTTCTTTGTCTCAGCCTTGCCCTGATACAATTTTAGGCGCTATTGCTGTGAGAGCAAAAGGTGGTGTGTCTATTATTGTTGGGACGGAACAAAAAATCTACCTTCTCAATAATACAAGCATGCAGTGGAAAGATATTAGCCAAAAGGGCAAGAGTTATTTTGCTAATGTCGATGCGCCTTGGTCATTTGCTTTGTTTGGTGATTATGTCATTGCTGTGAATGCCAATGATAAACCACAAGTCATTGATATTGATCATGATGAAACTTTTAGAGATTTAGGAGGAAACCCGCCACAGGCTGGTATTGTGCGTGTTTGGGGTGATTTTGTTTGTTTGATGAAATTAACTGAGCACCCCCGACGTGTGCATTGGTCTGGGTTAAATGATGCGGAGTTTTGGACTGTAGGCAAAAGAAGCTGCGATTATCAAGATTTTCCTGATGGTGGATATGTGCAAGGGGCAACAGAGACAACCAATCCACTAATCTTTATGCGTTCGGCTATTTATGCTGGGTCCTTTATTCCTGGGTCTAAGATTATCTTTAGTTTTCAAAAGATCCACGATAAACGAGGTGCAAAAACTTCTGAATCAATTGTGTGTCGAGGCGATCTTGCTTTTTTTATTGATGAGGGGGGATTTTACCAAATTAACATTGATGGACACATTACACCCATTGGCTTTGAAAAAGTCGATCGGACTATGATTACAAGAATTAATCAAAGTAGCCTACCTATTTTATGGTCTGCGATTGATGGTGTTTATACGCGTGTTTATTGGATGATTGATCTTGATGAGAGTACGCAAGAACGTACCTTGCTGATTTATGATTGGGGTTTGCAAAAGTGGTCTGTGGCGACTGTTAACATTGCAATGATTTTGCCTATTTTTTATGCTGGATACAGCTTAGAAGGGCTTGATCGGGTTTCTTGTAGTTTGGATGATTTGCCATTTTCTCTCGACAGTAAAGTTTGGCAAAATGAAGCGCCTGTTCTTGGTGCGTTTGATCAACAGGGGAGGCTTGGGTCATTTTCTGGTAAACCAATGGCGTGTGTCGTGACATCGCAAGAAATGGGTCAGACAAGTGGCGTGATGACCCGTGTGAGCAATATTATGCCCCAGGTCAATAGTACGCAATTTTATGTGTCTGTAGGGATGCGTTTGCGCCAATCAATCGAGGAAAAAATTGTTTGGTTTCCAGAACGGCAACCTTCCTCTCATACAGGTCAGATTCGTTGTCGCGTGAGGGCGCGGTTTTATCGCTTTAAGTTGCGGATCCCTGAAGGGGCTAACTGGTCACATATAACCGGATTTGATGTGGCGTTAAAATCTGCTGGTCTGCGGTGAGCCGTTAAACAAGAGTGTGGGTGAAGCAAGTAGCCAAGTAAGTAATGGGCTGGTGCACAGCCAAGTATAAGGGGGCTGGCGAGTGGGCAAGTAAGGGACTGGCGAGTAGGCAGACAAGAGTATGGGAGCGGATGGATGGGTAGAAGATGTTGGAGGAAAGTGCAACAAATGGTGAAGGCAGTTGGGCGAAAAGATGCTGAGATTGATTGCCAAAAGGGTGAAAAAGCTCAAAATGTAATTGCTCAACAAGACAGTCAAAATTTGTATTCTATTCATCTTACAAATCAATGGCCGTGGGAAAAAATAGCCCTTTATCAAAAGGCTATTAATGCGGCGATGCAAAAATATGCCAAGCGGTTTTCCGATGATGTGTGTTTGGACACTATTGCAAAAGAGATTGCTGGTGGACAAGCACAATTATGGTTGATCTTAAAAAATGAAACTCAATTTAGTGCTTTTGTGATCACTAAAATTGAAATGACGCACACTGGGAAAAAACGCGTTGTTATTTTAGACCTGGCTGGAAAGGGAGGGCTGAAATTGGTCAAATTGATTGATCAGGTTGAAAAATGGGCTCGAACAATTCACGCTGATGAAATGCTGACTATGGGAAGGTTTGGGTGGTCTAAAATGCTTGGCCAACGTGGACATGCTATCAATCTTATTCATTATAGAAAGGTTCTCATCCCATGAGTAGACGAAAAACCCCGCAAGTTCAAACAACAACACAAACAAATGCTCCGCCAATATGGGCGCAAGGTATTTTGCAACAAGCAAGTTCTGATGCTCTTGATTTGTATAATCAAGGTATTGGAGGAAATGTTTATGAAGGTGATCGCCATGCCGGTTTGAGTGATGCAACACTTAATGCAATTAAGGGATTGGGAAGTGCTGCCAACCAGTTTAACAACCCAACGATCAATCAGTGGTTAAATAACCCCACTCAAAGTCAACAAAATCTTAACAATATGGCAAGTGGTGGTTGGATTGGAAACAATAGCAAATTTAATGATGCTCTGGACAATGCACTTTCTAAAACTTCTGATGCTGTTAATCAGTCTATGGCGGGGGCAGGGCGTTATGGTTCTGGGGCGCATACTGGTGTGTTAACTGATGAGTTGGGGGCTTTGGCAACAAATGCAGCAGCGCAACAATATAATCAAGATGTGCTCAATATGATGAATGCCAATCAGATGATTGATAAGGCTACGCACAACCAGATTAATGCGGCAAACAACTTCTATCAAGGACAAAGCAATGCTCAAAGCAATGCTTTAAAGGGCGGCATGGTGCAAGATGCCAATAACCAGCATGCTTTGGATGTTGAGCGCGAAAAATGGATGGAACAGGACAATCAGGCGTGGAATCGGTTAGAACAGTTGCTAAAAGTGGGTACAACAGCAGCTGGAAATTACGGTACTCAGACAGGACAGAGTGTGGCAGTACCTTCAGTTACCAAAGATCCTTTGCGTGATGTACAGCAATTGCTTGGATTAATTGGTGGCATTATGGGTCTTTCTGATGCCAGAGTTAAAGACAATATCGTGTCTGTAGGGGAGAGAAATGGTTATCCGCTTTATGAATTTAATTATAAAGGAGATTCTCAGCGTTATCGCGGGGTGATGGCGCAAGATCTGGTGCGTTTGAAGCCTGACGCTGTTTATATGGATGACAAAACACAGTTGTTATATGTCGATTATGATAAAATTGGCTTTGAAATGGAAAAAGTTACAACACCTGAAAGTAAATACTCTTCCCCTTCATCTCCCCTTTTTTCTGGTATTGATTTGGTGCAAGAAGGACAAACTCTATGAGTTCGATTTATGATTGGTCGCTAGTTGCACACGAAAATGCACGTGCTGATGACATCATTAACTGGGCAGAAGGACAACCACCAAGCTCAGTCAATGATAGTGCGCGTGCAATGATGCAACGCATTAGAGAGTATTTAACGGATAATGGCGGAACAATTGAAGCAAAATTTACTACAGAGAAAGATGGAAATGAAACATCTATTCGTCTGGTTACTAAGTCTCCTATTGCCGCTTATACAAACGATATTATTGTTCGCTTTAAGGCGCAGGGGGTTAATACTAAAACAACAAGTGTTGTGTTAAACAAATTATCTGCTCAGCCTGTTTATAAGGTAACACCAAATGGATTGGTACTTTTAAGTGGCGGAGAGATTCAAAAGAACGGTCTTTATGAACTTGTTTATCAGTATGGTATTGGTGGAGAAGGTAAAGATGGTTGGTATTTAACCAATCCCACACCTGCGGCTGCTCCAAAACCAGTAAGTAGTTTTCCATCAGGTTTCATTGCGACTTTTGCCATGGAAAAAATTCCTGAAGGATGGCTTTTATGTGATGGTAAAGCTTACTTACGCAAGAATTATGCAAGTCTTTTTGTAGCCATTGGTGAAACATGGGGTAGAGGTGATGGAACAACTACATTCAATATCCCTGATTTACGTGGAATGTTTTTGCGTGGGCTTGATAGTCAAAGAGGGATTGATAAAAACCGCGTTTTAGGAAGCAGACAAAACGATCTCTTTAAATCTCATACGCATACAGGAATAATCCATAATGCGGGTGAGCATAAACATGAATTTGCAGAACAAATTTTTACGGTAGATGCGGCTAGAGGAAGTGCTTTGCCCAGATATCATAGTTATGAAAAGCGGGTTTTAACAAAGCCTGCGGGTGATCACACACACACATTTACGCTCAATAATACAGGTGATATAGAAACGCGTCCTGTCAATGTTGCAGTTGTTTACGCCATTAAGGTATGAGAATTTGAATAGTAAAGCATGACAGAAAATTGGCGGGTGGCATCTCATTTGAGAAAATAACAGGTTCGTGTTTTTTTTGAAGCCTTCTCTTTTCTCCAAAAAGAAGGTGGATGTTTGGTGTGGCTTGAGCTTATCTAGCGCACTTTTTTGAACGGTTAGTTGATGGCCTTGTGGTTTGCTTGAGTGTTGGGCAAGCTGGTTTATGTTTGTGGACATTTAAGCGTTTTCCAAAAGGGTTGTTTTTTAGCACTTAAAAGGGTGAGAGAACGAAATGGCACTTTTTCCATTTTCTATTGCTGATATTGCTGATCCTGAACATATTCGCTTGGTTCTTTATGCAAGTGGGAGAATGGGCCATGCTCCTTTAAATGCTCTCTTGAAACATATGCAGCAGGAGATAAAGCGCGAAAATAAAAGAAATACTCAAACCACTACGCAATTATTGCAGCGTGTTTCTGCTTTAGAAGAACAATTAGCGACAATTCTCCAGGACAATGGAGGTAAAGATACTGCAAGCAAGGCGTAGACAGTGTCAGCAACAATTCAAGGTGATGAGCATAAACGCTTGGGGGAATTTTATAAGGATAAAAAATGCGGACAATATCAAAAGAAGGGTTAGCGTTGATTAAAAAATGGGAAGGTTTACGTTTGCAGGCCTACCAAGACGCTATTGGTGTGTGGACAATTGGTTATGGTCACACAACTAAAGCAGGTGAACCCGTTGTGCAAGATGGTATGAAGATCACAAAAGCTAAAGCAGAAGCTATTTTGCGAAAAGATTTAGCGCAATTTGAACAAATAGTTGAGCAGGTGGTTTCTCAACCTTTAACTGATGAGCAATTCGCCGCTCTTGTATCTTTTTGCTATAATGTAGGAATAGATGCTTTTTGTAACTCTACACTTTTAAGAAAGCTTAATAAAGGTGATTATGAAGCTGTGCCAGCTGAATTGCAAAAATGGACAAAAGCAGAAGGGCAACGCTTGCAAGGTCTTGTGCACCGACGTGCTGCTGAAGCGGGATTGTGGGCTAAAGGGGCTTATGTTTGTTCCAATTATCAAGTGGTGGAAGCTACAGGCGATGTTTCTATTTTAACAGCAGAATTTTTAGCGCCAGTCATTGGGGCCCTCTCAGGTTTAACGGGGCTTTTTTCCGGATATGGGCCTGTACAATGGGCTTTAGCAGCCATTATGATTATCGCGATGATGGTGGGTATTTTCGTGTATCTTTCTCGAATAAAAGAAGAAAAATTGTGATCTTATTATCACGTTAGAGCTTGATTATTGCTTGTATTATTGCTCTCGTATGAGGCTTTTTTTATAAACGCTCTTTTGAACAGATAAAAATGCTTATCCAAACCATGTTGGCTTTTTTGTTTTTTTGGCGGGGTGCCAAATGAGTGATCCACTGTCTTGAGTAGATTGGATGAAACCACCTCTCATTAACAGGCCAGCACATTTGCTTCAAACAGAGCCGTTATTATTGTGGGTACAAACCATTTTGATAAAACGCAAAATGTTGGGAAAGCATAGATAGCACAAACGATAGATTTAGTTTAGATGGGTGAAGTGATATGGAGCTATCTTTGATCTTTATAGGGTTTTAAGGATATGTACCAATATCTTTAGTGGTGTTTTTATATATTCTTTATGTATATTTGCCATTTTTAAAAAAGAGAGTGGGTCCTACAAGAAGATGGGGGATGCACGTTTGTTTCATTAAATGATGAGTAAAAAAGGTTGAGAATATTTAAAAGAGCTATAGAATAATTTAAAGCTTTACTTTCTTTTGATTATGACTTCTTGATTACGAAAAGGGCGGTGGCTTTATAGAACGAGTGATTGCTTTTTGGTGCAAGACAATTCATAATGCTATTGATTGTTCATGGATCTTTATGGATCGTTATGCTCGTCGCACTATTTACTGTTCAAAAATTGCCATGATCGATTAAAATTTGCCATAGTCGGTTAAAGGCAGACAGTTCATGGACAAAAAAATCTATACAAGGTTAAGGTATTATCGTAGAAAAGCATATCGTAAGATTGCTGTTGTTCTCTTTGCGTTTTTTTTGTGTGTGTTGGTTTTTTATTTTGCAGTTCAAAAAATTGCTGATCACTTTTTTTCCACAAAACAGATTCCGCAACATGTGCCTATTAAGCTCGTTATTCCGGAATTTGATTTGTACATTTATTGTAAAGAAATTGCTGCTTCAGTTTTGCCTGATATGAAGGGTGAGGTTTATTCACGCTGTTTGCACTCAGAGAGTAAAGCCTATTTTACAGTTCGTGAAATATGGGAAGAGGTTTCTGATAGCTCAAAGGAAAGATGTATCAAAATGATCAGACCAGGGGATGGAAATTATTTTCTCTTACGGGATTGTTTAATCAATGAACAAGATGAAAATAGTAATAAAGTGCGTAATCATTTTTAGATTATTTATGAAGAATTGAGAACATATAAAATACGCTGAAAGGTAGATGTGTGAGCCAATGGAGTATTGCTCAATTTAATGTTAAGCTGCTTATTTAACGGTAAGCATGGTGAGTGGGAGTCGCTAGTTTTTTAATAATGCTGTAAGTGAATGCTTATTTTAAAGAATATTGGTTAAGTAGAAAGGCTGGTTTGAAGCATATTAAAAGCAAGAGGCTTATCTTTTTAAAATGATTATTGGGCTTTTTATATTAGGAAGTGCAGTGGTACGTGGACTATTTCTTTACAAGGCAATGCGTTTGTTTGTGGACAAAAATCTTTTTAAAAGATGCCAGGTGTTTTGATTTCTTTAATTTTTGATGGCTGTAATAGAGCAGCGGCCATGAAGGGGGGTGCAAGGTGAACACTTTCTATTGATGCACATGAGGTGGTTGAGAAAAGGGGAACACTTAACCGTTTGTGCTTTTTAGTTTTAAAAGGGTTAGAGTTCTTCTGCTTCAAATGAGGGTGAATTTTCAAGAAAAAATCTGGGATGAGTTTGCTCATTATCATGAGCACAAACATTGAGAGATGAATTTTCGTGTTGATTGAATTGGCTGTAGTCATGTCTACACACTTCACAGGTTTCAATGAGAATATTGTCTAGTAGAATGTTTTTTGAATCTTTTTCAAGGTTATGGTGAAATGTGCTGTGTGCTGCGTTACAAATAATGCATTGAAAATGTGCAGAGCGCCATAATGTGCCACAATAAAGGCAAGAACAAAGCCGTTGTTTTTCTTCCCCTTTCCAGTCACCCACGATGTTGGCCAGGTGTGTGCCTGCGCAGGCTGGGCAAAGGTTATTTTGTTGTGGGATCAGTGTTTGAGGATCAAGCTGTGAAGAGGTGAGGCAATAAATAATTTGCAAAGCACCGGTGATGAAAATATGTTCTGCTAAATGTTGGTGGGAAAGTGGATGATTTAACAGATTATGCCCCCATAAACGCCATTGGTCTTGCTGCTGTTGTACTTTATTGAAAGCTTCTTGATATTTCACAGGTAATGCGCTGGTTGAAATATGATTTAAAAAATTGTGCACAACGCTATCATAAAATCCTAGGCTCAATATTTTTGATCTATCAAAAGGAGGGGCAGACACAGTTGTAAAACGGCTAAGTGCTGTGGAAAAATCTCGCAATGTGTTTGTTAATTGTTGCTGTGCATTACAAAAATGAGCCCAAAATAAGAGATCTTCTTTATTGGGGCTGGTTGTGGCTAAATGCATAAAACGATGTGCGCGCTTTTCGAACAAAGTTTCTCTGTCAGGTAGTTTGGCCCAGGGGAAGGGGTGAACAGCATTACTCTCGCTCTTCTTTTCTAAAAGAGTATTGCGTTGTAGCATGATAATTATTCCCCTTGTTTATTTTTGCAGAAATTTGTGTTTATTTTTAATGCTTGTGTTTTTCTTTTTTTCATTATTTAGGTGTGTTTTTTACACTCTAGAATTTATATTAGAAACCACTGCTGATTTTCAGTATGCGTCATAATTTATTGAGTACCAGACCTTATTATGAATCACTGGTTAAACCACACTATATAATGATCACATTTATAACACAATTAGAGAGTTCCATTAAAAATTTTGATTTATGAATAAAAGTATTGTTTGAGTAACACCATTAGTTAGCTGATTTACACATAACAAATTATTAAAGATTTCACGCACAAGCAAATATAAGGCAGTGAGCGGTTGAAAAAAGCTTCTGATGATAGAGTGAGCTTTGGTTTATTCAGTGTAATGAGGGGTTGTCGAGAGGCTGTCTTTATTGTGCTCTTATGAGGTTTCATGTGTGAAGAGGTAGCAAGATATCGATAGTTTTTGTTAGGGGGAGTGCTTTGGGAAAAAGCACTTAAAAATGCTCTTTGCACTGTGTGATGATACTCATAATTTAGAGCTTAAATTAATAACAGCATATGTATATCTACATGAATAATGGGGAGATTTTATGAGAAAAACTATACTTAAATCATTTATTTCTTTAATGATTTTTATATTTTCGTATTCTGCTTTTGCCAATGACGTCAATAAAGTCTATCAGGCAGATATGGATACTTTTGAGAATGTAGGAAACGGGAATGTTGATCCATTTGTTCTCAATCCAGATACAATGAATGATTATGAGCAAGTTTTTCATCATCAGATGTACAATCACAATGAGCTGGTTTTAACAAGCTGGTTTTTCTGATGAGCATCGGGCTTGGGAAGAATACCCATGAATTGAATTTGCTAATTGCAGATCAAAGTCATTTTGTTTTTCTACTAAATCAGCACAGGAATTTGGAGCGAAATTATTGTGGAAAGCTCAATACTCTATACTTAAGGTAGTTGTTTTTATTCTTGGTTCAAGATAAGTATTGTAAATATAGTTCTTGCATAAGAAATAAAAAATAAGTTTATTTCAAATGTTAAATGATGAAAATTATTATGAAAATTAAACAAAAAATACTTCTATTTTTGAGTATATTTGTTTTAATGGTAGGAACAGCTTTCGCTGAATTGTATGGAGAATATGCAGAAACGGGCTTTATAAAATTAGTTACTACTACTGATGAAGGGTTATGTAGGTTATTATTCATATCCAAATTACACCCAGATAATCAATCGTCAGGGGATTGGTGGTGTGGTACATCGAGTGGAAAAAACATTCTGGATTTAGCTAAAACAGCACTCATTCAGGAAAGACGAGTAATAGTCGTTTTTAGGGATAATGGAAAGAAAGTAAAACAGGTATTAGGCATTAGTTTACAATAGTATAACAAGTTATAATTTTGGAAAGTGCTCTAGAGAGTTTGAGAGGTTTCTAGTCTCTCATTAATTAGGTGAAAGTAGGGAATTTATAGCGGGCGGCGTGTACTGCAAGAAAGCTACTATTTAGCTTTGTATCAACTCAAGAAACAATTTATACAAAAACGCCAATGAGCAGTGAAAATAGAAAGCGAGAAATGCTTTTTCTTTATTTGATTTGGTTCTTGATTATGCTTGTAATTATAAGGGTGTTACAACTCGTGATATGGTGTGTGAAAATTGATACAAGCCTTAATATGCTTAAAGTGCAACCTTTACATCATTCGTTAAAGAAGGTCATTTGGTACATTGTGGTTAAGGGTGATTAACTTGGTTTTTTGCTTGTTATCTCAGACTTGCGTTCTCATTTGCGAGGTTGCAAGGAGTGGGAGTGCAGCATTTATTCTGCCTTTAAAGGAAGTGTTGGTAATAGGAAAGTTAGAGAAAACATCAGAAAAAACTATGCTTGTTTTTACTCTTTTTCCACAAGATGATCACTTTTTTTAAAAAATATGGATTTTTTTAAAAAAAACACTTGGAATTTTATGAGAACATCGTTACGTTTCTGCTTATTAGCAGGTAAATTGGGAATTATACTGAGGTGCTCCCTGCTGTGTTGGGTGGTTTTCAAAAAATATGTGCTTTTGATATGATATCAATTCAATATCATTTAAGTTAAATAAGACGGGGATAGTCTCATAACCGTATTTTAAACACGATCAGCATTATTAAAGAAATAATGCGATAAGAGAGATCAATTAAAAAATATAATCCAAAAGGGATACATATGAGGTCACAGCAAAATAGACGGGTACGCAATCGTAATAATAACAATAATCGTCGTGGCTCTAATCCATTGTCCCGTAATTATGAAAGTAATGGACCGGATGTTAAAATTCGTGGTAATGCCCAGCAAATTGCTGATAAGTACATAAGTCTTGCACGTGATGCACAAGGTGCTGGTGACCGCGTTATGTCGGAGAATTATCTGCAACATGCTGAACATTATTTACGTATTATCCTTGCAGCAGTTGGACATAGCTCTCAACCTGTTCAGTGTGATGAAAATGGTGAGAAGAGTTGTGAAGAGGCAGGTGCTGAAAATATTAAAATAGATGATAGCAATGATGAAAAGCCTGTGACGCACACGCAACAACAAAAACACAATGAGAAACGAAAAGGTAGCAAAAAAAATATACGCTCATCTGATGCATCAGAAACTAAGAGTTCTGAATTAACTGAAACTGTTGAACAAAAAAAACGAACTACTGAAGAGAGGGGTGAAGCTGCCAAAAAATCGCGTCGTTTGCCACGTCGGCATGCTCAGACTCAAGAGTCCTCTTCTGGTGACTTGTCTCAAGTGGCCGTACTTTCTGAAAAAAGGAGTGAATCTGCAAAAAAAATTGCTTCTCTTTCTTTACCTGGTGAAGAGGCACCAAAAAAGCCGCGTCGACGCAAGGTAACAACAACGCGTTCAGTAGGGGAAAAAGGCTAAGCTTGTGTTGATTATTGCGCTTGAAAAGGCTTTGTGACAGCTGTTTCTTGTGCCATTGTCACGGAAAGATTTGCAATAAGAGCGCCTGTGCGATAATTATAAATCATGAAATGTGTTTGCCCGTTTGGCATTAAAACTCTCAGTGCGATGTGATGGTCTGACAGGCTTTGCGATATGATCTGCGCTTTTGGTGGCAGTAAGAGTGTGTGATGAGCAAAGGGTAAGTTATCGCTTTGAAGAACAAGAGGCTTTGTTTGTTTGGAAGCTGTTTCAGGTGTTATAATTTTATAGATTACGCCTGCCAACACAAAAAGAATAAGAATGATTGTGATTGAAATGGATATGATCATTAAACGCATGAGTTTTTTTCTTACCCGTTCTACTGCAGGATCTAACGGTTCATCTTGGGGTAGGGTGCGTGGTTCTTTATGGTTTTCTTGAAAAGCACGCGTATTATTGTAGGTCATGATGCATTTTTCCATTGTTCTTTTTTAAGCTTAAAGAATTTATGCTTTAAATGATTTTTTTACAATGGATAAGTGTTTAGAAAAAAACAAGAAAGAAGTCAGAAGGCGTTTGTTTAAAGATCTGTTTTCTCGTTACCATTGTTATGGAGACTTTGAAGCAGAAAATTGCCTTGGCTTGTGACAGACCAAACAAGAGAGACTTTTTGTTGTGTTGAGTTTATTGGTATGTTTGTGCATTGGGCAAAAATTTGCTTGCCCGGACGTAAGTTTTTTAATTGATGGTACGATATCTTTCTCACATATTTGTGCTGTTGGGTAGAATTTCACCATGGAGTCATTGGAAAACAGCTGTTCAAATCATCGTTACATGAAACAAGCAGCAGGACGGTAACGATAGGATTTATAAAATACTTTCTAGAAAAAATGTTGATAGCTTTTTTAAGCAATCTTTAAGAAGGATGCAATAGATATTGATGGGCATCAAAGTCATTTATCATATTGGAAATGGTAAGGGGGTTTTGTGTATTTCTTCGTGTTTGAAATGTTCTTTAAGAAAACGTATCAAGATCAAAATAAGTATCAGGCACAGATAAACAATAAACCACTCCTTCTTCTGTTACTTTTAAAGAGGCTGATCCATTTACAGAAATGGGAACAATTTTTTCTAAAACTGTACTGCCAAAACAGGCTTTATTGTGCTCAGAAAGAGTGGTTCCAGGTTCAAAATTTTCATGCCAGGTGATTAAGAGGTTTGTTGGTTTATGAGTATTTGCTTGAATTTCACAGCGCACAGATACACTTCCCCTTTCTTGCGACAGGGCACCAAAAGAGAGTGAATTGACAATGAGTTCATGAAAAGCCAAACCAATATGTAAAGCCGCGTTTGGAAAGAGATAAGGATCAGCACCTTCAATAGAGAATCGCTCTATTTCTTTTACAAGATAACCCAAAGCTTGTGATTGTACCAATTCACGAAATTGTGCTCCACGCCAGTTGGAATCGGTAATGAGATCTTGAGAATGGGAAAGAGAATGCAGACGCCCTTGGAATTTGCGCAAAAAAACCTGGAGCGATTCTGTATAGCGTGCAGTTTGGCTAGCAATACTTTGAATGATAGCCAAAAGATTTTTAGAACGGTGACTGACTTCTCGGAGCAAAATTTTCAGTACTTGTTCGCGTCGGCGCAGGCCTGAAATTTCAACACCAGTTGTAATCACGCCGATAATTTCTCCACGATCATTGCGGTCACAATCAATCGAGAATTTGTACCAAATTTCTTGTTTTGCCATATCTTCAAATTGCACTTCAATGGTTTGCATTTTTCCAGTGGCTAAGACCTGCAATTTGATCGTTTCCATATTATCGGCAAGATCGGGTGAAAAAAAATCATTATCGCGGTAACCCACTCGCCATTTATTGTGCAAATGCTGAGGCAAATTTTCAGCCCATAGATGGATCAGATTTGTTGTCTGATAGAAAACACAAACATCAGCGCTACGGATGGCCTGTATGAGGGCGCTGAGATGGGATCTGTCCATAGGCAGAGTAGAAATAGGGTTGATGCTCATAATTGAAATATTGCTTTCCATTATGCAGCTTTGGAAGCATTTTCTTGAAAAAATAAAGCCTGTGAAATGAGTGCTTTTACCATATCGGGATTAAAGGGTTTGGTCACTAAAAAAGTCGGTTCAGGACGTTCCCCTGTCAGTAATCTTTCTGGAAAAGCAGTGATAAAGATCACAGGTATGTGGTCATTTTTCAAGATGTCATTAACCGCATCAATACCCGAACTATTATCTGCCAATTGAATATCGGCTAAAACCATCCGCGGTTTTTTCTGCTGATACATGACAACAGCTTCATCACGAGTGCGTGCAATCCCTACAACTTGATGGCCAAGATTTGCCACCATTTGTTCAATGTCCATCGCAATGAGGGGTTCGTCTTCAATAATCATAATTTGTGTGGCTATTTGTGCTGAAATATCGATAGATGCTTGGTTGAGAAATTGGTGAAACTGTTGTGCATCAATATTCATAATTTCGCTTGCTTCACGCTCATTAAAGCCTTCTACAGCAATCAGCAAAAATGCTTGGCGTGCACGTGGTGTAAGATATGATAATTTTGCATTTTCCTTTTGTTCAAGACCAAATTGTGGCAATGGCTCGGCGATGTTAGGCGTGGTTTGATCAAAAAGGTGACAAAAAAGCCGATAGGTTCCAATGCGATCGCTTGATGCTTTTGGAAAAATGGAGATATCGGTAATAAGCGCTTCCAACATCGCTGCTACATAAGCATCACCAGACGATTGGCTGCCTGTAACAGACCGGGCAAAACGTCGAAGATAAGGAAGATGTGGGGCAATACGCATTGATAATGACATGATTGATAACTCCTTCTGTCTTTAAAAGCGCTTTTGAAAATTAAAATTCCCAACATACGAAAAAGTTCCTTCCCTCATATGGAACTTTTTAAGCGCAACTATATTTACAACCATGAAGAGAAAAATCTTCTTTGAGTTAATATATGGGTTAAGGGACTGAAAAATGAACGATTGTGGTGAAAAAAATCTCACCGATCCTTCTGCACTTGGTAATAATCTTTTTGGTGTTAACAGCGAGATTGTTCTGAAACTGCGGCAATTTTATATGGGGATTCAGGAAGAAGCTATTCCTGTTCGTTTTCTAGAACTTTTGGAAAAATTGGATCAGGCTGAACGCGCCTCTTTAAACAGCGCAGAAGAGGTTTGATTCTTTATGATGACAGGTGCTAAAAATTTTAAACAAGAATTGCTTATGATTCTGCCAGCTTTGCGTGCTTTTGCTATTTCTTTAAGTGGCAAGCACGATAAGGCAGAAGATCTTGTCCAAGACACTATTATGAAAGCATGGGCTAAGCAAGACAGTTTTGAAATGGGTACGAATATCAAAGCTTGGCTTTTTACCATTTTGCGTAATGAATTTTATAGTCAGATGCGCAAAAGAGGTAGAGAGGTTCAAGACAGTGATGGCCTTTTATCTAAAAATGTAGCTATTCACCCTGCTCAATATGGATCGTTAGATTTGCAAGATTTTAAAAAGGCCTTAGATATGCTTTCTGCTGATCAGAAAGAAGCGATTATTTTAATTGGTGCATCTGGTTTTTCATATGAAGATGCTGCAGCTATTTGTGATTGTGCTGTGGGGACAATTAAAAGCCGTGTCAGCAGAGCGCGCAATCGTTTGCAAGAACTTCTCAAGGTAAATGGTGAATCCGATTATGGCCCGGATGCTTATTCGGCTGGAAGTACATTGTGCTCATTTAATAACTAAAGAACGTCACCATGATGGTTAAAAGCTTTGTTTTTTGTCTTTCCATTACAATTTTTACAGGAAATCATCATTTGGAAGATCTTCTCAACAGTTTAGCCTGCATTTTTGGAAAAAATGAAAAAGGCCTGAACCAGGTATTGCCAGGGTTTTTATATCAGTGATCAGGAAAACCCTTCTCCTATACATTGAAGAATGATGATTGTCAGGTTTATTGATGGAAATTCTATGACAACACAGATGGATTTTCTTCCTCAAATATCTTCTTCTGGTTCAACGATTACACGTTGGCGGTGGGTGGCAATTATCATCTCTCTTTTGATGGCTTTTTTAGCCGCAATCTTTATTATGTTGTTATCCAACGCAGTGGATCGGGAAGTTGCACGGTTGAATACAAGTTCACAATTGCGAGAACAAGCTGATTTGGTATTGATTAATTTGATTGATATGGCGGCAGCGGACCGTCGCTATGAAAGTAGCCGCAGGGAGGAAGATAAAACCCACTTTACAAATGCAGTTCGTGATCTTGATGATATTCTTGATTATACTGGTCTTATTGTCTATTCCAAGCCGCAATGGTATGAATGGTTTAGCGCTTTTAAAAAAGAAGTCGAAACGTGTAAAGCCATTATGATTGCGCATATGGTTTCTCTCGATTCTTTTACCGATTCATCAGTTAAACTGCCATCTTCTCCTGAAATTTCAAAACTTCAAGTTGCACATTTAGCTCAGTTAATGACAAATTTTGTCAATGGTGATAATGCCACACGGCAAAAACAACGCAAAGACATAGCTATGATGCGTGCTGCTTTAACATTAGCAGCAATTGTTGCTGTTGTTAGCACTTTTGTTTCAGCTTATTTTGTGATTAATCGGTTTCGTCGTGATGTTCGTTACTTAAAAACATATCAATTATTACTTCATAGTGAAAATGCTGCTCTTGAAGCACGTGTGAAGGAGCGAACACAAGAATTGGAAAAGGCACGCAACCATGCTGAAAAAGAACGCCAGCGTGTTGAAATGCTTCTACAAGATGCAAGTCACCGCATTGGAAATTCGCTCAGTACAGTGTCTTCTCTGCTTGCGTTGCAATTAAATCGAAGCAAAAATGCAGAAGTACGTTCTGTTCTTGGTGCTGCACGTGATCGTATTCAAACAATCTCTACTGCACACAGACGTTTGCGTTTATGCGATGATATGGAAACAACTTTAGTGGCTGAATTTCTAAGTTCAGTTGTTCATGATGTTGAATTGGCAGTGCCTCTTGAATTGCGTGAAAATATCACCATTCATACAGATTTCAAAGAGTGTCAATTATCATCAAGAGATGCTACAACACTTGGGATTATTCTTGGTGAATTACTGACAAATGCTTTAAAACATGCTTTTCCCGACCAACGGTGTGGAAATATTTATGTTTCTTTTATCCCTCAAGATAATGGTCAAATGATTTTGATCGTTGAAGATGACGGCGTGGGCATCAACAGTCAAAATTTAGAAGAAAAAGTAGGCCTTGGCCGCTTGGTTATCGAACAACTTTGTATGCAGTTTGGTGAAAAACCATCGTTTAAAACATCTGATTTAGGTGGAACAAAGGTGATCATTCCTTTGCTAAAACTGAAAACTCGTAGCGCAAATGATTCATCATCTGTCTCTTAAAGGCGCTATTAAAATGATTCCTCTCGTCCTTTATGTTACTTTATTTTTTTGTGTTGTTTCTTGTATAAGGGAAAGCCAAGCGTTGCTTTTTGTTGTTTTTAAAAATTTAAAAAATATGTTTAAGCATTTTTCTGATCATTAGAATCTGAAATCTGATTTAAGAATCATTGGTTGATTTTGTAGGGCTGTTGATTAAAGAATCAATATTGCGTTTTTCTCGCAAGAATGTTTGCAGATCTTGATTGAGCAATTCTTTACTGTTAGGTATGCGGATGCGCATGGGGTCAACTTTTGTGCCGTTAACAATAATTTCAAAATGGCAATGTGGCCCCGTTGCAAGCCCAGTTGATCCAACATATCCAATTACTTGTCCTTGCCGGACTTTCATTCCTTGCTTAAGGCTTGGTGCGTGATTGTTTTGATGAGCATAACTGCTAACATAACCATTGGCATGTTGAATAACTACATGGTTTCCATAGCCATTGGCTACACCCACTTTGGTTACAACACCATCACCAACGGCAATGATGGGGGATCCTTTTGGTGCGGTCCAATCAACCCCAGTATGCATGCGCACATAGCCTAAAATAGGGTGTTTGCGTGGCCCAAAGGGTGAGCTGAAAGTGCCATTTGGAGTAGGCTTGCGGAGCAGAAAAGGTTTTGAACTTTTTCCTTCTGAATCATAATAATCAACGCTGCCATCTTTAGATTGATAACGATAATATTTATAGGTTACATTACCAAAAGTGGCACTGATATAGCGAATTTCAGGATCTACATTATTAATGGGGGGGTCTTGAGTATTTTGGCTCTGTTGCTCATTTTGTGTGCTTTTTTTGTCTTTTTCATTGTTGTTTTCTTTGGGCACAGCATAAAATATTTCAAGCTGATCGGTTGGTGTGATGCGGCTTTTCATGTCAATATTGGTTGCGAGCAGGCGAATAAGGCGCCGTGAGACAGAAGGTGACATATCGTGGCTAAGAACAGCACGATAGATGGCATCATAAACTGTCGGCAATCGCCCGACGTTAATTAAAGAGTGGGAAAGGCCATTTTGAAACGCAGTTTGAAGAATAGGAGACATTTCTGGTTCTGTGCTTTCAACAAATTGGTTATCATCATTTAAAGCAACTGTAAGAACATGATATTTTTTGCGATAAATACTTGCCCGCACAATATGATCTTCTTCACCATGTTGCGTGACGATCCCAAGGCGTAAGAGACTTTCTTCTTTAAGGAGATCTGAATGGTTCAATGTGGCTAAAGCTTGTGCAACTTGTTCAATTTGCTCTGTGTCATAATCAGATTCAAATTCTTGAAGTATTTCCAATATTGTTTGTTTTTTATGAACAGGGATAATGTCTTCAACATAATTTTTTGTAAGGTCGATTCGGTTTTTTTGAGGCGAAATAGTGAGATTTTCTTGGATAATACGCACTTCAGGATTATCTGATAATTTAAAGGTAGATGATAAGTTATTTGCCTTTAAAAGCTCACCTAATGTGAGAATTGAAAGAAATTCATTTTTTGTGTCCACTATTAATCCAGCATTTTGTATT
>NZ_JH725081.1:499867-667007 GCF_000278255.1 Bartonella melophagi K-2C
ACCAGGATGTTGGCTTAGAAGCAGCCATCATTTAAAGAAAGCGTAACAGCTCACTGGTCTAAATAAGGGTCTTTGCGCCGAAAATGTAACGGGGCTCAAGCCATACACCGAAGCTGTGGATTTACTCTTATGAATCATATGAGTAAGTGGTAGCGGAGCGTTCCGTAAGCCTGTGAAGGGAGACTCGTGAGAGCTCCTGGAGGTATCGGAAGTGAGAATGCTGACATGAGTAACGATAAAGGGAGTGAGAGACTCCCTCGCCGAAAGTCCAAGGGTTCCTGCTTAAAGTTAATCTGAGCAGGGTGAGTCGGCCCCTAAGGCGAGGCCGAAAGGCGTAGTCGATGGGAACCACGTTAATATTCGTGGACCTGTGGGAAGTGACGGATTGCGTATATTGTAAGGTCTTATTGGATTGATCTTGCAGTGAAGTAGTCCCAGGAAATAGCTCCCACATATAGACCGTACCCGAAACCGACACAGGTGGACAGGTAGAGAATACCAAGGCGCTTGAGAGAACTACGTTGAAGGAACTCGGCAAATTGCACGCGTAACTTCGGAAGAAGCGTGACCCTTTTGCGGGCAACCGTTAAAGGGTGGCACAGACCAGGGGGTAGCGACTGTTTACCAAAAACACAGGGCTCTGCGAAGTCGCAAGACGATGTATAGGGTCTGACGCCTGCCCGGTGCTGGAAGGTTAAGAGGAGATGTGCAAGCATTAAATTGAAGCCCCAGTAAACGGCGGCCGTAACTATAACGGTCCTAAGGTAGCGAAATTCCTTGTCGGGTAAGTTCCGACCTGCACGAATGGCGTAACGACTTCCCCGCTGTCTCCAACGTAGACTCAGTGAAATTGAATTCCCCGTGAAGATGCGGGGTTCCTGCGGTTAGACGGAAAGACCCCGTGCACCTTTACTATAGCTTTACACTGGCATTTGTGTCTATCTGTGTAGGATAGGTGGTAGACTTTGAAGCAGGGGCGTCAGCTCTTGTGGAGTCACCCTTGAAATACCACCCTTATGGATATGGATGTCTAACTGCAGTGCGTTATCCGCATTCAGGACAGTGTATGGTGGGTAGTTTGACTGGGGCGGTCGCCTCCTAAAGAGTAACGGAGGCGCGCGAAGGTAGGCTCAGAACGGTCGGAAATCGTTCGTTGAGTGCAATGGCATAAGCCTGCCTGACTGTGAGACTGACAAGTCGAACAGAGTCGAAAGACGGTCATAGTGATCCGGTGGTCCCGTGTGGAAGGGCCATCGCTCAACGGATAAAAGGTACGCCGGGGATAACAGGCTGATGACCCCCAAGAGTTCATATCGACGGGGTTGTTTGGCACCTCGATGTCGACTCATCGCATCCTGGGGCTGGAGCAGGTCCCAAGGGTATGGCTGTTCGCCATTTAAAGCGGTACGTGAGTTGGGTTCAGAACGTCGTGAGACAGTTCGGTCCCTATCTGCCGTGGGTGTAGGAATATTGACAGGATCTATCCCTAGTACGAGAGGACCGGGATGGACGTATCTCTGGTGGACCTGTTGTGGCGCCAGCCGCATAGCAGGGTAGCTATATACGGACGGGATAACCGCTGAAAGCATCTAAGCGGGAAACCCACCTGAAAACGAGTATTCCCTGAGAACCGTGGAAGATCACCACGTTGATAGGTCAGGTGTGGAAGTGTGGTAACATATGAAGCTTACTGATACTAATCGTTCGATAGGCTTGATCGTTCCCATTCCCTATGTTCATTCTAAAATAAAAAACTCAAATAAAACTAAGCAAAAAAACCAGTTCTCGTTCATTGATATGTTCTTAGCTGACTTGGTGGTTATAGCGGAATGGCTGCACCCGATCCCCATCCCGAACTCGGCCGTGAAACGTTCCAGCGCTGATGGTACTGTGTCTTAAGGCACGGGAGAGTAAGTCACTGCCAGGTCTGTTAAAAACATACAATGGTCTTCTCAAACAGTTTCCAATAGAGGTCAGCAGTCAAGTGATTTTGTTACAAACAATATCATCGTCACAATAACTGTGGGATCTCTGCAATGGCGCGGGGTGGAGCAGCCCGGTAGCTCGTCAGGCTCATAACCTGAAGGCCGCAGGTTCAAATCCTGCCCCCGCAACCAAAAAAAATTCTGACAAAATCTGTACTCTCTTCTAAAAAAACACCACCATTGGAAATTAATATTTGCTTCTTAGGGCTTTACCTTACTATTAAAGTTCTCATATCCGCTGTAAAATATTCTTATCTGACCATTTCTCTAAAAGTCTCTTCTCTCTTCATAGCACAATACATAGTTCTTATGTTTGCACGGCTCTTATATGTCTGCTGTGTTTTTAAGAGGGGTAAGGGCTTATTGTCTTCTGCACTTCCTTTATATCTTACTACAGACGGGTAAATGGGTGTATCTATCTCGTTTAAAGGGTAGGGTATATAGTATATAAATGATAGGGCACAAAGCGTCTGTTCTTATTCATGTATGATTATTATAAAAGATGTTGTGGCAGTGCTCAATAAATCTGTTCAAGCTCAAAGTCAGAAAGGGCATATGGTCATTTTGTAAAAAAAGTGGTTATCGTGCATATTCCATTAAGATAATAAAAACGCTTATAAAAAAGAGAAAAGGCCTTTTTTATCAACTTTACTCACTTAAATTCCATCTGGAAAGCATACCTTAACATTAGCGCCTAAAAAAGCTACAATCACTCTGAATGCGCTTATCATAAATCTATCAAACAGATAAATGAAGGTGGTAGGATCAGCATTTCTCTAATGATAAAGTGTATAAAATTTATAAGTTGGTAGGTGTTTCAAGCATGTACTTATCCATCTTTCGAAATGCTAGAGGTAATTGTTTCTCCTTTTAAGAAAGCTGCCATGAGTTAGCAGCTTTCTTGTTGTGATGATCAATTATGATCCATTGCAGCAGTGCTTTTTAAGCAAAGCTTTTAAGTAGGCAGCAATGTTTACGGCTTTTGGCACCATAATAGCCACATACAGTCGCAATGACAGCGCCGATAAGACTACCTAAAAAGCTCCACCACCCAATTGTAGAAGCTGTTCCAATGGCTTTGTCTGCAAAGCTTTGAGCGCTCTTTGCTGTTTCTTCAAGGTAATGAGATAATGTGTCGACTTGTTGGTTGAAATTTTTGATTGCCTGTTCAGTTTTTACCCGTGCTTCTTGATAAAGAGTGATTGCACGATCTGCAGTATGTTCAGCTTCAGCCTGGGTCATGCCATTGCTCGTAAGAGCGCGGATGACATCTTTGCGATCAATATTATCTGTAATCGTTTCAAGGCGGCTAGATAAACGATTTCCTAGCTTCTTAAGATAGACAGAATAACCGGTAGGATTATGCATCAAAGCTGTGATGACAGACTGTATATCATTTAAGCTTTCTTTATAAACGCTATTCAAACGTTCAGGGTTAAGAGCTGGAATATTACTTTCGTTAAGTACTGTTCGTAAATCCTTGCCTAGTTTATCAAAATCAATTTTATGGCTGTTTTTATCACTCAACAGTTTGTTAAAATAGTCATAGTCTGGAGATGAGAAGAGGGTATCGATCCCTTTTCCTAGGCTAGAAATAGCGTTTTTGGAGCTAGATGCAACGCTTGAGAGAGTTTGAGCCCCCATGTGTGCTGCTCCGGAAACGAACAGAGTTGTCTGAAGTGTTATAAGAAGCATGAGAAGAGCCCAGGTTAAGAAGCCATGTGCTGCTCCTGCTTGTTTTGCAAAATATCCAGCAACAAAGCCACCAATAGCAAGACTAAGAAACATCACAATAATGGAACCGATGCCAACAGACATCAAAACTCCTCCAAAAGGTGCAGAAGAATAGAGGTCAATTTGTCCTAAACCTAAAGCTGCGAGCAAAAAAGAAAAGCAAATTGAAGTAGCAATAGCTGTAATCAGTCCTGCAAAAAGAGCTGACCAAGAAAGAGGCCTATGAAATAGTGGACGCTGAGGTTCCACAATTTTTTCTCCATGAAAATGTGGATTTAATGATGTTTCTGTTGGAATGCGCGTTTCCATTTGTTTATCTCCTTCTATGAGTATTGATATACAACGCATGATCTGCGTCTATGTTTCAATCTAGGGAGATATTGATAGAAGGAAAGGGTACGCCTAATAATGCCAGGTCTTTAGGAGCTATATCCGTTTTAAATAAACCTTGAAAATAAAGCATCTCATTGCCATGATCATTTGTAATAATCTATTTACTAAAGGAGTAATGATGTGATGCTCTTTAAAGAGTAGTACAGTGTTATAGCGGTGTAATGGGGCCTCTTATTGTGAGTTTTTAGGTGCGGGAACTTTTGTAAGATGAGCTCTTGTAAATGGTTGTACTGTTCTTACTGCAATGGATGATGAGGGCATATTATAGTATTTATGGTGTGCTAGGAATATATTATTATTTTCTTTATTGGCGACCGCATTGAGCAACTTTTGTTATGTCCGCTTTGTGGGGTTATAAATAAATTGCTGATGCTGATCAAAGTTATAGGACAATGAACGATGATATTGTTTTTGTCTTTTTTTGAGAATATTTATGCTTTTGCTGATAAAGCAGATAAGAATTACACTGTCTTAGAAAGAGTGCTCACAATGGTTCAAATGTGACACGAATACACTTTAGAAATAAAAAAGCTCTATTAATGGTGTTTACTTGTTTGAGACAAAACGCCAATAAGCACTAGTGTTACAGGTTATAAAAAGAAAAATTAAGGAGGAAAGAGAGGTTCAAAAATAGTGTTCCTTAATAGAGAGAAGAACTAGTGATTGAAGTAAGTAATGCATGGCGAAATATAAAAATTAGAGACTTAGCTTATTGCCATTACAATTTTGGCTTAAACTTACGGAACTGAATGGCAAAAATAACATCAATACTATTTGAGATTGTTAAAACTGTTTTTACTTGTTCAATGGATAATCCAGTGGCAAAAAATTATATGTGAAGGATTTTTTTTGAACAAGACTCTATCTTTAGAATAATATGCGATGTTCATACTAGGAATAGTTTGATAAATTTTTAGCTATTGGCTTTGATATATAAGTGTTTCAAAAATATTTTGAATCTATCAATATAGCGGGTTAAACAATTAAAATTGTTTATTGTTTCCTAAAGTTTGATTTATTGCGATGTGTAGGAGTATGTTTTTTATGCTAAGTTTAATTATACTGTATAATAATTTTTTATAGAAAAAATGTAACAAATAAAAAAGCCTTGTTAGAAACAAGGCTTTTTAGTGATTAAGTTATACAATATACAAGAAATTAGAATTTATAAGATACTCCAGCACGAAAATCATTAGTCTTGTAATGAAGTTCAAAGCTATCTTTAGCAAATTTCTTTTTTCCGAAATCCGAATAACGGTACTCTGCACGCAAAATAATATCATCGGTCATTGCAAAATCAATACCCGCACCGAAAGTGTAACCAATCATTGTTTTTGTTTCATCCACCACATTATTAAGCTCTTTGTCGTGTGTTGCTGTGCTTGATAGCGATAGAATATTTTGGAACTGTCCATAAGCAACACCACCAGCAATATAAGGCATAATACGATCCGCAGCAAAACCGATACGTATCCGTGTAGCACCAGTCCATTTTTGATTTAAAGTATACTTAAATGTTATACTATTTTTTTGTGCCTCTTCTATATTAATTGTATTTTCTCTTAATTGGACATCTCTTCTTAACCGTTGGTGTTGGCTATTCTCATTATTTGGTGTTAAGTTATTTTCTCCTAGCATATCATCTACAGTAGATGGGGGGGTAATTACGATAGTGTTTGTATTTTTTCGTGCAGATAGAAGTATATCCGTATCAATGCTTAGGATAAGACCATTACTGAGATCAACATTGGAACCTGCATAAAAACCACCTATGAAACCAGAAAGTTTAGGCAAAAATTTTTCATTAACTGGAACCCATTTTTTAGGTCTACCACTCTTATCAGGAAGTAAGGGAATATCATCATCATGACTCATTGCGGAAATCTTACTTGAGAAACCACCAACTTGCCCCCCAATATAAAAACCACTCCAAGAAAAAGTAGGGGGTCTAACAATTGGTGAAACACCCATTTTGTAATTTTCTTTAAAAACTATACTATCTGCTGCTTGTACTAAAGAAATTGTAGCTAAAGTGAAAATAGATGTAGCTATTAAACATTTTGTATTCATATTTTTCTCCAAAGGTAATAGTTTAAATACGTAATGTTATTTTTACATCAAAAAATTTACAAAATGTTGATTTTTTCTTTGTCTTAAAAACAATGCTTTACAATATATTTCAAAGCTTTTTTTATGCAAGATAAGCTTATATGTGCTTACTTTCGGTGTTGTTATATAAATAATCAAAATGATTTTAATAATACATCACTATGTTTTTAATTTCTTTAAGAACAAGTACAGTAACACAATCTCTTAGTTTAAGCAGCATTCCTCCAATATCGTTGATACAGACATCAAGTCATTTCATTAAGATTGTTATTCTTACTCTTCCTTCAGCTTCTGTCTCAGTAATGCTTAATGCTATAAATAGATGTGATATGAAAAGATTGTCCTGTTTTCTTTCGTGTATAATATAGGCTGCCCAGTGAAGGAAAAAGACCTTTTGTGGATAAATTAATGGCTATTCTTAATGCACTCAGAAATACAAGTGTCATACATAATAACTGGATTCAACATTTCCGGGGAAGATATAAAGCATATAACTTGTACTTCATTTGGAGATGAGAAGAAGCTTGAAGTTTTAAATGTTTTGTTTACGGAACAGCATAAGTAATATCTTCTACTTCCCTTAATATTTCTTGTTTTTTGTGTTGTAGATAAAACTTCATACCTTACAATAATATTATAGATAAAATTACTCCTAAACTTTTAAAATTCTTCATTTTGTGTCACTACATTAATTAATTTAAATAATGCTAAAGCGTATTATGCCTATTCCATAGCCTATAAACAAATATTTACCAAGGCGAATGAGCGCAAGGATCATATCATTGCTGAGTTGACTCCAAGGCAGAATAACTTGAATGTTTAACGATCTTATGGACTGTTTAGTTTAACCCAAGCAGCAAAAATGTTAGAATTAGAGCCCAAAGATTTTCTAGTTATTTTCACATTTATTATGGGGTTTATTATTGTATTCCAAGAGGGTTTTTATTATCATTATTAAAGTAAAACTAATAAAAAAACTAATGAATTGTATAATCTGCATCTTCAAATACCAGTGGAATAGAAAAGACCGTTTCTAGCGCAAAAATCACAGCCAAGGGATTAGTATGCTTGTAGGAGTAAATTCAAAGACAGCGCGCATATTAAAAGATATCAATTAAGGCACGACCCTTTTTAATACACGTGTTTTTCACGCTAAAAGTAAGGTGTATCCAAAATTAATAAAAATAATGATGAAAACTTCCTTTATAGCAAAAGTAGCGCAGAAATATAATTTATCAGAACAAAAATTTCGTGAAGCACTCTGCAAAAAAAACACCGATAACAAAGATAATCTGCTTTCTGTTACATGCGCTATGTATTTGGAAAACATTAAATATCCAATAAAAATCACCTAATATTTAAAAGAATGCGAACAGGATACAAAATATTGGCGAAAATATCCTTTTAGCATATTGCAGAATGAAGCAATTAAACAATATGCACGTCTTGCCCTCGATTCTGTTGGTCCTTTTTTATGAAGAAGAATAAAGCTTTTTATAAAGAAAAAGGTGTAGCCGATCATATTCACGAGATCATTTGCCACAAATGAGATTAATTATAATCTCCAAAACGAGAGGGTATCTGATGAATTGCTTGTGCAAATCAAAGAGTAAAAAAACAAACACAAACAAAGTGGTTTTAAGCTCGTTTAAGAAAAGTTACTGCTTCAAGCAGTGACAGCATTGTCAGTAAAATAACTAAAAGCTTGCCGACAAGTAGATATAAAGACTACAAAAATAAATTCATCCCAAAATGCTTAGAAGGTGAAACAATATCATCTTATGAAATGTTAGTTATAAAATGGGAAAATAAGCGTGAAGAGAAGGTAATTAAAGAATACAGCCTCAAACGTAAGGTCACTATTATCAAATGCGGATTTATTCCTCATCCTACAATTAAAATGGCAGGTGTTATTCCTAATGGTCTCATTGGGGATGAAGGTCTTATAAAGATCAAATATTCTCAACTAACAACGCATGTACGTTTTTTGTTGGATAGTAAATCAAACCTGAATATATCCTACAAATGCAATTCTAAATGGCTTGCACAGGGAGAAAATGGTGTGATTTTGTCAGCTATAATCCTTGGCTTAAAGGCCAATACACTCATTTGTGTATAAAAATTAACGCATTTCACGCGATGATGAACAAATTGAACGCATCAATAAAGCTGTCGAAACATTTTTAGAAGAAATAAACAAGAAATGCAAATCTTTATACAAGCTGCTTAACCCTATGAGGGCGCTCTTTTACTTACATGTCTCCTTGAGCGCCTCTACCATCCATTTATGTAATATAAGAAGAGAGAGGCAATGAAATGATATTTAATGATGGCGATAGATATGTCACAACACGTAAATGTACATAGCTTTTCAACGTATCAACAAAAGGTTCGAATTGGGTGATGCAAGAAGCTTTTTCCGAACCATATAAATTAGGTAGAGCAGTAAGATGGAGAAAAAAAGTCTTATTTTTCAAAGAAAATAAGCTGCAAATAGGAACAATTTAAGTAAAGTTATATAAGCCGCAAAAGATAGACTAAAAGATGGTCTAAAAATTATCAAATTAAATAAAAATCTATATATTCCGATATATTAAAGACAAAAAATGGTGCCCAGAAGAGGACTCGAACCTCCACACCTTGCAGTACAGGTACCTGAAACCTGCGCGTCTACCAATTCCGCCATCTGGGCAATAGAATTTATCTAAGCTTGAGAAGTAACTCTGTCAATGATCATTAGTTCACTAAAATATTAGAGTTAAGGTGTTTATTTCCCTAAATTACAATTATAATGATTTAAGGCGTAATGATTTTTTTTGATAAAATTGTTGAATCGGAATTGAAGTCATAAATAATAGGGATACCGGTTGCTAATTCTTGAGATATGATTTTTTCACTACCTAGACCTTCAAGTGCCATAATAAGAGCACGCAGAGAATTACCATGTGCTACAATTAAAACAGTTTGAGAGCGCAAAATATGGGGCTGGATATGGTAAAAATAATAAGGCCAGACACGTGCACCTGTATCACGCAAGCTTTCTCCATTAGGTGGTGCAATGGCATAAGAGCGGCGCCATATATACACTTGTTCTTTCCCCCATTTTTGACAAGCATCATCTTTATTTAAGCCGGATAAATCACCATAATCACGCTCATTCAATGCTGAATTTTTTATCAATTGCAAATCTGTTTGTTCTGTTTGTTCTAAAATATGCTGAGCAGTTTTTTGTGCACGCTGTAAGGCTGATGTATAAGCAACATCAAATTTTAAGCCAGATTCTTTTAGTTTTTTTCCTGCTTTTATTGCTTCTGCATGACCTTTTTCTGTCAAATCTGGGTCTTTCCAACCCGTGAAAAGATTTTTAAGGTTCCATTCACTTTGCCCATGACGGATTAATACAAGTGTACGTCCCATTATAAATTTCCTGCAGTTGATTGATTAACGTTAATCGTTCAGGTTTAAAACATCCAGCATTGAATAAAGACCATTTTTATGATTTTTTGCCCACAAAGCTGCTTTTAATGCACCGTTGGCAAAAATAGAACGTTCTTGTGCTGAATGTGAAAGAACAATGTGTTCATTTGGACCTGCAAAAATAACACTATGCTCTCCGACAATTGTTCCACCCCGTAAACAGGCAAAACCAATAGTGCCTTTTTTGCGTGCGCCTATAGAGCTTTTGCGTTCACTGACATAGACATCTTGGAACTGCACATTGCGGCCTTCTGCTGCTGCATTTCCAAGAAGAAGAGCTGTTCCAGAAGGAGCATCAACTTTGCCAGAATGATGCATTTCGGAAATTTCAATATCAAATTCTTCAGATGTTAATGTTTTAGCTGCTTTCTTTACAAGGTCAGCCAAAAGATTAATTCCAAGACTCATATTCCCAGATTTGACAATGGTTGTGTGCATCGCAGAAGTTGCAATTTGTGCCTCTTCTTCTTTGCTAAATCCTGTTGTTCCTATAATGTGGACAATGCCTTTTTGGGCCGCATAATCAGCATAGATAATAGTGGCTTGTGGCTGGGAAAAGTCTAAAATACCTTCAGCGTCAGAAAAGGCTTTTTCAGGATTATCAGTGATTGGAATTCCAAGAAGGTTTGAACCAATCAATACGCTGGTGTCTTTCCCTACAAAAGATGATCCTTTGCGCACAAGCACACCACAAAGTTCTACGCCTTTTCTATGTTGGAGAGCTGTAATTAACGCACGCCCCATTCTCCCATTGGCACCAACAACTGCAAGGCGCATGTTTTTCTCCTTATGACACTTTACTCTGTGATTATAGGCAAATTCTTTTCTTTTTGCCAACTATTCTTTTTTTATATAAAGCTAAATTTAGCACATTTAGCAGTTTAAGCTGATGGCTTGTTTATGTAGAATTTTGTAAGAAATATATTTTTTATTATTATAGCAATAAATACTGCAAATGTAGGTAAAGTATTTTCATAGTATATTTTTTGATTTTATTGTAATTTTTGTATTTCACTAAAATAAATAATAAATTTATGTTGTACAATGTATATTAATTGTAAACTTAAGAACGCCTTTTGTTTACCTATATGTAAATTATTTCAATAATATTATTGCGAGTTGTTATATGAGCAAAATTGAATGCTTTCTTTGAGATTGATAATATACAGGAATTTTTTTTACAATTTGATAAAAATTTTAGTTAAGATTGCTCCTATTGGTCAATATAAGATAGTTCTAAAAATTACAGTATTCATTGACAGATCAGAAGTCCAAATCAGCGTAATGGGAGCTGGGCGTAATTCCACGGATCCGATCATTTAAAAGAGAGCGAAAAGAAGGGCGGGATTTGATCCGCATATACCATTCTCGAACAGCAGGAGATTGCTCCCAGTCAATTTCTCCTAGAAAATCAAGTACAGAAATAGAAGCTGAAGCTGCTAAATCTGCATAGGAGAGTATAGATCCAGCTAACCAATCACGAGATGTGCAAAGCCAATTTAAGTAATTCATGTGTGGTGGAATATTAGCACGTGCACTACGTAAAATTTGCGAATTGGGAGCTCCGCCACCAATAGCCAATGGCATTTCACGTTTATAGATTCGTTCTCGCACAATATGGCGCGTAACTTCATTTTCAAATTTGTTTAAAAACCAATCATTAAGACGGCGCACTTCGGCGCGTTCTAAAGGGTTTGCTGGAAAAAATTGTTTATCTGGTCGTAAACTACCACGAGTTTCATCTAAATATTCATAAATCACAGTGGCACCCGATAATGGTATTTCATGTTCAGCAAGGAAAACGGGCAAATGTCCTGCTGGATTGAGTGCAAGGAACTCAGGTTTCCTTGCCCATTCATTCTCTTCAATAAGATGGGTTGCTATACCATATTCTTCGAGAATAAGACGTATGAAACGAGAGGCAGAAGATAGAGGATGATGAAAAAGTGTGAGCATAATTTATGTGCTTAAATAGAGTCGATAGATTTTTAATATAATAGGGATTTTTATAAAGGTGCTTTGTTGAAGGAACAAGAACATTAGTAATTGCTAACAGTTATGTTTAATAATCTATTAATAGAGATATTTATATTTAATAAAGATATCGTCTTATTGCGTAACTGCTTGCAAAATGGCAGTACGTAATTCTTCTAAACCTAAAGCTTTTTGTGAAGAGGTGATTAGCAACTCTGGATAAGCAGCCGGATGTTTTAAAATATTTTTTTTTGTAGTAGTTACTAAAGTTTCAAGTGCATTCGGTTTGATTTTATCACTTTTGGTTAAAACAATTTGATAAGAAACTGCTGCTTTATCAAGAAGATCCAAGACATCTGTATCATTTTTTTTAATTCCATGACGTGAGTCAATTAACACATAAGCACGTTTGAGTGTTGTGCGCCCTCGCAAATAGTTAAAGATCAGACGTGTCCACGCTTCAACGCAATTTTTAGGAGCTTTGGCAAAACCATAACCAGGCATATCGACAAGTGCTATAGGGGGAAAGTCTTCTTTCTGATCACTTAAGTTTTCAGGTATAAAGTAATTAAGTTCCTGAGTACGCCCTGGTGTATTTGAAGTGCGTGCTAAACCTTTTTGCTGCACCAATGCATTGATTAGGGAAGATTTTCCAACATTAGAGCGTCCTACAAATGCAATTTCTGGGGGGCCTTCAGGTGGAAGACATTGTATTGCAGGCACACTGCGAATGAATATCCAATTGCAAAAAAAAATCCCAGAAGTTATAGGATGTTTTGTCATTTATGTTTTTCTTTTTTAGATTTCTTATGAAACATAGCCTTAAGATTGTCAAAAAGCTCAATTTTCACGCCTTGACGTTTCATCATGATGCCTTGTTGAATAATTGACAATGTATTATTCCATGCCCAATAAATAACAAGACCAGCAGGGAAGGAAGCTAGCATAAAGGTAAAAATGACAGGCATCCATGTGAAAATCATAGCTTGTGTTGGGTCTGGAGGAGTTGGGTTCATATGCATCTGTAGAAACATTGTTATTCCCATGATTAAAGGCCATGCACCGAGGATAAGAAATGTTGGCACTTCATAGGGTAGTAAGCCAAATAGGTTAAAAATAGACGTTGGATCAGGCGCTGCTAAATCGTGAATCCAACCAAAGAAAGGTGCATGTCGCATTTCAATGGTAATATAAAGAACCTTATAAAGAGCAAAAAATATTGGAAATTGAACTAGCATTGGCCAGCAACCCGCAAGGGGGTTAATTTTTTGGGTTTTGTACAATTCTATTACTGCTTGTTGCTGTTTAACTCGGTCATCTGCATATTTTTCTTTTATTTCTTGCATCATTGGTTGCACTAACTTCATGCGCGCCATAGATTTATAAGATTTGTTAGCAAGCGGGAATAGAAGTACTTTCAAGAGCACTGTAACAAGAAGAATGGCAATACCAAAGTTTCCTGTTTGTTTATAAAAAATATCAATAAGAGCGAACATTGGTTTGGTGATGAAATCAAACCAACCCCAATCAATTAAAAGACCAAATTTCCTAATCTTTAATTGGTTTTGATAACGGTTAATAATCTCAACTTGTTTTGCACCCGCAAAGAGACGATTTGTAATAGTTTTTGTTTCATTGGGGGCAACTGTTAAAAGAGAACTTTGTAAGTCGGATTGATAGTGGGTATTTAGTTGATTAAAATAAATAAAACGACTTGTATATTCTTGATTTTGTGGGGGAATAACCACTACAGCCCAATATTTATCGGTAATACCAATCCAACCTCCTGTAACTTTGGAGAAGATCATACTTTTCTGACCATTTTCAGGATTTGGGTTGAGCTCTTCTAGATTTTTATATGTTTCTGTTTTGAGTGAATCACCCGCGATACCAATCATACCTTCATGGAGCAAATAAGTTGCATTTGTATGCTCTGGTGGAGCGGCACGTGCAACTCGGGCATAAGGCGAAAGATATATAGGATTGTCACTTTCATTTTTGATAGAATCTTCAATGGTGAACATGTAATGATTGTCGATTGAAAGAGTACGACGGAAAATTTGTCCTTGTCCATTATCATAAATTAAAGTGACAGGTGTTGAAGGGGTTAAAGTTGTATTTTCACCTTCTATCTGCCATTGTGTATGAGATTGTGGCAATGCTGCTGCTGGTAGAGATGAACTCGTAAAACCAAATTCAGCAAGATAGGTTGTATTAAATCCATTGGGATTGAGCAAAGCAATTTTCGGTGCCCCCTTATCTACAGTTAAGCGATATTTTTTAAGGAAAAGGTCATCAAATTGTGCACCAACAAGATTAATGGAACCTTCCAATTCATCAGTTTTAATTGCAATACGGTTTATTTTGGCCAATTCTGCACTACGATTTTCAGGTGTCATAGGGCGATCAGATATAGATCCCGATCCACTTGTTTGAGCAGCATCAGAGAAATGCGTATCAGTTGAGGGAATTTCTGAACTTTGTTTTGACAATTGCTGTGCCATTTGCATTTCTTGTAGTTTTGCTTGTTGGGGAGCAACATAAAAAAAATGCCATGCAACAAAAATAATAAGAGACAATCCAATGGCGATAAAAAAATTACGATTATATTCCATTTGTACTTATCCTATTGCCGTTGCTGGTTTTTAATTTTTGGCTTTATTCGTCGGTTTAATTCATTAATCAGAGATGAAAACGGTGCGTGAAGTGCATCGGGATGAGCTACAATGACATAATCAGTTCCTGCTTCTATGTTGTCTTTTATTCCAACTCGGACTGCTTCACGTAGACGCCTTTTAATGCGATTACGTTTGACGGCATTGCCATTTTTACGCGTTACAGTAAAGCCTACACGTGCAACAAGAGGATGTTTTATTTCTACTGTTTGTTTACGAGGTTTAATTTCAAGTAGAAATAGAGGACCACGTCGTTTTTCTCCTGTGCGTACAGCCAAAAAATCTGCTCTTTTACGAATGCGGCGGGGATGTTTTTGCTTCATGAAAGATGCTTCGTAGCTTTATTAAATGCCTGCCTTTTACAGAAAAGACAGGCACCAAAGATTCATAACGAAAAAATAACTAACGACATTCAGTCTATTATAAAAATTCAAAGAATCAAGCAGATAACCGCTTGCGTCCGCGATTACGCCGAGCTGAAATGATTTTACGCCCACTAGCTGTTGCCATACGGGCACGGAATCCATGGCGGCGTTTACGAACAAGTTTAGAGGGTTGATAAGTACGTTTCATTTATCCAAATACCGTTGTGCGGCCCTTCTTAGTTCTATAGCACAATAATATGCTCGATGAATAATCTTACTCTATCAGATAATTCTAAGGTAAATGTTACCCTATAAGGAAAAGCATAAAAAAGTCAATCTTAGATTATTTTTTCGTGTTTTAAAAAGACGCAAGAAGTTTGAAGTTTATTGACTTAAGCAATATATTTATTATTCGATCAGTTAATAAAAAAGGCCATGCAGATGCGCAGCCTTTTTACGTAAGAATGTTATGGAATTAATTACGGAACAACGATAAAATATTCTGACTACCTTGGTTTGCAATAGAAAGAGCTTGAATACCAAGCTGTTGCTGAACTTGCAAAGCAGACAATTTTGTAGATTCTGCATTCATGTCAGCATCAACCATTGAACCAATTTCTGCATCAACATTGTCTAGTAGTCTTTTAGCAAAGTCGAGCTGGATATTCACCAAGTTAACTGCAGCACCAATCTTAGCACCAGCAGTAAGAGTTACATCCACAGCATCACGCACTGTATTCTGAAGACTACCTAGAAGAATATGTTGTGCCTCTACAGACAATTTATCAACCTCAAACATTTCAGTGAATTCAGCTAAGGAAATCTGATCAGTTACTTCTTTAAAAGCAGCTTTTGCTTCATCTCAATCTTTTTGCCCACCTTCTAGTTCTTTCTTAGCTTCTTCTAATGCCAATGCAGCTTTTGCATCAGCAACTTTATCTTCTAACTCTTTGTATGTTTTTTTGCTTTATAGAAAGTCTCAAGAGCTTTATCAAAATTTGGTTTTTCTTCTCTAAATTCTTTTGTTGCTTCTACCGCTGATCCGAAAATGTTCTGCAAAACACCTTCAGTCATATCAATGGTGCCATATCCTCACCGAGAACACCAAAATTCAACTCACGACCACCAATTTCAATCATATCAACATAGACAGCTGCACCTTCACGATGATAACCAGAAGCTATGCTAACAGTTTGACCACCATTGGAAGTATGTTTTTGCCACCAAACGAAGCAAACTAAACTGCATTCGAAATATTCTTCATATTCGCTTTCATCGATTCTTGAAGCTTTGCAATATCACCACCACTCTTTTCATGAACAGAAATCATTGATTTTTGGATATCATCAAGTGCTTCTTTGGTTAGATCAACAGCTGTAGCAGCAATGCTCACCTGTTCTTTACCCAAGTTAATGGCATCAATAACAGCGCTCATTGTGTTACTGTCATGTCTCATCATTGATGAAATAGACCAGTAAGCTGTATTATCAGCAGCACTGTTAATACGCAAACCTGTTGAAACATGGTCTTTTGATTTATCTAAATTAGAATCAATAGTATAGAGCGTCTGCAATACAGTTATCGCAGATCTATTAGTAAGTATACTTGAACCCATAATCTCGTCCTTATAACGAAAATAATTAAAAAGGAACATGCTATTTTTATAGCTAATGATAGAACGACATCATATCTGTCAGGTATGTCATATGACCTATCATTTTATAAAAGTGATCAGACTAAAAATATTGTTCAAGCACTTTTTTGATCTGTAGATAACGTTTCAATTCTTTGCAGAGTTGTTTTAAGAGCCGTTATTAAAGCAGTATGCCCACCTTGGTTAGAAAAACAATTTGATAAAAGTTCATTTGTTCCTCCCTTGGTTGAAAATTCTCTCTCAAGAAGTGCAAAATCAATAAATGTTGAACAATGAGCTTTTGTTGTTTTGCGCATTTCATCAGCAAGATTACCAAACATCATAGAAAGAAAATCTGCTGACTGAGATTTTTCTATTCCTTGTGTTATCAACCATTGATGTACCGTCTCTATAAAATTAAAATACACCCCCATAAGTGATCCAGCTGTCATGAAAAGGTTAAACTGATCTTCCTTTTCAAGCGCTAATGTGCTACCCAACTTATCAAACATGGCACGTAAAAATGGATGGTCGGGATAGATTGGTGTTAAATTTTTGCATTCTGCTACAAAAGGAAGAGGAATAGCACGATAAACTTTATGATTTATCCATTTCTCAATATCTGCTGCTCTAGCCATTGCAAGTACAGAAACAACAAGTTGTTCTGGATGAAAACAAAGAGAGCGTAATATCTCTTCAGCAACTTGGCTGCGCAGACAAAGGAAAACACAATCGCTACTGTCTAGCAATGCTTGGTTATTTTCAGCAATTATGACTTTATCGTAATCGTTAGAAAGACGTTTTGCTATTTGTGCATTGCGTGATGAAACGATAATTGAATCTACATCAAAAGCACTGGCCATTAAGCCATCAATCATTGCAGCACTAATTGTACCCGTTCCCAAAAAGCCAATTTTCATGTCTCTCCTCATTTTTACAACTTAAAGTGGATCTCAAATCAGCTCTTAACATACTTTACTGTTATTGATTCACTAATAGTTGATAATAAATATTCTTAAAGACTTCAGTAGGCTACCCGCAATGTAAGTAAGGCCATTATTTTCCTATAATCCAGACAAAGCAAAATATGACTTAAGTCATAAAGACTATAAATTTGCATCTGTATAGCATTATTCTAAAATTAAGATACACATCTTGCCACTTAGCGCAATTGTCTCACTCAGGTAATGAAAGAAAATCTCATATGAACAAGAAACAGAATGCACTATAATGCTCCTGACTCTATGAGAGATAGAAATTTACATCAAATAGACAAATGCAAAAAACACTCATTTTATAGTTTTCCAAATAGTTAACGCATTTTATTTGCGTCTAAAAATTAAAAAAGAAGCAACGCAATAAATAGGGAGAATAATCAATCCAAAAATTTTAAGCTTATCAAATAAAATTACGAGACATTTTTAATGTATACGCACACAAAAACAAAATATTTTTGGCTGATATAATAAAACGGCATAGAAAACTTTATCTATGAGACTCAATAAATGCGGGAATATGACGTGGCCAACGCCACGGTAAAATTGCAATTAAATCAAAGCGCACACATAAAAGAGAGTAATCTTTTTGTCGTGCTAACCAGACGTTAGCCGCCGATATAATGCGTTTTTCATTTACCTGACAAACTGCGGTCATTGCTTCAGTTAATGTTGAACGTGCTTTCACTTCAACAATTAAAACAAGATTTCCACGCCGCGCAATTAAATCAATTTCTCCACATTTTGTTTTAAAACGCATTTCAGCAATATGAAATCCTTTCAAGCGCAACCACCAAGCTGCCCACTTTTCGGCTCGAATACCTTTATAAAAGGATTTTTTCTTATGCTTTTTTTGCATAAACCTCATCCTCCCTTTAAAAGAGTTGATCGTTGGAAAAGTTCTTGTTTTTTCAAGCCTGTTTTTTTTGCAACTAAAGCAGCTGCCTTCGCCGCAGGATATATACTGAGCAACTCTAGTAACATCGCATCAATTTCTTGAGTACTCATTTTCTCTAAAGATGTTGTTGCCTCTCCAACGAGTATAACAATTTCTCCACGAATACGAGCTTGTTTTCCATACTTCTCAACTAAGTTTTCTAAATTGGAGACATCTATAGTTTCAAATTTTTTTGTTAATTCACGGCATATTGCAGCTGACCGGTCAGCTGTAAAAATAGTAACCATATCTTGCAAAGTCTCTATAAGGCGATGAGGCGATTCATAAAACACTAAGGTTGTAGGTATCGATTTTAATTGTTCCAGCCGCTTTTGGCGCTGCGTTTTCTTCGCACTTAAAAAACCTGCAAAGAAAAAACTATCTGTAGGAAACCCTGTTGTTATAATAGAAGCTAAAAGAGCTGATGCACCAGGAATTGGAACGATTTTGTGACCAGCTTTACGCGCCTCTTTTACTAATTTGAATCCTGGATCAGAAACAAGTGGTGTTCCAGCGTCTGATACAAGAGCCACTGTTTTATTTTCTGCCAAAGCTTCTAATAATTTTACCCCTACTTTTTGTGCGTTATACTCATGATAAAGAAATGTTTTTTTCTGAATACCATAGTGTTCTAACAAAACACGTGTCACCCGCGTATCCTCACAAGCTAAAATATCGACTTGTGCAAGAACTTGTAAAGCACGAATAGTTATATCTGCAAGATTTCCGATAGGTGTTGCCACTAAATAAAGTGCTGGTTCTATAACTGGTGCACAAAAGGCATGAGAACCTATAAAATATACTTTTTCACTCACACTCTTTTGCATATTCAATGCTTTCTCTACAAAACTTTAGCAATAATCCTAGGAACAATCGTCAGACATTTCTGCCAAAATTTTCTTTGTTGCAGCCAAAGGATCAACAGCTTGAATAATAGGTCGTGCCACAACAAGATGGCTTGCACCAGAATCCAATGCTTTTCTTGGCGTCATAACCCGTTTTTGATCATTCTTATCACTCCCCACAGGACGAATCCCCGGCGTTACTAATGCCATATCAGTTCCAATCACTCTTCGCAAAGCTTGTGCTTCAAGTGCTGAAGCAACAATGCCATCCATCCCTGCTTCTCGTGCTTGCTCAGCTCTTTTAAGCACTAATTTTTGGGGAGTGTCTTTATAACCAACATTTTTTAAATCGGCCTCATCCATTGATGTTAAAACTGTTACTCCCAGTAAACATAAATCACTTCCTTTAGCCGCTGCAACAGCTGCTTTCATTGCTGTTGGATATGCATGAATCGTCAGCATTGAAACACCTAATTTTGCAATATTTTCTACAGCTCTAGCAACGGTATGATCGATATCTAACAATTTCATATCGAAAAACACTTTTTTTTGCGCTTGAATAAGATCTTTGGCTAATTCCATTCCACCAGAAAAAAACAACTGATAACCGATTTTATACCAGCTGACACGATCACCCAATTGGATGATCAATTTTTCTGCTTGTTTAATATCCGGAACGTCTAACCCCACAATCAAGCGTTCACGCATCATAGTTACCATTAAAACACTTCCTTATATTTTAGGATTACTTTAGGTGAGACTTTATTCAATAAAACAATGAAATTAAGAAAATCTTCCCTTTATCTGATGAACAATTGCACGGTAAAGATTGGCATGCCTACCTTTCGGCTCAGCAACAAAAATTGGCACTCCACCATCTGAAGAAAATCGGAAAGTTGCGTCAAGTGGTACTTCTGCCAAGAAAGAAATATCTCGGCTTTCCGCTTCTGTACGCACAGTACCATGGCCAAAAATATCATAGCGTTTTCCTGTATCAGGCGCAATAAAGTAGCTCATATTTTCAATAAGCCCCAGAATGCAAACTTTGACTTTTGTAAACATTTCTACAGCTTTGCGTGCATCAACTAATGCAAGATCTTGCGGAGTAGAAACGATTAGCGCACCCGTTAACGGCACTTGTTGAGCTAGTGTTAATTGTGCATCCCCTGTTCCAGGTGGCATATCAACTACCAAAACATCGAGAGGCCCCCATAAAACATCTTTTAATAATTGAGTTACAGCTGCCATCACCATAGGACCACGCCACACGATTGGTTTTTCTTCTTCAACTAAAAAGCCCATCGACATTAATTTAAGGCCAAACTTTTCAAGAGGTTGAATTTTTTTGCCATCAACCAATTGTGGTTTTTGATTTACAAGTCCTGTCAAACGTGGCAAAGACGGGCCATAGATATCTGCATCCATCACCCCCGTTTTAAAACCAGCATCCTGTAAAGCCAAAGCAATATTTATTGCTATTGTAGATTTACCAACTCCTCCCTTTCCAGAAGCAACAGCAACGATATGCCGTACATTTTCTATCGGCATTTTCATAGGCAATGTATTTGCTTTACGCTTCTGCATAGAAAAAGCTGCATTTTTGTCCGTTTGAAAAAATGTCAGCGATTGTTTTTCTTCCGTAAGCGTGACAACAACTGCTTCAACTCCATCCATAGCATACACTACTTTTTCAGCAGCACGGCGTAATGGTTCTAATTCTTGTGCACGTTCACGGGGAACCGTAATGGAAAAGAAAACCTTACCACCTGTAATGAATATTTCTGAAAGCAATCCAAGCGATACAATATCGCTTTTAAAATTTGGTCCTTTAATTTTACGCAGTTCTTCACGAATAGCTTCGCGTGTGACAGGGACCACACTCTTTTTCCTCTCTATACAGATGTTAGATAATGCAGCAATAAAGAGAAAAAATATTCACGTCAATCACCTTAGTATTTTCTTCATTAAAAGTTACAAAATTTCAGTATAATATTAATATATTATGTCTCTTTCGAAAATGCCAATTTAAGATACAAAATCAATTCTATACAACAAATTTTAGAGTAGAAAATGCATTGCAAAATTTCATTATGAATACTGATTTCATGTTTGTTCTACGATTTTTTCTACAAACCTCTGCAAATAACTCAAAATTTGAAAACCTTATTGATATTATAATGCGCCATTCTCTCCTTATTTTCAATTTTTAATCATTCACTTGCAGCACAACAAAATAACTACAAATTATTCTATCACGCCTCACTTTCTTTAACGTGATCATCAATAGAACTATGCTTAATTTCTAAGAAAAGAAGTTTAATTCTGTTAGTTAGAGCATGTATCGTGTATTAAGAAAATAACGCCAAATGTATCTATGCTTTAAAAGTCGCACGCATCAGTGGTATAGATCAAAATTGTTACCTGAATAAAAATTGTATTTATTAAAATATGGGGTTTTTAGTTTTTTGCAGAAAAATAATAATTTTACTTACATTGAGAACAATAGTTATTGAAGCTTAAAGGTTCCTCATCAATTATTTGTGAATCAATAATAGTAAATATGTTTGAAAGCAAAGAATTGAAACGTTATCTACAGATCAAAAAAGTGCTTGAACAATATTTTTAGTCTGATCACTTTTATAAAATGATAGGTCATATGACATACCTGACAGATATGATGTCGTTCTATCATTAGCTATAAAAATAGCATGTTCCTTTTTAATTATTTTCGTTATAAGGACGAGATTATGGGTTCAAGTATACTTACTAATAGATCTGCGATAACTGTATTGCAGACGCTCTATACTATTGATTCTAATTTAGATAAATCAAAAGACCATGTTTCAACAGGTTTGCGTATTAACAGTGCTGCTGATAATACAGCTTACTGGTCTATTTCATCAATGATGAGACATGACAGTAACACAATGAGCGCTGTTATTGATGCCATTAACTTGGGTAAAGAACAGGTGAGCATTGCTGCTACAGCTGTTGATCTAACCAAAGAAGCACTTGATGATATCCAAAAATCAATGATTTCTGTTCATGAAAAGAGTGGTGGTGATATTGCAAAGCTTCAAGAATCGATGAAAGCGAATATGAAGAATATTTCGAATGCAGTTTAGTTTGCTTCGTTTGGTGGCAAAAACATACTTCCAATGGTGGTCAAACTGTTAGCATAGCTTCTGGTTATCATCGTGAAGGTGCAGCTGTCTATGTTGATATGATTGAAATTGGTGGTCGTGAGTTGAATTTTGGTGTTCTCGGTGAGGATATGGCACCATTGATATGACTGAAGGTGTTTTGCAGAACATTTTCGGATCAGCGGTAGAAGCAACAAAAGAATTTAGAGAAGAAAAACCAAATTTTGATAAAGCTCTTGAGACTTTCTATAAAGCAAAAAAACATACAAAGAGTTAGAAGATAAAGTTGCTGATGCAAAAGCTGCATTGGCATTAGAAGAAGCTAAGAAAGAACTAGAAGGTGGGCAAAAAGATTGAGATGAAGCAAAAGCTGCTTTTAAAGAAGTAACTGATCAGATTTCCTTAGCTGAATTCACTGAAATGTTTGAGGTTGATAAATTGTCTGTAGAGGCACAACATATTCTTCTAGGTAGTCTTCAGAATACAGTGCGTGATGCTGTGGATGTAACTCTTACTGCTGGTGCTAAGATTGGTGCTGCAGTTAACTTGGTGAATATCCAGCTCGACTTTGCTAAAAGACTACTAGACAATGTTGATGCAGAAATTGGTTCAATGGTTGATGCTGACATGAATGCAGAATCTACAAAATTGTCTGCTTTGCAAGTTCAGCAACAGCTTGGTATTCAAGCTCTTTCTATTGCAAACCAAGGTAGTCAGAATATTTTATCGTTGTTCCGTAATTAATTCCATAACATTCTTACGTAAAAAGGCTGCGCATCTGCATGGCCTTTTTTATTAACTGATCGAATAATGGGTATACGCTTGGTTTTTCTGATAAGAGTAGTCTAGCTTAGTTAATTAGAACATGGGTTAGGGAAGTAAAGCCAGATGTACTTTTATAAGCGTATGTATTAGTAGTATAAATCAGAATTTACCTGAATAAAAATTGTATTTTTATTAAAATGTAGGGGTTTTAAATTTTTTTTCGGAAAAAGATAATAAGGCACTAATTACATATTTGGGTAAAAAGGTCCTTCACTTCCTTGCGGGCAAGTCCAATTGATATTTTGGTTAGGATCTTTAATATCACATGTTTTACAATGGATGCAGTTTGAGGCGTTAATGATATAAATTTTATGATCATTATGGTCTAGCCATTCATAGACACAAGCGGGGCAATAGCGTGTAGAAGGTCCCCCATAGATTGCATATTCAGAGTTCTTATGTTTTTCCAGTGAGGCTATTTTTAAGTGGCAAGGTTGATTTTCCATATGATGCGTATTGGAAAGTGCTACACTAGAAAGACAATCAAAAGTCACAATACCATCTGGTTTTGGATAAATAATAGGTTGAAATTTTTCTGCTGGTTCCAAATATGCATAGTCTGGTTTTCCATGAGAAAGTGTTCTAAATAAAGAAAAGCCAAAAATCTGTTGCCACCACATATCAAATACAGCAAGCTTAATTCCATATTTTGTACCATATTTTGCCCAGAGAGGCTTGGTATTACGTGATATATAAAGATCTTTTCCGATAGGACCTTTGCGCCAATGATCTTCGATCTCTTTGACTTCATCATGGGTACGATTTTGGGCAAGGGCATCAGCTATTTTGTCAGCTGCTAGTATACCGGATAATATGGCATTATGTGAGCCTTTTATACGAGGTACATTAACAAAGCCAGCAGAACATCCAATGAGTGCACCACCAGGAAAGATGAGTTTTGGTACAGATTGCCAGCCACCTTCGCTGATGACACGTGCACCATAAGCAAGGCGCTTTGCACCCTTTAAAAGTTCATACAGTTTGGGGTGTGTTTTGAAACGTTGAAATTCTTCAAAAGGAGAGAGATAAGGATTTTTATAATCCAAGTGTACAACAAGGCCAACAGAAATTAAATTGTCTTCTTGATGATAAAGAAAACCTCCACCACCAGTGTTGTTATCCAATGGCCAGCCGATGAAATGCTGAACTAAACCAGGTTTATGCTTTGAGGAATCAACTTCCCAAAGTTCTTTAAGACCAAGACCAAATTTTTGTGGTTCACGGTTCTTGCTAAGATCGAATTTTTGTATGAGTTGTTTAGCAATTGAGCCACGCGCTCCTTCAGCAATGAGAGTATATTTCGCTAGTAAAGCCATGCCAGGAATATAATTTTTTCCAGGTGTTCCCTCTTTTTCAATGCCCATATCACCTGTGAGAACACCAATAACAGCTCCTTTATCATTATAAAGGACCTGAGATATGGCAAATCCGGGATAAATTTCAACGCCAAGCACTTCGGCTTTTTTACTTAACCAACGGCAAACACTCCCCAGTGAAACAATATAACAACCATCATTTGATAAGATTTTTGGGAGAAAAATATTAGGTAATACTTTAGTGCTTGTTGGCTTCAGTAGAAAAAATTGATCGCTAGTGACAGGTGTTTTGAAAGGATGATTTTGTTCATTTTGCCATTCTGGTAAAAGTGTATTTATACCGATAGGATCAACCACTGCACCTGATAGAATGTGAGCACCGATTTCTGAGCTTTTTTCGAGAATTACAATAGAAAGCTTTGGGTTGTTTTGTTTCAAACGAATTGCGGCAGAAAGGCCTGCAGGTCCTGCTCCTACAATTACTACATCAAATTCCATACTTTCACGTTGGTGATGTATAAGTACGTTCATAATAAAGCTTTCTCTAACTCAGGAATGATGTGGTGAAGATCACCTACGAGTGCGTAATCAGCAATATGCATGATGGGGGCTTCTTCATCTTTATTAATAGCCACAATGGTTTGTGCATCCATTATTCCTGCTAGATGCTGAATGGCACCAGAGATGCCTATGGCAATATAGAGTTTAGGCGCGACGATTTTTCCCGTTTGTCCAATTTGCCAATCATTTGGGGCATAGCCTGCATCAACTGCTGCGCGACTAGCCCCCACTGCAGCTCCTAGTTTGTTCGCGAGCGGTATAAGTAGTTCCATAAACTTCTCTTGCGAGCCAAATCCACGTCCACCTGCTACAATGACTCGTGCTGATGTAAGGTTAGGGCGATCACTTATGTTGGTTTCTTCTTTTACGAAAGAAGAAAGGTTTGGGTTAGGGGCTGGTGTTATTGTTTTAATAGGTGCGGAATTTCCTTGAGGAGTTGGAGCAAAAGAAGCTGTGCGCACTGTTATAATTTTTTGGTAGTCATTTGCACGCACGGTTTCAATGGCATTACCTGCATAAATTGGTCGTTTAAAAGTATCAGGCGTGACAACAGCAATGATGTCTGAAATTTGCATAAGGTCAAGGAAAGCAGCCACCCGTGGCATTACACTTTTGCCAATACTTGTAGAGGCTGCCATGATGACATCATAGTTATTGGCGAGTTCAACAATTGTTGCTGCCATAGGTTCGGCTAATTGATGTGCTAAATAATCAGCTTCGGCAATAAGTACTTGCCGAACACCAGCTAATTTGGCACTGTTTTCTGCAATCGATTGAACCTTCATTCCACAGACCAAAATATCGACATCACTACCAATTAAGTGAGCGGCAGTGAGTGCTTTTGCAGTTTCTTCTGACAAGGAATGATTATTATGTTCGGCCAATAAGAGAATTGCCATAAGTTATTGCCTTTTTATGCATTGTTACTTTTGATATATCTGTTATCGTATTTTAAATACAACTTGTTTTTTTGAGCGCACTAACAAGCTCTGCTACATTTGCTACTTTAATTCCTGCTTGACGGGATTGAGGCTCTTCAATGTTAAGCACTGTTAAACGTGCTCGTGTATCTACGCATAAATCAGCAAGTGCCTTTTGTTCAATAGGTTTCTTTTTAGCTTTTATAATATTAGGAAGAGAAGTATAACGCGGTTCATTTAGTCGCAGATCAGTAGTCATAACAACAGGAAGAGGTAAGCAAATGGTTTGCGTGCCACCATCTACTTCGCGAGTAATAATAGCTTGGTGACCTTCTATGTTGAGGTGTGAGGCAAATGTTGCTTGCCCCCAACCAAGCAGAGCTGCTAACATTTGACCAGTTTGATTACTTTCATCATCAATTGCTTGTTTGCCTAAAAAAACCATAGTTGGTTTTTCTTCAAGAATGATTGTTTTAAGAGTTTTAGCGATTGCTAAAGGCTCAAGCACTTCTTCAGTTTTGACAAGAATGGCGCGGTCAGCACCCATTGCAAGTCCTACTTGTAAGGTCTCTTGTGCTGCTTCTGACCCAATTGAAACAAGAACAACTTCTGAAATTTTACCGACTTCTTTTTGCCGAATAGCTTCTTCTACAGCGATTTCATCAAAAGGGTTCATAGACATTTTTACATGGGATAGATCAACACCTGTGCCATCGGGTTTAACACGTATTTTGATATTATAATCAACAACACGTTTGACAGCGACAATTATTTTCATAATGATCCTCTTTAATTTATATAGTCACTATTTTATAATAATAACCACAAGAAACCAAATCATTTAAGATGATGCCAACAGTTGGTTTAAAAAAACATTGCTATATTGCTATAAAGATATAAGCTTTTGGTCAATGGTAAGAACAAGTCAGTTAGGTGTTGTGTTAGAATTGAATGGGGTGAAAATTAGTAACATTTCCATTAATTGTTGTTAGTTAACTTTGTTCTTATATTATTATTTTTAATTTCTCTTATCGTTTTAAAGCTCTATTTACTAAAATGAACCACACTCTCATATTATAAATATGATTTCTTGAAAAAGGTGAAAAGGGATGCATCTGTGAATATGAAACGTCATGTTATAAACCCGGTTGCACATAATCAACTTTCTACTTTTGTTGTTGAACAAAAGCAGAAAACGAAAAAGCATGCCGAGATAACTATGTCCGATATTGCTACTAAATTGCGCTACGTTTACACACAAATGCAGATAAAAAAAATGCCCAATCAATTAATTATACAGGGCTTTGTAGATAATAGTATTAAATCTTATTTAGATATGATTAGTCGGGCAATTTTAGCTGAGCATTCTGCACGTGATCAAGCGCAAAAAAAGCTGTTTGAACGTTTGGAGCAGATAGAAAGACTTGTTCAAAAGCTTCTTTATGAAAAGAAAAATTCACAAGAAACTGTTATGAAGCAGCGTGTTCCTCGTGCACAATCAATTAATTCTGTTGTGCATCATCTTGCTCATATGACATGTGAAGAAAACTAAACATTTGGTGCATTAAGAGAACGCAATTTTCTAGAAAGTAGTCAATTGAATTCACCTTAACAAAGTAGTTTTAGTTCTTTATCAATAAAAGCTGTGAAACATTTCTTAATAAAATTTTATAAGGCTTTTCAAAAAGGAAAGCCTTTTTAATATTCAATTACCTGGCTGTTTAGTTAAAACTTCTTGGTGTGTGCTTTTTTTCAAAAGAAACTCTAAAATTTTTTTTCTTGTCACTACAGAGCTTTTGTGGAAATTTGTTTTTAAGAGAGCTTCTTAAAGTGCTTTATTTTCTACGGAAGATGCGTAAAAAAAGAAAAACAGGCATAACAATTACTGCACCAGCCAAGGTCACATGGAAGAGATTTACAAAAGTCATAAATCCTGTTTCCCATAGAGATTGAAGGAAGTCTATTATTTCCCAAATAAGATCAATAGGTGTCCACCCTAGGATGTTTATAGCGATTCCAGTGAAAAATGAAAGGATAAGCAGTTTTACAGCAATACGCCCTGGTGTACCACCAAGAAATGAATGAAAAGAATTATGTGAATTTTTTCTATTTTTCATTTTGACGTGACTTCAAATATACTAAACTATGTATGTAGTGCAAATGATATACACATAACGAAGAAAGAAGACGGATTTTATCGTTATTTGTTTGCTCTTTGTTTTTTAGGTTTTGCTCTCAAATTTTACATCCTAAAATATTAGTGTAATATTTGAGCTGTTGTTTTGAACTGCTTTCATGTTTAACTAACAATTTTTGTAATATTTTCATAAGAACTTCTCATTAGTTGCTTGATGTTGTTTAATTTTGGAGTTCATCAGGCGTTATTGGCAATTTTTACCAGTAATTTTCACCTCTTGGATGACGGCGAGCATTTCTCAATATAATGTTATTGTGGAAGCGTTAATATGTTGTGCATAGAATATGTTTCAAGAGATTTCGCTTTATAGAGATACTATTCATCTTCATAAAGATGTATTTATGTTACAGTTTGAGTTGAGTGTTTTTAAGGTTAAGAAAGTTGAAAAATACGATGGATTTATTTAGTCCACGACTGGTGGCAACAAATGTAGCAGAATTTAGTGTTTCTGAAATATCAAGTGCTTTAAAACGCATTATTGAGGACAAATTTGCTTATATACGGGTACGGGGAGAGATATCTGGTTATCGTGGTGTTCATGCTTCAGGTCATGCATATTTTACTTTAAAAGATGATAAAGCTCGGTTGGAGGCTGTTATTTGGCGAAGCTTAATGGAAAAGCTTAAATTTCCTCCTGAAGAAGGAATGGAAGTGATCGCTGTAGGCAAACTTACTACTTATCCAGGTTCATCAAAATATCAAATAGTCATTGATGCTCTTGAGCCAACAGGGGTTGGTGCTTTAATGACGCTTTTAGAAAATCGTAAGAAAAAGCTTGCAGATGAAGGCTTGTTTGATGAAGCAAAAAAGAAGCCACTGCCTTATATGCCTCAAATTATAGGGGTTGTGACATCACCGACGGGAGCCGTTATTCACGATATTATTCATCGTATATCAGATCGTTTTCCTTTGCATATTTTGGTTTGGCCTGTAAGAGTTCAGGGAGAAACGAGTGGTCGAGAAGTAGCTTGTGCTATTGAGGGGTTTAACGCTCTACCTTTAGGTGGTGTTTTATTTAAGCCTGATCTTATTATTGTAGCACGCGGAGGAGGGAGTTTAGAAGATTTATGGGGGTTTAATGATGAGGCAGTCGTTCGTGCTGTTTATGCGTCGACTATTCCTGTTATCTCTGCAGTTGGGCACGAAACAGACTGGACGTTGATTGATTATGTTGCTGATTGGCGGGCACCAACCCCTACAGGAGCGGCAGAAAAAGCTGTTCCTGTTAAAGTTGATCTTGAAGTACAATTAGCGTCACTTGGTGCACGTCTTCGTGCGGGATTGACGCGTTATTTTAGTTTTCATCAACAAAAATTGCGTGCTATTTCACGAGGTTTACTTACTGCCGACCGATTACTTGCTTTGCCGCGTCGTGGTTTTGATGAAATTTCAAGCCGGTTGCAACGAGCTCTTTGTATAAGCTACGAAAAAAAACTTTTTTACTTTCGTGCTCTTAGTGTTCGATTTTCTCCGCGTTTGTTAAATAGTGAAAAAGCGCGATACAATGTAAAAGGATATACGATACATCTTCGTCGTGCTTTCTTACGCAATGTTGAAAAACAACGTGCTCAGGCAGAGATGGCATTTAGGCTTTTAAAAAGCACTTCTTATCAGAATATTTTAGAGCGGGGTTTTGTTTTGGCATTGGGTCAAGATAATAGGCCGGTTAAACGATTAGTACAGTTGCCTAAAACAGGTCAGATGAGTTTACGTTTTTTTGATGGTGAAATTAGCGTTTCAACACTTAATTGTGCTTCAAAAAACAAACGGATAAAACAGCAAAAAGATGATCAAGGAACACTCTTCTGATACGGTAGATTCTGCACTCAATGAAGGACTTTTGATGGGGGTGGATGGAAAAGTTCGTTGTTTTTGGGCAGGAACTAATCCACTTTATTGTGCTTATCATGATCATGAATGGGGAAAACCCATTTTTGATGATTTGCGTTTATTTGAAAAAATTTGTCTTGAAGGTTTTCAGGCAGGTCTTTCTTGGTTAACAATTTTGAAAAAAATCGCCCATTTTCGTAGGGCTTTTGATAACTTTGATTTTGAAAAGATAGTTCATTATGATGAAGCTAAAATCAACATGTTAATGCAAGATAAAGGTATTGTTCGCCATCATGGGAAAATCCGATCGGTGGTTAATAATGCTTTTAGGACACAAGAAATTATAGCAGAGCAGGGCAGTTTATCCCACTATTTTTGGTCTTTTCAACCACCACTGTCTGAGCGTCCTGAAAAGATAGATTTTCAAATGTGGCAGGACAATCCTGTAACAGATGCTTCTATTCGTCTTTCTACAGATTTGAAAAAACGTGGTTGGACATTTATCGGTCCCACTACTTGTTATGCTTTTATGCAGGCAATAGGCATAGTTAATGATCATCTTGAAGGGTGCTTTTGTCGGTGAATCTGCGAAGATTTATTTTAGCTAACCTTATTTGTTTTGTGATTATAAACGATCATGACAAACTAAAATACATATCTGGGAGGAAGGTATTAAAGATAACGTGAATTATATATTGATTATATAATATGTTGACGCTTTAAATAGGGATTTTATTGTGTGCTTATTAGTTGAAAATACTTAATAAACAGGTTTCATTTTCTCTATTTTAAATCAAAATTCAGCGTTTAACTGCTAAAAGTATAAAGCAAATTGTTAAATATTAGAGCAAATTATTTGGGTATACTTAAAGGTAAAATAGTATGCGGGAATATTCTTTTGTATTTTACTGATTGACCAATTTTATTCCAAGATAACACAACAGAAGTAGACATGCGCTTTTGAAATTAAATGTATTTAAATAATATGATTATTTTTAGAGGTTTGCGCATGTGCTTTTAATAAAGGTTCGTGATGTGGGAGAAGTTGCTTTGCAGATTTTATATAATAATTTCACGCATTGTCGATAACCATGATAACTAGTTTAAGTTGAAATTATGACTTATATTGGTTGTGAGAAAAGAGTATTTTAGTGCAAATATAAATCACTATGTTAAAAAAAGCACTGTTTGAGAAGAATTTACAAGAATAAAAAAAACGAGATATGTATTTTTAAGTGTGAATTTATAGAGCAGACTTTATATAGCCCATTTTAAAATCACAATATCGCAACCGTTGTATCTATTATTAAAAAATAAGTTAAAAGTAGTATGGCTGTATGTTTTCAAATGTAATTGAGAAATAAATTCAGTGCATAAAGAAGGAAATAACCACCTAAAAGAATGCTTGCATTATATTTATTCAGTTTTTACTGATATAAACTTACTCAGCTAAAATGACTAATTTAAAAATAAGAGTTTAAGGGAAAGATCTATGAATATGAAAAAGAAGATATTAAAAGCGAGCTGTTCTTTTGTTTCTGCTCTTATAGCTGCAGGCATGCTGTTGCAACAAACGTCAGCAAAAACACCTGCCGATACACTCGTGATGGCTTGGAATCTTGATGCGATTAGTGCATTTGATCCTGCTCAAGTCAATGATTCTTACAGCAGTGAAATTATTCACAATATTTGTGATAGTTTGGTTGATACTGATCCAAATGATGCAACCAAAATGATTCCGCATTTAGCAAAGAGTTGGGATGTTACAAGTGATCATAATACGATGATTACTTTTCATTTGCGTGATAATTTAAAGTTTGCTGATGGCCGACCTGCCAGTGCTGGTGATCTTGTTTGGAGTATGAAGCGTGTTATTCAGTTGAATATGGCTAATGCAGCAACATTTAATGAATACGGTATTACAGCGCAAACGGTTGATTCTGCTATTTACGCGCCGGATGAGAAAACTGTAGTAATGAAATTTGATAAGCCTTATCCAGTGGAGCTTATTCTTAATAATATTGCTGCTAATCGTGTTGCTGTGTTGCTTGATCGTAAAACGATTATGAAACACGAAAAAGATAATGATATGGGAAACCGGTATTTAGCAACTCATGCTGCTTGTTTTGGGCCTTATCAGTTGATCAGTTGGCGTCCTGGAGAAGCTATTTTACTACGTTCTCATTCCAATTATTGGGGAGAAGCACCTAAACTTAAACAAGTTCTAATTCGTCATGTTTCTGAATCTGGTACGCAACGCTTATTATTGCAAAAAAACGATATTGATGTAGCACGTGACTTAACACCTGAGGCTTTGGAAGATCTTGAGAAAACAACAGATGTCAGGATTGAAAGAATATTACAGCCAGCTATGATGTATTGGGGTTTTAATATGACAAACCCTATTTTTGCTAATGAAAAAGTGCGTTTGGCCATGCGCTATCTTATTGACTATGACAATCTTGGTAAAACAGTTTTGAAAGGTATTGGTATTCCACGCTCTAGTTTTATACCTACCGGCGTTTTTGGTGCTTTGGATGAAAAAGAAGGACAGCCTTTCAAACTTGATCTTCAAAGAGCTAAACAGCTTTTAGTCGATGCAGGTTATCCAAATGGGTTTGAGGCACATATCATTGTGGGCGGGGCTCCTTATACTTTACCAGTTGCTCAGTCTATCCAAGATAATGCAGAAAAGGTGGGGGTACACCTTAAAATTGAGCGTGTGGCGGGAGCACAATTGTTTTCAAAAGTTTCTGCACGTGCTTTTGATACAGCTTTTTTAGGATGGGTTAATGAGTCTGCAGATCCTCATACAATGGCTTTGCGCATTATTTATAATCCCGACAATCGTTTTGAGGCTAAAAATACGGCTTATCCTAGTTGGCAGCAAGGATATTTTGATGCAAATATGAATCAACAAGTTGAAGACGCTTTATTTGAACAAGATTTAGACAAACGAGCGCAACAATATGCTAATTTACAACGTCAACTTATGCAAAAAGGACCTTATGCTTTTTTGTTTCAAAAATATAATACTGTAGCTGTTTCACCTGTTATTAAAAAATGGGTTTGGAATAGTGCACCACGTGTTTTCTATAGTTCAATTGAAAAATAAGCGTATTTTAGAGAATAAAAATACAAAGAGTGGGTAGTTATAAGATTAGTAATGAGCAATAACCCCTTGCATAAAAATGATTTTTAGTGATTTATAATACTAAACTGTAAAGGGTAGCTCATTCATAAAAGTTCAATTTATGTGTAGTTAGTCAATATTAGCAACACGTGGTAAATAATATTACCCAGTATATTTTCTCCTATATTATAGGGTGATATAACTCTTAAGTATGGGAAAAGAGACTAAGAACATTTTTGAGTTTAAGTTGGATAAGTAGGACAAGTTACGTACGTACAATGTTTTGTAGGGGAAAGAGCCAATAAAGAAATGGTAATCACTTTATTTGGAAACAGTGAAACACCCTAAAAAGGGGGGTGGAAGGGAATTAAAAGATAATGTTTAAGAGTTTTGGTGCTTTATTAGGATTAATCGTTTTTTTTAGTAGTTTAATGCCAACAGCACTAAGCACTCCACCTAAAAATACATTAGTGATAGCATGGAATATTGATTCGATCAGTAATTTTGATCCTGCTCAATCTGTTGAAATTGTAACAAGTGAATTATTGAGCAATATGTGTAGCTCTTTGGTACAGTTTGATAAGCATGATTTTACAAAGATCCGTCCTGCTATGGCTCGGTCTTGGGATGTTTTAGATAATGGGAAGAGAATTGTTTTCCATCTTCGTGATGATTTAAAGTTTGATGATGGAAGAATGGCAACTGCAAAAGATCTTGCTTGGTCAATGCAGCGAATCATCAAATTAAATTTGGGTTTTTCTCAATCTTTGGGAGACTTTGGATTTACTACAGAAAATGTTGAAACCAGTATTCAAGCTCTTGATGATACAACTTTACAGTTAGACTTTGATAAGCCTTATCCTGTTTATCTTATATTGGCTACAATTGGACAAACTTATACTGCTGCTTTGCTTGACCGGAAAACACTTGAAACAAATAGTGTTAATGGTGATATGGGGAATAAGTATTTAGCTACTCATTCGGCTTGTGTTGGTCCTTATAAATTGGTTCGTTGGCTCCCCGGAGAGCGGGTTGTTTTACAAGCCACCCGACATTATTGGGGAGAGAAACCCAAAATTCAACAAATCTTGATACTTCATGTGGCTGAATCAACAAGCCAGAGATTGCTTTTGGAAAAGGGTGATGTGGATATAGCACGTGATCTTTCTTCAGAAGATGTTTTAGACATTGAAAAACAAGGGGGATCTATTAAGATTAATCGTATTTTGCGGCCACAATCTGTTTATCTATCGTTGAATAATAAAAGAGAAATTTTTGCTCATGAAAAAGTAAGATTAGCGTTGCGTTATCTTGTTGATTATGACAATCTTGGTAAAACAGTTTTGAAAGGTATTGCAATTCCTCGTGCAAGCTATATGCCATTAGGCATGCCAGACGCTTTGGATGAAAAAGAGGGAATGCCATTTGAGTTGGATTTAAAAAAGGCAAAACAATTAATAAGTGAAGCAGGTTATCCAGATGGATTTAAAGCCAATCTTTTAATTGGTAGTCTTTCCTATATGTCATCTATTGCACAGTCTATTCAGGAAAATGCGCGCAAAATTGGAATTGATCTTACAATTGAAAAAATGACACAGACTCAATTGTTAAGCCGTGTTCGTGGAGGGAATTATGACATTGCTATAATGGGGTGGCATACAACAATTCCCGATGGACATTTGTCTTCAATACGTCATGTTTTTAATCCTGACCCAACATTTACTCAAAAGTACAACATGTATTTGGCTTGGCGGGCTGGTTATTATGATGTAAAGGTCAATAAAATGGTAATGGATGCTTTATCTGAGAAAGATCAAAATAAACGCTTTGAACAATATCGTAATTTACAGCATTATATCCTTTATCATGGTCCTATGGCTTACTTGTTTCAGACCTATTATATCATCGGTATGGGGCCTGAGGTTAAAAAATGGTTTTGGAATAGTTTTGAGATTCGCTATAGTGAGGCAGAAAAGTAAGTTGTAACTCTATTACGAATAATGGTTGTTAGATATGCGAGTGCGATGTGTTTTCTTATATAGCTAGGGAAGATCGCAAAGCGTAGGTTTATATAAGTGTGTGGGGAACTACCATAATGGTTTTGTTAGATTCAAAAGCTGATGTAGCATTAGCACAAAAGCAGAGAAATCCGCATGTATGGCCTTTTTTCTTTAGGTCGTTTAAGCTGTTAATTTCGATATTAATTACATTATTTGGTTTAGTAACAATCACTTTTTTTATTGGTCGTCTTTTACCTTTAGATCCTGTTATTGCTATCCTGGGTGATAATATTAGTCAGGAAGCTTATGATACAATGTTTTATAAATTAGGCCTTGATCAGCCACTAATTGTACAATATTGGAGTTATCTTCAAAATATTTTTCTGTTTGATTTGGGGGACGCTTTAACTTCTGGGCGTCCTGTTTTGGAAGATATTTTACGTGTATTTCCTGCAACGCTGGAACTTGCAACGGTTGCTGTTATTATTGGCACGAGTTTGGGTATTCCGTTAGGGGTCTTTGCAGCAATGTATCGTAATTCATTTGTTGATTATTTCGTTCGTATTTTTACATTGATAAGTTACTCAACACCAGCTTTTTGGCTTGGATTGATGGCGTTATCAATATTTTACGCTAAACTTGGTTGGATTGGTGGGCCAGGGCGTATTGATTTTCTTTATGAATATTCTTTCGAACCCAAAACAGGTTTATTTCTTTGGGATTCTGCTATGCAGGGTCAATGGGAAGTTTTTGGCAATGTTTTTAGTCACATTATTATGCCTGCCTTAATTCTAGCTTTTGGTGCTATGGCTTATATTAGTCGTATGACTCGTGGGTTTATGATTGAGCAGCTTAATCAGGAATATATTCTTACAGCACGTGTTAAAGGATTGTCATGGGCTCTAACAGTTTGGGGGCATGCTTTTCGTAATTCTGCTGTTCAGATTATTACTGTGGTTGGCCTTTCTTATGCGTTTTTGTTGGAAGGTGCTGTGTTGACAGAAACAGTTTTTGCTTGGCCTGGTTTCGGACGTTATTTGACTAATGCGCTTTTTGCAGGAGATATGAACGCAGTTGTAGGTTGTACGCTACTTATAGGATGTTTTTCTGTCGCTATTAATTTATTTTCTGATTTGCTTTATCAGCTTTTTGATCCAAGGACACGTTGAATATGACAATAAGTAATCATAATAATCCGCGATCTTCATTTTCTTTGAGTCGTTGGTTGAATGAATCTGTTCCGCAGTCAACAATCCAGGCAAATATACAAAGATTTTATTATTCATTGACCATTTTTTTTCATAATTTTTCAGCTGTATTGGGATTGGCTATTATCCTTGTTATTCTTTTGTGCGCGATTTTTGCACCTTGGATTACTACCTATGATATTGCCAGCAATGACCTTACTCATCGATTACAACCACCGTCTATGCTACATTATTTTGGGACTGATGAATTGGGTCGTGATATTTTTAGTCGATTAATTTTTGGTGCACGTATTACCCTTTACATTGTTTTTTTAACGACAATTATTGTAGGCCCAATAGGGCTGATTGTAGGCACTATATCTGGCTATATGGGGGGGTGGGTTGATACGGTTTTAATGCGTATTGTAGATATTTTTCTTGCATTCCCAAGTTTGATTTTAGCACTTGCTTTTTCGGCAGCTTTAGGGCCAGGTATTGAAAATGCAGCAATTGCAATTTCAATGGCAGCGTGGCCACCAATAGCACGTTTGGCGCGTGCAGAAACTTTGACCATACGTTCATCTGATTATGTTGCAGCAGTTTTTCTGCAAGGTGCATCAATGTGGCGAATTATTTTGTTTCATATAGCACCAATGTGTATTCCTTCAGTGATTGTACGGTTAACATTAAATATGTCTGCAATTATTTTAACGGCTGCTGGTCTTGGTTTTTTGGGATTGGGTGCTCAACCACCAACTCCTGAATGGGGTGTTATGCTTTCGACTGGTCGTGAATTTATGATGACAAGTTGGTGGTTGGCAGCAGTACCAGGTTGTGCAATATTGCTTACAAGTCTTGCCTTCAATCTTTTAGGTGATGGACTTCGTGATATATTGGATCCGCGCAATGGATAAAAAATTATTAGAGATAAAAGATTTACGCATTTCATTTCCTACAACGCGTGGTATTTTAGAGGTTGTACGTGGCGTTAGTTTTGCTGTGGGAAAAGAGAAAATTGGAATTGTTGGAGAATCTGGGTCTGGAAAATCGACAACTGGGCGTGCGATTTTAAAATTAAATCCAAGATTAGCAATTATCAAAGCTCAAAAAATGTGCTTCAATGATATAGATTTATTAGCTGCCAGTGAGTATCAGATGCGCTCTATTCGGGGAAAGCGTATTTCGATGATTTTACAAGATCCCAAATATTCACTTAATCCATTGATGAGAATTGGGAAGCAGATCATGGAGGCTTACCGTATTCATTATCGTGTTTCAAAAATGGAGGCATGGGAAAAAACGGTTTCTGTGTTGGAATCTGTTCATATTCGCGATCCTGAACGTATTATGCGGTTATTTCCTCATGAAATATCAGGTGGGATGGGGCAACGTGTTATGATTGCCATGATGCTTATCCCTAAGCCTGATTTGATTATTGCAGATGAGCCAACATCTGCACTTGATGTCACTGTGAGATGTCAGGTTTTAGCAATATTGGATGAGCTTGTAACAAAGTCTGGAGCGGGACTTATTTTCATTAGTCATGATTTAAATCTGATTGCTGATTTTTGTGATCGTGTTTTAGTGATGTATGCTGGTCGTATATTGGAAGAGCTGCCTGCACGTGATTTATCTCGTGCATGTCATCCCTATACTAAGGCTCTTTTGCAAAGTTTACCACAGCTTGATAAACAAGTTGGCGTTTTGTCTGTTCCTGAGCGGAATCCTGATTGGCTACATGGCCCAACAATTGTTAATGGCGTTGAAGGAACTTACCATGACCAATTGTAAAAATATTATTGAGGTTTTTGATTTGTCTGTAACCTTTGAGCGTGGGCACAAGGCGGTAGAGGTTGTTAAGGAAGTCAATTTTCATATTAAGCGTGGTGAATCTTATGGTTTGATTGGTGAATCAGGATGCGGAAAATCAACCATTTTGAATGCATTAGTTGGGCTTATTCCTGATTATAGGGGGCATTTTACCTTTGATGGACAGGAAGTATTAAAGAAAAAAAGTAAAACTTTTTTACGCCGTATTCAAATGGTCTTTCAAGATCCTTATGCTTCGCTTCATCCAAGGAAGATGGTGCATACGGTTCTTTCGGAATCTCTTACGATCCATGGCATGGATAATCAAAAAGAAAGGGTGCACGATGTTTTGCATTCTGTTGGTTTAGATTCTTCATTTCTTTACCGTTATCCACATGAGTTATCAGGAGGGCAGCGTCAGCGTATTGCTCTTGCTCGTGCTTTGATTATTGAGCCAGAAGTTTTGTTGCTAGATGAGCCAACATCTGCACTGGATGTATCTGTGCAGGCTGAAATTTTGAATTTATTGAAATCATTACGAGAAGAAAAACAATTAACCTATTTGATGGTATCCCATGATCTTCCTGTTGTTGCGCATATATGTGAGCGTATTGGAATTGTGCATCAAGGAGTTATTTTGGAAGAGTTAAGTAATAGTAATTTGCGTCATTTGCGTGCGCAACATGATTATACAAAAATGTTTTTTAAAGCGAGTACTAAGCCAATTTCTTATGAAGAAGAAAGAACGTAATTGGTTTTACAAAAATGGGAGAGGTTTTTTTTATTTTGGATCTCTTGTGCTAAAATAAGGAATTTTCTTTATCTTTCTTTTGCCTCTTTATTATAAAGACATTTTATAAATATAGGCTTGGTACCTAAAATTTTTAGCAATATGATTGCTTGTTGATTTAGAAATTTTACTATTACCCTTCTCTAAAAAGTTGTTTATAATTATCTAATAGAATTCGTCAAAAACCAATGATGCAGAATTCCTTTTAAAAGTGCTATAAAAAAGCGCTGGTAGCGGAGGAGGGATTCGAACCCCCGACACAAGGATTATGATTCCTCTGCTCTAACCTACTGAGCTACTCCGCCAAAACAGAAAGATATTACAAACAATTTTATCTTTGGCGGATATAAGAGGTAGAATAGTGAGATGTCAAGCGTCGTTTTTAAGCTTTTCTCTTGTCATTCTATTTCATCCCCGATATGGAATGAATGGAAATATAATTTTCATAGAGTTAGGCAAATAAGGTGTAAAAATGACACCACGTGTAGCGGTTTTAGGATGCGGTTATTGGGGTGGGAATCATATACGAACACTCCAAAGTCTTGGAGCTTTAGCAGCAGTTTCTGATATTAATTCTAATCGGGCTATGAGTTTTGCAAACGCGCATAACGTTGACGCTATAGCACCTGATGATCTTTTTACTCATGGGGATATTGATGCGATTGTATTAGCACTCCCTCCACAATTTCATACAAACAATGCACTACGTGCTCTAAAAAATGGTAAAGATATTTTGGTTGAAAAACCAATTGCTTTAAATATGGTTGATGCTGAGCGCCAAGTTCATGTGGCTAATAAATATGGGCGAATTTTTATGGTAGGCCATGTTTTACGTTTTCATCCTGCTTTTGAAAAAATATGTGAATTAGTGGTGAATCAAGAATTGGGAGATGTGCGTTATATTTATTCTCATCGGTTAGGTTTTGGAAAGTTTCATATGCAAAGTGATGCTCTATGGGATCTTGCTCCTCATGATCTTTCAATGATTTTTGCGTTGACGGGGTGTGAACCTTCTGAAATTCAGGGAGAGGGGGCTGCAGTAATTGATCAACTTTCTGATTTTGCACATATTCATATGGCGTTTCCAAATGGTATACGCAGTCACCTTTTTACTTCACGCCTTAGTCCTTATCGTGAAAGACGTTTAACAGTCGTTGGTACAAAAGCTATGCTTATATTTAATGATATGGAACCGTGGAATCGTAAATTAGCATTTTGCTGTTTTTCTGTTTGGCAAGAAAATAAAGGGTGGGCTTTTCATTCTGATGAATTAAGTTATATTGATATTTGTGAAGGTTTACCCCTTACTTATGAGTTGCAGCATTTTCTTCATTGTATTGAAACGCGTCAGACACCTCGTACAAATGGCGATGATGCTCTTGCTGTTTTACGAACTTTAATCGCTGCTAATATAAATCATCGGAGATGAAAAATAGATAGTATTTTCATATTCTTGTAATTATCAATGGAGTTAATATGCAATTTATCGACCTTGGAGCGCAGCGCGCACGCATTGAAGAGAAAATTAATGCCACAATTGCGCATGTGGTGGCCAGTGGTCAGTATGTTTTAGGGCCGCAAGTAACGGAATTTGAAGAAAAATTGGCGGATTATCTTGGCGTTAAACATGTGGTTGCATGTGCCAATGGAACTGATGCATTGATGATGCCTCTTATGGCTAAAAATATTGGTCCAGGTGATGCTGTTTTTTGCCCAAGCTTTACGTTTTCTGCAACAGCTGAGGTTGTTGCTTTGGTAGGAGCAAAACCTGTTTTTGTGGATGTTTTGCCGGATACGTTCAATATTGACGTTGATAAACTTGGTGAAGCAATCGAAATGATAAAGAAAGAGGGGCAGCTCAAGCCAAAAGCAATTATTTCGGTCGATTTGTTTGGGCTACCTGCTGATTATAAAACAATTTCTGCAATAGCTGCGAGAGAAAATCTTTTTGTTATTGAAGATACTGCTCAAGCGATAGGTGGTAAAATAGGTAATGTTATGTGCGGAGCTTTTGGTGATGTTGCAGCAACAAGCTTTTATCCAGCAAAACCATTAGGATGTTATGGTGACGGAGGCGCTATGATGACCAATGATGGTGATCTAGCAGCGCTTTTACGTTCAATTTTGTTTCATGGTAAAGGGAAAACACAATATGATAATGTTCGTATTGGTTTAAATTCACGGTTGGATACAATTCAAGCTGCAATTTTATTAGAAAAACTTGCAATCATTGAAGATGAGATGGAAAGGCGTGTGGCAATTGCTCAGCGTTATTCTAATGGTTTAAAAGATATTGTAGCAATTCCACAAGTAGGAAGGGATATTCGTTGTGCTTATGCGCAATATACTATTAAGGTGAAAAATCGCGATCAATTAAAGATGTATTTACAAGAAAACAGCATTCCTACAATGGTTTATTATAATACTCCATTGCATTTACAACCAGCTTATAAACACTTTCCCTACGTGAAGGGTTCTCTTTCTGTTTCTGAATCTTTAGCAGATTGTGTTTTAAGTTTGCCTATGCATCCTTATTTATCGCAAAGTGATCAGGATGTAATTATTCAACACATAAGAAATTTTTATCATTTTTAAGAGAATATTTGTATTTTTAAAAGACTAAGTTGTTATATTCGTTTTATTTTTTTGAATGCATCGTTTTTTGAAGAGAATTTTTTACGCTGTGATTTTATAAAATGAAATTTAAAATTATACAAAGAAGGCTCATCAACAAGGTTCTCATAGAGAGAAGTATATTTGTATTTTTATTCTTAATATAAGATGAGAATATTTATGATAGTGAAGTCATTGATTGATATAATCTTGATCTTTGTTAGCAACTATATAAACGGCTTTTAATAAACGAGTAAATTGAAAAACAAAATTTAAATAACAAGCTGATAATATGTAAGCTAAAAGTATTATAAGTATTATAATGTTCTTTCCATCATGAAAAATATCAATAATGGCTTTTAAAAAAGATAAGATAATTATCAATTGAGTAAGCAGTGTTTTATGTGAGTAAGTAGTGTTTTATGGATCAATATAAAAAGCAAGAAGAGACAAAATTTCAAAATTATTCAAAATGAACGTTGTGGTTTATAATCCAATTGTCACTATAATCATAATAACGGTTCTTATCCTAATATAGAAATTAGAGTTTAAAATATACTAGCAATTGTAAGTAGCTGATATAAAATTACTGTAAGTATTTAAACAAGATAATGATTGCCATTTTCCAAAAACGATTGTGAAACAAATAATACAACATGAACCGATTATGGTTAGGAAATATATAAGGAATTTTTCGACATTTTATGTACTATTAATAATTGCGACAAAAGATATCCAAAGATTTATAGTAATTTAGATCGCTTATAAAATCTTTTAAAGATTATAGTTTAGGCAGTTTTTTATGCTGGGGGTTTTATCGTTAAAAGGTGTATAATTTTTAACATAAGAGGAAAATTGCAACCACCATTTAGCCACTTCAGTAACTTCTTAATGTATAAACATTAACTAATATTATTTTTAAAGATAGTTTATGTAGAAAATATTTATGTAGTACGGATTGTTTTTTGGCGAATATAGGATGCGAGATCACTTTTACTTTTAGAGTTTTTGATCAATGTATTGATGGGAGAATCTTCACCTTCTTTTAAAGCTATTTGGGCAGCTAATATAGCTGCTAGTTCTTTTGTTTCTTTACGCAGCTCATTGAGCAGTTGATTGCTAGAATCACTGTTAAGGTCATCGATTTGAACTTTTAATAAGCGTCGTTGAAAATCTTCTATTTTTTTACGCATAGCGTTAGTTTCCAATTATTAAGAGATTTACCACAAGAATATGTTGCTTGTTTTTATGTGATTTAGCTCCTGTTTAAGGGGAATATGGAATCCATTATATGGTAGAGACAATCAGATAAAATTGCTTTTTGCTTGATTGAATTGAATTTTATCTTTGAAAAAATTGTATTTTTGTCATTGTATATTAGTTTTATAGCATACTTGAGCATAAAAAATCATAGCTTTCTTATTGCATTGAGTGGTAACAGAACTGTTATAGAAACAAATTGATGTATGAGGCAAAGAGTATTTTGCCAAATAAAAAGAACGACACATCCTCTTAAACCCGGAAAATAGAAACGCTAAGAATAAAAGAAGAATTGATTAATTAGCATAATTTCTTTTAATACAATTGTTTAAAATGGATTCCATGTTGGCATGGGTGTTAACTTTAAATATCCCATATTAATGCCAAGACGTGCACCAACCCCTGTACGCACTGGAATCAGTAAAGTATTATTACGTTTAAGAGCGTGAAAACCGACTCCCGCAACTAAATAGGCTGAACCTGAAATACCGCCATAACGTCCCCATAAATTGTTTATATCATTGAGATCATAAATTAGAATCATTAAACGAGAACCTTGACCGCCAAAATCCCACCCTACAGATGGTCCTTGCCAAAAGACTTTATGCTGACCATAATTTTTGGTAAAGATTTGCCCTTCACCATAAGTTAATCCAGCAAAAAAAGCACCGGAAGCTTCTTCTCCTAAAATATAAGCATTTGGAAGACCGTATCGCGAAAAGATATTTTCAATTGCAGTTGCTAGATTATTTGTAGTTTGTCCAAAAAAATTATGGCCAGAACCAATAATTTCTTGCATTGAATAATATTTATTTTTGTCCATTGGTTGAAGTTCAGCGCTTGCAGAACCTACCGTTACAAATAAAAGAGCTATCAAAAGTACAATATTTGTAATCCAGCGTGATAAAAAAAAGAGAGTCATAGGATTTTCTTTTTAGTTGTCATATAAAAGGATGTTAAAGTTTTTATTCAATTTAAATAGAAAATAAGGCATAAAACTGTTTAAATCCTTAAAGTTATCTCACAAAATTTTTTTAATGTGGTTATTAATTTTCATATATGCACTGAATGTTAAAAGTTCTAGCGTAAAATGAGTTTTAAATTTTTAAGTTTGGGAGTTATCAATAAATTATGACGTCAGCTGTTTCTTTGAAGTTTGCCGATCTTACTGCGCTGCTTTGTAGCCGTATTTGCCATGATTTAATTTCACCTATTGGTGCCATTCAAAATGCGATGGAACTTTATGATGAAGGAGGAGTTGAAGAAGATGCTTTGCAATTGGTGCGTTCGTCTGTTTCAAAAGCTTCTGCGTGCTTACAATTTTTCCGATTAGCTTTTGGTGCTTCAGGATCAGTGGATAGTCAGATAGACACTCGTTTTGCTGAACAGGTTGCTCAGCAATATATGGCAGAAGAAAAGGCAATTTTGAAATGGCAAGCTCCCACTTTGCTTTTACCAAAAAATGAAGTTAAGCTTTTGCTGAATTTATTATTAATTGCAAATACAACCATTTCCCGTGGTGGTGAAATAGTTGTGACGATTGTACAAGATATAAATACACGCTCTTTCCGATTTGAAATTTGCGGTCAAATTTTACGTATTCCCCTTCGTTTTGTTGAATTATACAATAAAAAAGCATTGGAAGAAACAATTGATGCTCACGCAATTCAATTTTACTATACAATATTACTGGCTGAGCTAACAGCTATGACACTAAACATACATGAAACTGATAGTCATATTATTTTTGAAAGCACAAAGAAACTTTAAATAAAATTGTTTATACTACGCCGAAAATACCCTAATCCTGTGGGTTAATAGAATGATCTTAGCCTTTCTTAACTAACCCACAAGCATTTTTGTATAAAAAAATCATTATGTAAAATCTTTATTTAAGAAATAAAACTTCACACTTAACATTCCAAGACTGTACTTATACGTTTTATTATTTAAGCGGTTTTGCGTATATTTTCTTCAGATGGATCACGTAATACATAGCCGCGTCCCCAAACTGTATCAATATAATTAACTCCCGATGATACAGCATCCAATTTTTTACGCAACTTGCAGATGAAGACATCAATAATTTTAAGCTCTGGTTCATCCATCCCACCGTAAAGATGATTGAGAAACATTTCTTTGGTGAGTGTGGTTCCTTTACGTAATGAAAGAAGCTCTAGCATTTGGTATTCTTTACCAGTTAAATGAATGGGACGACCCGCAATCTCAACTGTTTTATTGTCAAGATTGACAGTAAGATCACCTGTGACAATAACTGATTGTGCATGACCTTTAGAACGACGCACGACAGCATGAATACGCGCAATTAACTCATCTTTATGAAAGGGCTTAGTCATATAATCATCAGCCCCAAAGCCAAAACCACGTACTTTATCTTCAATGCTACTCATACCCGAAAGAATAAGAACGGGGGTTTTTATTTTTGCTAATCGTAGAGTCCGCAAAACATCATAACCTGACATATCAGGTAAATTTAAATCAAGCAAAATAATATCATAATCATAAAGCTTACCTAAATCAACGCCTTCTTCACCTAAATCAGTAATATAGACATTAAAATTTCCTGATTTTAGCATCAATTCGATGCTTTGAGAGGTTGTTTTGTCGTCTTCAATTAATAATACGCGCATTTTTAAATTCCTCGCTTCGCTCCTTCCGAATCAAATGGAGCTCTTTATTTATACAACTGATAGTACTACCAGTGATAAAAAGTAATGAAATCAAACATTTAATTATTAAAATGTTTGTGAATAATGCAGTGGTACGCGTAACCAATCACCACTGTTTTCTCCCCACTATCTGAGATAGTGATTAACAAAATATTTTCATTTTTGGAAGAGGTTAATAAAAATTATTTTAGAAGAATTTTACTTTTCTTAATTAAGCAAAAAAATTAGTTACCTATTTTATTAATTTTTTACTTTTAAAAAATCTTATAATAAATTATTAAAATTATGATGTTTGTTTATTATGTTTTAAATTTCTTTGATTTTATAATAGAAATGAAAAATGAATAAGTAGTTGATATTTTTTAAACATATTGTGTTTATTAAGTGTTTTTAAAAAGGCAAAAAAGAGTTATTTTTCAACTTAAAAAGAATGGTTTACTTTTTTTGTTGAAAGGATGGTGCTAGAAGTCTGTGTCAGAGGGGAAATGTGCGTTTTTTGTTAGCGCAATCAAGGAGTAGCAAGAATGAAGCCGCAGCAGAGTATGATAAAGTTAAAAATGTTTCAAGTACGTGAGAAACGTCATGAAATTACACAGCTTGAAATAATGATCAAAGAGTTTGAACAAATGGTACTAGAGCTAGAAGCGCAAATTGCCAGTGAAGAACGTAAATCTGGAAATAATGATATTCATCATTTTGCTTATTCGACTGTTGCTCGTGCAGCGCGCAAGCGACACGATAATTTAACAGATTCAATTCGTAATTTACAGCTTCAAAAAGCAAATGCTGAGATTACTTTAAATGAAGTTGAAACGGAATTGCAACGTATGCAAGTTCTTGAAGTGCGAGAAAATAAGAAGGCCGTAGGTGAGTAATGACCATGTTTTTGTTCAGTCTCGCACTCTATGATTGAATGATACAAACTGTAGATTAGGTATAAATTTTTAGTTTGTGGATTATAATAGAAAATAGCCAGATTTAAAAAATCTGGCTATTTTTGAATATAAGGCCTGAAAATCCATTACTATCAATGGCAATTAATGCCTGTATTGTTGGATTCTTGTTGTCCGTAATCCAGCTAAGCCGTGTTCATCAATCGAACTTTGCCATGAGAGAAACTCTTCTACAGTCAAAGTATAACGTTGACACGCCTCATCAAGACTTAATAATCCACCTCTGACAGCAGCAACAACTTCAGCTTTACGCCGGATAACCCAGCGCCTTGTTGTTGGTGGTGGCAGGTCGGTAATTGTAAGTGGACTACCATCCGGGCCAATCACATATTTTATTTGTGTTTTTATCAAATCGGTCATTGTATTCTCTACTTTTTTCAAGGACCTGAGATGCTTGTAAAGCATGAGCTTTAAAAAAGAACTAAACACGTTGAAAAAAAATTAATAAAATCGATTCAAATGCAAAAAGGCAGATAAAAAACAAAGAAAACAGCTTTTTTTCATTTTTTTAAAATAAAAAACCTTATCGAAAATATCATAATGTACTGTTTTACTTATCTTTTATCTGCCCCTTTGCATTTTGGGTCGCTTCTTTAAAAATCTAATACTATTAGTTGTAGGAAGGATAAAAAAACAATATAAAGAGATAATGGATAGTGTATATATATGAAAACAATCCACTTACTAGCGCATATTTTAAGTAGAGAATGAGCATATGCCTTTAAATAGCCTTGATTTGCCAGGACAGCCCGAAAACTCTCGTATTGTTGTTGCGATGTCTGGAGGCGTTGATTCGTCTGTTGTGGCGGGCCTTTTAAAAAAAGAAGGTTATGATGTGGTTGGGATTACCTTGCAACTTTATGATCATGGTGTTGCAACGCATCGTGTGGGGTCGTGTTGTGCAGGACAAGATATTGAAGATGCTCGTCGTATAGCAGAAACATTGAAGATACCTCATTATGTTCTTGATTACGAAAAGCGATTTCGTGAAGCTGTAATTGATCCTTTTACAGAAAGTTATACACATGGAGAAACCCCTGTTCCATGTGTGGCTTGCAATCAAACTGTTAAATTTTCTGATTTATTAGCAACTGCACGTGAATTAGGTGCAAATGCTTTGGCAACCGGTCATTATATTCGCAGTCGTTCTTGTGGTGCGCACCGAGCATTGTTTCGCCCTCTTGATGCTGACCGTGATCAGAGTTATTTTCTTTTTGCCACAACGCAAGAGCAAATTGATTATTTGCGTTTTCCACTTGGAGATCTTCCAAAAGCACGTGTTCGTGAAATAGCAGCAGAAATGGGTTTTGTTGTTGCCGATAAGCATGATAGCCAAGATATTTGCTTTGTTCCACAAGGGAAATATTCTGATGTTATCACAAAATTGCGCCCAGAATCTACAAATCCTGGAATTATTATGCATATCAATGGGCAAATTTTGGGCGAACATTCAGGAATTATCAATTATACTGTTGGTCAACGTCGCGGCATTGGGATTGCAACTGGTGAGGCGCTTTATGTAGTTTATCTTGACGCGGAAAATGCGCGCGTTATTGTTGGTCCGCGTGAGATGTTAGAAACGCATAAACTTTTTTTGCGTGATGTAAATTGGCTTGGTGATGAGCAATTGGACAATTTTTCTCCTAATGGTATTGATGTAGTAGTCAAAATTCGTTCAACGCGTCCTCCACGTCCAGCTCGTTTACATTATCAGAATAGTGTCTTTTCTGTTGATTTATTAGAAAGCGAAAGTGGGGTTGCCCCTGGGCAAGCCTGTGTTTTTTATAATGAAAATAGTAATGAGGCGCGTGTTCTTGGGGGTGGGTTTATTACACATTTAGAACGTTCCGCAGGTGCTGAGGCAATGTTGAAACAAGTTTTGCATAATTTAGAAACAAAAACTATTACTTCTCCTCAGACTAAAGAAGCTATTGCGTGCAAATAAAATAGTAAGCTAATAAAATTAAAATATGTATTTATAGTTTTAAATGTTCTCACTTTTAGTTTAGTTTATCAAAATCAGCAAAATGTGCTAATGCAATACCTGATGCGGTAGCAACATTGAGGCTATCAAAACCATAAGCCATAGGAATGCGTAGGGTCTCTGATTTTTGTAGAATATGAGCTGGCAAACTATCATCTTCCGCTCCTAAAATAATAGCAGTGCGTTTTGTTGAGTTTGCTTCTTTGAGATAGCGTGGAGCAGAAGGAGAAAGGGCATAAAGATGAAAGTCCGCATCATTTAAAGCTTCAATAATGCTATCAATATCAGCACCTTGTGTATAAGGTATTTTTAGAGCAGCACCAACAGAAACTCTGATTGCTTTTCGGTATAGCGGATCGCATGAAGTTTTATCAACAATAATACCATGACTGGCAAAAGCGGCTGCATTGCGAAAAATGGCACCCATATTATCGTGATTAGAAATACCACATAAAACTGGTACCAAGGTTTTTTCTGGAAGATTTTTTTAAAAATCTTTGTAATGAGGGTAAAGTTTTACGTTCACCAATACCAAGCATGCCACGATGAACATGAAAACCAGCAATATCGTCTATGACTTTTTGCGGAACACAATAAATAGAACAGGTTGGTTTTGTTGCTTTTAAAATAGGCATAATTCCAAGAAGACATGCTGCTACAATAAGCAATGACAAGGCAGAAAAATCTTTTGAATGCAGCAATGCTGACAATACTACTTTGCCTTCAGCAATAAATTGCTGTTGCCGTCCAACAAGATCTTTTTCACGAATATTATGGCGTAGGTCATCAGTTTCGTGGATTGTTGTGATATTCAAAATCATATTAGAGCTTCTAACATTATTTTTTCTAAATCACCAGCGTAGTGAATGCTGTGTCTTCGTGATTGAATGGGGAGACAAAAAAGATGTATTATTTTTAAATTTAAAGTAGAATATATGTTGACATAATACAACCATAAGTATAAAATACAACTACCGAGTGCAGCACACAACAGTGTTTTATTCGGGTACAGTGTCTTAGGTCCCCGCTATTTCCTAAGACTGTAGTCCCTTTCTAGGGGAAAAGAATCTGGGTTCCCAATGCCCAGATTCTTTTTTATGGGGATAGTATTTATAAAAATGCTTTTTTCTATGGCTAAAAATAATTTTTTGAATTGCACGTTATAGACCACAAAATAAAAATTTTGTGATGAGTATTCTGTCCACTTTATGGTTTTTCTTTAAGTAGAATTATTTCTAACAACCATAAGTTTTAATGCATTTGGGAATAAAATCACAACAATAATATTAACTGGCTTTTTTGTTCTTTATGCAGTAACAGCTATGCTGAATGAAAATGGTCATAAGAAATATGTAAGTATTACGTAAGTATAAAGTGTGTTTAAAAAAATTGTTTCTCAATTATAAAGCAACAAGAGTGTTCTGTCTATTCAATAAGCAATTATAACAGTTGGGTTGATAAATCTGGTATCGCCTTAAGAGTTGTCTCTTCTTTTTATGGGAGACATTCAAGTCGTTACAGTTGATTTAGTATGGTTTGTGGTGTGGCAATTGTTGCACGAACAGTAGGCCTACGGTAATTGTTTTATTTTAAAGCTATCTGATATTGAGGAATGGTGTAAAGGCATATCAATAATGTTTATAGGTATGCTGCTCAAAATATTGTGCTTCATTTAATAGAGAATGGTGTGTGGTTATGAGTACAAAGATAAAGATACAAAAATTGACACTATGGTCTATTTTAGTGGCTTGTATCGTTTTTGCTTTGAAATATTGGGCTTATCAGATTACCGGTTCGGTTGCACTTTATTCTGATGCTTTGGAATCAATTGTTAATATAATTGCTGCATTAGCAACATGGTGGGCTGTTAAAATAAGTCTTAAACCAGCTGATCAAAATCATCCTTTTGGGCATCATAAGGCAGAATATTTTTCTGCTATTTTTGAAGGTGTATTGATCATTATTGCAGCAATTATGATTTTAAGAAAAGCATGGCTGGCTCTTTCAGCTGTTGAATTACCGCAACAACCTGGAATATGGGTTGGTATTAATATTGCAGTTTGTATTATAAATTATTTTTGGGGTTTAATTCTTATTCAACAAGGAAAAATTCATCATTCACCAGCTCTTAAGGCTGATGGAGCGCATGTAATGATGGATGTTTTAACTTCCTTTGGCATTTTAGTAGGACTTATTGCTGCCTTTATAAGTGGATGGACTGTTTTAGATCCAATTTTGGCAATAATGGTTGCTATTCATATTCTTGTGCAGGGTTGGAAAGTGATTCATAATTCTGTTCAAGGATTAATGGATGTTGGAGTTGAATTAAATGAAACCACGCGGATTAATGATCTTATTTTAGCAAATGCATGTGGGGCTATTGAAATACATGATTTACGCACACGTATTGCTGGTAGGGTTACTTTTATAGAGTTTCATTTAGTTGTACCAACTGTAATGCAGGTGGGAGAAGCACATCAGATTTGTAATAAAGTTGAGGAAGCAATTAGAGTTGAATTTAAAAATGCACGTATTACTATTCATATAGAACCTGAAAATGAAGCCAAATTTCTTCCTGGTACAATGACTATTCCTTCTTTGTGAGAAATTTCCTTTTTATTTGTTTTTTCTATGCACAATGCATAATCGAATTTTGTATAGCTATAAAAATAGCAATCATGGATTATTGTAGATATTTATTTTAGTAGGGGGTTTCTATGATAGTGGGATATTATATGAAAGTAATGTATCAATGCATCGGTAAAATATGCGGCATTATACTTGATAATATTACAGCTATTATATCAGAAACTCTGAGTTTTGTGGTTGATTATAATATTGTTTTAAGAAGGATGAACCACAGGATATTTTGGGGTTAATAGTTTAAAATACTAAAGCTCAGTTTTTTCAGTACACATTATTTCATTTTTTCGATTAATAATACTATAACGTTGTAATTGACAGTGCCATTGCTGATAAGAGCGCTCAATAGTAAACAAGTTGAAATTGGCAGGTGGTTTCTTGCTCCCAAAAGCTTGTGATGCGGAAGAAACACCGACAATAGGAACTTTTTTCATTTTTCCTTCAATGAAGTTTAATGTAGGTAAGTGGGTATGGCCGTGAAGAATAAGCTCACAACCATGGTGTTTTATAACGTCTAGAAATTTTTCTATACCCCATAATTTTTTATACCAAGAAGTAGCATTATGAAAAGGAGGGTGATGTATCATCACAATACGAAAAAGATCACGCGCTGCAGCTTCATTTAAAAATTGAGATAAAGTCTGTGCTTGCATTTTATCAAAATAGCCAGCAGCTTGGAAAAATGGTGTAGCGATGGCTGAAGAAGCACCGATAATAGCCACATTATCGCGAACGCGCATATAAGGAAAAACATTATTTTGAGGAATATCACCTGTGATCCAAGGTTGAAAGGCGATACAGGCTTTTTGAAATGCTCCGCGAACATAAGCATCATGATTACCAAGCGTTAAAGAAATATTTTTAGGATGGCCTTGTGCACACAACCAACGGCATGCTTGTTCAAATTCTTTATCTAGAGAAAGATTGACGAGATCACCAGAAATTACAAGATGATCAGGTTTTTCCTTTTTCAATGCATGCATTAAAGTGTCTAAAACACTTGTTGTCATTTGGCTTTTGCGTTTTTTTTGCCAATTTAAATAGCCAGTAAGACGCTTCCCAAAAAGCTCAGATAAAGAAGGTTGTGGGAGAGGTGAAAGGTGCACATCCGATATATGGGCAAGATAAAACATAAATGTTAGCATAGTACTGAAAACAATTTAGGCAATAGAAAAATAGCCGGTTTATTGTTGGGAGCGGTAGAGGGGTTAAGGTAAGAACAGTTTGCTAGAAAGTTTTAAGAAAACTTTGCAAGCATTTGCGGTGTTAGAAAAAAGTGCTAAAAGCAAGGTTTTTCAAATGGGTTGGGTAATGTGTGAAAAAATAGTGACAATGAATCAAAATTTTTAAAACTAAAATAATTAGCTTTTTGTTTGCATATTAATTTTTAGGAATGATCTATGATAAACTTATCGTCTACTTCTCAATCTTGTACTCCCTTTTCTGCAACTGATAATACGATAAGTTATTGGCCTGAAACAATTGATCATGATGCTCAAATTAAGCAAATTAATCAAATAGTTTTTGGTCCGGGTCGTTTTGTGCGTGCAAGTTATTTACTGCGAGAAGATGGTAAGCATGATCGTCAGCTTTCTTTTGTTGCTTGTTTGGAAGACCATGTTATTGGTTCTGTGAGGATGACTCCTATATACATTGGTATACAAACTGCTTATTTGCTAGGTCCTCTTGTTGTTCTGCCTGACCATAAAAATATTGGTGTAGGAAGCAAATTAGTACGTATGGCATTACAAGCGGCGGAAAATTGTAATGTTCCTTTGATCATTTTAATTGGGGATAAGGATTACTATGGCCGTTTCAATTTTAAAAATGTACAACATGGGCAAATACAAATGCCTGCGCCAGTGAATCCCCAACGATTATTAGTTTTAGAATTACAAGAAGATGCGTTAAAAACAGCACATGGTAAAGTACGTTATCGTTCATGTAGCTAATATACATTTTTCCTGTAAAATAGATTTAAGTTATCTTGAAGCGATTAAAAGATCGCTTAGAATTTTTAGTGATTTTCACGATACCACATGCTGCTGAGTAGTAAAAAGCAGGTGATCAGAGCTAAAAATCCAGAAAAGATTGGAAAATATGAGGTATTAACCAAACGGGTTTCTGTTGCTTCTTTCAGAACAATTGATTGGGCACGAGGAGATATTAATTTTGTTTTCGTTTGAATCAATTTAATGGGGGGAAGGTGAATGCCATCTTTTTTCTCATGATGCAAACGTACTACATGACCGCCAGTATGTTGGCTGATAGGGGTTAGTTTTTCTTCTGTTGAAATTAAATCAGAAAATTCAAGACTATCGAGTGCGCCTATAGAAGAGAGCACTGTTTGATCACCATTGTGGATGGTAAAGATTCCTGTTTCATCAGTATTTACAGTTCCTGTAAAAACACCTTCTTGTTCTTTTGTGAGAATGATCTTTTGTTTTTTGCCAGAGGGGAAGATTACTTCGGTTGGCTCTGGCTGCTCTTTAAGTGTTTGTCGACGAATTGTTAAATGATGATGATCATTTACAGTACTTAATCTTTCTTCTTCAAGTTCTGGTTCTTTCATGAGCCAATGAGCAATGCGACGATAAAGAGCAGCGTAAGGCCCCCCCCCTTCAAAACCTCGTGCCCACAACCAACTTTCATCAGAAAGCAACATACCTACTCGGCCTTTATCAGTATGTGAAAGAAGCAAAAGCGGTTGTTCATCAGCTCCTTTCATAATAGGAATACTTTTGTTTGTGTTTTGAATTGCAATTTGTCGTAGCCATCGCCCCCATTGAGAGGCTGGGTGGGTAGGGGTAGCAAGACCTCGCGTAACAGGATGGCGTTCACCTTCTTTGGTTAATGTAGGGCGGAAAGGTTTTTGAATAATAGTACCATTTGGTAATGCTGGTAGAACACTTATTAAAGGTGTTTTAGCAAGTGACTGTTCATTAGCAAATTCAGGCCCTGTTACTATGAGTAATGCCCCACCTTTTTGTACATATTGAGTAATATAATCATAATAAATCAATGGTAACACATTGGAATGTTGGAAGCTGTCAAGAATGATAAGATCAAAATTATTGATTTCTTCAACAAATAACTGGGTTGTAGGAAAAACTACAAGTGACAATTGGCTCACAGGCGTATTGTCTGCTTTTTCAGGTGGACGCAAAATAGTAAAATGAACAAGATCAATATTGGAATCACTTTTTAAAAGGTCACGCCATGTACGTTCACCATTGTAAGGTGTACCCGAGATGAGAAGAACACGCAAATTTTCTCTAATTCCTTCAATGACAGCAATGGCGCGATTATTATCGAAGCTTAATTCACCTTCATAAGTATCAGTTGTAGCTTGAATGATATTTTTTTCAGCATGAGGAAGAGTGATTTCAGTTTGAAAAATAGTACCAGGAGTTACAGAATAACGGCCAACTTCTTGACCATTAACACTTATAGAAATGTTTGCTTGCGCTGGTATAGCTTTTTGAGGTTGGCCTTTATCTTCTACCAAGATGGAAAGTACTTGTGGTTTATTGATAAGAGCAAAGCGGGGAGGAGAAATAAATTTAATTTGACGGTCAAATTCATTAGATCTCCCTGTTATAAGAGCATTAATTGGTGCACTATCATGAAGTTCTGATAATTTTGGAATATCATGCACTTGTCCATCTGTGATCAAAATTGTTCCTGCATAGCGAGATGGGGGTATATCAGCTATAGCTTGTGTTAGAGCATTAAATAAATTTGTTGATGGTGCATAATGGTTTTCAGAAAGTTTTCCAGCTTCAATAAAACGCAGCTCAAATTGTGGATAGTGGGATAGCTCATTTGTTAATTGTATGCGCGCTTTGTGACTATCATCTGCACGTGTACTAAATGTTTGACTTTCGCTTTGGTCAATTACAATACCCACAGTGCTTTTAACAGGTTGGCGCTGTTCTTTTATTATCATTGGATTAAGCAAAGCAAGAATGATTGAGCTCAATGCTATAAGACGCAACAAGGCTCCAGGGCGCTTCGTAATGAGGCCAATAATAATAAAAAAAGTGGGAAGTCCTCCTAAAAAAAGAAGCCAGGGGATGGGTAGAAGAGACTGAAAAGTGATCGATGGTATCATTGACTTTTTTTTCTGTTAAAGCTCTCTAACAATGCAGGAACATGAACCTGATCGGCTTTATAATTACCTGTGAGCATGTAGATGACAATATTCAGTCCTGCACGAAATGCCCATAGGCGTTGCATAGGATCATTGGGAACAAGTGGGTATTTCCATGTACCTTTCTCGTCTAGCGCCCAAGCACCAGCGAAGTTATTGGCAGTGATAAGAAGAGAACTAACATTATCGCCAGTAGCAATAGAATTTTTATTTTTTTTATTTATTGATGATGCTTCAACCCATAAAGGTGAGCCACGATAGCGTCCAGGAAAATCAGGCATAATATAAAAAGAACGAGTAATAACATGATCAGCTGATGCTGGTTCAATGGCTGGGATATTTAATTTGCTTAAAATAGCACGCAATCTTTGTGTAGCTGGGGTAGCAGTTTCTTCAAGGTTAAGATTGGCGCTTATTTGATCACGCGTGTCAAATAAAACTGTACCACCATGTTTCATAAAAGCGTTTATTTTTTCAAGGCTTTTTTGCGTTGGCATGGGGCCATCAGCGTCAATAGGCCAGTAAATAAGAGGATAGAAAGAAAGTTCATCTTTATCAAGATCAAGCGCTACAACAGAACCGGGTGAAAGCATTGTACGCTCTGAGATAAATTGACTGAGTGCTTCCAAGCCACTTTTACTTGTTGTATCAATTTCATGATTATGAGTCACAACATAAGCAAGGTGGGTGGCTCCAGCTGCTTGCACTATGATTTCATCATACTTTTCTACAGTTTGTGCATGAGTGATTGGTGGATAAGACAATAAGACGATAAAACTTACTATCAGAGGTAGTAAGAGAAATATATTACTTCGTCGATTAAAAAGAAAAGCTCCTCCCATCCATAAAACTAAAAAACTATCTAGCGCTAAGAGTAGGCTAGCCAGCCCTAGAAGTGGTCCAGCAAAATGTTTCTCTTGTGTATCATAAGATAACGGGTCATTACCTGAGGAGGCAGGTAATGGCGATTGTTTTGTTAAATGTGATGAATGATTTAATAAATTCAATGCATAAAGATTATTTTTAGAACCGTAAAATCCAGGTGGGGTATCATAGGATGGAAGGGGTAGTTTTTGTACATCAATAACAAGTGGAGCAATATGAGGGGAGGGTATCTGTAATTGACCATCAGCATTTAATGTTCGCCAAGGGCTTTGTGCTGTTGTTGCCTGTGTTTTTATAGGGGGTTCCTGGTCATATACACGAAGCGTGGTAAGCTTTTGCAACATTTGCGCAAAAAATCCAGAAAGCGGAAGATTTGACCATGTAGGATCAGGCGCAATGTGGACAAAAATGAGTATGCCTTTTCCATAGTTAGCAGCTGTGAGAAGAGGTGTGCCATCAGCAAGACTAAGCCATGTTTTTTCAAAAAGATCTGAGCTTGGTTCTGCCAAGATTTGACGTGAAACAGTAACTTCTTCTGGAAAAGGAAGGTCAAAGAAAAAGCTATTTTTTGCAAAAGGTGCTAATTTTTGTGGTTTAGCCCATGACATAGTACTTCCAAGATAACGTTCACCAGAACGTAGTGGTACAGGTAGTAAACTGTCATATTGTTCTGTAGAACTCAAATTCTCCCCAGCAAAACGAATAAGCACTCCCCCTTTATTTACAAAATTAGATAGTTTTTTTTCTGCTACTTTTGACATATTAGCAATGTCACCCATAATGAAAACAGACGGATTTTGTTTGAGTAAGTGATCAATATCAATTGAAAGCTCTCCTCCACCAGCTGTTATAATCTGTGCATGTTCCTGCAATGCTTTGATGACATAGTAAAGTGGAGACAATAAAGGCTGCACCATTTCATTAACGCTTGGTGATAGAAGAGCAACGCGACTTATTTGGTTACGGCTATCAATTAAAAAAGTTGCAGCAGCTTGAGCATGGTTATCAATTTTTATCCACGCAATGTCATTACGTAATTCAAGCGGTAAATTAAGGGGGACAAGAGCTGTTGTTTCTCCTTCATGAAAGTGTACTGTAAAACGTTCAAGAAGCTGACTTTTCAAATCATAAAGACTTAATGTCGTCATAGACTTATCATGAGTGGTTGCGCGAATAACACGTGCTGCGATATTTCCATCATTATTGACTATACCTGTTATGCCAATCAAGTGAGAAATGTCAGCTGAATACCATAAGAGTGTTTTAGGCTTTAATTGTTCAATGAAAGTGAGAACTTGTTTATCTTCGTTTGTTTGTAAGCCATCACTTAAGTAGGCAATATCAAGAGGTTTTTCACCAGTTTTTTCAATAAGTTTTTTAAATGTTTGCACACGATTGATGGGCCAGGGTTGAGGTTGCAGATGTATTAAATGTTGTCTTACAACTTCTGCAGAAAAGGGGCCAATTTCTTGGGTGTTGTTTTCAGCTGTTGCAAGTAAATAAATGTCTTTTTCATGTTTTTCTGCTTGTACAAGTAAGGATTTTGCAACAGTAATACGTTTTTTCCATTCTTCAGCAGAAGCCCATCCATTGTCAATAATAAGTGCCAGCGGTTGAGATCCGGAAAAAATAACAGGATTTTGGTTCCATATAGGGCGTGCTAAGGCGATAGTAATTAATGCTATCATAACGAGTCGTAGCAATAACAACCACCAAGGTGTATGGTTAGCTGTTTCTTGCTGATTAGTTCGTTTGAGCAAGAAGCGTAAGGGAGGAAAAGGCTCTTTATGAGGCGTGGAAGGTGTTGTGCGCAACAACCACCAAATAACTGGTAAAGCCAAAAATCCGAGCAAAACTAGGGGAGCTTCAAAACTCAAAGTGCCCTCCCTGTATGAGGTGAAGAGGCATTTATTCTCTTTGTAAGTTGCAAGATGGTTTCTTTTAAAGGTCGGTCAGTTGTGCTCACATGATAATTCCATCCTTGGTGTGAGCAGAAATTTATTAATTCTTCTCGTCTTTCTTGATAGAGTTTGCAATAATGTTTACGGATGTTTTCTGCTTTTCCTAAAAGAAGCTTTTGTTTGGTTTCAGGATCGAAAAACTCTGTATGTCCTTTGTAAGGAAAGCACTCTTCTGCAGGATCGGCAACTTCAATTAAATGCGCATTAACTTGCTTTGCTACTAAAATTTTTAGATGTTGAATGGTTTGTTCAGGCTGATCAAGAAAGTCGCTAATTATGATGACTTGTGAAAAGCGATTAATGGCCGAGAAATTTGGAAATGAATTTTCAGCTTGGTGATTTGTTAAAGCTATTGCCATGCATTCTGCTATATTAGATGTCATGGTGGGAGCCATTAAATTAGGAATAGCAATATATTGATCATCTCGTGCAAGAAGTGTCGCCAGTGCAAGGGAAAGAATAATCGCATGATTGCCTTTAGAGATTTTGGAAAAGCGTGAGCAATAGTGCATGGAAGCACTTTGATCGGGCCAAATCCAAACTGTTTGGGCTGTTTCCCATTCGCGTTCACGTAAGTAAGTGTGTTCATCACGTGCAGAACGACGCCAATCAATATGTGTCGTAGATTCCCCTTCGACATATAGACGAAATTGCCAAAAATTATCTCCATTGCCACGTTTACGTTGATTATGGCAGCCAGCCATTAGTGTATTAGTAATAAGGCGTGCTTGTAAAAGAAGATGAGGCATATTTCTTACGTCTTTATGCAGTTTTGCAATAAACGACAGTGAATTTTTCTTAGAGACTTTTTTGCCAATAGCCATTAAAGAGCATCTTTCACAAGCTTAGTGATAATATCTTTGATGGTTATATTATCAGCACGTGCAGAAAAATTAAGTGCCATGCGGTGTTGTAATACGGGATAAGCTAACGCTTTAACGTCATCAAGTGAGGGGGATAGACGCCCGTGATAAAGAGCCCGGGCGCGAGCACAAAGTGAAAGAGCTTGTGATGCCCGAGGACCAGGTCCCCAAGCAATGTAAGTATTTGCAAAGGAATTATCTTCATTTGGACGAGCTGAACGCACTAATTTCAAAATGGCTTCAACGACATTTTCAGAGATAGGTATTTTGCGGACGATTGTTTGAATTTTTTGCAATTTTTTAGATGATAGGACTGGTTTTACAGTTTGGCTTTTTTGACCTGTTGTTTCTAAAATAATACGCCGTTCTGTAGTAAGATCGGGATAATCAATATCAATTTGCATCAAGAAGCGATCAAGTTGTGCTTCAGGAAGTGGGTAGGTTCCTTCTTGTTCGAGAGGATTTTGTGTTGCAAATACATGAAAAGGTTTTGGCAGATCATAACGAGTGCCGGCAATAGTTACATGATATTCTTGCATGGCTTGCAAAAGAGCTGATTGAGTGCGGGGTGAAGCACGGTTAATTTCATCTGCCATAAGAAGTTGGGCAAAAACAGGGCCTTGGATGTAACGGAAGAAGCGTTTACCATTTCTATCCAAGTCCATAATTTCAGAACCGATAATATCTGATGGCATTAAATCTGGTGTGAATTGGATACGCTTTCCATCAAGCCCTAAAACAAGGCTTAATGTCTCAACAAGACGTGTTTTAGCAAGCCCTGGAACGCCAACAAGAAGGGCGTGCCCCCCAGCCAAAATGGCCGTTAAGGTATATTCAATCACGTGACTTTGACCAAAAATAACTTTGTCGATTGCTTTTTGCAGAGTAGCTAATTCTTTATACGCTGCATCAATATCATCAACGATCGATTGGCTATCTTTATTTATACTAGTCTTTTTGATGGTATTAGATAACGTATCATCTTGACTCATATTGTTTCCTTAAAACAGTTGTCGCAAAGTAATAATTTCTTTTATACGATAATAAATATTTATAATTTGTAGCAGAAAATGAAGAAAAAAGAAGTATGATAAGCTGTTTTTTTAATTCGTGCACAGATGGAGAAGCGCATTAATGAGGCAAGAATTATAACTTATGAGAAATGTATTACAAATTATTGTGCGATAAGATTACTTAGATGGGGAGAAGCATTAAGAATTTGTTCAAAAGGTTGAGTGGATGAGCATACCACAAAATTTCAGAAAAGTTGACTGGTTGCAACACAACCATATTCAAACACTTCTTCGTATTTTATCGTTGGATGGTGAAGAGGCACGTATTGTTGGTGGTGCAGTACGTAATCAGCTTTTAAATCAGCCCATTAGCGATATTGATATTGCTACGACCTGTTTGCCGCAGCAGGTTATAAAGCGCGTAGAAAAGGAAGGATTTAAAGCTATTCCTACAGGTGTTGACTTTGGTACAGTGACAGTTTTTATAGAGTCATGTTGCTATGAGGTTACAACTCTTCGCTCTGACATTGAAACAGATGGTCGCTATGCAAAAGTTGCTTTTTGTCGAGATTGGAAAAAGGACGCTCAGCGACGGGATTTTACTATAAATGCACTTTATTGTGATGCTTCTGGTCAGCTTTATGATGAAGTGGGAGGTTTGAACGATATTGAAAGCAAAACGATACGTTTTATCGGTGTTGCGAAGGATCGTATTTGTGAAGATTATTTACGTATTTTACGTTTTTTTCGTTTTTTTGCTTGGTATGGGGGAGGGCGGCCTGATGCACAAGGGTTGAAAGCATGTATTTCTTTGAAACAAGGTTTGCACAAACTTTCACCTGAGCGTATTTGGGGAGAAATGAAAAAACTTCTTACTGCTTCAGATCCAACACGTGCTCTTTTGTGGATGCGTCAAAGCGGTATTTTAACACTCATTTTACCTGAAACAGAAAAATGGGGTATTGATGCAATCCACCCACTTGTGAAAATAGAGCGTATCCTTGGTTGGAAAGCAGATCCATTGCTGCGGTTAGAAAGTTTACTACCTCCTGACCTCGTACGCCTTCACGATATGGCTCATCGTTTGCGTTTGTCTAATGAAGAGAAAAAGCGATTGAAAGAATGGGCAAAGTTGGGGATTATCAATCCAAACTGTTCAGATGTTTGTGTGAAAAAATTGATTTATTTTCATAGTCGACAGCCCGTTTTAGATCAATTATCCTTATCCTTGGCATCTGTCTGTACTGGTATTTTAGATGAAGATGAAATTTTAGAAAAAGCAAAATATTATCTTCAACTTTATCACTTGGCTCAACAATGGCAGATTCCAACTTTCCCTATAAGTGGCAGAGATTTGATGAAAAAAGGTTTAGCTCAGGGAGCACTTTTAGGTCAAAAGCTTAAAGAGCTAGAAAAAATCTGGGTTAAAAGCGGATTTTTAATGGATCGTAATGAGTTATTAGAAAAAATTGAGCAGTAAAACTAAGTTTTTTATGAGCAATTCTCTGATTCTTTTTTCATGAGACACTTTCTATCTCATTGTAACCAATTTGGCGAAGAGCTTCACCGGTTGTTATGGCTACACTCATTGCGAGATTTAAAGAGCGTGCGTGTGGTTGCATAGGAATTGTTAATGTATGATCAACTGCTTCATAGACATAATTAGGAACACCTGCTGATTCACGGCCAAAAAGTAAAACATCGTTTTTTTGGTAACGTATATCTGTATAACATGTTTTTGCTTTTGTGCTCAAAAGCAAAAGACGACGGTTAAAATGTCTCATAGTTTCAATAAAATGTTGCCAATCAATGTGACGTTCCAACAAGGCATGTTCAAGATAATCCATACCTGCTCGTTTAAGGTTACGATCTGATAAATTAAAGCCTGCTGGTTCAATAATATGTACGTGTACGCCAAGACAAGCACTAAGGCGTAAAATTGTTCCAGTATTACCAGCAATATCCGGTTGAAAAAGAGCGATGTGAAGTGGCATACGCTGTTCCATATGGTTTTACATATTTCTCTATAGAAGATCTATACAACTCTTCATAGAAATATATTAGTAAAAGCATCGTTTTTTATTTAATAATTTTTTATTCTAAGCTTTAGAGAGGATTATTTACACGGACTTTTATCTATATACAATAAGCAGAGAGACTGTATATTTTAATATAATTCAATAAAATTTATGTTTCAAAGAGTATAAAGGTATTACGTATATCCAACTGATTGAAAATACATTTCTTTGATAAATGCTTGGGTATTTCTTTTTAAAGTAGAATTTTAGAAACAACGAAATATTATCCATATATAATATCTCTATTTTAAAATTTGAGCTGATAATCCATACGTAAATCTTCTTAAGATAACCAGTTCTCATATTATTTTACTTTTTAATATTTTAGGTGCTGTTTATCTTATAAAAGCTAAGTTTAGCATGATTGAGATAAAAAACTTCAAAAAGAAACCGTATAATTGAGGGAACACATAAAAATAGAACAAGCCAATCTTAAAAAACCATATGGAAAAAATCAAATTATTGTGCATTGAGAGCATGTAAAGTAAAAATGGAGAATTATAAAAATGAAAAAAATTGCTATCATTGCTCTTACGTCAATTTTAATGATTTCTAGTGTTGATGCCCAATTTTCATTGCCTTCTGAAAATGGAAAGATTTTGGCAGCAGGTATTGTACAAGTTAAAGCAGATATGATTGCACGTTATGTTACGCCTTCAACAGCTAATTTTGTTGCTTCAAACTTTATTGGTGTAGATGTATACGATATAGAAGATGAAGAAATTGGTGAGGTAAAAGATATTATTTTACGTCAGAATAATATCGATGGGATTGTTATTAGCGTTGGCGGTTTTTTAGGTATGGGTGAGCATTATGTTTTTGTTTCTCCAGAAAAAGTCCAGATGAAAGGTGATGATGATAAGTGGAAGCTTATGGTCAATGTAACAAAGAATGCTTTGAAAGAAGCTCCAGAATTTAAATATGAAGACTATTTGATACGCTAGTTTTTGTATTTCTGTCTTTGATGAATAAAACAGTCGCTCTTATAGTGCGGCTGTTTTTGTTGAATAGTACTCTTTGAGAATATGGAAACAGTTTTATGTAAAAAGTGTTTTAAGTTATTAAAGAGGTAATGATATTTAAGTATTGTGCTTAAACAACATAATATCACCATCTTGTACGATATATTCTTTACCTTCATCTCGGGCTTTTCCTGCTTCTTTTGCTGCATTTTCTCCACCTAAGGTAATATAATCTTCATAGCTAATAGTTTGTGCACGAATAAAGCCGCGTTCAAAGTCTGAGTGAATGACACCAGCTGCTTGAGGTGCTTTAGTACCCCGGGTGATTGTCCAGGCTCGTGTTTCTTTAGGTCCACAAGTAAAATAAGTAATTAAATCAAGCAGGTGATAACCAGCGTGAATGAGTCGATTCAAACTAGGCTCAGATAATCCTAAGACATGAAGGTATTCTATAGCTTCTTCATCAGAAAGTTGAGCGATCTCAGCTTCAATGGAAACAGAAATAGTAATACTTTGCGCGTTTTGCTCTGCAGCTATTTTTTCCACCGCTTTAGTAAAATCATTGCCATGAGCAATTTCATTTTCGCTGACATTGCAAACATAAAGCACAGGCTTTGAGGTTAAAAGATTCAAACCATGAAGAATACGTCGTTCATCAGAGGAAATATTTTTAAGTAATAACCGTACAGGATCTCCTTTCTGTAATAATTCTAACGCTGCTTCCATTGTAGGGAGGATTGCCAAAGCTTCTTTGTCTTTTCCGATTGCACGTTTACGGACTTGTATAATTCGCCGTTCAAGACTCTCAAGGTCTGAAAGCATGAGTTCTGTATCAACAGTTATAGCATCAGAAATGGGATCAATCCTTCCTTCTACATGGGTAATGTCTTCATTTTTAAAACACCGTAGTACATGGATAATGGCATCGACTTCACGAATATTGGCTAAAAATTTATTGCCTAAACCTTCACCTTTTGAAGCTCCACGGACGAGTCCTGCAATATCAACAAAATTAATACGTGTAGGAATGATTTCTTTTGAACCAGAAATAGAGGCGATTTTTTCCATTCGTAGATCTGGCACAGCAACTTCACCAGTATTAGGCTCGATTGTACAAAAAGGATAGTTAGCTGCTTGTGCTGTAGCTGTTTTTGTTAACGCGTTAAAAAGGGTTGATTTACCGACATTAGGCAGCCCGACGATACCACATTTAAACCCCATAGGTTCTCTCTTTTAATTAGACTTTTGATTTATTTATAATGACTAAGATATACTTTATTGGTGTTTTTATAGCATGTTTGAAGAAGAGTTCTAGTCTTCAGCTTTTTGTGGTGATAAAAAAGATAAACTGAAATAATTGTGACGATTTTAGCAAGTAGTTGTCATTTTTTAATCGACAAATCCTAAACATTCCCTATTTTAATAATCATAAAATTATAGATTAACGTTAACAGTGTGCTAAGTTTTTTATAGTACAAGAAACTATAAAATCAAATAATTATATTAAATCAAATGATTGCGGGAATATGGAATTGTTGTCTCGTCGTGCTTTTTTAATGGCTGTTTCTCTAGTATTGGTTGGCTGCGCTACACATCAACCAAGTGAGTCTTTTGTTTCTTCTCAACAAGCTCGATTCATTCCAGAGGAACTACGGGCTTTATATGGGGCTATAACGAATGAACCTTATTCATTACCAGCAATCGATCTTGCGGAAATTGATCCAAAATTTTTACGTAAACAGGTAGATTACGATACTTCTTATCCGGCTGGTACGTTGGTTGTGGATATTCAAGAGTGTTTTCTTTATCTTGTTGGTGAAAATGGAAAAGCTATGCGTTATGGCATTGGCGTTGGCAAAGAAGGTTTAGAATTTAAAGGTGAAGCAGTTGTACAATATAAACGTCGGTGGCCGTCTTGGGCTCCAACTGCGGCAATGATGGCTCGTGAACCAGAACGATACGGTCATTTAGGAAAAGGGATGCCGCCAGGGCCTGATAATCCATTAGGCGCACGGGCATTATATCTTTTTAAAAATGGTCAGGATACGCTTTTCCGGATTCATGGTTCATATGAAGAGTGGTCAATTGGCCAGGCTATTTCAAGTGGGTGTATCCGTTTGCTTAATCAAGATATTATTGATCTTTATGACCGTGTTCCTAATGGTTCACGTGTGGTGGTTTTGTAGCTATAGTAAAATGTACTATAAGTTTTCATCAAATGGCTTCTTTGTAATTCCAAATGGCCATATAGGCTTGGAGAGTTTTGTCTGATAAATTTGGTATTAACATTCTCCTTAGAAAGAGTGTATTATATGTAAAGGTTGTAAAAAATTGTTGATTATAGCATATACTTAAAAGAGATTATGTTTTATCGTGAGTTTTTTTTCCATTACCAATGAAATTTTGCTCATAAATTGATTAGCGTCTCCCTTTATTAAAATAGCAATATTATCCGCGATTGTGCCTAATAAAACAGATAACCATTCTTGATCAGATTTTGTAAAGTTACCTAAAACATGTTGATGAACCAATTCTTTGGAACCAGGATGTCCAATCCCTAAACGTACACGGCAGTAGTTATTACCACAATGACTATCAATAGATTTTATGCCGTTATGTCCTCCACTTCCTCCTCCAATTTTTACGCGTACTTTCCCAGGAGGTAAATCTAGTTCATCATAAAAAACAATAAAATTATTCAATTCTAGTTTATAAAATCGCAAGGTTTGGTTGATGGCTTGACCAGATAAATTCATAAAAGTTTGAGGTTTAATAAGAATAATTTTTTCATCATTTATGAAACCATTAGCAATTTCAGCTTGAAATTTTTTTGACCATGGAGAAAAAGAAAAAAACTTATGAATAGCATCAACAGCCATGAAACCAATATTATGGCGATTATTTTGGTAGGATAAACCGGGGTTGCCAAGACCAGCAATGAGCAACATATACGCTTTCGATAAAGTATAAATGATCAGAAAATACTTCAAAATAGGTGGGAAGTTTTCCCACCTCTGAAATTTATAAGGTTTTAATTATTTTCATTACTCTCTTGTTCTGAGTTATCGTTCACATTTGTACCAGCAGGAGCTGCGATGGTTGCAATGGTAAAGTCTCTATCCTGAATAACCGGAGTTACACCTTCTGGTAATTGCACGGCCGAAATATGGATAGAGTCACCAATAGAATAACTAGAAAGATCAATGTTAATTGCTTCAGGGATAGCATTTGCTGGTGCAGTACATTCAATTTCATGGCGAACAATGTTTAGGACGCCACCTCGTTTAATACCTGGAGCTGTATCTTCATTGAGAAAATGTACAGGAATGTTCACATGCACAATTGATTTCTCTGAAACACGTAAAAAATCCACATGCATAGGAAAATCACGGACAGGATCAAGTTGATAATCTTTTGGTAGGACTTGAATTCTTTTTTTATCAACTTCAATGGTAGCAACAGTAGTACGAAAGCCACCTGCATGAATTTTGTAGAAAATTTCTTTATAAGAAACTGCAATTGCCAAAGGAGGCTGTTTGTCACCATAGATGACTGCTGGAATAAGACCGTTGCGGCGAAGTTCACGAGAGGACCCCTTACCAACCCGCTCACGTATTTCGGCCTTAAGAGTATAACTCTTGCTCATGGTTAAATCCTTCTTACATAATTGGAGATTCATCAAAAACAACTAGCAGTTTTTGCATGAATATGAAGATATGCACTGCAAAGCAGCAATTAGCTTCATTCTACGTTGCCTCCAAGGGTGTCTACGCAGAAGTTTCTTCTATAATTCAAACCCTTTAGAGATGCAAGAGTTGCTGAAAGACCCATTTGTCTAATTTTTGACTTATTTAGGAAATCGTAAATTTTGTGCTATTCGTATTTATTTAATAGTAAACACCTCGGGTGTCTTCCGGTTTCAATTTATAAAGATGCCAGGAAATTTGAAGGCAGGCATTATTTAGTCAAATAAGCTTGAAACAGACTGTTCTGCTGCTGTTCTTGCAATGGCTTCTCCTATTAAGTCGGCAATAGCCAAAACACGTATATTATGTGCTTGTTCAATTTTTGTTGTTGGCATAATCGAATCAGTAATGACTAATTCTTTCATTTCTGAGTTGGTAATTCGTTCGATAGCGTTTCCAGAAAGAACACCATGTGTAATATAAGCAGTAACACTATTTGCTCCATGCTTAAGAAGAGCGCTTGCTGCATTGCATAGAGTACCACCTGAATCAACAATATCATCTAGTAGAAGGCAATCTTTTCCAGCTACATTTCCGATAATGTTCATTACTTCTGATTCACCTGGCCGTTCACGACGTTTATCAACAATAGCAAGTAAACTGTTTAAGCGCTTGGCTAAAGAGCGTGCACGTACCACACCACCGACATCGGGTGAAACAACAATAACATTTTCAAGAGAATAACGCGTTTTGACATCACGAGAAATAACGGGAACGGCATAGAGATTGTCAGTAGGAATATCAAAAAAACCTTGGATCTGTCCTGCATGAAGATCTAATGTTAAAACGCGATGGGCACCTGCTTGAGTAATCAGGTTAGCAACAAGTTTTGCAGAAATAGGAGTGCGTGGTCCAGGTTTACGGTCTTGGCGAGCATATCCAAAATAGGGTATAACAGCTGTAATACGACGTGCTGAAGAACGATGCAGGGCATCAATCATGATGAGTAATTCCATCAAATGATCATTGGCTGGATAAGAGGTTGATTGCAGCACAAATACATCTTCTCCGCGCACATTTTCATGCAATTCTACAAAAATTTCTTGATCAGCAAAACGCTTGACTGTTGCTTCACCTAGGGAGATATTTAAATAATTTGCAATATTTTTCGCAAGATGTGGGTTAGAATTGCCACAGAAAAGTTTCATGATAGAACCCCTGAATAATCATGATAGAATTTGATACAGCTTTTAACTTTTTATTATCAGATTGCAAAGGAACAATTACAAAAACATTATAATTTTATCTAGCATGGGTTAAAAGAATTATTTTGCTATTAGTTATGACAAATCAAGTATTCATAAACAAGATTTTAAATTATCATAATTTACGAATTTATAAGTTATTTCATTAAACAAACAAAACATGATTGAGCGTACGTTTTTTCATTTGGATAAGAAATTTTATTGTGTAGTTATGATATGTTTTTAAGGTAAAAAACTTATTTTTCGTTTTCTAGCATGATAGCAGAAATCTGTCGCCCGTAATCAGATTCATTACGATGTGTTGCACGACGGTAGGAAAAAAAGCGTTGCTCATCTTGATAAGTGCAAAGTTTTAGACAAGAAGCATTGAGGCCTGCTTGTTCTAATTGGTCGATAATGAATGTCCATAGATTAAAATGAAAATAGTTTGTTTTATCTGTTTTTAAAAAATATTTTTGGAATTGATTATTGCGATTGATAAATTGGATATAGAATTCGTTTGTTACCTCATAGTGACTGGGGCCAATGCAAGGTCCTAGCACTGCTGTTATTGATTGTCGTTTGGCACCTTGTTTTTCCATAGCTAAAATTGTTTTTTCCAAAATTCCATTCAAGCTTCCTCGCCAACCAGCGTGCGCAACACCGATAACACCTGCGTGCGGATCAGCAAAAAGAACTGGTCCGCAATCGGCTGTAAGGATGCCGATTGCTAAACCTTTTGTAGTTGTGACAAGAGCGTCAGCTTTAGGACGTTCACCGATAAAAGCTTGATCAATTACTACTACGTCACAGGAATGTACTTGATTGACAGTGATTAAATTTTTTGTTTCAATATCAAAATAATTCGCAATTAATGCGCGGTTTTGCCTAATATGTTTAGGATGATCATTTGAGCCTTGGCCAACATTAAGGCTGTGATAAAGGTTTTGTGAAACTCCACCTTGACGCGTAAAAAAACCATGTTTTATCCCGTGTTTATGTAAAACAAGAAGATCTTTCGCAAGGACAGGCTTCATGAAAGCTCCGCATAATTGCTTGAACAGGCAATGGTGTTCGAGACGGCAGTACTTGTCAATTCTTTGTCATTATTGGAAGTCAAAAAAGTTAGAGATAGTAGTAGATTGATCACTAACACGGAGAACTTTGAAAAGTTTACCCATTTGATCTGGGTTGACGAGCCGTTCGATATCTTGACGGATTTTGTTTTGGATCAAGGTATTTTTGTTAATGTTAAGCTGTTTTGCGCGTTCAAGAATTCCCATTTTTACAAGAAAATCTCTTTGTTCTAGAATTTCAGCAAAACAACCTTGTTGAAGGGCTATTGTTTTTAAAGAGAAAAAATCAACATGTGATGTTAAATCATGTTCACCTGGGTTGTCAAAAACATCACGGAATTTATGTTTTGAAATAGCTTGCAATGTGTCTCCAAATGCACAATCAGAAGCACCATAATCAATAAGCAAAGCAGATCCTTTATCTTGTATTAAGCGATTACTAATTTGTTGCATCAGTTGGTTACGTGAGGGGGAGTGTTCCAAAATTGTTCCGTTGGGCATTTGAGCGCAATAGACTGGTAAGTTATTAGAGGAAAATTTATGTACTCCAGCTATAAAGGTAAAATGATCATCTTGATCAAGTGTAATATAACGCTCTCTCCATTCTCCGTTGATTTTGATATATTGGTGAATAGGAAGCGCATCAAAGAACTCATTAGCAATAAGAAAGAGATGTCCTGAAGGTATTTGATTAAAATATTCAATGCTATGAATGTATTTTTGATAAGATGAAAGACGTTTTTTTTGTTCTGTTGCGAGGCGTTGATTTATTTCAATAAGGAAAATTTCAGCAGCATTGAAGGCTGTTTTACATAATTTTTGAATAGTACGTAACACATCGTCCATAAGCGTTCCACGTCCTGGACCCATTTCAGCTAGAATAAAAGAATTTGGGCTGCCTTGAGCTTTCCAGCTTGCAAGAACCCAAATAGCAATCATTTCTCCAAATAATTGACTTATTTCAGGTGCGGTGATGAAATCACCAGTGGATCCAAAAGGTGCTTTTGTTTGGTAATAGCCAAATTGTGGATCTGTGAGGGCTAATGTCATATATTGACTAACAGTTATCGGCCCATTGACAGCAATAATTTCTTTAATTTTCTCTTTTAGAGTGGTCATTATTTTATAGAATGATTCCTGAAAGTTTGAAGAAGTGCATAAAAGCCAAAGAGAATCATAGGAAGAGATAGTGCCATTCCATAGGTAAATCCAGTGGAATAAAAGAGGGCAGAAAACCACTTTGGGTCTTCTTGAGAAACACGAAAAATTTCTGAAATGCTACGCGCTATCCCATAACCTAGAGTAAATATTCCAGTTGCTGTTCCAGGGCGTTTTAATGCTTTAAAAGCGAAAATAGCAATAGCCAATATGATAAAAAGAAAAAGTCCTTCCATCAACGCTTCATAAAGTTGGCTTGGGTGACGTGTTAGATATTGGGGATCGTAGTTGAAGCAAATAGCCCAAGGAACGGTGGTAACATTACCCCATAATTCTTGGTTAATGAAATTACACACTCGCACAATGCCAATACCAACAGGGGCACCCACGGCAATTGTATCAAACATTGTCCAGATATTAATGTTGTTTTTGCGCGCAAACCAAATCATTGCAATGGTAATACCAATAAGACCACCATGAAAAGACATTCCTCCAGTCCACACTGCTATAATGGCACTGGGGTGGTTAAAATAATAAGTAGGATCCCACATAAGTACTTGCCCTAAACGACCACCAACAACAATACCTATAGTGGCCCAAATAACAAAATCACTTATTTTATTTTGATCCATAGGGGGTTGGTTTGCATGCCACAAGAATTTTTTTGCCAATAATTTTTGCGCATACCACCAAGAAAAAAGAATACCTACAACATAACCAAGCCCATACCAGTGTAGTGCTATGGGGCCTAAATGGATAATAACAGGATCAAGGAAGGTAGGAAAATTAATAGCAGGACAAAAAGGAAAGTCGTTCATCAGGAAGCGCTTTACATTTATGAAATTATAGGTTGTTAAAACATGACAGATGAACACACAATGGTCAAGGCAAGAAGAGAATAGATTGCTATTGTTTATAGATGTAAGGGGAAGATAGAAAAATTACGATGGATTTTATAAAAGAAACAAATACAATATCTACATGTTATAAAATGCACTATAATGCATACATAATTGACTAAAATTAAGGAAAAATTTCATGCATGATGGACCCAACCGTATTCTTGACGAATTAGCAAAATTAATAACAGATGCAGCTGGTGCTGCACAAGGTGTACGGCATGAAGCTGAAACAATTTTTCGTTCGCAAGCTGAGAAGATAGTCAATAAGCTTAATCTTGTTTCACGTGAGGAATTTGAAGTGGTTAAGGAAATGGTGCTTAAAGCGCGTGCGGAAAACGCTGATTTAGCAAAACGTCTTGATGATTTAGAAAAATAGAGTCCATAGTGGAGACTAAAATAGTTTTAGTATAAAAATTGTATTCTCAAAAAAATAATCCCCAATTTTTCAATATTATGCACGAAACTAAAAAATGCTTAATTCTGAATCTGTTAAAGCAAATCATTAATTTATTGTTGGATTCGTTTTTTATAAAAAAGCATTTTTTTAAATCAGGGGGCTGGCACTATGAGATTGTATCAATACACTAAAATAGCTTGATGATTCGTTTTTCTTTATCAGGCTATTATATGCCCATGGGAAATATCACCTGTTGTGTTTCTAGGTATTGTATATTGTCTACATTTTACTGTTTATTTGGTTTGGTGTAAGGGCTTAATTGTAACAAATGTTATTACAATTGTAAGCATTTTGCGCTGTATTGATAACATTCTTAATTATTTTGAGGGTTAATGATGAGGCTTGCCTTTAACGCTGCGGAAAGAGAAGAGCATCCAGTCGATTTTATCGAACAGATTGCCTATAGGTACGACTGGTCTTTTGAGCGGAATGCAGAAGATGAAATTAATGTTTGCGTAGAAGGAAAATGGGCTAATTATCGTCTTGCTTTTTCATGGATGGAAGAACAAGAAGCTCTTCATTTAGCTTGTGCTTTTGATCTTTCTATTGAAAGTACTCGAACAACAGAAATGCACCGCTTATTATTGGCAATTAATGAAAAGTTGTTACTAGGGCATTTTGATTATTGGCAAGGAGACAATTCAGTTATTTATCGACAAGGTCTTCTTTTAGCTGGTGGGGTGCATCCATCCCATGTACAAGTTGAAACATTGTTGATCCACGCTCTTAAAGTTTGTGAAAGTCATTATACTGCTTTTCGAATGGTAGCTTGGATGGGTGAAAGTGCTTATAAGGCATTACAATATGCTTTATTTGAGACTGTAGGAAATGCTTAAAATCATTTAGTCAATTTGTTTTCTGATTAATTCTTAATCAGAGGCTTTTTGGTATATTTTATAGAGGAATGTCAATAATAGCGCGCAAGCCCCCTAATGGGCTGTCGTCTAATTGAATATTCCCCCCGTGGCTACGCGCGATATCTTGGGCAATGGCAAGACCAAGACCTGTTCCACTTGCATCTTGATTACGCGCTTTATCAAGTCTAAAAAATGGTTTAAATACTTCTGTACGCATGTTTTTATGAATGCCCGGTCCATTATCATCAATAATGATAATAAGTGATTCTTGTTGGGATGTAGCTGCTAGTTTAATGGTGTTTGCATAATGAAATGCATTTGATACAAGATTGCTAACCAAACGCGTAAAAGCATGAGGGCGTACTTGTATCTGTGGAGGGCCTTGAATTGTGTAAGAGAATTGACGTTTATGAAGATGAGCTTCGGTAGAGAATTTTTGCATAAGGGTATTTAAATCAAGAGAACTGACATTTTCACCGCTTTCTCCACGTGCAAAAGCGAGATAATCTTCTAACATATTTTGCATATCACGAACATCTTGCTCAAGCGGGCTAATATCAAAATCTGTACTTGCTAAGGCTAGTTGGAGCTTAAAACGTGTAAGAATAGTTCTTAAATCATGACTTACACCTGAGAGCATCATAGTACGTTGTTCAATTTGGCGCTCAATACGTTCACGCATGCGTAGAAAGGCGATACCAGCACGGCACACTTCATCAGCTCCTTGTGGTTGAAAATCTTTTGGTAGGGGACGTCCCCGTCCAAAACTTTCAGCTGCTTCAGCAAGTTGTTGGATCGGTTTGATTTGATTGCGTAAGAAGTAAATAGCTATCAGTAATAAAACAAGAGCTGTTCCTACCATCCAGCTTAAGAAGATACCGGTATTGGAAGCATAAGCTTGACTGCGCATAGCAAAGACGCGCAAAATACTGTTATCAAGACGGATACGAATTTCGACAAAGTTAGAATCGCCTACTGTATCAATCCAGAAGGGGCGGTTAATTTGATGGGTAATTTCTTCACTAAGGAAATAGTCAAGAATTGCAAAAAATGGTTTAGGACCAGGAGGAGGCAAGGGGTCAGGGGGTAAGATAGAAATATTTAATCCCATACGCTGCTGTGCAATGCGCTTGATATCTTCATAGTTATGTTGTTGCGGATATGTTTCAATTATATCAATAATGGCAGCAATATCATGGACAATAGCGGTTGAGAGACGCTCAGTTACCATTTGCCAGTGGCGTTCCATAAAGACATGGGCAATCACTGTTTGCAGGAGCACCATAGGAGCGATAATAATAATCAAAGAGCGGGCATAAAGACGCTTAGGCATTTGCCTCGTTAACCACTGAGCAAATTGTCTTGCGAGTTTAATCATTACTTACGTCTATTCAATTGAAAGTTTATAACCGATCCCTCGCACAGTTTGAAGCCATATAGGGGTTGCCGGGTCTTTTTCGATTTTGCGACGTAAACGATTGATTTGTACGTCAATGGTACGTTCACTTATCTCGCTGTCACCTGTTGCGAATTTATGGCGTGGAATTGTATTACCTGCGTGTTCGGCAAAAATAACCATCATTTCTTGTTCTTTATCTGTTAGTTTGATGACTTCTCCTCCTTTTTTTAGTTCACGTCGTGAAATTGAAAACATATAGGGTCCAAAAACAATTTGTTCGATTTTGGACTGGTTAGGTGAGAAACCACGCCGTAAAATGGCGTTAATGCGAAGTAAAAGTTCACGAGGATTAAATGGCTTGGATAGATAATCATCTGCTCCTGCTTCTAACCCATGGATACGATTATCTGTTTCTGATAAAGCCGTTAACATTAGGATGGGGACATTTTTTGTTTGGCGTAATGAAAGGGTAAGATCAATGCCATTTTCACCGGGCATCATCACATCAACAATGAGAAGATCAAAATCTAGGCTTGTGAGTTGACGTCTGGCTTCATCAGCATTAGCAGAAACTGAAACACGAAATCCGTTTTTAATAAGAAATTGAGATAAGAGGCTACGAATACGCGTGTCATCATCAATAACAAGGAGATGAGGTGCATCATCGCGTAAAACGTTAACGGGGTCGGTCATTATTTAAAACCTTGACGAAAATCCAGTTTCCAATAAGACCCAGTCTACATAAGTTGTGTCAAGCTGTCGAGCAGGCAATTTTTGATTTTATAAATGCATGAAAAGTGTTATTTATTTGATAAATATTTCATTTTTAAAAAGGGTACTATGAGTAATCTGAGCGCACATATTATTCCGGTTACATCTTTCCAACAAAATTGTACTTTACTTTTTGATGATAAAAGTAAAAAGGGGGTTTTAGTTGATCCGGGTGGTGACTGGCCTAAAATCCAAGCTGCAATTCAAGAGGTAGATGTTATTGTTGAAGCTATTTGGATAACACATGGTCATGTTGATCATGTAGGAGCGGCGATGCAAGCTAAAGAGGAACTTAATGTTAAAATTATTGGTTCACATCGTGGTGATCAACCAGTTATGGAAGATGTAGTCGAAAGGGCGAAAGTCTATCGCATGCCTGATGTGCGTATTTGCGTACCTGATCAATGGTTGGAAGATGGTGATAGCGTTGATTGTGCTGGACATGTGTTTGATGTTTTGCATATCCCTGGTCACACCCCTGGGCATGTGATTTATTTCAATAAAAAAAAGCGTTTGGCTTTAGTGGGTGATGTTCTCTTTCGTGGTTCTATTGGGCGTACTGATTTTCCCTTATCTTCTCACGAGGAATTGATGAAATCCATTGAAGAAAAAGTTTTACCCTTAGGTGATGACGTCAGTTTTATTTCTGGGCATGGACCAGAAAGCACAATAAATTATGAACGCCGCTTCAATCCTTTTCTTCAAGGAATTTAATAATGAGTGAAAGAAAAACCCCCGCTTTAAAACGGGGTTTTTTCAATATTGCTTAAAATCATTGTATTGGAGCATGACAGAAATGGTCTAACCCATCGTAACCACGAAAGGTACCTGTTTTAGGGTTAAATGAGCGGTATCTTTTTGTACAATATTGAAGCCATTGTGATGTCCATGGTTGGTAGGTGGGTTGATAGGTTACTGTTGGGTGCACTTGATAAACTACTTGAGGTTGTGGTATTTCTTGATAAATAACCTGATTTTGAGGGTATGGGGCTTGATAGATTATTTGTGGTTGCGCAGGTTTTGTTAAAACATTACCAAGAATTGCACCTGTAGCGAAACCGAGAACACCTGCCGCTAAAGCATCACCCGTGTTATTAGGGCGATTGACATAATATTGATGAGTATTGTATTGCGTTGTTTGTTCATAATGATAAGAGTGACGTGTTGGGTTCTTGTGATGGATATGCCGTTGCTCACGATGGTATTGAGTATGGTGTTGAGGGATGCTGTTTACATTTTGCTGAATGTGAACATAATCATTACGGGCAAATGTTGTGGTTAATGATGTTGAAATGGTTGCAGTCGATATTGTTGATAATATTACTAATTTGGTCAATTTGTTCATAACATACTCCCTTTATAAATTTATATTATTCATACTTTATATGCATTAAGCTGAATGTAACCTGAACGGTTTTTAATTTTTTAATAAAACGAATAAAGAAGCCATTTAGTTGAGAATAAATTATAAAATAACAAAAAAACTACCCTTAAAATCTAATTTCACAAAACATATTATACTAGATTAACACATAAAATGTTAATATTTAAAATTTTGTTTTTTATTACGATGTTTTATATCGGATATATTTTGTACACCATTTAATCTAGTAAGGTCTAAATCTTAGAACATAGAAATATAATAAAAATATCAATGCTACCATTATTGAAGTTAATGAAATTAAAATTCTCATTGTTTTTTAAAAATTTACTTATCCGTTTAAGGTGTAGAATATTTTATGTGGTAGCTTTTTAAAGGTAGATAATAAAACTATGTCCTATACTATATACAAATTAGTATATTAAGATAGCTTTTAATATATGAAAAGTTCTTTTTTGATTAGTTTTTTCTCATTTCAAAATTAGGGAATAGCTCTTTTATAACTTTTTGATATTTTAATTTATCCAAATATGATAAGGTTTTTTGAGCAGAAAATATTTGACACAGGCTTTATTCATACAATCTACTTTCTTATATCATTTTTTTATTTTAAAATGGTTTAAAAAGATTAAGTCTTTTTATTTTTCTATGGATTATAGGAACAGAAAAATATAACTTTTTGATTATAGACTTAGAGCTTACTAATGTTTTGAACGACCATTTTTTGTAAAGCGTTTCCGTTTTCTAGTTGTATGAGAGTCATTTTTAGAAGTGCTAGTAGTTGAAGAGACTTTAGCTTCCTTTATTACTTTCTTATCAAGAGTTTTTTTCTGCAGCTTTTTTTCTATTGGATGATTTTCTAAAAGACCGACATCCATAGTAGGTCCCATATGGTCAAGATCAGGTTTGGAGAAAAGACTTGACTGTATCGTGGTCTCATTAGTGGAATATTCATTATTATCATGTGTTAAGAGGTCATCAGCAATTGTTAATTCTATTTTCTGTAGCCGTTTGATTTCATCACGAAGTCGAGCTGCTTCTTCAAAGTTAAGATTGGCAGCTGCTTCACGCATTGATTTTTCGAGATGCTGAATATGGTTGGCTAAATTATTATCAACTCTATTATTTTGTGCGATAAAATCAGGAATATCTGCATGATGATTATTTTCGTAAACTGAATTAAGGACATCACTGATATTTTTTTGGATACTGGTGGGGGTTATACGGTGTTCTTCATTATAGGCTATTTGCTTTTGTCGACGTCGTGTTGTTTCTTGCAATGCTCGTTCTATGGAGTTGGTGATTGTGTCTGCATAAAGAATAACATGACCATCTACATTACGCGCAGCTCTTCCAATTGTTTGAATAAGAGAGGTTTCTGAGCGTAAAAATCCTTCTTTGTCAGCATCTAAAATAGCGACAAAGCTGCATTCTGGAATGTCTAATCCTTCTCGCAGGAGGTTAATACCAATTAAAACATCAAAAGTGCCAAGTCGTAGGTCACGAAGAATTTCAATACGCTCTAATGTATCAATGTCAGAATGCATATAGCGTACACGAATGTTGTGTTCATGGAGATATTCTGTCAAATCTTCAGCCATACGTTTGGTTAGAACAGTTACTAATGTACGATAGCCTTTTTTAATTGTTTTGCGAATTTCATTTATAACGTCATCGATTTGTGTGCGTGCTGGGCGCACTTGTGTTAGTGGGTCAATGAGCCCTGTTGGACGAATGATTTGTTCGACAAAAACGCCGCATGTTTGTTCTATTTCCCAACGTCCAGGTGTTGCAGAAACGGCAATCGTTTGTGGACGCATAGCATCCCATTCCTCAAAGCGTAAAGGACGGTTATCCATACAAGAGGGTAGGCGAAATCCATATTCAGCTAGGGTTGCTTTTCGTCGAAAGTCACCCCGATACATTCCACCAATTTGGGGGATAGTTACATGGCTTTCATCAATGAAAATAAGAGCATTGTTGGGAATATATTCGAACATGGTTGGAGGTGGTTCACCAGGATTACGGCCCGTTAGATAGCGTGAGTAATTTTCAATTCCAGAACAAGAACCAGTCGTCTCTAACATTTCTAAATCAAATATTGTGCGCTGTTCTAAACGTTGCGCTTCTAAAAAGCGGCCAACGGAATTTAATTCATCAAGGCGTTGGGCTAATTCCATTTTGATTGCTTTTATTGCTTGATTTAATGTTGGTCGTGGTGTGACATAATGTGAATTTGCATAAATTTTAATAGATTGAAGATCCCCCGTTTTTTGTCCTGTTAAAGGGTCAAATTCAGTAATTGTTTCAATTTCATCACCAAATAGCGAAATTCTCCAAGCACGATCTTCAAGGTGAGAGGGAAATATTTCGATCGTATCACCTCTCACACGAAAAGAACCACGCGTGAAATTTATATCTTGTCGACGATATTGTTGAGTAACTAAATCAGCTAATAATTGCCGTTGATTTAATTTATTACCTTTTTGCATTTGGAAGGTCATGGCGGTGTAAGTTTCTACTGAACCAATTCCATAGATACAGGATACAGATGCAACGATAATGACATCATCGCGTTCAAGGACAGCACGTGTTGCAGCGTGACGCATACGATCAATTTGTTCGTTAATAGAAGATTCTTTTTCGATATAAGTATCAGAACGTGCAACATAGGCTTCTGGTTGGTAATAGTCATAATAAGAGACAAAATATTCGACAGCATTTTGGGGAAAGAAACTTTTGAATTCTCCATAAAGTTGCGCAGCTAAAGTTTTATTTGGTGCCAGGATTAGAGCAGGGCGTTGTGTTTCTTCAATAATTTTAGCCATTGTGTAAGTTTTTCCTGAACCGGTAATGCCTAAAAGTACTTGAGTGCGCTCATTTTGCTCGACGCCTTCAACCAAAGCTTTAATTGCTGCTGGTTGATCTCCTGCAGGTTCAAAAGGTGTGTTTATTTGGAATGGAATTCCACCTTCAGATTTTTCAGGGCGAATGGGGCGATGAGGTGTCCATACTGTACCATTTTTAAAAAGGGGATTATCCGACGCAATAAGCGTAGAAAGAGCTTCAACTGTTGCTGTAACACCAGTTTTTGTTGCATTGTGAGATGTAAAATCACTTGCAGTTTTAAAGGAAATATCAGACTCTATTACTGGATTAGAGCTGGTAGCAGAAGGTTGTTTAACAATTGCAGTATGGCCTGTTTTTATCTTACAGGATGTTTTATTAGATTTTGGGACAGGTCTTTTAGGTTTTTGGTACGACATTATGGAACATTTTATGAGTTTTTACCGTAAGAGATAAGGTAAAAAAGGCTTCAATATTATCATCAGCTTTGCATTCTACCTATTATGGAAAGGTTTTTAGCATTTTTAGTTTGATAACACTAGAGTTGCTTGTACCTATTGTTTATTTGTTGTGGGTGATAGTTTTTATGTAGTTTTTTATGATTACGCCTACTTAACTAATAATTATTGTCTTTGATAGAAATGCAGTTAGCTTAGAAAAATTAAAACAGTATAGCCACTAGAGTGGGGTGAATGGGTAAGAGTGTGTGGTGTTTGGGATTTTTAAATTCACTCAACTGTTATCAATAATGATGGTAGATAATTGAAGATGATGATATCGTATATGTATAATAGAGGTCATTTCCATTTTTAAATGATAAATAACGAGATGATACCCAACCGGTTTGTGAGTCATAATTAATTTGGCACCAGTTATTTTTACAGCTATAGACGGTTATTAAGTGTCCTGCAGGAATGAAACCTCGAAGTGCGTGATGAATACTTGGTCCTGCTCTAAGATTAAGATTTCTTGTTACAATTGCGTTTGTGGCTTGGCTTGCGGTTGTGGTCAGGAAGAAAAAGCCTAACACAAAAAAAACAATCAATTTTTTCATTATTAACCTCATAGGATTTTTATATAGTTTCATTCTTCTTAGTTTTACACAATTTTGTTTAAGTTAATGATAAGGTAGAAAAATATAATTGTTCCTTTGATGTGTCTATCATTATAGGTGTTGTGGGTGAGTATTTAAGCCGAAAATGTAAATTTATCTAAAAGAATCCCAATATGCTATTTATTGTTTTTATTTTTATATGGAAAACAAGGTTTTTGTCCTATATAATAAGAAAGTTGTAAAGCTCGGGTTCCAAAAGCAATTTTGGAAGCCGTTTTTGTATTTATAAGGCCTTCTGTGTAAAAGAAAGGGACGGATCATGGAAAAAGTTCCGATGACTACAACCGGTTTTGAAAATCTCAAAGAAGAGTTGCGTTGGCGCCAACAGCAGGAACGTCCAAGGATTATTGAAGCAATTTCTGAAGCACGTGCGCATGGTGATCTGTCAGAAAATGCTGAATATCATGCCGCTAAGGAAGCGCAAAGTCATAATGAAGGGCGTATAAACGAACTTGAAGATTACATTGCACGGGCAGAAGTTATAGATGTTTCTCGCCTTTCAGGTGATAGAATTAAATTTGGGGCTACTATAAAACTTTTGAATGAAGATACTGAAGAAAAAAAGGTTTATCAGATCGTTGGTGATCAAGAAGCCGATGTAAAGACCGGTAAAATTTCTATTTCTTCACCTATTGCACGTGCACTTATTGGTAAACAAGAGGGGGATGTCATTGAGGTCAATGCTCCAGGTGGAGCGCATAATTATGAAATTATTAAGATTCAATATATCTAAATTTTATGTATGTGTTTTTGAAAGAGACTGATGTTATTATTCCTCATTTAAAAAAACGTATGTCAGGAGTAACATCTACAATTATTCAACTTATCCCATTGCAACGAAAACAGGGGATACGTATATCTACTTTGGGATGGGGATTGCCGCAAAGTTTGCCAGCTCTTTCTTTTAGAGATCTTTTTGGGCTTTGGAAAAATCCAATAAACAAGCCATTTCGTATCTGGCATGCACGACGCAATATTGAGATGCTCTGTGGTATCTTTTTTCGCGATGTTTTGCGCATGAAGCTTAAACTCGTTTTTACATCAGCATCTCAGCGTCAGCATAAGCCTTTTACGAAATGGTTAATTCGTCGCATGGATAAAGTTATTGCTACCAGTGCGCGCACTGGTACTTATTTAGAAGTTCCTTATCAAGTTATTATGCATGGGGTGGACCTTGAGCGTTTTTCACCACCAAAAACTGTTAATGATTGCTTTGTAGCGACAGGGCTACCGGGAAAATATGCAGTAGGGTGTTTTGGGCGTGTGCGCTATTTAAAGGGTACTGATTTATTTGTGGATGCAATGTTAAAATTATTGCCACACTATCCTGATTGGACAGCAATTATAGCTGGTCGTACTACAACACAACATTATAATTTTGAAAAGAAATTACGTCAAAAGATTGCTCATGCTGGTTTGAGTGATCGCATTATTATTCTTGGTGAAATATTAGATGTACCTTTATGGTACCGTCGTCTATCGTTTTATGTAGCACCTTCTCGTTTAGAAGGTTTTGGTTTAACACCACTAGAGGCGATGGCGTCGCAAACAGCTGTAGTAACTAGTGATGCAGGTGTTTATGAAGAATTAGTAGTAGAAGGAACAGGAACAGTTGTTAAAGCAGGAGATGGATTAGTTTTAACTGCCGCAATTGAACCTTATTTTGCTGATTTAGAGAAAACATTGGCTACAGGAAAAAAGGCTTTAACTCATGTTCGCACTCATTTTCCTTTAGAAAAGGAAGCTTCTGCAATTGGGGGTGTCTATGAGATGATGTTTGAGGGAAAAACATTCTAAATATACTTCAAGGTCTTTAGAATAATTATTTTGAAGAGAGAAAACGGATACCTTGAAAGAAATGTCGTATACCGTTTGCAAAATGATTCCGAATATGTTCACTAGAACTTAATTGATTGTCCATATCAAGAGGAGTTGTATTAAGGAAAAGTATTAAGTTCTTGTTGGGCGGAGTATAGTTAACAATAATTATTTCAGATTTTTTTTGTTACATTACTGTCAGTGAATTTTAAAAAAATGTTATTTTTTCTACAGCGTTTCATTTAAGTATAGGGATAGGTCTTCTTTCGAGATGCAGGTTGTTAAAGCTTTTTGTATTGATTCAATATTAGAAATGGAGATGAGTTGTTAAATAACAAAGTTGTAAAAATTTTGATATTAAATGTAACGTAATATAGAAAGATCGGATTTACCAAAACTTTCCTATGTTGATGAACTAGTAGCCATTTATAAGTCATAACAAAGAAGTAATGCAGATCAGCTTTGGGCTGATAGAAAAGGCCTACAAAGTAGGATATCACAAATCTTAGTCAATATAAGAAGTGTTGTACTCAATGTTTGGTTGTTTTTAATAACATTACCTTGCTTATTGACAAATGTATCTTAGACAGATGAAGCAGAAATTATAGTTGATGTTAAGCTTAACATTACTAATGTAGCTATCCATTTGAGGTTCTTTAAGGATTTTCCAATCAATTGGATTGAAGATTAGTTTTAATGTGTGTGTTATTCACCTTTTTGTTTAACTTGTAAATTTTTTTTATTACAAAATTAAGCATTAAGCATAAACACTACTCGCGCCAAAAAGTAGGAATAAAAAATACAAATATAGTTATAATTTCAAGACGGCCGGCTAGCATAAGAAAGCTTAAAATCCATAAAGCATTATCATTAATCGTCGTGAAATTACCAGAAGGACCAATAATTTCTCCAAAACCTGGACCGATATTTGAAAGTGCCGTTAAAACGCCTGTAAAAGCAGAAGTGAAATCAAGCCCGGTGGTGAGTAAAAGTGTAGTGCCAATAAGAAGACAAAACATATACAGGCATACAAAAAGCAAAACAGATTGAGCAATATCACTAGATATATTCGAATGATCATAGCGAACTTTTACAACTGCATTAGGGGAAAGGAGTTTTGCCATATTTGTTTGTGCAATGCGCCAAAGAATAATTAAGCGGTTGATTTTTATACCACCAGAGGTAGAGCCAGCGCACCCACCTGTGAAAGAAACAATGAAAAAAACACCAAACGCAAAAGATCCCCAAAGTTGATAATTTTCAGCACTGTAGCCAGTGGTGCTGATAATAGATACAAAGTGAAAAATCACATCAAGGAAAGCCCAATGAAAGGTAAGATGATCCTGAGAACGCAACCACACAGCTAAAGCAAAGCTGAAAAAGAAAACAATATTTAGGAAAACGATAACTTGTGGATCAATAGAGCGTTTTGATTGGCCAGGAAGCACTAGTTTTACATAAAGTACAAAGGGTAAAGCAGAAAGCAACATGAAGATTGTTGAAACAATCAGGATGGCTGGCTTATCAGAAAAATAACCAAATGAGGCATCGTGGGTTGAGAACCCAGCAGTTGCTATCGTACTCATTGCATGGTTGATGGCATCAAATAAGGTCATGCCAGCAGCAAAATAAGAGAGCATGCAAGCAAGCGTTAGTCCAATATAGGCAATGATAATTCCATTAGCGATTTGATTAATACGGGGCAATATTTTTTCTGATTTATCTGATGATTCCATATGAAAAAGTTGTACTCCCCCAACACGAAGTGAAGGCAAAAGCAATAAAGCTAAACCAATAAAACCAATACCTCCTATCCAGCAGATGAGAGAACGCCATAGCAGAATGCTTCGTGAAAGATTATCAAGACCTGTGATTACGGTGGAACCTGTTGTTGTAATTCCAGAGACAGATTCAAAAATTGCTCCTGCTAAGGAAATTGGGAGTGGAGAAAGATACAGAGGGAGAGCACCCACTATACTACCTGTTAGCCAAAGGCAAAGAGTCAATGTGAAACCAAGGCGTGCTGAAAAACGGCAGCTCGCACCTCTGGTAGCTAAAAGAATCAGCGTTGCTAGCATGGTAGTTATAACACAAGAGTAAAGAAAAGCTGCCCAATTGTGGTTTCCATCACGCAAATCTACAAGAGCAGGCAAAAGCATTGCTGCTCCCATGATTAATGCAAAACGTGCACAGATATTGGTAATAAACTGAAAAATGACTGTTTCCTATCTCTTTTTTATTTTGTTTGTGGTTTTGTACTCATTAGTGTGTATATATCTGTATAAGATGCAGTTTAGTTTCTATAGTAAGCAAGCTATGATAAATTGGCAATCAACCTTTAGTAGACCTTGAAAGAAATACAGGTGAACCATAACTTGAATTGTAAGAGAAATATTTTAAAAAGGCTACATTTTTCATCATAATTTATAGATATAAAGAGGATTAAAAGAGAAAGGGATTTTATGACAAAACCGCATATTCGCGTTCTTATTATTGGTTCGGGGCCAGCTGGTTATACAGCGGCAATCTATGCGGCAAGAGCAATGCTTAAACCTGTTTTGGTTACAGGAGTGCAGCAGGGTGGACAGTTGACAATTACAACCGATGTTGAAAACTACCCAGGTTTTTCTGATTCAATTCAAGGGCCATGGTTGATGGGACAAATGGCAAAACAAGCTGAGCATATGGGTACGGAAATTGTTTATGATAGTATTATAAAAGCTGATTTATCGAAACGTCCTTTTACTTTATATGGGGATTCAGGAACACAATATTGTTGTGATGCATTGATTATTGCAACAGGAGCACAAGCTCGCTGGCTTGGTTTGGAAAGCGAACAAACCTTTATGGGCGGTGGTGTTTCTGCTTGTGCTACTTGTGATGGTTTTTTTTATCGTGATAAAGATGTTATTGTTGTAGGTGGTGGAAATACGGCTGTTGAAGAAGCACTTTATTTATCACACTTGGCTAAAAGTGTTAGTATAGTTCACCGGAGAGATCATTTTCGTGCGGAAAAAATTTTGCAAAATAGATTATTTGCTCGCGATAATGTGTGTATTATTTGGGATCATATAGTAGAGGAAATTGTTGGTTTACCAGCTAATTCATCAATGGGTGCTGTTGTGACAGGAGCGCGTCTTAAAAATATTAAAACAGGTCAAGAACTTAAAATGGATGCAGATGGGATATTTATTGCTATCGGGCATGACCCTGCTGTTTCTTTGTTTGAAGGACAATTGAAACAAAAACCAGGTGGCTATTTATGGACGGCACCAGATTCAACAGCTACAAGCATTTCTGGTGTTTTTGCTGCAGGAGATGTAGCGGATGATGTATTTCGTCAAGCTGTGACTGCTGCAGGAAGGGGATGTATGGCCGCGTTAGAGGCAGAACGGTTTTTAGATTTACAAACATAAGCGTTTTTAAACAAACAGTTGTTTAATTAGTAAAAAAGATTAGAGAAAAAATTGTGACTTCACCGTTGGATTGGGATAAACTAAGAGTTTTTCATGCTGCAGCAGAGGCGGGTTCTTTTACGCATGCAGCTGAAAAGCTTCATTTGTCTCAATCAGCGATTTCGCGGCAGGTTGCTTCTTTAGAGCAAGATGTTGGTGTTCCCTTGTTTCAACGTCATGCGCGTGGTTTAATTTTAACAGAGCAGGGTGAAATTCTCTACCGTACCGCTTATGATGTGTTAATGAAGCTTGAAAATGCGCGTTCGCAATTAAACGAAAGCAGCAAGAAACCAACAGGGCGTTTACGCGTTACATCAACTTTTGGAATGGGGGCAGGGTGGCTTGCAGAACGTGTGCATGAATTTCTTAGTCTTTATCCCGATATGCAGGTACAACTCTTGCTTGATGATGAAGAGATTGATTTAACAATACGTTATGCGGACTGTGCAGTTCGCTTACATCAACCCCAACAACCTGGTCTTATACAAAGAAAATTATTTACGGTTCGTATGCATGTTTATGCTTCAGTAAATTATATTGCAACTTATGGAAAGCCAGAAAAATTATCTGAACTAGATAAACACCGCATTATTTCATTTGGTGAACCTGTCCCCTCTTATTTGTCTGGTTTAAATTGGTTAGAAAAAGCAGGGAGAAGTGATGGCTCTTTGCGTGTTTCAGTCTTACAAATTAATAATATTATTTCGATCAAGAATGCGCTTATGCGTGATTTTGGTATTGCTGTACTTCCCGATTATATTGTGAATAACAATGAGCAACTTGTACGTCTTTTTTCTGATATGATTGATATCCCTTCTTTTGATACCTTCTTTTGTTATCCTGATGCTTTGAAAAATTCGGCAAAGCTCAATGCTTTTCGAGATTATATTTTTCTAAAAGCTCGTAAATGGTCTTTTTAATAGAGTGATGTTTTTTAAACTATTAGGTAATTAAAGTAATTTATAAGCTATGTGTGTTTATTGTATAGCAGCTCGCTTTAAGTTTTTATTATGCTTCATTTTTTGTAAAATGATATAAATTTATTACTTCTTGATTATATCTACTTTTATTGCTTTTTTGGATATTTCTCTGCAAAGATCTGTTAAATTGGTTTTATTTCTAAAAATTTAGCAAATTAGGCGAGCGTATATCCAGTTTTTACTTTTAGATATGAACAATGATTCAAAATTTTTTAAAGTAAACTGTTACAAAAACGCTGAATACGCAAACAAGCTTCTTCGAGTATTTTTTCTGATGTTGCATAGGAAATGCGAAATGCTGGCCCAAGCCCAAAGGCAGATCCTTGCACTACAGCAACAGATTCTATTTCTAAAAGCTCTGTTACAAAATCTTCATCATTTGCAATAATTTTTCCTTCTGGCGTCTTTTTGCCAATGAGATTTGCACAAGAAGGGTAGACGTAAAAAGCACCTTCGGGGGTTGGACAGTTAATACCACGAGCTTGATTGAGCATAGCAACGACAAGATCACGACGCGCTTGGAAAACACTTTTATTTTGAATAATAAAATCTTGTGGTCCATTAAGTGCTTCGACAGCTGCCCATTGTGAAATGGAGCTTGTACCAGAGGTTTGTTGCCCTTGGATTGTATCCATAGCTTTAATTAATTCCTGAGGCCCACCTGCGTAGCCAATTCGCCAACCTGTCATTGAGTAGGCTTTGGAAACACCATTCATTGTTAATGTACGATTATAAAGCTTTGGTTCTACTTGAGCTGGAGTGACAAAAGTAAAATCTCCATATGTTAGATGTTCATATATATCATCGGTGAGGATATATATATGAGGATATTTTACTAAAACGTCCGTTAGCTTTTTTAATTCATCATATGTATAGGCGGCCCCTGATGGATTTGAAGGAGAGTTAAAAATAAACCATTTAGTTTTGGGGGTGATGGCAGCTTCTAGATCTTGTGGTTGGAGTTTATAAGAGAATTCTGCTTTACTTTCTACAAAGATAGGTGTTCCATCGTTGATAATAACCATTTCAGGATAACTCACCCAATAAGGAGACGGAATAATGACTTCGTCTTCTTTATTCAAAGTTGCCATAAGCGCATTAAAAAGAATTTGTTTTCCACCTGTGCCGACAATGATTTGTTCTGGTGTGTAATTAAGGTTATTTTCTCGTTTAAATTTGGCAGAGATTGCTTGACGCAATTCTAGAATACCAGATATAGGCGTATATTTTGTTTCCCCACGTTGAATAGCTTCAATAGCGGCTTTTTTAACATTGTCTGGAGTATCAAAATCTGGTTCTCCAGCGCTTAAGGAAATGATATCACGACCTAAGTCTTTTAAATTACGTGCTTTTTGGGCAACAGCAATTGTTGCAGAAGGTTTGATGTGAGAAAGCTTATCAGCAATAAAAGCCATATTAAAATCCTTAATGATATAAGCGGGTGATTATTTTAATAGATACTCCAATGAAAGATTATGTCGTAAGCAATAAAAAACTACAAGAAAACTCTTAGAAAATTTTATTTTAAGCACAGATTATATAATTTTATTTTGGAAATTTAGAAGAATGTCTAAAAAGCGAATGTAAGGCAAATCTTCTTTTGTTTGGAATAATGTAGGCGTTTACTTTGAATTTTTCTGATAAAACAGTGCTATCATTTACAGGAGAGAGAAATTTATACTTGAAATTTTTTCTAGTTAATTTTCCATATTTTTTATTATTTTTCTTAAGGATTTTCCCAAAAAATTATGGATAATTATGAGCAGATTTTAAGATAAGTACAAAAATGTTGAAAATAATCGTTATTTTATCAAAGTAAAATATTTTGTACAAAATAAAAATCTCGCCTGTGAAGACGAGATTTTAAAAAACAAAATGATCTTGAATTTAAAGAACTGCAAGATTTCCAGCAGCAAGTTTTCCTGAACGACGATCTTGAACAACTTCATACGAAATTTTCTGCCCTTCATTAAGGTTACTCAAACCAGAGCGTTCAACAGCAGAAATATGTACGAATACATCTGCACTCCCATCATTAGGTTGGATAAAACCAAAACCTTTTGTTGTATTAAACCACTTAACTGTTCCTGTAGAAGACATAAGACACTCCTTATATAAATATTATCATATATTGAAGCTAAAGGCTTTCAATATGGCTTTAAATCGAAATTATAGGCAGGAGAAGTTTTGTCAAAAATGCGTATTGCACAGGAAAAAAGTCACGTAACCGAAAATCCGATCGCAATAATAATAAAGGACTTTTGAATAAGAAACAAGTCTAATTAATATCTTTATGCAAAGAAAAGGTCAGTAAGAAGTAAGAAACGTTAGTTTTGTAGATGTAGTTCAAATCTTAAGCAAAATAACTTTGTAGGGGACGCACTTCCAAATGGCTAGACTTGAGTGCTTCAATGGCTTGTACTGCGGCTTCAGCTCCAGCTATTGTTGTATAATAGGGTACTTTTTGCATGAGTGTTGCTTGGCGCAATGATTTAGAGTCTGAAATGGCACTGGCCGTATTTGTTGTATTGAAAATCAATTGGATTTGCCGATTACGAATGGCATCTTCAATATGAGGATGACCTTCTAGCACTTTATTAATTTTTTGGGCTTTAACACCATGAAAATCAAGAAATTTTTGTGTTCCACTTGTCGCTAAAACAGAAAAACCAAGCTCAGTTAAGCGTTTGACGCACTTGAGGATACGTTTTTTATCTTCATCTCTCACAGAAACAAATACAGTTCCCTTATATGGCAGATCAACACCAGCCCCAAGCTGTGCTTTAGCAAAAGCAAGCGCAAATTCGTAATCGACCCCCATAACTTCTCCGGTTGAACGCATTTCTGGACCAAGCAGCGTATCTACACCTGGAAAACGATCGAAAGGAAAGACTGCTTCTTTGACGGCGATATGCTGTTTTTGGGGTGCAGAAGGTAATCCACCGTAAGCTTGAAGTGCACTGTGAAGTTTTTCTCCCGCCATAATACGTGCAGCAATTTTAGCAATTGGTCGACCAATGGTTTTTGCAACAAATGGGACAGTACGTGAAGCACGGGGATTGGCTTCTAAGACATAAATCACTCCATCTTTGATGGCATATTGTACATTCATTAAGCCCACAACATGAAGTGCTTGCGCTAAAGCTTTGGTTTGACGTTCTAATTCAAAGACCAATTCAGGTGAAAGTGTGTTTACAGGCAAAGAACAAGCTGAATCGCCAGAATGGATACCTGCTTCTTCAATATGTTCCATAATGCCAACGATAAGTGTTTCCTCACCATCGCACAGACAATCAACATCAACTTCAATAGCTTGTGTTAGATAGGTATCAAATAAAAGTGGGTTTTTACTGAGTAATGTATTGATCTGCTTTGTTGTGTCGTTAGGGTAACAGGCTTTGAGATCTTCTGAAACTAATTCAGGAACTATTTCAAGCAGATAATTTTGCAAGTTACGTTCATCGCGAATAATTTGCATAGCACGTCCGCCTAAAACATAAGAAGGGCGTACAACTAATGGAAAACCTAGGTCATGAGCAATAAGACGTGCTTGTTCAATTGAATGGGCAATGCCATTTTGGGGTTGTTTTAAGTTAAGCTTGAATAATAATTGTTGAAAGCGATCTCTGTCTTCTGCCAGATCAATAGCATCTGGTGAAGTACCTAAAATGGGAATGTTATTTTTTTCTAACGCATTTGCTAATTTCAATGGTGTTTGTCCGCCAAATTGAACGATAACTCCAATCAACTCACCTTTTTCCTGTTCCGTTTCTAAAACAGCTAAAACATCTTCTATTGTTAAAGGTTCAAAATAAAGGCGGTCAGATGTATCGTAATCAGTCGAAACAGTTTCGGGGTTGCAGTTAATCATGATAGCTTCAAAGCCTGCATCACGCAAAGCAAAAGCAGCGTGGCAACAACAATAGTCAAATTCAATTCCTTGGCCGATGCGGTTTGGACCACCACCCAAAATGACAATTTTTTTGTGTTTAGAAACATGTGCTTCTGAACATGTTACCCCTGCAAAAGGTGTTTCATAGGTTGAATACATATAAGCTGTAGGTGAAACAAATTCAGCAGCACAGGTATCAATCCGTTTAAACACATGTTTAACATTAAGCGATTTACGTAAAGTAGCAATATTGTCTGGCTCTTGCCCTATAAGATTAGCTAAACGTGCGTCTGAAAAGCCCATGGCTTTTAACATACGTAGATTGTCTGCATCTTGAGGAAGACCGTGAGAGCGAATACGCTGTTCCATTTCAACGATAGAAGCTATTTGTTCTAAAAACCATGGATCAATTTTACTTATTTGGTGAATTTCATTTAACGGTAACCCCATGCGCATTGCTTGAGCCACATAACGTAAACGATTAGGGCTTGGTATTGCGATGGCTGAACGTATAGAATTATTTTCATCACCTTCAGCATGTTCAGGAAGCTCAATTTCATCAAGGCCGGTAAGACCTGTTTCAAGTCCACGGAGTGCCTTTTGCAATGATTCTTGAAAAGTACGGCCAATTGCCATGACTTCCCCTACAGATTTCATTGCAGTAGTTAGGACAGATGATGAACCGGGAAATTTTTCAAAAGCAAAACGAGGAATTTTGGTGACAATATAATCAATAGAGGGTTCAAATGACGCTGGTGTTATACCACCTGTAATATCGTTTTTTAATTCATCAAGTGTATAGCCAACTGCTAATTTTGCTGCCACCTTGGCAATTGGAAAAGCTGTTGCTTTTGAAGCAAGTGCTGAAGAACGTGAAACACGTGGGTTCATTTCAATGACAATTAAACGACCATTTTCAGGATTAACAGCAAACTGCACATTAGCTCCACCGGTCTCGACACCAATTTCACGCAATACAGCAATTGAGGCGTTGCGCATGATTTGGTATTCTTTATCGGTTAAAGTAAGAGCAGGGGCAACGGTAATAGAATCACCAGTGTGGATACCCATAGGATCAATATTTTCAACGGAACAAACGATAATACAGTTATCTTGTTTATCGCGGACGATTTCCATTTCATATTCTTTCCACCCCAAAACACTTTCTTCAATCAGAACTTCCGTTGTGGGAGATGCTTCAAGGCCACGTTCAATAATTTCATAAAATTCAGAGCGATTATAAGCAATACCACCGCCTGTTCCACCAAGTGTGAATGAAGGGCGAATGATAACCGGAAGGCCAATAATATCAAAAGCTTGAACTGCTTTTGCTGTGGCATGTGCTATATAACGTTGTTTACGATCGGCTTCTGTATGATACCAATCGTGATCAAGTTTCTCTAATGCCTGCTCAAGTGCATCACCGGAAAGTTCAGTTTTCAGTTCATTACGTCTTTTTTCGTATAGTCGACGATCTTCTTCTTTAAGTTCTGTTGCATTGGCTAACATAGAACGCGGTGTTTCTAAACCGATCTTTGCCATTGATTTGCGAAATAAAGCACGATCTTCGGCTTTATCAATAACGTCAGCATTAGCTCCGATCATTTCAACGTTATAACGGTCTAAGATTCCCATACGCTTTAATGATAAAGCTGTATTAAGTGCTGTCTGTCCTCCCATGGTAGCTAAAAGAGCGTCTGGGCGTTCATAAGCAATAATTTTGGCGACTATTTCTGGGGTAATGGGTTCAATATAAGTTGCGTTAGCTAAATCTGGATCGGTCATAATGGTGGCAGGATTAGAATTGACTAGAATAATTCGGTAGCCTTCTTCCTTTAAAGCTTTACAAGCTTGTGTGCCTGAATAGTCAAATTCACATGCCTGGCCAATAATAATAGGTCCTGCTCCAATGATAAGAATAGATTTTATATCTGTACGTTTTGGCATGTTTTTTCCTATCACAAATTTCTGTGCGCAGTTGTGGCAGGCAGAATATTGAAAAATTTTAAGGCTAAACTCACTTTATAGGTTAATAAATGAGGAAAGTAATCCATAAAATGCTTTTTCCATGTTTTTTTTATAAAAATTGGAAATCAATATTTTCTTCTTTGTTGCTGATAAACTTTATATAGCTGTATATAGCTGTGAAAGTGTGTTTTTTGATAAAAGAGACAATAATGTATTAGTAAAAAGCACGTTCAAGTCAGTGTATTGAAGACTGGTGTATTGATAAGATATAAACAACTGTTGATCGTAAATAGAATTTAGACAGATAGAAATTAAGCTGTTTGTGTACAGCAATAACTGTAGCGTGCTTATATGCTGATTATCCTTATTAAATTTTTGGATGATGTTTTTGATTGTGTTCTCTTTAGTGATGACGTTCAAAATAGAGCTTTCTTTTAAACACGGTAATGAATAATCAATATTACTAGAAAGATACGTAGCTGCAATTTTCTGCTGATATAACCACGTGTTAGCAAGAACTTATGTTGATATTTATAGATTGCATCTTTGCTATTGGTTTTATCACTATTTGGCTGATTATAGTTTTTATTTTAGTGGTGTATTCCAAACTGAATAGTGATACCAAAATCGCACACTGCGCTATTTTCTAAACTTATGTTATTGTGTATAGATTTGATTTATTCTTTTAAGAAATAACCTGCATAAATATGCAATGGGTTTATAGCACTTTTAATATTTCTTATATGGATAGAATTGCAAGGGTTGTTACATTAAGATTTTGATTGATTTAACCAACTAGAAAAGATTTTTACAAAAGTAATGGTGTAGGAATACTAAACGTGGACAGCAAAATTAATAATAATGTTTTGAAAAAAACATACACGGCTATAGAGTTTTGAAATTTATTCAAATTTATTACGTGTGGTGAATAGTTTAGATATGGTTATAAAATTTAGTAATAAATAATATTATATAATATTTTTTCATGTTTTCCGTAACCTTTTTTTATTTTGTTATTGTTATATATGAAACTCGAATTATGTTTTTGGGCGGCTCTAAAAATAAGTAAGGTCTAAAAAACAGAGGCGAAGAAATATGCATGCTGTAAAAGATCAAAAGCTCGATCCAAAATTTATCCGTCGTGGGCTCGTTTTAGTTTTTATTACTCTGTTATTGGATATTATTGGTATTGCAATTATTAGTCCTGTTTTGCCTGAATATCTTCGTCATTTGACTGGAGAGGATCTTAGTAAAGTTTCCATAAGTGGGGGTGTATTGCTGGCAGTCTATTCAGTAATGCAATTTTTATTTGCTCCCTTGATTGGTAATCTTTCTGACCGTTATGGTCGGCGTCCTGTTTTACTTATCTCTATTATCAGTTTTGCTATTGATAATTTTATATGCGCTATAGCATGGAGTTATTCTATGTTGTTTATTGGGCGTCTTTTATCAGGGATAAGTGGTGCTAGCTTTGCAACTTGTTCAGCTTATTTAGCAGATATATCAGATGATAAAACTCGTACACGTAATTTTGGTATGATAGGAATGGCATTTGGAGTAGGATTTATTATAGGCTCCCTTATTGGTGGCTTTTTGGGCCAATTTGAGTTGCGCTTGCCTTTTTATTTTGCAGCTGCTTGTTCATTTGTTAATTTTATTTTTGCATGGTTTATGCTTCCAGAAACTCTTGCTATGCATGATAGGCGCCGTTTTGATATTAAGCGTGCTAATCCTTTAAGTGCACTTTTACAACTTAGACAATATCCAGCAGTTATTTGGGTGTTGTTAGCCTTTTTTCTTTATTGGCTTGCAGAAGCTGTATGGCCGAGCGTTTGGGCATTTATTGCTAAAGAACGCTATGATTGGAACACATTTTCTATTGGATTATCTTATAGTGTTTTTGGTGTAGGCCAGATTTTTGTGATGGTTCTCATTTTACCATATCTTTCTAAGCGCTGGAGCGATTGGCGCATGACTATGGTAGGACTCCTTTTTTCATTAATTGCTATGCTTGGCTATATGTTTGCAGCGCAAGGGTGGATGATTTATGTTGTTTTTGTCTGTACAGTGCTTGAATATCTTGTTCATGCACCTATGCGTTCTATTGCTGCAGCACAACTACCAGCCAATGCACAAGGGGAATTACAGGGGGCAATGACATCTATTACTTCGTTAAGTTTGATAATTGGGCCTATTTTTTATACATTTCTCTTCGAACAGTTTACACATAAAAATGCAGCATTTCATTTTTCTGGTGCACCTTTTGCTGGGAGTTTCTGTGTGCTTTTTTTAGCAATTTTAGTATTTGCTTTCTGGGTAAGGCAGTCTCTAAAAAAGCTTCCTGGAGATGTTTTACCGAAATAATTCAATAAAATATAACTCCCTGTGTTCTATGAGTGAATCTAACTATTTTGTTATCTCAAGAGCTGGTGTATTTTAATACATAAAAAATGCACCAGTGTTTGGTGGAAAATTCAAATTATTAGGCTGTTTTTTTATACTCTACGATTAGATTATGAAAACGCTGGAAAAGATATTGACTGTCTTGTGGTCCAGGGGAAGCTTCAGGATGATGTTGAACAGAAAAAACAGGTTTTCCAATAATCTGAATGCCACAATTTGAGCCATCAAAGAGAGAAATATGTGTTTCTTCAACATGTTTTGGTAGAGACGCTGCATCTACGGTAAAACTATGATTCATTGACGTAATTTCCACTTTTCCAGTGGTAAGATCTTTTACAGGGTGGTTTGCTCCATGATGTCCTTGATGCATTTTTATGGTTCTGCCTCCAACAGAAAGAGCAAGGAGCTGATGGCCAAGGCATATACCAAAAAGTGGAATATTACAGTCAATTAGCTTTTTTATAGTTGGGACTGCATATGCGGCTGTAGCAGATGGATCTCCTGGTCCATTGGAAAGAAAAATGCCATCAGGATTCATTGCTAGAATTTCTTCTGCATTTGTATGTGCTGGCACAATAGTGATATGCGCACCTTGTGTTGCCATAAGGCGGAGTATATTGCGCTTAATGCCATAATCAATCGCAACGATATGAAAATTGCATTTACTGTTTGTACCGTAACCTTGATTCCAAATCCATGCTTTCTCATTCCATTCCATCGACTGGTGTGATGTCACTTTTTTTGTGAGGTCGAGATTGATGATCCCTGACCATTTTTGCATACGTTTTTTTAAAGCACTGAGATCAAAATTTCCATTTAAATCATGAGCAATAATGGCATTTTGCGCACCTTTTTCACGGATAAGAGCGGTCAGTGCACGTGTATCAATGCCACAAATTGCAATGATTTGACGCATTTTAAGCCATTGATTTAAATTTTCATTTGCACGATAATTAGAGGGATAAGTAATATCTGCTTTAAAAATAACGCCAACTGCACCATGGTGATTGATTGGTGTAAGATCTTCAATATCTTCGCTATTTATACCTACATTGCCTATATGAGGAAAGGTAAAATTAACGATTTGTTTAGTGTATGATGGATCGGTGAGAATTTCTTCGTAACCTGTCATGGCAGTGTTAAAACATATTTCTGCTTCAACAACACCTGTCGCTCCTGCACCTTTACCTTCGATAACGGTTCCATCGGCTAATACTAAAAGAGCTGTAGGTTTGCTCGTGCACCAAGGTTTGGGAGATAGGGTGGTTTGTGTCATAGTGTGCGCTCACCGTTCGACGTCATACGAAAACCGCAGCCATAGCAGATGCTGTATATTATCTTGCAATGTTTTGCTTAATTTTAAAAGTATAAGTATATTCCATAAATAGGTAAAGCCCCACTTTTAGATTTTCCGAGACTTTTGTTATTATTATACATTGTCAGATATTAAAGAGTGCTGAAAGAGTATGTACCCATTTGAACAAAATTGGATAAATTTATGTTGCGTTGATTAGATTAATAGAACGCTCCAAATGATTTTGTAGAAGAAGAGAGAACAAGTTTTGCTCTACGTTACTTAATGGATATTATGTGATTAAAGAATATCAGAGTATTTAGAGTGTTTGATGATGATGAAGAAAAATAAAAGTGATAATAGCCAGAGACATTCTATTTTAACAAAAATGGTGGTTTTAGAAATCAATACGTGTTTATGAATAAACTGATATTTTGGAGCTTAAAACGCAAGTAGCAGAGGTTGTTGTTTGCGATCTCTCTACCAGTTAATAGGGCACAAGGAGATTAGTTTTTATGGTATTTTAGGTAACGAGAGTTAAAGAATGATGCAATATAGGGTGGGTAAGTTATAACTTTGTTCAAAAGAGACGACTACATAGATAAGTAAATTTTTTAAGGTTAATAGTGATAGCGTTTCATAGACGCTTAAATAAGTTTATCAAATTGACTAAGCAATATCTCAAGCTGTTTTTTATAACTAATAGGGCGTTAAGCTAGCAAAAAATAGAGTGCGTTATTGTAAATAAATAACACTCAGCTATATAAATGTTATGAGGGAATGAGTAAAAGTAATCAAATTAGTGAGTTTTCATTGATGGAGGGCAATGAATAGGATCTTTTTTATTTATTATATACTATGTTTCTTTTCAAAATATTGATTTTTCTAAGTTATATAAGGTCAGTTTTATATATTGGTGAAGCAATTAAAAACAGCTCAGTCAGCAATAGTGGTTTGTCTGCTAGCCGTAAACGAGAACGGCGCGCCCATAGCGCATCTTTTCGGCCAATATGAATGTAATCACGGGTTAGTTCTTTACTGTTAAATAAATAACGCCCTAGAGGTATATTTCCCAAGTTTGTTAGTTGATTGTGATCATCTAAAGTTTCTTGTGGAATCACTGTACGCCCCAAAAGCCAGAGTTGATTGTCTCCCATTAGTACAATTTCGCGTAACCAATAACGGGAGGTATCAGGCAAATGCTCAGCCTCTTCTTCTAGTTCATCATAAGTAATGAAGCATTCACGTTGCAGTTTAATATGTATCTGAGTACAGTGACGTTCCAAACGACGAGTCATAGAGCCTGGTTCCATCAACCAATCTTTGATAGTAATAGGCACTGAAAGGTCTTGATCAGATAACCACTTTAACGGTGGTAAAATAGAGTTTCTCGTTCTAGTACTCGACATAATTTAAACTACATGTTGCTCTAGATAATACGGATCGTTAAAATACCTATTATAAAGCTTTCTAATTATAATATAGAAATACAACAGCAGCAAGCTAATAAGAGTAGGCATAAAATGGATGATTGACTTTATGACTATAGTTTTAGTATTTCGGCGATAAACAAAATTTATTAGTATGATTAGCGCATTTTATTTTAGTGAAGAATTTTGATTATCGATATTATACTATTTTACATTATTTTATGCAGGAAATGCTAATGGTATAAACGTGAATTACGGTAATTATTTCATACTGGACACAGTTATTATTTAAACAATTTGCTATATAGAGAAAGTTTTTAGAGAATATTAGCTAGTGTGTGAAAAATATTTTTTCGTCTTCACATCAAGATTTTATCATTGATTATGCTTTTAAGGTTTTGGTCATTGATAAATCAATATTAATTCTAATAGGATGATCGTTGTGCTGAATGCTTATTTGCTATATTTAGGTGGTAGATTATAATTTTAAAACTAAGATAGAATTTTAAGGTGAGTTTCAAAGGCACCAGAAGGTGCCTTTGAAACTAAGCATTTTATGGCCGGATTTTTCGACCGACCCATATAAGAATGCAGGCGCCGATGAAACCTGAAATAAGGTAACCAAATATACCAACAAAAGTAACACCAAAAAGGCCAAAAAGAAAGCTAGCCAATGACGCTCCAATAATTCCTAGGATAATGTTTAAAAATATTCCTGTTCGGCTGTTCATAAAATATTGTGCAGCCCAACCTGCAAGACCACCAATAATAATAGCTGCAATCCAGCCGATGTTTGCATCTTCCATTACGCTCTCCTTTGCCTGAATTAAACTGTAAATTCTAGGTAGGGTAAGCTTTTTAAAGGTCAAGTCTTTCTTGTTATTTAGAAGGGTTATGGAGGCGAGAACTTTGGGGTAGTTCTTGTTTTTCTAAAATGGGATAGAATATAGAAGAGAGAAGAGAATTAATTTGTTTCAAATGATGAACACTATCAAGATACAGACTGGATGTTTCTATATTTTGGATATTAATTTCATGTAAGTAATTTAAATTTTTAAGCTCATATACTATGGAGTGATCTGGATTTTCATAAAATTCCATTTTTTGCAGCATTATAATCAACAAGATCACAGATATGAAGCACTTCTCATACATGACATTAGAAAATGCTGAAGTTGGGCGATTAAAAACACTATCATCAAGAGCTGTTTGTTTAGTTAAGTCAGAAGTTTTGTCAGGCTGCATTTGTACTTATATGGATAAGTGCAGTGGTTGGTTTTTAAACGCATCTTGATAGTATTTTTTGCAAGAAGGGAGCACAATTAAAATAATGTAGGCATTTTAAAATAATATAGGCATTGTACATTAAAATCAGAGCTGCGAAAGAAGAGCTTAAATTAATGCTAAGGACCATCACAACGATAGTTGGGTATGAGTAAGATCATAATTAGCAAAATTGATTAACAAAATGATACCTGTAATGGAATGAATGTAAAAAATAAGTTACAACTGCCACCAACAAAAAACAGAAATAAGATCTGTTGAAAAATAATGGCGGTATTAGGCAAAATCGTGCTATTATATAAAGGTTTTGTGGCGGTGTTTATCATATGTTCAATTCCTATTCATACCATGCGTATGTAATCTAAAAAAGTAGAGAAATAGCACCTGCAAGATGAAGAATTACTAATGTTATTCGTGATACTTTTTCTTTCCTTTTTATGTCGAGAATATAGTTCAATTTAAAGAATTTATATAATTAAGCTTACTTACGGTTTTGTTTGGTTTCAAATGCGTGAACAAAATCATAACCACTTGGGTTTTGAAAAAGCTTAAGACCAAAACTGGGAAGGATGGAATAAAGATGGTCAAAAATGTCAGCTTGAATTTGTTCATACTCTATCCAAATAGTGGTGTTCGTAAAACAATAGATTTCTAAAGGTAAACCATTTGGTGTAGGGGATAATTGCCGTATCATGAGAGTCATATTATTTGTAATATTTGGGTGATTTTGTAAATAAGATAAAACATAAGCGCGGAAAGTTCCAATGTTTGTTAAGCGACGGGTATTAGCTGATATATCGCGATTTTTGTCTAATTTAGCATTCCATTCATTGATTTCCGGTAATTTTTTTGCAAAATAGTTTTCTAACAGATTAAATTGCATCAAGTATTCTTGTTCTTCTTCTCTATGAAATCGGATACTAGATTGGTCAATAAAAAGAGATCGTTTGATACGCCTTCCACCTGATTCTTGCATGCCGCGCCAATTTTTAAAAGGATCGGTTACAAGTTTACGAATAGGGACGATGGTAATCGTTTTATCAAAATTTTGGACTTTGACAGTATGGAGTGCAATTTCAATTACATCTCCGTCTGCACCGAGATTAGGAATTTCAATCCAATCACCAACACGCACCATATCAGTAGATGAAATTTGAATACTTGCAACAAGGGAAAGAAGCGTGTCTTGGAAGACTAAAATCAAGACAGCTGCCATCGCACCAAGACCGGAAAAAAGGATAAGAGGGGAGCGGTCAATCAATTTAGCTAATATTAAAACAGTGGCAACAGTAAAAAGTGCAATTTTGGCGATTTGAATATAACCTTTTATCGGTTTTAACCGCGATGTTGGCCGTTGTTCATAAAGGGTATTAACAATATTGAGAAGTGCAGAAATTATTAAGACAATAACAAAAATAATAAAAGCGTTGGAAACATTACGAATGATGGTACTGAGTGGATTGGGTAATGTAGGGATAAAATTAACACCGATTGAGAAAATAAAGGCTGAAGCAGTATTAGCCATGTGTCGAATGGTATACTCAGTGTCATTAGTTGTATCTGCGGGAAGAAAAGAAAAAAGCTGTTTTGCTTTATGAATAAGCAGTTTGCGTGCTAAAATATTAATTAAAATAGCAATAAGAGTGAGGATAATGAGCCAAGAAATAGTCTCTAACAATGGATATTGAGCAAATTCGGTCATTTTTCTATCTCCATTTCTCAAATTATTTGGGGTTGATCACTTGGAATTTATCAACCATTTAAGAGAAGTATTGGAATTATGCTTCAAAGTAGTTAAACATACAAAAAAGAATTTAAAACTCTGTGAGATATAATGCGTTTTCCACCTGATTTCCTTGACGAGATCCGCAGCCGATTACCAATTTCAACGGTTATTAACCAAAGGGTGACATTTGATCCTCAAAAAAGCAAGCCTGCACGAGGAGATTTTTGGTTTTGTTGCCCATTTCATGGTGAAAAAACCCCAAGTTTTCATTGTAATGATCGTAAAGGTTGTTATTATTGTTTTGGTTGTGGTGTGAGCGGTAATATTTTCACTTTTCTTTGTGAACTTGATGGATTGCAGTTTTTAGAAGCTGTAGAGCGTTTGGCTGATCTTGCAGGAATGAAACTACCTGTTCTTGATCCACAAAGTTATGAATGTGAAATGCAGAAAGCCAGTCTTTATGATGTTATGGGAATGGCTACGGATTTTTTTCAATGTAACTTGCATAATAAAGAGGGAGAACAGGCGCGTTATTATCTTGGTGAGCGTGGCGTGACATCAGAACTTATAAAACGCTTTCGGATTGGTTTTGCTCCAACAAGGCGTACAGCTTTAAAAGAAGCGTTAAGTATGCGTGGTATTTCGGTAAAACAGATGGAAGATTGTGGTCTTCTTGTATCGGGTGAGGATGTTACAGTTCCTTACGATCGATTTAGAAATCGTATCATATTTCCTATTGAAGATTTACGTGGGCGTGTGGTGGCTTTTGGAGGACGCGGATTAGATAAAAACGTGCGAGCAAAATATCTCAATAGTCCTGAAACGGTACTTTTTCATAAGGGAAATATGCTTTACAATGCAGCTTCTGCTCGCAAAAGCAATCATTCCATGGAAGAGCAAAAAGCACGCTCTATTCTTGTCGTTGAAGGCTATATGGATGTGATTGCGTTAACGAAGGCTGGTTTTGAAAAGGTGGTAGCGCCTTTGGGTACAGCATTAACAGAGGAACAAATTGCACTTTTATGGCAAATAGAACCTGATTGTGTTTTTTGTTTTGATGGGGATGATGCTGGTTTAAAAGCTGCTTTTCGTGTAGCTGATCGTGTGTTACCCCTTTTAAGGGTGGGGGTATCTGTACATTTTATTTTATTGCCACAAGGTGAAGATCCAGATGAAATTATTCGTGCCGGTGGTGCTCCTCTTTTTAATTCTTTTTTACAAAAATCAATCCCACTGATTGAGCTTTTATGGTGGCGCGCTACTTATGGGAAACGTTTTGGAACACCAGAAACACGAGCAGCGCTGGAACGAAGACTTAAACAAGAGGTCTTTACGATTAAAGATGAAGATGTACGTCGTTATTATTTTCAAGATATAAAGAAACGGCTTTTTGATTTTTTTTCTCCTCCTTTTTTACAAAAAAAGAATGTAGGAGGATATAGTAAAAACCAAAAGGATGAAATATTTAAAAGGCAGCCTTTTTCTGCTTTAGAAAATTCTAATATGGTGCGTAATTTGCCGCATTCTATTCCTTTGCGTGAGGCGGTTATTTTACTAATTTTAGCCCACTACCCTGATCTTTGGTATGAGAACTTTGAAGTTCTTTCTAAGTTAGAGTTAAAAAATACAGAATTAATAAATTTTCATCAATCGATGCTGGAAATTCTTGGAAGCCAGCAGATTCATGATAAAACAGTAATGATTATGCTTTTAGAAGAAAAAGGGCAAAAGGCTATTTTAGAGCGCATGAGAAATCTTGTACAAAGCGTTGGTATGCGTACTACTTTTACTAAAGCTTCCATAGAAGATGCTCGTGCTGTATTAAAACAAGCTATCTACTTGCATCTTCGAGAACACCACCTACATAAGAGATTACAGGATATTGAGGAACAACTCATGAAAAATCCTAAAAATGAAGTTTTTGATTTACTGCGTGAGACGAAAACTGAATTGGAACAAATGCGAGCAACGGAAGCTTTGATTGAAGGGTTTAGGTGTTGGTTTGATGAAGAAACAGATGAGAGTGAGCCAAATAAGATAAAATGATTCGCTTTTTTAAAGCGAATCAGTCACCAAAGTCTAATGTGAAAAAATCTATTGTAAGAGACGACATTTTTGTGAAGAATGGCGAGTGAATTTTAAAAAAGCGGAAATTGATTCTTACTATGGAGTGTAGAGATTATCTCAAAAGGGCTAAAAGTGTCGGGGAAACTTCTGTAGTTTTCCCGCGTTTTTATGTGGGTAAAAGCGTATGTAAAGTGTGTCTTTGAAAGTGAGGATTTTATCCTAGGATAAATTGTTGACGCGCTAAATGAAAACGCAAAAAGCTGGTCACGTGAAATCTCTTAGTGATCAAGTGGAGTTAATGGTATGGCAACAAAGGCTAAACAAAAAGATAGCGTGGCAGAAACAGGCCAAGTAAGTTTGGACAGTCCTCTTCTTGATTTTTCCGATGATGCTATCAAAAAGATGATTAAACTCGCCAAGAAAAATGGTTATGTGACAATGGATGAGTTGAATGCAGTTCTTCCTTCTGAGTCAGTTACATCTGAGCAAATTGAAAATGCATTGGCCATGCTGTCTGAAATGGGGATTAATGTTGTAGACGACGAAGATGAAGTTGATTCTGAGCCTTATGAGGAAGAAATTACGATAGAAAGTAGTGATTTAGTGGAGGCCACCAGCCGATCAATTGCGACGATATCGAAATGTGATGCAACAGATCGAACTGATGACCCGGTGCGCATGTATTTGCGTGAAATGGGAGCAGTTGAATTACTTTCACGTGAGGGTGAAATTGCCATTGCTAAGCGTATTGAAGCAGGGCGTGAAACAATGATTGCGGGGCTATGTGAGAGCCCTTTAACATTTCAAGCCTTAATTATATGGCGTGAAGAATTAAATGAGAAACGTATCCTTCTTCGTGAAATTATTGATCTTGAAATGACTTATGCTGGTCCAGAAGCCAAGCAAGCTCCTGCTATTGAACGTAGTGAAGTAGAAAGAATAAAAGAGGAAATGACGTGTTCTAGTATGCATGATGTAGACGATCTTGCAGCAGACATTGGTGTTGAAGATGATGAGGAGGATGAAGTTAACTTATCGCTTGCAGCGATGGAAAATGAACTGTGCCCTCAAGTTATGGAAACTTTAGATTTTATTGCTGAGGCGTATGTAAAACTGCGAAAATTACAAGATCAACATGTTGAAAGTAGTTTAGCAGATTGTAAAGAGGATGCTCTTTCATCTTCTCAAAAAAAGAAATGCACTCAATTGAAAGCTGATTTAGTTCAAGCGGTAAAGTCTCTTTCTTTAAACCAAAATCGTATTGAGGCATTGGTTGAACAGCTTTATGATATCAATAAACGGTTGGTTCATAGTGAAGGTAAATTGAAACGGCTTGCTAACAACTATGGAGTTGGGCACGAAGATTTTTTAAAAGAATATCAAGGTCGTGAATTAGATGCAGATTGGATTAATTATATTGCGACTTTGCCGGGATCTGGCTGGAAAGAATTTTCAACTCGTGAAGCCAAGGTAATACAGAGTTTGCGCAGTGAAATACAAAGTCTTGCACAAGAAACTGCTATCTCAATTGGGGAGTTTCGTCGAATTGTTACACAGGTACAAAAAGGTGAGCGTGAAGCAACAATCGCTAAAAAGGAAATGGTGGAAGCTAATTTACGCCTTGTGATTTCAATTGCAAAAAGATATACTAATCGTGGTTTACAATTTCTTGACCTTATTCAAGAAGGCAATATCGGCTTGATGAAGGCGGTCGATAAATTTGAATACCGGCGTGGATACAAATTTTCAACTTATGCAACATGGTGGATTCGTCAGGCAATTACACGCTCGATAGCTGATCAAGCACGCACCATTCGTATCCCTGTTCATATGATTGAAACTATTAATAAGATTGTTCGTACATCACGTCAGATTTTACATGAAATTGGGCGTGAACCTACACCGGAAGAATTGTCTAGCAAACTTTCTATGCCATTAGAGAAAGTGAGAAAAGTGCTTAAAATTGCAAAAGAGCCTATTTCACTTGAAACACCAGTCGGTGATGAGGATGATTCTCATTTAGGTGATTTCATTGAGGATAGAAATGCATTATTGCCGATTGATGCAGCTATTCAAGCTAATTTACGAGATACAACAACTCGCGTACTTGCCTCACTAACACCGCGTGAAGAACGTGTTTTGCGGATGCGTTTTGGTATTGGGATGAACACTGATCACACGTTGGAAGAAGTTGGTCAGCAGTTTTCAGTTACACGTGAGCGTATCCGTCAGATTGAAGCAAAAGCGCTTCGTAAGTTAAAGCATCCTAGCCGTTCACGGAAATTACGAAGTTTTCTTGATTCTTAATAATATTACAGTATATTTCAAAAATTATCATTTGTTGTAATGAAAACTTTAGTGTGTCATTTTTGCGAAACTTTTAAGAAAGATAAAAGAAGCGATAGTGCATAATTGGAGAAAATTCACTGTTCAAGCAATATAATAACTTAAATATTTATTACTACGCTCTGTGGAAAAAAAGACAGTGTAAAATCATGGAGATGATCTGCGAAGAAATAAATGACGTCATAAAAACTATTTTTTGTACATATAGGTAAAGTTAACTCCAGAGGGGATGATGTTGATATGCTTCACGTTGAAGTGTGTCAAATTATAGGTAAACACAACAAATCTCTTTTTTATAAAATAGCTTATACAAGTGTATAGTTTGTAGAAGAAATTTCATTTAATTTTTGTCAATAATTGTAGTCTGTAGGATTACAATTAGGTGTGGTTTCTGAGTTTGAGTTCATTTGTAGTAAGATATTTTCATAAGGTATTTTTTATATGAGATTTTTTCTAGAGATATCTTTTATCTTTGTTTAATTAATCTTTGGGAAGATTGTTTTGGGGCAGAATGAATATGGATGGTATTAAGCTAGCTTAGAGATGTATAATGTTACAGAAACAATATTGTACCTATTTTGCATAAATTTTCTTATTTAAAAAAAGAGTAGAGTCGATTTATGAGTAAAGAGGCTCCCTTTTGGAAAGTTAAAAAATTAGAAGAGATGTCCATTGTTGAGTGGGAGAGTCTCTGTGATGGTTGTGGCTTTTGTTGTTTGCATAAAGTAGAAGATGAAAACACTGGTTATATTTATACAACTAGCGTTGCTTGCCGTCTTTTAGATATGGAGACTTGTCAGTGTCAAGATTATGCTCATCGTAAATCAATAGTTCCGGATTGTATATTATTGGATATTGCAACGGTGAAAAAAGTTCATTGGCTGCCAAAAAATTGTGCTTATCGGTTAATTAATGAAGGAAAAGACCTTCATTGGTGGCATCCACTTATATCAGGAAATCGCCAAACGGTACATCAAGCACAATTCTCTGCACACGGGAAGATTGAAGTTCACGAAAATGACTTATCATCTGACAAGGCCTATCTTCAATATATCACCGGCATTTTATATGAGGGCCGGTGATACAATTTTTATGTATCGTTTTATGTACGAATTAGCGACTATACCTTACTTAGTCGATAGAAAATGTTACAGTGACACTGACATTATAGTTCAATTCACCACTTGAAAAATTTGTATCTGCATAACTTGTAAATTGTGCACTTCTGCTTAAGCGCTGTGTTGGATGAAAGTTATTATTATTTTCATTAATTTCAATGATTTTACCCAATTTTAAATTAGCTGCTTGTGCTAAAGTTTTTGCTTTTTCAATAGCTTCAGCAATAGCTTTTTGACGTGCTTCTTTATAAAAAGGTTTTGTATCGGCATTGGTAAAGGTAATGCCATGGATAGAATTAATGCCAAAAGATATTGCTTGATCAAATATTTTACCAACGTTAGCAAGATCACGGATACGTACCGTTAAAGAATTGGAAACTTCATAAATATTTTCGTTGTTTTTTTGTTCTGGCTGTTTATCTGAGCTAGATTGATAAATAGACAGATTTGATGTTTGCAAGTCGTGTTCTTGAATGTTATTTTTTTTAAAGGAATCTACAACATCGTTCATAAATTTATTATTGTCTGCTAATGCTTTTTGAGCGGTTTTATCGTGAGTAACAATAGATAGATTGATAATTGCCATATCTGGTATTGCTTGGCTTTCACCTGTTGCAGTAACTACAATAGTTGAATTTTTCATTGTACATCCTTCTGCGTGTACAGAGAATGAAGTGGTTAGTAATGTTAATGCTGCTAACATGGAAACTTTAATTAGGTTAGTATTTTTTAACTGGAAAATTATTTGTGTCATATTCATTTTCACTCCTTTCATTTATAGATTTTTACTTTTTCATTTTCGGGAATCATTGTAAGAGTTAAGATACTGAAAGATAAAAAACGAGAGAAATTTAAAAAAGTGAATTATAATTCAAGCAGTCTCTTGTATCGTAAGGCATTTTAGTTTAGAGAAAAATAGTCTGTAGGGCCTGTAGCTCAATTGGTTAGAGCCAGCGGCTCATAACCGCTTGGTTGGGGGTTCGAGTCCCTCCGGGCCCACCATTCTCTTTTTTATCCCTATAAGCAGTTGATTTTATTATATTTAATATGTCTTCCGGGGCCAGAAGTCATCTAGTAAGTCAAAATATCTTTTTAGGGTAAAGATTTACATAGTTGTTTATTTTGTTGATTTTTTGGCTTCCTATCAGGCACATTTTTGTAGCTTTGTGATTTATTTAATCAAGTTTTCTGGTCAGTGCTTTAGCATAAAGTGTTTGTTGTATACTATTGGTTGATTACAATATTGTTCTCAATATATTCCTCTGCTATTTTCGCACAAAAATATGGAATTTTATTAGATTTCAAAAGTTTTGTGAGGGAAGGGGATATTTAAATAAAGCTATTAGCTTTTAAAGGTGCTCGTATCCAATAGACTAAGTTTTTCTTTATCATCCATAATATATGTATTTTTATGTGTTATAAAACCTCAGGATAAGATTTTGCTATCGAATCTATAAAATAAATTACATGAATAGTTATGACATCAATGAAATGGAAGTTGAAAAATTTATAAGTATTCATTTAGTGGATATGACAATAACATATTTAGGAGCGACGATTCTTTTTAAAACATGGGTTGGAAACTATTATTATAAAAATGGAAAATAAGGAGGGTTGCTTTCTCAAGGGATGAAGCGGGTTATTTTTTTCAGTTAAGAATAATCGATATTATTTGCAGGATGATGATAAGCTTTAATGGTGATTTGTGATTAGTTTGGCAAAAGATGTATTACTTATAAAGCGCGAAGGTGGAGGCTGTGAATATAAGTGCGTTGGCAACCACAAAAAACATTTAATATCCTCCTCCTTCTAAGAGCGACCCAAGTAGCCATTTTTACAAGGAGCTATTTCATATTCTAGAACTAATTGTTTTCAATTTTAACTGGTGTTGAAAATAAGAAAAATTGTATCACTGCAAACAGAGCTTGTTTGATTATTTTACTACAGCAAAAATTATAAAACAGCTTAAACTTTATCAATATGGTAGAAATATAATACTACTGTCCACGTTAATAAAATTTAAGCCTGATTTTATTTGAAATGAATATTATTAGCTAGCGGTCGTTTCTTTGTGCGAGATGCTTCGAATAAGTAAATCGATAAACAAACTAAGAGCATAAGAGTTGGCCATATTTGCTTTCATATTGACCAAAGAAGTAATTGCCTTTGGATTGAGGACATTGGATATACCTTGTGTCAAAAGATATTGCTGTAATTTTTCATAAGAATTTTCAATCTTTTTTTGATTTAGTGTATCGTTATGATCATTTTTGGTAAGAATATCTTCAATTGCTTCAATTTTTTTAATAAAATAATTCCAATCGAATTCACTTCTAGTGCATTCGGTATCAAACATTTTTCCTTGTCCAGTTAAAAGCCAATTAATGTTGACTCCATACAACGTGCGGTATGCTTGTAATACGCTAAGGTTAGGTTCTCTTTCTCCACGCTCATAAAAGGCGATAGAATTTTTTGTCATGCTAAAATTTTTAGCTAATGTTTCACGTGACGGATCGCCTAAAGCGAGGCGTACATGACGTAAACGTTTTCCAAATACAGTTTTTGCTTCAGTTTCAGGACGTGCCACGAATTATCTCCCTCAGTAAATCATCATGGTATGAGCTTTGTGTTGGTAAAAGCACACAATGTATGAATATCTCATTACCTAATGTCAATATTTATTGACTTTTATTCCTCTTATTTTTTAAAATATTTAATAAATATTTGGATTAAATTTTAATTTTTTGTATTTTATTATTATAAAGAATAACCTTTTTATTGGAAGAAATATAGGCTTTTTTGATTTTTCTCTTGTTTTTTCTTGGAGAGATTCCATATAAATTTTACAATGTATATTATTGTACTTATCAATAGATGTAATCTTTCAGTCTTGTGATCTTTTAATATGAGTGAGTAGCAGGATAGATTAAAGAGATGATTTTGAGGCGTGATTCATGGCCCTATTAGGTTATTTTAGATGGGCTTTTTTCTTCACAATTATTGGTGTTTTTGGGGGTGGATTTGTTGGTTGGTTTGAGACGGGTAGTCTCATTGGTTTTTTAAAATATTTTTTCATTTGCTGTATTTTGGGAATTTTGGAAATTTCTCTATCTTTTGATAATTCCATTATCAATGCACGTATTCTTGGAAAGATGGATCAGCTATGGTCCCGTCGCTTTTTGACATGGGGCATTTTAATAGCAGTATTTGGTATGAGGGTTATTTTTCCGTTACTGATTGTTGCTTTTGCAGCTTGGATTAGTCCAGTTGCAGCAGTCAAATTAGCACTGTGGGAGCCACATCAGTATACTGAAATTTTGACAAATGCTCATGTGGGTATTGCTGCTTTTGGGGGAACTTTTCTCATAATGGTTGGTTTAAAATATTTTTTTGATCCTAAAAAAGAGGTGCATTGGCTAGCATTTATAGAGAAGCCAGCTCAGAAGGTTGGTTCATTTGTTGGAGTTGATATTGCTATTGTTTTAATTCTGATGTTGTTTTTCTTAGGGCAAATTACAACAGAAAATAAGCTGACTGTTTTATTTGCTATGCTTTATGGGCTTTTAACATTTTTAGTGGTTGAAGCAGTTAGTTCACTTTTGGATTCCCAAAAAAATACTTTAGTCACTATCGCTAAGGGAGGAGTGGGCTCATTTCTTTATTTAGAAATTCTGGATGCTAGCTTTTCTTTTGATGGTGTTATGAGTGCTTTTGCTTTTTCACATAATCTTTTTATTATTGCAATTGGTCTTGGTATCGGTGCATTTTATGTACGTGCTATAACTATCATGTTGGTTGAAACAGGAACATTGTTGCATTACCGCTATTTGGAACACGGTGCTTTTTACGCAATCTTGGTACTTGCAGTGATTATGTATATACAAATTATTATGCCGGTGCCTGAAGCATTAACAGGACTTATTGGTGTATGTATTCTTGGGGTAGCATTTTATTCCTCCATTCGCTTTAAACATAAAACATTATCTCCCGAATAATCTGTTGTTTTGAAATACAGATTCTATAAAAACCCTTCTATTTATTACCACAAAACAGGACTGGGAAGTGGTTTATAATGTCATTAAGAGCTCTATGCCGGTTTCATTCATAGTTTTAAGCATCGTATTTAATGATCCATTTAGATCAATACCGGCACAGGCGTTCAGTGAAACACTCACTTTAAAGCCGCATTTTACGGCATGAAGTGCAGAAAATCCCACACAGAAATCAGTAGCCAAACCACATATAATTAATTGTGTAAAACCACGCTCTTTGAGATAACTTTGTAAGCCTGTTGGCGTTTTTTGGTCATTTTCAAAAAAAGCAGAACAACTGTCAATTTTTTGATGATAACCTTTTCTAAGGATAAGTTGTGCTTTATCAACCATGAGAGACGTATGAAATTTTGCTCCTTGTGTTCCTTGTACACAATGATCGGGCCACAGTGTTTGAAATCCGTAGTCAAGCTTAACCGTATCATAAAGAGATTTGTGGGGATAGGAAGAAGCAAAGCTGCAATGGCCTTTGGGATGCCAATCTTGGGTTAAAATGACATGATCAAAACGGTTTATAAGGTCATTGACAGCGGGTATAATAGTATCGCTTTGTGGGACTGCAAGTACTCCTCCTGGTAAGAAGTCATTTTGTACATCGATAACGATTAAGGCTTTTTTTTCCATAAATTTATTCCTGTGGGTGATTTTTTGTCGTGCCTTTTAAAGATTGTATTTCGTCTTAAAGTTTTGAGATGATTTGGTCAATGTTTGTGCTTATTTTGATGATTTAAACCAAAAGAAATGAATGGATCAGTTGGTACGATAATTTTTGTAATTTTGTACTAATTTGTAACTGTGGATCAATATAAGTGGTGCACTATTTAGTGGTAAACTATGTGTTGGTACAAAGCTTTGATGATAATAGGGCTGGAGCATTAGATTTTATAAATGTATTTTCACTTTTTAATGCAGTTTTAATCACATAAAATAATATACTGGTCATTTATTTTGATGACATCGAAATGATAAAAAGAGGTGGAGAAAAGTGGTGTGATGTAAAATCTGTAAGGCGGGAAAATGGTGCATAGAAAATTGGCTTTCTCTTATGATTTTTGTTGCGCTAATAGATTGGTTTAATATGATAAAAGTGTAGTTTTGTATCCTGTATGGAGAAGAGAGGAGCTATTTGATAGCATAAGTCAAGTATGATTTAAGAATATTTGCTTTTTGTACTTTGAGATAGTGTTTTTCTGCCTTTGAAGCGCAAAGTAGGGCTTGTGGGATTAGAAAAAATATATCAATATAAAGATAAAGCTGTTAGGGCATTATTTAAGTGTTGCTAATTGTGAAATTTAAGAAAAGCTAAAATAATACTTTCGAAATTCTCACCCTTTAATTTTGTATAATATCAAAGAGAAATTTATGGCACGTCAATTTATCTATCATATGGCTGGGGTCAATAAGATTTACGGCAGTAAGAAAATTTTGGAAAATATTCATTTATCTTTTTATCCAGATGCTAAGATTGGTATTTTAGGCCCCAATGGTGCAGGTAAGTCGACAATTTTACGTATTATGAGTGGGGTAGATAAGGAATATACAGGAGAAGCATGGCTTGCTGAAGGAGCACGTTGTGGTTATCTCCCGCAAGAGCCTGTTCTTGATCCAAACAAAGATGTATGGGGTAATGTGATGGAAGGGGTTGCAGATAAGCAAGCAATTTTAGATCGTTATAATGAACTGATGATGAATTACAGTGATGAAACAGCCGATGAGAGTGCTAAACTTCAAGATATTATTGACAGTCAAAATCTTTGGGATTTAGACAATCAAGTAGAAATGGCTATGGCCGCTCTTGGTTGTCCATCAGGGGAGGAGGGTGTAACGAAACTTTCAGGTGGTGAAAGGCGGCGTGTTGCACTTTGTAAGTTGCTTTTGTCAAAACCTGATTTGTTGCTTCTAGATGAACCGACAAACCATTTAGATGCTGAAACTACGGCCTGGCTTGAAAGGCATTTACGTGAATATCCAGGTGCAGTACTTCTGATTACGCATGACCGTTATTTTCTCGATAATGTAACGGGTTGGATATTAGAATTAGATCGCGGTAAAGGTATCCCTTATGAGGGAAATTATTCTGCTTATTTGAGTGCTAAAGCTAAACGTATGGCACAAGAGGGGCGTGAAGAAGCTGCTCGTCAACGTGCATTGTCCCGCGAAAAGGAGTGGATAGCTTCCAGTCCGAAAGCGCGCCAAGCAAAATCAAAAGCTCGTATCAGGGCTTATGATGAATTGGTTCAAGCTGCACGTGAACGCCGTCCTGGAGATGCGCAAATTGTTATACCAGTTGGAGAAAGATTGGGACAGATTGTTATTGAGGTTGATAATTTGTCAAAAGCGTATGGTGAGCGTGTATTAATCGATTCTCTTTCTTTCAAGCTTCCTGCCGGTGGAATTGTGGGCGTTATTGGTGCCAATGGTGTGGGGAAGTCTACCTTATTTAAAATGTTAACAGGGCAGGAACAGCCTGATTCAGGTACAGTACGCATTGGGGAAACGGTTCAGATGAGTTATATTGACCAGAATCGTGATGCATTGGCAGGAGATAAGACTGTTTGGGAGGAAATCTCTGGTGGAGATGATATTATTAAATTAGGCAAATATGAAATGAATAGCCGTGCTTATTGTGGTGCATTTAACTTTAAAGGTTCAGATCAGCAGCAAAAGGTGGCGAATTTATCAGGAGGGCAGCGCAATCGTGTTCATTTAGCTAAACTTTTAAAAAATGGAGGTAATGTTCTTCTTCTTGACGAACCTACAAACGATCTTGATACAGAAACATTAGGTGCATTAGAAGATGCACTGGAAAATTTTGCTGGTTGTGCAGTTGTGATATCGCATGATCGTATGTTTCTTGATAGGTTGGCTACTCATATTTTGGCGTTTGAAGGTAATGGTCATGTGGAATGGTTTGAAGGTAATTTTGCTGAATATGAAGCTGATAAACTTCGTCGTCTTGGTCCAGATGCTATTAATCTTAAACGTGTCAATTATAAACCTCTGGCCCGTTAACACCACTTTTTTATATGAATACTTATACTCCTAATTTGTCAGTATAATACTTTTTAGAAAATATCTAAGACCTGTATTTTTTGCAAAATATAGTTGCTTGATTTGACAGAGCAGGGCTGTTGAAGATTTTTATTGTAATAAGTTGTCTAATTAATTGATATAATTTATTCTGCTTATTGGAGTGTGATCTATAAAAACTATTTGTTATTTTAAAGTTTTTGCTACAGTAAATTATTTCTTATAATCTTGTACTAAGGATTTAAATTGCTAAAAAAAACTTTATTAACACACTTTGGAGTAAAGTGTGCTTCAAATTGGATCATCTTAAATATTTTTTGCCTAAATTTTTCCATTTTTACAAGGCTTAAAGTTGTTTTTTGCTCTTTTTTTAGCTAAAATGGTGAGAATTTCTTGTTATTTAAAATGTTTTATTTCATAGTAAAGTCATTGCATTAGCGATTATAATGGTTGATGTAATAAGGCAATCAGGGAACCTCTCCCCCCCCTCCCCCGCGTGGATCCCTAGATTGTCTGGCCCGGCTGAAAAATTCTTCAGTCGGGTTTTATTTTTTTATTTAAATTAACTTGAATTCAGCATTACACTGGTACATATATCATTTTAGCAAGTGTAAACAGCTACTTATAGTATGGTGTTAATACATAAATGTTGGGAATATTTTCTAGGTGTTTAGATATTATTTTCAATAAGTGATATAATTATTTTTAAATTAAAAAAATAAAAAACATTATATGCATGATGTAATTATAGTGTGTTAATAATGTTTTAGATCAAAGATGATAAAGTTTCACTGGCGTTATCTTTTTGTTCGAGTATTTCTTTTATTGTTCGTTGCGGTAGCGAGTTTTTGTGTATCAATTTGTGTTTGGTGAGGCGAGCTTTTCACGCCAGACTGATACAACAGATAGTGCCCTAGGAGGGGTGGCAGTATTTTCATCGGATGTTCCAGTGAATCTTTTTAAGATAAGTTCTCAGCAAGAAAAGAGCATTGTTAAGCAGGTACGTCAAAATGCTATTGCTGCTGCCCTTGCGAGTGGTCAGAATAATAAACAGGAACAACAATTTGAAAAAATTGCAGCTGCAGCTGCATTAGAAGTAATTTCTCATTCTTCTGCTGTTAATGTTGGTTTTTAATCATTTGTCTATAATGATTTAAGAATAATCATTTGAAGCTTATTTTAAGAATGCTTTGTTGCGTCCTTTTCTAGAATATAAAAGTATAAAAAATACATTCTGAATTATTTACTACGTTATTGGGGATGAATGATAGGTAAACTGCTAAAGTGTTTTTTCTATAAAATTTAAGCTGTTGATCCATTTTAGCTGCGTGAGGTTGGTGTATCGTAAGCCCGCGTGTGTATGAATGTAAGCCAAAATATTTATTAGGTAATATTTTTAGGGGGCAGAAGCATAAATTGCTTGTTAATAGGTATTACTTATTAGTTGGTAATTGAAATTATCAATGTTTTTTACAAAATTATGTGAAAAATAGATAGAAGCTGGTCATCAAGTTGTCCTTGAAAGCAGTTAATAATATATAATTGAAAGACTGACTTGTTAACATATTTAAGTGTAGTTTCTCATAAGAGAATTAGCTCTGGAGAATGGTTTTTATAACATGAACTTTTGCTAATTGGTATTGATTTTAAATAAAACTGATGATCTTTGCTAGGGATGCTATATGCTTAATGAATAAAAGAGCATTCGTTAAAAACATTCTTAGTCGATATTGGTATTTAAAATAGTAGATTTGGCAATAATGGAGTTTTTAATATCTGTAAGCGATAAATGATGGAGTTTTTCATCATTATTTTTATTTGCATACAATTAGTATTGTAGGTCTATCAAATGAATATATTGTATCACTTTTAAATTCCTTTCTAGATGAAATACACCTTAAAGCTTTATAATTGTGATTAGATGTATTTTAGTGAAAAAAGAAAGAATGTAATTTTTGAAAATCCTTTTAAATTGCGAGCTTTTCTCTATTTTTATATTTTGTGCGAAAGGGTTTATACTGATATTGAAAGTTCAAGCTTAGACAGCAGTTTAATTGTTATTTTCTTTTAAGATATTTGTTCTTTTTTATGAAATTTTAGTTCAAAAATTGCAAATTCAATATAAGATTCCAATTAATTTAGCATAAGCTATTGTTAGTATAAAGGTAACGGTCGTACGCATACAAAAAATTTTTTGGTACAATAGATTTACCAGCGAGGGGGAGTTTCAAAATAACTCTGTATAAAGATCTTTATCATTCTTAAGGCAATTTTGAATGCGGTGTACATTATTTGATATAAATACTTAAATTAAGCAGTGACAATAGCTGTATAATTTTAAAAAATAATGCCGATCGTGCTGTGTAAACGAGTTCTGTTTTAGTTTAAAGTATTGCTCAAAAAATTACAATCTATTTATTTTCATTGAAATAACACTATGTTTTAATGGTAATGAACGATTTTAAGGATATATAAAATATTTTTAAGGGCTATTTTCACTTTGTGAAAAATGTTTTATAAATCATCAAGTCAGTCGGCTGGGCAGCCGCGCTTGTTCAATGTTTAAAAGAGCAGGTGAGGAAAGTCCGGGCTCCATGGAAAAACGGTGCCGGGTAACACCCGGCGGGGGTGACCCTAGGGAAAGTGCCACAGAAAGCAAACCGCCTATTTCATAGGTAAGGGTGAAAGGGTGGGGTAAGAGCCCACCGCGCACTCAGTAATGAGTGTGGCAAGGTAAACCCCACCGGGAGCAAGACCGAATAGAAATGACGTGCAAGATTTTACTTGCAGCCAGTTTCCAGGTGAGTCATTTGGGTAGGTTGCACGAGGCGGATGGTAACATCCGTCCCAGATGAATGGTTGCCATGTAGAGTGTAAACTTTACCATACAGAACCCGGCTTACAGGCCGACTGATATTTTTATAGTTTTGGCACAAGTTTTCAAAAAAATTATGTTTAAATTGCACACTTAAAAAAATGTTTTTTAAAATTATAACATTTCTTTAAATATAATGAATTAATGTGTGTATTAGGATAACTTTAACTGCATTTTCTTTTGTTAAGATTAAATGTGAAGGTTAAGGTGTGGTTATGATGACATCATTTGCCATTGGTGGTTATTGATGCGGAAAATATAAATCAAGATGGGTTATTTTGATAGGGCAGGGTAACGAAACTGAGAGCCATATTCCAGTATTGTTGCAGCCAGTTTTAGCTGCGCTTGTACCATTAGCTGGGGCAAAAGTAATTGATGGCACCTTTGGTGCTGGGGGGTATACGCGTGCTTTGCTTGATGCAGGTGCAGATGTTATTGCTCTTGATCGTGATCCTCATGCAATCCGTGAGGGACAATTGCTTGTCGATCAATTTTTTCCACATCTTCGTTTGATGCAAATGGAGTTTTCACGGTTGGATTGTGTGGTGGAAGAAAAGGTGGATGCAGTTATTCTTGATATTGGCGTATCTTCAATGCAATTGGATGAAGCTGAACGGGGATTTTCTTTTCAAAAAGATGGTCCGCTAGATATGCGAATGGCACAGACTGGTTTTACAGCAAGTGATGTTGTTAATTATTTAAAAGTCAATGAATTGTCCCGTATATTTAAGATATTGGGTGAAGAGCGTCATGCGGGTCGAATTGCGCGGATGATTGAAAAGCGTCGTCGTATTCGTCCTTTTTTGCGTACATGTGATCTTGCTAATGCTATTGAGGTTTTAGTTGGTCGTAAACCAGATGATCGTATTCATCCTGCAACACGTGTGTTTCAGGCGCTTCGTATTTATGTTAATGATGAGCTTGGTGAACTTATGCGAGGTTTATTGGCTGCTGAAAAAGTTTTGAAAACAGGGGGGCGTTTGGGAGTTGTTAGTTTTCATTCTCTTGAGGATCGCATAGTAAAAAGATTTTTTTCTGCTCGTTCAGGAGAAGGGGGAAGGTCGCGCTATCTTCCTGAAATAAAATCTAGTCCAGCAACATTTTTGCCTTTGTTTAAAGGTGTGAAGACTGCAAATGAAGAAGAATTACAAAAAAATCCTCGTGCACGTTCTGCAAAATTACGTGTAGGCATTCGTACTCAAGAGGATGTCATTAAAGCGGATATGGAATTGTTTGGTTTGGCAGAAATTACCAGTTTTAAAGGCAGTAAGAAATGACATTTTTTCGTACATTGGATGTGGTTTTAGTGACTATTATGATTTGTATGGCAGCTATTACTTATAAGGTAAAATATGATGTCCAAAAACAAATTGGCGAAGCATACCGTCTTGAACGGGAGATTACAGCAGAAAAAAATATGGTAAGGCTTTTGCATGCTGAGTGGGCTGTGATGATAGAACCATCACGTATGCAAAAACTTGCAGAATATTATCAAAAAGAGCTAGGTTTGGAGATAATACAACCTCGTCAGATTGTAGAATTGAAAGATATTCCAGTACGTTTATATGATCAAATTGACGAATTGATTAAGAAAAATACCTTTGAAGAAGATAAGGCTCTTCTTGTTAAAAATCATGTTTCTCAGAATAATAACGTTATTCAAAAAGGTGTGCAGTAATGCGATTATTGCTCCTGTTTTCACGGAAAAAGAAATATTTAAATGACCAATTGAGCAATCCAGATCTTCCTATTTATCACTCATATTTTAACCGTTCACGATTGATTTTTTCTCTACTGTGTTGTCTTATTCTGTACGGTATTATGGCAAAATGCCTTATTTCTTATGGGCTTCAAGGTGGCCAGATTGAAGAAGCAAAAGGACCGGGAGCATTACAGCTGGCTGCTCGACCTGATATTATTGATCGTAATGGGCGTTTATTGGCAACAGATATTGAAACTTACTCACTTTTTGCCGAACCACGTCGCATTATTGATATAGATGAAACAATAGAATTGATTTCAACAGTTTTACCTCAGCTTAATTGGCAAGAAACTTATAAACGCTTAAAAAGAAAATCTCGTTTTTCTTGGGTCCAACGTGGGTTAACTCCGACACAAAAAGCGCAAATTATGGCACTTGGTATTCCAGGTATTGGTTTTCGTACTGAAGTACGTCGTTTTTATCCAGGTGGGCCTATAGCTTCGCATATTCTTGGTATGGTTAATGTTGATAATCAAGGCATAGCAGGCATAGAAAAATATATTGATGATACGGGTTTGAGTGTTCTTCGAGATGCTGGTCTTGCAACTGAGGCATTATTGAAACCAGTTCAACTTTCGATTGATATACGTGTTCAGGCAATTGTGCGTGATGAGCTTATGAAGGGGATGAAGCGCTATAAAGCGCTTGCTGCAGGAGCTGTTATTTTAAACATCCATACCGGTGAGGTCGTTGCTATGGTATCTGTGCCTGATTTTGACCCTGGGAATCCTGTTGATGCTCTTAAAGGTGACCGCCTTAATCGGATGACAGCTGGAACTTTTGAAATGGGATCAATTATCAAAAGCTTTACTACTGCGATGGCACTTGATTCAGAAGTTTTTCATTTAAATAGTATCATTGATGCTTCAAAACCAATTCAAGTAAGTCATAGTCGTTTTATTCGTGATTTTCATGGGAAAAATCGCTTCTTAACACTATGGGAGGTTTTTGTTTATTCTTCTAATATTGGCTCTGCTCGAGAAGTATTAGAAATAGGAGTTGATGGACATCGTGATTTTTTGAAACGACTTGGTTTACTTGATCGTATGACAACAGAATTACCTGAGGTTGCTACCCCTGTTTTGCCACGTCGTTGGCGGGATATAGATTCTATGACGATTTCTTTTGGTCACGGTATGGCAACAACACCATTGCAAACAGCGGTAGGAACAGCTGCTTTAATGAATGGTGGTTGGCTGATTGAACCCACATTTTTAAAGCGAACTGAAGCGCAAGTTTTGCAACATGCTAAACAAGTGTTACACCCCCGAACTAGCCAGGATATGCGCTACCTTTATCAGTTAAATAGTACTATTGGTTCTGGGCGTAATGCAAAGGTGGAAGGTTATCGTATTGGCGGTAAGACAGGAACGGCTGAAAAAGTTGAAAATGGAAAATATTCTAAGAGGAAGAATTTCAACAGTTTTCTTGCTGCTTTCCCTATGGATAATCCCTCGTATGTTGTTTTAACAATTGTTGATGAACCTCAACCTGAAGATGGTAAACATTCAGCAGTAGCAGCAATGAATGCGGCACCAATGCTTGCGAATATTATTCGCCGTTCAGCTAGTTTTCTTGGAATAAAATCAGATTTAAAAAAAGAATATGAGATGACTTTAAGTGCAAGTAATAATGCTGCATTATTTAAAACAACGGTAAAAAATTAACATAAAGATAAGCGATCATGTTTCTTGGAGCATTGTTTACAGAATGTATAGAAGATAATTGTCTTGCCTCAATTGAAATTACCGGAATAAGTTCAGATTCTCGACAAGTGTTGCCGGGCTACGTTTTTGTGGCTCTTCAAGGGAATAAAGGTGATGGCAGGCAATATGTGAATGACGCTATAAAGCGTGGTGCACGAGTAATAGTTACAGATTATGATTGTATCCTTGAGGAGTTATGTGTTCCGGTTTTGCGTGTTGTGGATGTACGCCATAGTTTAGCCATTGCAGCTGCACGTTTTTATGGTGTTCAGCCTGAAATTGTTACAGCTGTTACGGGGACAAGTGGAAAAACATCGGTTGTGTCTTTTGTTAGGCAAATTTGGAAGCATGTTGGGTTTTGTGCAGCTAGCATAGGGACAGTTGGTGTTGTTTCTCCTAAGCGTAATGATTATGGTTCCCTCACAACACCTGATCCAGTAATGTTGCAGCGCTTGTTATGTGAGATTGCTGGTGAAGGTGTTACGCATGCGGCACTTGAAGCTTCTTCGCACGGTCTTGATCAGGGTCGACTTGATGGAGTGCGTTTGGCAGCGGCAGCTTTCACAAATTTAGGGCGCGATCATATGGATTATCACACGTGTGTGGAAGATTATTTGCGTGCTAAAATGAGGTTGTTTGATACGCTTTTACCATGCGATGCGCCCGCTATTATTTTTGCGGATGATGTTTATTCACAAAGGGTGATTGATCATGTTACCCAAGCAGGGCGCCCAGTATTAACAATTGGACGTAAGGGGAAGTTTATTACAATTAATCGTATTGAGCACCAGCGTTTGAAGCAATGTGTTGAGTGTCGTATAGGAAACGATATTTATACATTTGATTTGCCTCTTGCAGGGGAGTTTCAAGTGACTAATTCACTTATGGCTGCAGGTTTAGCAATTGCGACAAGTATACCTGCAGATAGTGTTTTTCGCTCTTTGAAAAAATTGCAAGGAGCACCTGGCCGGTTAGAGTTGGTGGGAAATACAAAAGATAATGCATTTGTTTATGTGGATTATGCTCATAAACCAGAGGCTTTAGAGCAGGTATTACTTTCTGTTCGCCCCTTTACATTGGGGCGTTTGATTCTTGTTTTTGGTTGTGGTGGTGATCGTGATCAGGGCAAAAGACCCTTGATGGGAAAAATTGCAGCAAGCAAAGCTGATATTGTTATTGTTACTGATGATAATCCTCGCACGGAAGATCCTGCGAAAATTCGAAAAGATATTTTACAAGCAGCATCAGGAGCAATGGAAATGGCAGATCGTGGTGAAGCTATTGATTATGCTGTGAGGTTACTTGAAGCTGGAGATACATTGATTATTGCAGGAAAAGGTCATGAAAATGGTCAAATTATAGGAAAGACAACGTATCCTTTTTCAGATCATTTAAGAGCAGTTTCTGCTTTGAAAGAACGAAATAAATGACAGTTTTATGGGATAAACAGACACTTCTTTCTGTTATGAATGGTCTATCGATTGGATGTTTGCCAGATGCTTTTTCGGGGATTTCTATTGATAGTAGATCTCTTATAGAGGGTGATATTTTTTTCTGTATTAAGGGTAATAGTCTAGATGGTCATGATTTTGCTGCACAAGCTTACGCGAAAGGTGCTGGAGTTCTTGTGGTTGCACAAAATCGTTTGGCTAAAATGAAGAAATTAGCTGCTCCATTGATTGTGGTTCCCGATGTTTTAAAAGCGTTAGAAAAACTTGCGCAAGCAGCACGTGAGCGTTCAAAAGCTAAAATTATAGCTGTCACAGGTTCTGTTGGAAAAACAACGACAAAAGAAGCTCTTAAACAAGCGCTTGGAAGTGTTGGAAGGGTTTATGCTAATCTTGGTTCTTTCAACAATTGTTGGGGTGTTCCTCTAACTTTGGCGCGTATGCCTGCGGATAGTGATTATGGTATATTTGAAATTGGTATGAATCATAAGGATGAAATTCGTCCTTTGGTAAAATTAGTTCGTCCGCATGTAGCTTTGATTACTCATATTGCTGCTGGACATATAGGTTTTTTTAAAAATCTTGAAGAAATTGCAGATGCAAAAGCTGAAATTTTTGAAGGACTGGATGATGGAGGTGTAGCTCTTTTAAATGCAGACAGTCATTTTTTTTCTCGTTTAGTTCAAAAAGCAGAACAATGTGGTGTAAAAAAAATCTTGAGTTTTGGAGAATCGCAGGATGCTAATTACCAGGCAAAAGAGATTCATCTTTTGACAGACTGTTCTTGCGTGACTATGCATTTTTCTAACCAAGATATAACGGTTAAAATTGGTGCTCCTGGACGACACATTGTACAAAATATTTTAGGCGTTTTAGCGGTTTGTGATGTGGTTGGTGCTGATTTAGTACGTGTTTCACTTGCTTTAAATCGTTTTTCTCTTCCAAAAGGCAGAGGTAACCGCTATCGACTATCTTTACCAAATGGAGGAGAATTTTATTTAATTGATGAAAGTTATAATGCCAATCCTGCTTCTATGTGTGCTGCCCTTGATCTTCTTGCTGCGGGGCCAGTCGGTGTACGTGGTCGGAAAATAGCAATTTTGGGTGATATGCTTGAGTTAGGAGTTTATAGCGAAAAGCTTCATCGTGGTCTGGTGAAGCCAATATGTATTTCTGGTGCCAATCCGGTTTTTTTGGTTGGAAAAGCAATGAAATTTTTAGCTAATGAGCTTTCTACTTATGTCAAAGTTCATTATTCTGAACATACTGAGGAACTTTTACCGCTTATTTTAAAAGAAATTTCAGAAGGCGATCTTATTATGATTAAATCATCTCATAGTATTGGTTTGTCGCGTATTGTGGTGGCTCTTCTTGATCGCTATAAAAAAATGTCTTTATAATTTTACCGGGTTTTTTGCACTATGATTTTGTTACTTTCTTCGTTGAGTGATTGGTTACCAGGCGTTAATGTTTTTCGTTATATTACTTTTCGTACTGTGTTAGCTATGCTGACATCAGGTTTAATTGTTTTTTTGTTTGGCCCTAGTATCATTGCCTCTCTTAAAGTGCGGCAAGGAAAGGGGCAGCCAATTCGAGCTGATGGTCCTCAAACCCATTTTAAAAAAGCTGGAACACCTACCATGGGTGGATTAATGATTTTGAGTGGCATTGTGGTGTCGACGCTTCTGTGGTGTAATTTATCGAACGCTTATCTTTGGGTATCATTGTTGGTTATGCTTTCTTTTGGGATGATTGGTTTTTATGATGATTATCTTAAAGTGACAAAGCAAACAGACAAGGGGTTTTCCGGTAAAGCACGGTTGGGTTTAGAGTTTTTAATTGCGACAACTGCTTGTGTGATTATTGTAAAGATAGGTTCACCAGGATTGGCTTTACCTTTTGTGAAAGACTATTTTATTAATTTAAGTTGGTTTTTTATTCCTTTTACTGCTTGTGTTATAGTAGGGACCGGTAATGCGGTTAATTTAACAGATGGTCTTGATGGGCTTGCTATTGTTCCTGTAATGGTTGCTGCTTTATCGTTTGCGTTAATCGCTTATCTGTCGGGTAATATAAATTTTGCTGATTATTTACAAATCCACTATGTACCTGGAGCTGGAGAATTGACTGTTTTATTAGGAGCAGTTGTGGGTTCTGGTCTTGGCTTTTTATGGTTTAATGCACCTCCGGCGGCTATTTTTATGGGTGATACCGGTTCGTTGGCACTTGGAGGGTTGTTGGGTGTTGTTGCTGTAGTGACTAAACATGAAATTGTTTTAGCTGTTATCGGTGGGCTTTTTGTTTTAGAAACGCTGTCGGTTATCATTCAGGTAGGCTGGTTTAAATTGACGAGAAAGCGTGTATTTCTTATGGCACCAATTCATCATCATTTTGAGAAAAAGGGGTGGACTGAAAGTCAGGTTGTGGTACGCTTTTGGATTATTTCGATTGTTTTAGCGTTGATTGGTCTTTCAACACTTAAGTTGAGATAAGATTGTGATTCCAGTTGAATGTTATAAAGGTCAAAAAGTTGCCCTATTTGGACTAGGGCAATCGGGATTAGCTACGGCGCAGGCACTGATTACTGGTGGAGCTGAAGTAATTGGGTGGGATGAGAATCCTTCTAGCGTAGAAGCTGCTTATAAAGAAAATATCCCAACGAGAGATCTTCGTTATGAAGATTGGTCAGAATTTGTTGCGTTGATTTTAGCGCCTGGGGTACCTTTAATTCACCCTCAACCTCATTGGACGGTTGATAAAGCACGTCAGGTAGGTATAGAAATTATTGGTGATATTGAATTATTTGTTCGCGCACGGAATCATTTTTTACGTCAACATAGTTTTTGTGATCAGGATGTTCCATTTATTGCTATTACAGGTACGAATGGTAAATCGACCACTACTACTTTACTTGCCCATCTTTTAGACAAAATGGGTTATGATGTACAAATGGGAGGAAATATTGGAACTGCGATATTAACTCTTAAACCATTTGTTAAAAAACGTATTTATGTTATTGAATGTTCATCATTTCAGATTGACCTAAGTCCTTCTCTTCAACCTACAGTTGGTCTTTTGTTAAATCTAACACCTGATCATATTGACCGACATGGCAGCTTTACTCATTATGCGCAAATCAAAGGGCGTTTAGTTTCTAAAGCTTCTCATGCTCTTGTTTCAGTTGATGATGCCGCCTGTCAAGTTTTATATCAACAACTTATAAATGAGGGGCATCAAGTTAAAGCAATTTCTAAAGAACACCGTATTGATGATGGTTTTTATGCAGAAGGAACAAAACTCTTTTCTATTAGCCATGGGCAGCGTCGCTTTCTTGCAGATCTTGCTACAATAACTTCGTTACGCGGTGCCCATAATGTGCAAAATGCTCTTATAGTTTTAGCGACATTGCAGGTGTTAAAAATTACCGATCTGCATATAGAGAAGCATTTAGCAAGTTATATGGGGCTTGCCCATCGTATGCAGCAGGTATGCAAGATTGGATCGGTTTTGTTTATTAATGATAGTAAAGCTACTAATGCGGAAGCATCAGCTTGCGCGCTTGCTACTTTTAACGATATTTTTTGGATCGTTGGAGGGCAGGCAAAAGAAGGTGGAATTGCTCCCTTAAAAGGATTTTTTGATAAAATTCGTAAAGCTTATTTAATTGGTGCTGCTGCAGAGGATTTTGCCTGCACTATTGGCTCTGCTTTTCCTTTTTCAATGAGCTTAACTTTGGAAAATGCAGTACGGGAAGCGGCTATTGATGCAACTCATGCTAATGCAAAAGAAGCTGTTGTTTTGTTTTCGCCAGCTTGTGCGAGTTATGATCAATTCAAAAATTATGAAATGCGTGGAGAGACCTTTATTTCTTTGGTTAGACAGTTGAAAAAAAACGAATTATAAAAAATTTATTCTACCATTAACAATCCAGAATCTTTTTTAGTGTAATTTAGTTTTTGAAATGCTTGCCAAAAAAAATAGAAACATCATATCGCTTTGAGTGAAATGATAAAAAGGATAAAGTGAAGGTGATGATTACTCGTGCAAATCAAGATCCGATTGCTAATTGGTGGTGGACAATTGATCGTTTTATTTTTGCTGCTTGTCTGATTTTGATGGGGATTGGCGTTATGTTATCTTTTGCAGCTAGTCCCGCTGTTGCAAAAAAAATAGGAATTGCAGATAGTTTTTATTTTGTTCGTTGGCATATCATTTTTAGTATCCTTGCGTTTTTTACTATGGTTACTATTTCTTTTTTTTCGCCCTATAATATTCGTCGTTTATCCATTCTTTTGTTATTTGCGACACTTATTCTTATGGTCGCAACTTTATTATTTGGCTCTGAATTAAAAGGGGCACGGCGTTGGATTTCTTTGTTTGGTTTTTCTTTGCAAGCTTCAGAATTTATGAAACCAGCGTTTGTGGTTGTGTCAGCTTGGTTGTTTTCAGATCAAATGAAACATTATGGTAGGTTGCGCTATACATTGTCTATTGCACTTTATGCTCTTTGTTGCACACTTCTTGTTTTACAGCCTGATATTGGTCAAACACTTTTGATTAGTGCAACATGGGGTGGTTTGTTTTTTGTTGCAGGTGTATCTCTTACTATTATTTTGTTCTTTGTTGTTTTAGCGGTTTTAGGAGGTTTTTTAGCTTATTTTTTTGTTCACCATGTGCGCGAACGTATTAATGGTTTTTTGACAGGTGAAGGCGATACATTTCAGGTGGATGTCGGACGTGAAGCTATTTTAAATGGTGGGTGGTTTGGTCAAGGGCCAGGTGAGGGGATAGTTAAGCGCATTATTCCTGATAGCCATACAGATTTTGTGTTTTCTGTTGCAGCTGAAGAATATGGTATTATCTTCTGTTTATTGATTATGGCTCTTTTTGGTTTTATTGTTATACGTTCACTTTATATAGCGTTGAATACGCGTGATTCATTTACGTGTTTTGGTATTACTGGCATGGCGATAATGATTGGTTTGCAATCGGGGATTAACATGGCAGTCAATCTTCATTTGATACCTCCAAAAGGTATGACATTGCCATTTATTTCTTATGGTGGTTCATCTATGGTGGCGATTGCTATTTCGATGGGTATTTTGCTTAGTTTAACACGCCGTTGGCCAGAAACGCGGTTTTCAGCTTTTCCTCCGCTTACTGTTTAGGATGTTACCTAATGACGCATAAAAAAAAGGTTATTGTTTTGGTTGCTGGAGGTACAGGTGGGCATCTTTTTCCTGCAGAGGCACTTTCTGTTGAATTAAGACAGCGCGGATATGATGTTCATTTGGCAACGGATGAAAGAGCTAAGTATTTTGTACATCATTTTGATAAAAAACATATCCATATTATTTCATCAGCAACATTAACACGATATCATCCTTTTGCACTTATAAAAACATTTTGGCATTTGTTAAAGGGAATATGTCAGTCGTGGGTACTTTTTTATAAATTACGTCCTGTTCTTGTAGGGGGGTTTGGTGGTTATCCTACCTTTCCACCTGTTTTGGTTGCTGCCTTAACGAAACATGTAACATTTATTCATGAGCAAAATGCTGTTATGGGCCGTGCTAATAAAGTTTTAGCATCTAGGGTCAATGCAATAGCAGGTGGTTTATTGTCAGTTAATGGAATTTATGCTTATAAAACGTTTCTTACAGGCAATCCTGTTCGTGAGACTATTTTAAAAGCGGCAGAAATTCCTTATTGTTCTTCTACTGAGGACAAGCCATTTCATCTTTTGGTTTTTGGTGGTAGTCAAGGGGCTTCTACTTTTTCAAAAATTGTCCCTGAAGCGATTGCTTTACTTGATGATAATATCCGTAAACGTTTACGTATTATTCAGCAGGTTCGTGGTGAAGTGATGGATTTGGTACAAATTTATCGCAATATGGAGGTGGAAGCAAAAGTTGCTCCTTTTTTTGATAATATGGCTGAACATATTGCTTGGTCTCATTTCATTATGTCACGTTCTGGTGCTTCAACGGTTTGTGAAATAGCTGTTATTGGTAGGCCAGCTTTATTGATTCCCTATCCTCACGCTTTAGATCATGATCAAGCAGAAAATGCGGCAATACTTGCTACAATAGGAGCAGCTCAAATTATCGCTGAAAAAGATTTAAATGCACAAATACTTTCTTCTCTTTTAAAGAAAGCTTGTCGTGAACCGCATTTATTAGAAAAACAAGCGCTTGCTGCAAAAAAGGTTGGGCAACCTCATGCAACCAAAGTTCTTGCGGATATGGCTGAAGCGTTGATTGCGGGAAGGTCATTATCAGACATTAGAAAGGAGCTTTTTAATGAAAATGCCGCTTGATATTGGCCTTATCCACTTTGTAGGTATCGGTGGTATTGGTATGAGTGGAATTGCTGAGGTTCTTCATAATCTTGGTTATAAAATTCAAGGATCCGATCAAACAGATAATGCAAATGTGGAGCGTTTACGGGGTAAAGGGATTAACATTCATATAGGTCATCGTGCTGAAAATTTAGAAGCGGCAAAAGTTGTTGTTATTTCTACTGCTATAAAAAAAACAAATCCTGAATATATTGCTGCTAAAGAAAAGCATTTGCCAATTGTTAGGCGTGCAGAAATGTTAGCAGAATTGATGCGTTTTCGCCGGGCAATAGCTGTTGGTGGTACACATGGTAAGACAACCACCACATCCGTGGTAGCAGCACTTCTTGACGCTAGTAATTTTGATCCGATGGTAATTAATGGTGGCATTATCAACGCTTATGGAACCAATGCACGTATGGGTTGTGGAGATTGGATGGTGGTTGAAGCCGATGAAAGTGATGGTACATTTTTAAAGTTACCTGCTGATATTGTTGTTGTCACCAATATCGACTCTGAGCATTTGGATTATTATGGTAGTTTTGATGCTGTACGTGAGGCTTTTCGGCAATTCGTGGAGAATGTGCCTTTTTATGGTTTTGCTGTTATGTGCCTTGATCATCCAGAAGTTCAAACATTAGCCAGTCGTATTGATGATCGTTGGGTAGTGACTTATGGTGCTAATCCGCAAGCTGATGTACGTTTTCTTAATCTTTCGATGGAAGGCCAAAAAACGCATTTTGACGTTCTTATTCGATCCCGAAAAACAAATGAAGAAACTGAATTGAAAAATTTGGTTTTGCCTATGTCAGGGCAACACAATATTTCTAATGCTACTGCGGCGATTGCTATTGCACATGAGCTTGGTATTTCAAATGAATCTATTAGAAAAGGGTTAGCAGAATTTTGTGGAGTAAAACGGCGTTTTACACAGACGGGAAGTTGGTGTGGTGTTGAGATATTTGATGATTATGGACATCACCCAGTTGAAATAAAAGCTGTTTTAAGTGCAGCTCGTGAAAGTGCAAAAGGGCGGGTTATTGCGATTGTACAACCGCACCGTTATTCACGTTTGCATGATTTATTTGATGATTTTGTCACTTGTTTTAATGATGCTGATACAGTGATGATTGCACCGGTTTATGCAGCTGGTGAAGAAGCAATTACTGGTTTTGGTTCTAAAGAATTGGTTGAGCATATTCAAATGGCAAGCCATCGTGATGTGCGCTTGGTGAATACTCTTGAAGATATTACTTTAATTATAGCTACATTAGCAAAGTCTGGTGATTATGTTGTTTTTCTTGGTGCAGGTAGCATTACACAATGGGCTTATGCTCTACCTAAACAATTAGCGGAACTTAATAGAAATGGTGAATTTTCAGCCAATTGATGGTAAAACGCTGTTGGCGCAATTACAGCCGGCGTTGAAGAACATACGGGGTAAATTTGCTCCCAATGTTGAGATGCGTAAGGTGACATGGTTTCGTACTGGTGGATTAGCTGAGCTTTTTTACCAGCCTTCTGATGAAGCAGATTTAGCTTTGTTTCTTCAAGTGCTACCGGAGTCTATTCCTATAACAATTGTGGGGATTGGTTCTAATCTTCTTGTACGTGATGGGGGGATTCCTGGGATTGTTATTCGTCTTTCAGCAAAAAGTTTTGGGCAATTGGAGCAGGTTTCTCCAAAGCGCCTTTTGGTCGGTGCTGCTACGGCAGATAAACATTTAGCAGCAGCGGCTTTAGAAGCTGAGCTTTCTGGTTTTCATTTTTATTATGGTATTCCTGGTAATTTGGGCGGAGCATTAAAAATGAATGCAGGGGCTAATGGTATTGAAACAGCTGAACGTGTTGTTGAAGTCTATGCGCTTGATCGTAAGGGTGAGCGCCATGTCTTGAGTCTAAACGATATGCATTATTCGTATCGTCATTGTAATGTTTCTGAGGAACTTATTTTTACTGCAGCTGTGTTGGAAGGAAAGCCAGGAGATAAAGATAATATTCATGCTGCTATGAATGAAGTTGTTCTGCATCGGGAAAAAGTGCAACCTGTTCGCGAGAAAACAGGTGGGTCAACTTTTCGTAACCCTAAAGGTACATCTGCATGGCGCGTTATTGATGAAGCAGGGTGTCGTGGTTTACAGATCGGTGGCGCTCAAATGAGTAAGATGCATTGTAATTTTATGATTAATACAGGTCAGGCTACAGGCTATGATCTTGAACAGTTGGGTGAAACTGTACGTGCTCGTGTTTTTGCTCATTCAGCCCATTATTTAGAATGGGAAATACAGCGCGTTGGTCAATTTGAACAAGATCATATTGTTCCTTGTTTTGATCAGTTTTATTGATTTATTTAAATCACTAAAAAACTGAGTCATTTCAAAGAGATAAGAAAAATTTTCTATTAAAAATCAACAAATTAACAGAAAAGCTCTTGCTTCATGCTCTTGATTCTGATTCATTATAGAAAATGCTAGGATGTTGATTCGCAAAGATAAATCTAGTTTGTTCTTATGTATAGTATGCGTTGTTTTAGTAGAGTCTATATCTAGTATGTCAAGAGGAATAGATTGTTATGAAAGATAAGCGTATAGCTGTATTGATGGGCGGATTTTCATCTGAGCGCTCTGTAAGCTTATCTTCAGGTGCTGCTTGTGCTGATGCTCTTGAAAAGCAGGATTACCATGTAATTCGTGTGGATGTTGATGAGCAAATTGCTGCTGTTCTTAAGCAGTTGCAGCCAGATATTGTTTTTAACGCATTGCATGGACCATTTGGTGAAGATGGTTGTATCCAAGGTATTCTTGAATATTTAAAAATTCCTTATACTCACTCTGGAGTGATGGCGTCAGCTTTAGCAATGGATAAAGGACGTGCGAAAGTCATTGCTGCTAGCGCTGGTGTACATGTTGCCCCTTCTTGTGTGATGAATCGCTTTGCTATAAGGCGAGAGCATCCTATGGAACCACCGTATGTCATTAAACCAGTGCGTGAAGGGTCAAGTTTTGGTGTGGCGATTGTAAGTGATGATGAGGCTTTGCCGCTGCGTAATATTATAAGTAGTGAATGGGCTTATGGAGATGAAGTGATTGTCGAGAAATACATTCCTGGGCGTGAACTTACTTGCGCGGTTTTAGGGGATGAAGCTTTGGATGTTTGTGAAATTGTGCCTGATAAACATTTTCAATTTTATGATTATGATTCAAAATATAAGCCTGGTGGTTCTTTTCATATTTGTCCTGCACAACTTTCATTAAATATTTACCAAAAAGTGCAAAGAATGTCTTTGGCGGCACATCAAGCTATAGGTTGTCGAGGTGTTAGTCGTTCAGATTTTCGTTTTGTTGAGGAGACAGAGGAGCTAGTTTGGCTCGAAATTAATACGCAGCCTGGTATGACACCGGTTTCTCTTGTTCCTGATATAGCGAAAGCGAGTGGCCGTACTTACGGTGATATTGTTAAATGGATAGCGGAGGACGCGTCGTGTATGCGTTGAGTATTGATAAAATAAATGTTCTGATGGTGCAGTCAGTGCCAGTTTTTCCGCGTCTTTATCGTCGCTTTCGTCGGTTTATATTTCAGTTTGTTGCCAGTATTTATGTGCCTCGCCATTTTGGTTCTTGTGCCGTTTTGTTTTTTTTCTTTCTTTCGGTGCTTTATGGGATTTCGTTTAATGGTCAGATGGATAGTATTATAAAATCTGCACCATTGAATTTTGGTTTTGTAGTAACTGATGTCGATATGAATGGCAATAAGCGTGTAGCAAGACAGGATATTTTGAAGATTTTAAGGCTTGATGCTTATCCGTCAATTATCAATTTTGATGTTAATAAAGCGCGTTTTATTTTAGAGCAACAGGCTTGGATTCAATCGGCTGATGTTCAGAAGATTTATCCTAATCGTGTGCGTATTTCAGTGATAGAGCGTGAACCATATGCTATTTGGCAACATGATGGTATAATGGATATTGTTGATCATACAGGGTGTGTGATTGCTCCATTTCAGGCGGGTTTGGTTCAGAATTTGCCTCTTGTGGTTGGTCACGGTGCGCAAAGTGCAGCAAAATTATTTATTCAAGAACTTTCGGTATATCCGCAGTTGAGCGACCGTGTCCGTGCTTATGTACGTGTAGGTGATCGGCGTTGGGATATTGTTCTAGATAATGGGATGCGTATTATGCTGCCTGAAAAGGGAGCTATTAAAAGCCTTTCTTCTCTTATTAAAACAGGTGCAGTGCAAGATCTTTTTGTACGTGATGTTTTAAGTGTTGATTTGCGTCTTTCTGATCGGATAACGGTTTCTTTATCGGATGAAGCATTGGCACGTCATCGTGCTGCTGTGGCAGAAGAAGAGCGCGTCTTGAAAGCGGGGGGTGTATAATGTTGCTTGGGTCGCATCATAGTGGAGGGCGTAAAACACGTTTTTTAACAGTTCTCGATGTTGGTTCAAGTAAGATTGTGTGTCTTATTGCTTGTTTGCATCCTTTGAGGCATACACACCATTTACATGCTCGTACACATTCTATGGAAATTTTGGGTTTTGGTGTGCAACGTTCACGTGGTATTAAATCTGGTGTTGTGATGGATATGTATGCGGCAGAACAGTCTATACGTTTGGCTGTTGGTGCAGCAGAAAAAATGGCTGGTTTAGTGGTAGATTCAGTAATTGTGAATTTTTCTTCAAGTCGGTTAAAGAGTGCCTTTGTTAATGGTGTTGTGCGTTTGGGGGGGCGTAAAGTTACTACACGTGATATGCGTATGGCATTAGCAGATGTTTCGCGTAAAGCTTTTAAGGCTGAACGTCACGTTATGCATTCAGTTCCAGTGTCTTATGCATTGGATGGAGATAAGGGAATTTCTGATCCTGTTGGGATGATGGGAGAGTTATTTGGTGTTGATGTGCATGTTGTGACGGCAGAAACAGCACCTTTGCGTAATTTAGAAGCGTGCATTAACCGTGCTCATTTAAGTGTTGAAGCGATGGTGGCAACACCTTTTGCGAGTGGTCTTTCGGTTTTAGTTGATGATGAGGCACGTTTAGGAGCAGCGTGTATTGATTTTGGTGGTGGAACAACGACATTTTCTGTGTTTTCTGAAGGAAAATTTGTTCATGCAGATGCATTTGCAATTGGGGGGCATCATATAACTCTTGATGTTGCTCGTGGATTATCGATGTCTATTGAAGAGGCTGAGCGTTTAAAAGTTGTATATGGCTCAACATTTTCAGCAGATTGTGATGAGCGTCAGATGATTAATGTATCAGAAATTGGAAATGAACGTCGTGAAATCCAGTATCCATGCGCTGTTCTTGGTCGTATTATTCGTGCGCGTGTTGAAGAAATATTAGAAATGATGCGTGATTGTTTGAACCGTTCAGGTTTTGGTCACATCATTGGTAAGCGTGTTATTTTGACCGGGGGAGCAAGCCAATTAGCGGGTTTGCCGGAAATAGCACGTAGTATATTGGGGAGAAATGTTCGTGTAGGGCGGCCTTTGGGTATTTCCAGGCTTCCTTCCTTTGCTAAAGGGGCGGCATTTTCATCTGCTGTTGGATTGTTAATTTATCCGCAATTGGCGGGGTTTGAAGAAAAAACAGTCCAAACTGCAGTGAATCATTTATCGACAAGCGCGGATGGATATTTCAAACGTGTTGGTCAGTGGTTGCGTGAGAGTTTTTAGTAAATATAGGAATGAAATTAATTTTTACCGTCTTAATTTGCGGTGCTTTATGAGAAGGAAAAGAAAATGACGATTAATCTGCACCGGCCAGATATCGCGGAATTGAAACCACGCATTACCGTTTTTGGTGTTGGTGGTGGTGGTGGAAATGCCGTCAATAATATGATTAATGCTGGCCTTCAAGGAGTTGATTTTGTTGTTGCCAATACAGATGCACAAGCTTTGGCTATGTCAAAGGCTGAGCGTGTAATCCAGCTTGGTGCAGCAGTTACAGAAGGTTTGGGTGCTGGTGCTTTGCCGGAAGTTGGGCAGGCAGCTGCAAATGAATGTATTGATGAGATTATGGATCATCTTGCAAATTCCCATATGGTTTTCATTACGGCAGGTATGGGTGGAGGCACTGGAACAGGGGCAGCACCTGTTGTTGCTCGTGCAGCGCGTGAAAAAGGTATTTTGACTGTAGGTGTTGTAACAAAGCCATTTCAATTTGAAGGTGCACGCCGTATGAAAACAGCGGAAGCTGGTATAGAAGAATTACAAAAATCTGTTGATACATTAATTGTTATTCCTAACCAAAATCTATTTCGTATTGCAGATGAAAAAACAACATTTGCCGATGCTTTTGCTATGGCTGATCAGGTGCTTTACTCTGGTGTTGCTTCTATCACGGATTTAATGATTAAAGAAGGATTGATTAATCTTGACTTTGCTGATGTTCGTTCTGTTATGCATGAAATGGGTCGTGCGATGATGGGAACAGGTGAGGCTTCTGGTGAAGGACGTGCTTTAAAAGCTGCTGAAGCTGCTATTGCAAATCCTCTGTTAGATGAAACCTCTATGTGTGGGGCTCGTGGTCTTTTGATTTCCATTACAGGGGGCCGTGATATGACTTTGTTTGAAGTGGATGAGGCTGCTAATCGTATTCGTGAAGAAGTTGATGTTGATGCGAATGTTATTTTTGGTGCCATTGATGATGATTCACTTGAAGGTCTTATTCGTGTATCGGTGGTTGCAACAGGTATTGACCGTGTGGTTAGTGATGTTGTTCAGCCTTCTGGTGCTAAATTTCAACGACCTGCAGTTTCAATGCGTAGGAGCGATGGTGCACTAGAACAAACTACTTCTCAATCATCATCATCTTCTTCTGAATCAATGGTAGATGTAATGGAAGCGCTTGAATTGGAAATGAATCAATCAGTTGAAGAGCCATTTCGCCCTAAAAGTCAAATTTTTACGCGACCTACAGATACAGTTGCTACACGAAGTACAAATGCTCTTCCTTATGGGCAAAATATGCCTCATGGGCAGATATCAAATACACCGCGTATGCAGGTTAATCGTGTTTCTGCACAGCCTTTAGCTGCAGCAGTTAGTATGGAGGCGACTGCGCATGTTCTTAATGAAATGACTGAAATTGTAGAACAGAAGGAAAAGAAAGTACAAATACAGCCTCACTCAACGTCGGCGCATATTCCTGAATTAAAAGATTTTTCTTCCGTTTCTCTTGAACAGGATGTGCATTCTTCCATTTCTGATCAGGGTCCACGTAATCTTTGGCAGCGTTTAAAGCAGAGCTTAACGTATCGTGAGGAAGATAAACTAGAAGCCCGGTTGGAGCCTGCTGTAAGACCTTCTCAGCATGAGGAATCTGAAAATTCTAATGAAAACAGTCAAATGCTTTCTCAGGATGCTTCTGTTTATGTTCCACGTTGTTCTACTGAATCACAGCCACGCGTATTACAAGATCAGCGTACTTTGGTAAGTGAAGAAGATCAGTTGGAAATACCTGCATTTTTGCGTCGCCAAGCGCATTAATAAGATAAAAGGGTAGGAAGGAAGACTCTTTATCGTAATAAATTATAAGTAAAATATGTTGAGTTTTTATATAAGATTCTATATTTTTTATAAGCCCGCTTTATAAATAAGTGGGTTTATTATTTTACGCAGAAATAATTTGTTGCGGATTTTGTTAAGACCTTTAAAGATCATCAAGAAAATTAAGAAGTGATATTATGCGTTTGATGAAAAGGTATCAATCGACTCTTAAGGATGCAGTGACGTTTAAAGGATACGGTGTGCATAGTGGGTGCTTATCTGTAGTAAAAGTTTGTCCAGCCGATGTTGGGTGTGGTATTATCTTTAGACGTTTTGGGGAAGACGGAAAAGAACAAACGTTTCAGGCACATGTATCGCAAACGGGAAAGACTGAATTATCAACAGTGCTTGGCCATGGAGATGTAAGGGTTGAAACAATTGAACATTTGATGGCGGCAATTGCTGCTTATGATTTAGATAATCTTATCATTGAAGTGTCAAGTAATGAGATACCTATTTTAGATGGTACTGCATGGCAATATTGTCAGCTTTTCGAGAAAGTAGGTATTGTACAGCAGGCAGTGTTGCGTCCTTATTTTATTATAAAAAAACCAATGCGAGTTGAAACAACCAATGGCTTTGCAGAATTTTTGCCGTTTAATGGCCGCCGTTTTGATGTTACAATCGATTTTGCTTCATCTGCTATTGGGAAGCAGCAATTAAGTTTTGATCTTACGTCACAAGCATTTCGAGATGATTTATCACGTGCACGTACCTTTGGTTTTGTTAAAGATGTAGAAAAATTGTGGACTTCTGGGAAAGGATTAGGCGCCTCTTTAGAAAATTCTCTTATTATTGGTCTTAATAACCAGATCATTAATTCAGATGGCCCTTATTTTGAAAATGAATTTGTTAGGCATAAAACTCTTGATGCAGTTGGTGACACTGCTTTGCTTGGTGCGCCTTTTATTGGATTATTTCGTTCACATTGCAGTGGGCATGCACTTAATTCACAATTAGTTAAGGCTGTTTTGACAGATGAGTCGTGTTACGAAAAAAGTATTTTGTAGTTGGAATAAAAAGAGTTGAAAAATTTTATTTAAGCTTCTTTGATTTTTAAGGGGATGATTGACCAAAAACTACTAAATTAGTTAGTCAGTTTTAAAATGATATGACATAAAGCTTTTTGATAAATAGCTTTTACTCCAAGGTGATATTTTTGGGAGGCTGGGAACATTATGAAAAGGTCTAATATGTATATTAAAAGTATGGCACATAGACAATCTAACATTGTACGCAAAATATTGATTGGGATCTTAGGAGGGGGGCTGTGTTTATTAGCGGGTTGTTTAAGCAAAGATACAGATGCTTTTAATCCAACTATGCATGTTTTAATAATGGACCCACCAGATGTATTATATAATCAAGCGCTTACTAACCTTGATCTAGGGCGATATGATGAGGCATTGAAGAAGTTTTCTATTATTGAAAAGCAATACGCTTATACTGAGTGGGGCCGTAAATCTTTAGTTATGGGTGCTTTTGTAAGTTACCGATTAGCCAAGTATGATGATGCAATTAATATGGCACAGCGCTATATTACTCTTTATCCAAATGCCAGTGATTCTGCTTATGCTTATTATATTGTTGGTCTTTCTTCTTTTCATCAGATTCGTGATGTTACACGCGACCAACGAGATACCAAACGCGCTATTGCCGCTATGCAGCTTTTAATAGAACGCTACCCAAACTCTAAGTATATAAAAGATGCTAAAGATAAAATACGCTTTGGCCGAGAACAATTGGCTGGTAAAGAAATGCAGATTGGACGCTACTATGAGGAAGGCCGGCAATATCTAGCAGCAAGCAGAAGATTTCGCACAGTGGTTGAGGAGTATTCGGATACAAACCAAATTGAGGAAGCGCTTTTCCGCTTAACTGAGGTTAATCTTGCTCTTGGTTTAATTGTAGAAGCGCAGACAGCAGCAGCTATTTTAGGGCGCAATTATCCAGAAAGTAAGTGGTATAAATTCTCTTATGATTTGTTACAGAAAAATAGAGTGTTACCGCAAGAGCATAAGTCTTCTTGGATTTCACGTGCTTTAAGTGATGATAAAAATGAGGCACGTTGATTTCATATGCTGATACAGCTTTCGATTCATAATATTGTTTTGATCGAGAAGCTCGATATTAGTTTTCCCATGGGGTTATTGGTTTTAACTGGGGAAACGGGTGCTGGAAAATCTATTTTACTTGATTCTTTATCATTAGCTCTTGGAGGGCGTGGAGATGCTTCACTTGTACGCCATGGTGCAGTGCAAGGGCAGGTGACAGCTGTTTTTGATGTGCCTATTTCACACCCTGTGCGCCAGCTTATACGTGAGAATGGTTTTGATAATGAAGGAAATATCATTTTACGACGTGTGCAATCAAATGATGGTCGTAGCCGTGGTTTTATCAATGATCAGGTGGCTAGTGTTGCATTGATGCGCAATGTTGGTCGTATGTTGGTTGAAATTCATGGACAGCATGATGATCGTGCACTTGTTGATGTTGATACGCATCGCCAGTTATTAGATGCTTTTGGTGGACTTGAGAGTGAGGCAGAAAATGTACGCAAATGTTATCGGATATCACATGAATTAGAGGAACATGTGCAACAGCAGCGTATCAAAGTGGAAGCTGCTACACGTGAGGCTTGTTACCTTCGTGCAAGTGTGGAAGAACTTGAAAAATTTGATTTTACAATTGATGAAGAAAATACACTGTCTCTTCGTCGTGCAGATATGTTGAAACTGGATAAAATAGCGACTGATATTAAGGAAGCTGATGATCTTTTCAATGGTCCAAAATCACCAATTTCTATTCTGTCCAATTTGGTGAGACGTTTAGAACGGAAAATTCCTGAAGCACAGACAATCATTACACCTGTAGTTAAGTCCATTGATGATGCATTGCAGGCACTTTCAATAGCGCAAGATGGTATTGAAACAGCAATGCAAGCATTGAATTTTGATTCTGGTGAATTGGAGCGAATAGAAGAGCGTCTTTTTGCTCTTCGGGGATTGGCGCGTAAATACCATGTTTCTGTAGCTGAATTATCTCAGTTATGTGATAAAATGAAGGAAGAACTTTCTGATTTTGATTCTGCTCAGACCACATTGGAGCATTTAGAAGCAAAAGCACAGGAGGCACAAAAAAATTATGATACATCTGCACAAGCCCTTTCCATGAAACGCCAAGAAGTGGCGCACCGTTTATCTACGAGCGTTATGGCTGAGTTGCCAGCGTTGAAGTTAGAAAAGGCAGAATTTACTGTGAACGTGCAAAGTAATTCTGAAAAGCGTAATGCAGATGGTATAGACCGTGTTGAATATTGGGTACGAACAAATCCTGGATCACGAGCTGGACCAATGTTGAGTGTAGTTTCTGGCGGTGAATTGTCGCGTTTTTTATTAGCATTAAAGGTTGTCTTGGCTGATCGTGGATCAGCTCCTACGCTGATTTTTGATGAAATTGATACAGGAATTGGTGGGGCTGTGGCTGCTGCGATTGGGCAAAGGTTGCTGTGTTTATCAAGAAGTGTTCAGGTTTTTGCTATTACACATGCACCTCAGGTTGCAGCCAAAGCTCATATTCATTTTCTTGTTTCAAAAGTTGAAGGCGATAAAGGGCATTTTGTTACGCGTATTCATAAAATGGAAGAGTGTGAACGTACTGAAGAAATTGCACGTATGTTGGCAGGGGAACAGATCACTGAAGAGGCACGTGCAGCAGCCCAAAAACTTTTAGCGCAGATATAATTGATTAATGATTAAGAATACAGGCGAATATATATTTGTTTGAATTCTATTGATAACAAAGAATTGAGATTCATATAATTATAAATTGCACGGCTTGGAATAAAGTATATGGACAAAAATGCGGTTAAAAATCTTACTGCTCTTGAAGCGGCAAGTGAGTTAGAGTGGTTAGCAAAAGAAATCGCACGTCATGATGTTCTTTATAATAATAATGATCAACCTGAGATTTCTGATGCACAATATGATGCTCTTCGTCGTCGCAATACGGAAATTGAAACTCTATTTCCTGAATTAATTCGTGCAGATTCCCCTTCGTATAAAATTGGTGCACCAGTTTCAGAAAAATTTGAAAAATCTGTTCATGCACAGGCGATGCTTTCTCTTGATAATGCGTTTAATGTTGAAGATGTCAGTGAATTTATTGAGCGTGTTCGCCGTTTTTTAAAATTTCCATCAACACAGACATTAGAAATGACGGCTGAACCAAAGATTGATGGCTTATCTTTATCTTTGCGTTATGAGCAAGGGAAACTTGTGTGTGCTGCAACGCGTGGTGATGGGTATACAGGTGAAAATGTAACTGCAAATGCACGAACAATTTTTGATATTCCAAAGGTTTTACAGGGTGAATTTCCTGATATTATTGAAGTTCGTGGTGAAGTTTATATAAGGCAAGAGGATTTTCAAGTACTCAATATTAACCAGCAAAAAGAAGGAAAATTAGCTTTTGCAAATCCTAGAAATGCAGCGGCTGGCTCTCTACGCCAGCTTGATTCACGGATAACTGCTAGCAGAAAGCTTAAATTTTTTGCTTATGCTTGGGGTGAGGTGAGTGAAATGCCGGCTAAAAGCCAAATGGAGATGGTGAATAAGCTAAAAGAATATGGCTTTGTTATTAATCCATTTACAAAAGTTTTCGAAAAAGTAGAAGATCTTATCTCATATTATCATTTTATTGAAGAACAGCGGCAATCTTTAAGCTATGATATTGATGGGGTTGTTTATAAGGTTAATGATTTAGGGTTACAAATGCGTTTGGGATTTGTATCTCGTTCACCACGTTGGGCAATTGCACATAAATTTCCATCAGAAAAAGCTACAGCACTTTTAGAAGGTATTGATATTCAAGTAGGCCGAACTGGAGCACTAACGCCAGTTGCACGCCTTGCGCCTATCACTGTAGGTGGGGTTGTGGTTACCAACGCAACTTTACATAACGAGGATTATATTAAAGGGGTTGGTCGTAAAGGTGAACCAATCCGTGAGGGGCGCGATATCCGTGTAGGTGATACAGTGATTGTACAGCGTGCTGGTGATGTGATTCCTCAGATTGTTGATATTATTTCTAGCAAGCGTCCAAAAGACGCAATTCCTTTCGTTTTTCCTCATTATTGTCCTGCTTGTGGGAGTCATGCTGTTCGTGAAGTAGGTGAGGCAGTGTGGCGATGCACAGGTGGGCTTATTTGTTCGGCACAAGTGATTGAGCGTATTCGTCATTTTGTTTCACGTAATGCTTTTGATATTGAGGGGCTTGGTAAAAAACAGGTGGAATTTTTCTTTAATATTCAAGATGAAACGCTTTGTATCCGTTCACCGGTTGATATTTTCACTTTAGAGGAACGCCAAAAAAAAGCTTTGACACGTTTGGAAAATATAGAGGGTTTTGGCAGTCTTTCTGTCCGCAAGCTTTTTGACGCTATTAATGCACGTCGAGAAATTCCTTTAAGTCGTTTTTTGTTTGCATTAGGTATTCGTCATGTTGGTGAAGTTAATGCACAACGTCTTGCACGTGTTTATCGAAATTATGCTGCTTTTGAAGCTGCTATAATGGCAGCTATTGTGCCACATGATAAGGCAGATGAAGGTAATGAGGAGTGGACAGACCTGATCAGTATTGAAGGGATTGGAGTTCGTGTTGGCAGAGCAATTATTGATTTTTATCAAGAAGCACATAACCGTGATGTGTTATCAGCCTTGCTTCAAGAAGTGACACCTCTCCCTGAGGAAGCTATTGCAACAGATTATTCGCCAATAGCAGGAAAAATAATTGTTTTTACGGGAACTTTAATGTCTATGTCGCGAGATGAAGCAAAAGCATTAGCAGAGCGGTTAGGTGCCAAAACATCTGGTTCTATTTCTAAAAAGACTGATCTTCTTATTGCAGGGCTTGGAGCGGGGACAAAATTGACCAAAGCAAAAGAGTTAGGTGTTGAGGTTATCGATGAAGATAACTGGTCCCAGTTGATTAAAGAGTATTATATTTAAATTTTTTTGATGATATATTCCAATTCGTTACCCTTTGTACAATTATAATTTATAGTTTTTTATCTCTGCTTACGAGAAGTACGCATTTGTTTTTCCAAAATGCTAAAAAGAACGCTTTGATAACAGAATAAATGTGTACTTTTATTCAATTAAAGAGGCATTGTGGCTTCTTTTGCCCATTTTTTTTCTTCTGTACTAAGATAAGGTGCATTCACTTTATAAACGTGCGCATGATAGTCATTAAGCCATTGTCGCTCTTGAGTTGTCAGAAGCTCTGGTAGGATTAGCCGTTGATCAATAGGGCAATTTGTGAGTGTTTCAAATGATAGCATGTCTATATCGCCAGAAGTAATTTTTTGTGCAGGTTTCACAATCATCAAATTTTCAATACGAATGCCAAAAGCTCCTTCACGGTAATATCCTGGTTCATTAGAAATAATCATTCCGGGAATGAGTTCTTGACTTCCGTAACGTGAAAGATTTTGTGGACCTTCATGAACAGAGAGGTAAGAGCCAACTCCATGGCCGGTACCATGTGCATAATCAAAACCAGCTTTCCATAAAAAGATACGTGCTAGAACATCAATATCTTGTCCGCGTGTACCTTTTGGAAATCGTGCGGTTGAAAGAGCAATCATACCTTTAAGAACAAGAGTAAAACAGCGTTTTTCTTCTTCTCCAATAAGGCCAATTGCTATTGTACGTGTGACATCTGTTGTGCCGTTGCGATATTGTCCACCTGAATCAACAAGATAAAGCTCACCGGCATTGAGTGATTTGTTTGTTTCAGTCGTTACGCGATAATGAACAATTGCACCATTTGCGCCTGCTGCTGAAATCGTATCAAAGGAAAGGTCTTCGAGTTTTGTTCCCATTTTTTTTGCTGTTATTATACGAAATTCTTCTAATTTTTGTGCGGCAGAAATTTCACTAATTGTGCCTGGCGTTTGTTTATCCAACCAAGCAAAAAAGCGGGTAAGTGATACACCATCGCACAAATGAGCTTTACGTGCACCGTCTAATTCTGTGCTATTTTTTATAGCACGTGGCAAGGCAGCTGGGTCAGTAAGCGTAATGAAAGAATTATTTTCATCTTCAATAATAGTACGCAATTTTTCGCATGTTCGCAGTGGATCTAAAGCAAAAATCATTCCTTTTTGAACATGATCTTTGATCTTTAGAATGAGTTTTTCCGGTTCATATAATTTTACGTATTGTTTTAGATAGTTTTTCTGTTCTAAACTAAGTTTTTTGCTATCAATAAATAAGGACGACGTTTCTTTGGTTGAAATGAGAGCAAAACAAAGGGCAAAAGGTGTGTTGGAGACATCATTGCCCCGTATATTGAATGTCCATGCAATGGAAGCAGGATCTGTGAAAATAAAAGCATTCGCTCCGGCTTGCTGTATGTTTTCATAAATTAATGCTAATTTTTCATCGGCTTTACATCCTGCATATTCAAGAGGATGAATTGATAAAGCAGTTTGCGGTAATTGTGGTTGGTCTTGCCAAATAAGGTCAATAGGATTGGCTTTGGTTGCTATAAGCTTTCCTCCTACTTTAAATTCTAATGCTTTTCTTAATGTGGCGGTAGCAGCAATAGTATGAAGCCATGGGTCAAAGCCAATGGAAAGTTTGTGCCCATTTTCTTCTAACCATTGTGAGGGTGAGCAAGCCATCAGATCTTCATAATCAAAAATCTGAGGATCAGTTTGCTGGCGGACTTGGAGTGTATAACGCCCGTCTGTAAATATAATAGCTTTATTTTTTAAAATTAATGCCATACCAGCAGATCCAGTAAAACCAGTTAGCCAGCTAAGGCGCTGAGCGTGCGGTGGAATATACTCTCCTTGATGTTCATCTGCTCTTGGTACAAGAAAACCATCTAGCCCTATACGTTCGAGTTCTTGACGAAGGGCAAAAATACGCTCTGCAGCATGGGTTGGATTTGTTATAACATCAAAAGATTGATACACACGATGTCCTTTTTTATTTGAAATGTAAAGTAACCCATCCTTGGCGGTGGTATGTTTTAATATGTTGTAAGCCTTGTTTTACATAAGCTTGTAAAACATGGTTATGCTGTTCTTCAAGGATACCCGATAATATAATAGATCCATTTTTTTGCAAAGCTTGGGTCATTTCTTGTGCAAGTTCGATAAGAGGGCCGGCGAGGATATTAGCAACTATGAGGTCAAAGGGTGCATGTGATGCAATTGTATCATGATTAAAGCCCGTTGCTGTAATAGCTGTGATATATCTTTTAACACCATTGAGTTTAATATTGTGTTGTGCAATTTGAACAGCAATTGGATCGCTATCAGATGCAAGTATAGAAATGGGTTTAAGCATTGCCATACCAATGGCTAATACGCCACTCCCTGTACCAAGATCGAGAGCATTTTGCGGATTTTCAGTTTGCATAATTTTGGTGATCATTTCTAAACAACCAGATGTTGTTTCATGGTGACCTGTACCAAAAGCTTGATTGGCTTCAATTTCAATTGGCAAAACATCAGGTGGGATATTTTTTCGGTCATGACTTCCATAAAGAAAGAAAGGACCTGCATATACAGGTTTTAGCCCTTTAAGACTTTGTTGGACCCAGTCAATATCAGGTAAAATTTCTATATTAATTTTATTAGAGTCTAGAGCAAGAATATCTGCAAAGCGTTTGTACGCACTGTTTTGGTTTTCCTTGTCAACATAAAGTGACAGTTCATAAATAGCGTTTTTTTCATCTATTTCTACCAAAGCAAGAGGATATCCTTCTTCCTCAAAGGCTTCTTCCATAAGAGTATAAAACTGCTCTGCCTCGTCTTTGAGGGCTGTACAGAATAGACGAATTTGTTGAGACATATTTTTTCTTTATTAAACGCTTTTTAATTTAGTTTGAAATGAGCTTTTTAAGCCGTTTAATGGCAATATCATCTTTTAATTGATTTTCATTTTCTTCAGTATTGTAAGGAATAATACCAGCTAGTTTTCCACCTTTTTTAAGCAAGAAAATTGCAGCTGTATGATCGTAAGTATAGTTACCATTTGTTCCGGGCACTTTTTCTGCAACAATGTTGAAAGAAGATACCATTTTATGGACTTTTTCAGGATCTCCACTTATACCAATAATATTGTTGGTAAAATTGCTTAAATAATCACGTAGTACTTCTGGTGTATCACGTTCAGGATCGACAGTTATAAACCATATACCTAATTTATCAGCGTTAGGGCCAATTTCTGTAAGCCACCGATCAAGATCTGTCAATGTAGTAGGGCAACTTTCAGGGCACATGGTGAAACCGAAAAAAATTGCTGAAGGTTTACTTCTAATATCAGCTTCAGTAACAGTTTGGCCATTGGAATCGATGAGTGTAAAATCATCACCGAGTGGCTTATTTTTCCACGCATCATAAGTAAAAACGCCAGCGAGAAATATGATTGTTAACCCAAAGATGTACATTACATTTTTCATAGCTTAACCTCTTTGAATTTTATAGCTTAATTTTAAAGCATCAGGAGTGCTATAATGCTGACAGATTAGTTTTGCAATCTTTGTTTCAACATTACGAAGCGTGATTTGTGCTGTAAGTTTCATAAAAGAATATAGATCATAAAATTATCATATCACCAATGAGTAATAATGAGCAATGAAGTGTTGTATTTTCTATGTGAGGGGTAATTTTATTATCTAAAATCAGCATGCTGTTTTATTGTTTTGTAATGCAAAACAACTGATATGAGATGAATAAATTTTAAAAAAATTTTAGAGGCTGTAAAAATTATTCTGATATTAAACGGTAATAAAATTGCGTAAAGCCAGTTATTTGGAAATAAGCGTGCTAATGGTTTTTTGTCGTTAAGCTTTAGTTACAAAGTCATCGAGAACACGTTTTTCACCGGCTTTATCAAACAAAATAGTCAATTTATTACCACCTATTGCTGAAATATGACCATAACCAAATTTGATATGAAAAACGCGATCATTAATTGAAAAAGCTGATGGTGTATCAGACGCAGATTGAGAGATGCCTTTTTTTTCAATATTTTTTTCCTGATGAAATTGAATGGGACTAAAATCTAAATCACTATTTTCATAATCAGTTTTCTTAATATAACCGGATAATTGTGAGCTCCAATTATTATGTCTTGCTTCTGTTTGATTTTTGTGTGCACTCTTCCACCCTAGTTTTGAGTACTGACCGTAACCACCATAAGATGTTTCATTTTCTAGCACTTCTATATGTTCTCTTGGCAATTCATCTAGAAAACGGGAGGGAAGGGTAGATTGCCAAAGCCCATGAATGCGTCGATTAGAGACAAACCATATATGCAGATTTTGTTGTGCTCTTGTTAGACCTACATAAGCAAGCCTGCGTTCTTCTTCTAGTCCTGCACGGCCACCTTCATCTAGTGAGCGTTGATTTGGAAAAAGTCCTTCTTCCCAACCAGGAAGGAAAACTGTTTTAAATTCAAGCCCCTTAGCTGAATGAAGGGTCATAATATTAACTGCATCCATATTTTCATTATGTTCAACATCCATGACCAATGAAACATGTTCTAAAAAACTGTGAAGATTTTCAAATTGTTCCATAGAACGAATCATTTCTTTAAGATTTTCTAGACGTGTTGGTGCTTCTGGCGAACGATCTTCTTGCCACATTTCCAGGTAGCCTGAATCATTAAGAATCATTTCAGTAAGCTCTGTAAGTGGTGTACGTTGTGATAGGTTTTGCCAGCGATGGAAGTCTTCAATAATGTTGCGTAAAGCGTTTCGTGCTTTAGGTTTTAGTTCATCCGTTTCGATTATTTCAATAGCAGCAGAAAAGAGAGAGATAGCGCGTGCACGTGCGTTATTATGAAGGTGGCGTAATGTTGTCTCTCCTAAGCCACGTTTGGGTGTATTAATAATGCGTTCAAAAGCTAAATCATCAGAAGGTTGAGCAACAACACGCAAGTAGGCCAAGGCATCACGTATTTCCATTCGTTCATAAAAACGCGGCCCTCCAACGACACGATAGTTAAGACCAAGTGTTATAAAACGTTCTTCAAATGCGCGCATTTGAAATGATGCTCGCACTAATATAGCCATATCATTTAACAAATGCCCAGATTGTTGTGCTTGTTCAATTTCTTTCGCAATGGCACGTGCTTCTTCTTCCGAGTCCCACGCAGCATGGACTTTTACTTTTTTTTCTTTGTTGTTTATTTTATCTGAGAAAAGTGTTTTTCCAAGTCTTCCCTGGTTGTGAGAAATGAAATGAGAAGCCGTTTTAAGAATATGCGATGTAGAACGATAATTGCGCTCTAAACGGATGATTTTTGCAGGAGGAAAGTCTTGTTCAAAGCGTAATATGTTATCAACTTTAGCACCACGCCATCCGTAAATAGATTGATCATCATCGCCAACACAGCAAAGATTAACCTCCCGCCTTGAAGATTGTTGCGCTAAAAGACGAAGCCAAAGATATTGCGCTGTATTCGTGTCTTGATATTCATCCACAAGAATATAGCGAAATTTACCATGATATTCATGAAGAATATCTGGATTATGTTGGAAGATATTAATGGAATGAAGCAAAAGATCACCAAAATCACAAGCATTGAGACTTTTTAACCGATCCTGATAGCTGTGGTAGAGTTCACGCCCCATACCTTTAGCAAAGGAATAGGAATCACTTTTTGAAATATGATCTGGTAAAAGCCCTTGATTTTTCCAAGCATCAATCATTGTTGCCAAACTACGTGCCGACCAGCGCTTGTCATCTAAACCTGCGGCTTGAATGAGCTGTTTTAGAAGACGAACAACGTCGTCAGTATCAAGAATGGTAAAATTGCTTTTTAAGTCGATAAGTTCTGCATGGCGGCGTAAAATTTTTGCACCGATGGAATGAAACGTTCCAAGCCACGGCATACCTTCAATAGCTTCACCAACAAGTTCAGCAATACGGGTTTTCATTTCACGCGCTGCTTTATTTGTAAAAGTAATCGCTAATATTTGCTTAGGGTGGGCAAGACCAAGGTGCAAAATATGAAAAATGCGTGTGGTAAGAACACGTGTTTTTCCCGTGCCAGCCCCGGCAAGAACTAACAGAGGCCCTTCTGTGTTTATGACAGCTTCTCGTTGTTCTGGGTTAAGTTTTTCCAAATATTCGGGCTCGTATTGTGCTTTTTCTTTTGCTATTATAGCGCCGGGAGTTAATTCAGAATTATTTTCAGGCTTATGGGGGAGCTCTTCATCTTCAAAAAATGGTACGTGATTAGAAAAGTCATTCATTATATTTTTTATGTATTATTTTTTTGATTGAAACGCTAGTTTTAAAATTCTTCTCGGGGAAAATCTCAACATTTTTAGGTGAATGAGTTTATAAAAATAACAGAAACGAAACAAAAGCAGTATTAAAACTGTTAGGTGAGAGATTATAAAGTACGGTAAAACACATAATAAAACTGAAATATTAAATTTTCAGTCTTTTATTTTCAATATTAAGGGTCATTAAATATAAAAATTATTTTTTTTGCGAACTATTTTTTATCTCTGAAATGGTTATTCTAAAAATCTACTTGTAAAAAGCTTATCAATATAAGCGAATAGTTTTTTATGAGCTGTTTTTGACCAAACATTTATTTTCCTCTTTTTTCTCATCATTGTTAGATAGATGGTTTTGATCAAGAAATTTTTGAGTTTTTAAAAGTTCTTTTTTATCAAAAAGTTTCTCAAGTTTTGTTCGTCCAAAACGATAACGATTTTCCTCTGCACGAGTAATTTGCTCAATACGTTTCTGCTGTTTTCGAAATTGGCGAAGGTTAATCACTTTAGTCATGGACAGATTCATTTATTTTTTCGAAAAGAGTCTAAAGAAACAACATCAGCACTTTGTTTGGTATCATTGTTTGAAGGTTCTTTATCCATTTTGAGATTCTGTGTTTTTATGAGCTCATTTTCTGTTTTTTGTTTGTTTAAAGAAATATCGGATGTATGTAGAGCACTTTCTGGATTTTCATTTTCTTCAGAGGCGGGATTAGCGGGCAAATCAAATGCCGCTTCAAATGCCGCTATAGGGTCATAAAAAACTTGAATGGAGGCAAAAGGAATAATTAATTTTTCAGTAATTTCTCCAAAGGATAAAGTGACTTCAAAAGCGGTTTCTGATACGTTCAAGTCTCTAAATTGATGTTGTAATACGATTGTCATTTGATCAGGATAACGACTTTTGAGTCGAGAAGAAATTTTGACTGCTGGTGCTTTTGTTGAAAAGGTAATAAAAAAGTGATGATTACCCGGAAGACCTGCTTTAGCGACTTCTAGCAAAACTTTGCGGATAACTCCACGGAGCGCATCCTGAACGAGAATATCGTAACGGATTTGATCTTGAACCATTGAAGTTTATTCCTTTTAATTTATGCAGTTATTGAAGTGCAAGTAATATAGTGCAAGCGAAATATTTCTTTAAGCTGGCAATATTTTTCTACCACATATTTGATAATAATTCATATATCTTGTCGATCAAAATAAATACTTATAAAAGTGAAGGCTTCTGTTGCCAGGTGCCTCCGAACCCCGCTTAAACCTGCGACGGTTTAAGGCTTAATTTGAAGCCTTCGCACTGCTTAAGCAGCGAGACGTACTTCCGCATAGTTGTCGTTTGCAACTACTAATTTAGTCCGATGACGGTGGTACAATGCCGAGTAAAAGAGCAATCTTTACACCCTTGTCGATCCTATTTCGCCCCCACCAAAGTATAAACTTTGTTGATTATATTTTGGTGGAGGCGCCGGGTACCGCCCCCGGGTCCAATGAGTTTATTCCATTGTCCATTTATTACCATAGCTGGAAAACCAACACTTTAAATATAGATGAAGAACAGTCTTTGGGAAAGAGGGAATTGTTAATATTTTAAATCTTTTCATTATTGATAGGTTTCAAGATTTTATAATGTGATTGTAAAGTGTAATTATTCATTCTTAGTTTTATGTATGAAATGACATATTATTTAGTAGGGTAACTTATATAAAACGATTTTGATGAGGTAGGCTAAAAAAATGCTTAGATATCGCTTAGCTTTGACTATAGGTAACTAAATGCAGCCACTTTCTGCTGGATAAAAGAGAGTGTGAAGTGAACGCAAAACTTATTGGATGATAAAAACAAAACACTGAAACGGCTATTCCAAAAGCGATGGTATGATATTGAGAAATTGTGAAAAATTATACAGCTTTTTATTATAGTTACTAAAAAAGCAAATGCACTTGATAAAATTTGAGATTTTAGCGTCAAACTATAAACTATTTTATACAGTCAAAAAAAGCCCGAGAAAACTGGGCTTTTTAAATTGATGTTTTTAAAAAATGAAAAGCTTACTGGATTTCATCTTTTTGAAGATATCCATTTTTTCGAGGATCTGGCATCAAAACAATTGCGATGAATGCAATTATCATCATGCCGGTTATATAAAAATAGAAGACGGATCCATATCCAATATCTTTTAATCCAAGTGCTACAGATTCGGCAGAACCACCAAATAGCGCGTTAGCAATGGCGTAAGATAAACCAACCCCTATTGCACGAACTGAAGAAGGGAACATGTCTGCCTTTATAATACCAGAAATGGATGTGTAGAAACTTAGAATGCATAGCATTCCAATAATAATTGATAAGGCAACCCACATATTATTGGTGTTACCAATTATCTTAAGTCCGGGAATGGTGAAAATGATAGATAAAAGACTCCACATAAAGAGTGAAGCTTTTGTTCCAATTTTGTCAGCTAAAGCACCAAATGCTGGCTGGAATAACATAAAAACAAAAAGAGCTATTGTCATTATGGTTGTAGCTGTGTGTTTGTCAAACCCGCTGGTAGTGATCAAATACTTTTGCATATAAGTTGTATAGGTATAAAATGTGAGTGATCCTCCAGCTGTAAAACCAATAACCAAAAAGAAAGCTTTTCTATGGTTGCGCAGAAGTTCCATAAGGCTACCTGCTTGTTTTTTTAAACGACTTTCTTCAGTGGTTGTTTCATGGAGAGTACGACGTAAAAAAATCGCAACAATCGCTGCTAGTCCACCAATGGCAAATGGAATACGCCACCCCCACGCTTTTAACTGATCTTCTGTAAGATAAAGTGCCAGAATAAATATAACAAGGCTAGCTAGAAGCTGACCACCAATCAGTGTAGTATATTGGAAAGAACTAAAGAAGCCCCGGTGATTTTTAAGAGCAACTTCACTCATATAAGTTGCTGTCGTACCGTATTCACCGCCAACAGAAAGTCCTTGAAGCATACGAAGTAAGAGAAGAAGAACTGCTGCTGTTGCTCCGATAGTTTCGTATGTGGGAAGTATAGCAATTAAAAATGAACCTCCGCACATCATAAAAACAGAAATAAGCATTGAACGTTTGCGGCCATAACGGTCAGCGATATAACCAAAAAGCCATCCACCAATTGGGCGCATAAGAAAACCAATAAAAAAGATTGCGGCAGTTTTTAAGAGTTGGGCAACAACATCACCATCTGAGGGAAAAAATTGCGACGCAAAGTAAATAGAAGCAAAGGAGTAAACATAAAAGTCATACCATTCTACCAGATTACCTGATGCACTAGATACAATAGATATAATACGTTTTTTTGTATCATGTGCTGCTAAAGTTACATTATTTTCCATATTATCCCTCTTGAGTTCATATTGGCTTATTTCCTTTTACAGTATTTTATCTTTTACGTCATCAAAATTTAGATTACATAATAATAATTTCCTGTGAAAGGTGCTTTTTGGTTTATTTAAATTGTGTTTTTATGAATTTTGGAATTTCAGTTTCCTGTAATAAGTAGAATCAGCCATAATACTTTTATGAAAGTTTATCTTGATCTTTTATCCCATGTTTTAAGTAACGGTGTTGATCGTTTAGATAGGACAGGTGTGGGAACGCGATCGATTTTTGGATATCAGATGCGATTTAATTTGCAAGCAGGATTTCCACTTTTAACAACAAAAAAGTTGCATTTGCGTTCAATTATTTATGAGCTTTTGTGGTTTCTTAAAGGCGATACAAATATTGCGTGGCTAAAGGAACATGGCGTATCTATTTGGGATGAATGGGCCGATAAAGATGGAAATCTTGGTCCTATTTATGGTTTTCAGTGGCGTTCTTGGCCTACACCTGATGGGCATTATATTGATCAAATCAATAATCTTTTAGATATGATTAACACAAATCCTGATTCGCGCCGTTTGATTGTATCAGCATGGAATCCTGCATTAATAGAGGAAATGGCTTTACCACCTTGCCATTGTTTATTCCAATTTTATGTTTCTGATGGCAAATTGTCATGCCAACTTTATCAGCGTTCGGCAGATATTTTTTTAGGGGTTCCATTCAACATTGCTTCTTATGCGTTATTAACGATGATGGTTGCTCAAGTTACTGGTTTGAAAGTGGGAGATTTTATTCACACTCTTGGCGATGCTCACCTTTATGTTAACCATTTTGAACAGGCAAAACAGCAATTATCCCGTACACCGGGTGTTTTACCTGTGATGTTTATAAATCCAGAGATAGCAGATCTTTTTTCTTTTAAATTTGAAGATTTTAACTTGCTTAATTATGAAGCTCAACCTCATATCAAAGCGCCGGTGGCAGTATGAAGCTTCCAGTTTATTTAATTGCGGCTGTTGCTCAAAATGGTGTTATCGGTTGTGAAGGCACAATGCCTTGGCGTTTATCAACAGATTTGCAGCGTTTTAAGGCTTTGACTTTGGGTAAGCCCATTATTATGGGGCGGAAAACTTGGGATTCTCTTGGGCGTCCCTTACCAGGGCGCACAAATATTGTAATTACGCGCAATCATACTTTTACAGCTGAAGGTGCTGTTATCGCTTACTCTTTGTCTCAAGCTTGTGGTATAGCAGAAGAGGTGGCCACTCAAAATGGTGTAGATGCAGTTTTTATTATTGGGGGTGGTGAAATTTTTCAACAAGGATTAGTGATTGCTCATAAAATATTCTTAACAGAAATTTTTGCATCTATTGAAGGTGATAGTTTTTTTCCCATTTTTGATAAAGAAAAGTGGACTATTATTGAAACACAATATATTCCACAAGGAGACAAAGACAATTATCCGACGCGTTTTGTAATTTATGAACGGCAGTAGCCATTTAAATGAAAGAATTTATAGATTGATTGTAAACAGGTCATAGACCTTCTATAAGGTCAATGGTTAAGTTTTGAAAATGGTTGGTTGTGATTCATAGCACTATTAAAGAGGTGATGATGCCCTGGACAAATCAAAATGGCAATGGCCCATGGGGCGGCGATAGAAATAAACTTGGTGGTGATAAAAAATTACCACCTAAGAATCCTTTCGGTTCTGGTGGCAATAGCGGTGGTGATAATGGCTCTAATATTGATGATATTCTGCGTAAGGGGCAGCATCAGCTTAAGCAGTTTGGTGAGAGCGGTATTTTCATTGTGTTAGTTTTGTTTGCTATTCTTTTTTGGTTATTTCAGTCTATTTATATTGTGCAGCAAAATGAACAGGCAGTAGAATTGCGCTTTGGTGTTCCTAAAACAGGCGTCGTTGGTGATGGTTTGCATTTTCATTTTTGGCCAATTGAAACCTATATGAAAGTGCCTTTAACGGAGAAAACAATTGCGATTGGTAGCCAGTCTAATCAGGCACAACAAAGTGAAGGTTTGATGCTTTCAAGCGACCAAAATATTGTTAATGTAAATTTTTCTGTATATTATAGGATTTCAAATCCTAGCCAATTTTTATTTAATGTGAGCGATCAAGAAGGAACAGTACGTCAGGTTGCTGAGAGTGCAATGCGCGAAGTGATTGGTTCACGACCTGTTGATGATGTTTTACGCGATAAGAAAGAAGAAGTGGCTGATGATGTCAGAAAGATTATTCAGTTAACTGCAAATAAATATCAACTTGGTGTAGAAATAAACCGTGTATCAATTAGTGAGGCTGCTCCCCCTACTAAAGTTGCTGCTGCGTTTAACTCTGTCCAACAAGCAGAGCAGGAACGTGGGCGGATGATTGAGGAGGGTAATCGTGTGCGTTTTACTAAGATTGGCTTAGCTAATGGTGAAGCTTCACGCACACGGGAAATTGCAAAAGGTGAAAAAGCACGGATGATTGAAGAAGCAACAGGGCGTGCTCAACATTTTCAAGCTATAGCTCGTGAGGCTGCAATTGCGCCTGAGGCTGTTCGCTACCGTTTTTATATGGAAACAATGGGGCGTATTCTTTCTTCACCTAATAAATTAGTTTTGAATCAAACAGATTCTCCAGCAATACCTTATTTACCACTGAATGAATTGTTGCGTAATTCATCAGAAAAAACAGCGACAACATCAACACATTCCTCATTATTATTGGGGCCTAGTGTTTCTGGAGGGCGTTAATTATGCAGCAATTTCGTTTCTTTTTTATTTTGGGTATTATAGTATTTGCTCTTATTACTTTATGGGCATCTATTTTTATTGTTTATCCTCGTCAGCAGGTGGCGATTAAGCGTTTTGGACAGATCGTTAAAGTAGAATCTAATCCTGGTATCTATTTTAAGGTCCCTTTTTTGGATCAGACAGTTATTATTGATAACCGGCTGTTGCGTTATGATTTGCCTACACAATCTGTGCAAGTGCGTGGTGGTGCCTATTATGAAGTAGATGCATTCTTTATCTATTGCATTACAGATCCTAAGTTGTTCTTGCAACGCATTGCATCGGGCCGTCCACACATTGCTGCGCGTGAAAATCTTGCACCACGTTTTATTGATGCTTTGCGCGCTGTTTACGGTAAACGAGAATTCAAAGCAGCTTTATCGGACGAACGTGGAGCAATGATGGCTGAGGTACAACGACAATTTTCTGTGGATGCAGGTTCGTTGGGTATTACTATTGTTGATGTGCGTATTCGTAAAACCGATTTAACTGATGCTGTTTCTGAAGATGTATATCGACAAATGGCGGCTGAACGTGAGGCAGCTGCGGAAAATATTCGTGCTCGTGGTCAACAAGAGAGAGATCGTATTGTGGCAGAAGCTAACCGTGAATATGAAGAAATTGTAGCAGCAGCAAAACGTGATGCTGAAATTACACGTGGTGAAGGGCAGGCTGAAAGTATTCGTCTTTTATTAAATGCTAGAAAAACCAATCCATCGTTTTATGATTTTTGGTTGGCAATGGAGCAGTATAAGAATTTGGAGCAAACTTCGATGGTGATTTCATCAAAGGAGGATTTCTTTTTCTATTTCCGTAATTTACCGCAAACAAAATCAAATGTTAGCACTGATGGTTGATATGGGGTAATAAAACTGATAAAAAATGAAGAAATAGATCACAGCTGTGGGCTTTGCTTTTTCATTAAAAGCTTAACGTGTGGCCATTTTCTTTTATGATGAAGTTTGTATGGTATTGTAATGGACATGTTAGTTTTGCAGAAATGAATTTAATAATGCTTTTTTCGGCATTAAGCAGACGCATGTTATAGGTAGAAATATGTTACTGAAACGCTTTGTCACGATAATCATTATCTGTATGGTTTTGTCTTTATTAAGATCAGTAAGTTGGTCTAATGTTACTTTACAGAAAGATATATCATTATCAGTTCCTGATTTAGCTGCTACCCTTTTAGATACAGTCGTAAATATTTCTACAACGCAAATAGTTTATGGGACTGAGCAAGATGAACATACTCCTGCTCCTGTTATTTCGAAAGATTCATTACTACAGGAGTATTTTGATGATTTTTTTACACCAAAAGATGGTCAGGAGAGGAGTCAGTTTCAAAAAGTACGTTCTCTGGGATCAGGTTTTATAATTGATGCGCAAAAAGGGCTTATTGTTACAAATTACCACGTTATCGTAGATGCTGATGATATTGAGGTTAATTTTACTGATGGCACAAAGCTAAAAGCGAAATTACTTGGAAAAGATAGTAAGACAGATTTAGCTTTACTTCAGGTAACACCAGGAAGCAAAAAATTAACAGCTGTACGTTTTGGTAATTCAGAAAAAGTACGTATTGGTGATTGGGTTATGGCTATCGGTAACCCTTTTGGTTTTGGTGGTAGTGTAACGGTTGGAATTATTTCTGCACGTAATCGTGATCTTAATGCTGGTCCTTATGATAATTTTATTCAAACAGATGCAGCAATTAACCGAGGAAATTCTGGAGGTCCATTATTTGATAGAAATGGTGAAGTGATTGGCATTAATACAGCAATTGTTTCGCCTTCTGGAGGATCAATTGGGATTGGTTTTGCTATACCATCTGATATGGCTATTTCTATTATCAATCAATTGCGTGATTTTGGGGAAGTAAGACGCGGTTGGTTGGCTATTCGTATTCAACCTGTAACAGATGATATTGCAGAAAGTTTGAAATTAGACCAGGCTGTTGGGGCATTAGTTGCGGGTAAAATCGAACATGCAAAAGTAGATAATAGCCAATTACACGTTGGTGATGTTATCCTTTATTTTGAGAATACTAAAATAAAGAATGCACGTGATTTACCGCGTTTAGCAGCAGAAAGTCCTGTAGGGAAAGTGGTAAATATTACGGTTTTACGTGATGGACAGGAAAAAACAGTAAAAGTTAAACTTGGTCGTTTAGTTGAAACTGATTCAAATGAAAATAAAGCGGAAAAATCTGATAAGAAAAAAAGTAGCGCAGATACTATTACAATGCAGCTTATGGGCATGACATTATTGGCACTTAACTCTGATTTACGCCAACGTTATTCAATTAATGATAAGCTTAATGGATTAGTTGTAACATCTGTAGCACGAGATAGTGCGGCTGATAAAAAACGTATTGGAGTTGGTGAAGTAATAGTTGATATCAATCAAAGTGCGGTCACAACAGTTGATGATGCTAAAAAACGTTTTCATAAATTACGTGAAGCAGGACGCAAAAACGCTTTATTTATTATTGCTCGTCCTGATGGAGAATTGCGATTTGTAACAATCCGAATGGATTGATGTTTTGCAATACCTTTGTTTTCGTTGTAAAAAATAATTTTTATAAGGCAGTGCTTTTATGCGTAATGCCAATTAAAAAGAGCTGTTATCGTTTATAGATAACGCAGTAATGTTAACAATATCTGTATGCAAATTCTAATTTTTAACCCATTTAGAATATATTTTATCGTAATTGAAATTCATACGTACAAAAAAAAGTTTTTATAGAGAGTAGTTTTAATTTCTTTATTAATCGTAATGCTTTAATCTTATTTTAGAATTATTGTATTGCTTGTTTTACCTTTTAAAGAATAAAAATACTGTTGCGTTAGCTTTTTCTCTTTATTTAAGTGTGTCAATGCTTCTTGTGTTCACATTTTAAGGAATTCTATTTACAACGTTATAGGTAAATACTGAATTTAATATTAATGATGGGCATTGCAATTAAGTGATTGATTAATGGATATAAAAGGCTTCCATTCATGACACAGAGAATGGTTACATTGATAGCTGGTCCAACGGCAAGCGGAAAGTCAAAACTTGCATTTAAAATAGCTCAAGAGAAAAATGCTATTATCATTAATACTGATTCTATGCAGATTTATGATGTGTTGAATATTTTAACAGCAAGGCCAACAAAAGCTGATACTTTGATTATTCCACACTATCTTTATGGTTATGTAAGTCCCGCTTTTAACTATTCGGTAGGGCAATGGTCGAGCGATGTTGAAAAGCTTTTAAGCTCATTTCCGTTAAAACCACTTATTTTTGTTGGGGGAACAGGGCTTTATTTTCGTGCGCTTTTAGAAGGGATTTCAAAAATCCCTTCTATTCCAGATGCTATACGAGAAAAATGGCGAATGCGACTTTATAAGGAAGGAGCTGAAAGTCTTTATCATGAGTTATTGCAGGTTGATGCTGCTCTTTGTGAAAAAATTGCTCCACAAGATGGACAACGAATTATTCGTGCTTTGGAAGTTTATGAATCAACAGGTAAGAGATTAAGTTGGTGGCAAAAGAAAAAAACGAGATCCTTAATTGCGCAAGATTGTTCAGAGAAAACTCTTCTTATTCCCCCACGTCAATTACTTTATGAACGCATTAATGAGCGGTTTAACCATATGGTTGAAAGAGGAGTGTTAGAAGAAGTAATTGCTATGAAGAAGCTCATGCTTTCTCCTTTACTACCAGCGATGAAAGCTATAGGGGTACGTGAACTTATGGCTTATTTAGATGGATATAAAAGTTTTGAAGATGCTATTGAAGAAGCAAAAATGCAAACTAGGAGATATGCAAAAAGGCAAATGACATGGTTTAATAACCAATTTGATGACAAATGGAATCTCATTTATTCATAAAACAAAGAGTAGGAAAAAATATCACAATTGTTTAAAAAAAAGAGAATATTTTGAATGAAAAATTTTTCAAAAAGCAATTTTCAATTGACGAATAACATTAATGAAATTAAAATCTTTGTCTATAGAAAGTGCTCTTATCGTTGCTTATAAAGATAAGAAGTTCGATTTATGATATTTTCTCCTTATATGCTATAGGCTCCTTTGGAGCCTTTTTTGTTATGCTGTAAGAATAGACGAGTAGAAAAAATGACAGATCATCCAAGAACAAAAGAGAGAGCAGATGGGAAGATAATGTCGGGGGCTGAAATGGTAATTCAGGCTCTCATTGATCAGGGGGTTGAACATATTTTTGGTTATCCTGGTGGAGCTGTTCTTCCTATTTTTGACGCGATTTATAAACAAGATTCATTTCAACATATTTTAGTGCGTCATGAACAAGCAGCAGGTCATGCGGCGGAAGGCTATGCACGCAGTACCGGAAAAGTTGGTGTTGTGCTTGTAACTTCTGGTCCGGGAGCAACCAATGCTGTAACTCCTTTGCAAGACGCATTGATGGATTCTATCCCTATTGTTTGTTTTTCTGGTCAGGTACCTACAACTTTGATTGGAACAAATGGTTTTCAAGAAGCGGATACAGTTAGTATTACGCGGTCTTGTACTAAACATAATTGGCTTGTTAAAGATGTGAATGATCTTGCACAAATTATTCATGAAGCATTTCATATTGCTCGATCGGGGCGTCCAGGGCCAGTTTTAGTTGATATTCCTAAAGATATTCAATGTGCTTCAGGTGTTTACAGGGCGCTTCAAGCTATAACATCTATACATTATCATGCCCAACCAAAAGAGGATACAAAAGCTATTGAACATGCTGCTTCTCTTTTAGCAGAAGCTAAACGACCTGTTATTTATTCTGGTGGTGGTGTTATTTCATCAGGACTTGAAGCTGTACGACTTTTACGTGATTTAGTTCAATTAGGAGATTTTCCGATCACTTCAACATTAATGGGGCTTGGTGCTTACTCTGCTTCTGGCAAAAATTGGCTTGGAATGCTCGGAATGCATGGAACTTATGAAGCTAATATGACCATGCATCATTGTGATGTCATGTTAGCTCTTGGTGCACGGTTTGATGATCGTGTTACTGGGCGGCTTGATGCATTTGCACCTCATGCGCGCATTATACACGTTGATGTTGATCCTTCTTCTATCAATAAAATAGTTAAAGTAGACGTTCCTATTATTGGGGATGTCGCCTATGTTTTAAAAAATATGATACAATATTTGTGTGCACTACAACCTGTATTTAATAAGAAAAGTCAGGATGAATGGTGGACACAAATTAATCAATGGCGTGCTCGTAATTCATTAGTATATGTCAAGAAAAAAGATGTTATTATGCCGCAATATGCTCTTGAACGGCTTCATGCTCTTACCAAAGATGCCAATACTTATATTACAACTGATGTTGGGCAACATCAGATGTGGGCTGCACAATATTGTCGTTTTGAGGAACCAAACCGTTGGATGACTTCTGGTGGTCTTGGAACAATGGGGTATGGTTTTCCTTCTGCTATTGGTGTTCAAATTGCACATCCTAATGCACTTGTTATATGTGTTTCTGGTGATGCTTCAATTCAGATGAATATTCAAGAACTTGCAACAGCAGTTCAGCATAATACACCTGTAAAGGTTTTTATTTTGAACAATCAGTATATGGGTATGGTCCGCCAGTGGCAGCAATTATTACACGGCAATCGTTTTTCTAATTCTTATATAGAATCGATGCCTGATTTTGTTAAATTGGCACAGGCTTATGGAGCAGTTGGTATTTGTTGCTCAAAACCAGATGAACTTGATGATAAAATTCAGCAAATGATTGATTGCGATAAACCGGTTTTATTTGATTGCCATGTTGATAATTTAGAAAATTGTCTTCCTATGATTCCGTCTGGGTGTGCACATAATGATATGCTGTTGCCTGATGAGGCCAATGATGAAGTAGTTGCTAATGCTGTTCCTGTTACAGGAAAATTATTCGTATAGAGAGTTTGAAATCTGTTATATTCAATTGAAAATTTTATTTCAGCTTATTTCACTATTTGTGATCATGATTAATAGAAATTGGTATGTCGGTTTTAAGTTGATAATAAGCCGGATATTTTAGCATATATCATTGATTTATTTTTAGAATATGGAGATTATTGCCGTTTATTGTATGTGTTGATTTGGCTATTTGTCGGTCAATTGGAATTTTTCTTCAATAAGAATAGGCTTAATTAAGGGGTTATAGGCGATGGATAGTACAAGTTTTGTAAATATGGTGAAAGTATTTTGTGTAAAATTAGTATGACGATGGACTATTTTAATTTTTAAATTATTGAAAACCTATCTAACATTGATCAATTTGGTAAATGCTTTACGTTTTTTGAAGTTTATAAAATATACTAAAGTTTGGCTCAAAAATGAGCTGAGATTTTAAAACACCATAAGGAATAAGCTTATCTTTGATAATAGTTTTTATTTTCAAAATGCTTGCTCTTTTTGCTCGAATCTTGTCTTGATAGGCCATGCAGTTTTCATCAGAACAAGATAATGCGCTGAAGGCTGTAGCCACGTGGTTGAAAGACGGAAGTTCTCCTGTTTTTCGCCTTTTTGGCTATGCAGGAACCGGAAAAACAACACTTGCTCGCTATTTTGCAGAAACAATAGATGGTTCTGTTCAGTTTGCTGCGTTTACAGGTAAAGCAGCACAAGTTTTGCGTTCTAAAGGGGCAAGTAATGCTCGTACTATCCATTCATTAATTTATTGTCCTCGTGGTGAGCAAGAAGTTTCTGATGAAGTAACAGGTAAAACATCTATAACACCAACATTTTCATTAAATCGACAAAGTCCAATTGCGCAGGCTAAGCTTGTTGTTGTCGATGAATGTTCAATGGTAGATGAACAATTAGCACGTGATTTGATGAGTTTTCGCACGCCAATTCTTGTCCTTGGTGATCCAGGTCAGTTGCCTCCCATATCAGGGGGCGGTTTTTTTTCTAGTGGTACACCAGATTTTCTTTTATCAGAAATTCATCGACAAGCGTATGATAATCCAATTATTCGCCTAGCTATGGATGTACGTGAGGGGCGTGATATTGCTTATGGAGATTATGGGCTAGCACGTGTTGTTAAGCGCAAAGAACTTGATCAACAATTGGTATTAGATGCTGATCAACTTTTGGTGGGGCTGAATCGAACGCGCTATCTTTATAATAGGCGTTTGCGTGAGTTAAAGGGATTTATAGAAAAATATCCGCAGGTTGGGGACAGGCTTGTATGTTTGCGCAATGATTCAACAAAACGTTTGTTAAATGGCTCTTTGTGGACAGTTATGACTTCAAAGAAGGAACTTGTTAAACTAGGTATTCATCTTCTTGTTAATTCGGAAGAAAGCGAATGGGGAGTTGTAAAAATTAAACTTCTCAAAGCAATTTTTGAAAATCCTGAAGATGAAATTTCATGGCAAATAAAAAAGAGATATGATGACTTTGATTATGGGTATGCATTGACTGTTCATAAAGCTCAAGGATCTCAATGGGATAATGTAGTTTTATTTGATGAAAGTTTTGCATTTCGTGATATGAATGCATGTTGGCTTTATACGGGGATTACGCGCGCAGCAAAACAGTTAACAATTGTTAGATAGGATGAGAAATAATTTTTATTGCCTGATTTTACAGGGAATTGTATTTTTCTCTGTCTTTAAAATTTAATAGAAATGGAAGTGTGTATGGCAGTAAAACTTTCAGTTAATCTCAATGCTGTTGCTGTTTTGCGTAATCGGCGTCATCTGCCATGGCCGAGTGTGACAGATATTGGGTATAAAGCACTTACAGCTGGTGCAGCGGGGTTGACAGTTCATCCGCGGCCGGATGAAAGACACATTTGTTTTTCTGATTTACCAGATATACGTTTTTTAATTAACAATAATTTTCCCACTGCTGAATTTAATATTGAAGGTTATCCAAGTGATATGTTTTTAGATATAGCAGAAAAATATGCTGATCAAATTACACTTGTGCCTGATGATCCAGCTCAGTCGACATCCGATCATGGTTGGGATTTTTCTAATGATGCGGAGTTTTTAACACCTATTGTACAACGCTTAAAAGAAAAGAAAGTTCGTGTCTCGTTATTTGCTAATCCAGTTGTAGAAGGTCTTGATATTGTTAAAAAGATTAATGCCGATCGTGTAGAGTTTTATACCGGAGCTTATAGTGGAGCATTTAAAGATAAAGAAAAACAGAAGCAGGAGTTAGATAAACTTGTATTGGCGGCCAAAAAAGCCAGAAAGTTGCAATTAGGTATCAATGCAGGACATGATTTAACAGTTTCTAATCTTCCTGCTCTTGTTGATCGAATACCTTGGCTTGATGAAGTTTCCATTGGCCATGGGCTTATCGCTGATGCGTTAGAATATGGAGTACATGAGACTGTTCAGCGTTTCATTCGTTTATTAGTATAAATTTTTACTTATATTAGTTTGTTAATGTGGGGTAAAATTTTCTTGTAAATCGGAAAAATTGCTTGTTTTATGATTTATCCAAAATCATAGTCGTTAGAAAATCGCGATTGATATTATTTGCGATTTAATAGCTTTATTCCAAATAGCGAATTAGATGTTCGTTTTAGGTTAAAATGAGTCTTTAACAAGTGTAGAATCAAAATATTACAATGTGTCAAGTGCATTGTTTATGGTTGACGTAAATATTTTATTGTATAGTCGGTGTTTTTATAATTGTTATCAGTCGTTTAACATGGTATTTACCTATTTAATCTGAAAATAAAAGTAAGAAATAAGCTTTAAAAAATTATTTTTGTTAAATAAGTGGAACTGTACAGATGATTATCAATCATTTTGGAGAGCGGTTGTATTTTATCATAGGGTAGGTAAGATTGGTTTTAATGCCAAAGTATGACTAGGTTATCATGTTTATTATGATTTTTTACTATTTATTTTGAGATCTAAATATATTTAAAAAAAATTCTTCGAATTTATAGCTTTGTTGTTTGCAATATGCGAATTTAAAAATTATTCAATTACCATCTTATTATGAGTGGAAGTTTGAGCATTTGTAAGGTGCAAAATACGTAGAGTGGTTTTTTACTCTTTATTTATTGAGTGAAAGACATTTAAGCTTCAATTAAATGTGGATATAAAGGAATATTTTCATGCGTGTTTATTATGATTGTGATGCCAACGTTAATTTAATTAAAGAAAAAAAAGTAGCAATTATCGGTTATGGTTCACAAGGACGTGCACACGCGTTAAATTTAAAGGATTCTGGTGTTCAAAATATACAAATTGCTTTACGTCCAGGATCGGCAACGGCTAAAAAAATCAAAACAGATGGTTTTAAAGTTGTTGATGTTTCTGAAGCAGCACAGTGGGCAGACCTTATTATGATGGCAACACCTGATGAGTTGCAGGCTGATATTTATAAAGAATATGTCCATGATTATTTGCGTGATGGGGCGGCGATTGCTTTTGCTCATGGTTTGAATATTCATTTTGGCTTGATTGAGGTTAAGGAAACCATTGATGTTGTGATGGTTGCTCCCAAAGGTCCAGGCCATACAGTGCGTGGCGAATATCAACGCGGTGGTGGTGTTCCTTGCTTGATTGCGATTGCACAGGATGCTTCAGGTAATGCGCATGATGTGGCGTTGTCTTATGCTTGTGGTATTGGTGGTGGACGTGCCGGTGTGATTGAAACAACTTTTAGAGAAGAATGTGAAACAGATCTTTTTGGTGAACAAGCTGTTCTTTGTGGTGGGCTTGTTGAGCTTATTCGTGCAGGTTTTGAAACATTGACAGAAGCAGGTTATGCACCTGAGATGGCTTATTTTGAGTGTTTACATGAGGTTAAATTGATTGTTGATCTCATTTATGAAGGCGGTATTGCAAACATGAATTATTCAATTTCCAATACAGCGGAATGGGGGGAATATATGTCTGGTCCACGCGTAATCAATGGTAAGGCCAAAACAGAGATGAAACGTATTTTAAGGGATATTCAAACAGGTAAATTTACATCAGATTGGATGCAAGAATATAAAGCTGGTGCGGCCCGTTTTAAAAGTATTCGACGTTTAAATAATGCACACCCTATTGAAGAAGTTGGTAAGAAACTACGCGCTATGATGCCTTGGATTAGCTCTAATGCTTTGGTTGATAAGGAACGTAACTGAGATTTGTTGGGTTATGTGTAAAAAAGCTTAAGTATAAAGCTGGGTAACAAAAACTCTTTTTTATGATGTGCTTTTACGCATAACCTTTATTTTTTGTGTCTGATAAAATTCTTCTTTCCAAATATAAAGTACATAATACTTAAGAAAACAAACCAAAGTGATGTGTATTTTAAAGCTGCTAAAGTATCGGATTCTAACGTCAATAAAGAGATAATAAAGGCGAAGAAAGCCAGAGTAACCCAGCACATAAAAACACCTCCTGGCATTTTATAGATAGATATATCATGTTGCGTAGGGTAGTTGCGGCGGTAAGTAATATAGCTGATTAAAATCACAGACCATACAAATATAAATAAAATTGCTGAAATGGTTGTAACGATTGTAAAAGCACCTATAGCAGTTGGAGATAACGATGAGAAAGTGTAACCTAATAAAATGCACAGGCAAGAGAAGACTAATGCATTGGCTGGAACGTGGTTGTTGGAAAGTTTTCCTAAAAAAGCAGGAGCTCCCTGTTTAGTGGCAAGGCCGTATATCATACGGCTAGTAGAAAAAATACCGCTATTTGCAGAAGATGCCGCTGATGTGAGAACGACAAAATTGACTATGCCAGCAGAGATTGGAATACCAGCAAGTAAAAACATTTCTACAAATGGACTTTTATCTGGAACAACTTGATTCCAAGGTATGACTGACATAATTACAACAAGAGAGAAGATGTAAAAGAGTACAATACGAATAGGTATTGAGTTGATTGCTTTTGGTAATATCTTTTCAGGTTCTTTGACTTCAGCTGCGGTTGTTCCGGCCAGTTCGATGCCAGTAAAAGAAAAAATAGCAATTTGAAATCCAGCAAAAAATCCAGTGATTCCTCGAGGGAAGACATTTCCATCATTCCATAAGTTACTAAGAGAGGAAACAGTGCCATTTGGGGAAGTAAAACCGATAAAAACCATATAAAATCCAACAATAATTAATACCAGAATTGCTATGATTTTGATAAGACCGAACCAGAATTCAAGTTCACCAAATAATTTTACGGCTACAAGGTTAAACATTAAGAAAAAAAGGATACAAATAGGAACGGGAATCCATGGGTTGAGTGTAGGCCACCAAAATTGTGCATAACTAATGATAGCAATAATATCTGCAACTCCGGTTACAATCCAGCATAACCAATAAGTCCAACCAATGAAAAAACCAATAGTCGGTCCCAATAATTCGGATGAAAAGTCCATAAAGGATCGATATTGTGTATTAGAAAGTAACAATTCTCCCATAGCCCGCATTACAAAATAGAGAATACAACCAATAATGGCGTAAACTAGTATAATTGAAGGGCCTGCAACGCTGATTGTTTTGCCTGATCCCATGAAGAGACCTGTTCCGATAGCACCACCAATAGCAATAAGTTGTACGTGGCGATTATCTAATCCACGTTGTAATTCCTTTTTATAATCTTCAGCTAAATTTGGTTTATGGTCCATTTTTAGGAGATCCCCTTTATTATTTAAGACTAAATTACGCTAACAAAAAGACAATTTCCATATGGAAGCATGATACAAGTGAGTCGTAAAGTAGAAAAACACTTTCAATAACTTTAAAGGTGTCGGGTGGTTCATAGAGAAGAAAAGTGAATATAATATTGGTAAGACTACATCAATTTATTAAAATAGAACAATGGAAGTTAACCTATAAGCTTTAAGATATTACTTTTGTAAAGCAGGCTGATGATTGATAAAATAAGCGTAAAATTTATTATTCAAGTGATAACTGTAATTATGTTTTCTACACAAAGGGGACATGATTATAGCCGTTTTACTTACTATACTTTTTTATGAGTGAAGTTTGTTGGCAAGATGAGTGTATACTGAAATGAGTTACAATCAACAAACCTTAATAAGAATTGATATAGCCTATTTCAACATTCATAAATATGTTTTCAATGTTAATTTATTTTATTGAGAAAGTTATTGTATTTATAGTTTTGTCATAGTGTCCAATTTGCCTATATTATTTAATATAATGGACGACTCTTATAAAGCATTTTTGCTATAAAATTTAAAAGAGAGTGATAAGAGAAAAGGCACAATGAATATTGAAAGTTGTTGGTAATAAAATGAGAAGGAGTTTCAATTTTTAATAGAAATGTTGTGATATTATCACTAAATTTAACAATAAAATCTTATAGAATAAATGGTGGGTGATGAGGACGTACCGGTTATTAATAAAATCAATAAGTTACTGCAAAGGTAAGGGAACTTGTACTTATTGATTCTATTAAGTTTTTTTGCACTCTATCCCGCACCTTTTTGAAATCTTTTTATCGCTTATTCCTATCCATTTTTCTTAGATAGTCAGATTTGTCGACATGATACTTGACTTTTATTATTAGTAGTCGTATAGTTATAGTATACGATAAGGAATGGTAATGGCAATTGTGAGCTTCAAGCATAAAGGCTTAAAATTATTTTACACAACGGGCTCCACAAAAGCTATTCAAGCAGCTCACACAAAAAAGTTACGTATTATTTTAACGGCTTTAACAAGTGCTACGTGCCCTGAAATGCTGAAAGCACCTGCTTTTAAAATGCACTCTCTTAAAGGTGAATTTGCGGGCTACTATTCCATATGGGTTAACGGCAATTGGCGCATTACCTTTCGTTTTATCGGAACAGATGTTGAACTTGTTGATTATCAAGATTACCATTGATGAAAGGAAGTAAAACAATGATGCATAATCCTGCACATCCAGGTGAAGTTCTAAAAGTAGCTTTTTTGGAAGAAATGGAGATAACAATACAAAAATTAGCCGACCATCTCCATGTGACAAGAGCTTCTCTATCAAGAGTTATTAATGGACATGTTTCTATGAGCACCGAGCTTGCAGTTAAATTAGAATTAGCGGGTTTTAGTAAAGCGAAGTTTTGGTTAGATATGCAAACAAACTATAATTTATGGCAAGCAATGCAACGGGCACAACCATCTATTCGTCCTCTGGTTTCTGATACTACTCAAATGTCGCTTTGATTTCATCACTGATTTTGATAGCTTTTAGTTTGTTTTTAAGACTAGGGTTCATAACACTAACTTTTTTGAAGCTTTTTAATTGCTTCTATAGCGAGTCGTTTTCTATCAGCAGTTTTTGTGTAGAGAGATGCCATGTCATCTTCGGTCCATCCAAAAATTGCCTTAAGTTGTGCAACAGTAGCCCCTGCATTGGCAGCTCTTGTTGCAGCTAATTTTCTCAATCCATGTGCTGATTTTTTTACACCAGCTTCATTACAAGCATTTTTAAATAAGTTACCAAAGGTTTCTTTGATTAGTTTTTTGCCTCCTCTCCCACAAATAAATGTCTCATTTCCGACGGGACCCGTTTCAAGAGTTTTTGCTAATTCGGGTAAAATGGGAAGAAACACATCTGTCTGAAATTTGCTTTTTTCCGTTTTTAAATGAATGACATTATCTTTAACGTCTTTCCAACCAATGCGTACAACATCCCCCCTTCGTAAGCCTGTGTAGAGAAGAACATCAATCCACACACGTTCATGAGTCCCAAGAGGCCATTGTTGATAGTATTTATTGATATCTTCTTCCGTCCAAGCAGGGAATCCATCCTTGTTTTTGAGAGACGGTCTTTTAACCCCTAAAGCAGGATTATCTTCCAAAAGTCCTTGTTCAACGGCCCACGTAAAAAGGCCATTAACTGTTTGTAGAAAATTCCGGGCATTTGCTGGTGTTTCCTTGCGTCGTTCAACACCAGCTACAATATGTGACTTTTTAATTGCTTTGTACGGAATATCTCCTATAGCATCTGATACTTTCATTAAAATGAGTTCTTTTTGTCTTTTCGTAGCATGAGCTAGGTTATGCCAGGTGACGCTGTTAAAATATTGTTTTAGGAGCCATATGAAACTACCTTCAACCAGTTTACCAGGTTTAGATTTAGGGAGTGTGTATCCTTGTAACTCAGAAAGCGCTTTTTTATAGTCGTCGACAAATTCTTGTGTCCCATAGGTTCCACGCACTCTACGCCTTTGACCATGCCCGATACGCACATACCATATGGTTTTACCATAGCGTGTAATTTCCTTAACAAGGTGAGGAGGCCGTTGTTTAGGCATAGCATGACCTTACATACCAATATCAAAATCATAATCACCCTTTAAGAGATCTAATCTGTCTGGATGAGTAGCTGTATTTGGTACGGCGATATCAGCTTTAAGATAAATTAAGAGTTC
>NZ_JH725081.1:670798-672309 GCF_000278255.1 Bartonella melophagi K-2C
CCACTGCATACAAGCAACAAAATCTCATCAGCATTCACAAAAAACTGTTCATTCATTTTCCATCCCCTCTATTCCTTGTTCGTAAATGGTTGTTTGTAGTGTATATAAGTAAGTACATTATGTACAAAATATAGTCAAGTACATTTTGTACTTATTTTATAAAAATAATAAAAAAGGGGAAATAATCTGTGTTTTTTTATCTCTATAAGAATCACTTTATTATATAGAGTGTCAAAAATGCTCAGGCTTGTTGTTAGGAATCAACAAAACGCAGCCGCGATTCCACTGATAGCATTTAATTTTAAGTAGATGAAAGATGATTATAGTATTACATTTCAAGAATAGTACGCCGTACACGACCTATTATTGAGATAGCACCTTCGAGTTTTGGAGCATTTATTGTTTTATTATATGAGGCGGGTTGAAAAGGAGGATTATCATTTGGCCTATATCGTTTATATGTTGCCTTTCCAGTTTCATCTGCAATGACATAACAAGCATTTGGTACAAGTTTCTTATCTCGCATATTTACAAATATTATAGAATCTGGAGGACTAATTTTATTCATGGACGAACCATCCACGCGCAAAGCAATCCACTCACCCGCTGGAAGATTGACAGCTTCGATCATAGAACAATCCAAAAAATCCGTTATACCGTCTTGCTCACTTAATTCTCCAGCACTAACCCACGAAATTAAAGGAACGCTCTCACTGAGGCTAGGATTATCTTGAGAAGACTTGCCATACAAAATCCATCCAGGATCTACATTAAATACCTCTCCATATCGTCCAGCCATTTGACGCGAGATAGCGCGATTTCCATTTTCATTACTAATTAATGTATTAACATTGAGACTTGGTATAGCACGTGCGGCTTCGCTCGGTGTTAAATACCCAGCGCGCTCACGTGCCATTTTAAGTCTATCTTTTGGTAAAAGAATCATTTGTACATTATCCACTATTTTTTCTGTTCAATGTGTACGATTTTATCTTGATTTTAAATTGTACGTAATGTACTGTTATTGCTATGGTTAATAATTTTTCTGTTAAAAATTTAATTGAGTTCTGGGGATCTATACGCCAATTCGCAGAAGAAGTTGGATGTAGTTATGAAGCCGCGCGTAAAATGCGCGATCGTAATAGTATTTCTCCAAAATATTGGAACATAATTATTCAATTGTCTCAATCCAAAGGGTTATCTTGGGTTACAATAAATTGGTTTCTTCATACATATGAGAACAAATCTCGTAAAATCTACTTTCCAATGACAAAACACCATAAAGATGCTGTTTATTCCGAGCGTTTGCAAAACTTAATGCAGAAAAAAGAAACATCTCCATCACCTGAGTTTGTAGATGGTTGTGCAGCAAGTAGGGCAGGGTGTGATCAAACCGATAGTGAACAATCATTAGGTGGATAAGAACATGAGTATAGAAAAGAAATACGAGCTTACGGAAGAAAGTGAGAAGGTTGATAATTCAAGATTTGGAAAGAAATATAACTGCACTC
>NZ_JH725081.1:672409-675659 GCF_000278255.1 Bartonella melophagi K-2C
GGATAAGAACATGAGTATAGAAAAGAAATACGAGCTTACGGAAGAAAGTGAGAAGGTTGATAATTCAAGATTTGGAAAGAAATATAACTGCACTCTTCATCGTATTCGTGCATTAAGAGACTTTGGTGATGTTAAAGCTGGTGACATTGGTGGTTTTATAGAGAAAGAAGACAATCTTTCTCATGAGGGTGATTGTTGGGTTTATGACGGTTCATACGTTTCCGGCAATGCTATGGTGAGTGGTGATGAAAAGATAAAAGATACGGTAGTGTGTGATGATAATGTTATTACGTATGAAATGACATTCATGACACCACAGGAGTATATGGCCTCTCTTTCACGGTTACATAGGTTTTGGAAGCGGCTTTTTTATTATTGGCAGTACAGAATATGGATTTAATGATCAGGGGTATTCATACAATAACTTAAACAAGGTAAAAATAAGGAAAGAAAAGTGATTAAAGGTGATTTTATGGCAATAGTATATACTTTGCGGCTTGTTTTAACTCTGTGTTTTTTGTTTCGTTTTTAACTACTTGTAAAGTGAGTACGTACGTTATTTATTGAGATGCGCTTTCTTTGAAAAGTTTATTAATATAATTCAAATTCTGTTTATCTGACAATCTAAAAAAGCCGAGGTTACAAAGAAGCTTCAGTGTTTTATTTGGATCATTAGACGAAGTATGTTCTAAAATAATAGTTATAGGATTTACTGTATTTGGTTGTTTAACTAGCACGGTAAGTGAAAGTATAATTTCTTGTTTACTGTTTATACTAAATAAATCAAAGAAGTGCTCTGGTTCCGGTTTTGTCTGAGGATTTATTAAGTCGATGTGCTTAGGCTTTGTGGAGATAATTATATCTGGTTTTTTAGGGAATTTTGGGTTTGGATTGATATAGCGTGCTTTAATAAATTGGAATGGGCTTTTGTGATCTATCCAGATGTTATTTACTTTAATTACTTGTTTTGTAGGATTGTGAAGGGCTAACTTTATTGTAATTTCAGGATTTTCATTTTTATACGGAGACACGGTCGATTTATATGATACGCAATTAAACTGCAGTGTTCGTCCTAAAGCCTTTTTTTTCTGTTCTTCATATCTTGCCCAAACTGAAATACTTGCATGAATGCTACTAATGACAATGGAGATTATAGAGAAACATTCAAATACTGTCATTCTATTTTCTCCCCCACTTTTTCAAAACCATAGTGATGAAACGGTTTTATAAAACATTTTTAATGAAACGTCAGATGCCTAACATGATTCCTTTTCTTGATCTAGATACGAAGACAGGCTGGGCAATTTTACACTTAAAGAAAGAAGGAGATATGTGATGGCCACGAAATTACCCTGGGTAAAATTTTATCCTGGTCAATTTTTAATTGAGCTTATGCTTTTGAAGCCAAAAGAAACAGCTGTTTATACAACACTGGTCTTGCTCATGCTTCATAAGCGCGCACCTATTTTTAATGATGCTTCTCATTTATCAAGTTTGTGCAGCTGTTCAGTGTGGACGTTTCGAAACATATTAGAATCTTTAATGAGCCGTGGTTATATCATTCGTTTAGAGAGTGGCCGTTTGTGGTACACATCATCAGCAGTTTCAGAAAGAAAGGGGGAAAGCTATGTCAACTAAATTACCTTGGGTTAAAAGTTTTTCATCTGATTGTCTTGCTGACACGAGTGGAATGAAAGCATTTCAGATAGCAACATACGTAATATTGCAATGGCACATGCGTAGAAGTGGTGAACCTATTTTTTGTGATCCAAGTAAATTGGCACACAGTGCTGGTTGCTCGGTTAAGGCTTTTAATAAGGCATTAGATTTTTTGTTACGTGATCAGAAAATCGTTCGTTTAGAAGATGGCCGTTTGTGGAGTTTGCAAGTCGAGGAAGAACTTAAAAACTTTATTGATAAACAAGAGCATATATCGCAAGTGCGTAGTGAAGCTGGGAGAAAAGGTGCACAAGCAAAAATGCTTAAAAAACAATCTGTTAATGATTATGTTGAAGCAAAATGCAAGCAAAATAATAATTTTGTTGAAGCAAACGATAAGCAAAATCAAGCTATAAAGAATCAGAATAAGAATATATATAAAAAAACTAACACTATCGTGTTATCAAAAAAAGAAAATGGTTCAGAAGATTTAGCAACTGAAGTTTCGGTTCAAGATGAAACAACCGATGAGATGGTTGAGCAGCATTTGGATCACGATAGGCCTTTCTCAGAAAATCAATCCTCCGTTTCACAGCAAGAAAGCACTGAGAAGAAAACCAAGCGGTCTGGAGATAGACGAGGCTGTCGATTGCCTGAGGATTTCAAACCTGATCTGCAATACGCACTCGAAAAGGGCTTAACGCATGATGAGGCGTTGTTAGAGTTTGAGAAATTTAAAAACTTCTGGATAGCCAAATCTGGTCAAGGTGCAATCAAAAAGGATTGGAAACTGACATGGTACAACTGGGTTATTTCCGACTATGGACTTTTAGCTCAGAAAGCAAAACTGGGAAAGGAAAAACAAAATGGTAGGTATGGAAATTATTCTCAGCGACAAAAAAGTTTCACCGAACGTCTTACAGAAAGTTTCGAAAGTTCCAGACATAATTTTTCATCTGGAGATGATTATGAAGAGGATCAACCGAGGGTATCCATCGACCTTCAAGAGTGGGAGCGAATTGACGAAGCAGGAGGAAGAAAGAGTCTTGGATGCTTGCAACCATCTACAGAGATTGTTCAGTGTGAAAGCTTCGGATGAACAGATTAAGAAAGCTGCTTTTTTCCTCTCAAGTTTGAGAGTTCCAGCTAACACAGATCCCAATGTAGTTTCTTCATCTTACAAGCTGACACTCAAACAAGTTTCAGCATACGCTCTTGCAAAAGCTGTTGAAAATATTCTCGCCGGTCAGGTCAAGGAGATGTCAAAGGTATTCATGCCCACATGTGCAGAACTTGTTTCCTATTGTCAGAAGCTAGAAAGTGATGTGCTTGGCAGAGTTTGGTATGTGCACAGAGCGATTGAAAATACACAAGCAAAGGCACTGAAAGAACAGGAGAGACGAGAGAATGTCATTCCATTCACAAAAACGGCTTAATGAGTTTAAGACAGCAAAATAGAGAGAAATGGTGATCATTTTTGGATTAGATATGCGTTTAAATCAACAGAAAGGCACCGTAGAGAGAGATTTAAAAGTTTTTTGATGAATTCCATATTAGGAACATAAAACGCTCTGTACGGGCTAATTTGAGG
>NZ_JH725081.1:677544-679209 GCF_000278255.1 Bartonella melophagi K-2C
AACTCAGATGATGAAGGTATGTCGCTTGCGTACGGGATGGCTCTTGAGACAGTTTCAAAGTGGTCACTCATGGAAACGGTTAAACGGATTTTGCGAGGTGAAGTAAAAACTATATCCGAGACATTTTTTCCGAGCACTTGTGAATTTGTGCGACTATGCCGTGATTTAGAAGAAAGTCTTTTGACAACAGCAAGTCTTGTGCGCAAAGCTGTTGTGAATACACGAACAAAAGCACTGAAAGAAAAGGGAAGACGAGAGAATATCATTCCACTCACAAAAACGGCTTAATGAGTTTAAGACAGCAAAATAGAGAGAAATGGTGATCATTTTTGGATTAGATATGCGTTTAAATCAATAGAAAGGCACCGTAGAGAGAGATTTAAAAGTTTTTTGATGAATTCCATATTAGGAACATAAAACGCTCTGTACGGGCTAATTTGAGGAAAATAGAGCAGATGCAAAAATTACAGGACAAAACGAGTGCTTTTTTCCAACAAATTGTGAAGTTTATGAAGGCGATAATGTTGTCAAGGTTGCTATAGCAGCGTAAATAACAGGCGAGGGGGAGCCTGCTTTTAGACAGCAAAAAACAAAACTACGTCATTTATGTGATGCGGCTTAATAGTATTATAAAATAGCTTTTTCAATCAATTGATTTTCTTTAATGGTTTATTTAGGTTAGATGTGTGGAATTTGATCGCTCAAGGGGTTGTACAGCTAACCGGAACCCCATAGTGCGTAGTAAAGCAGTCAAACTGCAAAGCTCGGGATTTCCTTTTTCTGAAAGTGTACGATAAAGCTGTGTTGGGTTTAGTTTAGCTGCTTTAGCTACAGTTTGAACGCCGCCATAGGCTTTTGCCATTTGACGAAGTGTTACAAGTAGCTCACCTTGATCACCATCAGCTAAAATTGCATCAAGAGTAGCTGCTGCCGTTTCAGGATCGTTATAGAACAGTTCAGCCATTGCATCATCATGGTTACGGTCTCTCATCTCTACACTCCTTTATCTTCACGGTTTTGCCAATCATGCCAATAAGCACACGCGCGGGTAATATCAGTATTTTGCGTCCCTTTGCTGCCACCACACAATAACAGCAACACAGTTTTTCCTAATTGGGAATAATAAATTCGGTAACCAGGCCCGATATGAATTCGCAATTCATAAATGCCATCACGAAGTGGTCTAAAATCACCAAAATTTCCTTGTTCTAAACGGTTAAGACGACGAATAATTGCAGTTTTAGCTTGCACATCACGAAGTTTGTGTAACCAGTCTGTGATCAAATCTTTCCCGTCAGCAGTAAGGTAGTGGCGTATCTTAAACATAAACAAATAATCGTTTATAAACGAATATTTGTCAAGGATTGATATAGTTTTCTTGAAAATATTTTCTCTTTATGTGGAAGCTTTTTAAAAATCTATTTACAGAAACAATTTTATTAGTAATAGCAATAAGTTATCTTAATATGATGAGAAAATCATTTAGATATTATGAAATTCTATAAACTGTTTATTTTCAGTTATTTATTTTATTTATCTGTATTAATTAGTATAGTAAATTGTATTATTGTATTGTAAAATATAGTAAAAATAGTTTTTCATATCCGTATTTTGTTTCATTAAAACACACACATAATTTTTCTTAGAAAAGATATCCAACATGAT
>NZ_JH725081.1:680238-683598 GCF_000278255.1 Bartonella melophagi K-2C
GCAACAGATTATTTACAAAGATATCTGCATAGGTTTTTGCATATGGCTGTGATGGCGTTTCTTTTACTACTTTTTCAAAACATTAACAGAGAAGTGGAATTCATTTTTTGGCATCTATTTTTACTTTTTGTAGGCACTATTATCTTTCAAATGTACGGTTTCGTAAACAATTTTATAAAAATGCTTAGATTAAATGCTGTCCACTTTCTGTAGAGTAAATGCTTTGAGGAACTTAATTAAGTGCGGTGACTTTTTCGATATCCTTTTGTTGGGTAGATTTATCACCGCCATTAAGGAGTAGAATAATTTCTTTCCCTTGTTTTATAAAATAAACCCGATAGCCAGGGCCATGATTTATTTTTAATTCTCCAATGCCATGAAAGAATTTTACATTGCCCAAAAGCCCCGTTTCTATCCTTGCTATCCGTGTTACAATATGCGCTTGTGCAATCTCATCTTTTAAAGAATCTAGCCACTGTATGAAATATTTTGTCTTGATACACTGCAAACATGTGTAACATGTAGGATACAGTTATTACAATGTCAAACACAATCTTTTATTTCAACAACAGACAAATTTTCTTATTTTTAGAAGCAATTTTTAAGTATTATCAGTTAGTTATATAAATATGTTGAGAACAGCATTTATGCACTGATAAAAGCATATAAATTATTTTTTTCAGTTATTTATTTTATTTATCTGTATTAATTAGTGTAGTATATTGTGCTATAATATTGTAAAATATAGTAAAAATAGTTTTTCATATCCGTATTTTGTTTCATTAAAACACACACATAATTTTTCTTAGAAAAGATATCCAACATGATCAATAAAGTAATTTTAGTCGGTAATCTTGGTGCCGATCCCGAAAGTAGAATAATGCCATCTGGTACAGAGGTGGTGAACTTTCGTATAGCTACCTCACAAAGCTATACGGATAAGACAACAGGTGAAAAGGTAGATAAAACAGAATGGCATTCTGTCGTGGTTTTTAATCCCCATTTTGCAAAGGTTGCACTTCAGTATCTGAGTAAAGGTTCTAAGGTTTATGTTGAAGGTCAATTACAGACGCGTAAATGGCAAGATAAAAGCGGACAAACACACTACACAACAGAAATTATCTTATCCCAATATAGAGGTGAATTAAAGATCCTTAATAGTGTTCAAAAGGATCAAAAAGATGGTGTTGATATGGCTTTGGAAGCAATGGAGCAAGAGGATAAGCAGTATTTAGAGACGACTTTAAATGATGATATCCCGTTTTAATTAGGAGGTTTTCTTATGAAAAAACGAAAGAAACGGGGAAGACCTAGGATAGTCGGTCAAAGAAGAGAACCTAATGGACGTATTTCGCGTGCAAAAATGCCTCGTGAGCCTGTTGATCAACAGACACTTGAAATGCGTGCCAAGCATTATGGGGTGAATATTCAAGATGCGAAAAACCCGATTATGGGCACTTATGTAGGGCGGTTATATTTATTAGAAAAAAAGATTAATCAAGATCAATACGAGGCATCACAGCAATATATTCAGGTACGAAACGATTATTCGTGTGCAAAAGGATTGCCGGGGGCTTATTATGATGGTGCAAATGACAATCACGATCAAGAAAGTCTTGAGAGGTGGATTGAGATAGCAACGCATCGCTATGAAGCTGCGCGAGATGTTATTAGAGAAACACAAGGGGTATATCGTCAGTATAATCTTCATGCTGCTTTGCAGTACATCGTTATAGAAGACCAACAACTGCCACACCTTGTCAGTTCTCTACGCATCGCTCTTAATGCTCTTTGTAAGTTTTTCTCGCAAAAGAGAGAAACTTTGTAAGTTTTAGTTTCAATGTGGTTTTCAAATAATATGGAGAGTTGGAATTTTACTAACATCTGTTTCATGCTCAGCGTGCCAAGCATCATAAGCTGCTTGCATACGCAACCAGACAGCAGCACCATCCCCAAATAATTTACCTAGACGAGCTGAAACAGAAGGAGAAACTGGTTTTTTTGTTTTCAAAATATCATAAAGATGCTGACGTGATATCCCAAGCATTTGTGCAATTTCTAATTTTGTTTTGCCAGTTGCTGGAATAATTTCTGCCAGTAAATCACCTGGATGAGAAGGACAACGGTTTCTTTTGCATTGTACAGGAATATCATTCATAATTTTACTCCTAGTGATATTGTTCAAGATTAACATGATAAGCATTGCATGAGTCAAATTCAAATGTGATGCACCATGGTCCATTTATATGTACAGTGTAACGAGTGGGGTGAAATCCAATTAAAGCATGAAAATTAAATCCTGGAAGATTCATGTCTTCGGGTTTTTCAGCAACATCTAAACGGTCAAGACGAACAATGATCCGTTTAAAAAGTCTCTTGTCAATTTTGGATGAACTTCCCGTTTCAAATAATTCAGCCAATGTCTTACTTTTGAACGTCTTAATCATGCTATATTTATAGTATAAAAAGGTAGTTCTGTCAAGAAATAGCTTACATTTTTACGCTTAACCAATACCAAATTTAGTTTGATTGAGATAAAAAAATACTAGATCGTGATTTTTTAGTTGACATAGTGGTATGAATTGTATTAAATGACACTGCGGTACTAGTCGTACTGTGCCTAAAATTAGTTTATAATACAGTTTTTATTTCTTTCTATGCTACGGAAAGCCCTGCGAATGCGGGGTTTTTTGTTAGGATAATCCAGTTTATTCATTTTTATTTATTGACATTAATTGACCTCCTCTTTGTCCTCGAGAGTGAGGTCTTTTTTTGTTTAGATCCTTGAGAAGGAAACTGCGATGGCATCTGGCTCAGATACTGGCTCAGATAATTGTGTGAAGGTGAGACCGCCCAATGCAGGAGCAGGGCGAGTGAAAGGTGTTCCCAATAAGACAACGCGCATTCTTAAAGAGGCAGTGATTAAAGCAGCAGAACAGGCTGGTAGCAAATATGGCACTGAAGGATTGATCTCTTATCTTGAACGCCAGGCTTTAAAGTGCCCAGCTGCTTATTTAGCCTTGTTGGGCAAGATCTTACCTTTGCAGGTTACCGGTGAAAATAATGAAGCCATCAAAATGATTACCCGTGTTGAGATTGTAGCGCCTGTTATCAAGGACAATGATGCTGTTTCAGGGTGATTGAGATGGCGACAGCTCAAGTTGTGATCATCGAGAAATTAATTCCCTTGTTTCAAGGTTTTGCAGATGTGCGTGCTGCGTGGGGAGGACGTGGATCAGGAAAGACGAGGTCTTTTGCCTTAATGGCAGCTTTAAAGGGCTATGAATATGGGATGGGTGGGATCTCAGGGATTATCCTTTGTGCCCGCCAGTTTCAAAATTCGCTTGCTGAGAGTTCATT
>NZ_JH725082.1:0-14342 GCF_000278255.1 Bartonella melophagi K-2C
TTGATTGCTAATAAAAAAATTGACATCAGATTCAAAATCAATAAAATTGTGTATATATTTACACATTATGAGTATATAAAATGGAACAAGATAGCCGAAAAATCATTGCAAAATTAAAATGTGACGGCTTTGAACTTATTAAAGTAAAAGGTTCTCATCATAAATTTAAAAAAAATGGCCAAGTAATTATTGTTCCCCATCCTAAAAAAGACCTTCCAATTGGTACAGCGCGTTCCATTGCACAACAAGCGGGCTGGTTAAAAAAAGGAAAAGAAGAATGAAAAGATTTTTTGCTCTTGTTCACAAGGATGAAGATTCTGCTTTTGGTGTTCAGTTTCCTGATTTTGAAGGGCTATTTTCTGCTTCTGATCAGGAAGAAAATCTTATTGCTAATGCAACAGAAGCTCTACAACTATATTGCGAAGAAATGGATAAGTTGCCAACTCCTTTAAAATTTGAAGAAGTGATACAGAAAGAAATTGTCAAAATAGCTTTGTCGGAAGGAGCTTTTTTAATACAGGTTCCATTTATTGAAAATGATTCAGAAGTGGTGCGTATGAATATATCAATTGAACGAGGGCTCCTGCGTGCGATTGATGATTGTGCACAAGAAAGAGGCTTAACACGGTCTGCTTTTTTAGCAACGGCAGCACGTCATGAACTTAACATTTAGGCAATTAAATGTGAAAAAACTTACAGCCTTTTTTCTACAACCATTTACGCTTAGAAATAGCATATTTAGTTTGATTGAGATAAAAAAATACTAGATCGTGATTTTTTAGTTGACATAGTGGTATGAATTGTATTAAATGACACTGCGGTACTAGTCGTACTGTGCCTAAAATTAGTTTATAATACAGTTTTTATTTCTTTCTATGCTACGGAAAGCCCTGCGAATGCGGGGTTTTTTGTTAGGATAATCCAGTTTATTCATTTTTATTTATTGACATTAATTGACCTCCTCTTTGTCCTCGAGAGTGAGGTCTTTTTTTGTTTAGATCCTTGAGAAGGAAACTGCGATGGCATCTGGCTCAGATACTGGCTCAGATAATTGTGTGAAGGTGAGACCGCCTAATGCAGGAGCAGGGCGTGTGAAAGGTGTTCCCAATAAGACAACGCGCATTCTTAAAGAGGCAGTGATTAAAGCAGCAGAACAGGCTGGTAGCAAATATGGCACTGAAGGATTGATCTCTTATCTTGAACGCCAGGCTTTAAAGTGCCCAGCTGCTTATTTAGCCTTGTTGGGCAAGATCTTACCTTTGCAGGTTACCGGTGAAAATAATGAAGCCATCAAGATGATTACCCGTGTTGAGATTGTAGCGCCTGTTATCAAGGACAATGATGCTGTTTCAGGGTGATTGAGATGGCGACAGCTCAAGTTGTGATCATCGAGAAATTAATTCCCTTGTTTCAAGGTTTTGCAGATGTGCGTGCTGCGTGGGGAGGACGTGGATCAGGAAAGACGAGGTCTTTTGCCTTAATGGCAGCTTTAAAGGGCTATGAATATGGGATGGGTGGGATCTCAGGGATTATCCTTTGTGCCCGCCAGTTTCAAAATTCGCTTGCTGAGAGTTCATTACAAGAGATTAAACGAGCAATTGAGAGTTATGATTTTTTAAAGGATTATTACTGTGTTGGAGAGTTGTCCATTAAGTCGAAAGATGGACGTATATCCTTTCAGTTTTCAGGGCTTGATCGCAATATTGCCAGCATTAAGTCGATGGGGCGTATTTTGCTTTGTTGGGTTGATGAAGCAGAACCTGTGACTGAAACGGCTTGGCAAACACTGATACCGACACTTCGAGAAGAAGGAGAGGGCTGGCGTGCAGAGCTTTGGGTGACGTGGAATCCATTGCGTGAGAATGCCCCTGTTGAAAGACGCTTTCGTTTTACAAAAGATGAAAACATTAAAGGAGTAGAAATTAACTGGTCTGATAATCCTTTGTTTCCCCAAAAGCTGCAAAGAGTACGCCTTGATGATCTTCAAAACCGTCCTGAGAGCTATAAGCATATTTGGGAGGGTGATTATCTTAAAGCTGTGCAAGGGGCTTATTTCCAAAAGGAAATGTTAGCTGCAGAACAAGAGGGACGAATAGGGCGTGTTGCACGTGATCCTTTAATGCCCATTCGTGCTTTTTGGGATATTGGGGGCACGGGAGCAAAAGCTGATGCAACGGCTATCTGGATTGCACAGTTTGTGGGCAGGGAGATCAGGGTGCTTGATTATTATGAAGCGCAAGGTCAACCCTTATCTGAGCATATAGGATGGTTGCGTTGCCATGGTTATGACAAGGCACTGATGGTGCTTCCTCATGATGGTGCGACAAGAGACCGTGTTTACAATGTGAGCTTTGAGAGTGCTTTAAATGAGGCTGGTTTTGACACACAGATTGTGCCCAATCAAGGGGCAGGGGCTGTTAAGATGCGCATTGAAGCGGTGCGTCGTATTTTACCTTGTGTTTGGTTTCATGAGGAAACAACGGTTGCTGGCCGTAAGGCGTTAAATTGGTATCACGAAAAATGGGATGAAAAGCGCGCCATTGGTTTGGGGGCTCAACATGACTGGGCAAGTCATGGAGCCGATGCCTTTGGTTTGATGTGCACTGTTTATGAAGCACCCCATACTCCATCAAAACCAGAGCGTTACAGCGCAACAGAAAGAGAAACGGCATCATGGATGGCATTTTAGAAAACGATGTACAAAAGACGACAAGTCTTGATGATGATGGGCTTTATAGACGCCTTAAGTCTTGGTACGGGGCAGATATTGAGCATGTCAATAAATGGCGAGAGCAAGCGCGTGAAGACTTTGACTTTTATAATGGACGTCAATGGGCAAAAGAAGATTTAGCTGTTTTAAAAGCCCAGCGGCGCCCCGTGATGACGTTTAACCGTATTGCTCCTTTGGTCAATGCCATTGTTGGAGCAGAACGTAATAATAAACGGGAAGTACAGTTTCAACCAAGACAAGTTGGTGCAGCCATATCCAATGAATTGCTCACCGGGGCAGCAGAGTGGTTTCGTGATGAAGCTGAAGCTGAATATGCCGATTCCGATGCCTTTCAAGATATGGTCATTTGCGGTATGGGGTGGACAGATACACGGCTTGATTATGAAACAAACCCAGAAGGCAAACCCACAGTAAGACGTTTAGATCCACTCAAGATGGTGTGGGATGTGAATGCTGTAAGGCCTAATCTGGTTGATGCACAGCGTATGTGGTATGTTGATCGCAAACCCATTGAGGATGCCAAAAGCTTGTTTCCCAATGTGGCTTTTGAAGATCTGAATGCTGATTTTGCTATTGATCCTACAAGCGATCTTGAAGCCTATCATGTTTGTCTTGATGCTTATAGTGATCAGGGTGATGGAATAGAGGTTGTTTCATGGAAACGCTATGTCACGCTTGTTGAGTGTCGTTGGTTTGAATATGAGGCTTATTACAAAGCACAAGATCTTGAAACGGGTCAGATGCGTGATTATAGTGCCCAAGAGTTTGAACAGCTGCAAATGCTTGTGCCGCAAATCCAAGGAGCGAGCTTTCATAAGAAGGTGGTCAAACGTGCTTTTTTGGGGCGTCGTCTTTTAAGCAAGCCTGACAAACCCTTAGCACCTGATGGGCAACTTGGGTGGGAGTGCATTACAGGCACGTTGGATAAGCTTAAAAACCAGTTTTATGGCATTGTCAGACCTGCAAAAGACCCACAAAGATGGTCGAATAAATATTTTAGTCAAGTGATGTATATCCTCAATAGCCAAGCCAAAGGCGGGATTATGGCTGAACGGGGTGCTTTTGATGATGATCGCCAAGCGATGGAGAGCTGGGCAAAGGCTGATACGATCACGTGGCTTAAAAGTGGTGCTTTGACGGGTGGAAGAATACAGACTAAGCCGCGTGCAGAATTTCCCAATGGTTTTTTTCAACTGTTCAATGAGTCATGTGAGGCGATTACCCATGTGACAGGATTATCTGCGGAGTTTATAGGAACAAGGGAGGTTAATCAGGCCAATGTGTTGGAAAATACACGCCGCCAGTCAACACTTAATTTGCTTGCAGGTTTATTTGATAATTTAAAGCTTTATCGGTGCCGCCAAGGCAAGATCATTCTTTATCTGATTCAAAACTATCTTTCCGATGGTCGCTTGATACGTATTTCTGGACCAGAGAAGGCTGAGTATGTGCCTTTAACGCGTGAGGCGATCACCCCCCTTGAGTATGACATTATTGTTGATGATTCCCCAAGCAGTCCGAATGAAAAAGAGAGAACATTTGCAGCCATTACTCAGATGTTGCCGTTGCTTGGGAGTTTCTTAACGCCTGATATGATCCCTGATCTTTTAAAGCTCTCGCCATTGCCAGCAACCCTTGTGGCAAGTTTGACAGCCAAAGCACAGCAAGCACAAATGCAACAGCAACAACAGCAGATGATGATGCAAAACCAAGGGCCGCAATTAAGCCCAGAGCAACAAGCAAAAGTTGCAGCCATTCAACAAGAAACTCAGGCAAAAGGCGTGCTCAATCAACTGGATGCCCAAAGCAAACAAGCAGCACTGCAGCAAAAGAATATTGAGCTTTTCTTAAAACAAGAACAAGCACGTATGCAGCTTGAAATGCAAAGAGCAAGAAATGAGATAACCCAGCGAGAGATGCAAATCAAAGCATTACAAATAGAGCTTGAAAATTATCGAGCAGCAACCATGAGAGGCAAAATTTAACTTAAACGAAAAGGAACTAAAAATGGAAGAAAAATTAACCCCCGAAGAACAAGCCCTTTATGATGCGCAATGTGCAAGCGATTATGCTGTTGAGAGCGTGCAAGCTGAAAAGCTTGAGCAAGATGGTGAGGTTATTAAAGCAGGTGGAGAAGATGAGGCAGATGGATTATATGAGGTATCTGAGCAGCAAGCTGTAGAAGAGGTCCCTCAAGAGCAGTCTGGTCAAGGGAGTGGTGAGAAAGAGTCTGAGCAGGCTCATTATGGTCAGGCTCATTATGGTGTTGTAGAACAAGAGCGTCAAGCACGTCAAAAAGCGGAGCAAGATGCTGCTCAGGCTCGTGAGCTTGCACTGGAGATGGCACAAAAATATGCCGCCATGCAGCAAGAAATTACACGCCGTTTTGAAGAAAATGTTCCTTCCTTAGAAAATGATCCCAAGGCGTATATGGCATGGATTGGTCAGAAGGTGCAAGAACAGCAAAGGTTGTTTCATGAATATTCAAGCATAAGAGAGCAACAAGAGCGCGTCAATCAAGAGTATTATGAACGTCAGCAATTGGGAGATTATTTTGAAGCAGCCAAGGCACAAGTTCAAGATAAATACCCCGACTTAGATCATATTATGGATTATCTTTATGAGTATGCAGACAATGATTTGAAAGAAAATGCCAGTATATTTCCGCAACTTAATGATCCTGCGGTAAGACAAGAACAACTTGGCACTCAATTGCGCGAGATATGTAAGCGATGCCAAAAGACAGGTGAGAACCCTGTGGAATTTCTTGTGCGAAAAGCAAAGAAGTCTGGATACCCTGGCCCACAGATGAGAGATGATGTGAGTGCTCTTCAAGAACGCACGACAGCAGCACGCACATTGGCAGCCCGTGGGGGGCAAGCCCCAACCGGGGGTGTTGATCAAAAAACGCTTTCTTCCATGTCAGAGACTGAATTTGCAGCATGGTATGAGAAAAATCCTGAAAAGTGGAAACAAGTTATGAGCAGGGCGTAAAAGACATGCGCTCCCTACCCCTAGCTCATGAGAGATAACCAAGTGATGTTGCTTGGTTATGCCGTAAAAGTGCGGCAATTTTTTAACCAAAATGAAGAAAGGCATTTTTAAAATGGCAACAACACAAATCAATATCAATGACCCATTAGCGGTGAGCACTTGGGCTAAGGTGCTCAATGTAGAGACCTCAAAAGCATTGTCTATTACACCGCTTATGGGGAAAGATAAAAATAGTATCATCCAAGTGAAGGATGAATTAGGAAAATCAGCCGGTGATTCAATCACAATTGGATTACGGGCCCAACTTATGGGTGATGGTGTTAGCGAAGGCCAAACGCTAGAGGGTAATGAAGAAGCGCTCCAGTTTATGAATGATAAGATACTGGTTAATGAGCTTGTCCATGCTGTACGTGTTAAAAATGAAGGAACAATCGATCAGCAACGTGTTTTATTTAACCTTCGTAATGAAGCAAAGGATGGACTTGTTGATTGGTATGCAGACCGTTTAAGTATGATGTTCTTTATTCAAGCGACAGGCTATACAGCGCCCTGGATGAAGTTTGAAGGGCATACCATAACTCTTAAACCCGTGCATTATGGTTTTAATGCCCCCTTAGAGCCAAGTAGTAAGCGTGTTATTCGCCCAAATCAGAAAAAAACGGATGAGACGCTTGTAAAAGAGGATGTCTTTAATCTGAAATTGATTGATCAAGCTGTGCAGCGCGCAAAACTGGCTAACCCTAAGATTAGACCGGTTCGTGTTAATGGAGACAGTGTCTATGTTTTGTATCTTCACCCAACACAAGTGACCCAATTGCGCACCAATACAGATGCAGGTCAATGGCTTGATATTACCAAGGCAGTTTATAATGGAAGCCGTATGAAAAACCCCATTTTTGATGGGTCATTGGGGATGTATAATGGTGTTGTTTTGCGTGAAGCTGCCCATCTGCCTCATGGGGTTGATTCAAAGACCAAAGAGCCAGTTTTATCCGTTCGACGTGCTGTTTTGCTTGGTGCACAAAGTGTCATCATAGCTTATGGACGCAGCAATGGTGAAACAAAAGGAACTGGAGCAACACGCTATAAATTAGTGGAAGAGGTGTTTGATTATGAACGTGAGTTTGGTGTGGCTGCCAAAACCATTATTGGCATGAAAAAATCACGCTATAGTTTACCTTATTCTGATCAGGGGGCACAGGACTTTGGCACCATTGTCATCCCATCTTTTTCTGAAGATAACGTATAAACATTGATAAAATGAGTAGGATTTCATTATGACAAAACAACCTTCTATTGCACAGACTTTCGTTGAGCTTGTAGAAACAACTGATGAGGGTATGCCCCCTGTTTTACAAGGGCGTAATGTTCATACCCAGCAGGTGAGCTTTTTTCGTGCGCTCCTTCAAGCAAGCGACACAGGGCTTACCAGATCGGTTGGTGTTTTACCGCGTGGTGCTTTGATTAAAAGCATCACTATTTATACGCTGACAGACTTTGAAGGGGCCACTATCATGATTGGTAAAAAGCCAGGAGGCAGTGATTATGGGAGCCAAGTGCTTGAAGAAGAGGATGTCAAAGAGATTGCCGTGCCTTTAAAGGCGCGCCGCGTTCCCCTTGAGTTTGAAAATACGATTTATGTTACACGAGACAAGCAAAGCTCTAAAGGGGCTGCTGAGATCATTGTTGAGTTTTACACAAATCGTTAAAAGAGGGGGGCGTTTGTTCCTTACGTCCCCTTTTTTTTAAATATTGGGAAGAACATTCATGGCTATTACGATCCAGACAGCTGGCCCCCTTGAGATAAAAAGGGAGATTTTTCCTCATGATCAAAATTTTATTCAGATGGTAGGTGATATTCAAGATGAGGTTGATGATCAAACCAATGAATATGTTGATCAGGTCCAAAATGCGATATTTTCGGCTATACGCTTTTGTGAACGTTTTTCCTTTTACTTCAATGAAAGCCGTGAGCTTGTTTTGACCACATTGCAAGGCAAAAACCGCTATGGAGATGAGGCTCACCCCTCAATTAGCGGAGCTATTGAGATTATTGATGCCTCCATTGAGGACAGCAATCATAGTAAATCAAAGCTTTTGCGGGTAGACCCGATAGAGATTGAAGGGCTTGATGAGGCACGTCGTGGCCTGCCCACACGCTATGCTTATTTTGCACAAAAGCTTGTTTTTTATCCAACGCCAGATAATTCTTATTTCATCAGGCTTATTGTTGGCCCTATGCGTGTTAAAACCATTAAGAATGTAAGAGAAGCCTGTGTATGGTTTTTGGAGGCTTATGAGCTCATTAAAACCCGTGCAAAATATGAGTTATATGCCAATATACTCAAAGAACCACAGATGGCATCAACAGCTCTTGCGATGTTTCAAGAGCAGTTAAACGCGCTTCAAATTGAGACCTCACGGCGTAAAAACTTTGCACAGATTCACCACACGGATTTCTGATGACTTTTGTCCCCATTGCTGAATTTAGGCCAGACACTGCATTTATCAACAGTGGCTATTCAAATGAGATTGTGAATGTTTTACCGGCACCCAATGCTTATATTCCCTTTCCAACTGTTTCGCCTGTTTCACAAGTTTTTCCCGATCAGATTTTAAGTGTGTATGCGGTGCGTTCATCAGGGGGGGTACGCATTATTGTGGGCTCACCAACCAAGCTTTACGCGTTTGATAATGGGACGCGTGGATGGAAAGATATCAGCAAGCCTGATACGCTCTATCATGCCAATGAAACGGCCCTTTGGTCTTTTGCTTCTTTTGGCGATTACATTATTGCTGTTAATAGTAATGATGCACCCCAGGTGCTTTCTTTAAAGAAGGATGAAGTGTTTGATGATTTGAGGGGAGAACCTCCACGAGCTGGTATTGTGCGTGTTTGGGGTGATTTTGTTTGTTTGATGAAGCTTACAGATCATCCAAACCGTGTGTATTGGTCGGGTTTAAATGATGTAGAGTGTTGGACTGTTGGGCAAAAAAGCTGTGATTATCAGGATTTTCCAGATGGTGAATATGTTCAAGGTTCAACACAAGCAACCAACCCATTTATTTTTATGCGCTCTTCTATTTACCGGGCGACATTTGTACCGGGCTCGAGCATTATATTTAGTTTTACAAAAATAAAGGATAAAATAGGAGCAAAAAGCAGCACAGCCATTGCAAGCCGTGGAGAGCATACTTTCTTTGTTGCTGATGATGGTTTTTACCAGATCAATCAGGAAGGAGAGATGTTGCCTATTGGTTTTGGTAAAGTCGATAAAACGATTTTTACACTTTATCATAACTTTTCTATCGATGACATAAAAGCATGCATTGATCCGGTTTATTCACGGGTGTACTTTTCGATCAATGATGATGTTTCGGGTATGCATATTTATGTCTATGATTGGATTTTACAAACATGGAGTGTGATTCAAGGGCATAATCTTTTTTTATTTCCCCTATTTGCAGTGGGGTATACTTTAGAAGGTCTCGATGAAGTTTCTAAACGTCTGATAGATTTGCCCGCTTCTCTTGATAGTAAGATATGGCAAAATGGTGCTCCTGTATTAGGGGCATTTAATCAAGACAATAGATTTGGTCTTTTTGCAGGCCCACCAATGGAAGCGGTGATTACTTCACAAACGATTGGGAACGCCACAAGACAGATCAACCTGATGAGCGAGGCTTTTGTTCAAGCGGATACGACAGATGGTTTATTAAGCGTTGGGGCCGCTTTTATTTTGGATCATAACAATAAGTTTCATTGGGCAGATGAGCGTTGTTCTGGCTACAATCACGCGATGTATAATATTCGCTCACGAGCACGCTATCATGCTTTGCGTCTTAGGATACCAGAAGGCACGCTGTGGACGCATATGACAGGTTTTGAAGTAACACTCAAACCTGCAGGTATTAGATGACTTTGAAAGTTTATAACACCCAGCACTGGAGTGCTCGGCAAATGGCGCCCTATTGGCATGATATCTTAAGGTCAATGACTTATTTTATTGATAAGTTTCCTGATGATTATGATCTTGAGATGCTTTTGAGCGCTATTTTAAAGGGCGAGAAGCTCCTTTGGATTATTGTTGATGGGGATGACCATTTTATGGCTCATGTCACGACGCGGTTAGAGCATCTTGTCACGGGTGTAAAGCGTGCTGTGATTGTGACCCTTGGAGGACGAGGTGGGGAGCATTTAAGCAAGCTTATCGTGCATATTGAAGATTATTACAAAGAACAAGGGGCAGATGAGCTTGTCATCACAGGTCGGCGTGGATGGGAGAGATCTCTTAAAGCGCATGGCTACTATGTTAATCTTTTAGAATATAGAAAGCAGCTTTCACATGGGAAAAAATAAAAAACCAAAGGTTACACAAAACACAACACAAACAAACGCACCTCCTGCATGGGCACAAGGTATTTTTGAACTTGGTGCCAATGATGCGATGAATCTCTACAACAATGGCAGTGGCAAGGAGGTTTATCAAGGGGATCGTGTTAGCGATTTGAGTAATCAGACATTGGGTGCAATCACAGGGCTTAACAACACAGCTCAAAATTATAATAACAGCTATTTAAATGGGCTTGCAACAAAACCTAATTCATCAAGTCAAAATTTGAACACCATGGCTTCTGGAGCGCAAATAGGCGCTAACCCTTATTTTAATGAAGCCCTTCAAAACACATTAAACCATACGGCGGGTTCTATTAACAGTTCAATGGCTGGTGCTGGGCGTTATGGTTCAGGGGCGCATACGGGTGTTCTTGCCAATGAATTGGGGAGTATCGCAACCCAAGCGATGGCACAGCAATATAACCAAGATGTTAACAATATGATGGCTGCCAATAGTTTGATTGACCAGGCTAATCAAAACCAGCTTGCAGGGGCTTCAAATTTCTTCCAAGGTCAAGGTCAGGCGAATATGAATGCGCTTGCGGGGGGCAGTTTGATTGATGCCAATAATCAGCAGAAACTGGATGCAGAGCGAGAAAAATGGGAACAACAGAATAATCTTGAATGGGAGCAGTTAGGGAAGTTACTTTCTGCAGGAGGGGCTGTTGCCGGCAATTACGGGACACAAACAGGGCAAATGACAACACTTGTTCCAAACAATCCATGGGCAACGGTTGGAAGTGTTGGGGGCATTCTTGGTGGGCTTACGGGACTAAGTGATCGAAGAGCAAAGGAAAATATTGTTGAAGTTGGGTATAGAGATGGCCACAAACTCTATGATTATAACTACAAAGGGTGCTGTGATCGTTATAGAGGGGTGATGGCGCAAGATGTTCTTGCCACAAACCCTGAGGCTGTTTTCTTAAATGAGGTTACCGGTCTTTTACATGTCGATTATAGCAAGCTTGGTTTTAATATGGAAAGGGTTGCTTAATGTCTGGGTTTGATACGTTAGATCCATCTTTGGATCAAGAAGATGGTAGCAATAATAAAGGGTTTCTGTCTTTTATTGCCCGTTACGACCCGTTCCTTAAGCATATCAATAAACAGGACAGGCGTTATAATCAAAAAATCACTCTTCAAGATCTTATTCGGGGGTATGATTATTATGAGGAACCTAAAGAAACGGGCAAAAAAGGGCTTAAAGATTTAATTGTATCTGTTGCGGATTTAAAAGGTCAAATGCCCCCTTTGTCAGATTATGCAATCAAGACAAACAATATACCCCACCCCTATCAGGGCAATTCTTTAGGAAATGCTGTGTTGTTTGCGCCCCAATCTGAATTTGTTTCTCCTATTGATAGGCCTTCACAAAATGAAGCACAACAGCAAAAGGATACAATGAACTATATTGCTGAGCTCAACAAAAGCTCTATTGGAGAGCCATTACAGACGAATGCGCTTTTGAATGAAAATGCGCCTTTGAATGAACAGGAAGCTTTACAGACAAATGATAAGTCAGAGCAAGAACAAGAATCTTTAAATGCACCTGAGAACTTTATTAATTCACAAGGGCAGCCAAAACAGCTTGCCAATGGTGAAGAAGACTTTTTTCAAAAGTTATTTGGCGGGAATGCTCATGCGGGGGCTCGTGATAACAACAGTGTGGGTGCTTTATGGGATCGTTTTAAGAATTCGCAGTTGTCAGAGCGTTTAATGGATTCTTTTGCTGGTCTTGCTTCGGGGCAAACGCCTCAAGAGAGTTTTTCAAATGCAGCACTTCAATTGCGCCAGGGCAATAGTGAGCGAGCTCAACGCCAGCAAGTTTTAAAAGTTTTACAGTCCAAAGGGTATAGTGATGAAGAGGCGCAAGCAATTGCACAAAACCCTGACCTTGCTATGAAAATCATGAGCGATACGCTAAGCCCTACTGGCCTTAAGGAGGAGTATAGAATACTCACGAAGGAAGAAAAGGAAGTACACGGATTGCCCGATGATATGGCTTTCCAAGTCTCAACACAGACGGGAAAGATTGAGCCTCTTAAGGGAACACAAAGGACAGATGGATCTGGATTAGATCGTAACAATATGCTCTCAAAGCCTGATGCTGGATATAGGTATGTTGAAGATGAAAATGACAACATACGTGCTGAACCTATTCCTGGAAGCGATGCAGAGCGTAAAAGAATAGATGAAGAGAACAAGAAAAAAATAAAATTTTCAGAATCAGAATTTAAAGCAAACCAGTTCATTGGAATGGTCGAAAAATTAAAACAAATAATTGAGAAAAAACCGAATACTGTTGGTTGGTTTGGTTATTGGGAATCGCTCATACCAGGAACACCTGCTTCTCAATTTAAGTCTATGCTTGGTGTTGTTAAGGCCAACATTGCAATTGATACATTGAAACAAATAAAAAGTCTTGCGCCAAATGGAGCATATCAAAAAATCACTCTTCAAGATCTTATTCGGGGGTATGATTATTATGAGGAACCTAAAGAAACGGGCAAAAAAGGGCTTAAAGATTTAATTGTATCTGTTGCAGATTTAAAAGGTCAAATGCCCCCTTTGTCAGATTATGCAATCAAGACAAACAATATACCCCACCCCTATCAGGGCAATTCTTTAGGAAATGCTGTGTTGTTTGCGCCCCAATCTGAATTTGTTTCTCCTATTGATAGGCCTTCACAAAATGAAGCACAACAGCAAAAGGATACAATGAACTATATTGCTGAGCTCAACAAAAGCTCTATTGGAGAGCCATTACAGACGAATGCGCTTTTGAATGAAAATGCGCCTTTGAATGAACAGGAAGCTTTACAGACAAATGATAAGTCAGAGCAAGAACAAGAATCTTTAAATGCACCTGAGAACTTTATTAATTCACAAGGGCAGCCAAAACAGCTTGCCAATGGTGAAGAAGACTTTTTTCAAAAGTTATTTGGCGGGAATGCTCATGCGGGGGCTCGTGATAACAACAGTGTGGGTGCTTTATGGGATCGTTTTAAGAATTCGCAGTTGTCAGAGCGTTTAATGGATTCTTTTGCTGGTCTTGCTTCGGGGCAAACGCCTCAAGAGAGTTTTTCAAATGCAGCACTTCAATTGCGCCAGGGCAATAGTGAGCGAGCTCAACGCCAGCAAGTTTTAAAAGTTTTACAGTCCAAAGGGTATAGTGATGAAGAGGCGCAAGCAATTGCACAAAACCCTGACCTTGCTATGAAAATCATGAGCGATACGCTAAGCCCTACTGGCCTTAAGGAGGAGTATAGAATACTTACCCCAGAAGAAAAGGTAGCGCAAGGCTTGCCTCAAGATATGGCTTATCAAATCTCAACACAGACGGGAAAGATTGAGCCTCTTAAGGGAACACAAAGGACAGATGGATCTGGATTAGATTTTAACAATATGCTCTCAAAGCCTGATGCTGGATATACGTATGTTAAGGATGAAAATGCACCAAATGGTATACGTGCTGTTCCTATTGCGGGAAGCGATGCAGAGCGTAAAAGAATAGATGAAGAGAACAAGAAAAAAATAAAATTTTCAGAATCAGAATTTAAAGCAAACCAGTTCATTGGAATGGTCGAAAAATTAAAACAAATAATTGAGAAAAAACCGAATACTGTTGGTTGGTTTGGTTATTGGGAATCGCTCATACCAGGAACACCTGCTTCTCAATTTAAGTCTATGCTTGGTGTTGTTAAGGCCAACATTGCAATTGATACATTGAAACAAATAAAAAGTCTTGCGCCAAATGGAGCATCGGGCTTTGGGAACTTATCTAACGTTGAATTTATGGCTCTGCAGAACTCTATAGCTTCTTTAGAGCAAGACCTTTCAGCTGAGCAGATGAAAGAATCTTTCCAAACGATTATTGATACTTACAAGAAAGCCAATGATGCAACGCGGATACTTCTTTTTGGTGAAGGAGAAATAACAGTTGATCTTGTTCGACAAGCATACGGACTTGAGGCTTATAAAAATCAAGATAAGGCGCAGCAAACGCAAGATGAGCTGGCGCGTATGACGGAATATGAAAATCTAGAAGCGTTTCCGGAAGGTTATGTATTCATTGATCGTGACAGTCGCGTTAGGAGGAGACAAACTAATGGCTGAGTTAAGAAATGATCCTTATAAAAATACTGAAGTTCTTGGTCATATAAGCGACTTTACCCCAGAACAACTTCGAGAGTTTTCTTTAAGGAATAAGGAATTACTTGC
>NZ_JH725082.1:17652-18178 GCF_000278255.1 Bartonella melophagi K-2C
GATCCTTATAAAAATACTGAAGTTCTTGGTCATATAAGCGACTTTACCCCAGAACAACTTCGAGAGTTTTCTTTAAGGAATAAGGAATTACTTGCTAAAGCAAGGCAAAATGGTTCTCTTAAGATCGATCCTTATGTTGCAAGTGATAATAAGCCAACGACACAAGAAGATAGCCCTAAAACGAGTATTATGGAGGCTTTGGGATGGGGGTCAGTTCATGGAGCGACTTTGGGCTATGATGATGAAATAGCAGCAGGAACATCGTCACTTTTTGGGAAAGAAACATATGACGACGGGGTGAAGAGACGGCGTGATTATCAAAAATTGTTGGCAAAAGAGCATCCTTATGCTTATGTCACCGGTAATCTAGTTGGTGGTTTGGCAACCCTAGTTCCTGCAATAGTTGGAGGTCCCTTTGTAGCAGGTGGTGCTGCTGCTGGACGTGGTATAGCTGCTGCTATACGTGCTACTCCTGCTGCTATACGTGCTACTCCTGCTGCTATGCGCGCTGCTCCTGCTGCTGTTG
>NZ_JH725082.1:18278-20297 GCF_000278255.1 Bartonella melophagi K-2C
CTGCTGCTATACGTGCTACTCCTGCTGCTATGCGCGCTGCTCCTGCTGCTGTTGGACGTGGTGCACTTGCTGCTGGACGTGCTATTCCCGGTGCTATACGTGCTACTCCTGCTGCTGCAAAAACTGTAGGTAAAGCTGTAATGAGCCCTGTAAATAGTGCAGCTACAAGGACTTCAGGTGCAGCTGCAGATTATTTAAGTAGAGCAGAGGCAAAAGCATTTCAATCTGCATTAGCGCAAGGAGCCACACGGGCAGAAGCAAAACTTGCAGGGGAAGAAGCTGCAAAAAAAGCAGTAGCAAAGTTTAATACAATACGCGCTGCAAAAATCGGTGGAATCTATGGAGCTATAGCAGGAAGTGGTGAAGGGGAAGGTCTGGGAAATACTATAGTAACTACTGGATTTGGTGGGTTATTTGGTGGTGCTATGCCTTTTGCTCTATCAGCAGCAGCACCTCTTGTTACAAAATCAGCTGGTGCAACGACTTCTTTTGTCAAAGACACGATTCCAAAATGGTTTCTTGGAAGTCAACCGGGTGAAGTTCAAATAAGCAACAAAGCGCTTAGAGAGATAAGTCGTGCTTTAGACAAAGCAGGTATTCAGGATCTTGACAAGGCTTTAAAGTGGAAAGGCCCTGATTCAATGATCATTGATTTAAGTGATCCGCTTGCTGCACGGGCTTTAAGAGAAGCAAAAAAAGACTATCCTACACATTCAATGATGAGTAATCGTTTAGGAGCTAGGCAAGCTGAGAGTGCTCAACGTGTAAGAGAAAAGCTGAATGAAACACTCGGCAAGAAAGTCAACACACTTGATTTAAAACAAGACATTATTAACAATGCAATTGAACAAGCTAGCCCGCTCTATGAAAAGGCATTTGCTGCACCAATTTCAAAAGCTGCTTTGGAATCTTCACAGCTTTTGCACAGTCCTGAATTCAATAGAATGTATAAGAAAGCAGTTAATGCTCTGTTGAATGAGGGGGATGCAACAATTATAGCAAGCAATGGGCGTCCAGAAATAAATATGCGGATTTTGCATGAAATAAAGGGCTATTTAGGTGATCAGATTAGATCAGCGACCAGAGAAGGGCATAGAAAACATGCTAGAATGTTGAAGGATATGGAAAAACGGCTTACGCATGTTTTAGACGAATCGTCTCCACATTATGCTCAAGCACGGCAAATTTACCATGAAAATCTCCTTCTTGATGATGCCTTATCTCACGGTCAAAAAGCTTTTGAGAAGAATGTTACGCTTGATATGATCAAAAATCAGCTTTCAGGTTTGGAAACTACAGAACTGGATGCGTTTAGAAAAGGTGCACGTTCACAGATAGAACATGCAGCAGCTCATGCACAAAGCCCTGAGAATAATCTTTCCAATTTGTTTAATACACAAGGTGGGCAAGAAAAATTACGGCTGGTTTATGGTGAGGATAAAGCAAATCAACTTATGAGAGCTTTACGTCCAGAGGCTGAGAGGTCAGAGTTATTTGCACGCCTTCCAAGGAACGAGGGTGAGCTTGGATCAAAGGCAGGAGAAGCACTTGATAATGTAAGTAAGGCTGACCCGATTAAAGCAATATTGAAATTTTTTACAGGGTCAGTCAAGCGTGCAGTGTCGTCAATCGATAGAAATGCCGAGAGAGATATTGCAGCTCTTATAACAGCGCGTGAGCGTGGAGATATTGGGCTAGCGAGGCAAAAATCTGTTGAGTTAATTAACAAGTTTCGTAAAGCAGAACAGAGACGTTTAATCACACAAGGTGAACTTGTAAAGTTCATTAATTTGCTTAATGTTCTATCGACTGGCAGCTACATTAGAGGGCTTAAAGAGTAATGATTAATTTTCATCCTCATGTTCAGAGTGCGATTTCACAGGCGGCACAAAGATATGATTTACCCGAAAGCTTTCTTAAACGGGTGGCGATGATAGAAAGTGGTGGTGATCCCAATGCAAGAAATAAAAACAGTAGTGCAGGTGGTCTTTATCAATTCTTAGATTCAACAGCACGCCA
>NZ_JH725082.1:20397-23677 GCF_000278255.1 Bartonella melophagi K-2C
CAATCCATTGATGCAATGGCGCGGTTCACCAAAGACAATATTCGTTATTTGCAAACAGCTTTGGGAAGACCCCCTTCAGAAGCTGAACTTTACTTAGCCCACCAACAAGGGCCAGCTGGGGCTGCAAGGCTTATTAAAAACCCCGATGCACCAGCAAGCCAACTGTTAAACCCACAAGCTGTAGCCTTTAATGGTGGGCGCCTTGGTGCAACAGCAGGTGATTTTATGAATCATGTTTATCAGCTCTACAATAAAACAGCCAAACCTCAGCCAAGTTATGAGAATGCAATGCCAAGTTATGAGAATGCAATGCCAAGTGAGGCGATTTCACCACGTGGCATGCAAAGACTTCAAAATGTCATGCAGGGAAATCAATTGCTTGCACGAAATATGGCGCCTTCTCAAATGAGGCCTTTTAAAAATGTTGCTCATGGTGATTTCTTTAAAAAAGGCATAGCGGGTTTAACGCAGCTCATCAAAGAGAATGCGCAAAATTATGATCAACAGATACAAATGGCACAAAATCAAATGATGCAGCCTGTGTTTGCACAAGGTGGAGCACGCCCTGTGGATTTAACGCCCTTAATTGACCCGTTACGGCGAAAGCCAGCTTCTTTCAATGGTCGGCAAAGAGGAGATCAATTGCGCAAAGAGTTCTTAAGCAAGGTCAGGAGTTTATAATGTCTGATATTTATGATTGGTCACTGACAGCAGATACAAATGCACACTCAGATGATATTATTAATTGGGCACAAGGCCAGCCCCCAAGTTCTGTCAATAATAGTGCCCGTGCTATGATGCAGCGTATACGAGAATATCTTGCAGATAATGGTGGCAGTATTGAAGCAAAATTTATCGTCAACAGTGAAAGCAAAACAACATCAATCACACTCAAAACAGTTTCTCCCATTACGACATATAAGAAGGATATTTTTATACGTTTTAAAGCAGGCAACACAAATGTTGGCGCGACAACAATAACTGTTAATAACTTGAGTGAGAAGCCTATTTATAAAATGAGTGATGTTGGTGGTGTTATACCTTTAGAAGGTGGTGAGCTACAAAAGAATGGTATTTATGAACTGATCTATAATAACAGCACGTTAGCAAGAAGTCTTAATGGTTGGTATTTATTAAACCCGACCCCAAAAACACCTCCTCAGATAGAAATTTTCCCCCCTGGTTTTATTGCGACATTTGCCATGCAAGCATTACCAAATGATTGGCTTTTGTGTGATGGTGCAAGCTATGAGCGCAAAAAATATCCACGATTATTCAAGGCAATAGGTGAACATTGGGGGGTAGATAGTGATATGACTTTTAAAGTGCCCGATTTTAGGGGGATGTTTTTACGTGGTTTTGATAATGGGCGTGGTATAGATAAAGACAGAAAGTTTGCTCAAAAACAGCAAGATAGCTTTAAAGCACATAGGCATAATTGCACCATTGACACAGCAGGAGAACATAGGCATGCGTATAGACGTTTTGCGCCTGGGGGAAATACAGTTGGTCACAGGAACCCCAGTTTTTATATTCAAGAACAAAACTGGAATACAGGCTCAGCGGGTGCACACACACATAGTGCCACGATTCATCCAGTAGGTGAGACAGAAACACGCCCTGTTAATACAACGGTTGTTTACGCCATAAAATCATAAGGTTTTTTAAGATGCTGAATAATCCATCGGCGATTGATGAGATTGCCGACGCAGGGCAGATTCGTGTCCTTTTTTACGCAAGTCATAGATTAGTTCATGCGCCCTTAAATAAGATCCTTGATAAGCTCAAAGAGGATATTCAACATGATCTTTCAAGCGCTTTTACAGCTTACAAAGAAGAAACAAATCAACGTATTGAAGCTTTGCAAGACACCATTGATGAATTGCGTTTGCAACTTTCAAATCTCATACATCTTGAAGAAATGAATTAAGGAATTAAAAGCGATGTCCATACCCTATCACACACACAAGTTTGACATTGAACCAGCAACAAATGAAGAAGTCAAAGAAGGTATTTTAGACAATAAGGTTGTTGCCCCCTCTTCATTGGGGAGTGCAGCAGCTTATTCTATGGGCTATTTTGCCACGGCTGCTCAAGGAAAGAGAGCTGATGAAGCTGTTGCCAAAAGAGATGTTGGGGTACTTGCTTATAAAGATAGGGTTACAGTTCATGATATCAACACCAGTGGGGATCCTTGTGAGAATACAGTTCTATCGGGTACTGGCTGGATAAAACTCTCGCCTTTGGGAATTGGCGATATGAGTGCTTCAATTTATGATCCTACCAATGTGAGCTCAGATGCCTTTTCTATGGAAAATATGATTGAAGGCGATACAAAAAAGATTTTGACTGCAGAAGAAAGATTAAAACTACAGTGTTTAAGTTCAAACTGTCCTACAATAGAAAAATGGAAGAAGGCAGATGAGGATATCAATTATCCTATATCTCCTGTCGATCTTAAAAATACCATCACTCATTTTGCATTATCAAAACCTCTTGCAATGGCAAAATTAGTTTATGATCCAAATAGAATAGCAAAGGATGTTTTTGCTATGGATCATATGAAAGAGGGAGAAAAACACCTTATCCTAACGCCTCAAGAACGTATTCAGATTACAAAGGTTAGTCAAATTGAACAAGCAACACAACAAGCACAGACAACGGCTGATAGTGCAAAGCAAGCTGCTGATAAAGCGCAAAAAGCAGTTGATCTCATTCACCCTCTTGAAAAGCAAGACTGGATTAATGGCATTAAAACAGAAAATGCATTGATATCACCTGCTCATCTGGTTGCTTCTATCAAAGCAAATGGCAGCAGTAGTGGAAGTGGTGGTGTGGGTACGAGCAAACCTGTTGAAATTTTCATGAAGAAAAGTGGAGAGATTGCATGGCCAGAAGGGACCACTGAAGATACCGAACTTGAAATATGGGCTTGGGGTGGAGGCAATGCTGGTGATGACAGTGCTCATCATGGTGGTAATGGTGGGTGTTGTGCTTATGTGAGAACAAAGAAAAAATTTCTTGGCAACAGTAAAGTAACTATCGGCAAGGGCGGAAAAACAGCCGAGAATAGCAATTTATATGGAAAAGACACAAAAGTTGGTCAGTTTATGACAGCTTCTGGTGGTTCTTTCGGATACGATCCTGCAGGTATTCATGGTTCAAGAGGCGATAATGGAGCTGATGCAGAGGATCAAAATGGTATTGAGGAAAATGGCAAGAATGGTGAAGTTGGTAGGATAGGTGGGCATGGGGGGAATGGAGGTGATGGGGGCAGAGG
>NZ_JH725082.1:23903-277622 GCF_000278255.1 Bartonella melophagi K-2C
GGGGGTGGCAGAGGGGGTAAAGGCAAGCAAAACGGTAATAATGGTGTTAGAGGGCGTGGGGGCCATAGCATGTGGGGTGGTCATGGGGGACGAGGGAGTGTTGGCATAGATAAGAGTTACCATGGTGGTGGTGGTGGATATTTCCCCGGAGGAGATGCAACAGCTTCATCAAGCGGTGCTGGGGGAGATGGGGCTGTATTAATTAAAGTGTATTTATAAGAAATGGAATAAGACAATGGCACGAAGGATCAGTAAAGACTGTTTAAACTGTTTAAAAAAATGGGAAGGTTTGCGATTAAACGCTTATCAGGATACCTCTGGCGTTTGGACTATTGGTTATGGTCATACAGGAAAAGCTGGTAAACCAGATGTTATTGAAGGGATGACGATTACAAAGCAAAAAGCTGAAAACATCCTTTTAAATGATTTGCACAAATATGAAGCAGCTGTAGAAAAAGCCGTGCATGTCGATTTAAGTGATGAACAGTTTGGCGCTCTTGTTTCTTTTTGTTATAATGTGGGGGTCAATGCTTTTGAGCGTTCTACTTTACTTAAAAGACTCAATAAAGGCGATTATGAAGCTGTACCGGCTGAGTTACAAAAATGGATAAGAGCTGGAGGCAAGCCTTTGAAAGGCTTAGTTCACAGGCGTGCTGCTGAAGCCGGCTTATGGGCAACAAGCGCTTATGTTTCTTCTAATTATCAAGCTGTAGAAGAAAAAGAGCCAACAAGTGCTTTTAAAGCAGAAGTGTTAGCTCCCATCATTGGATCTTTCTCTGGACTTGGAGGGTTGCTTGCGGGTAATGGGCCAGTTCAGTGGGCTTTTGCTGCAATTATGCTGTTAGCTGCTTGTATCGGTATTGCTTTTGTTGCTCAACGTTTTTGGGAGCAACGACTATGATTTGGTGGACAAAGAAATATTTACGGATCATAACGACGGCTTTTGCCGCTTTTTTTGTCATTTTAGCTCAGGTTTTTCGTCTTGGAAAAAAAGTTGAGCAACGAAAACGAACTGAGAAAACTTTAAAAATAGCTATAACACGGTTTGAAGTTGAAGATGAAGTTAACAAGAAAAGTGATGTGGATATACGCTCTGATCTGTCTAACTGGGTGCGCGACAAATAAATACGATTCCTCTTGTCTTGGATGGTTGCCAATTTATTTGCAACAAAAAGATTACAACGTGATCAGTTCAAACTTAGCTAGAGAGCTCTTAAAACACAATAAACAGGGGGAAATCTTGTGTGGATGGAAACATGGTTAGAAGAAAAACTGAAAAACACTCTGAGCTTACAGACGAAGAAAAAGAAATGCTTCAAGAAATGATCATTACCTATCAAAGCATGAAAATGATGTCTCGGTTTATGAAGTGGATAGCATTTATGATCTTTTTAATCATCATGGATTGTGCCCGTTTCATCGATGCCATAGAGAATATTTTTTCTCATTTGAAAAAGTGGGTGACCAAAAATTAACAGAAATATTATGATTCCTATTCCCTAACCTGATTTTTTCATTCCCTAACCTTTAAAAAATAGAAATAAAATCAATGGGTTACAGGGATAAAAAAACAGCTGGTGGGTGATGAGGGAATCGAACCCACGACCCGCTGATTAAGAGTCAGCTGCTCTACCGACTGAGCTAATCACCCAGGGTTCTTCCAAAGAAGAGAATGAGAGGTTCTATAACGTTCCTAGAGGAGGATGTCTAGGTGGCCTCATTGTTTTTTGTAAGATAAATAAAATCTTTAGCTGAACCAGTATAAGACATATAAGCTTTATATAGTATTTTCTCTTGATCTTGTACAAAAATATCCATTATAAGATAATTCTACTAATAAATGTTCTAATTATCTATGCAGAACGGTGCTAAAGGATTGTCGAGCGTAATGCCCGAACAAAATTCAGAAGAGTTTTCTTATAATATCAAGCAATGTGAGCTTTTCTTTCACGGTATGAATCTTATTAACAATCATGTGAGTTTAAGTAATGCCTTGTGGCTTCCTGCTTTTGGGTGCAATTTATTTGCATTCAATGTTATCGATCAATTGTGCGAATGAAAGCTTATGAATTTATTTCATCAACGATGCGCATTTAAGTTTTTTACAACATTTTCAAAGGATGAACTATGATGGAATGGGTCATTGATCCCTATGTGTGGTTTGGTTTGGTTACGTTGATTTTCCTCGAAATTGTTTTAGGAATAGATAACCTTGTTTTCATTGCAATCTTAGCAGAAAAATTGCCATTACATTTGCGTAATCGTGCACGTTTGGTGGGGTTAACTTTAGCATTAATTATGCGGCTTTGTCTTCTCATGGTTATTGGCTGGGTAATGAGTCTTGATAAAGTAATTTTTTCTATTGCATCCTTTGGTTTTAGTTGGCACAGCCTCATTTTAATTAGTGGTGGAGCTTTTTTGTTAGCAAAAGGAACGCTGGAGTTACATGAAAGATTAGAGGGGGCAGCACATGAAAGGAAAACTGGTGTTATTTATGCTGTTTTTTGGCAAGTGATTGTTCAAATTGTTGTACTTGATGCAGTGTTTTCTCTTGATAGTATTATTACTGCAACAGGTATGATTGCCAGAGATCAGGCAGTGGTTATGTACATAGCGGTTGTCGTTGCAATGGGTGTAATGATGTGGGGATCTAGCACCATTATGCGTTTGATTAGTCGTTATCCTACGGTTGTCATTCTTTGTCTTGGTTTTTTAATGATGATTGGCTTTACTCTCATTGTTGAAGGATTGGGCTTTCATATTCCAAAAGGTTATTTGTATGCAGCTATAGGTTTTTCAGTTCTTATCGAGGTTTTGAATCAAATTGGGCGTCGTAATCGTGAAAAGATGGTTACAACAAATGATTTGCGTGAGCGGACAGCCGATGCTGTGTTACGACTTTTAGGAGGAGGAAAAAAAGACGGTAATCTGAGTGAAACTGTAGATGTCATTGTTGAACAAGCAGCCACTTCTGAGCTTTTTCGACCAGAAGAAAAAGAAATGATACGTGGTGTTTTAGATTTGGCTGATCGTCCTGTGCGCTCTATTATGTCACCCCGTAATGAGATTGAATGGTTGGATTTGAACGGTAATGAGAGTGAGATGCGTGAAGAATTGCAAAAAGTTAAACATAGTCGTTTAATTCTTGCGCGCGAAAAAGTAGACGAATTTGTTGGCGTTGCTTTAACTAAAGATCTGCTTTTAAATTGGGCTGAAGATCAAAAGATTAATTGGCAAAGAGCTATGCGTGAGCCACTTGTTGTTCATGAAAATACGAGTGTTTTACGATTGATGGAGCAATTACGCCATTCTTCGATCCAGCTTGCGATTATTGTGGATGAGCATGGATCTTTTGAAGGTATTGCAACACCAACAGACATTCTTGAAGCTATTGCTGGTGATTTTCCTGATGATGATGAAGAACCTGTTGTAGTGGAACGACTTGAAGATGGAAGTTTTCTTGTTGAGGGGTGTGCGGATATTCGCCATTTAAGTAGTTATCTTGAGCGTGATTTTGTTGATGAGGCAGACCGTTATACTACGCTTGCAGGATTTATGCTTTGGCATTTTGGCCATTTACCAAATAAAGATGAAAGTTTTGAAACTGAAGGTTTATGTTTTAAAGTGATTGAAATGGACCGTCGAAATATTTCTAAAGTGCTTATCTCTCCCCTTAATTTTGTGACAAAAGAAGTAATGATTTAGAAAATAAAAAGAATAGCCAATTTTTTATTATTGCTTTTAATAGGCTTATACAAATTTATGAATATATAAAAGCATAGAAGTATTAAAAAGATTTATGTTAAAAAAGTAGTATTTATTCCTTTAATTTCTGTATATTTATGTAAAGAATAATTACTGATCAATACATTGTTATAAGGTTATAAATATTATTTAAATTAAAATTGGTATCTATAATCGTGAAAAATATACGTTTATTTTAGTATATCGTTTATGGTGTGCATTTATAGAAAAATCAAGTAAATATACTGATTTTAGTGTTAGTTAAAATTAGCACAATTCTTATTATTTGTTTGGACGCAAAAAAGTGAAGTGAGTTTATTTTTTTCAAGTTAGGTATGCTGCGTTCGTTTTCGATATTGGTGAATCTCAAAAATTGCTACAAAGAATAATGAAATGATAAGCGGTATAATCAAATAAAGCATTCTAAATACAATAAGTGCTGCAATAACATTAGCAGGATCTATTTGAGGCATACCTGCCATGAATAAAGCTTCAAGTACACCTACGCCTCCTGCAGGGGCATTAGAGAGCAGGGTAATGGTAAAAGACGCTAGGAAAACGCCGAGTACAGAGATAAAACAAATATCAGTATTGCGTGACAGTACGGCATATATAATTCCCGCTGCTCCTAAAAGTTCTAATGGGCTAATCAGAAGTTGTTGGGTGACAATTTTAAGCCGTGGATAAGAAAGTTGAATTTTTTTGCTTATGTATAAAGGTTTTAACTGAAACCAACTGCCGAAAGTGTATAGCGCTATAAAGGCGAGTAAAATTACGCCAATTATTGTGCCAAGCCATACGGGAAGATCTTCGTAAATGAGCGTGATAATTTCAGGCTGCAGAATTAAAACGATGCCAGAAAGCAAGATTGTGCCAATTACAAAAGTAAAGGAGCAAAAGCCAACTAATATTGCAACTTCTGTTCCACTTAATCCTTTCATTTTATAAGCACGGTAGCGTACAACAGCACCAGAAAAAACTGAAGCGCCGATATTGTGTGAAAGCGCATAAGTGGTAAATGAACAGATGGCGATGAATACCCAAGAAATTTTACGACCAAGATGTTGCAAAGCAATTCGGTCATACCCAGCAAGAGCTGCATAAGCGATGAGTGAACAAAAACAGGCCAGTAACCACTGATGTACCTTTAAATCGGCTAAACGATCCAATACATCAATTAGAAAAATAGTTGATAGCTTTATATAAAGAATACGGATTGATATCAGCATTGTTAGGATGCCGATAAATGGCCATATAAATTTTTTTAATTTCACACTTTTTTATCCATTTCCGGGTTTTTATTCATGACTTTTGTGCACATAATTCGTGATTATTCATCTTGGATTGCAAATCATTGTTTTACTAAATTTTCCATAATCTCAAGTGCTTTTTTGTTATTATCATTACAATGGCTATACATCAATTAATAAAGCAGCCTAACAGGCTGTTTTTGTTTTAAGTAGTGTATAAGCTTTAAGGTTGGGTATATTGGTTATGCATTATCTTACTTCAATAATACAATAACATCTTTTTGTATATTTCTAAATATTAATTGCATCAATAATTTCTTGTTTTATGGTATTTTCTGCTAATTATTTCGATTTTATCTGCAATTGTTCTACTGGCAAAAATATTTTTATTCTTTATTTAAAATTAAAGGCTTACCTTTGTTTATTAAGGAAAAGCGCAAATCTTATGTGCCAATACAGTTGTAATCACTCATCATAACATGACTAATTTTAAAAATAGTGAATAGGAACTCTAGGCTAGAATTTTCATTAATATTGAAAATTCTTTGCGTATTTCATCAATTTACGTGAAAATTTCTTTAAATATTTTTAATTTTGCCAAGGTTAATGAAAACGGAAAGAGTTGAGCACAATAGAAAAAGCTGTTTCTGTACAGATCAAATCATAGAGGCAATTGTTCAAGAGATTCTAAGTTTGAATTTAATTTTGCGAGAATGAAAAATTTTCTAATATGAGCAAAATTATCTGAGATAGTGAAAATTATTTTATTAGAATAGCGGTAAGTTTCATAATGAAAAAAGCAATAATAAAGTTTGCCTAACATGATCATTAATTATTGTTTCTAGAAACAGTAAAAAGTTATCAAGTTCTTTCTTTGCTAGATTAAATAATATGCTTGCAGAGATAAAAAAGGAAATAGAAAAAATATTTTCGCAATGATAAATTTTTTGCTGCACACTGACTTTTAAGAGGGGTTAAACTTAATAATGCTCCGAATTTTAAATCAGCCACTATATAAAAAGATTAATTAATTCTCTTTTATTCCTTATCTTTAAGATGTTTGCTCTTGAAGGTCTAGAGTTTAGTGTTAATGTCATGATTAAATTTTCAATGGTTATCACACAATAGCAATAAATCCTTTTTTGTGTTTATAAATTGGTGTTTTATAGAGTATTGGATTATGGTATTCACTTTGAGTAAAGCTAAACTAGATACTAAATCACTCGTAAAACTACAATCCATAGTCCAGCTAGAAACGTAACCCTAAAAAATAGCAAATGCCATTTGTATAACGATAACAGAGGTTGTAATGGCTTTGATAGATACAAGCTTTTAATAAAAATGCACTTCAACACCAAATATCAAAAAATGACAAATCTTTCAATGAGTTGATTGATAAGAGAGAGAGTTCTATTTTGGAACTGCTTGTATTTGGTTATGTAATAATAATCCTTAGAGAACAAATATCTCGCCAGTAATGAAATACATAAATGATAAGCAATTATTTCAGAAAGGAATGCTCAATATAAATCCAATAACAATAATTGTAACTAGTCGCATGTCTAGAGTATAATTTCTTGAGGTTTTTTGATTGTTTAAAGCGATTGTAGTTTTATAGGAAGAGAAAGTCGATATGAATTGATATACCATTTTGTGGCTTATTGGGTTTTATTATTTATGCCTTCTCTTTTATTTTGCTTATACCCCAGTTACTTAACAATAATAGAATAGGTGCTGCAATAAAGATAGAAGATAATGTGGCAATAATGATACCAAAGACCATAGGCAATGCAAAATTATAGACAGCACTTCCACCCCATAATGCCATAGGCAACATAGCTAATATTGTAGTGGTTGATGTGAAGACACAGCGTGTAAAAACTTGATTAATCGAGAGGTCTATCAACTGATACATAGGCATTTTTTTATAAAGACGCATATTTTCACGCATGCGGTCATAAACAACTACTTTATCGTTAATCGAGTAGCCAACAATCGTTAAAAGGGCAGCAATAGCGGTCAAATTAAAATCAAATTGAAACAAAGCAAAAAGACCAATCATTTTTGCGATATCAAGAATAAGAGTGACAATTGCTCCAACTGCAAAGAACCATTCAAAACGCCACCAAATGTAGAGTGACATAGCAATTGCTGCTAGTATAACAGCAATAACACTAGCTGTGACAAATTCCTCTGAAATCTTAGGGCCAACAATTTCTATTTGATCAAATATAGTATCTGGGTAGATATTCTGTATGGCTGTCTTAACCTTATCCATGGTAACGGTTTGTTGTATTTCACTGCCGTTTTGTTTCTGGATACGAATTAAAACTGTGTGTGCATTGTCAATATTTTGTAATTTTACTTCACCAATATTAAGGGCGGAAAGCGTTGAGCGCAGGGTAGCCAAATTCGCTGGCGCCTTTGTTGTTATACTCATTTGGCTGCCACCAATAAAATCGATACCGAAATTCAAACCAGGTTTAAAGAACAGAAAAATTGAAGCAAGTGATAAAATAATTGAAATACCAATACCTATAAAACGAGCTTTCATAAAGTGGAAAGTTGTATTGTATAGGGTAAAGTCAAAAAAGGGTTGAATATGCAACGTCTTTATTTTCCATTTACGGACAACCCAAACCATGATGATACGCACTATGGTGATATCAGTGAACATGGAAATAATAATTCCAAGTAACATTGTGATTGCAAAACCGCGAACAGGGCCGTTACCAAACCAAAAAAGCAAAATGGTTGCAATAATAGCCGTAACATTGGCATCAACAATGGTTGCAAAAGCTTGTTTAAACCCACGATCTAAGGCGGCAAAGGCGCTGACACCTTTTCGACTTTCTTCTCGAATACGTTCATTAATCAAAATGTTAGCATCGACAGCAATGCCAATACCCAAAATAATACCAGCAATACCCGGCAGTGTAAGTGTAGCACCGAGAAGACTTAATGCTGCAAGTGTCAAAATAGTATGTAGTGCTAGTGCTATGTCGGTGATAATGCCCCAAATACCATATAGAAGAAACATGAAAATGGCGACAAGAACAAAGCCTATAATTCCTGTATAAAGTCCCATTTTAATAGCGTCTGCACCAAGATCTGGGCCTACAGTTCTTTCCTCAATAACAATTAATGGTGCGGGCAAAGAGCCAGCTCGGAGTAGAGCAGCAAGGGTTGATGCTTCTTTTATATCAAAATTTCCTGTGATTTGACCCTGTCCATTAGGGATAACGCCATTAATGACAGGAGCGGTCAAAACTTTGTTATCAAGAACAATTGCAAAGGGACGGTTAATGTTTTTACGTGTTATTTCCGCAAATATTTTAGAACCAATTGAATTCATGGTGAATGAGATAATAGCACGCCCTGGCATTTGCGGGTCGAAACCTGCACGTGCATCTTTTAGTACATTTCCATCCAAAGCAATTTGATCATAAATTGCATAATGTTGATTTTCATCAGTATATCCAGGAAGAATTGAAACACCTATAGGCGGGGTGTTTACATCTACATTGGAAGGAACAAGGTGGAAGGTCATTTTTGCGGTTGTTCCTAGAAGATCACGTAATTGTTTTGGATCTTGGAGACCAGGCAATTGAACCATAATACGATTAGTTCCTACTTTTTGAATGGCTGGTTCAGCTACACCTATCTGATCAATACGTCGGCGAATAATTTCTAAGCTTTGTTCGACAGTGTTTTTAATACGATCCTTAATACCAGATTCAGTTAATGTTACACGAATATTCTCATTTTGAGTGCTAATAGCGATATCATTGGTTGTGGTGCCAAAGCTATTTTGTATCGGTATGACCAATGTTTCTAAAGCAGTGACGGCTTTTTGATTTTGTGTAGGATCGGAAATAACAATAATAATGTCATCTTCAATGATACGAATATTTGATGTACGGATTTTTTGTTCACGCAGTTTTGTGCGTACATTATCTAAAATTGTGCGTAACTGATCACGCTTTAATGTTTTTACATCAACTTCCAGTAAGAGAGAAGATCCTCCTTGAAGATCAAGACCAAGTGTCACGTGGGTGTTAGGCAGGAATTTAGAGTTTTTAATTTGTTCTTGTGAGAATAAATTAGGTAATGCAACGTAAATGCCGCTTAAAAGGATAAGGCAATAGAGAATAATTAGCCAACCAGGTGTACGCATGATATATTCCAACTAGTAGAACACTGTAAGAGTTATTGAAGTTAAGCGCGCAAAGTAAAATTAAAATGATAATTTTGCAGCTCAAGCAACGGAAGGAGCATGTTAATTTAAAAAATATTATTTTTGAAGACTATAACACCTTATACGAGCAATAATTATAGGATTTGAAAATATATTCTAATACCTGTTTAGAAAGTTGATTGTATTTATTTTCTAGATAAAACCATAATATTGGTTATATTATCAGTATGTCGTACTCTGATCAAGTGCATACACATTTCTAAGCTATTAATCAGTTATATTGCTCAATGTTGCACAAAAAACAAATTGTACAAAAGAGAAAATTTTTTGCAATATAAGAGCAAAAAACATGCTAAATTATTTTTTGTCTTATTGATTTTAGGTCTATTTAGTCTCCTTTATCAGCATTATTAGATGAGGGGAAGCTTTTATGGGATTATTCTTATGAGAGTTGGAAATATTATCTTATGCCATATTTAAAAAGGAATTACTCTTTTTACTTATTTTTAGGGCGGATATGTATTTATTCTTTAAAAAAAAATTATATGTTTTTTTCTTAATCATCACGATTAGTGTTTTATTTAGTGCTTTTTCATGGGGAAACTTAGCATCTCCAACTATAGCAATTGGACAATCAATAACTTCACAATTGGTTGAAGAAATTGTTCAGCAACAACAACCAATTCTTGAGACTCTTAAGCAAGATATCGAGTCTTTACAAAAAAACTTTGAAAGTGAATCAGAAGATGAGCACATTTTAAAAGAATGGCGGTTGCAGGCACAAGATATCAGTAAGCGTGCTTTAGAAGCCGCATTTGTTTTACGCGCTCCTCTTAATAACATTAATATACTTCTTAGCCAGTCTGCTGAGCTACAAGATGGTCAAACAGACTTAGAAAGCCAAAGTAAGGAGCGCTCTGGTCTGATAGAGCAAAAGGCTAAAATTAATAGTATAGTATGTCAGTTTGAAGAGATATTTTTGACTGCAAATAAGATGACGGAACGTGCTATTTCTCAATCTCGAGCATTGTTTACGCGCACCCTTACGTACAAATTTGAATTTTCAATGTCAATGCTTAAAGATATTTTTACAAAAACCAAAGAGGCTTCATTTGATTTTATTTCGTTGTTTAATTCTTGGTGGAAATTTGTGTATTATTTCAAACCATTACAATTATTTTCTACCTTTTTTATCCCACTTGTTGTTACTTTAGGTCTTTCTTATTTTTCGCACGCAAGTATTGCACACGTAAGCTCGCGTGTTATCAAAGGTAATGACGAAGTCCCTTATCTACAGCGTTTATTGGTTGCTTTTATTTCAATTCTTTTGCCTTCATTTGTATGTATTCTTTGCATTTATTTGACATTTTTCCTATTGTACTATTTCAGTTTGACTTTGGGGAAGTTTACAGAAGTATTTCATACGATTGGGCACCAAATTATTATGGTCTTTTTGATAAATCGTATAGCAGTTGCCCTTTTATCATCAAAAATAGCTCCTATTCGTCTTTTGAATATTGCACCATCACCAGCATATCAACTGATAATTTTGCTTACTCTGTTAGGTGGAGTTTTAGCACTTGATGCTGTTCTTGATAGTATTTATTGGGTGGTTTCAGCATCTCTTTCTTTGACAATTGCTAAAAGCTTTATTGCTGTTTTTCTTGTAGGGGTTTTGTTGTTTATTATTTCATTTGTACCTTTGCAGTTTAGACGTGGGCGTTTTCAAAGTGGAAAGATAAAACCACTACCTTGGCCACTTTATATACGTATTCCTCTCTTAGTATTGGGATTGTTTCTTATTGTGATGGATTTTTTAGGTTATATTGGTTTGGCGCGTTTTGTTGTACAACTGATTGTGACCAGTAGTGCATTTTTGATTTTGATGTATTTGGGGATACAAAGTACACGTGCTATCGCGTCCAAAGGGGAATTTATCAAAACAGGAATTGGTCACACCTTGATGAAATGGTTTCATTTCGAAGAAAAAACGATGGATCAATTAGGAACTGTTATTAGTATTCTTCTTAATGTGGTCGTGTTTGTACTTTGTACAGTACCGATTATTGGGAAGTTTGGATTTTCGTATTCTGAAATAGGGGCACTATTTTGGCAATTAATGATTGGTTTTCAGATTGGAAATATATCTATTTCTTTGATTTCTATTGTGATGGGAATAGTTGTTTTTTTTGTTTGTTTGTTTATTATTCGTCTGTTTATTGGTTGGTTGGACGGCACAGTAATGGAGCGAGGAGAATTCGATCTGGGTGTGCGTAATTCTATCAAAACGGTCATAAGCTATGGGGGTATCGCTTTGTCGGTCTTGTTAGGAGTATCAACAGCAGGTTTTAATCTTAGTAGTTTGGCGCTCGTTGCTGGAGGGCTTTCACTTGGTATCGGTTTTGGTTTGCAAAATATTGTCCAAAATTTTGTATCTGGGCTTATTATTTTAATCGGGCGGCCATTTAAATTAGGTGATTATGTAGAATCAGGATCGGTTCGTGGTATTGTCAAACGTATTAATGTGCGTGCAACTGAACTTGAGACATTTCAGCGCCAGACAATCATTATTCCTAACTCAAATCTCATTAATAACAACGTAAATAATTGGACACGTCGTAGCAAAATGGGGCGAATTGATATACCTTTGACTGTTGCAACTAATGTTGATCCAGAATACGTCGTTCAAATATTGCTAGAAATTGCTTCTGCGACGGAGGGGGTTTTGAAAAACCCTGCACCGCAGGTGAATTTTACTGGGTTTGATAAACAAAACTTTTCGTTTACCTTGGCTATTTACGTACCTAATATCACTTCTACTTCTAAGGTAAATAATGCTCTTCGCTTTATGCTTTATAAACGTTTTTTTGAGGAAGGGATTTTGGAGTGCTAAAATATTTTTATATTTTTATCACAGTGATACTGTTCAGTGTTTTTTCTATGAAAGTTTTTGCAGCAACTGTGAAAAACAATGGTTTAACAGTACAGTTGTTTATTGTTGCTGAAGGAAGTGCACGTTCAAATATTTCACTTGATCCTGGCCAAATGATTACAGTTTGTACAAAGGGCTGTTTTATTACTTTTTCCAATAAGGATAAATTTGCTATAAAAGCAGACGATACTATAGAGATAGATGAAGGTAGAGTATTTTTTAAGTAAAATAGTTTACGATTCTTTTATTATAAGGCCCTTATTGGAAGGGGTTTATAGTAGTAAAGCTTTCTAGATCTATTTGGTTATAGAATTGATGATATATTTGTGAAAATTTTGATGCTTTTTCATAAGAAAGATTGAGTAATCTTTAAAGAAGAAGCAGAGAGAAAATAAGAAGAGGGCTGATACGCATTTACTAATGCTTAATTCAGATATGTAAAATTAGTTGCTTAGAAAAGTTATATAGAACTTAAAATTGCTTTTAAAAAGTGTTTAGGGTAATTACATTCAATTCATGGTGGCAACCCTAACTGTTTAGCGGAGCATTATTAGTAAATTGCCAAAAAGGCATGATTAAAAAATGCCTTACTTAAAGGACTCTTTATTTACAATTTTGGTAATTACTATGCAGCTTGATAGCGCTATAATTCTTTTTATAAGATAATTTAAAAGTGATTTTTATCACTTCCAATAAGACTGGAATAGAAAAATATTTTATATAATCAATGGTGCGGACGGCGGGACTTGAACCCGCAAGGTCTTCGACCGGCAGATTTTAAGTCTGCTATGTTTACCTATTTCATCACGTCCGCGATAAGGGCTAAAGGCTTTCTCATAAGCTATATCTTTTATTTAATCAAGAATTAATAACAAAAGAAACTTCTTTCGTTCTGTGATAAATTTTTGACTGACAATAATTGTTTTTACAGTTAGAAGAAATCTATACACTATCAATAAAGCAGGAAAATAAGTGGTGCTATGAGTGAATTTGTTCAAGATGTGACTAAAGCTATGGTAGCTTTACGTAATGTTTTTACTGAAACACCACTTCAACGCAATGATTTTCTTAGTCAAAAATATGATGCGGAAATTTATTTAAAGCGTGAGGATTTAACACCTGTACGGTCGTATAAAATTCGTGGAGCTTTCAATTTTGTTTCAGAAATGCTTGATAAGGTATCTCAAGATACAGTATTTGTTTGTGCATCAGCAGGTAATCATGCACAAGGGGTTTCTTTTGTTTGTCGCTATTTTAAACGTAGAGGCATTATTTTTATGCCTGTGACAACACCACAGCAAAAAATTGATAAGACACGCATTTTCGGTAAGGAATTTATTGAAATCCGTTTAGTTGGTGATACATTTGACCAATGTTATGAGGCTGCGCAATCTTTTGTAGCTGAGGGGGGAGGTGTGATGGCACCACCTTTTGATGATATTCGCATTGTTACAGGGCAAGCAACAGTTTTATGTGAGGCTGCTTTACAATGGAAAAAACTTAATGGAGAGAGTGAGCCAGATTTGATTGTTGTCCCTGTGGGCGGTGGTGGTCTGGCTAGTGGTGTGAGCAATTTTTTACATGAATATGGTTGGAAAACAAAGCTCCGTTTTGTTGAACCGGAAGGGGCGGCGAGTTTACTTGCATGTTTAAAGAACAAAAAACGTGTCAAACTTGAAAATATTAATACATTTGTAGATGGTGCTGCTGTGGCTGAAATTGGCGCATTAAATTACGCTATGTTGCAACAGTTTTCACCCGATTGTGTCATTACAGTTCCTGAAAACAGAGTTTGTTTTACAATGGTTGAAATGCTCAATGTTGAAGGTGTGGTTCTTGAACCAGCTGGTGCTTTGTCGATTGATGCTCTTAAAAGTATTTCTCGTCAGGAATTGAAAGGCAAAAAAATTCTTTTAGTTATTTCGGGTGGTAATTTTGATTTTGAACGTTTGCCAGATATTAAAGAGCGTGCTTTACGTTTTCAGGGATTAAAAAAATATTTTATTTTTAGTTTTCCACAATACCCTGGTGCCTTGCGTAGTTTTCTTGCGCACTTAACACCAAATGATGACATTGTGCGGTTTGAATATCTCAAAAAATCAGCTAGAAATTTTGGTTCTGTTTTGATTGCAATTGAAACAAAAAAGTATGATAATTTTTACCTCTTAGAGAAAAATTTTAAAGCGTTAGGTTGGCCTTATCGTGATATTACTAATGATCAAGTATTATTTGATTTTGTAATCTAGGAGTCTAAATTTTTTACTAGAGCGAAAGTTATAAAAATGAGATTTTTTCGTTATTTTACGCTGGGTGTATTTTTATTGTTAGGTATTGGCGGACAAAGTTTAGCAGCCAAACAAACAACGATACAAAAAACAGAGCTTTTAAATCTAGTTGTTGATATTAATAATGCTATAAAAAATAGAAATTTTGCAATTGTTTCTGCTCATATGCCTGACCGGCTTTATAAAGAAATGGCACGTCGATTAAATACAACAGAAGATAATTTACGCAACAATTTGCTTAAACAACTCCATACTCAGTTTAAAAATTTGTCTTCTGATGCTTATTATTTAGATGAGATAAAAATAGATTATCGGCAAACAGATAATGGTTCTTTTTACGCGTTGATTCCAACTACGCTAAAAACAGAAGATCGTATTATTCATTATAAAACATTGGCGATTTTTGATAATAACAGGTGGTATTTAATTTATGGAGGACAGAAAACAATACAAAATCCAGTTTTTCTTGAAATTTATCCTGATTTTGATGGAATTAATCTTCCAAAGGAAGTAGTAATAAAACAATAAACAATAAAGCTAATGTTTCTTCTGTATATAATAAATACCTTTAGAAAGTACTTGCTTTTTTATTTTAATCCAACAATAGTGTAGCTTCAGACATTTAAGCTTGAATATTGGCGTTTTACAAAGTAATTTTATATTTTCTCTTTAAATTTGAAGATACTTATGAACTGCTCAAGTCGCTTATTTTTATTTAAGCGGTATTTTAAATGTTTAATGTCAGATCTCGATTATACGGGATTTAAAGATTGATATAATTGTAGCTTGTTAGCTGTTTGCTGTTCTTGAGTTAAAGAGAGATTTTGTTGTGAATATAAAAGAAAATGCCTTTATAAAATTGGGTATACCTACACTTTTAACTGAAAACCTATTTATTGCTGGTATAAACAAACCTAAGCCTATTCAAAAACAGGCTATTCCAGTAATGCTAAAAAAGCGCGATATTTTAGGTATTGCACAAACCGGTTCTGGAAAAACATTAGCATTTGGATTACCTGTTTTAAGCCAAATTTTGGCTTTGGGTGATAAAAGATATCCTAAAACTGCACGAGCTTTGATTTTAGTTCCAACTCGTGAACTTGCAGTTCAGATTGAAGAATCAATTCGTATGGTTGCAAAAGGATCTCACCTTTCAACATGTTTAATTTTAGGAGGGGTGTCTCGATCTGCACAAATCAAACGTATGAAAACAGGTGTAGATGTTTTAATTGCAACACCAGGGCGTTTAATGGACCTTGTCTGTGAAAAATGCATTGATCTTTCTCAGTCTCGTTTTTTGGTTTTGGATGAAGCTGATCGTATGTTAGATATGGGCTTTATTCGTGATGTACAACGCATTGCAAAACTTTTGCATGAGAAGCGTCAAACAGCGCTTTTTTCAGCGACAATGCCGCAGGAAATAGTTATGCTTGCAAAGAGTTTGCTTAATGAACCAGTAAAAATAGAAATTGTTCCTCAAGGGACTGTTGCTACAGAAATTACTCAAAAATTATATTGTGTTCCTACAAGTGAAAAAAAGAGCGTTTTGAATAAGCTTCTAACAGATCCAGCTTTAGCTTCGGTTATTATTTTCACGCGAACTAAACATGGCGCTGATGCTGTTGCGCGCAGTTTGACGAAGGCGGAATATTCTGTTGCAGCAATTCATGGAAATAAATCGCATGCTGCACGACAGCGTGCGCTAAAAGCTTTTCGCGAAGGATCGGTAAGGATTCTTGTTGCAACTGATATTGCTGCACGTGGTATTGATGTGCCTGGAGTCAGCCACGTTATTAATTATGATTTACCGGATGAAGCTGAAAATTATGTGCATCGTATAGGCCGTACGGGACGAAATGGTACGTCTGGCAACGCTATTACACTTTTTGATGAAAAGGTAGAGCAAGTGCGTTTACGTGCTGTAGAACGTGTTATTCGAATGAAATTGACGCACGAAGATATTCCACCACAAATTGCAGCACTTCCAGAGAAATCTCTTATACCAGAAAATGGTAAGAAACATTGTTTTAAAAAATCTCAGTGTCAGAAGCAGACTTTTGATCATATAGATCAAATTAAACAATCACATATCAAAAATTCTTCATCTAAAAGTAAAAGATGTAAGAAAGCAAAAACCACAACAAAACGTGCTAAATTATTTCGTTTTCGTAAATCAATAAAGCAAGTGGCTTAAGTAAAACATTTGGAAAATGTAACGAAAATAACTAGATTATATCAGAGGAAACCTGGGTAAAATCTTTAAGCTGTAGTAACAGACTTGGTGATTGTATTTTAATGTATTTGGTGCTTTTAAAATACCTAATCGTATATTGATTATCTGTTATGAGAAAATACAATGGAACACTTAAAAAGAGCACACAAATAGCACTATTCTAGCTGTAAGGTTGCGAAGTTGTAGTACGAAGCAATATGTTTACGTAATGTATGATAGTTTAATGTATTTTTGAAGCAAGTTAAAAATAAATCCAAAAGCGTATCGGATTAATGATTAATAATAGTCAACTTGGTAAAAAGACAGGTTTTTCGTTATTTTTCAAGCATGATGGATTTCATTTTGTTTGTAAGTTATATAGCTCTAGTTGTTACGTATTAAAATATTAAAAATCAATTACTTACAGTTCAATGATAAGCGCATACTTTAATTCAAAAGCAAAAATATATTTTAAACTAATTTTTCAAGTATAACTTAGGATCATTTACTTCAATTTGTGAGTGTCAGTTTCGCTTGTTTAGTAAAAAAGAATGAATTCAGAAAAGAATTTGAGTTTTGTAAGCTAATATAAAAGAAAAATAAAGCATTATTAATAAATTTTGTTGCTAAAACTGTTTAGCCTTAGCCTAATATCTTTCTCATTTTTAAATCGGGAAAAGGTTGAAAGAAAACTTTTTGCAAAAGGTTTGGATATTTCACTTTATAGAAGATATTAACCCGGATAAAAAATATTCAAAACACAAAGCAAATAAAGAAATACTTCAAAGAGTGTGAAAAACCAATTATTATTCAACAATAAACAACATATTTTCAATGAGTTTAAAAGTATCTTTAATTAAAAAAATGAATTAAATTGGTTATGTTAAGCTGAACTTAAAACCTTTCTTAAAAAGCTTTGAAATTTACATTAAATGCCAATACAAACTTGAAATAGAAGATAAAAATAGCCAGGAAAAGAGAGAAAATTCCAAAAAGTAAGAACCCTATTCAAAAAAATAACTTCATTCCCCTACATCACTTTTTAATAACTCATTACAAGCTTATTCTGTTGTTTTAGAAGCTATAATTTATAATTAAAACACCATTTACAAAAGCATAAGTTATATAAATCTTCGAAAGATATTTATAAAATTCCGAGCAAAAATTAACAGAACTTCTTAACCAATTACATCTTATAAAGGTCAGAATTTATAAGATACACCAACACGGAAATCATTGGTTTTATAATCAATTTCAAATTTATCTTTAATGAATTTCTTTTTACCAAAATTTGAGAAACGATATTCTGTACGTAAAACGAGATCATCCATCATTGCAAAATCAATACCACCACCAAAAGTATAACCAATCATTGCTTTGGTTTCATCCACTATTTTATCTTTTTTTACTTCGGTTGAGACCAAAAAGATATCTTGAATCTGCGTATAAGCAACACCACCAGCAATATAAGGCATGATACGATCAACAGCAAAACCTATACGCATTCGTGTGGCTCCAGCCCACTTTTGTTTTAAAGTATGACTTATGGTTACAATAAATTTTTCTAATAATTCATTGCTTAACACTGCTTCTTGCAAAGGGTGCTGTCTCTGTACACCATGTTCCTCATCTTTCATTTTATATCCAGTCTGTCTGATAACCTTTGTATCTTTTTTATCAGACCAAATTACATCGGTGTCAACACCTAGAACAAGGCTATTATTAAGGTCAAAATTAGCTCCTGCGTAAAGACCACCCATAAACCCCGAAAGTTTGGGTAATAAATCTTTCTCAATCGATGATAATTTTGTAGAATCAACATCTTTTAAATTTAGAGCAGTCTTACTCGAAAAACCGCCAATTTGGCCACCGAAATAAAAACCTGTCCAAGAAAAAGAAGGAGCAACAACATTTGGTAAAACAACAGACATTGATTCTTGAGAAATTCTACTACTTTCTGCTTGAGCCACAGAAGATGCAACTAAAGTAAAAATAGATGCGGTAATTAAATATTTAGTATTCATATGTCGCTCCAAAATTACACACTAAACTACATAATGATACATTTTTTTCATAAAAAATCTGTAGTAAAAATGATACAAGTATAGGCAAAATGAAGTTCAACACAAAAAGCAATAACTTCTTCTCGTGCTTCAAAAATAAAATAAATATCAAACGTTTTGTATTTTTTATTTGCTCAAAAAAATCTGTCTATTATATTACGTTAATATGATGAGCAAAACTCTATTGTAATATGTCTTAAAATTAAGACTTTTTCTTCTCTAAAATTTTTCTAATCTGTGCAAGAGAAATAGACATTTATTTTGATATTTCATTCAAAGGCATAATTATACATTAAACGTGAACTTGGATAGCATCAGTTCGGGCTTAACAAGAGGCATTTTAAAATTGATGAATATGGAAAACATTTATGTGGGTGAAAATCAATTCAGAAGAAAAACTAAAAAACATATAGAATTTACAGAAGAAGAAAAGGAAAAGCTTCAAAAGTGATTATTACTCACCAAAGTATAAAAATCTACCAAAGTATGAAAGTAAAGTGATGTCGTGTTTTATGGAATGAATAGCATTTATCATCTTTTTACTGATCCTTATTTTGCATGTTTTATGGATGCGATGTATAATTATAATATCTTCCCACCTTTAAAACAGTGGTTTTCAAGAAAGTTAAGTGTTTGTTGCTTGAATTATTTTGAAATATAATAGTAAAATACTCTTATTCTATAATAAAAACCGTAAAACATTATTTTTTAAAGATACACTGAAGGGGTATTATGATATTTACTTCATTTAAATTAGAAAATTTCAAAGGGATAGGCGAACCTGTAGAAATAAATCTCTTAAGGGGAGGTAGAAGTTTTCCTTTTATTCTAGTGGGGAATAATGAATCAGGAAAAACGATACTTTGGAGGGTATTTGCTTCTTGTCACAGCTATGTTAGGGAAACAATTAACAGATGAAGAGCTTGCTTCTATACGTCCCAAAATAGTTTATTTTAACAAAGGTATTATCTTATCTGCCACAATTTCAGTAGATGAAGCGGAGATTGAAAAATTAGCTAAGCTTAACGCACTGAAAAAAATCAAAGATGATTTCTTTGAAAATAACCGACTAAATTTATCTTTTGTATATTCATTTGCTAAGAGCTATTGCACAGAAAAGTGTGTAATGATCAACAATAAGGATTATGGAGATAAAACAACAACAGTTTCTTTTAACCTATATAAAGGACCATATTCCTGAAATCGTCTATTATGATGATTTTATGTTTGACGTGCCTAATAAAATTAGGTTTTTAAAAACGGCAGCTCAAAGTTCAAATGAAGAAGTAAAACGGGACAGTTTGTTGAATGATAAAAAAATCTTTTATGACATAATATTTTTAATGATTTACTAATTGGTGCTCATAAACAGCAAACTGGGGGAAAAACTGAATTAAATATTAACTTTCAACGTGATGTCGTTGATTGTGATAATAAAGACGCAATCAAGCAACGTCTATCTTCTATGAATAATTATCTTAATAGTGTTGTTACCAAAGATTGAGAAGACATTACAGGAGGAAAAACTGTATTTGATAGCTTTGGCATAGAACAAGTAACAGGATCAAATCCCAATTTTCTAGATTTTTGTTTGGATGTCAAAGCTAACGGTCGCACTTTTTCTTTACATGAAAGAAGCAAAGGGTGCTGTTGGTTCTTTTACTTTAAAGTGTTTACAGATATTCGTACCAATAGGAGCAAAAATGGAACAATTTTCTTGTTGGATGAATCTGCAAGTAATCTACATATCTATCCCCAAGAAACAATATTACAATCTTTACAGAAATTATCAGGGTCTGATAACAATAGCGTGATTTATTCTACTCATTCTCCTTATTTGATTGAGGAGACTAAAGTGGATAATTTATGTTCGTAATGAAGCGTCTGATTGCGATCATCCTAAAATTCTATGTAGCAAAATTTTCAACTGGATAACAGCAGCGACGAAGGACGAAGTGTCGAAATCAGTTGAGCCTTTTTCACAGAAACTTGTGATGAATTGCGTTAAGCACTTTGGTAATAACCGGAAAGAAAGATTTTCACGACTTTGTAATTTTATTAAAGAAGTTTGTCTTCTTGCTGATTCTATCTAAAAAGTTATTAATTTAATACAGAAAATTCTCTGACAAACTATATTAAAAAATCTTATTTCCTAGCCTTATTGTTTTATCTCTAACTTTAATAAATATCAATAAAATCAATAGGCTATAGACAAAAAATAAATGGCTCCCCGGGCCGGATTCGAACCAGCGACCAACCGGTTAACAGCCGGTTGCTCTACCACTGAGCTACCGAGGAATAACACCAATTTATTTTAGTGCAAGGGCTATAGCAAAGCAATATTCATTTGCAAAGGGTAAAATTACTTTTTTTAAAAAAAATTTAAAATTATATAAAAAGAATAAAAATGATCCAAGAAAGATTACTGTATCTTGACGGATGCATTACCTTCCCTTATTGACAATTTTGATATTTATTGACGAGGCCTCGTGGCGGAATGGTTACGCAGAGGACTGCAAATCCTTGTATCCCGGTTCGATTCCGGGCGAGGCCTCCACTTAATTTCGATTAAAATAATTTTTTATTGAAGAGTATTCTTAATTTTTTGAGTGAAGTTACCTTTATATAGAAAATTAGCGCAATTAGAATCTTGTTATTGACTGTAACATGCTTTTTTGTCACATTCACAATAAAAGACATTACGCTTTTATTACCGCCATTTTGATTGTGGTTTTTGTTATGCATTAGGAGAAAAAACTAGTTATGGTTGCAGATTTTGCAGAACTTCGCCGCAAAATGGTTGACAATCAAATTCGTACAGTAGATGTAACGGATTTATCGATTCTTGAGGCATTTTTAACGGTGCCGCGTGAAGATTTTGTGTCAGAAGACGTTAAAGATTTAAGTTATCTTGATGGAGATATCGTTGTTTTTCCAGCGCAAGATGATTTACGCGCATGCTATTTGATGAAGCCTGCCTCTTTAGCAAAATTGCTACAACTTGCAGCTATAAAACCATCAGATAGTGTGCTAAATATTGGTGCAAATAGTGGTTATTGTGCAGCGTTATTTTCAAAGATTGCTAGGTCTGTTGTTGCGTTGGAAAGCAATAAAACGCTTGTAGAACAAGCAGATAAACTTTTAAAATATCATCAGTATGATAATGTGGTTGTTGTTCATGGACCATTAGAGCAGGGTTATGCTGCTAAGGGGCCTTATGATGTGATTTTTATAGAAGGTGCTGTTGATTTTATTCCTGATGGTATCTTTGATCAAATGGAAGAAGGTGGGCGTCTTGTTGTGGTTGAAGGGCATGGTGGCGCGGGTATTGCACAAATTTATATAAAAAAAGACAAGGTTATTTCAGTTCGTCGTAGCTTTAACCTTGCTGTAAAACCCCTTCCTGGTTTTTTAAAGACATTCGATTTTGTGTTTTAATATTTGATTTCATCCATGAATAAGCAAAGAGTTGTGTGGTAAGTTTAGGATTTATAGTGTGTTTAAAATAAATAAAAAACTTCAGGTATGTTTGTTGCTAGTACTGGATGTTTTTATATCAGGATCCGCTCATGCTGGTACATTGAAAGATGCTTTAGCTGAAGCTTATGTGTATAATGCCAAATTAAATAGCGAACGTGCTGTCGTACGTATATCAGATGATGATATGGTTGTTGCACGCTCAAATTTTTTGCCGCAAATTGAAGGGATTGGAACCTATGGCCGGAATAATACCGTAACAGGTGGATCTATAGGGATAAAGTTGAGTCAAAGATTATTTGACGGTTTTGTGACGCAAAATACATTTTTTTCAGCTCAAGTTAAAACACAAGCGCAACGTGAATATCTTCGCAATGCTGAACAAAATATGTTTTTGGATGCTGTAACAGCATATGCTAATGTGTATAAAGCACGTCGTATTGCTGATCTTCGTCGAGAAAATTTGGCTGCTCTTGAAGAACAAGTTCGTTCAAATGAAGCAAGGTTAAATGTAGGGGAAGGGGCTCGTGTGGATTTTGCTCAAGCACAGGCGGCGCGTTCTATAGCTGTTTCTGAATTTAGTCTCGCTTGTGCTGATGTGAAGGCAATGGAAGCCATTTATCGTCAAATCATTGGTTCAGATCCTGCACAGTTAGAACGCCCACCAGTGGCGACAGAGCTTCCGGAGAATCTTGATATTGGTTATCAAGTTGGTGATATCATGCATCCAGCGATTCTTTATGCAAGATATTTGACTGATGCCAGTTCTTATAATGTAAAAGCAAAAGAGGGGGCTTTGCTTCCTAGAGTAGATTTTTCCACAACAGTATCTTATAATCGAATTTATAGTGGCCCTGGTGAGAATGGGGTTTCTCAATCGGTTGGAGTTTCATTGAGTGTTCCAATTTTTGAAGGTGGGCGTACATCTGCGCAGGTTCGTCAATCGAAAGAGCAGTTTGAACAGGCTCGTCTCCAACTTACTGTAGCTCAAAATGATGTAAGACAAGCATTAACTGCTGCCTGGTTTCAGTTAGAGGGTGCACGTGCGTCTGTTATTGCTTATCGTGAGAGTGTTCGTGCTGCTGAAATTGCTCTTAAAGGTCGTATTCAAGAAAACCGAGTGGGACAAGCAACTACATTAGATGTTTTGAACTCTCGAACTCAGTTGATTAATGCCCAAATTGCACTGGCAATTGCAGAACGGGATGTTGTGGTTGCAAGCTATAGTGTTCAATCTTCTATTGGAAAATTGACTGCAAATTATTTAGGTTTGAGGACGGTTAAATATACTCGCTGAAACTACAAGCTGTGTGTATATAGTGATTAGCATTTAGGGGGTAAATAAATCAAATTGCTAATGATATTGAAAAATATATTGTTTACATGTAATCTCATTTTAGGCGGGAAAATTCACTTAACTAAGGAAAGAAAGTTGTGTGTGGCATCATATTTCGTATGAAGAGACATGGCAATCTTATAATTCTTTTATTACACTAATGCATTGTTTTGCGTTTTTAAGAGGTTTTTAATATGGTACAGAGTTCAAATGCGTTACGTGAGCCAAGTATGGATGAGATTTTAACATCTATTCGTGAAATCATTGAAGAGAATGCAGTTCAGGCTGATCATTTTGTAAATGAAACCCTTACTGATGCTTCTTCTGAAAAACACTCAGAGGTATCTTCAGAAGATGTTTGTGAAACCACTTTATCAGTTGATGATGCAATGAAAGCTTTGGCTGACCGTATTGGCCTTTCCTCTAATAACCAAGATTTTTCTCTGACTCAAGTGCAAGATAACACAAATGTAGAGGATAATACAGTTAGTATGGGTGTACAAGAAACGAAACTTTCTTCCGAAGAACAGGCTTCTGTTCATAAAACAAAACAATATAATACTAAGGCATTTATATCGCAGCAAGAAAATACAGTTTCTGATTATGTAGAACTATCTCCATATTTTGTCTCTTCTGCAAAGAGAATTGCAGAGGACATTTTACGCCCGGCTATAGCGGAATGGTTACAGCGTCAATTGCCTGTTTTTGTTGAAAAGATTTTGCGTGAAGAGATAGCTAAGACAATTAAGGATTTACCTTAAGTGTTTGTTTGTTACTTTTAGCCATTTGGTATTTTCCTTTTATTGTAAAAACTGATTTATAATTTTATGGGACCATTTTAAGTGGGTGACATTTGCGAATAATGTTTGCTGAGTATTAGGTTGTAAGTTACGTTTTTTAGTGGTGTTATGAGTAAGTGGGTAAAAGAATGATAGAAAAAAACTATGATGCCGCTTCCATAGAGCCACAGATTGCAAAAGAGTGGGAAGCTCATGGTGTTTTTAAAGCGGGGGCTGGTTCAAAACCAGGTGCAGAGCCTTTTTGCGTTATGCTTCCCCCACCGAATGTAACGGGCTCACTTCATATGGGGCACGCTTTAAATACGACAATCCAAGATATTATGGTACGTTTTCAGCGAATGAAGGGTAAAAACGTATTATGGCAACCTGGTTTGGATCATGCAGGGATTGCCACGCAAATGGTTGTTGAACGCCAATTGGCAGAATATCAAGAACCAGCACGTCAAGAAATGGGTAGGGAAAAATTTGTCGAGCGTGTTTGGAAATGGCGTCGTGAGACGGGGGGCATCATTGTTAACCAGCTACGGCGTCTTGGTGTTTCATGTGATTGGTCGCGTGAACGATTTACAATGGATGAGGGGTTGTCTCAAGCTGTTAGTGAAGTGTTTGTTATACTTTATAAGCAAGGGTTGATTTATAAAGACAAGCGTTTGGTTAATTGGGATCCAAAGTTATTAACAGCTATTTCAGATCTTGAGGTGGATTCGAAAGAAATAAAAGGTCATTTGTGGCATTTTAGATATCCGCTTGAAGGTAAAGTTTTTGATCCAAATGATTCAACAACTTTTATAACAGTTGCGACAACGCGACCTGAAACGATGCTTGGTGACACGGGTATTGCGGTTAATCCTGAAGATGATCGTTATAAAAATCTTATAGGTCAAAATGCTATTTTACCACTTGTTGGTCGCAAGTTATTGATTGTTGGTGATTCTTATGCTGATCCTGAAGAGGGAAGTGGTGCTGTAAAAATTACACCGGCACATGACTTTAATGATTTTGCAGTAGGGCAAAGAAATGGCTTGCGCTTAATCAATATTTTAACGCAAAAGGCTGAAGTTTTTTTGCGTGATAATGAGGCATTTTTTGATGGTTTGGTCTTATCGGACAAATTGAAAGCATTAGTGGAGGATTTGGATCGGTGTGATCGTTTTGTTGCACGAAATCAGATCGTATCTTTAATGAAGGAGCGGGGTTATTTTGTAAGCGTTGATGATCATCTGCACACTGTTCCTCATGGTGATAGGAGTGGAGTGCCTATTGAACCATTTTTAACTGATCAATGGTACGTCAATGCTGCAGAATTAGCAAAGCCGGCAGTAGAGGCTGTTCGTCAAGGCAAAACACAATTTGTTCCAGCTAGTTGGGAAAAAACCTATTTCAATTGGATGGAGAATATTCAACCTTGGTGTATTTCTCGCCAATTATGGTGGGGACATCAGATTCCAGCTTGGTATGGCCCTGACGGTGTGATTTTTGTTGAAAAAAGTGAAGAAGAAGCTTTAGTTTCAGCTTTATCTCATTATGGTAGAGAGGTTCAGCTAACGCGTGATCAAGATGTCTTAGATACCTGGTTTTCATCAGCTCTGTGGCCTTTTTCGACGCTAGGTTGGCCACAGAAGACGACAGAATTAAAAACGTTTTATCCAACATCTCTATCGGTTACTGGGTTTGATATTATTTTTTTCTGGGTTGCCCGTATGATGATGATGGGTATTCATTTTATGGGTGAGATACCTTTTCCAACTGTTTATGTACATGCTCTCGTACGGGACCAGACGGGTGCAAAGATGTCAAAGTCGAAGGGAAACGTTATTGATCCACTAGAACTTATTGATCAATATAGCGCAGATGCATTACGTTTCACTTTAGCTATTATGGCAGCACAGGGGCGTGATGTAAAACTTGATTCTTCGCGTGTTGCAGGTTATCGCAATTTTGCTACAAAATTATGGAATGCCACTCGATTTGCAGAAATGAATGGGGTTAGGCATAGTTTGTCTTTTAAGCCGGAAGAAGCAAAACTTACTTTTAATCGTTGGATTGTAACAGAATTATCCAAAACTGTTTCAGCAGTGACTGCTGGTATTGAGAGCTATAAATTTAATGAGGCTGCTAGCGCACTTTATCGATTTGTTTGGAATACATTATGCGATTGGTATCTTGAATTTCTTAAACCTGTGTTTCAAGGTTCAGACGAAGATTCCAAAAAAGAAGCGCAAGCATGTACTGCTTGGGTTCTTGATGAAGTTTATAAACTACTGCATCCTTTTATGCCTCATATCACAGAAAAATTGTGGTCTCTCACAGCAATGTCAGGCATAAAACGTGAAAATATGTTGGCATTGACGCAATGGCCACAGATAGCATTTGTAGATGAAGAAGCTGCAATCGATGTTAATTGGCTTATTGACGTTATTAGTGAAATTCGTTCTGTGCGCTCTGAAATGAATGTTCCAGCGGCTGCGCAAGCACCTCTTATTATTATAGAGGGGGAAGGGACAATACAAAAACGTGTGCAGCGTTATGATACTATTCTTAAAAGATTAGCACGTGTTGAGACAATTTGTTTCTCTGATAAAATTCCATCTGGATCTGCGCAAATTGTTTTAGGAGAGGTGATTTTTTGTTTATCGCTTGAGCAGTTGATTGATTTAAATGCTGAACGTGCCCGTTTGATGAAAGATATCAGTAAAATTGAACAAGATATTGAAAAAATATCAGTTAGGTTAAATAATCCAAAGTTTATAGAGAATGCAAAACTAGAAGTTGTTGAAATTGAACGTAAAAAAATTATAGAACTACGTGCTGCAAAGAACAAAACATCGCTTGCTTTAGAACGTTTGGTTTAACTAAAATTCTTCATTTTTATGAAAGTCAGAAATTATTTAAATGTGACACATTTCATAATTTTTTTCATTACGTATTTTAAAAAGTGAAATTATATAATACTTTATTTTTATTTTAAAAAGGTAATGCATTTTAAATACATGTTTTTTAAGATTTGTAGTGGCACCGATGGTGTCATGAGAGTGGATAACTTTTAATGATAAATAGCTTTAAAATATTCAAAATAGCTACGATGACTATTGCTTTAGGGATTCTTTCTACTGCTTATGCAACGGATGTAAGCGTTTCCCAGAAAGTAACTAACCGTTCATCTGATTTTTTTAAGCGTGGTATGTCTGCTTATAAAAATGGACAAACAGATCAAGCTATTTCAGCTTTACATTGTGCCGCTAATATGGGCCATATTGGTGCGAATTGGAAACTTGGTTATATTTATGCAAATGGCGATGGTGTGCCTCAAAATGATTATAAGGCATATATTTTTTTTGCGCATGTTGTTGAAAAAGGTGCTGATCCTGGCTCGGAGAATGAGAGTTATGTTTCTGATGCATTAGTTAAGCTTGCAAACTATCTTAGAAAAGGTATTCCTGATTCGCCTGTAGAAGCTGATCCTTCTTATGCAGTTGATCTTTACACGCAGGCTGCAACGAATTATAGAAACCCTCAAGCTCAATATTATCTAGGTAACATGCTTTTAAAAGGTGAAGGTGGAGAAAAAAATCCTGTACAAGCAGCCCGATGGTTTCAGCTTTCAGCTAAGAAAGGAAATTCTTCTGCTCAGGCTATGCTCGGAAATATGTTGTTTCAAGCAGGGGAAACGGTTCGTGGTGTAGCAATGTTAACTGCAGCTTATGAAAAGGCTAACACAAAAGATCAAAGTTGGATTCGTCCTATGCAAGAACGAGCTTTTGCTATTTGTGATGAATTTGAACGGCGTACAGCGATGTTGTTAGCTATTGATATTCTTGAAAAAGGTAATTCTTAAACAATTTTATTTGCGATAATACACCTCTAATGTCTATACGTGAAATTTTGGTTTTATGTATAGACTCACAATAAAATGATTTACATATACAATGTAGCAGTTAATGATTGAGAATTTTTGATAAAAATTCTTGTGCACGTGGTGTTCTAGCTTGTGGATCAGAGAAGAATTCTTCTGATGAACAATCTTCAAAAATTGTTCCTTGATCCATGAAAATTACGCGCTTTGATACTTTTTGCGCAAAACTCATTTCATGGGTTACGCAAATCATTGTCATACCTTCTTCTGCTAAGTTGATCATAACATCTAACACTTCACCCACCATTTCGGGATCCAAGGCAGAGGTTGGTTCATCAAAAAGCATAACAAGTGGGTCCATAGTTAAAGCTCGTGCAATAGCAACACGTTGCTGTTGGCCTCCTGAAAGTTGACCGGGGTACTTATTTTTATGTTCGATAAGTCCAACACGTTCAAGATACAATAAACCACGCTCAAGTGCTTCTTTCTTACTGCGTTTTAGAACTTTAATTTGCGCAATTGTTAAATTTTCTGTAACAGATAAATGTGGGAAAAGCTCAAAATGTTGAAATACCATTCCCACATGGCTGCGCAATTTAGGTAAATTTGTTTTTTTTGAGTGCACTGGTACACCATTAATCCAAATTTCGCCTTTTTGAAAAGGTACTAAGGCATTGATGGTTTTAATGAAGGTTGATTTCCCTGAACCTGATGGTCCACAAACTACCACAACCTCCCCTTTATTAATATTGGTTGTGCAATTTTTAAGAATATTAACTTCGCCGTACCAATTGGAAACGTTTTTCATTTCGATCATATGAGTAGACATTTTTTTCCTTATTAGCGAATAATGGATATTTTTTTCTGGAGGTATAAGACTATCTGCGACAATGTAAAACAGATAGCAAAATAGAAAATGGCTGCTAAAATGTAAGCTTCTTGTTTTACACCAAAATTGTTAGAAACAATATCAAAACCGTTTAAAAGACTGTTACCACTAATTGCATAAACAAGTGTTGTGTCTTGAAACAAAATAATAACCTGTGTCAAAAAAACAGGCAGCATGTTTCTGAAGGCTTGGGGAAGAAGTACAATATACATGTTTTGCCAATACGTCATTCCAAGAGCTTGTCCTGCATATTTTTGCCCTTGCGGTATTGAAGAAAGGCCAGCGCGCATGATTTCAGCAAAATAAGCAGCTTCAAATGCAGTAAAAGTAATTAATGCTGATTTATTCGCGCCGATTGACGTTCCCGTTAGGAAAGGTAAGAGCACAAAAAACCATAAGATAACCATAACAAGTGGTATTGAGCGCATGGCAGTTATATAAATTACGGCAAGCGAGGAAAAAAGTTTAATAGAAGAAAGCCGCATCATTGTCAACAATATGCCGAAGATAAATCCAAATATCGTTGCAAAAAGCGTTAGAAAAACACTAAAAAGCAGACCTGGCAGAATATAAGAGAGGAATATATCAAAAGTAAAAAATGAAAAATCAAAGTCTGAAAAATTGAAAGAAAGATAAGGCCAAAAATAAGAATTCATAAAATCTTTCATATTCAACGCCCCCCCGTTTGAAGATTAGGAATTTTAAGCATTTTCTCAATGATTGTCATCATAACAAAAATGAATAAAGCTATAGCAATATAAAGAATAGTAACAATCAAATAGTTTTCATAGACATGACTTACTTCTTCAATTGTTTGGTATTGGAACTGCATTAGTTCGTTAATAGAAACGGCAAATGCTATAGATGAATTTTTTACAATCCCCATTGCTTCTGAAGTTAATGGTGGCAAGATTGTACGAATAGCACGTGGTAATATGATATAGCGATAACTTTGACCAGTAGTAAATCCCATTGCCATGGCTGCATAACGCTGTCCAGAAGAAATAGATTCAATACCTGAACGAACTTGCTCTGCGACACGTGCAGATGTGAAGAATCCTAAAGCACAGGTTATTAATATAATAGGTGAAAAACTTATTGCTGGTGGATAAATTTTAGGGACAACAAAATACCATAAAAACACTTGTACAAGTAGAGGGATATTGCGCATAATTTCTACCCAAACACAACCAATAGCGCGAAAAACGCGGTTGATGATGGAAGTGTGGGGTAAAGTGCGTATTGTCCCTATAATGACACCGACAAATACAGCTAATATTAATGAAGAAACAGATAATATAGCGGTATTTTTAAAGCCATCGAGCAGTGTGTCCAAGTAGGTATGACTTATACCAGGAGTTCCAAGACACCCAATCACTGGTGTTTGATTAAGATCATCTATACAAAGGAAAGAAAAGTCCATTAGTCAGCATTTCCTAAAGTTGTCCATCCCTTAGTAAGGTGGATAAATAGCTGCATTACACATGCTAAATTTATTGAAAAGTTAAAAAAGCACAACCACACTCGGTTTTTGGAGAGTGTGGTTGCTCTTTATCCAAATACTACAAGTTGTTTTCTATATAATGTTCCCGAGGTTTATTGTTGGGATTTTCCCAAGCAAATTTTGTTGATTGGGATAAGGGGAGATTGACAACAGTATTTGTAGGAGGAATTGGCTCCATAAACCATTTATTGTAAAGTTTTTCAAGTGAACCATCTTTAATTTGCCGAATAATACTGTTGTTAATTTCTTGCTCGAGGTTTTTGTCATTTAATCGAAGCATGCAGGCAATAGGTTCAATTGAAAGCACTGTATCGAGAATTATATAATCGAATGGGTTTTTTGATTTAGAAATATGCCCAGAGAGAATTGAAGCATCCATCACAAATGCGTCAGCACGACCAGATTCTAACAACAAAAAGCTATCTCCGTGATCTTTACCTGTTACAACTTTGAAGTTAATGTTCTTTGCGCGTTTATTTTTACGGATAAGCTGAACAGATGTTGTACCGGTAGTGGTTGCGACTGTTTTACCATTTAAATCTTCAATAGATTTAATACCAGAATTTTTCTTTACAGCAATTCTAACTTCTTCAACATAAGTGGTATAAGCAAACGCTGCCTCTTTATTGCGAGAAGAATCATTTGTTGTAGAACCACATTCGAAATCATAGGTTCCGTTTTGTAACAGAGGAATTCGATTTTGTGACGTGATAGGAAGATAATGGATTTTAATTGATTGACCAATTTTTTTTGAAATATCATCAATGATATATTCTGCCATTTCTGTATGAAAACCTGTATATTTACCATTACCAATAGCATAGGCTAAACCTATAGATGATTCGCGAACACCTAAAGTAATTTCTCCTGTTGTTTTAATTTTTTCCAGTGTGTCATTTTGAGCTTGCACCATACTTGTTAGCCCAATAACAATCGCTGCACTAAATGCCAACAGTGATTTTTTCATTATTTCCTCCATTTATTTTATAATTTTTTGTTCTTAATTATTATATTTAAAAATCTTTTGCACGCAATGTAACATGTTTATTATTCAAAGTGGGTATTTTTTTTAAATTATCCTCATAACAAGGTTAAATTTTTAAATTAGAGTTGAGCTCAATCCAAACAGGAACATGGTCTGACGGCCTTTCATATCCTCTTGCTTCAGCTTGACTGTAGGCACAAACAAGTTGATCTGCAGCTTCTGGGGATAATAATAAATGATCAATACGAATACCATTATTTTTTTGCCATGCACCAGCTTGAAAATCCCAAAAACTAAAAGAAGAATCATCTGTAACGTTACGAATAGAATCATAAAAACCTAAATAAACAATGCGCTGGAATGCTTGTCGTGTTTGTGGAAGAAATAAAGCGTCATTCTTCCATTCTTCAGGTTTTTTTGCATCCAATGGGGTTGGGATGACATTATAATCTCCAGCTAGAATAAGGGGATCTTCATATGCAAGTAATGATTTTGCATGTGTATATAATCTCTCCATCCACTTCATTTTATAAAGATGTTTTTCGCTATTGATGGGGTTACCATTCGGAAGATAAAGGGAAACAACACGAACAACCCCTTTATTTGTTGAGTAAACGGCTTCAATATAACGTGCTTGCTCGTCATTGTCATCACCTGGCAATCGACGGATGAGCTCATCAGGTCTTTTTTTAGAAAGAAGTGCAACGCCATTGAAACTTTTTTGTCCATGTGTCTCTATATGATATCCTAAAGTTTCAATTTCATCACGTGGAAAATTTGCATCAATACATTTAATTTCTTGTAAGCAAACTATATCAGGCTGATTTTTCTGCAGCCATTTACATAGTGTGTCATGTCGTGCTTTTATTCCAGCAATGTTCCATGTTGCAATTTTCATCATATTAACTTTTAAGCATTATATATACAATTAGCAAGTGATTACAGAATAGTATGTTGGAAACTCTCTAATATATTGCAGTTATTTTTTTTGGATGGAATTATTACAGCAGCAACTTTCTTTACAGTTTTTTTCTTTAAAAACCAAATTTGTAAAAGTGCTGTAATGTTATTTATTTTCATTTTTACAAACTTTCTGCTGTTTAATACTTGACGAATGTATATGTTCTCGTTATTAAAAATCATCATGACCGATGTGAGAGTGATTAATATTTTAGGGTTTCGCCCTGGGATTCATGTCAAACAGAGTTTGTTTTAAAAAATTTAAAAACCAATACTAGTGCAAGAGGCTAATGCCTCCTCTGCTTTTAGTCGGGTAGGCTATCTATATAAGCGTGCCCGGCTTTGTGTGTAAGCTTAAGTCTTTATTCCAATTGTATCGGGATAGGCATTACATTAATAAAGTAAAGAAGCCCAAATGGGCGAGATGAACGTAGATTGAAAAAGGAAGGTTGTATGCCTACCGTAAACCAGTTGATTCGCAAACCACGTGTAGCGCCGGTTAAGCGTAATAAAGTTCCTGCCCTTCAGGCGAACCCGCAAAAACGTGGCGTTTGTACTCGTGTCTATACAACGACACCGAAGAAGCCTAATTCTGCCCTTCGTAAAGTTGCTAAGGTTCGTTTAACAAATGGATTCGAGGTTATTGGTTATATTCCTGGTGAGGGACATAATCTTCAAGAACACTCTGTTGTGATGATTCGTGGCGGTCGTGTAAAGGATTTACCCGGAGTTCGTTATCACATTATTCGTGGTTTGCTTGATACACAGGGTGTTAAAAATCGTAAACAGCGCCGTTCAAAATATGGCGCAAAACGTCCGAAATAAATACTGAGAGACAAAGCCAATGTCCCGTCGCCATAGAGCAGAAAAACGTGAAATTAATCCAGATCCTAAGTTTGGTGATTTGGTCATTACAAAGTTTATGAATGCCATTATGTTTGATGGTAAAAAATCTGTTGCTGAGCGCATTGTTTATGGTGCACTTGATGCGGTTGAGAGTAAAGTAAAAACAGATCCTGTAGCTTTGTTTCATCAGGCATTAGAAAATGTTGCTCCACATATTGAAGTTCGTTCGCGCCGTGTTGGTGGTGCTACTTATCAAGTTCCGATAGATGTTCGTCCTGATCGTCGTCAAGCTCTTGCTATTCGTTGGTTAATTGTGGCGGCGCGTGGACGTAATGAGACGACAATGATTGATCGTCTTTCTGGAGAGTTGGTGGATGCGGCTAATAATCGTGGTTCTGCAGTAAAAAAGCGTGAGGATGTGCACCGTATGGCTGAGGCTAACCGTGCATTTTCTCATTATCGCTGGTAGGTATATTGTAAATCTAAGGCAAATAGAATGGCTCGCGAATATAAAATCGAAGACTATCGTAATTTTGGTATTATGGCGCATATTGATGCGGGTAAGACCACGATGACTGAGCGTATTTTGTTCTATACTGGTAAAAATCATAAAATTGGTGAAACTCATGATGGTGCTTCTACAATGGATTGGATGGAGCAAGAGCAAGAGCGTGGTATTACAATTACATCTGCTGCGACAACAACTTTTTGGAAAGGGCGTGATGGCCGGAGCAGACGTTTTAATATTATTGATACGCCAGGGCACGTTGATTTTACAATTGAAGTTGAGCGTTCTTTACGTGTTCTTGATGGTGCGATAGCTTTATTAGATGCTAATGCTGGTGTAGAGCCTCAAACGGAAACGGTTTGGCGGCAGGCTGAGAAATATCATGTACCACGCATGGTTTTTGTTAATAAAATGGATAAAATTGGAGCTGACTTCTATCGTAGTGTAGAAATGGTTGGTTCGCGATTGGGTGCTAAGGCGCTTGTTATTCAGTTGCCAATTGGTTCTGAGAATGATTTTGAAGGCGTTGTTGATCTTATTGAGATGAAGGCGTTGAAGTGGGATGGTTCTATTGGTGCTTCGGCTACAGTAGGTGAAATTCCAGTCGAATTGAAAGAAAAAGCAGAGGAATATCGTGAGAAATTAGTTGAAATGGCAGTTGAAGTTGATGAGGCTGCTATGGAGGGTTATTTGGATGGTGTTATGCCAACCGATGAGCAGCTTATGGCTCTTATTCGTAAGGGGACAATAGAGGTTCAGTTTCATCCAGTTCTTTGTGGTACTGCCTTTAAAAATAAAGGGATTCAACCGCTATTAGATGCTATTGTTTCTTATCTTCCTTCTCCGATTGATGTTCCGGCTATTAATGGTATTGATGTTAAAACTGAAGCTGAAACAACGCGTGAGTCTTCAGATGATGCCCCACTTTCTATGCTTGCTTTTAAGATTATGAATGATCCATTTGTTGGGTCATTAACTTTCTGTCGTATTTATTCTGGTAAGGTTCAGAGAGGTATTTCTCTTGAAAATACAGTGAAAGGAAAAAAGGAACGTTTAGGACGTATGCTTCAGATGCACTCAAATTCTCGTGAAGATATTGAGGAGGCGTTTGCAGGTGATATTGTTGCTCTTGCGGGCCTTAAGGAAACGACGACAGGTGATACTCTTTGTGATCCTTTGAAGCCTGTTATTCTGGAAAGAATGGAGTTTCCTGAGCCTGTTATTGAGATTGCGATTGAACCGAAAACGAAAGCAGATCAAGAAAAAATGGGTATTGCACTTAATCGTTTGGCTGCGGAAGATCCTTCATTTCGTGTTAAATCAGATGAAGAATCTGGTCAAACAATTATAGCTGGAATGGGAGAGTTGCATCTTGATATTATTGTTGATCGTATGCGGCGTGAATTTAAGGTTGAAGCTAATGTAGGTCAACCACAAGTTGCTTATCGTGAAACAATTACGAAAGTTGCGGAAATTGACTATACTCATAAAAAACAGTCTGGTGGTGCTGGGCAGTTTGCTCGTGTGAAGATTATTTTTGAGCCTCATGACGGTGATGATTTTGTATTTGAATCAAAAATTGTTGGTGGTGCTGTTCCTAAAGAATATATTCCAGGTGTTCAGAAGGGTATTGAAAGCGTTATGGGATCAGGGCCTCTTGCAGGTTTTCCCATGCTTGGTGTGAAGGCTACTCTAATTGATGGTGGTTATCATGATGTTGATTCTTCTGTTTTAGCTTTTGAAATTGCTGCGCGCGCAGCTTTTCGAGAGGGGGCACAAAAGGCAGGTGCACAGCTTCTTGAACCAATCATGAAGGTGGAGGTTGTGACTCCAGAGGATTATATGGGAGATGTAATTGGTGATTTAAATTCTCGCCGAGGTCAAATTTCAGGTACTGAGGTGCGCGGCATTGCGACAGTAGTAAATGCGATGGTTCCTTTGGCGAATATGTTTGGTTATGTAAACACGCTTCGTTCAATGAGTCAGGGGCGTGCTCAGTATACAATGCAATTTAATCATTATGAGCCTGTTCCTTTAGCTGTGGCGCAGGAAATTCAGAAAAAATACGCGTGATCTTTCGATTACGTATTAATTTTAAACTTAGTCCTTGATTTGGACAGAAAATGGAGAGCTCAAATGGCAAAGAGCAAATTTGAACGTACGAAGCCGCATGTTAATATAGGAACGATAGGTCACGTTGACCATGGGAAGACGTCATTAACAGCGGCGATTACGAAGTATTTTGGTGAATTTAAAGCGTATGACCAAATTGATGCGGCGCCTGAGGAGCGTGCGCGTGGAATTACCATTTCAACAGCGCATGTTGAATATGAAACAGAGCAGCGTCACTATGCGCATGTTGATTGTCCAGGCCACGCGGATTATGTGAAGAACATGATCACAGGTGCGGCGCAAATGGACGGGGCGATTTTGGTTGTTTCAGCAGCTGATGGTCCGATGCCTCAGACGCGTGAGCATATTTTGTTGGCACGTCAGGTTGGTGTTCCTGCGATTGTAGTTTTTTTAAATAAGGTTGATCAGGTTGATGATGCTGAACTTTTAGAACTTGTTGAGCTTGAAGTTCGGGAGCTTCTTTCGAAATATGACTTTCCTGGTGATGATATACCGATAATTAAAGGTTCTGCATTAGCAGCTCTTGAGGATTCAGATAAAAGTATAGGTGAGGATGCGGTTCGTCGTTTGATGAATGAGGTTGATAATTATATCCCAACGCCTGAGCGTCCGGTTGATCAACCATTTTTGATGCCTATAGAGGATGTTTTTTCGATTTCTGGGCGTGGAACGGTTGTAACGGGTCGTGTTGAGCGTGGAATTATTAAAGTTGGTGAAGAAATCGAGATTATAGGTATTCGTCCGACTTCTAAGACGACGGTTACAGGTGTTGAGATGTTCCGTAAGCTTTTAGATCAAGGTCAGGCAGGTGATAATATCGGTGCATTGCTTCGTGGTATTGATCGTGAAGGTATTGAGCGTGGACAAGTTTTAGCGAAGCCTGGTTCTGTTACGCCCCATACCAAGTTTAAAGCTGAGGCTTATATTTTGACGAAAGATGAGGGGGGTCGTCATACACCGTTTTTCACGAATTATCGTCCACAGTTTTATTTCCGCACCACGGATGTGACAGGAATTGTTACACTTCCAGAAGGTACGGAAATGGTTATGCCGGGTGATAATGTTGCAATGGATGTTTCTTTGATTGTTCCGATTGCAATGGAAGAGAAGCTTCGTTTCGCTATCCGTGAAGGGGGGCGTACTGTCGGAGCTGGTATCGTTTCTAAGATTATTGAATAATATCAATAAATTATCAGAAGTGTTTTTAGTGTTAGAGTTGCTCCGTATGACAGGGAAATAAGAATATGAATGGTCAGAATATCCGCATTCGCTTAAAGGCGTTTGATCACCGGATTCTTGATGCGTCGACGCGTGAAATTGTGTCGACCGCCAAGCGTACTGGCGCCAATGTCCGTGGTCCCATTCCGCTTCCGACGCGGATTGAGAAGTTTACGGTCAATCGTGGGCCACACATTGATAAGAAAAGTCGTGAGCAATTTGAGATGCGCACACATAAGCGTCTTCTTGATATTGTTGATCCCACACCGCAAACGGTGGATGCTCTTATGAAGCTCGACCTTTCTGCTGGTGTGGATGTAGAAATTAAGCTCTGAGGTTTGAAGACAGAAGGAACAAACCCGATGCGTTCAGGTGTAATAGCACAAAAACTGGGTATGACCCGTATATATAATGAGGCTGGTGAGCATGTACCAGTGACAGTACTTCGTTTGGAGAATTGTCAGGTTATTGCTCAGCGTACAGTTGAGAAGAATGGTTATACTGCTGTTCAATTAGGTGTGGGGTTTGCGAAAGTTAAAAATATTTCGCGAGCTCTCCGTGGGCATTTTGCTAAGGCTATGGTTGAACCAAAAGCTAAGGTAGTGGAATTTCGTGTTAGTCCCGATAATTTGCTTGATGTAGGTACTGAGATTACAGTGGAACACTTTATTCCAGGGCAAAGAGTTGATGTAACGGGTACAAGTATCGGTAAAGGTTTTGCCGGTGTTATGAAGCGGCATAATTTTGGTGGGCATCGTGCTTCACATGGTAATTCAATTACACATCGTGCTCATGGTTCAACAGGGCAATGTCAAGACCCGGGTAAAGTATTTAAAGGTAAAAAAATGGCTGGTCATATGGGGCAAGTACGTGTGACGACGCAAAATATCGAAGTTATTTCTACTGATATTGATCGTGGTTTGATTTTGGTGCGTGGTGCTGTCTCTGGTTCTAAAGGGGCTTGGATTTTAGTGCGTGATGCTGTAAAGAAGCGTCTTCCTGATAATGCGCCAAAGCCTGCTGGGATTCGTCGCTCTGTCGAGAAAAAGACTGAATCATCTACTCCGGTGGTAGAGGCCTCTAAAGTTGAGGAGGCTGAATAATGGATCTTGTAATTAAAACTCTTGACGGCAACGAAGCTGGTAAGTTAAAAGTTTCTAAACATATTTTTGGCCTCGCTCCGCGTGAAGATATTCTCCAGCGTGTTGTTCGTTGGCAGCTTGCACGTCGTCAGCAAGGAGCGCATCAGTCACAGGGGCGTTCGGATGTAGCTCGGACAGGTGCAAAAATGTTTAAACAAAAAGGAACTGGACGTGCCCGGCATTCATCTGCTCGCGCACCGCAGTTTCGAGGTGGTGGTAAAGCACATAGTCCAATGGCTCGTAGTCACGTACATATTCTTCCTAAGAAGAGTCGTGCACTTGGGCTGTGTCTTGCTTTATCAGTAAAACTAAAGACAAATGATTTGATTGTAGTTGATGAACTTAATGTTCAGGATGCTAAAACTAAAGTACTTGCTAAGAGTTTTTCTAAGCTTGGTTTTAATAATGCCCTGTTAATTGGTGGAAAAGAAATAAATATGAATTTTTCTCGTGCAGCATCTAATATCCCTAATATTGATGTTTTACCGGTTCAGGGGATTAATGTTTATGATATTTTGCGTCGCAATAAGCTTGTTTTATCGAAGGCAGCTGTTGAGGCTCTTGAGGAGCGTTTCAAATGACGGATCTTCGACACTATGATGTAATTATTAGTCCGGTTATTACTGAGAAATCGACTATGATTTCTGAATATAATCAAGTTGTTTTTAATGTTGCACCAAAAGCGATGAAACCTGAAATCAAAGCAGCTATTGAGGCGCTTTTTAATGTTAAGGTTAAGGCGGTTAACACAACGATTCGTAAGGGTAAAGTAAAGCGTTTCAAAGGTGTTGTTGGTCGACAGAATGATGTCAAAAAAGCGATTGTGACATTGGCTAAAGGTTACTCAATTGACCTTTCGACAGGTCTTTAATAAGGCTCGGAGATAAGAATAATGGCACTTAAGCACTTTAATCCAACAACACCCGGGCAACGTCAGCTTGTTATTGTGGAGCGTTCTGATCTTCATAAGGGTAAATCTGTAAAGACGCTGACTGGGGGGTTGTCGTCAAAGGGTGGGCGTAATAATTATGGTAGAGTTACAGCCCGTTTTCAAGGTGGGGGGCATAAGCGTAGCTATCGATTTGTTGATTTTAAGCGCCTTAAGCGTGATATGTCTGCAAAAGTTGAGCGTTTGGAGTATGATCCAAATCGTACTGCTTTTATTGCATTGATTCGTTATGAAGATGGTCAATTAAGTTATATTCTTGCGCCTCAGCGTCTTGGTATTGGTGATTTGGTTATTACTGGTTCAAATGTTGATATTAAGCCAGGTAATGCAATGCCTCTTTGTAATATGCCAGTGGGTACGATTATCCATAACGTTGAGATGAAACCTGGTAAAGGTGGTCAGATTGCACGTTCAGCAGGGGCTTATGCACAGCTAGTTGGGCGAGATCAGGGAATGGCTATTCTTCGTCTTAATTCTGGGGAGCAGCGTTTGGTTCCTGGTGGTTGCTTTGCAACCGTTGGTGCTGTTTCAAATCCTGATCACGGAAATATTAATGATGGTAAAGCTGGTCGGTCACGTTGGCGTGGAAAGCGTCCTCATGTTCGTGGTGTCGCTATGAATCCAGTGGATCATCCACATGGTGGTGGTGAGGGGCGTACATCGGGTGGTCGTCACCCTGTATCTCCTTGGGGTAAGCCTACGAAAGGTAAGCGTACACGCTCCAATAAAGCTACTAGTAAATTTATTATGCGTTCACGTCATCAACGTAAGAAGTAAGAGAGGTAGTCTAACGTGGTTCGTTCAGTTTGGAAAGGTCCGTTTGTTGACGGCTATCTTCTTGGGAAAGCAGAGAAGGTACGTGCAAGTGGGCGTAATGAAGTTATTAAAATGTGGAGTCGTCGTTCTACTATTCTGCCGCAATTTGTTGGTTTGACTTTTGGTGTTTACAACGGCAATAAACATATTCCTGTTTCTGTTTCTGAAGAAATGGTTGGGCATAAATTTGGCGAATTCGCTCCTACTCGAACCTATTATGGTCATGGTGCGGATAAGAAAGCAAAAAGGAAGTAGTAATGGGCAAAGCTAAAGTTCCGCGCCAACTTAAGGACAATGAAGCGAAGGCTGTTGCTCGAACGGTTCGTGTTAGTCCACAAAAGCTTAACCTGGTTGCTGCGATGATTCGTGGTAAAAGGGTTAATACGGCGTTGGCTGATTTAACATTTTCACGTAAACGTATCGCTCAGACAGTTAGAAAAACTCTTGAGTCAGCGATCGCGAATGCGGAAAATAACCATGATCTTGATATTGATTCATTGATTGTTTCAGAAGCGCATGTTGGTAAATCTATAGTAATGAAACGTTTTCATGTTCGTGGTCGTGGGCGTTCTAGCCGAATTGAGCGTCCATTTTCGCATCTTACTATTATTGTTCGTGAAGTTACCGAAAAAGAGGAGGCTGCGTAATGGGGCAGAAGATCAATCCAATAGGGCTTCGTCTTGGAGTTAATCGAACTTGGGATTCACGTTGGTATGCTAATAATGGTGAATATGGACGTCTCCTTCATGAAGATTTAAAAATTCGTTTATATGTGATTGAAGAACTGAAGCAAGCGGCTATTTCTAAGGTTGTTATTGAACGTCCTCATAAAAAGTGTCGTATTATAATTCACTCAGCACGCCCTGGTCTTATTATTGGTAAAAAGGGTGCTGATATTGAAAAGCTTCGTTGTAAACTTTCAGAAATGACGAATGCGGAGACTTCACTAAATATTATTGAGATTCGTAAGCCGGAAATTGATGCAACAATCATTGCACAATCAATCGCTCAGCAGCTTGAGCGTCGTGTTGCTTTTCGGCGTGCAATGAAACGTGCTGTTCAATCCGCTATGCGTCTTGGAGCGGAAGGTATTCGCATTAATTGTTCTGGTCGTCTTGGTGGTGCTGAAATTGCTCGTATGGAATGGTATCGTGAAGGTCGTGTTCCACTTCATACTTTGCGTGCCGATGTGGATTATGGTACAGCAGAGGCTAAAACGGCGTATGGTATTTGTGGTGTTAAAGTTTGGGTTTTTAAAGGCGAGATCCTTGAACATAATCCAATGGCTTCGGAAAGTCGTACTATGGAAAGTGATCATTCAGGAGTTTCGTCGAGTCGCCGCCGTGAAAATACTTGATTTTTATGGTTGAATTGAGATTTGGAGTAAAGAGTAATGTTGCAGCCAAAGCGCACAAAATTTCGTAAGCAATTCAAAGGCCGTATTCACGGTGTTGCGAAAGGTGGTACGGATTTGAACTTCGGTGCTTACGGTCTGAAGGCTATTGAGCCAGAGCGTATTACTGCGCGCCAAATTGAAGCGGCGCGTCGTGCTATTACACGTTACATGAAGCGTTCTGGTCGTGTATGGATTCGGATTTTTCCAGATCTTCCAGTTACATCTAAGCCGACTGAAGTTCGTATGGGTAAGGGTAAGGGAAGTGTTGATTATTGGGCAGCGCGTGTTTCTCCTGGGCGCGTTATGTTTGAGCTTGACGGGATTCCTGAGGATGTAGCACGTGAAGCTCTTAGATTGGGTGCTGCAAAGTTGCCTGTTAAGACTCGTTTTGTTCAACGAATTGCTGAATAAAGAGGTTAAGCGATGAAAGCCGAAGAATTACGGGCGCAAACGCTCGACCAAATGAAAGATGAGTTGGCTAAGTTAAAGAAAGAGCAGTTTAATCTGCGTTTTCAGAAAGCGACAGGTCAATTAGAAAAAACCGCACGTGTTAAGCAAGTTCGTCGTAACATTGCGCGTATTAAAACTTTTCTTCGTCAGAAGATGGATGGAAACAAGGTTTAAGGAAATAAGAGATGCCTAAACGCATTTTGCAAGGCGTTGTCGTTAGCGACAAGAATGATAAAACTGTAGTTGTTAAAGTGGAGCGTCGTTATTCTCATCCGCTTCTCCAAAAGACGGTTCGACAGTCTAAAAAATACAAGGCGCATGACGAGAACAATCGGTTCAAAATCGGAGATCAGATTTCTATTCAAGAATCTAAACCGATTTCGAAAGATAAGCGTTGGATTGTTGTTGTAGACAGTGTAACGTGATTAACCAGGCTAATTGTTTTAAAATTTAACATTGGTTTTTTCCATTGGGTAAATTTTGATAACCATAGCTTCATTGTTGTTTGACAGGCAAGTCCGGATGTGCCAAAGGCATCGTCGGATTTAAACATTAAGAAAAGGTGGTGGCCAGTCATGATTCAGATGCAAACAAACCTCGACGTTGCTGATAATTCTGGTGCTCGTCGTGTCATGTGCATCAAGGTGCTGGGCGGTTCAAAGCGGAAATATGCTTCGGTCGGTGACATTGTTGTTGTTTCGGTTAAGGATGTTATTCCCCGTGGCCGTGTTAGAAAAGGTGATGTGATGAAAGCTGTGGTAGTTCGTACTGCCAAGGATATTCGTCGTGCGGATGGTAGTGTAATTCGTTTTGATAGAAATGCCGCTGTTTTGGTGGATAATAAAAAAGAGCCTATTGGTACGCGTATTTTTGGGCCTGTTCCTCGCGAACTTCGTGGTAAAAACCACATGAAGATCATTTCACTCGCTCCTGAAGTGTTGTAAGGAGTAAATATCGTGCAAAAGATTCGAAAAGGTGATAAAGTTATCGTTTTATCTGGGAAAGATAAAGGTCGTAGCGGTGAAGTTATTAAGGTGAATCCCAAAAATAGCAGCGCTTTTGTTCTTGGAATTAATGTAGTTAAACGTCATCAGCGTCAAACACAAACACAAGAAGCTGGAATTATTTCTAAGGAGGCGCCTATTCATTTGTCTAATTTGGCGGTTGTTGATCCTAAAGATGGTAAACCTACACGTATAGGTTTTCGTGTAAATGCAGATGGTAATAAAGTTCGTGTTGCCAAACGGTCGGGAGAACTGATTAATGGCTAAAGAAAAACAGAAACCGCGTATGAAGACGCATTATCTTGAAGTTGTTCGTAAAATGCTTCAAGAGAAGTTTAACTATAAAAACGAAATGCAAATTCCACGCGTTGATAAAATTGTGATTAATATGGGGATTGGTGAGGCGACTGCTGATTCCAAAAAACCATCTATTGCAGCTGAAGATCTGACATTAATAACAGGTCAGAGAGCTGTAGTTACCTATGCGCGTAATTCTATTGCGAGTTTTAAGGTTCGTGAAAAAATGCCGCTTGGAGCTAAGGTTACATTACGTAAAGATCGTATGTTTGAGTTTTTGGACCGTCTTATTACGATTGCCCTTCCACGGGTTCGTGATTTTCGTGGTTTGAATCCAAAAAGCTTTGATGGTCATGGCAATTTTGCTATGGGTATTAAAGAGCACATTGTGTTTCCAGAAATCAATTATGATAAAGTTGATCAGATTTGGGGCATGGATATTATCGTTTGTACGACAGCAAAAACGGATGATGAAGCGCGTGAATTATTGCGTGCTTTTAATTTTCCATTTCGCTTGTAACGGCAGACGTAGTGAGGTGAGATTATGGCCAAAGTAAGCGCCGTTGAGAAAAATAAACATCGTGTTGTGATGGCAAAGCGTTATGCTGCGCGTCGTGCGCGTTTGAAAGCAATTGTGATGGATCAGAAGGTTTCGCTTGAAGAGCGTTTTAAAGCTTCTATTCGGTTGGCGGAACTGCCGCGTAATTCTGCAAAGGTCCGTATTCGTAATCGTTGTGAAGTTTCGGGGCGTCCAAGAGCTTATTATCGTAAATTAAAAATGTCGCGGATTGCGCTACGTGAACTTGGTTCTCTAGGCCATATTCCTGGTATTGTTAAGTCTAGTTGGTAAGAGGAGATAACAAGATGTCTATGTCAGATCCTCTTGGTGATATGTTAACACGTATTCGTAATGCGCTTAGCCGTAAAAAGGGTAAAGTGGTTACGCCTGCTTCTAAGCTTCGTAGGCGGGTGCTTGATGTTTTACAGTCTGAAGGTTATATTCGTGGATACAATCAGGTTGATTTTGGTAAAGGGAAATCCGAAATCGAGATTGAATTGAAGTATTTTGAAGGTTCAGCTGTTATTCGTGAGATTTCACGTGTTTCAAAACCTGGTCGCCGTGTGTATGTTTCTGCTAAGTCTATTCCTCAGGTAGCAAATGGTCTTGGTATTTCAATTTTGTCGACTCCTAAAGGAGTAATGGCAGATCATGAAGCGCGTGAACAAAATGTCGGTGGAGAAATTCTCTGTCGTGTTTTCTGATTGATTGTAAGCAAACGAAAGTAAAACAGGTTAAAACAATGTCTCGTATTGGAAAAAGGCCTATTCCGGTTCCTCTTGGAGTTACTGCTACTGTTGAAGGTCAGTTGATTAAGGCAAAAGGTCCAAAAGGTGAACTGAGCTACGTCGTTAATGATGAAGTTTTGGTTAAGCTTGAGGAAAATGTTGTGTCGGTTTTACCGCGTGATCAATCAAAGGATGCACGCTCTAAATGGGGTATGTCGCGTTCAATGATTGAGAATATTTTTTGCGGTGTGAAAGATGGTTTTGAGAAGAAACTTGAGATCAACGGCGTTGGTTATCGTGCTGCTTTACAGGGTAAGGATATTCAATTATCATTAGGCTTTTCCCATGATGTTATTTATAAAGTACCATCTGGTGTTACTGTAACAGTTCCTAAGCCGACAGAAATTATTGTTTCTGGAATTGATAAGCAGCAAGTTGGGCAAGTTGCGGCAGAAATTCGTGAATATCGTGGACCCGAGCCTTATAAAGGTAAAGGTATAAAATATGTAGATGAACGTATCGTTCGTAAAGAAGGTAAAAAGAAGTAAGGGTTTTGCGTTATGGTTTCATCTAAAAAGACTATTCAGCGCCGTGCGCAACGTGTTCGTCGTCAAATTAGAGCTGTCACTAATGGTCGTCCGAGACTTAGTGTTTACCGCTCAAATCAGAATATTTATGCACAAATTATTGATGATTTACGTGGGTGTACGCTTGCTTCTGCATGTACTCTTGAAGGAGAATTGAGAAAATCTTTAAAAAGCGGTTCTGATAAAGCGGCCGCTTTCGCTGTTGGTAAATTAATTGCTGAACGTGCAAAAAAAGCTGGTGTTAATGAAGTTGTTTTTGATCGTGGGGCATATGTTTATCATGGTCGAGTGAAGGTTTTAGCTGAAGCTGCTCGTGAGGGCGGTTTGATTTTTTAAAATGTCTTGTTTAGAGATTCTGCTAAAAAGATATTTTTAGTGTTTCATATGAGTTCCTTAATTTAATGTTGAGGATTCGTTAAGGTGCTTCCGGAAAAGAAAAAGGAATGAGGAATGGCACAAAAAGAACGTAATGATCGCGATGAGCGTCGAAATGAAAATAATAGTGAATTTGTTGATAAACTTGTGCACATTAATCGTGTTGCTAAAGTTGTAAAGGGTGGACGACGTTTTGGGTTTGCTGCTCTTGTTGTTGTTGGAGACCAAAAAGGACGTGTTGGTTTTGGTCATGGTAAGGCGCGTGAAGTGCCTGAAGCAATTCGTAAGGCTACAGACTCTGCGAAGCGTGAAATGATTTATGTTCCGCTTCGATCTGGACGCACATTACATCATGATGTTGAAGGTTGTCATGGAGCTGGTCGTGTGTTATTGCGCTCAGCTTCTGCTGGTACTGGTATTATTGCTGGTGGGCCAATGCGTGCTATTTTTGAAACTCTTGGTGTGCAGGATGTCGTTGCTAAATCATTGGGTTCATCAAATCCGTATAATATGGTTCGTGCAACTTTTGATGCTTTAAAGCGTCAGATGCACCCTAAAGATATTGCGGCGCAACGTGGTATTAAATATTCAACTTTACAGTTGCGTCGCCAGCATTTGATTGGTTCAGAGGAATAATTTCTGAGGTTTGTCAGAAAAGGAATTAAAAATGGTTCAAAAAAAATCTCAGATTGGCAAAACTGTAACGGTGGAGCAAATTGGAAGTCCGATTCGAAAGCCGGAAACTCAGCGTGCAACGTTAAAGGGACTTGGATTAAATAAGATGCGTCGTCGTCGCACTTTAGAGGATACACTTTGTGTGCGAGGTATGATTGCTAAAGTTTCCCACTTTGTTCGGGTTGTAGATGAAGGTTAGAATAGAAGGTCGCAGGAGTATAGAATATGAAACTCAACGAACTGCGTGATCGCGAAGGCGCAACAAAGAATCGTAAGCGTATTGGACGCGGTATTGGTTCGGGTAGTGGTAAAACTGGTGGTCGCGGTGTTAAAGGGCAAAAATCGCGTTCTGGTGTATCGCTTAATGGTTTTGAGGGTGGGCAGATGCCTATCTATCGTCGTTTGCCAAAGCGTGGATTTAAAAATTCCTCTGCCAAAATTTATAATGAAGTTTCATTAGGTCGAATTCAACGAGCGATTGATGCAGGAAAGTTAAATATTGAAAAACCGGTTGATGTATTTGTGCTAAAAGAAGCTGGTATCGTTCGTCGTGTAAAAGATGGTGTTCGTCTTCTTTCTGATGGTGAGTTGAAAGCTAAGATTGTATTTAATGTTTCTGGTGCTTCTAAGATTGCTTGTGTAAAGATTGAAAAAGTTGGTGGTCAGATTAATCTTCTTGAATCTGTCCAATAAGTTCATTTTGATAAATAGTAGTTGGCCTGGAAGGGAGTATCTGTAACTCATTCTAGGCCATTATTTATAGAGACCATTTAAGTTTTGCGTTTATTTTTATATAACATAGATAGAATGTTAGGGTTATTGTTGTGTAAGCAACGAGTTGGGGTATAAACTGGAGAGATTTTATGGCATCAGCTGCAGAACAACTTGCTTCCAATATAAATTTTGGTACTTTTTCACGTGCGACTGAATTAAAAAAACGTATTTGGTTTACTCTAGCTGCACTTCTTGTGTATCGTTTTGGTACTTATATTTCTTTACCTGGCATTAATATTGATGCTTTACGGCAAACGTTTGAACAGCATGCGTCTGGTGTATTGGGGTTGGTGAATATGTTCGCTGGAGGTGCTGTTGGGCGGATGGCGATTTTCGCACTAGGAATTATGCCTTATATATCAGCATCAATTATTGTGCAGTTGCTAACTTCAATTATTCCTTCATTAGAATCTCTTAAAAAAGAGGGTGAATTAGGCCGTAAAATTATCAATCAATACACTCGTTACATAACGGTAGTATTAGCTGTTCTGCAGGCTTTTGGTGTTGCGGTTGCGCTTGAAACTGGTATAGGAACAGGACTTCAAATTGTTTTGGAGCCAGGTGTAATGTTTCGTATTTCTGCTGTCATTACGTTGGTTGGTGGGACGATGTTTTTAATGTGGCTTGGCGAGCAGATTACATCACGTGGTGTTGGTAATGGGGTTTCTCTCATTATTTTTACAGGTATTGTGGCTAATTTCCCTTCCACTTTTGCTCAACTTTTGACCACACATAGTCAAGCTGATTTATCAACTTTTTTATTAATAGCAATTGTTCTTATTATTGTTTTTGTTGTTGGATTTATTGTCTTTATAGAACGTGCACAGCGACGGATTCTTATTCAATATCCAAAACGTCAAGTTGGTAATCAGATGTTTCAGAGTGATATGTCACATCTGCCTTTAAAGTTGAATACTGCTGGAATTATTCCTCCAATTTTTGCCTCATCTTTGTTATTGTTGCCTGCAACTATTAATAATTTTTCTGATAAAATGCCGCAGTGGATTCAGACTATTTCTTTTTCTCTTGGTCATGGGCAACCACTTTATATGATAATTTATGCGGCTTTGATGGCATTTTTTTGTTTTTTTTATACAGCTATTGTATTTAATCCTAGTGATACAGCAGATCAATTAAAAAAACATTTGGGTTTTATTCCTGGAATTCGCCCTGGTGAACGTACAGCTGAATATATTGATTATGTTTTGACACGTATCACTGTTGTCGGTGCGATTTATATTATTCTAGTTTGTTTGCTGCCGGAGTTTATGATATCAGCACTGCATGTTCCTTTTTATCTTGGGGGCACCTCCTTGCTTATTGTCGTTACTGTTACACTTGATACAGTTTCTCAAATTCAGGGGCATCTCATTGCACACCAATATGAAGGGTTGATTAAAAAATCAAAGCTCCGTGGAGGCAAAAGGAATCGATGAGAATTATTTTTTTAGGGCCTCCTGGCGCTGGTAAGGGTACTCAAGCTAAAATATTGAGCGCATACTATAACATTCCTCAATTATCAACAGGCGATATGTTGCGTGAAGCCGTTATAGCAGAAAAAGAAATTGGAAAAAAAGCTAAAGCCATTATAGAAAGTGGTGCTTTGGTATCTGATGATGTTGTTAATCAAATTGTGTCAGATCGTATTGATGAGAATGATTGTGTAAACGGTTTTATATTGGATGGATATCCGCGTACTGTTGGGCAAGCAGAAGCATTACAACAAATTTTGCAATCAAAAGATATGCAGCTTAATGCTGTTATTGAGTTTGTTATTGATGAAAAGGCTTTGGTTGAGCGCATGAAGAGACGTGTCGAAGAAACGATTGCTATTGGTGGAGAGGTTCGTTCAGATGATAATCCTAATTCTTTTGCAAAACGGCTAGTTGAATATCGTGAAAAAACAGCTCCTTTGTCAGAATTTTATTTGAAAACAGGTTTGTTAAAAAAGGTTGATGGAATGGCTGGTGTTTCTGATGTATCACGTGCAATTAGAGAATTCCTTAAATAAGAAATTTTTTTAAAAATAAATGAAAAGAGTTGACTTTTATAGTAAAATCTATCAAAAGCTGCTTTATTTCAGTAAAAAATGGGATTTGGGGTATGTTGGAGCCGAGATCATTTCTTTGTTTCTATAAAGTACTTCAAGTATTTTATAGTTCATTGTTAACATAATCAAGGAGAATAAATGTGGCTCGTATTGCTGGCGTCAATATTCCAACAAATAAGCGTGTAGTTATTGCGCTTCAGTATATCCACGGGATTGGACGAAAATTTGCTCAAGAAATTGTCGAGAAAGTTGGTATTCCTTCGGGACGTCGTGTACATGAACTTTTGGATGCGGAAGTGTTGCAAATTCGTGAAACGATAGATCAAGGTTATCAAGTTGAGGGAGATCTTCGTCGTGAAGTTGCGATGAATGTTAAACGTTTGATGGATCTTGGTTGTTATAGGGGGTTGCGCCATCGTCGTTCTCTACCCGTTCGTGGGCAGCGTACACATACTAATGCGCGTACGCGTAAAGGTCCAGCTAAAGCAATTGCTGGTAAAAAGAAATAATAGTAATCTTTATTTTTAATATTCTTCTTTTTGTGGGAAGTTTTGAATAAAGGTAAATAAGGTGGAGCTGCTGGTGTTACGGCAGTGGAGAGATCGTTGAAAGGAAAGCTATGGCCAAGGAAGCCACACGTGTTCGCCGTCGCGAGCGTAAAAACATTTCATCAGGTGTTGTGCATATCAATTCAACATTTAATAATACGATGATTACTATTAGTGATGCTCAGGGGAATGTGATTGCATGGTCATCTGCTGGTGCTCAGGGATTTAAAGGCTCTCGTAAATCTACGCCTTTTGCTGCACAGGTTGCAGCAGAGGATTGTGCTAAAAAGGCGCAAGAACATGGTATGCGTTCATTGGAAGTTGAAGTTTGTGGTCCTGGGTCAGGTCGTGAATCTGCTTTGCGTGCGTTGCAATCTGTTGGTTTTGTAATTACTTCCATTCGAGATGTAACGCCAATTCCTCATAATGGATGTCGTCCCCGAAAGAGACGGCGTGTTTGATTAGGTATTATTTTTCATAATCGGAAACTTTCTCCGATGTTCACACTGGCCGTTGCGATTGAATGGTAGCGGAACTAAAGAACAGGAATAAAAATATGATCCAGAAAAACTGGCAGGAGTTAATTAAACCCAATAAAGTTGAGTTTCATGCAGGTGGTAATTCAAATGTTGTAAGTGTTGTTGCAGAGCCGCTTGAGCGTGGTTTTGGTTTAACATTAGGAAATGCACTTCGTCGTATATTATTGTCATCACTGCGTGGCGCTGCTGTTACTGCTGTGCAAATTGATGGTGTGTTGCATGAGTTCTCATCAATTCCAGGTGTTCGTGAAGATGTTACAGATATTATTTTAAATATCAAAGAAATCGCTATTCGCATGGAAGAGGAGGGTCCTAAGCATGTTATCATTTGTAAAGAAGGGCCTGGTGTTGTTAGAGCTGGAGATATACGTACTGTTGGAGATATGGAAATCCTTAATCCCGGGCATGTTATTTGCACGCTAGATGAGGGTGCGGAAATTCGTATGGAATTTATTGTGAATACAGGAAAAGGTTACGTTCCGTCTGATCGTAATTGTGTAGATGATGCGGTTATAGGTCTTATCCCAATCGATAGTCTTTATTCGCCAGTTCGTAAGGTGTCTTATAAAGTAGAAAATACACGCGAGGGGCAGGTCCTTGATTACGATAAGTTGACGTTAACGATTGAAACTAACGGCGCTGTTAATGGTGAAGATGCTGTCGCTTTTGCGGCGCGTATTCTTCAAGATCAGCTTTCGGTATTTGTCAATTTTGAAGAGCCGCAAAAAGAACTTGTTGAAGAGCCAGCTTCTGAGCTTTCCTTTAATCTTGCACTTCTTAAGAAAGTGGATGAGTTGGAGCTTTCAGTTCGTTCAGCAAATTGTCTTAAGAATGATAATATTGTTTATATTGGTGATCTTATTCAAAAAACAGAAGCTGAAATGCTTCGGACACCAAATTTTGGACGTAAGTCATTAAATGAGATTAAAGAGGTTCTTGCATGTATGGGGCTCCATCTTGGTATGGAGATTCCTGCGTGGCCGCCTGAGAATATTGATGATCTTGCTAAACGTTATGAAGATCAGTATTAAGAATTAAATTTAAGGAGAAAGCTCATGCGTCATGGTAAATCAGGTCGCAAGCTAAACCGGACTGCCAGTCACCGTAAAGCAATGTTTGCCAATATGGCAGCTTCGTTAATTGGGTATGAGCAGATCGTGACGACGCTTCCAAAGGCTAAAGAAATTCGCCCTATTGTTGAAAAGTTGGTTACACTTGGTAAACGGGGTGATTTGCACGCGCGTCGGCAAGCAATTTCAGCTATTCGTGACACTAAAAAGGTTGCAAAATTATTTGATACGCTTGCACCACGTTATGCATCACGCAAAGGTGGTTATTTGCGCATTATGAAGGCAGGTTTTCGTACTGGTGATAATGCACCTATGGCTGTTATAGAATTTGTTGATAGGGATATTAATGCAAAAAATTTTGTAAATCATAAACACATGGAAGGGGTTGCCAATGAGGAAAAGGCCTCTTCGTAAGGAGCCTTTTCTTTTTTGGGAAATGAAAAACGCCTTTCTGAGGCGTTTTTTTTATTCGTGCTTCAGAATAAATGTTGTTCAATAATGGGTGAAAAAAGAAGATTGTTCTCATTGTTGATTTTGCAATATTACTTGCCAAAGTGAGACATTTTTGATTTAAATATCAAATAAATGGAGATGAATAATAAAATTTCCATGTTCTACTAAATGGGGGCGGTGTTAGTTTTTGAGGGAGTGGATAATGAAGCGTTCTATTTTAATAGGGCTTTTTTTTGTGATTATGGCATTAATATCGTTTCATTCCACGAAAGCTCAAGTTCTGCAAACACAATCAGAAATCACTTTTTCATTTGCTTCTTTAGTTAAAAAAACTGTTCCGTCTGTTGTAAATATTTACGCTGCTCGACAAGTTAAAGTACGTTCTCCTTTTGAAGATGATCCATTTTTTGAGCAATTTTTTGGTCGTTATCAAGATAACAGACCTTTACGCACGCAATCATCATTGGGATCTGGGGTAATTGTTGATGCACGTGGTTTGGTTGTTACAAGTTACCACATTATTAAAGGTGCTCACGAGATTAAAGTTGCTCTTTCTGATGGAAGAGAGTTTGAAAGCACAGTTATATTAAAAGATGAAGCAACTGATATTGCTATACTTGAAATAATTAATTCAAAAGATACTCAGTTTCCTATTCTTCCTTTGGGAAATTCTGATGCAGCTGAAGTTGGAGATCTCGTTCTTGCGATTGGTAATCCTTTTGGTGTTGGACAAACAGTTACAAGTGGCATTGTTTCAGCGCAAGCGCGTGCACGTGTTGGTATTTCTGATTTTGATTTTTTTATTCAAACAGATGCTGTTATCAATCCGGGTAATTCTGGTGGGGCTCTAATTGATGTGAATGGCCGATTGATTGGGATTAATACAGCTGTTTATTCGCGCTCCGGAGGTTCTACAGGAATTGGTTTTGCTATTCCAGCTAACCTTGTTAAAGTAGTTCTTGATACAGTTAAACGTGGTGAAAAGTTTTTTGTGCCACCTTATATTGGTGCATCCTTTCAAAGGGTTACACCTGATGTTGCAGGTGGTTTGGGTTTAGAGCGTCCCTATGGGGCTCTTGTTATTGAAATTATTCAAGATAGTCCTGCTGCAAAAGCTGGTTTAAAAGTGGGTGATGTTATTTTAAATGTGCAAGATATACAAATTGATAATCCAGATGACCTTATATATCGTTTGATAACAACTAGTATTGGGCAAAACCTTAATTTAGAATATTTACGAGATGGAAAAACTTTAAAAACAAAGATAACTGTCTCATCAATGTCTAATTCTGCATTTGTAAAATCTGAAAAAATTGTTGATAAAAGTCCTCTTTCTGGGGCTGAAGTACTAGATTTAACACCGCAAAATAGCCAGCGTTTTCATCTTCCTGCGACTGTAAAGGGGGTTGTGATTGTCAATCTCGATAACATGAGTAATGCTGCAGAGATTTTCCGCTCAGGAGATATTTTGCGCGCTGTTAATGGTCATCAAATTCAAACTGTGAGCCAATTAAAAAAGATTCTTATGCAGGAACATCCGCGTATTTGGCAACTGGAATATGAACGCAATGGTGTCTATATTCGCCAATTTATCCGCTGAGAGGCACTTTGAATAAAGATTTTTTTACTTCATCTTTTGATTTTCATGTCAGTGAAAATCGTCCACTTGCTGAAAGAATGCGTCCCCGTTCTTTGAGTGAGGTTGTTGGGCAAGATCATTTGATTGGAACGAAAGGCTTTCTTTCACGTGTGATAGAAAGTGGTTCGTTTGGTTCGATGATTTTTTGGGGGCCTCCAGGGACAGGTAAAACAACAATTGCACGTTTATTAGCATTTGAGACGAATTTCGCTTTTGAGCAAGTTTCTGCTATTTGTACTGGTGTTACAGAACTCAAGAAAATTTTTGAAGTAGCTCAAGCTCGTTTTATGTCTGGATGTCGGACACTTTTGTTTGTTGATGAAATTCATCGGTTTAATCGTGCTCAGCAGGATGTTTTTCTTCCTTTTATGGAAGACGGTACAGTGGTTCTTGTAGGGGCAACAACTGAAAACCCTTCATTTGAACTCAATAGCGCTCTTCTTTCACGTGCACGTGTTTTGACGTTTCGCTTACATGGTAGTAAAAGTTTGAGTATGCTTTTAAAGCGTGCTGAGGAAGTGGAGGGCAAATCTTTACCTTTGGATGATCATGCTAGAGACCTCTTGATAAGAATGTCTGATGGTGATGCGCGAGCGGCACTAACACTAGCAGAGGAAGTTTGGCGTGCTGCACGCCCGGAAGAAATCTTCAATGCTAAAGTTTTACAAGAAATCATTCAGCGTCGGGCTCCGATTTATGATAAAGGTCAGGACAGTCACTATAATCTTATTTCAGCATTACATAAATCAGTTCGTGGATCTGATCCTGATGCTGCTCTTTATTATCTTGCACGTATGTTTGATGCGGGTGAAGATCCTTTATATATTGGACGCAGATTGGTACGTATAGCTATTGAAGATATTGGTTTGGCAGATCCGCAGGCTCTTGCCATTTGTAATGCAGCAAAGGATGCTTATGATTATTTAGGATCGCCTGAGGGTGAATTGGCTTTGGCGCAAGCATGTCTTTATATTGCTACGGCACCCAAGTCAAATGCAGTTTATCTTGCTTATAAGGCAGCGATGCATTGTGCGCGTAAAAATGGTTCTTTACCTCCTCCTAAGCATATCCTTAATGCTCCCACAAAACTTATGAAGGAAAATGGATATGGGGAAGGTTATCGTTATGACCATTCTGAGCCAGATGCTTTTTCAGGGCATGAGTATTTTCCTGAAAAACTTGGACGTCAAATTTATTATCAACCACAAGAGCGTGGTTTTGAGCGTGAAATCGTGAAACGTCTTGAATGGTGGAAAAAGTTACGACAAAAACGGGGCAGTCAAAAACAAGATTGCGACTAAATCATTTTCTATTTTTCTTTAATAAATTTCAATTTAACCGCAACTTGTTGTAGCTTTATTAATAAGCTTAAGTCATATGCGAAAATTTGCCATTCCTTACATATTAAAAATTTTCTCTTTTTGAGTAAGAGTAAATTCAAACCTAGATGACAACTAAATTTTGAAAATTTTTAAGGAAACTGTAATTGGTGTGGTTGTTAGTGTATTTAATGATGAGCTGATTGGTGCCTTAAGTTATTTCTCAGATACTGTGGTGATTTTAATCAACGTTAATTTTGGGCTATTTGCGGTAAATTGGTAATTATAGGCCCGTGTGCTCAGTTGCTTCATTTATTATATTGTGGAAGTGTGTGCCCAAAACATGGTCTTGAAATTTGGGGCGTTTTCTTTATGGATGAGATAGGTTAACGATATAAACTTAATACAATAAGCAGCTATTTTTTCGATGCATTTTTTTAAAATATGCTTTGTGTTAGCAAAAAAGTATAATTTTTTATAACATTGATTAAAAATTATTAATGCAACGAAGATAGAGATGAAATAGTCTGTGAAAATCTAAACTCCAGACTTTAATTAAGTTAATAGAGCGGTATATATTGTACAAAAAATTATTCTGACTTACTAAGGATATGATTGTGGATAAAACAAAAGCTCTAGATTCTGCTCTATCACAAATCGAACGTTCTTTCGGTAAAGGCTCAATTATGCGTCTTGGGCAAAAGGAGCAGGTTGTTGAAATTGAAACAATTCCAACTGGCTCATTATCCTTAGATATTGCTTTGGGTGTAGGTGGATTACCAAAAGGGCGTATTATTGAGATTTATGGACCAGAAAGCTCCGGGAAAACGACATTGGCTCTTCATGCTATTGCTGAAGCTCAGAAAAATGGTGGAGTTTGTGCTTTTGTTGATGCAGAACATGCTCTTGATCCTATTTATGCACGTAAACTTGGTGTTAAATTAGAAGATCTGCTCATTTCTCAACCAGATACCGGTGAGCAGGCTTTGGAAATTGCAGAAACACTTGTTCGTTCTGGTGCAATTGACGTACTTGTTGTTGATTCAGTAGCAGCTTTAACACCACGTGCGGAAATTGATGGTGAAATGAATGATTCTGTTCCTGGATTGCAAGCTCGATTGATGAGTAAAGCTTTGCGTAAATTAACGGCATCAATTTTTCGCTCTAACTGTATGGTTATTTTCATCAATCAGATTCGCATAAAAATTGGTGTAATGTTTGGTTCTCCTGAAACGACAACAGGTGGGAACGCTTTAAAGTTTTATGCTTCTGTCCGTTTAGATATTCGCCGTGTTGGTGCCATTAAAGATCGAGATATGGTAATTGGTAATCAAACGCGTGTTAAAGTGGTGAAAAATAAATTAGCCCCTCCATTTAAACAGGTCGAATTTGACATTATCTATGGTGAAGGTATTTCCAAAGTGGGAGAATTGATTGATTTAGGTGTTAAAGCTGGTATTGTAGAGAAATCTGGTTCATGGTTCTCTTATAATTCTCAACGTTTAGGGCAGGGGCGTGAGAATGCAAAGCAATTTTTACACGAGAATGCAGAAATAGCAACGGAGATTGAATCAACTTTACGTCAAAATGCTGGTTTGCTTGCAATTGAATTATTAGAAAATGCAGGATTAGAAAATACAGAAAATGATGAATCAATTTGATAAATAATCATTAATTGCAATTTAGTTCTTTCTGTTTTTATTTGTTAGATTTTTTGAGTGTAAAATCTTTTATTTTCAAATTTTTCTGAAAAAATATTTCTATTTTAATTAAGTTACTCTAAAAGCGATAAGGAGAGTATTTAATTAAAATGGGTTTTATCTTTGCAGTTGTGTGCTGTATTGTGCGGGTGTAAATATGAATAGCGTTAATAAAATCCGGTCGACATTTCTGGATTATTTTCATCGTAATGGGCATAAAGTTCTTTCTTCTAGCCCACTTGTTCCACGCAATGATCCCACATTAATGTTTACAAATGCAGGAATGGTACAGTTTAAAAATGTTTTTACTGGATTTGAGCAACTTTCTTGTAGCCGGGCAACAACCGCACAAAAGTGTGTACGTGCGGGTGGAAAGCATAACGATCTTGATAATGTTGGTTATACTGCACGCCATCATACTTTTTTTGAAATGCTTGGTAATTTTTCTTTTAGCGATTACTTCAAAGAAGAAGCAATTTTTTTCGCATGGAACCTTCTAACAAAGGAATTTTGTCTTTCGAAAGATAAGTTGTTGATTACAGTTTATCATAGTGATGATGTAGCTGCTCAGTTATGGCGTAAAATTTCAGGTCTTCCAGACGAAAAAATTGTTAGGATTGCAACAAATGATAATTTTTGGATGATGGGGGATACAGGGCCTTGTGGCCCATGTTCAGAGATTTTTTATGATCATGGCGATAAAATTTTTGGGGGACCTCCTGGAAGTGCTGATAAAGATGGTGATCGCTTTGTTGAAATTTGGAATCTAGTCTTCATGCAGTATGAGCAGGTGAGTAAAGACAAGCGAATTGAATTGCCTCATCCTTCTATTGATACGGGGATGGGATTAGAACGTATCGCTGCTGTTTTGCAAGGTGTGCACGATAATTATGATATTGATCTTTTTTCTGCATTAATTCGTGAGTCACAAAGGATCACAGGAGTTGAGGCGACTGGTGATTTTGTTGTTAGTCATCGTGTTATTGCTGATCATCTACGTTCCTCGGCATTTTTGATTGCAGATGGTGTTCTGCCTTCTAATGAGGGTCGGGGATATGTTCTACGTCGTATTATGCGTCGTGCTATGCGTTATACTCATTTTCTTGACGCAAAAGAGTTATTGATGTGGCGTCTTGTACCTGCTTTGATACACGAAATGGGGCAAGCTTATCCTGAATTAGTGCGTGCCGAATCTTTAATTTCAGAAATTTTAAAGTTGGAAGAAACGCGTTTTCGTAAAACTCTTGAACGGGGTCTTCGTTTGTTGAATGAAGAAAGTATTCATCTTAAAGAAGGTGATTGTTTTAATGGTGAAGTTGCTTTTAAACTTTACGATACATATGGTTTTCCACTTGATTTGACGCAAGATGCTCTTCGTCACCGTGGAATATCTGTTGATGTTAACGCTTTCAATGAAGCGATGGAACACCAAAAAGCGGAGGCTCGTGCTAATTGGTCTGGTTCTGGTGAGTCTGTAACGGAAGCGGTTTGGTTTTCTGTTCGTGATCAAGTAGGTACTACAGAGTTTTTGGGTTATGAAACAGAAAAAGCGGAAGGTGTTATTACTGCCCTTATCTGTGATGGTCAGATTGTTGATAAAGTTTCTTCAGGGCAAAAAGCTATGTTTGTTGTTAATCAGACACCTTTTTATGGTGAGTCTGGTGGGCAAATGGGGGATAGCGGTATAATTTCTGGTGAACATTTTGTTTTTGAAGTACATGATACCCAAAAAAAGGCTAAAGGTGTTTTTGTTCATATTGGTGAGGTTAAAAGTGGTCAAGCAAAAACATGTGATTGTGTGGAATTAACAGTTGATTGTGTTCGTCGTAAAAAAATTCGTGCAAACCATTCTGCTACTCATTTATTACACAAGGCTTTGCGTCAAATATTGGGGAATCATGTTGTACAAAAGGGTTCTTTTGTATCACCTGACCGGTTACGTTTTGATTTTTCTCATCCACGGTCAATTTCACCAGAAGAATTGAAAAAAGTAGAAGATTTAGCCAATGAAATTGTGTTGCAAAATAGCAAAGTAATAACACGTGTGATGACAGTGGATGATGCAATTTCTGAAGGGGCAATAGCATTATTTGGTGAAAAATATGGTGATGAAGTTCGTGTTGTTTCTATGGGAAAAAGGCATGAGCAGATAGGGGAAAAAGACGGTTGGTCAATTGAGCTTTGTGGGGGCACGCATGTGCACAGAACAGGTGAAATTGGTTTGATTCATATTGTTTCTGAAAGTTCTGTAGCGGCTGGAGTTCGTCGTATTGAAGCATTAACGGGTACTGCTGCGCGCCTTTACCTCCGTAATCAAGATAAGCGAATTTATAAAATTGCTGCTCTTTTAAAAACTTTCCCTGTTAATGTACAAGAACGTATTCAAACTTTACTGGATGATCGTCGTAAGCTTGAAAAAGAATTAAGTGATTTACGTGGGAAAATTGCTCTTAATTGTGGAACTACAAAGAACAATAAAGCAGATATAAAAATTATTAATGGCATTTCTTTTATGGGGCATGTCATTCAAAATATTTTACCAAGAAATCTTAAGACATTAGTGGATTCTGGAAAAAAGAAGATTGGATCTGGTGTTGTAGCTTTCATTGCTGTTTCAGAAGATGGCAAGGGAAGTGTTGTTGTTGGCGTAACTGATGATTTGATTGATAGACTGAATGCTGTTGATTTAGTACGTATTGTATCAGATACTCTTGGTGGCAAAGGTGGTGGTGGGCGTCCTGATATGGCGCAAGCCGGTGGTCCGCAGGGGGATAAAGCTTATGATGCTATTGCAGCATTAGAAGTTTTTCTTGAAAACTTGTAATTTATCTTCGTGTTACTTAAACTTAGGCCTTGTAAGGAGTTAGAAAACTGTACTTTAGATAAAGTTGGCGTTTGAAGATATAGAAAAATAACTGATTTTACGATGCAATAGATTCACGTAGTGGAATCACATTTTCATTTTCTACTTTTATCATTGGTTGATCGTTTGTTAACCCACCGGCTTTTAATAGTTTATAGAAACGGCCACCTTTTTTAGTCAATTCTTGAAAACTACCTTTTTCAATTAAGCGACCGTGATCTAGAAAAAGTATAAGATCAGCATTGCGAATTGTTGAAAGTCGATGCGCTATAATAAAAGTTGTACGATTTTGGCTTACGTAATCGATAGCGTCTTTAACGCGTGCTTCTGTTTCAATATCAAGAGCGCTGGTTGCTTCATCTAAAATGAGAATAGGTGCATTTTTTAAAACAGCACGTGCAATTGCTAATCGCTGTCTTTCTCCACCTGATAATTGGGATCCCCGTTCGCCAACTAATGTATTGTACTGATCGTTTTTATTCAAAATAAAGTCATGAGCAGCAGCTATTTTTGCAGCCTCATAAAGTTCTTTATCTGTTGCAGTCGTTCTACCTATTGCAATGTTATCACGAATGCTACGGTTGAAAAGACCAGCATCTTGAAATACTGTTGCTAGAGTTTTGCGTAAGGATTCACGGTTAATGGAACGTATATCTATTCCATCAATTTTAATATACCCAACCGTAGGGTCGTATACGCGTTGCAACAAATTGATTAGTGTCGTTTTTCCTGCGCCTGTAGGTCCTACAATAGCAACAGTTTGTCCTGTTTTGACTTCAAATGAAATGTCAAAGACACCTTGAGAGGTATTTGGGAATGCATAGGTCACGTGATGAAATTGAATCTCACCTTTAACATTGTGGAGACAAGGAAGGTTGTCAGGTTCTTTCATATTAAAAGTTGAGTCTTCCATTTCAAAGAATTCTTGTAATTTTGCTTGTGAGGATACAGCTAAATTAATAAAGCCACTAATTTGATCAAGACGGCCAATCATTAATTGAGCAAATCCAACAAAAGAAACGACTTCACCTACACTTAGTTGACCTTTTGTCACAAAAAAAGCTCCAAGAAGAAATACACACACTATTGAAATGGTTGAAGCCATTCTATTTAAACCACTAGCAAGTGCCCACCAGTTTAGAACAGGATTTTGTGCTTTAAGAAGATCACTGGTGTGTTGATGAAGCTCTGATGTTTCTTCTGCTATTCGGTTATAACTTTGTACAATTGAAACGTTAGAAATTGAATCACTGATATGTTTGAAAACACTATGATGATAACGTTCTACAGCGGCTTGTCCGTCTTTTGTTTTTTGCATCACTAAGCGTGCAATTAATACATAGATGACGGCAAGAACCACTAAGACTATTAAAAGGCGCCAGTTCATATTAAAAGCTATGGGCACTAGAACAAATAATGCGACAAAGGTAGAAAGGTGTTGGCGCATAAAATCAAGCCATATAGCTGACATGGAATCTGTAGCACGCAATAGCGTATGAAGGGTATTAGAAGTTCCACGTTGTTGATGCCAAATTAATGGCATGGTAATGATACGTCCAAAAGATTCTGTTAAAACACTTAAACGTCGTCTGTGAACTAAGCGATCCGAGCCACGAGCTACAAGGATATAAGCAATAATATTGAAAACACCAAAACACACCCAGAGTGAGAGGTTAAAAATAATACCTGATTTGTCTGCAATTGCATCAATGACGTGACCAAACAAGATAGGTTCTGCTATCGTAATGATAGCTAGTATAACATTAGCACCACAGATTAAAAAAAATACGCTTTTTTCTCTATCTAGATAAGAAAGAACACGCACGTATGTTTTTAATAAAAGCATGGGATAGTTATCTCCAACAGCTATTGCAGTTACAAAATTAGGATTACTAATTTTTTATCTAGTTGTTTTCTTTGAAGTAATGAAATTTATACAGAAAGAAAATGCAATTTTGGATACTGATTGTAATGCAATGTGATAAAGTCTAATTTTAAAAGGATGTAGTTTTTGCATTTATAAAGACGAGAAAATACAATTGGTAAACAAAGAAATTGTGTAGCAAGAGGGTCTGTTACAGTGGGTGTAGAAATCAAAAAGGTTAAGGAAGGTGAAAGCGGAATGCGCTTAGATCGTTGGTTTAAGGTGCATTATTCAGGACTTGCGTTTGGGTATCTACAAAAACTGCTGCGTTCTGGTCAGATACGCGTTGATGGCAGGCGTGTTAAAACTGATATACGTCTTGTTATAGGGCAGTCTATTCGCGTGCCGTTTTTATCTGTTGATAATAAGAAAAATCTTTCTGTAACGGATAAAACTATTCATGATCAGGACAAATTGGCCATTTTAGAAGAAATGCTTCTCTATAAAGATCCAAAAATCTTTGTATTAAACAAACCTGCAGGTTTGGCTGTACAAGGTGGTTCAGGTTTAACGTGCCATATCGATGGTATGCTTGAAGTATGGCGTAATAAAAAAGGGGAAAAACCACGGTTAGTTCATCGTCTTGACCGTGAGACATCAGGTGTACTTATTATTGCTCGATCAAGAGGGGCTGCACAAGCATTGACTGCCGCTTTTCGAGCACGAGAAACGAAGAAAACTTATTGGGCGTTAGTACGGGGAGTGCCTAGAAAAAAGCAAGATAAAATTTCAACATGGATGGTAAAGGAAACAACTACACAAGGCGATAAAATGCGTGTTTGTGAACATGGAGAACCAGATTCTAATCATGCGGTTTCTTACTATCGTGTTTTAGATACACGAGGGCGGGCTCTGTCTTGGTTAGAAATGGAGCCTTATACTGGTAGAACACATCAGCTACGTGTTCACGCAGCTTATATGAACCATCCAATTATTGGTGATTCAAAGTATTTTTTTTCAGACAATAATTGGGAATTACCTGGTGGCATTCAAAATCGTCTACATCTTCATGCACGCCGTATTCGTATTCCTCATCCTTCAGGAGGCATATTGGATATTATAGCTCCTTTACCACCTCATATGGTACAAAGTTTTAATCTTTTGGCTTTTAATGAAAATGATGGTGATACAGAGTAATACAGAAAACTTCAGCTTAATTTCTATAATTGTAGTAACGAAGTTTATTAGCAGTGTTTAATTACTTATTATTATAAAAAGGCATTTGAAAAATTTGGTTATAAACTACCAAATTATGAATAGGTCGAAATATCACTAAAGTTTTACTTTATTTAAAAATGAAAGTTTTAGCAACTTTAATTCATATAAGCTAGATATCCTACCTTTTCTTGGTGTGGTGGTTTGGAAATTACACTGTATTTTCGATTAGGTATATCAGTTTTATTATTTAATTATTTTATTGGTAATGCGAATGGTTAATAATTATCTTCTTAATCACCACCTTTATAATTTTGTTTGAGTCTCATAGAGAGGTTGGTATGAAAGTAAAAGAATGCTACGCTAAAAATTCAATCTTGGATATCAATAGTAAAATCAGCTAACTATAAGTACAATTGATTTTTCCTAAGCTTGTCACATGATATTTAATGTATGAGAAGTGTATGGATTCTATTCTAGAAAATTCAGTGGATTAATTGAACATATTAGAAGTAGAACAATATGCGTAAAATTTTAGATAATTTTAATATGCCGTTAGATGACGATAATCCTGTTTACAACGTACAAAAGCTTTCATGTCAGCCACTACCTAAACGATTTTATCAAGAAGTAAGTATCACGCATGAAGAAGGAGGTTTTTCCATATTATTAGATGGAATCCCAGTAAAGACACCTGCGAGACGCTGTCTTCTCATGCCTACAAAAGCACTTGCTGCATTAGTAGCACAGGAATTTACTGTGCAGGAAGAGAGCATTGATCCAGGAAGAATGCCAATTACGCGTCTTGTTAACACTGTTGTTGATGGTATAGCCGATAATATGCAAGTTATTTTTGAAGATTTATTGCGTTTTGTTGCGTGTGATATGATTTTTTATCGTGCACAAACACCAAAAGAACTTGTAGAACAACAATGTGAGCAATGGGATTTTTTACTTGATTGGGCAGAAGAAAAACTTGGTGCACGTTTTAATATAGCAGCAGGACTTATGCATATTGAACAACCGTGGGAAGCTATTCAAGCGGTGAGTAATTATTTACGTAAGATAGAATCCCCTTATATACTTGCTGCACTTCATGCAATGACTACTTTAACAGGCTCTGCCCTTATTGCTTTTGCTGTAACTGAAAAGAAAATTAATTTGGATAATGCTTGGGATATTGCTCATTTAGATGAGAACTGGACGAAGAAACAATGGGGTGTTGATAAGGAAGCGATGACGCGGCGAGCTTACAAGAAGAGTGAATTTAATGCAGCTGCTGCAATCATTATTGCCTGCGCATAAGTGGAAATTTCTTTTGCTCATACATGAATATGAAATTTCCAATTACGATATTTTTATAATTTTAGTTGAATTAATTTTTATTTTTTCAAGTCCAAGGAAAGCTTCATTGATTATGTTTAAAGTCGTGTCGTCATTGCCACGAATAAAATACCACTGATTATTTTCGAGAAGAGCAATAATCTCACTTTTAATATAACACTTTTTTCTACTATTTATCGTAATTGCAATTTCTAAAGGCATAATAAAATAAGGAATACCGTTATCGAGTTTTCCTTCATGTTTTTGTGTTTGGTCGATTTTTATATTCTCGATTTTATAATTTCTCGCTAGCTGATCTATTTGGCTTTTTATTATTTGTTGAAATTGTGCTTTATTGAGATTTTTTTTGATAGCTAAACTCTCAATAATTTTTGGGGGAATAGAATTTAAGATAGCATTTGAATTAATTTCTTTAAGTGCTTTATTATAAATAGAAATTTCATTTTGTAGATTTATCAATTTTTCATCGGCTACTCCATTGGCTTGCACTGTTGATATAATAGGAGCAAGACATAAAAGAATAAAAAAAGATCGATAAATCTGCAGCATTAGAAATCTTGATTATTGATTCGAAAGGATTCAATCTCTTTTATAAAGGAAAAATATCTCAGTAAAAGAGTAGTAATGCTCTTTAGAAAAAAACATCACAAAAAATGGAGGTGAAGCCTCCATTTTTTAGATTAAACAACGTGACTTATTCTTTAAACAGAATAATACATATCAAATTCAATAGGATGCGGAGTCATTTCATACCGCAAGACTTCTTGCATTTTCAATCCAATGAAAGAATCGATTTGGTCATCATCAAAAACATCTCCTGCTTTAAGAAAACTACGATCTTTATCAAGAGCTTCAAGCGCTTCCCGCAAGCTACTTGAAACTGTGGGGATGTCTTTAAGTTCTTTAGGGGGCAGATCATAAAGATCTTTATCCATAGCTTGTCCAGGATGAATTTTGTTTTTAATACCGTCAAGACCAGCCATTAAGAGTGCTGCAAATGCTAGATATGGATTTGCTGTTAGATCTGGGAAACGGATTTCTACGCGTTTTGAATTTGGTGAAGAGCTGAATGGAATACGACAAGATGCCGAACGATTGCGTGCAGAGTAAGCAAGAAGAACAGGTGCTTCAAACCCAGGAACTAAACGCTTATAGGAATTAGTAGATGGGTTTGTGAAAGCGTTGATTGCTTTTGCATGTTTAATGATACCACCGATAAAAAATAAGCAGGTTTCTGATAATCCGGCGTATTCATTTCCTGCAAAGGCTGGTTTTCCATCTTTCCAGATTGATATGTGAACATGCATGCCTGAACCATTATCACCAAAAATTGGTTTTGGCATGAAAGTCGCTGTTTTTCCATAACTGTTTGCAATTTGATGCACAGTGTATTTAAAAATTTGCATTTTATCAGCTTCTCGAACTAATGTATCGTATCGAATACCCAATTCGTGTTGAGCTGCAGCTACTTCATGATGATGTTTTTCAACATTTACGCCCATGTCTTTTAGTGCAGTGAGCATTTCAGAACGCATGTCTTGACAAGAGTCAATAGGAGGAACTGGAAAATAACCACATTTCATACGTGGTCGGTGCCCGAGATTGCCCATTTCATATTCAGTATCATCATTTAATGGAAGTTCACTTGAGTCAAGCTTAAAGCCTGTATTGTATGGCTCATTTTTATAACGTACGTCGTCAAAAATAAAAAATTCTGCTTCTGGGCCTATATTAACTGTATCACCTATACCTAAGGATTTCATGTAAGCTTCTGCTCTTTTTGCGATGGAACGCGGATCTCTGCTATACAATTCTCCAGAAACAGGATCGAGTACGTCACAAAGTATGACTAAAGTAGACTGAGCAAAAAAAGGATCCATATGAGCTGTTTCTGGATCTGGCATCAACACCATGTCAGATTCATTAATTGTTTTCCATCCAGCAATTGAAGAACCATCAAACATAACGCCATCGGTGAATGTATCTTCGGTGATTGCGGTAACATCTATTGTGACATGATGTAACTTACCCCATGGGTCGGTGAAACGTAAATCGACAAAGCGTATGTCATTATCTGCAATCTGTTTAAGTATGTCTGATACGGTTGTCATATGCAATTTCCTTATTGGATTGTGGTAGATAGAAAAAGTAAAAATTTTTTTTAAATGTTAAAGAGCATCGATGCCAGATTCACCAGTACGAATACGAATAGCATCATCAATGGATGAAACAAATATTTTTCCATCTCCGCGATGTTTTGTTTGAGCTGCTTTACGTATTGCTTCAATAGCTTGTTCTAAAATTTCGTCTGCAATAACAACTTCAATTTTTACTTTAGGTAGAAAATCAACAACATATTGAGCACCACGGTAAAGTTCTGTATACTCCTCTTGATTACCAAAACCTTTTGCTTCTGTTACAGTAATCTCCTGTAAGCCAACTTTTTGAAGTGCTTCTTTCACTTCATCCAGTTTAAAAGGTTTTATAATAGCTTCAATTTTTTTCATGCTGAAATGATCTCCAACGTTGTTTTATCTTTTTAGGCTACTATACATTATATTGACAAGCACGAGATATGCCAACAAATAGTTTCTGTACGAAAAAATCAAAAATAATATAATTGTGTGTTTTTTTGGCAAACAATTCCAACATAACATATGAAGTAAAATATTATTGTATTATAGCGTAAAACAGCTTATGAAGAATAAAAACGGTACAATTATGAGTTATAAACCTTATTTTTGTACATCAACATCATTAGGTGCGTAAATTATTTTCGACTTATTTTAAGAGTCTGAATCATGCAAGGGTCGGCGTAACAAAAGCTCTTTTAGAAATTTCCCAGTATAAGATTCAGGGATATTTATAATATCTTCAGGGCGGCCAATTGCAACGATTTGACCACCACCATCTCCACCTTCTGGTCCTAGATCAATGATCCAATCAGCTGTCTTAATGACTTCAAGATTATGCTCGATAACTACAACTGTATTACCTTGCTCGACGAGTTCATGCAAAACTTCAAGAAGTTTTGCAACATCATGGAAATGTAAACCAGTTGTTGGTTCGTCTAAAATATAAAGTGTGCGACCTGTTGTTTTGCGTGAAAGTTCTTTGGCAAGTTTTACACGCTGAGCTTCACCACCAGAAAGCGTTGTAGCCTGCTGCCCAACTTTAATATAGCCAAGGCCAGTTTTGACAAGAGTCTTCATTGTGTTGTGAATAGCAGGGACAGTTTGGAAAAATTTTTCAGCCTTTTCGACTGTCATATCAAGTACGTCAGCAATGGATTTTCCTTTAAATTTTACTTCTAGCGTTTCTCTATTATAGCGTTTTCCTTGGCATATATCACATGTAACATAAATATCAGGTAAAAAGTGCATTTCAATTTTAATAACACCATCGCCTTGGCATGCTTCACAACGCCCCCCTTTGACATTAAATGAAAAACGTCCTGCTTGATAACCACGAGCCTTTGATTCAGGAAGTTCGGCAAACCAATCGCGGATTGCGGTAAAAGCACCAGTATAAGTTGCTGGATTAGAGCGTGGGGTGCGCCCAATAGGTGATTGATTAATATCAATGACCTTATCAAGCAATTCTAGTCCTTCAATTTTGGTATAGGGTGCCGGATTTTGATGACTTCCCATAACGTGGCGCGATGCAGCTTTAAACAGAGTTTCAATGAGAAATGTTGATTTTCCTCCACCTGAAACACCAGTTACGCAAGTGAAGGTTCCAAGAGGGATGTCGGCATTGATATTTTTAAGGTTATTACCTTGAGCACCAATCACTTTGAGTACTTTTGATTTTGATATTTTACGTCGCTTGGCGGGCATAGTAACTGCCATTTTTCCTGAAAGATATTGGCCTGTAAGCGAGGATGGATTGTTCATAATTTCCTGCGGTGTACCTTGAGCAATAACTTCTCCACCATGAACACCTGCAGCAGGGCCAATATCCACTACATAATCTGCGGTAAGAATGGCATCTTCATCATGTTCAACAACGATAACTGTATTGCCAAGATCACGTAAATGGCACAGCGTTTTTAGAAGAAGTCCATTATCGCGTTGGTGTAAGCCAATAGACGGTTCATCTAAGACATAAAGAACACCTGTGAGACCAGAACCAATTTGAGATGCTAGCCGAATACGTTGACTTTCTCCACCTGAAAGTGTTCCTGAATTTCGAGATAAGGTAAGATATTCAAGCCCAACATGATTTAAAAATTCTAAACGTTTACGAATTTCTTTTAAAATACGCGCTGCAATACTACGTTGTTTTTTATTAAGATATTGATCAATATTAGCAAACCAATCATTTGCTTTTAGGATAGAGAGTTCTGATACTTGCCCAATGTGCATTTCGTGAATTTTAACACAAAGTGCTTCTGGTTTTAACCGATAACCATTACAGGCTCGGCAAGGTGAAGAAGACATATAATATTCGATTTCTTTATATGAACCAGCAGAATCGGTTTCTTTCCATCGCCGTTCCATATTTGGAATAACACCTTCAAAATATTGGGTTTTTGTGTTAGAGCAGCCTTCATCTTCATGGATAAGGGGGATTTCTTTTGTTTTTGTACCGTATAAAATAGCACGCCTGGCTTCACCTGAAAGTTCACACCATTTATCTGTGAGTTTAAATTCATAGGCTTTGCCTAACGCTTTTAGTATTTGGTTATGGTAAGGTGAGGTTGATTTAAGCCAAGGGGCAATAGCTCCAGATTTTAAAGTAAGATTTTCATTGGGTACAATTTTTTCTGGGTCGATTGCTTTTTGAATACCAAGCCCATCACAAGTGGGACAAGCACCAAAAGGATTGTTGAATGAAAAAAGACGTGGTTCAATTTCAGGAATAGAGAATCCAGATATAGGGCAGGCGAATTTTTCTGAAAAAATGAGTCGTTTATGTGTTTCATTTTTTGATTTATTGGCAGATTCCTTTGAGGTTTCCTTTATTGTCAAAGGTTGATCTGCCATTTCAGCAATCGCAAGTCCATTTGCAAGCTGCAGACAGGTTTCTATACTATCAGCCAAACGAGAAGTAATATCATGACGTACAACAAGGCGGTCTACCACTACATCTATATCATGTTTGTATTTTTTGTTAAGAGGAGGAATATCAGGAATCTCATAGAATTTGCCATCAACTTTGGCACGTTGGAATCCTTTTCTTAAAAGTTCTGCTAGCTCTTTTTTATATTCGCCTTTTCTTCCTCGCACTAAAGGCGCCATAATAAAAATCCGTGTATTCTCTGGTAAGGCCATAATTTGATCAACCATTTGGCTGATTGTCTGATTTTCAATAGGAAGGCCTGTAGCAGGTGAATAAGGAATACCAATACGAGCAAAGAGAAGGCGCATATAATCGTAAATTTCAGTTACAGTACCAACTGTTGAACGAGGATTACGACTAGTGGTTTTTTGTTCAATGGAGATAGCAGGGGACAGGCCATCTATTTGATCAACATCTGGCTTTTGCATCATTTCCAAAAACTGGCGTGCATAGGCAGAAAGGCTTTCAACATAACGACGTTGGCCCTCGGCGTAAATTGTATCAAAAGCTAAGGATGATTTACCTGAGCCAGAAAGCCCTGTTATAATAATTAATTTATTACGAGGTAGGTCAAGATCGATGTTTTTAAGGTTATGTTCACGTGCGCCGCGTATAGAGATATATTTTTGGTGAGACATGCTAATCCTTGGCGTATGAACAAAAATTTTACACTATTATGTGAAATAAGACCTTTTCTTTGAAATTACAATGTGTTCCATTATTATAATGGGAAAGAAGAGTGTAAATTCTTTTGGAAAAAGGCACAGCTTTTTTCTTTTATGATGAACATAGCTATATGTTTTTATCATCTTTTATTATAATGAATTAATTTAAACTTTTGGAGTTTGTATAATGGCTGGTAGCCTTAATAAAGTTATTTTGATTGGTAACCTTGGTGCTGATCCTGAAATCCGTCGTTTGAACTCTGGTGATCAAGTGGCAAATCTACGTATTGCCACCTCGGAAAGCTGGCGTGACCGTAATACGAATGAACGTAAAGAACGCACTGAGTGGCATAGTATTGTTATTTTTAATGAGAACCTTGTAAAGATTGCGGAGCAATATCTAAAAAAAGGCAACAAAATTTATATTGAAGGTCAATTGCAAACACGCAAATGGCAAGATCAAAATGGTAATGATCGTTATACGACAGAGATTGTTTTACAAAAATATCGTGGTGAATTACAAATGCTTGAAGGTCGTGGCGCTATGGATGGTGGCGAGAGAATGCAAGACACAAGTCCGTTAGGCAGTGATAACTTTGGTGATAGTAGTTTTGATCGCAAAGAGGATTTTAGTCAGAACAATAATTATTTGGAAGGGAATTTTTCACACCAATTGGATGATGATGTGCCTTTTTGATAATCTATGAAATGATATTATTATTGCTTTTTCATTTTCAAGTAAGAAGGGTAAATTTCTAATTTGAAGCTTATTTTCTTATAAGAAAAACAGAAAAATTTATTTTGTACAGTTAAACTGATCAGTAAATATATTAGAAGATATTGCGGTAGGTTATAACATAGGGTGCTGCTATCGTACCCTCATGTCAAAAAGTATGTAAGTAGACTGAAAATGATGAAGATTATTGTAAAGGCAATGGTCTATTTTAAAAATCTTTATTTCAGTGTTTTTATTGAAAAGATTGCTTAAAATACGCGGGGAATTTGAAGAAGATTCACTGGGTATTGTTTATTTCGTTTTTTAACTCAGGGGAGTGAGTTATATTTATTTTATTTTTGATTCTTCATATAAACAAATAATATGTTGGAAATTATTGTTCAATTCTCACTCTCTTGTGGGCAGGGGAGTTAGCATTTTAAAGTATTTTTCGATATAAACGATCAAAATGATTCTTTTTTGAAAGTATTGAAACTGTGACCGATCTTACTCCACTGACAGAACGTGATGTGCTGACCGGTATTGAGCCAGTTAGTATTATTGAAGAAATGCAACGCTCTTATCTCGATTATGCGATGAGCGTGATTGTGTCACGTGCATTACCTGATGTGCGTGATGGATTAAAACCTGTTCATCGTCGTATTCTTCATGCGATGAATGAAATGGGTCTTTCTTTCAACAAATCTTATCGGAAATCAGCAGGTGTTGTCGGTGAAGTGATGGGGAAATTTCATCCCCACGGTGATGCTTCGATTTATGATGCATTAGTGCGTATGGCACAGGATTTTTCTTTGCGAAATCCGCTGATTGACGGGCAAGGAAATTTTGGCTCCATTGATGGTGACCCACCTGCAGCGATGCGTTATACAGAATGTCGTTTAGAGAAAATTTCAGAAGAACTTTTAACTGATATTGATAAGGATACTGTTGATTTTCAAGATAATTATGATGGGCGTGAACGTGAGCCTATGGTTTTACCAGCACGTTTTCCTAACCTTTTGGTAAATGGATCGGGTGGTATTGCTGTGGGAATGGCGACCAATATTCCTCCACATAATCTTGGTGAAGTTGTTGATGGGTGTATCGCTTTAATTGATGACCCCAGTATAACGCTAGATGAAATGATTAAAATCATTCCTGGTCCTGATTTCCCTACAGGGGGTATTATTCTTGGCTGTTCGGGTATTCGTTCAGCGTATGAAACGGGGCGGGGTTCAATTATTATGCGTGCTAAAGTCGATATCGAAGAAATTCGTAATAATCGGCAGGCAATTATCGTAAGCGAGATACCTTACCAGATTAATAAAGCTACAATGATTGAAAAGATAGCTGAATTAGTTCGTGATAAGCGCATTGATGGAGTTTCTGATTTACGCGATGAATCTGATCGTGACGGGTATCGGGTTGTTATTGAGCTTAAGAGAGAAGCTGTTGCGGATGTTGTTTTAAATCAACTGTATCGTTATACGCCGCTGCAGGCCTCTTTTGGTTGTAATATGGTTGCGTTGAATGGTGGCAAACCTGAGCAGATGACGTTGCTTGATATACTTCGTGCATTTGTTTCTTTCCGTGAAGAAGTGGTGAGTCGAAGAACAAAATATCTTTTACGTAGGGCGCGTGAGCGTGCGCATGTTTTAGTTGGGCTTGCTATTGCTGTTGCTAATATTGATGAAATTATAGCATTAATTCGCAAAGCATCTGATCCACAAATAGCGCGCGCGCAATTAATGGAGCGGCGTTGGTTGGCTATTGATATAGCGCCTTTAATTAAGCTTATTGATGATCCTCGTCATATTATCCATGAGGATAATACATATCATTTATCAGAAGAACAGGCGAGAGCTATTCTGGAATTGCGTTTGCAGAGGTTAACAGCACTTGGTCGCGATGAGATTGCTGATGAATTAAATAAAATTGGCGTAGATATTGCCGATTATCTTGATATTTTGGCATCGCGTTCACGAATTATGAGCATTGTTAAAGATGAACTAAATGCTCTTCGTGAAGTATTTGCAACTCCTCGGCGTACTGTTTTTGGTTTTGGTAATGCTGAGATGGATAGTGAAGATCTGATCGCACCAGAAGAGATGGTGGTGACGGTTAGTCATAGTGGCTATATTAAACGTGTACCTTTAAATACGTACCGTGCCCAACGTCGTGGAGGTAAGGGGCGTTCTGGTATGGCTACAAAAGATGAGGATTTTGTAACTCGTTTATTTGTAGCTAATACACATACACCGGTTCTTTTCTTTTCATCACGTGGAATCGTTTATAAAGAGAAGGTTTGGCGTTTGCCTATTGGTACGCCGCAATCGCGTGGGCGAGCTTTAATTAATATGCTGCCCTTGCAACAAGGTGAGCGTATAACAACAATTATGCCTTTACCAGAGGATGAGGAAGATTGGGGCAAACTTGATGTTATGTTTGCAACAATGCGTGGGACTGTACGTCGCAATAAATTATCGGATTTTGTTCAAGTTAATCGTAATGGTAAAATTGCGATGAAATTTGGTGAAGAAGGAGATGAGATTCTTTCCGTAGAGACTTGTACAGAGTATGATGATGTTGTCCTTACAACGGCGAATGGACAATGTATCCGTTTTCCTGTGAATGATGTTCGTGTGTTTGTTGGGCGTCATTCAATGGGGGTGCGGGGTATCAACATGGGTGATAATGATAAAGTCATTTCTATGACTATTTTAAAGCATGTTGAAGCTACGTCGACTGAGCGTTCTGCTTATATTAAACGCGTAATCAGTGAACGGCGTGCAGCTGGTGCAGATGATGAAGATATTGTCATTGGTAATGAAGAGTCAGAAGCAACCGTAACAGAATTAACAGATGAACGTTATATGGAGCTTAGTGCCCATGAACAAATGCTCTTAACAGTTAGTGAGTTTGGTTATGGGAAACGGTCTTCCTCTTATGATTTTCGTATTTCAGGACGTGGCGGAAAAGGGATTCGTGCAACCGACCCATCCAAAACAGCTGAAATTGGTAAGTTAGTAGCAACCTTTCCGGTGGAAGCACAAGATCAAATTATGCTTGTCTCAGATAAAGGGCAGCTTATTCGTGTTCCTGTTAATGGTATTCGCATAGCTGGTCGTTCAACTAAGGGAGTAACGATCTTTAATACAGCAAAAGGTGAGAAGGTTGTATCAGTTGAGCGTATTTCTGAGCCTGAAGTTAATGCTAGCGAACCAGATGTGGAAGAAAGTGAGCAGCATTGCAATGTGGTTGATGCGAGTGACGAAATATAATTGTGAAAACATTGGAGTAAATGATGACCATTGCTCTTTATGCAGGTTCTTTTGATCCTATTACAAATGGTCACCTTGATGTTTTACAAGGCAGTTTATTATTGGCCGATGAAGTGGTGGTGGCTATTGGTATACAAAGTGGAAAACAATCACTTTTTAGTTTTGAAGAGCGTGTTGATTTAATTACACAAGTCGGGAAAGACTTATTAAATATAGGTCCTGATCGGCTGCGAGTTATTGCATTTGATAATCTTTTAATTAATAAGGCGCGTGAAATCCAAGCTTCGTTTCTTATTCGTGGTTTGCGTGATGGTACTGATCTCGATTACGAAATGCAAATGGCAGGGATGAATAAGATTATGGCTCCTGAATTACAAACTGTTTTTTTACCGGCAAGCGTTTCTAGTCGTCCAATAACTTCTACATTAGTGCGCCAGATTGCCGCTATGGGGGGGGACGTTATGCCTTTTGTTCCTCAAAATGTTGCACAAGCTTTATGTTTGAAATTTAAATCCTTGAAGGAAAAATGATTGTGTATACTAGAATTTTTGCCATTTTAACATGTATTATTTATCTTTTTTTATTTAATGCTTTAGAAAATGAGCATAATACCCTTGTTTTATCTCTTTAAAATGGTGATATTGTTATTCGTTTGCGTCCTGATTTTGCACCAAAACGTGTTGCTAGAATCAAGCAATTAACACAAGAGGGTGCTTATAATAATGTCGTATTTTATCGTGTGATCCCTGATTTTATGGCACAGACAGGCGATGTAAAATTTGGAAAAAAAGATAGTACTAATTTTGACCTTAAGCGCGTTGGTATGGGTGGTTCAAATTATCCTAATTTAGTATCAGAGTTTTCAAAACAGCCATTTAAGGGTGGTACTATTGGTATGGCACGTTCACAAAATCAAATTCTCAATTTTTCATTTGTTTTGATGATGCTACTTTTTTAAATGAACAGTATACTGTTGTTGGGGAAGTTGTAAAAGGAATGGATGTTGTCGATAAAATTAAAAAGGGCACTGTAAGTAACAATGGATCTGTAACAAATCCTGATGTTATTGATACTGCTCATTTGCAACGTAATCAATAAATCAAAGGAATAATTATATGGCTGAGATAAAAGACCCAGAAAATACATTAATTCTTGAAACAACAAAAGGCAATGTAGTGATTGAGTTATTTGCTGATTTAGCTCCTGGTCATGTGGTACGTATTAAAGAGTTAGTGCGTGAAGGTGCTTATGATAATGTTGTTTTTCATCGTGTTATTGATGGCTTTATGGCTCAAACTGGTGATGTGAAGTTTGGAAAAAAAAATAATGAGAAATTCGATTCATCACGTGTGGGTATGGGAGGGTCAGATAAGCCTGATTTGAAGGCAGAGTTTTCAAATATTTCTCATAAACGTGGTACAGTTTCTATGGCACGCAGTCAGAATCCAAATTCTGCTAATTCGCAGTTTTTTATATGCTTTGAAGATGCTCCCTGGCTTGATCGTCAATATTCTATATGGGGGCAAGTTATGAAAGGTATGGAAAATGTTGATAAGATCAAGCGTGGTGAGCCTGTTGTAGAGCCTGATGCGATTATCAAAGCCAGAATTGCTGCGGATACAAAGTAGTACTAGAATATTGTGCAGATAATTTTTGTTTACGGTTTAATTTAGAATTTTATCGAAGTTAGTGTGAACTGTGTATTTTGTGTAAATAGAATTTTTCGATTTTGAATTTTCGAAATAACAAGCCTTATTGAAATTGGCTTTTTTACATCAGAATACACGTTTGCTTTATATTATGTTTTTCAAAACAAATATTACAAGATTTTTTATGTTTGTAATTTTTTAAGCTTTTTAGTGAAAAAATGCACTAGTTTTCATGAAGTAAAATATTATTCCGGTATAGCTACAAAGCATTTATTTTTGTTTTGGTTCTGTTACTTTAATTTATTCGAGTAAAATATTATTTCTGCCTTATTTGTTGCGTTTTAAATGTTGAGAAGATATTGAAAAGGGAAGAAATGCTAAACTATTTTTATTTCTGAAATAAAGTAACCGCCCAGATTATCAGTTTATATTTTAGCAAAAAATTTCACGATAGGCTTTAAAGATATAAAATAGAACACTATTTTGTTTTATAATGTAGAGGCTGTGTAATTTTTATTCTGAACGTAATAAGTATGCGTGATCATAAAATGGATTCAGACAAATTGATTATATTCGTACTAAAATTATTCAAGCATTTATGGCACTAAAAACATAAAAATAAAGTCATTGTTATCGAAATACAATACTTAAGGTTATTTAAGACCGTAGTGAATAATGTTAGTATTTTGGGGTATATAAGCCGAACGACACTACAGATATTTTTATTTGTCAGGCTATTTTTAGTGTGTTGATTGTTTGATAGTAAATTCTCATTTATTTTGCTCAATTCTCTTAAGGCTGATTTCAGTGTTTAATAGAGTAAAATTATTTATAACACTTATAATAATGTGATCAAAACGAGAATTATGTTTGGTTTCTAGACGATATGAATTTGTTTAATCAAAAAGACGAAAATGATGATTAAGACGTTTCACTATAATAAAATCGCTCAAGATGGACAGGCTCGTTTGGGTGAAATCATAACAGGACGTGGACGTATTCGCACACCCGCATTCATGCCAGTTGGAACTGCAGGGACCGTTAAGGCTATGTATATGGATCAGTTACGTGCTCTTGGGGTAGATGTTATTTTGGGTAATACTTATCATTTGATGTTACGGCCTGGAGCTGAACGGATTGCGCGCTTAGGAGGCTTACATAAATTTGCACGTTGGCCTGAACCTATTTTAACGGATTCTGGTGGTTTTCAAGTTATGTCGCTTTCAGGGATTTGTAAAATCACAGAGAAATGCGTGATTTTCCGTTCTCATATTAATGGAGCGTATTATGAAATGAGTCCGGAGCGTTCTATTGAAATCCAAGGACTGATTGATTCTGACATTCAAATGCAGCTTGATCAATGTATTGCATTACCTGCAAGTGAGAAAGAAATAGAAGCTGCTATGGAACTTTCATTGCGTTGGGCACAGCGTTGTAAGACAGCTTTTGGTAATCAGCCAGATAAAGCTATGTTTGGTATTGTTCAAGGTGGTGATAATATGAAATTGCGTGAACGTTCTGTTCAGGCATTAAAAGAGATGGATTTGAAGGGCTATGCTATTGGAGGACTTGCAGTTGGTGAATCTCAGGATGTTATGATGGCTGTGTTAGATGCTACTTGTTGTATTTTGCCAGAGAATAAACCACGCTATCTCATGGGAGTGGGCACGCCAGATGATATTTTAAAAAGTGTCGCTCGAGGTATTGATATGTTTGATTGTGTTCTACCAACGCGTGCAGGGCGTCATGGTTTAGCTTTTACCCGCTTTGGTAAGATGAATTTGCATAATGCACGTTATGCAGAAGATTCTCGTCCTCTTGATCCACAATCACCTTGCCCTGCTGCACGTGATTATAGTCGTGCTTATTTGCACCATTTAGTCAAATCTAATGAAGCTCTTGGTGGCATGTTATTAACTTGGAATAATCTTTCTTATTATCAACAGCTTATGCAAGATATTCGTACTTCCATTAAAGCAGGATGTTATGCTGATTTTTGTGCAGAAACGAGTGCTTTATGGAAGCAAGGCAATAAGCGTTAGCACATTAAGTGTGTCTATTTTTTACGGTATTTGATTTGTTTTTCATTGTGTTAAGTTTATTCTCTCATGGAGAGAGTTTTTCTTAACGATTTTGATTGACTAGAGTAACTTTTTTGAAAAATATAAAACTGCGCTATCATAAAAAATGAATTGCGCAGTTTTATTGAAATATTTTCTCTGTACTGTCAATTTAACAGAGATTATTACTCCGATACGCACTACCTGATCCGGAGAAAAACAGTTTGTTTTCTGTTTCTGGATAATTGTTTAAATTAACAATGTTAATTACAGGTTAGTGATTTCTTAAAGAAGTATGAAAATTGCATTTTTTATATAAGATAACTTTTAGATACGCAGCCATATTGGCATGGTGCTATTTATTATGTTTCAACCAATATTATTAATACTCGTTTTTTGTTTTACTTAATTAGTGGTGTTACAGTTTGTAAGCAGTTGCTTGTATAGCATTTATTTCGAAATTATGACTATGATTGATTTAAATGTTGAAAAAATAACGTCTGAGAGCTGTTGTTAATAGTATTACACTTGTTTTGACGAGTTACGATTGTTATCCAGGCTATACAACTTAAATTGGATGAGCTTGCAGGGAAGGGGTAAGTTGCTTTTATTTTTGTGATTGTTGTTATTTTATGGGTTTAATACTAAAAGCTATTGAATAAATAGATTTGATAGATACTTCAAAGTATCTCTCTTTTGTAAGATTCACATTAGAAAATGTGTATATATTAATATTAAAGTGTCAATATTATTTCTATGAAACAGTATTGTTGTTTCATTATTTTTTGCATTGATAAAAGAATTACCTGTTTTACTTAGAATACAGTTATTTAATTTTACAAAAATCCTCAAACTCTCCTTTCGCAGAGCTTGAGGATTTTAATTATATTAATTGGCCATTTCTTTTTTTAGATTTGCATCAATTTTATCAAGAAATCCTGTTGTAGAAAGCCATTTTTGTTCTGGTCCGATCAAAAGTGCGAGGTCTTTTGTCATAAAACCTTCCTCAACAGTGTGAACACAAACTTTTTCTAATGTAACGGCAAAGTTTTTCAATTTCTCATTGTTGTCAAGTTTGGCACGATGAATCAGACCACGTGTCCATGCAAAAATGGAGGCGATAGAATTTGTTGATGTTTCTTCGCCTTTCTGATGCTGACGGTAATGACGTGTTACTGTACCATGCGCAGCTTCTGCTTCAACAATTTTACCGTCTGGTGTCATGAGGACAGAAGTCATAAGACCGAGGGAACCAAAACCTTGAGCAACGATGTCTGATTGAACATCACCATCATAGTTTTTACATGCCCAAACATATCCACCTGACCATTTGAGTGCTGAAGCGACCATATCATCAATCAAGCGATGCTCATAATGTAGTTTACGGCTTTCAAATTCAGTTTTAAATTCTGTATCAAATATTTCTTGAAAGATATCTTTGAAACGACCATCATAGGCTTTTAAAATAGTATTTTTTGTCGAAAGATAAACTGGAACATTTCGTTGTAAGCCGTAATTAAAAGATGCGCGAGCAAAGTCGCGGATTGATTCATCAATATTGTACATGGCCATAGCAACCCCTGCGCTTGGGGCATCAAAAACATCGTGTTCTATAATCTGACCATCATCACCAACAAATTTGATACTTAGTTTCCCTTTACCAGGGAATTTAAAATCGGTTGCTTTATATTGATCACCAAAAGCGTGGCGCCCAATAATAATAGGTTTTGTCCAGCTAGGAACGAGGCGTGGGACATTTTTACAAATAATGGGCTCACGAAAAATGACCCCTCCTAAAATGTTACGGATTGTTCCATTTGGCGACTTCCACATTTTTTTTAAGTTAAATTCTTTAACACGTGATTCATCAGGAGTAATAGTTGCACATTTTACACCAACCCCATATTGTTTAATAGCATTGGCAGAATCAATAGTAACTTGATCATTGGTTTCATCTCGGTTTTTGATGGAAAGATCATAATATTTAAGATTAATATCGAGATAAGGGTGGATCAATTTGTCTTTTATATGCTTCCAAATAATGCGAGTCATTTCATCGCCGTCGATTTCAACGACGGGATTTTCTACTTTGATCTTTTCCATTAGAAGTCCTTTTTCATTTAAGTAATATTATCTTCTATAACACTTTCAAGTCTATGATGAAAAGTAAAAATAAGTGATAATAGAAGAATATTAAATTTCATAAGCAAAGAGTTATTAAATATATCAATAAGCTGTTTTGTAATTTTTATTTTTAAAAACAAAATTATAATGGGTAAAAGTAAACTTTATAAAATAACCTTTGTTTTTCTGTATTTGTTTTAATATTTATTTATGTTATATAAAAGTGTTATTGGAATACATCAGCTCAAATGGGGAGGGGAGAAGAATGGTTTATATTAATTCATCTCAGTTAAACATAAAAAATGATGAATATCAAAAGCACAGTTTGCCTATAGAGCAGTATTTTGGCAAAACGCTTCATGATACTGTTCAGGCACCATCTGTATCTATTGATACTAAAGATATTTTTCCTTTAAAATTCTATGATGCATTATCATATATTAAATATTAAAGAGGTATCTGATGATAAAATTCAAGCTACCGAAATTTTATCTCCTGTAATGGAGTCCACTCATTCTGTTGTTTTGTGGGGGAATTTAATTGACACTGATTCTTCACAATTTCAGAGGTATGATGATATCCCAAATGGTCACTTTCAAATTTATGCTCCTTTGACAATAAACGATAATCAATTGAAGGATCTTATACATTCCTTGGCAAAAGAAGGCAAATTGCTTGGAGGGTCACAAGCTTTATTTAAAGCTTTAGATCATAATACTGCCAGAATATACAATCAATCGGCTATGAAAAATTTTACTGGAAGACCTGTTGATTGGAAAAAAGGCTATATGTTTGACATAATGTGGGATCGCCGCATGATTGATGAAAAATTAATTCAACAGTTTCAACAAGAAGGTAAGCAGATATTTACCGGAGCTGTAGGATCTATACATTTTTCTATTGTGTATTAAATATTTTATAAAACTATTTTCTCCATTTATAAATTTGTTAAAATTTTATAATAATTTTTTTTAAATATCGCGTTTTGTAAGTAAATTAATCAAAAAGATTATAAATCTCTTGTAGGCATTTTGCTTTCTATTAAAACTATGAACTACTAGTTTGAATAAAACTCAATACTATAAGAAAAGAGCTGTAACTCAAGAATAAATTCACCAATCTTAGCTCTGAGCTAGTTTTTTGAGAAAAAGTAGAAAATGTTAAAGTCTGTAGCATAAATTTTATTTAGTTTTTTTAATAGTGGGAGCATTTCTTGACATTACAATTAGGGATAACAGTGCAACATTAAAAATGGGGAAATGTCCAATTTTAAATTTTTTTCCAAATTTATGAAATCCACTTAGAGCATGTAAGTAGCAATGAACGCTTTTAATGGTATTTGAGTTTCTGTAGTCTTGACTGATAACATTAAAATAACAGAAACTTCTTCAACCAAACTGTAAGTAGAGGCTTGTGGTAATCGAGATTTCAGAAGGTACAGAATACTCTTAAATTATTCTTTTACTTTAAAAGTTTAACAACCATTCCTTTTTATCTGAGAAGATAGCTCTCAATTTTGCTGAAATTCTTTTAGTGTATAGTTTTTTGAGTATCGTCAATTTCTCTCATTTCCAATTTTGGAAGATTACGAATAATTTTCATTGTTTCTAAACTTACAGTAATGATCCGTTGAAACAATTCTAAGGGGTAAGCAGGATTACCAACAGTTTCTACGGCATAGCGATTAGCATCATTAACAATGCCACTTGCTTTATCGGTTTTTACAATCTGGCGCTCCATAACCCATTCAAGAGCAGGTCTACCGCTTACTATATAGTCGTAAGCTTCAAGAGGAATGTTTTGCATAGTAATTTGTGCATTATAAATTACAGTGCTTTTATCAATAGCACCACGTTTACCAGCAAATTTCATCCTCTCAACACGGTAGAAACTGACCTTATCATCAATAATCCAAGTGCTTGGATCACCCTGTTTATATGTAATGGGATATGGCTCGACTTCTTCATAATTTGTATGCAAATCACCAAGCTTTTGACCTGCTTCAACAAAAGCCCAAAAGTCCTCTACTTTTTTAACCGTTGGGATACGAGGCAATTGTTTGGAAAGATTATGGGCGTAGCGGGTACGATAATCTTCAGAATGTAACACCCCGTAGACGTAAAAGAAGAGATCATCCTTTGTAATTGTTTCACCAGGGTAGGCTGCCTTAAAATATGCTAACCCTTCATCAGTTATAGCATCACGTCGTTGTAAGCCAGCTGTCTTGATTTCCTCTACACAGTTTTCAAATAAATAGATCTGCTTTTCATCTTCATCTTCTAAAGACGCAGCATTTTCGTAAAGATACTGCGGAAAGCATAAACCAGTATCCATTGCATGGAGATTAGGTAAATCCTTAACCATAATAACAGAAAAGCCTGCTCTTGCTCCAGTTCCTGTGATTTGAATTACCCTGTTTTTAACTGTTTCTTTTATAGGAAAGATACGTGGCATTTGGTATACCATCTCATTGAAAGCACGATTATAATAAAGCCACTGGCGTGTAAAAGGCCGATAAATGCTCTGGATAAGACTGTCACCCTCAAATGCGAAAATGTTTCCTTTAATTAACTGTTGTTTGATAGAATGACTCCAACTTATTTTTTTGCTGTCTGTGTTAACGAAATCCTCTACAGCATTTGCTGGTGTTTTACGGTCAGAGTGTGGACATACAGCATTAAAATGTTCTACTTCACTGTTATAGAAAGCAATCATATTATTCATATTTTTTGCTAAAGATTCGCGGCTTGAGTTGTATGCCCAAGCATCACGATTAGTTACAATACCACAGGAAAAAGTTTCAAATAATTTTAAATCACTACTTTTCCTATCCCCTAAGGCTAGAAATTTTTCAAAGTCACTGTTGCGTTTATTAAGCCAATCGCCATGTTCATCTGGTGTAATTATTTGCCAGCCGTGTTTATGCTTGATACCACCAATACTACTTAAACGCTGAAGTTCAGAAAGTTTCTCTCTTCTCGTGAGATTATCACCAATGTCATAATAATAAATTTTTCCATGCTTTTGTGCTTCTGGATTTTTGATGAGAATAGAAATAGCAATACTTGTCATACTTCCACTCCCAAAAACATTCTGGCCTTCTTGAGCACGTCCTTTGCTTAACATATTTTTACGAATATCACCCCGTAAATTGAGTACATAAATGCTTGAGAATTCTTCATTCAAACATTTTCGTAAGCCATCCATAGAACGTGTATTAATAAATCCAGCATTTGTGATAAAGCCAACGACACCGCAATCTTCTATACGATTACTTGCCCAACGAATTGCACGAATGTAACTGTCATAAAGCGATCGTATTAAATTACCTTTAGACTGAGCAATATAGGTCTCACGAATACGGTTGTCTAATTTAGGATAGCTGATATTTTTAGCATTGTCATTTTCACTCTTTTGTCCGACAGAATAAGGCGGGTTACCAACAATAACACAAATATTCAGGTTTTGCTGATGTAACCGACGTGTACTATTATCCTCCATCAGATCACTAAGCAGGTCTTTTTCTTGTTCCTGCTGTTGTTTGTGCTCATAAAGTTGGAATGTATCAGTTAAACAAACCCCCTCGAATGGTACGTAATCTCCACCCATAATGCTATGATATGTCGCCTCAATATTAATGGCAGCGATATAGTATGCTAACAACACTATTTCATTAGCGTGAATCTCATGACGGAATTTGTATTCCATTTCCTCCTGTTTAATTAGACCAGATTGTAAAAGCCGTGTGATAAAAGTTCCCGTTCCCGTAAAGGGATCCACGATATGAACATCGGGTGAACCAAGTGTCTGCCCAAATTCAGTCTGTAACACCTCATTGACCGAGTGAATAATAAAATCGACAATTTCAACAGGAGTATAAACAATACCCAGTTTTTCGACGGTACGCGGAAAGGCATAACGAAAAAACTTATCATAGAGCTCTAAAATTAAACTTTGTTTTGCTTGTGGATCAGTAATTCCACGGGCTCGTGATTTTACACTGTCATAAAAGCGTTTAAGATCTTTGGATTCCTTCTCAAGATTAGCTTCATTCAGAACATCGAGCATACGCTGCATAGCACGTGACACAGGGTTCTCACGAATAAATTGATGCCCTTCAAACAAGACTTCAAACACAGGGCGCGTGATAACATGCTGTGCCAGCATCTCAATTGCATCACCCTCTGTTATGGCATCATTTAAATCATTACGCAATTCTGCCAAGAACTTGTCAAAGGCTTGCCGAGTTTCAGTATCTGGCTCTGCTAAAATGCCTGTTAAGCGCGTGATATGATTTTTAGCGATTTCAGCAATATTGCTAGCCCAATCCTCCCAATAATGACGTGTACCACAGTTCTTAGCGATCTTTGCCATGATCGCAGAAGAAAGTTCATCAATACAAAAAGAAAATTCCCCTTGTACTTCACTTGTAGCAATAAAATCTTGCCCTGATGTTCCTATGCTCAATGATGCAGATTTTGACCGCGTCGGAAGGTCATCTACAACAGAAGTAACAGCTTGCAACTCAGAATTTTGAGTAATGCCGATAATTTCTATCCTATTGCTTACATCTTGCCCTAGTGATGCTTGATTGATCGTAGTATCAAGACGATCATCATGAGCACGTAAAGCATTTAAAATTTGCCAGATAACGCGATACTTCTCGTTGTTGTTTAAGGCTTGCTCCACTGGAATACCGAAAGGAATTCCAATTGGTAGAATGACGTAGCCCATTTTTTTGCCTTCAGACCTACGCATCACACGCCCAACGGACTGGACAACATCTATCAGGCTCTTACGCGGGTGTAAAAATATGATAGCATCAAGAGCTGGAACATCTACCCCTTCAGATAAACAGCGTGCATTCGTCAAAACACGGCAAACATTATCCTCAGCATCTGATTTCAACCAATCAAGCAATATACTCCGCTCTTTAGCATTGAATTTGCCATCAACATGTTTAACTTCACATTTCAGAAATGGCTTGTTTTCAGTATTTTTTTTGTTGATATAATCAAGATATTCTTCAACAACTGCAGAAAACTCGTCACGGAGCAATTCAGAACTTTTGATATCTTTACAAAATGCTAAAACACGCTGCATGGGGGCAGGGTCAGTTTTAACGTCAGCTTTCATATCGGTTTTATTTAGGGCTTTATAACACCCAATGATCTTTGTTGCATCATCAAGGATAAGTGACTTGCTGTCACTAAGGCGCTTTTGTACAGCTGAACTCACAAGTCCTTCATCCATTGCTAATACGATGACTTTGTAATCTGTTAAAAGACCTTCTTGCACTGCCCATGAAAAGCCGCGATAAAAAAGTGTTTTGCCAAAGAGCTCCTCATCATCCATTGAAGCAACAACTGCACCAACTTCGTTGGCTCGACTTTTTGCGTTATCACCGAAAATACGGGGTGTTGCTGTCATATAAAGGCGTTTCTTTGCACGAATAAACTCATTAAAGTGCACCTTAACGAAATTAGATTCATTTGCTCCACTCAGTGTTGCACCTGTTGTACGATGTGCTTCATCGCAAATGACAAGATCGAACGCGGGCAAGCCATATTCGTTTTGAGCATCAGAAACAACTTGAATGGATTGATAGGTTGCAAACACAACGGTCATTTCGTCTGCCACAACATCGTTAGCATTTTTTGCAAGTTGAACAGCATTGGTTGTTGCTGGAACAACAAGATCCGACACATCAATTTCAGCAATATCGTCATTACTTTTACGACGCTTTCCAACTTGTGTGTCTGAACACACCGCAAAGGATCTTAAGCAGATTTGTGCATCATTTGCCCATTCATGTATTGTTTGTGACATAAGAGCAAGGGAGGGAACAAGAAATAAGACACGCTTACCTTTACCTGCCAAGTCCTCAGCAATCTTGAGACTGGTAAATGTCTTACCTGTACCACAAGCCATAATAAGCTTACCACGGTCTGCTTCAGCAAGCCCGGCACGCACAGCATGCAATGCTTCCTTCTGGTGTTTACGCAAATCTTTTTTGGGTGCCAGAACAATTTGATTGTTAGTTGCAAAGGTCTCCCAACGGATAGGACTTTGTTGCATATCAGAAAGATTGATCCGTATAATAGGGATGTCTTGCCCCTCTTTCATTGTTTCAGCATTGTCACTCCAAGGTTTTTCAGTACTATCAATAACGACACGTCGCTTGAATGGAGATTTACCTGATGCTGAAATAAAGCTATCAATATCTTTTTTTTTAATTCTATAGTCTGCATCATAGAATTTACATTGGATGGCTGCAAAACCTTCTTCTTTATGAAGCTTTGCGACAAGATCTATACCAGTATCCCGGGAATTCCAACCATTTTCTTTAGCCCAATCTTTAAAGGTTTGAACATTTTCATATTCTTTACGCTGGAGAGGATCATGCATGAGATAAGCAATAGCAAGACGCTCAAAATATGTTCCTTTATCTCGTTGGGTACGTGCTTCTTCACGATATGTCTGCAAAAGCGACTGTAGCGTCTTCTCTGCCATAATATGCCCCGCTCATTATCCCGCATACAAATGTCTTCAACTATCGCGCTGAGACAAATTCGTCAACATTGCAATGTATTGTTCTACACAAAAGATACAAAATTACTTAACAAATAATGAGATATTTTATTTATAAGTAGAATAAATCTATAAATTTTTATTATTTTTATAATAAAATAGGGAAATTATACTGTCTGTTAGTGTTATTTCTCATAGTTAGAATACTATTCATAGTATGCGCTTCAGTTGTTCATTTATATAACTATTGGCTATATCCTCTTGATGAGTGTAATTTGAGTGGTTATAAAATATAACATTGCGCATATGCCGGTCGTATTTTCTTACGCTTCATTAAACAGTTCACACTCTATACTTATTGTATAATCGTCCGCTGTATCCAACCTATGTTTGACACTTTTAATGCGCCATTGCTTTGAAATGTAAGAGCAGAAAGATGGTTCTGTTATTGCCAGTTCAGCTTTTATAGAAGCAACACAAATGGGAGCATTCGGTAATCTTAAACTTGATAGGAAAAATGAATGCCATTATAGAGCCACTTGATTTATATTGGCACAGCAATTTCAAAGCATTAATGAATTGAGACTATTTTTGTGGACTTGATTATTTATATTCGTGTCAAATCGCGTAAAAGAGTTTGCTTGAAAGCTTACAAGAAAGGCAGAGTAATCTAGGAGATATCTTTTAAAGGTAGAAGAGAATAACGGTGAAAAAATATTTTACGATTATACTTGATGCATCCGCTGTTTTTTTGGAAATTTTGGTGAATGTCTGCCAGATTAGAAAGAAAGTTGAAGAACACAAATAAACAGAGGATTTTTTAAAAGCAGTAACACGTGACTAGAAATAAAAGGCGAGATTAGAAGAGAAGTGACGTTGATGTGTGTTCTAGTCTTTCTAACTGGGTGTATAACAAATGAAGATGCTTCATGTGTTAGGTGATTTGCCAGTGTATTTGGTTCAAAAAGATTACAATGTGACCAGTTCAAGCTTAGCAAGAGATATTTTAAAGAGTAATGAATATGGAAAATATTTGTGTGGGTTGTTAGAAAACCAATTCACAAGAATTTAAGGTAATTATTAGAGGGTAAGTCGGAAGATCTTATTCTCTAATCTTACTATTTTATTTTTGAACTTAAAAAAGGATAATAAAACCAAATAGATATAAAGATAAAAAAGCAACTGGTACGCCCAAGGGGAATCGAACCCCTGTTTCCGCCGTGAAAGGGCGATGTCCTAACCGCTAGACGATGGGCGCAAACCAGTGATGAGGCTTATAGAGAGGATCTTTTTACTTCGCAACCCCTATGAGTGATTTTTTTACAAAAAACGCATTTTATTGGATTAGTTTAAATATATGTTGATGCAATTCACATTATTCCACACCTTATTAAATGAGGAAATCTACAAAATAATTATAAAAGTTTGTGAAAAATCTTAACGTTAGTAATGATAATAACCAAATGATATTTTATTATTTCCAATTTCGGTAAATAAATGAGAATGATAAAAATTGGTAGCGTTTGATGGTTAAGAAGCAATTTGACAAAACATACTGATAATTAACTAAGAAATGATGCATATCATATGAAAGCTATTTTTTAAGACATAAATCGCAGATTCATTAAATTTAATTGAGAAATAAGAGAATATTGCGTTATGAAATTGAAAAGCGTTGTACCAGGCTGCATGAAACGAAAATCGGTAATTATTAAATACAGCGCTTTATTTTAAGGGTAATTTATTTATCAATTTCAAGCTTTCAGATGTTTAAACGCAATATATAAACGTTGGATTTATATCAAGCTCTAAAATCTTTGCAGTATTAGAACGGGTAGATGAGGGGGTGCTGTTGGATATAGAAAATAACAACTGCTTTAACATGTATGACCTTACTTAAATTCTGCAGAATTTATATACCCATGCAAGTTATAATTTTTAAGTTTATTCTTTAAAAATGCAAATTTTGTATTCTTCATAGTTTTTGAATGTTTTATTAAATGAACGGGTGTTGTTGCATTTTAAAGTAGGAGTATAATAAGTACGTAGTGTATTTATTGTGAATGAGTATGATTTGCATCAAAAGCAAGCGTTATTTTAAATATTTTTCAATAAAGATAAGAAATTAACAGGCAGTTTAAATAATGGCGAAAGCTTTGAGGGTTGGAATCGGAGGCCTTGGAACGGTTGGTGCTTCAGTTATTCGAATTTTACACGAAAAAGCAAATATTTTAGCTTGTCATTGTGGACGTCCCATAGAAGTTGTTGCTGTTAGTGCGCGTGATAAAAACCGTGACCGTGGAATTGATTTGAGTCATGTTAAATGGTTCGATTCACCTGTGCAAATGGCTTCTTCTAATGAAATTGATGTTTTCGTTGAATTGATTGGTGGTGAATTAGATGTTGCGCATGCTTCGGTTGAGGCAGCTCTTAAGGCAGGACATCATGTTGTTACTGCCAATAAAGCGCTGTTAGCCCGACATGGAGTAGCGCTTGCTACTCATGCAGAAGAAAAAGGCGTTTTTCTTAATTTTGAAGCTGCTGTCGCAGGTGGAATTCCTGTTATCAAAGTGATGAGAGAATCTCTTTCCAGTAATCATGTGTCACGAATTTATGGGATTCTTAATGGGACCTGTAATTATATATTAACGCGCATGTTTACTGGAGGTTTCTCATTTAAAGATTGTTTGGCAGATGCACAAAAACTTGGTTATGCTGAGGCTGATCCGATTTTTGATATTGAAGGTTACGATACCGCTCATAAATTAGCTTTATTAACAAGTTTGGCGTTTGGAACTGTTATTTCATTGGATGATGTTTATGTTGAGGGGATTAGTAATATCTCGCAAGTTGATATTCGCGCAGCTGATGAATTGGGTTACCGTATTAAACTTTTAGGGGTTGCGTTAAAAACTGATACGGGAATTGAGCAACGTGTTCATCCGGCAATGGTACCCACATCATCGGTAATTGCACAAATTCATGGTGTCACTAATGCACTTGCCATTCAAAGTGATTTATTGGGTGAATTACTATTTTCTGGTCCTGGTGCTGGAGGTGCAGCAACAGCTTCAGCAGTTATTGGGGATTTAGCTGATATAGCAAAAGCACATCCTGGTTTTCAGTGTGGATCTATTTTTGGACGGCCAGCATTAGCGCTTACTCCTTATAAAAAAGCATGCATTGCTACCCATGCAGGTGGTTACTTTATTCGTTTGAGTGTTTATGATCGTGCTGGTGTTTTTGCGGCGGTTGCAAAGCATATGGCTGATCATAACATTTCATTGGAGTCCATTGTTCAGAGATCTTTTGTAGAAGGCCAAATTGGGGGGACAAAAACAATTATTTTAGTTACGCATGAAATAACAGAGGCAAACATACAACAGGCGCTTGCAAGAATTGCAGAAGATGGTCACCTTGTTGCAAGAGCTCGATTCATTCGTATCGAACGTATGACATAAAATTACGGAGATTTATTTTATATAATCCTATTTATTTTATGATGATAAAGGGGAAAGTTGATTATTTTTTGTAGAAGGCTTTCATTTTTACGAAAAAGTTTTATTGTTAACATTTGATAGTGAATGCTAATGTTATTAGCTAAAATGCCAATCTGGTAGGATTTTTATATGCCCAAAGTAACTCAGAATATTTTAAATGGACTTGATCGTATTTTAACGCTTGAATTAGTCCGTGTGACTGAATGTGCTGCTGTAGCAGCTGCGCGTTTACGAGGGCGTGGTGATAAAAAGGCAGCTGATCAAGCTGCTGTGGATGCAATGCGTCAGGAACTTAATCGTTTACCTATTGATGGTACGGTTGTGATTGGTGAAGGTGAACGCGATGAAGCTCCTATGCTTTATATTGGAGAAAAGGTAGGGCTTCGCACTGGGCCAGAAGTTGATATTGCACTTGATCCACTTGAGGGAACGACAATTTGCGCTAAAAATTTAGCTAATTCGCTTGCGGTAATTGCGATTGCTGAAAAAGGTAATTTGCTTTATGCACCGGATGTTTATATGCAAAAAATTGCTATTGGTCCTGGCTATCCGAAGGGTTTGGTTGATATAGATGCTGAACCTGGAGATAATATTTATGCTCTTGCAAAGGCTAAGGGAGTAGCTGTTGATCAAATTACTGTCTGCATTATGGATCGGCCTCGCCACACAGAACTGATTGGTAAAGTACGTGCAACTGGTGCGTCGATCCGTTTGATTGGTGATGGTGATGTTGCTGGTGTTATTCATACAACTGATCCAGATGAAACGGGTATTGATATTTACATGGGTATTGGTGGAGCACCAGAAGGGGTGTTAGCTGCAGCGGCTTTGCGTTGCATTGGTGGGCAAATGCAAGGGCGTTTAAAACTTGATACAGAAGAAAAGATTGCACGCGCTGCCAAAATGAGAATTAGTGATCCCAATAAAGTTTATACAATGGAGGAAATGGCAAAGGGTGATGTCTTGTTTGCTGCAACAGGCGTGACTGATGGTAATATACTTTCTGGTGTTAAATTTACACGCAATTATATTCAGACAGAAACTATTGTGATGCGTTCATGTACGGGCACAATTCGTAATATTAAGACACAGCACAAAACCCAATCAAAATTTAGCTGATTTTTTTATTCTTTTAAGCTGTTGTTTTTTTTAATAAAAGAAGCTTTTTAAAAGCTAAATTCTTATAAAATTTTAAGAATGAATCTTAGAGATTTTCTCTAGTTTTTACGAATTTTTAAGTGAGTTGAACCGGGTAGACCCAGCCATTTTTATCTTCTATATTTCCTTTTTGAATACCAATTAGTTGTGCGTGAAGTTTTGCTGTAATCTCACCAATTGCTTCGTTCCCAATGGCAAATTCTCCTCCTTTATATTTAAATCGTCCAATTGATGTGATAACAGCAGCAGTACCACAAGCAAAAACTTCTTTAAGTTTACCATTTTTTGCGTCTTCTTTTAGAGATTCAAAAGAATAAGGACGCTCTTCTATTGTTAGATTCATTTGTTGCGCTAACTTCAAAATTGAATCACGCGTTATTCCTGAAAGAATAGTGCCATTTAATGCAGGTGTTACAAGAGTATTATTTGCCATAATAAAGCAAATATTCATACCACCAAGCTCTTCAATCCACTTATGTTCAACCATATCAAGGAACAGCACTTGACTACAATTATTTTTAATTGCGTTATTTTGTGCAAGTAAGCCTGCTGCATAATTTCCACTACATTTGACAGCTCCCGTGCCACCTGGACCAGCACGACTATATTCTGTTTCAAGCCATACACTAACAGCTTTTTCCCCTGTAAAATATAACTCAACTGGAGATGCTATAATGCAAAAAATATATTCTCGGGAAGGACGGACTTTTAAGAAGCTTTCATTACCAAACATGAACGGGCGTAAATAGAGGCTAGCATTTGGATGGCCAGAAACCCACTTTTGATCAATTTTCACCAATTGATTAATAGCATCTAAAAAGATATTTTTTGGCAGTTCAGGCATAGCTAATCGTTTGGCAGATTCTGCAAAACGTTGCGCGTTAGCATCAGGACGAAATAATAAAATACGTCCATCTTTTGCACGATATGCTTTCAAACCTTCAAAAATTCCTTGAGCATAGTGCAAAACGGTACTTGCAGGATTAATCTCTAGAGATTTGTACTGAGAAATAGTGGCATTGTGCCAACCTTTTTCTTCATTCCATTGAATAACCCCCATATGATCTGTAAAAAATTGACCAAAACCAGGATTTTTTAGAATTTCTTCTCGTTTTTCGTTTGATAAAGGCGACGGATGCTTTTCTATTGTAAATGGGAGAGATGATGTAAAAGAAGTCATAAATGAAACCTTCTGAGATTATGTTTTATTTTTATATATTTTTACTGAGAAGATAACAAAACATTTCAATTATACAATATTATGATTAGCAATTTCTTAGTGTCAATGTTTTTATTGCAGCTGTGAGATTATTCTTAAATATTTTAAACTGTATTATTAGAGTTTTACTTTTGAATTTTTTACAAGTTTACAAAACACATCTTTATAAAGTAATGCTACAACAAAAAATAAGTAAAATATAGCAACAGTTTTTTAAGCTGTTACTATATTATTTAGCGTGTGACAAAGCAATTTCCGCCAGAGATTTTGATATTTTCGCAAAGGTTTATAGCTTCATTACGATTTTGAGTTTGAATACGGACACGATAATAGGTCCCTTTTTCTGGTATAGAAGTAGATTGAATATTGAAAGGACGCTCACCAATAAGAGATCCGAATTTAGATTTTAATTTTTTCAAAGAATTTTCAGCTAATTCAGACGTTGGGTGCGATGCAAGTTGTACATAGTAGTTTTCTGAGTTTTGTGTCGTTACTTGTGCCGATAGACTTGAACGATCACTACTGTGTGTTTGTACAGTTGGATTAGGTTTTACAGATAAAGGCACTGGTATGAATGAATCTTTAGTTTTTTCTTCAGCACTAGAAATAGAAGGATTTTCATTGGGAGTGAAAAAGTTTCCATCATCAGGGATAGAAGCACTTTCCGCGATAATTGTGTCAATATTTGTTGCAGTATCATCTTCTGCTTGATTATTGTTGGTATTGGACGATTGCACGGAATCTACAGAGTCATCTTGAAGTTGATCAGCAGATTGATTAATTGTTTCAGATTGATTAGTGGGTTCTGTAGACTGACCTGCTAGTTTTTCATTTGTCTGATGCGCTGGAGTAAGTACCATTGTACCATCTGCTTTTACAATAACAGTTTGAACTTCTCGTGTTGGTACAGTATGGCTGAGAGCTTCTGTAATTGCATCTTCAATATTAGGTTCATCATAAGAAGAAGCAGAAGAGGTATTTTCAGGTGCCTTTTCATTTAATGCTGTTAAATTTTCAGGCGTTTCAGAACTGTCAACAAGAGGCTGTTGTGCGCTTTTTTGTGTTTTGTCTTTACTGTTTTTTTGATTGTAAATATTTAAATCATGAGTAACATTATTTTCAGTTTCAGTTGTTTCTGGCTTGACTTTAAAAAGTGTGTTATCAGCATGGATAATGAGTGGGCTTTCATTTTCACTTGATGATATAAAAAAGCGAAAATAGCTAAAAATACTAATTGCAATCAGAGTAAAAAGAATAACACCTCTAATAAAACTTTTTCTGATAAAATTTCTCGAATATGAAGTTGCCAGTACATGAGTGTACACTTCGTCTGCAGATTTATGTTGGGAACTATTGGAAAAAGGAGGGAAAGGTTGTTCTTTGTTTTCAACAGAAGAATGGTTAGCACTCTGTTGCAAGGTGTTTAGCGATGAACTTTCTCCTGGATCTTGCTTAGTATGATGAGAAATTTCGTTAAAAAAGTCATTTTGTTGCTGCTGTAAAAAATCTTCTGAAGAGACATTTCCTACATTGAATATTTCAGAGAATTCTTTTTGAAGACCATCAACAGGTACATTATATTTGGGCGCTTCATAGAGAATTTTTGAAGCCATAATGGGTTCAGTTTTTTCTACGATTTCGTCTGCAAGTTTATAAGTATCAATCTCTGGAGGAGGATTGTCATTGTGAGAATGCCCATCTACAAAAAAATTTTCTGTTTGTGTAGTATTAAGAGGTTCTGATGAGGCTTGTGTATCACTTAAATTATTTTGATTGTTCCAGATCTCACTTGTACTGTTTTGATGAGAGAGACCTTCAGTAGTGTTTATATTGTTTTGGGAATATTGGGTTTGCACATCTTTATATTTTGCAATTTTGTCTTCTTGTTTTAAGAATCCACTATCATAATGATTATTACCCAAATTTTGTTGATTAACCCGCATCTCATAAGGAGAATTTACGGGTGTGTGATAAACGCTTTGCTTGTCATCATAGTTTGATTGTGTATTGTTAGTTGTGGGCTGTTGTGCATTTGTTTGTAAAAAAGCTTCAGTTTTTCCATATGCTTTTTTTATGACTGTATTTTTATTTTGTTCATCTATCTCATCAAAAAATAAATTTTTTAGATTTGTGTTAAAATCATCTGTTTCAAAAAAAGGATCAATATTAGTTGGTGCTGTTTTATCTTGCAGCCCTTCATTTTTCTGAATGGGTAATGGGGAAAGTGCTTCTAAAATTTGTTCTTCATCATTATGGGAAGAATAAGAATGCATTCCTTCAGAAAAAGAACTATCTTTTTCTGAGTGATTGGGAGCAGGGGGAGCTGTATCCATTGAAGTTGGATTGTTAATATTTGATTGTAAATTCCATTGCTCATTTTGACTGTTAAATGGCAATTCACCCCCTAAATTATTTTCAAAATTGTCTTCTAAAAAAGGAAGGTCAAAATCATTATTTTGGAATGGAGTTTGAGGTGTAGAATAATCAGATTCTAACAAAGAGTGAGTATGATGAGAATTTTGATTTCTATTTTGTGTGTTTGAATTGAAAATTTGAGTAAACTCTTCCACAGAATCATGCTGTTCATGATTTTGTTTTTCTTTCTGCAAATTTTTGCGATTATTATCGCTCATAGGTTTTCTCACATGATGATCTGCGTTTGAATGCAGTAAATTTATTAATTTAGATTTATTGTGTTTGGAATTATAAAATCTTTTCTTTCAATCAAAAAAATGCATTTTTATAAAAGAAGTATACAAAAAACATTTTTAATAAAAAGTTCATTTTATAGCTTTGTAGGACTTTTTCAACGCATTTCTGTTGATGCTTTTATTCCTACAATTTGAAGTCCTGATGATAAAATATTAACGACAGCTTGGATCAAACCTAATCTAGCCAAGGATAATTCTTTATCTTCAAGTTTTGTAAAGCGTAAATCAGGATTATCATTACCTTTATTCCAATGTCCATGAAAGTTTGAAGCAAGATCATAAAGATAAAATGCTAGTCGATGCGGTTCTTTATGAATTACAGCTTGTTCAATAATACGTGGATATTCAGCAAGTTTACGTATCAAGGATATTTCGCTATCGTCTATTAACTTATCAAGATAAGGAATCATTATATTGCTTGAAAGGTTGTCGATATGCAGACTTTCTTGTGCTTGACGAAAAACTGAATGACAACGTGCACTTGCATATTGCACATAAAAAATAGGATTATCTTTTGATTGTTCTGTCACTTTTGTGAAATCAAAATCAAGAGGTGCTTCACATTTACGATAAAGCATCATAAAACGCACTGGATCACGACCAACTTCTTCTACAACATCGCGCAGGGTAACAAACGCCCCCTCTCTTTTGGACATACGTACAGGTTGACCGTTACGAAAGAGTTTCACTAATTGGCATAAGAAAACAGCCAGTTTAGCTTTATCTCCAGAAATTGCTTTTGCTACTGCTTCTAATCGTTTTACGTATCCGGTGTGATCTGCACCCAAAATATAAATCATCTCGTCAAAATGGCGGTTAAATTTATCACGAAAATACGCAATATCAGCGGCAAAATAAGTATAAGAACCATCAGATTTAATCAAAACACGGTCTTGATCATCACCAACATCAGTTGAACGGAACAAGGTTTGCTCATGTGGTTCCCAATCTTCTATGATTTTCCCTTTTGGTGGAGAGAGTGTACCTTTATAGATATAACCATTTAAAGTGAGGTCATTGATTGCACTGCGAATGGCTTGCGCATTATCAGCATAAAGCATTCGTTCGGAAAAAAAAACGTCATGATGAATGTTCAAGGCAGATAAATCATCGCGAATCATAGCCATCATTGCATCAATTGCATGCTCTTTTACTATAGATAAAGCTTCGGATTTATCTATAGTAAGTAATTGGTCACCAAATTCTTGAGCAAGTGATTGCCCTAATGGTATCAGATACTCACCAGGATACAGCCCTTCTGGAATTTCATTGATTGTTTGCCCAAGCGCTTGGCGGTAGCGCAACAAAACAGAATGCGCTAGTACTTCAACTTGCCCACCAGCATCATTAATGTAATATTCTTTAGTGACATTATAGCCAACAAATTGAAGCAAATTAGAAAGAACATCTCCAATAACGGCACCTCTGCAATGTCCGACGTGCATTGGACCTGTTGGATTTGCAGAAACATACTCAACATTGACTCGTTTATCCTGTCCTATTTGGCTGCTACCATAGGCTATACCTGCTTCAATCATTGATTTTAATACGTCTTGCCAAAATGATTTTGTCAGTTTGATATTAATAAATCCAGGACCAGCAACATTAATACATTCAATAGACTGATCATTTTTTAGAAGTTCTATAATTTTTTCTGCGAGTATGCGTGGGTTAAGTCCAACAGATTTTGCAAGCACCATAGCCGCATTGGTTGATAGATGACCATGCGAAGGGTCTCGTGGGGGGTCAACAGTAACTTTTGATAAATCTAAAGTTTCTCTATTTTTTTCTTTTATATCAGATAATTCGATTAATTCTTTAATTTTTTTTTCGAAACTTTTAAAGATATTCATATTCTAATTCCATATTGTATTCGAAATTAATTAAACGAAATCATCTGTATGGTCAAATAGTCGGTGGTATTCACGCAATGCATAGTGGTCGGTCATACCTGATAAAAAATCAGCAATGAGACGTGCCAATTCCTGATTTGTTAAATGAGCTATTTTGTTGCACCAGTTTTCAGGCATGAGTTCTGGATTTTTATAATAACAATCAAATAATTTTTGTATGACTTGTTTTGCTGCATTTCGACGCGTGAGGACTTGGTCATGATAATAAAGATTTTTAAATAAGAAATCCTTTAACTGTTTTTCTTGAATGGCCATTGTGGGAGAAAAGGTAACAATAGTTTGTCCTGCCTGGTGAATGTCGTTTACACTTTCAGGTTTTATGAGTGTTAAGTTTTTTTGTGATTGTTCGATAACATCCTCAACCATGACTGTTATTTGTCTGCGTACCAGTTCGTAACCACGTCGAGTTTGATCAAGCTGTGGGTATTCTTGTTCAATATTGTGTAATAATGAAGCGGTTAACGAAATATTTTCGAATTGATTAATTGTTAAAAAATGTGCGCGTAAACCATCATCAATATCATGAGCATTGTAAGCAATGTCGTCAGCAATAGCAGCACATTGCGCTTCTAATCCAGCAAAACAATCAAGCTCAAGATCTTGTTGTGTATTATATTGAAAAATATCAATAGGGACATTTTTATTGGAAGAATGAGGGCCTAAAAGAGGTCCATTATGTTTCACAAGTCCTTCAAGTGTTTCCCAGGTGAGATTTAATCCATCAAAGTTTGCATAACGGTGTTCAAGCTTTGTAACAATACGTAATGCTTGTGCGTTATGATCAAAACCGCCATAAGGTGCCATTGCTTCATTAAGAGCATCTTCCCCTGCATGCCCAAAAGGCGTATGCCCAAAGTCGTGCACAAGAGCAATGGCTTCGGCAAGATCTTCATCAAGATATAATGCACGAGCTAATGTACGCGCGATTTGGGAAACTTCGATCGAATGGGTAAGGCGAGTGCGATAATGATCACTTTCGTCGGCAATAAACACTTGGGTTTTATGTTTAAGACGTCGAAATGCATTAGAGTGGATAATACGGTCCCTATCTCGTTGAAAAGGTGTACGTGTAGCACTTATAGCTTCATTAAATAATCTACCACGACTTCTTTGTGGATTTGTGCTATATATTGCCCGAGATTGGTAATTGAAATTGGTATTATTATCCATTGCAAGTTATCCATTCTCACCTTAAATTTAAAATTAATTTGTTATTAACAAGCTTTTATCTGTTTAGGATATGCTTTCTCAACAGTTTAATGCAAGGGTGTGAAAAATGAGTGTAAAAATATCAGATTTTGCTGCTAAGCGGATTACACAGATACTTTCGAGTAAACCCGATAAAATAGCGTTACGAATTTCTGTTGAAGGTGGTGGGTGTTCAGGTTTTTCATATAAATATGATTTGGTTTCTGAAAGTAGAGAAGATGATCTCGTTATAAAAAAAGATGGAGCGGTTATATTAATTGATTCACTCTCTCTTCCTTTCATGAAAGGGGCAGAAATTGATTTTGTTGACAATCTCATGGAGCAGTCTTTTCAAATACATAATCCCAATGCTACCTCATCATGTGGTTGTGGTGTTAGTTTTTCAATTTAGAATAGTAATTCTCTGACATTGCTTCTTGAAAAGATCGTTGCTTTGGTCAACAATGTAGAAATGAGCATATTTACAAAAATATTACGTCAGACTTTACGGTTAGCTATAATACCTGTTTTGTTGATTTGGAACGATAGTGCATTTTCTGAGGAAAAAGAGCTTCAAAACTATCAACAAGAGCGACCAATAACTTCCATTACACATTCTGAAAATCATGAACAGGAGCATTCTCAAGCTAAACTAATACTCAATGCTCGATTAACTCGTAACAGTGAGAATATTACAAAAGGATTAATATGGCGTGTTTATACACCTATCTTGGGAATTGATAATAAATTACCATTGATCGCGACTTTTGAAGGTGGCACTGCACATTTTGATTTAGAAGAGGGCAATTATCTTGTGCATGTTTCATTTGGTCATGCAAGTATGGTAGATCAGGTAAATTTAAAAAATAAACAAGAGTTCGTCAAAAATTTTAATCTTAATGCTGGTGGTATTGTTTTTAACAGCACACTACTTAATGGTACAGTTAACGAAAAGGAATTACATTTTACTATCTATAAAGATGCAGAGGAAAATGATGATACAGGCGTGATCTTGTCGAATGTAAAACCTCAATCGATTGTACGTTTAAAAACAGGTCATTACCATGTTGTTTCTCATTATGGTTCGGTTAATGCCATAACCCGTTCGGATATCCAAGTAGATGCGGGCAAAATTATTGAAGTAACCTTTCAACATCAAGCAGCTCAGATTGTATTAAGGTTGGTTCGTCAAGAAGGAGGAGAGGCGTTGGCAGATACAAGTTGGTCGATTACTAATGAGTCTGGTGATATTGTTTATGAAACAGTAGGGGCTTATGTTTCACTTGTATTGGCTGAAGGTGATTATATTGCGATTGCTAAAAATAAAGATCAAATTTATCAAAAGGTTTTTTCAGTAACTTCTGGCCGAGATGAAGATGTAAATGTCATAGCAGATACACAAAATATACAGAAATTTGATGAGTCGATGTATTGATTATTATTTGTGAGTATAAACTTATAATTTGAGGATAGGTATAAAATTTGGTCTTAGAATTTTCAATATTAAGTGTGTTTTTTGCCGGTGCATTATCTTTTTTATCACCGTGTGTTTTACCGTTAGTTCCTCCTTATTTGTGCTATATGGCTGGTATTAGTGTTGATGATTTTCGTTCAGAAAAAGAGAATGGAAACGCATCTGTACGTTTGGTACTTTTATCTTCTGTTTTTGCTTTTGTGCTTGGGTTTACAACTATTTTTGTTGCTTTAGGAGCAAGTGCAAGTACAATTGGTAAATTCATAGGTTATTATCGTGATTGGTTTGCTATTGCTGCTGGAATTATTATCATTATTTTTGGTTTAAATTTTTTACATGTTTTTAAAATTAATTTATTATCGCGAGAAGCACGCTTTCAAACGCATAAAATTCCTACTGGGCCTTTAGGGGCTTATGTTATAGGTTTAGCTTTTGCGTTTGGTTGGACGCCATGTATTGGTCCAATCTTAGGCCCTATTATAACCCTTGCTGGAACAAAAGAAACTGTAGCAGAAGGGGCCATCCTTTTAGGATTTTATTCATTAGGTCTTGCTGTGCCTTTTGTATTAGCAGCTTTATTTTCAAGCAGCTTTATGAAATTTTTGAGAGCTTTTCGTGTTCATTTAGGGAAAGTTGAAAAAATTATTGGTATTTTTCTGGTTATTACAGGTATTTTATTTTTGACAGGCTATATTCAAAATTTTTCATTTTGGCTTTTGGAAAATTATCCTTTACTGAGTAATGTCGAAGTTATCAGTTGGCATGATATTTCTCGTTGGTTTGGCTTTTTTCGTTAATCTTTGTGTGTTTTATGGTTAGAAGTTGTCTTTCTATTGTTCTTGCGGCAGGGGATGGAACGCGTATGAAGTCGTTTCTTCCTAAGGTACTTCATAAGATAGCAGGGTTACCGCTTATATGCCATGTGGTAAAACAAGTAGAATTGGCAGGTTTTTCCCAATTAGCAGTTGTCGTAGGCGCTGGAGGTGAAGATGTTACTAAGGTTGTTCAATCATGTGTAAAGGATGTCATGATTTTTGAACAAAAAGAGCGTTTAGGAACTGCTCATGCTGTTTTATCTGCTCGATTAGCTTTACAAAAAGGGATAAATGATGTTCTGATTATCTTTGGTGATACTCCTTTGATTGAACATGCTTCGTTGACACGGATTCGCGCTCCTCTTGCTATGGGAGCAGATGTTGTTGTGGCTGGCTTTTATGCTTCTGATCCAACGGGATATGGCCGCCTTATCGAAAAAAATGGTAAATTTATAGCTATTGTAGAAGAAAAAGATGCAAGTGATGAAGAGAAAAAGAATTCTTTTTGTAATGGCGGAATAATGGCTATTAATGGAAAGTATGTGCTTTCTCTCTTGGATGAAATTAGTAATAATAATGCGCAGCAAGAATATTATTTAACAGATATTGTTTCTATTGCATCACGTGAAGGGCTAGATGTTCGAGTCATTGAAGTACCTTTTGATAATGTTATAGGAGTTAATAACTGTTTTGAACTTTCTGAAGTTGATACTTTATGGCAGAAACGTAAGGCACGTGATTTCATGTTATCTGGTGTGATAATATTGAAGCCAGAAAGTGTTTATTTTTCTTATGATACAGAAATTGAACCAGGTGTTTTGATTGAGCCAAATGTTTATTTTGGGCCGGGGGTGAAAGTGCAGTCTGGTGCAGTTATTCGCGCATTTAGTTATTTAGAGGGGGCTTTTGTTGGTGCAGATACACAAATTGGTCCTTATGCACGTTTACGTTCTGGGACAGAGTTAGCACGATCAGTTAAGATTGGAAACTTTTGTGAAATTAAACAAGCAAAGGTAGGGGAAGCTGCTAAAATTAACCATTTGAGTTATATTGGTGATGCAGAAATTGGTGCACACACTAATATTGGAGCTGGTACAATTACGTGCAATTATGATGGCTTTTATAAACATAAAACTATAATTGATGACAATGTTTTTATTGGATCTAATTCAGCACTTGTTGCTCCATTGATTATCGGAAAAAATTCCTATATCGCTTCAGGAAGTGTTATCACTGAAGATATTCCTGTAAACAGTTTGGCTTTGGGGCGTGCACGCCAGGTAATAAAAGAAAATCGTGCAACAAAATTGCGTAAACGTTTATCAATAGAAAAACGAAAAAAGTAAATATTTTCAATTTCTTTTTTTGTTTTATGGTGATCTAAGCATTTATGATAAAAATTTATCCCTTTATTATGATTATAGCATATTCTATTTCACATGGTCGCTTAAAATTGCGAATAGAATTAGTCTAATTATTTATGGGACTTGTTATGAACTTAAGGGTGTAGATTGGAGTTTTCTAATGTGCGGAATTATCGGAATTGTTGGAAATAAACCTGTTGCATCCTATCTGGTTGATGGTTTGAAACGTCTTGAATACAGAGGTTATGATTCATCTGGTTTAGCAACAGTATTTAATGGGCACCTTCATCGTATTCGAGCCAAAGGTAAGTTGGCTCATTTAGAAGAAAAACTAAAAAGCACACCTTTAAAAGGTAATTTGGGAATTGGCCATACACGTTGGGCTACACATGGCGTCCCCGTAGAACGCAATGCTCATCCCCATATGACCGATCGGCTTGCAATTGTGCACAATGGTATTATTGAAAATTTTGTAGAATTGCGAAAAGAACTCATCGAAGACGGTTATACCTTTGAAACGGAAACTGATACAGAAGTTATTGCTCATTTAATTACTCGTGCGTTAAAAGATGGTCTTTCTCCGAAGGAAGCAACATGCACAAGTTGGAAAAAATTAAAGGGTGCTTTTGCGATTGCTCTTATTTTTGAAGGTGAGGATAATCTGATAATTGCTGTTCGTTCTGGCCCTCCTTTAGCTATTGGCTATGGTAAGGATGAATTTTTTGTAGGATCAGATGCAATTGCTTTAGCTTCATTTACAAATCGTATAAGCTATATGGAAGATGGGGATTTGACTGTTCTTACGCGTGAGGGGGTAACAATTTATAATGCAGACGGTCAACAGACAAAACGCCCCATTACAACGTTGTGTGATGGCACTTTGTTTGTTTCTAAAGGTAGTCATCGTCATTTTATGCGCAAAGAAATATTTGAACAACCTGATGTTATTTCTCGTAATTTAGCACGTTATCTTGATCTTGGAAATTATAAAGTTCGCCCACTTAAAAACTCAATTGATTGGAAAAATGTTAACCGATTATTATTTGCAAGTTGTGGAACTGCTTATTATTCAACCTTAGTTGCACGTTATTGGTTTGAAAGTCTTGCTGCTTTAAGTGTTGATAATGATGTGGCCTCTGAATTTCGTTATCGGGAACCGCCTATGACAACTGATGCATTGTCGGTATTTGTTTCTCAATCCGGAGAAACAGCGGATACATTAGCATCTTTACGTTACTGTAAGGATTGCGATCTAAAAACAGCGACAGTTGTAAATGTTGAGCAATCAACAATGGCAAGGGAAGCTGATTTTGTTTTACCGACATTAGCTGGTCCAGAAATTGGTGTTGCTTCAACAAAAGCTTTTATCTGTCAATTGTCAACACTTGCTTCAATGGCTTTATGTGCAGCTAAACAACGTGGACGCCTTTTAGAAACGGTAGAACAGCGGTTAGTGCAACAGTTAGCAGAGATACCACGAATTTTAAATGAGGTTTTGAAACTTGATAACACAATTGAGCACATTTGTCGTGATTTAGTGAATGCAAAAGGTGTTCTCTATCTTGGGCGTGGTACTTCTTATCCGATTGCTTTGGAGGGAGCACTCAAACTAAAAGAGCTTTCTTATATTCACGCTGAAGGTTATGCAGCGGGTGAATTGAAGCATGGACCAATTGCATTGGTTGATAACACAATACCAGTTATTGTTATTGCGCCTTATGATAAATGGTTTGAAAAGACTTTTTCTAATATGCAAGAAGTAGCAGCACGCAATGGCCGTATTATTTTGATAACGGATAAAAGAGGAATGGAGGCTACACGTTTTAGTTCTTTGTCGACTATTATTTTGCCAGAGATTCCAGAATTTATTGCACCTATTATTTATACTTTACCTATTCAGTTAATTGCTTATCACACAGCTGTTTTGTTGGGAACAGACGTTGATCAACCTCGTAATTTGGCAAAATCGGTAACAGTCGAATAAAAAATAGTTTTATGTCTTTAGGAGGTGTAGAAAATAATTAAAGCTAGAAATCAATATGTAATAAATTAGGATTGGTATTCATTATTAATGATAAGCATTTTATTGTCTACTGAAATCTTTTTTACTGTAACAACAATATTTATCAATTTATTGTTTGAGTTATTAAGGAAGAATAGAATAGTTCTTTTAAAAAGGTGCGAGGAAAATAATATATTTTGTTTTCCAATGTTTTGTGCAAAACAGCAGTTTTAAAAACTCAGATATTCATTTAGTCCACACATAGTTTTTTGTAAAAATACTTCTTGTTAGGATTGATTAAAACTTGTTCAGCAATAAAATTTTGGATGATTCTGTTCGTAAATAGGCTTTTTAAAAGTTAGCCTGAACGTAAAAGCTGAATAGCATCGCCATGTCCAAAAAGGTAAAGAAGTAAGCGTAAAGCTTGTCCTCGTGGTGAGGAAAGATCAGAATCGTATTGCAAGAATAACTGTGCATCTTTTCTTGCCATTAACAAAAGTTTATGGTGCGCTGTAAGATTTGCTATGTGAAATTCAGGCATACCAGATTGTCGTGTTCCTAAAAGTTCACCTTCTCCTCGCAAGCGCAGATCTTCTTCAGCAATTTTAAAACCATCTTCTGTATTACGTATGATATTAAGACGTGTTGCAGCCATTTTTGTAAGTGGAGCTTTATATAGTAAAATACAGGAAGATTTTTTTTCTCCTCGTCCAACACGTCCACGCAATTGGTGTAATTGTGAAAGACCAAAATGCTCTGCGTGTTCGATTATGATGATTGAGGCATCGGGAATATCTACTCCTACTTCAATAACTGTAGTTGCAACTAAAATACATGTTTCTCCACATTTAAAAGACGCTATTGCTGCATTTTTTTTAGCGGTGGACATTTTTCCATGTATCATACCAACACATGTACCAAATCGTTTATGGAGAATGGCAAAACGGTTTTCAATCGAAGTGAGTTGAAAGTTTTCTGATTCTTCTACCAAGGGACAAATCCAATAAAGTTTTTCTCCTTTTTCTACTGCAACTGCAATTCGTTCTATAAGTTCATCGATTCGTTCTAAAGGAAGGATTGCTGTAGTGATTGGTTTTCGTCCAATTGGTTTTTCTGTGATTTTTGATACATCCATGTCGCCAAAGGCTGTTAATACCAGCGTGCGTGGAATAGGGGTAGCTGTCATTACTAATATATCAGGTTTATGACCTTTTTCTGTAAGGGCAAGACGTTGATTTACTCCAAAACGGTGTTGCTCATCAATAATGGTTAAAGCAAGATTATTATAAGTAACATTTTTTTGTATCAAAGCATGGGTGCCGATAATAATAGAAGTTTTTCCTGATAAGATATCACCAAGGATATTTATGCGTGATTTTCCTTTTTCTCGTCCAGTTAAAAGAACTGTTTGTAAACCGATTTTTTCAGCAAGAGGGGCAATCATAGTAAAATGTTGTCGTGCAAGTACTTCTGTGGGTGCCATTAAGGCTGACTGACCTAAATTTTCAGCAATTTGTGCCATTGCCATTAGTGCAACTACAGTTTTTCCTGTTCCTACGTCACCTTGGAGAAGTCTTAACATAGGTTCGGGTGAAACTAAATCATTTGCAATATCTTGTATTGCTTCTTTTTGTGCATTTGTTAATTGAAAGGGTAAGGCTTCAAGCAGTTTTTCTGTATAAACGCCTGTTGGTGGACGAGAAGCACCTGAAAGAGATTTTGTTTTTAAACGTACAAGACCAAGAGCTAACTGACCAGCAAGAAATTCATCATAGGCAAGACGTTGACGTGCTGCACTTTTTAAGGTCAGATCATTGGGATCTGTGGGTGCATGAATACAATGTAAAGCATCAGAAAAAGAAAAAAATTGTTGCTGTTTTTTGAGGTTTTCATCTATCCATTCTGGCAAAGGAGGAATACGCTCAAGAGCACCTTGCATTGCACGTTTTAGCACTCTTGCTGATAGCCCAGCGGTAGAAGGATAGATAGGTTCGATTAGTGGCATCTGATTTAGCTTTTCGCTGGGCGCTATATGATCAGGGTGAACTATTGAAAGCTGTCCATTAAACCGTTCAACTTTACCTGATACAATTACTTTTTTTCCTTCAGGGAGCTGTCTTTCTAGCCAAGAAGGTTGAGCGTGAAAGAACACTAAATTTATGTTGCCTGTTTTATCATGACCAATGACACGATAAGGTGATCGGTTGTTGCTATTTGATGGCGGTGGTCGGTGTTGATCAATTATGATTTCAAGAGTAACGATTTTTCCTTCTGGTGCAAAAGCAATATCGGGCCGCATTCTTCGGTCTATAACGGAATGAGGCATCAATTGGAGCAGGTCAATTATGGTCGGTTCATGTTGTGAGAGATTGACGTTTAAGACTTTAGCCAGTAAAGCGTATATTTTCGGGTTCACCCCTGGAAGAGTGCGAATAGAGGTTGAAAGAAGATTAAAGAGGTTTGAATACATAAGGAAATTTAGCCTGCTCTTTTTATTTTTTCTAGTACTTTAAAAGAGCTTTTTGGGGATAAATTACTTAGTTTATGAGAATAAATTGCTTTTTAGCCTTGGATAGTAAGAATAAAGAGTTAAATTAACAAATGTGATAAGAACAGAGCAAGAAGGGTGGCTAATATCAGTAGTATTATATATGATATGAAGTGAATTGAAGTACTTTCCGAATATGCAATAGTCCTAAAATTATAAATTGAATATGGGGAAACTAGAACACTTTGTTATTATGAAACAAATAAGAATTGCAGTTTGGCATTTATTTTGTGATGGGGAATTATGAAAATGCCAGCAAAAAAAAGCAAAATATTAAACAGTAAAAATTCTCTTCCTCGTTTTATTCATTTGAGGGTGCATTCAGCTTATTCTCTTCTTGAAGGGGCTTTGAAGATCAGGCAAATTATTCAACATGCAATTTCTGATCATGCACCAGCAATAGCTATTACAGATACGAATAATTTGTTTGGTGCGTTAGAGTTTTCTCAGTATTGTTTTACGGATGGTATTCAACCTATTATTGGTTGTCAGCTTGCGATTGATTTTGAACATAAGAATTATGATCCACGTTTAACCAAACCACGCAACCCTTCTGATTTTGCTTCTATCGTGTTGTTTGCTGCTAGCGAAGCAGGCTATGCTCATTTGATTAGCCTTGTTAGTCGCGCTTATCTTGATAAGAGTGATACGGATCTTCCTCATATTAAAGCTGATTGGCTATTATTGCAAAATGAAGGAATTATTGCTTTAACTGGGGGGTGGAATGGCCCTATTAATTTGGCTTTAGTAGAAAATAAAAAAGAACGGGCTGTCGAGTATTTAACTTATTTGAAGCAAATTTTTGGTAATCGTCTTTATGTTGAATTACAACGACATAGTTCTTACGATCGGAAAGTTGAAGCCGCGCTTGTTGAATTAGCTTATGCGCATGAAATTCCTCTTGTTGCAACCAATGAGGCTTTTTTTCTGAATAAAGAAGGGTACGAGGCTCATGATGCATTGATGGCCGTGGCGGAGGGGCAAATTGTTTCTAATCCAAATCGCAGACGTGTGACGCCAGATCATTATTTGAAGTCACAAGATGAAATGGTTTCATTATTTTCTGATCTTCCGGAAGCTTTAGAAAATAGTGTTGAAATTGCGTTACGTTGCCATACTTATGTACCAACTCGAAAGCCTATTTTACCCCGTTTTACAGAGCGATCTGTAGATCCAGATTCTGCTTTAGAGGAAGAGGCTAAGGAATTATTAAATCAGGCTAAAGCTGGTTTAAAAATGCGTCTTGAAACAATTGGTTTGGCTGAAGGTTATACAGTTGAAGATTATGAGCAACGACTGGATTATGAAATTTCAGTTATTACACGTATGCAGTTTCCTGGCTATTTTCTTATTGTTTCGGATTTTATAAAATGGGCAAAAGTCCATGATATTCCTGTCGGTCCAGGGCGTGGCTCTGGCGCTGGTTCACTTGTTGCTTATGCTTTAACTATCACTGATGTTGATCCCTTGCGCTTTTCTCTCTTGTTTGAGCGTTTTCTCAATCCAGATCGTATTTCCATGCCAGATTTTGATATCGACTTTTGTCAAGATCGACGAGAAGAGGTTATTCATTACGTTCAGGAAAAATATGGTCGTGATCAAGTCGCTCAAATTATTACATTTGGTAAATTACAGGCACGTGCGGTGTTGCGTGATGTTGGACGTGTTTTGGAAGTGCCCTATCGTCAGGTTGATTACCTTACCAAATTAGTCCCTGCTATGCCTGGCAGTAATGTTGAGCTAGCAGTGGCTATTCGAGATGAACCTAAATTTAAGGAAGAAAAGAAGAAGAATCCTGTTATTGGACGCATGTTGGATATAGCACTTCAGCTTGAGGGGCTTTATCGCCACGCATCAACCCATGCTGCAGGAATTGTTATCGGCGATCGACCATTGTCAGAACTCATACCAATGTATCGTGATCCACGTTCTGATATGCCAGTTACTCAATTTAACATGAAATGTGTTGAGCAAGCTGGTTTAGTGAAGTTTGATTTCCTTGGTTTAAAAACGCTTACTGTTTTAAAAATGGCCACGGACTTTGTTGCACGAAAAGGTATAAAAATAGATTTGTCGAATATCTCTCTTAATGATGAAACGACTTATACTATGTTAGCACATGGTGAGACAGTTGGTGTATTTCAAATTGAAAGTTCTGGTATGCGTAAGGCACTTATTGGGATGAAGCCAGACCGCATTGAAGATATTATTGCGCTTGTAGCGCTTTATCGTCCTGGCCCAATGGAGAATATTCCAACATATAATGCACGTAAACATGGGAAAGAGGAAATTACTTCTATCCACCCTAAAATAGATCATCTGGTTAAAGAGACACAAGGCGTTATTATTTACCAGGAACAGGTTATGCAAATTGCGCAGGTGCTTTCTGGTTATTCTCTTGGAGAAGCGGATTTATTGCGCCGAGCTATGGGTAAAAAAATCCACAAGGAAATGCAACAACAGCGTACACGTTTTGTAAGTGGTGCTGTTGATGGTGGTATTGATAAAGATCAGGCTGATATTATTTTTGACCTTTTAGCAAAATTTGCAGATTATGGTTTTAATAAGTCACATGCTGCCGCTTATGCAATTGTTTCATATCAAACAGCTTATATGAAAGCACACTATCCAGTTGAATTTTTAGCTGCTTCCATGACATGTGATATGACAAATACGGATAAGTTGAATGATTTTCGACGCGAGGCATTAAGGCTAGGAATTGAGGTTATTGCACCTTGTGTACAAACATCGTGTCGTGTTTTTGAAATTGGTGAAAAGTGTATTTATTATTCCCTTGCTGCTATTAAAGGCATAGGGGATTTAGTGGTTGACCATATTGTCGCTTGTCGGGGAGATAAGCCTTTTAAAAATCTGGAAGATTTTTGTGAGCGTATTGATCCTCGTATTGTTAATAAACGTGCGATGGAAAGTTTGATTTATGCAGGTGCTCTTGATTGTTTTCAGGTTGCACGTGAGGTTTTATTGGCAAGTCTTGGAACTCTTAATGCACGTGCTATTCGCATTCTTGATGATAATTCTAGTGGGCAGACTGATATATTTGGGATGATGGATGGACCAAAAGAACCTTTGATTTTATCACAAGCATCTCCATGGTCTTTGGCTGAAAAACTCCATCACGAATTTCAGGTAATAGGTTTTTATTTTTCTGCTCATCCTTTGGATGAGTATCAAACTATTCTTACCAAAAAACGCGTTCAAATTTGGAGTGATTTTGCTGATGCAGTTAAAAAAGGGGCGACGGCTGCTCGGCTTGCTGGAACCGTTGTAGCAAAACAAATTCGCAAAACAAAAGCTGGTAAAAAAATGGGGGTTATTCAGTTTTCTGATACAAGTGGGCACTATGAGGCAGTTATATTTTCTGAGGGACTTTTTATTTACGAGGATATGTTAGAACCGGGAAAATCTTTTATTGTTACAGTGATTGCAGAAGATCGCTCTGAAGGAATTGGTTTACGTATTGAAACTATTCAGTCTTTAGAAAAAGAATCAATACGAGATCGTAAAACAATGCGCGTTTTTATAAAAGCAGCAGACATTCTTCCACAAATTGAGCAGTATTTAAAGCTCGGTGGCAATGGAGAAGTGGCGTTTATTTTGATTCAAGAAAATGGGTTACGGGAAGTTGAAGTTATGCTTTCAAAGCGATATAAGGTGAATTTACAGGTAGCGAATGCTATAAAAGCAATTCATGGTGTGATCAATGTAGAGTTGAGTTAAATCACAACGGTGAAATGACCATTATTTAGAGTGCAGATTTTGTAATTTTTTACTACATCGTTTTTAAATATTATTTTTTACCAGATTCATAGCATCATAAGTGTAAAGCCAGTCAAGGTCGGATATAATATTTTCTGATGAACGAATTTTCATTATAAAGTTGCGTGCAGCCGCTAAAGGACCAGTTGCATGATAGACTAGTCTATTAAAATCTCCACGTTTTTTTATGGCTGTAACGCGAGGTTTGCGTATTTTTTCATAAAGTAAAATAGCTTCAGTAAGTGAAAGGTCATTGATTGAGAGCACTTCTGCTAATGTGGCGGCATCTTCTATCGCCATAGCAGCACCTTGTGCTGCAAAAGGTAAGGCTGCATGCGCGCAATCACCAACAAATACTTGCTGTTTTAAACCTACAAAACGGTCATAATTCATGTGAAACAGTGGCCAATAATTCCAATTATTAATATGATCAAAAATTTCAAGGATTTTAGGATTCCAGTTATTGAAAAGAGCTTTGAGTTTTTCTTTATCTCCTTTTTGATTCCACTTTTTTTGTGAATTATCTCCATGAGTAATAGCTACAAAGTTAAAAATTTTTGTTGATTGAATAGGGTAGACAACAAGATGGTTTTTAGGTCCCATCCAGGCACTAATTGTCTTTATATTTTGCAATAAGGAACGAAAGTTTTGGGGAAGATTTTTGAATATTTCTGTTGCACGCCAAGCAATTAAACCACTAAAATTTGCTTTTTCATGGAAGGGAGCAAATTGGCGTAACTTCGACCAAACGCCATCACACCCAATAAGAAGTGATGTTGAATAAAATTGATGTTGTTGTATTTTAATTAATTCTTCCGTTTTTATAGTTTCTATATTAATGTTGTGACTTGTAGTTGGAGTAACTGATACGATATTTTCGCTTAATTTGCATGTAATAAGAGGATCTTCAAGAACAGCATTGTATAAAACTTTCTGCAAATCAGCTCGATGAATTGTAATGTAAGGAGCTTTCCAACGTTTTTCAGATAAATTGATAAGATCAATATGAAGATGCGTTTTTAAAGATATGCCGTCTTTTAGTTCAAGAAAATGCGGTTTGAGGCCTAATTCGATTAATTTATTTAAGACACCCCAACGGGCAAGAATACGGGTCACATTTGGGGTGAGTTGAATACCAGCACCTATACTATCGAACTGTTTACGTTTTTCAATAAGGACACTTGCAATTCCCTTTTGGGCAAGTGCTAAAGCAGAGCTTAAACCAGCAATTCCCGCCCCGATAATGATTGGAGGTTGATCAATGATAGCCATTGTATATTGTATTAAAAGTTATAGCGGGTTATCCTATGTGATATATGCACCCTATTGGATTTGTTTGATTGAATGGCAATAAATGATTATAACGGTAAAGCGTTGAACAATAGGGACAAATTTTTTCATCATCTGCTCCCATATCGATAAAAATATGAGGGTGGTCGAATGGCTCTGTAGCACCTACACACATGAATTCTTTTACACCAATTTCAATTATTTTATATCCACGGTCATTTTGGAAATGGAGAATATTGTGGTCAGACATTGTGTAAAAGCCTCCAGCTAAATTGTCTGATAAGACATGATTGGGATCAAATATTTTAAATCACACGTTAACTTTATTAGTTTGTAATTAAATACACTATAATGCAAAATGCTTTTTAAGACAATTTGCAAATGAGAATTCTTCCAATTATTTTAAAATTAATGTAAAGACAGATTATCTGAGGGATATGAAACAGACGATAACGGATCAGATTGCTACTCAGGATATAACGATGCAAAATCCAGCACGATTTATTAATCGAGAATTTTCGTGGCTAGAATTTAATAATCGTGTGGTAATGGAGGCTGCTAATCCGAAGCATCCTTTATTAGAGCGCCTACGTTTTCTTGCAATTTCAGCAACTAATCTTGATGAGTTTTTTATGGTCCGTGTTGCTGGCCTTGTTGGTCAAATTTGTGCAGGGATTGTAGAACGCAGTGCAGATGGACGAACCCCACAGGAGCAACTTGATTTTATATTAACTGAGATTTCATATCTGCAAACTAATCAGCAACAGAAATTTTGTGTTTTACGTCATGAATTAAAGCAGAATAATATTGAAATTATTCACTCTGATAGCCTTTTAAAACTTGAAAGATTGTGGCTTGAAAAGCATTTTTTAAACACGATTCTTCCTATTTTAACGTTTTCATTTATTGATTCTGCTCGCTCTTTTCCATTTATTCCTAATTTAGGGCTCTCTATTGTATTCCAATTGTTGCACTATGTTGATCAACGCCCTGTGACGGCATTATTGTGTATGCCGGCTGATTTGAAACGTTTTATTTTACTTCCTCAAGAGAGGAATAGTTTTCGTTTTATCACGTTTGAAGATGTTATTGGCCTTTTTGCTAGCCATTTATTTCCTGATTATGAAGTTAAAGGAAAAGGTATATTTAGAATTATCCGTGATAGTGATATAGAGGTGGAAGAAGAGGCTGAAGATCTTGTCCACCTTTTTGAAACTGCACTTAAAAGGCGTCGTCGTGGACAAATCATTCGAATTGAATTTGATGTTAAAATGCCTGAAGATTTACGTCAATTTATAACAAGTGAACTTTCAGTTTCTGATAATTGTATCGGTACTTTAGATGGATTGTTGGCACTTGATATGATATCAGAAATTGCTTCTATCCCACGTGATGATTTGAAATTTGTTCCTTATAATCCTTACTTTCCTGAACGTGTTCGCAAATATAATGGTGATTGTTTTGCAGCTATTCGTGAAAGTGATATTATTATTCACCATCCTTATGAATCATTTAGTTTTGTTGTGCATTTTTTACGTCAAGCTGCTCAAGACCCTAATGTTGTTGAGATCAAGCAAACTCTTTATCGCACGTCGAAGAATAGCCCAATTATTGGTGCTTTGATTGATGCTGCCAAACGAGGTAAATCAGTAACCGCTTTGGTAGAACTTAAAGCACGTTTTGATGAAGAGGCTAATATTCGCTGGGCACGTGATCTTGAACATGCGGGTGTTAAAGTTGTTTTTGGTTTTATTGAACTTAAAACACATGCTAAAATGTCTTTAGTAATGAGGCGCGAAGAGAATAATCGTTTTCGCTTTTATGTACATCTTGGTACAGGCAATTATCATCCAATTACCGCTAAAATTTATACTGATCTTTCTTTTTTTAGCACTGATGATAGCATTGGTCATGATATTGCATTACTTTTTGATTATATTACTCAATATAAACAACCAAATGAAGCAATGAAAATTGCTTTTTCTCCATTAACATTGCGCAATCGTATTCTTGAACATATCGAAGAGGAAATTGTCAATGCGCAACAGAGGCAACCTGCTGCTATTTGGATGAAAGTAAATTCGTTGGTTGATCCTGAAATTATTGATGCTTTATATCGCGCTAGTCAAGCTGGTGTACAGATTGATTTGATTGTCCGTAGTATATGTTGTTTAAGACCTGGTGTTCCAGGCATTTCTAATAATATTCGTGTAAAATCAATAATAGGGCGGTTTCTTGAGCATAGCCGTATTTTCTGTTTTGGTAATGGTGAAGATTTACCGAGTGAAAATACCATAGTTTATTTTGGTTCAGCCGATATGATGACACGTAATTTGGATCATCGTATTGAAGTGTTGGTTCCAGTTTTTAATAAGGCAGTTCGTCAACAAATTCTTTCACAAATTATGTTGGCTAATATTATTGATAACCAACAAAGCTTTGATATATTGAGCAATGGAACATCAAAACGTATAACACCGTTAAAAGGTGAAAAACTATTTAGTGCGCAGGAGTATTTTATGACCAATGCAAGCCTTTCTGAGGAGGGAAAATCTTTTAAATCTTCTGCTTTACGTTTAATTGCATTGCATCGGCAGAAAAAAAAGACAGATAAAGACTGAAATATCAATGACATATATAAATGGTCAAGGTCGACTGAAAGGGCGTAAACCCATTGCTGTGGTCGATATTGGTTCAAATTCTGTTCGACTTGTTGTCTATGAAAGTCTTGTACGCTCGCCGACGGTTTTATTTAACGAAAAAATTCTTTGTGGTCTTGGTCAAGGTGTTGCAAAAAGTGGCTTTTTAGAAAAAAAATCAACTGAAATGGTATTGCACACATTGAAACGATTTCGTGCACTTTGCCAACAGATTGGTGTGGATCAGATTCATGCTTTAGCAACAGCAGCAGTACGAGAAGCAAAAAATGGGGTAGCTTTTATTCAGGATGCTGAAAAGATCTTACACGATAGAATATGCATTCTTTCAGGAAATGAAGAAGCAGTTTATTCGGCTTATGGAGTTATTTCCACCTTTTATCGGCCAAATGGTGTTTCTGGTGATCTTGGTGGTGGAAGTCTTGAGCTTATTAATATCTATAATTCTAACTTAGGTGAAGGAATAACGCTACCATTGGGTAGTTTGCGGTTGCAATATATGTCTAATAACAATATTGCAGCAGCAGCAAAGATTGCTCATGAGAAGCTTTATGAAGCTTCTTTTATGCATAAAAGTACGCCACATTATTTTTATGCAGTAGGAGGTACGTGGCGTAATCTAGCAAAACTTCATATGGCCGCCAAACATTACTTGTTACCTGTTGTACACGGTTATGAAGTTGATGCACTTGAGATGAAGGATTTTCTGCACTTTGTGGCTAGTGATAATATTGATAATTTGAAAGGTATTTCAGCTATTTCAAAGAATCGTCGTCAACTTTTAGCTTATGGAGCAGTCGTCCTTATTGAACTTATTCAGTATATGGGTTTAAAAAGAATAGTTTTTTCTGGGGCTGGAGTTCGTGAAGGTTTTCTCTATTCACAGTTATTGCAAGAAGTTCGCATTTCTGATCCTTTAATTGCAGCCTGTCAAGAAATGGCTATTTTACGAGCACGCTCACCAAAGCAGGCAGATGAACTCATTGATTTTACTACAAATGCATTTGAAGCTTTTGGCATTTTAGAAACTGAAGATGAATATCGTTATCGTAAAGCTTCTTGCCTTCTTTCTGATATTGGTTGGCGTATACATCCAGATTATCGAGGTAATGAGGCAGCTAATCAAATAGCGTTAGGATCCTACCCAGGGATTTCTCATGAGGGGCGCATTTATGCTGCATTAGCTGTTTTTTTTCGTAATGCGGGGTTATTTGCCGATAAAGAAATTCCAGATGTTCTTAAATTAACGACTCGTGATATGGTTGAAAAGGCACGTATCCTTGGGGGGGTTATGCGTATTGCTAATCTTTTTAGTGCTTTTACTACAGGGATTTTACCTGATCTATTATGGCAGAAAAAACAAGATCACGTTATATTACATATTCCAATGTGTCATGCTGATTTAATAGGTGAACGGCCTTTGGGACGATTGAAACAATTATCAAAGATAACAAAATTACCTCTGACATTTGAAATTTCATGATTCTTTCATAGATGAATTAAAAGTTTATTATTTTCTAAAATAACAACACGTTCAGACTTATTATATATTTAATGTGTATATCTCTCTATAGAACTATCTTTTGCAAACTAAAGTTGCTTAGTTGTTAGCTCTCCATTATGAAAATAAAATGCTAGCTGGCCTTTTAGCATTTGTTCTGCTTTTTGACCAAATATTTCATAACGCCAACCACTCATAGCAGGAATATCTTCCGTTGTACCACCATGAGCGATTTTTTCTAAATCATTGGAAGTTGCGATAATCTTAGGAGCAATGTTATTTTCATTTGCAACGAGTTTTAATAATACTTTAAGCAGGTCAATTGCAGCAGCTGTTTTATCATGAATAGGATTATGCTTGGGAAGGTCAGGTAAAGAAGCAATATCAACTTCAAAACTTTCATGGATAGCTTTGATTAATGCTTGTGTTATTGATGAATGATACCCACTTTTTTTTAGGCTGCGTAAATGTTTTAGTTCAAGTTCGTCTTTTGGTTGTTGAATTGCAAGTTCGATAAGGCATTCGTCTTTCATAATATGACGACGCGGAACATTATGCTTGCGTGCTTCACGTTCACGCCAAGCAGCGACTTTTTGTAACACAGCCAGTTCACGAGGGGCTTTAACTTTTCCTTTCACTTTTTTCCATGCGTCTTCTTCTGGTATATCGTAAGTTGTTGGTGTTAAAAGAATCTCAAGTTCATCATTCATCCAATGGGTTCGTTTGTTTTTTTCTAGTTTCTTTTTCAATAAAAGATAAACATCTCTTAAATAAGTTACATCAGCAAGTGCGTAGAGCAATTGTTTTTCAGAGAGGGGGCGATGGCTCCAGTCTGTAAAGCGAGATGATTTATCAAGATGATGTCCAGTGCAGCGTTTTACAATTTGATCATAGGAGATAGAATCACCAAATCCACAAATTGATCCCGCTATTTGTGTGTCAAATAGAGGGTAAGGGATAATTCCCCCGAGATGATAGATAGTTTCTATATCTTGGCGTGCGGCATGAAAAACTTTAACAATTTTTTTATCTGTCATCAGGTTAAAAAATGATTGTAGATCAATATCTGGTACCATTGGGTCAATAAGCATTGTAACATTTGGAGATGCAAGCTGAATCAGGCACAGTTGAGGCCAAAAGGTTGTTTCGCGGATAAATTCAGTATCTACAGTTACAAAATCAGAATTACTCAAAGCGGCAATTGCAATTTCAAGTTCTGTTGTCTGTGTAATAAGTTTCATCACTTTATTATAGCATAAGTAGGTTAAAATTGTCTTTTACTGTATTTTTTTTCCAGGTTTTTTAGGGGGTGTCTTGACAAGTAGCTGCCAAAAATCGTTTGTAACGCGTATAAAAACAATTTATAATTTAGAGGCAGAAAACTATGCACCGTTATCGCAGTCATAATTGCGCCGCGCTTCGTAAATGCGATGTAGGAATACAAGTCCGTCTTTCAGGGTGGGTTTATCGTGTTCGTGACCATGGCGGAATTCTTTTTATTGATTTACGAGATCATTTTGGAATCACACAGATTGTTGTTGATCCTCATTCACCTGCTTTTAAAACTGTTGAGAAGGTGCGTGCTGAATCAGTTATTCGTGTGGATGGGGAAGTGCGTGCACGTGCTGATGAGGTTATTAATGCCGCTTTACCAACGGGCGAGGTTGAAGTTTTTGCAAGTGAAGTGGAAATTCTTTCAAAATCTGGTGAACTTCCTCTACCAGTTTTTGGTGAACCTGATTACCCAGAAGATATTCGATTGAAATATCGTTTTCTTGATTTGCGTCGAACAACTATGCATAAGAATATAATGCGTCGCACTGAAATTATTGCTTCCATAAGAAAGCACATGCAAGATTGTGCCTTTACAGAATTTACGACACCACTTTTAACGGCATCATCACCAGAAGGAGCACGCGATTTTTTGGTTCCAAGTCGTATACATCAAGGAAAATTTTATGCACTACCTCAAGCGCCTCAGCAGTATAAACAGTTATTAATGGTTTCTGGTTTTGATCGTTATTTTCAAATAGCTCCATGTTTTAGAGATGAAGATCCACGTGCAGATCGTTTGCCAGGTGAGTTTTATCAATTAGATGTTGAAATGAGTTTTGTTGAGCAGGAAGATGTTCTTACAACGATGGAGTCTATTATACGTTCTGTTTTTGAAGAGTTTGCCGATGGAAAGTGTGTTACACAAAATTTCCCTCGTATTTCATACGATGAAGCAATCCAGAAATATGGTTCAGATAAGCCTGATTTACGCAATCCAATTATTATGGAAAGTGTTTCTCAACATTTTTATGATTCTGGTTTTAAGGTTTTTGCTCAGATTTTAGCGAGTGATAAACATGCGCAGGTATGGGCTATTCCCGCTAAAACAGGGGGCAGCCGTTCTTTTTGTGATCGTATGAATGCATGGGCGCAAGGTGAAGGGCAGCCCGGTCTTGGCTATATTTTTTGGCGTCAAGAAAATGGAGTCTTTGAGGGAGCTGGTCCTATTGCTAAAAATATTGGTGAGCAGAGAACTGAAGCTATTCGTGCGCAACTTGGGCTTGAAAGTGGTGATGCTTGTTTTTTTGTTGCAGGAAATCCGAAAAAATTTGCATCTTTCGCTGGTGCTGCACGTACACAAGTAGGAGAAGAGTTAGATCTTATCGATCATAAATGTTTTTCTTTAGCGTGGATTGTTGATTTCCCATTTTTTGAATGGAATGAGGATGAGAAAAAGATTGATTTTGCACATAATCCTTTTTCAATGCCTCAAGGGGGAGAAGAGGCTATTGATTATCAAGATCCTCTCACTATCAAAGCTTTTCAATATGATCTTGTTTGTAATGGTTATGAGATTGCATCAGGTGGAATCCGTAATCATTCACCAGAAATGATGTTGAAGATTTTTAAGCTTGCAGGCCTTTCTGAAGAGGTGGTCGAAGAACGTTTTGGTGGTCTTTATCGTGCATTTCATTATGGCGCTCCACCTCATGGTGGTATGGCTGCTGGTATTGATCGTATCATAATGCTTTTGCAAGGTGTAAAAAATTTACGTGAAATTTCTTTATTTCCTATGAATCAACAAGCACTTGACCTTTTGATGAGTGCTCCATCTGAAGTTTCTGCCGTACAGTTGTCTGATTTAGGAATTCGAATTGTTCGTACTGCCAAAAATGATTGATAAAATTAATTGTTATTTTGATGCTAAATTTATTAAAGGTTATGTTTTAAAATGATAAAAATGAGCTTTATGGGGTAATATTTCACTTTCTCCTATCGACCGATAAAATAAATAGTAAACATTCTTTTCTAAATTTTCAGGATTAATCTATTTCCTTATTATTTTTTACTCACAATAGTTATTTACATAATATAGTTTTTGTAAAATGTTCAGGTACTAAAAATTTGCACTTAATAGGCCTTATGGCGTACTTATTTTTTATTTTGGAAATTTCTATTCACGTATTATGTCAGTTAAAATGAGTCAGCCTTTTGATAAAGAATGTATTGAGCCAGTAGAATTGTGTTCTGCTTTGCAGGAGCGCTATTTGGCTTATGCGCTTTCTACTATTACACACCGTGCATTACCTGATGTACGAGATGGGTTAAAACCAGTACATCGGCGTATTATCCATGCGATGCGTTTATTAAAGCTTAATCCTGGGCAGTCTTATGCTAAATGTGCGCGGATTGTGGGTGATGTGATGGGTAAATTTCATCCTCATGGTGATGCATCTATTTATGATGCGTTAGTACGTTTAGCTCAGGATTTTGCTGTTCGTTACCCATTAATTGATGGGCAGGGCAATTTTGGTAATATTGACGGTGATAATGCTGCAGCCATGCGTTATACAGAAGCACGTATGACTGAAGTTGCAGCATTGTTACTTGAAGGGATTAATGAAAACGCCATTGATTTTCGTTTGACTTATAATGAGGAAGATGAAGAGCCTGTTGTTTTACCAGGTGCTTTTCCTAATCTTTTAGCCAATGGTTCATCAGGTATTGCTGTTGGTATGGCGACATCTATTCCACCACATAATGTTGCTGAATTATGTGATGCAGCATTGCATTTGATTGCTCATCCCAATGCAAATAATGAGGATTTAAATAAGTTTGTACTTGGACCTGATTTTCCAACAGGTGGTATTTTAGTTGAGCCTAAAAAGAGCATTGAAGAATCATATCGTGCAGGGCGTGGATTATTTCGGTTGCGTTCACGTTGGCATCAAGAACAAATTAGCCGCGGTTCTTATGTCATTGTTGTTACTGAAATTCCATATCAAGTACAAAAATCACGTCTTATTGAAAAAACGGCAGAATTATTACTTGCACGGCGTTTGCCAATGCTTGAAGACATTCATGATGAATCTGCAGAAGATATCCGTATTGTTCTTGTTCCCAAAAATCGTACAGTTAATTCTGAGCTCTTAATGGAGTCACTTTTCAAATTGACTGATTTTGAGGTGAGATTTCCTCTTAATCTCAATGTTTTGACTTTAGGTAAAGTACCTAATGTTCTTTCTTTACGTGAAAGTTTACAGCAATGGCTTGAACACCGTAAAGAGGTGCTTGTTCGTCGCTCAAATTATCGACTTAATGAGATTAATCGTCGATTGGAAATTCTTAATGGATATCTTATTGCGTATTTGAATCTTGATGAGGTGATCCAAATTCTTCGTGAAGAAGATGAACCCAAAAAAGAATTAATTGAACATTTTAAATTAACGGATAATCAGGCTGAAGCTATTCTTAATATGCGGCTGCGTTCTTTACGGAAACTTGAAGAGTTTGAAATTCGTAAAGAATTTGAGTCTCTTAAGACTGAAGAAGCGCAATTGCAAGCCTTATTAGCCTCCAATATAAAACAGTGGAAAATGATTTCAGATGAAATCACAAAAGTTCGAAAAATTTTTGGGCCTGAAACTATTTTAGGCAAAAGACGTACAACATTTGAGGATGCCCCAAAGCACGATGTTAATGATATTCAACAAGCAATGATTGAAAAAGAACCGGTAACTATTATTATTTCTGAAAAAGGTTGGATGCGAGCTTTAAAGGGCCATTTGAATGATTACAAAATGCTTTCTTTTAAAGAGGGGGATTGCTTAAAATTAGCATTACCAGCATTTACTACAGATAAAATTGTTGTGGTAAGTACTGGTGGAAAATTTTTTACTATTAGTGCAAATGTTTTACCTGGAGGAAGAGGGCACGGTGAACCAATTCGTATTTTAGTGGATATGGATGGTGAACACGATATTTTAACAGCCTTTGTACATAATGCGCAAGAAAAGCGGCTTTTGGTTTCAGCTTATGGAAATGGTTTTATTGTTTCTGAAAATGAAGTGATTGCCAATACGCGAAAAGGAAAGCAAATTATGCATGTGAAATCTCCTGATAAAGTAAAACTTTGCGTTCCGGTAAATGGTGATTATGTCGCAGTGGTCGGAGAAAACCGCAAAATGCTTATCTTTGCCATAGAGCAAATACCAGAAATAAGCCGCGGTAAAGGTGTTCGTTTACAGCGTTACAAAAGCAGTGGTGTTGTTGATGCCAAAACCTTTAATTTGTCAGAAGGTTTAAGTTGGCAAGATACAGCTGAACGCAGTTTTAATCGCCAGTCTGATGAGCTTATTGAGTGGATGGGAACACGTGCTGGTGTGGGACGCTTGGTTCCAAAAGGATTTCCAAAATCAGGAAAATTTTCTAATTAATATGATGGTAGCATATAAATCATTGGCTTAAAGTGCAATAGCAATAGGCTTTAGGCTCTTTTAAATTTATCGGCAATAGTAATTTAAAGGGATTATTATAAAATCCCTTTGAAAGTTACGTCTATTTAGAGTGATGTTTAAAAAGACTTCCACGCTCAGCCCATATTACAAGAAAGATAGCGATAAGACTGAGAAAAAAAAATCCTGCTGAATTGGGGATCATTGTTTCATCAAAGTGTTGTGCGACGAAAAAACCGAGACCTGTAGCAATAGATGTTTGAAGAAAACCAGATACAGAAGCTGCTGTTCCAGCAATTTTTCCTAAAGGTTCAAGAGCAAGTGTATTGAAATTAGCCATAATACCACCACACGTAAACATGAGTATAGAATACAATAGCATGTAAAAAGAAAAAGAGATGATACCGCCTGTTAAAATTGATGCGATAAACCAGATACATGAAATGGTGCAAAATAGCAGAAGCATACTGTGACCGATGCATCGCATTCCAAGACGATGAACAAGTCGAGAATTTAAGAAAGCTGATACTGCTTGAAATGCAGCACTGGCTGCAAAAGCTACAGGGAATAAAAAACCTAAGTTATAGATTCCTTCATATATTTGTTGCGATGTGTTAACAGCAATAAAAATGCACCCTAACATAATGGAAGTAGCAAGCGTGTAACAAAGTGCAGTCCGGTTTGTAATGACAAGGCATAAACCACTTTTAATAGAAGAAAAAGAAAGAGAGCGCTGGGTATGGAGAGTTTCAGGTAAGCGCAAGTAAATCCAAATCATCAACCCAAAACCAACAAATGCCATGAATATAAAAATAAGTTGCCAATGCTCAAGAAATAAAATTGTCTGTCCTATTATTGGTCCAAGCATTGTTGCAATGAGAAAAACCATCATGACTATGGACATGACTTTTGCCATTTCTCGACCGTTGTAGAGATCTCGTACCATGGAGATTGTAAGCACACGCATTGCAGCACCCCCAATGCCTTGCAAAATACGTAGAATAAGTAACAAGGGAAAACTTGTTACATACGCACAGCCAAGTGCTGTTAATGAATAAAGGGTAAGGCCTATGAGAACAAGTTTATGCCGCCCGAAACGGTCACTTATTGGACCAAAAAATATTTGTGTAACACCAAAGCTGATAAGATAACAAGAAATGATATAATGCTGATCATTTTCGTCAATAATATTAAAGCTGTTTAAAATATTAGGCATAGCTGGCAGCATAATATCAATGGCTATAGAATTAATTGCCATCAATGCTGCAATGATAATGACAAATTCTTTATATCCAATTCTTTTTTTGATTGCATCTATATGCTTTTGTTCGTCAACCGAATATGACATATACACCCTTTAAAATAAAAAAAACTCTGACTGAATAGCAGTTCATTAAGAGGCTGAATAAAATTAAAGTTAATTCTATGATATATTAAAGGTAATGTTTTTTTCTTTGAGTAGTTTTTGTAACTCATCACTTTGAAACATTTCTTTAATAATATCGCAACCGCCAATAAATTCACCTTTGATATAGAGTTGTGGAATTGTTGGCCAATTTGAATAATCTTTTATTCCCTGACGCAATTCATCAGAAGTTAAAACATTAATTCCTTTATAGTGTAACCCTAAATAGTCAAGAATTTGAACAACTTGCCCAGAAAATCCGCATTGCGGAGCATTAGGTATTCCTTTCATGAATAAAACGACATCGTTTGTTTTAATTTCATTATCAATAAAATCATAAGCAGTAGTCATTTTTATTCCTTATATTGGCTACATTTTAGGAAAATTACAGTTGTATTGGTCTTATTTTAAATCGTATTAACAAAATGAATGCAAGAAGAAATTTTTAGATTATTTATTAGGTACACTTGTTTGAAGTGCTAAAGCGTGAAGAGCACTCCCTATATTACCTTTAAGAGCATCATAAACCATTTTATGCTGCTGAACACGACTTTTACCCCGAAAACTTTCCGAAATAACTTCTGCAGCGTAATGTTCACCGTCTCCTGCAAGATCATGGATTGTTACTTTTGCATCGGGGATGCCTTCACGAATAAGAGTTTCAATTGCATGAGCATTCATCGCCATCAGTTATTCTCCTCTATTTATTTTTATATAGCCAATGGGAATAAATCATTATTTATCACCCATAAACTCTGGAAACCAGCTTTCATAAGCTTGTGTCAGTTCAGATACTGGAAGTGTTAGTACATCTTTTATGTCAAGTGCATTGCCTTCAACTATACCAAGCTCCATTAAAGAAACTTCGCTTGTTTGAGCAAATGTTTTAAGGTCATTAAATTTATTGGGATTAACTGCCAACAAGTAACGTCCTTGGTCTTCACCGAAAAGTTCAGCATGATGTGGTAATTTGTTGCTTAATTTTGCTTTAATTCCTTTGTTTGCTTTAATTACCATTTCTGCAAGAGCAATGGCCAATCCTCCATCGGAAATATCATGAGCAGCATGAACAAAACCACAATTAATAACCTCGCGAACAAACTGACCATTCTTTTTTTCAAGCTGTAAATCCACATAAGGTGGTGCGCCAGCCTCAATATTTAAAATATCACGTGCGTAGATTGATTGTCCTAAATGTGAGCCACAAGGCCCAATTAAGACTATGATATCTCCGTTTTGCATATTATTTATTGTAGCCATTTTTGACCAATCATTAAGAATACCAACACCAGCGATTGTAGGTGTAGGAAGAATTTCTTCTCCATTGGTTTCATTATAAAGGGAAACATTTCCTGAAACGATTGGAAAATCGAGTATCCTACAAGCTTCACCTATACCTTTAATGGCAAAAACTAGCTGACCCATAACTTCAGGTTTTTCAGGATTGCCAAAGTTGAGATTATCAGTAGCGGCTAGTGGTGTTGCACCTGTCGCACTAATATTGCGCCAACATTCTGCAACAGCTTGTTTTCCCCCTTCATAGGGATCGGCTTCACAATAGCGAGGTGTTACATCAGAGGAAAAAGCAAGAGCACGTTTGTCGCTACTGTCTATGCGGATAACACCTGCGTCACCTCCTGGGCGAGTGAGGCTGTTACTCTGAATAATTGTATCATACTGTTCATAAATCCATCGCCGTGAACTTTGATTGGCAGAATTTAGTAAGGTAAGCAGTGCATCACCGAGGTTTTCAACTTTTTTAATTTCTTCTGCTCTAAGAATTGGCTTTTTAGGGGGCTCTATCCAAGGGCGATCATAAGCTGGGGCTTCATCTCCAAGTTCTTTAATTGGTAGATTAGCCACTTCTTGCCCTTGGTGCAATACGCGGAAACGTAAATCATTTGTTGTTTTTCCAATGATAGCAAAATGAAGCCCCCATTTATTAAAAATCTCAGATGCTTGCTTTTCGAGTTCTGGTTTAAGAATCATAAGCATACGTTCTTGGCTTTCAGAAAGCATCATTTCATAAGCTGTCATATTTTCTTCACGAATAGGTACATTATCAAGATTTAGCTCTATTCCTAAATCTCCTTTTGCACCCATTTCAACCGCAGAACATGTTAACCCTGCTGCACCCATATCTTGAATGCCAATAACGGCTCCTAATGCCATTAATTCTAAACAAGCTTCAAGCAGGCATTTTTCAGTGAAAGGATCACCCACTTGAATAGTTGGGCGCTTTTCATTGATTGTATCGTCAAATTCAGCAGAAGCCATTGTAGCTCCACCAACACCGTCACGTCCTGTTTTGGCACCAAGATAAACAATAGGAAGTCCTAGACCTTGCGCTTTGGAATAAAAAATAGAATCTGTTTTTGCTATACCAGCCGCGAAAGCGTTAACAAGAATATTGCCATTATAACGCTTGTCAAAATTGACTTCTCCACCAACAGTAGGGACACCAAAAGCGTTGCCATAACCACCAATTCCAGAGACAACACCCGAAACCAGGTAACGTGTTCGGGGATGATCAGGAGATCCAAATCGTAGTGCATTCATACTTGCAACAGGGCGAGCACCCATTGTAAAAATATCACGCAAAATGCCACCAACACCTGTTGCTGCACCTTGATAAGGTTCAATGTAAGAGGGATGGTTATGACTTTCCATTTTGAAAACCACACATTGATTGTTGCCTATATCAACAACGCCAGCATTTTCACCAGGACCTTGAATGACACACTTTCCTTTTGTCGGTAAAGTTTTGAGCCATTTTTTAGAAGATTTATATGAACAATGCTCGTTCCACATTGCAGAAAAAATTCCAAACTCAGTTAGTGTTGGTTCTCTCCCGATTAATTCTAAGATACGTTGGTATTCATCGGGTTTTAAACCATGTTGTGCTATTAATTCTGGTGTAATGGCAATGTTATTGCGAAAGTTCATTAGTATTTCCGTTATATTGATCAGATTTAATGATGTGTATTTGGAATAATATATTTCATTATTGTAAGTGTAGAAATTTGTTTAGTAAGGTTCACTTCATACATTAATTTTTCGATTCTAAAACACTTTGAAACAATAAGCGACCATCATCGCCACCATGCGCAGTTTCAATGAAATTTTCAGGATGAGGCATTATACCAAGAACATTGCCAGTTTTATTGACAATACCGGCAATATCATTAATTGAACCATTGGGATTTGTATTTTCTGCATAACGGAAAACAATTTGCTTATTGTCTTCCATTTGTTTCAATGTATCACTGTCAACGAAATAATTTCCATCGTGATGGGCAACAGGGCAGCGAATAATTTGTCCTTTAGAATAGCACCGAGAAAATTTTGTATCAGCATTAGCGACTTCAAGTTTTATTTCACGACAAACAAATTTTAATGAGGCATTACGCATTAATGCGCCCGGTAACAATCCAGATTCTAGCAAAATTTGAAAACCATTGCATACCCCCATAATCATGACACCTTTTTGTGCTTTTTCACGCACAGCTTGCATAACTGGCATTCGCGCACCAATAGCGCCACATCTTAAATAGTCACCATAGGAAAAACCACCAGGAATAACAATCATATCGACTTGAGGAATTGTTGTTTCCGTTTGCCAAATCTTAAGTGGTTGAATGCCTGTTATTTGATATAATGCCGCAATCATATCTTGATCGCGATTTAATCCGGGTAATTGAATGACAGCACTTTTCATCGAGTGATCCGCTCAAAGAAGTTCTATAGTGTAATTTTCAATGACAGTATTTACAAGCAATTGTTCACACATTTGTTCAAGTTTTTGTTTTGCTGTTTCAGCGGGTATGTTATCGAGAATGATATCAAATACTTTTCCTTGGCGAATAGATTGAATACCGGTAAAAGCTAAGCTATTTAAAGCGCTAGTAATCGCTTCTCCTTGAGGGTCAAGAACGCTGCTTTTAAAGGTAACTATAATGCGTGCTTTCATTTTTATTTCCTGTTATTTAAAACATTTTTTTGAAGAGTAGCCCTCTTTTAGAAAGCAAGGCAATATTGCATTACTTTGTTTCTTATCTTATTTAACTAAAACTGGACCGCTTGGTCGTGGAGGATCATTTTCATTCATAATACCAAGACGCTTTGCAATATCTTGATAAGCATTAATAAGCCCACCCATATCACGACGAAAACGATCTTTATCCATTTTTTCTCGTGTTTGCATATCCCATAAACGAGCGGAATCAGGTGAAATTTCATCAGCAAGGACGATACGCATCGTTTCACCTTCCCATAAACGACCAAATTCTATTTTAAAATCAATCAATTGAATTCCAACGCCTGCAAAAAGCCCAGAGAGAAAATCGTTAATGCGAATTGAAAGTTGCATAATTTCTTCTATTTCTTGCGGAGCAGACCACCCAAAAGCAGTGATATGTTCTTCCGTCACTATTGGGTCATCAAGGGAATCGTTTTTGTAGTAAAACTCGATAATAGATTGTGGAAGAACCGTTCCTTCTTCTAGCCCCAAGCGCTTAGAAAGGGAACCTGCAGCGATATTACGTACAACAACTTCTAGCGGAATAATTTCAACTGCTTTGATAAGCTGTTCACGCATATTGATCCGTTTGATAAAGTGTGTTGGGATACCTAAACGACCAAGTTGGGTAAAAATATACTCTGAAATGCGGTTATTTAAGACTCCTTTACCATCAATAATTTCATGTTTTTTTGCATTAAATGCAGTTGCGTCATCTTTAAAAAATTGAATATAGGTACCCGGTTCAGGCCCTTCATATAGGATTTTGGCCTTACCTTCATAAATGCGGTGACGACGATTCATCATAATTCTCTATTCGTTGAAAAATCTTAATATTATTGATAAAAATAGTATCTTAATTAGCAACAATTCTCAATGAATTGCTATAATATTTACTACAATTTTTATTATTTAAGGCGTATTAAATGAGATTTAAACTTTTATAGTCTGGCAAAAACATTAATGCAATCAGGCAAAGTGAATATTTTTATGTTTTTCAGCATGAACTGTACAGGCAAAAATATTTAAGCTTCTTATAAGATATGTATTATGTATTAAGTAATATAATATGAATTATTCTGAGAATAATTCATATTACCTTTAAAGCTTTGCGAGGAAATGGGAGAAAATTATAAGTCCTTCAGGCCAAGGACCATGGCCAGATTCTACATTAATATGTCCAGACTGTCCAGCATCAACAAAAAAGGCATTCCAGTCTTTTGCAAGATTTTCTGCTACTGAGAATTGGCAGAATTTATCATTGCGACTCGCAATAACCACTGAAGGAAAGGGGAGTTTTTTGCGATGATATGGACCAAATGTCATTAGATGTTTTGGGCGTATTTTTTCATTTTCTACATCTGGTGGGGCAACAAAGAAAGCACCACAAACTTTTTCTGCATTTTGAGCAATTGCGTGAATAACTGTTGGCACTCCCAATGAGTGAGCAATAATAACAACAGGTTTATTGGTTTGTAGTATAATGGCATTTTTTACTTCATTAATCCATTCTTCACACACAGGTTTTGACCAATGGGCTTGTTGAACACGGCGGGCAGTAGATAATTTTTGTTCCCAACGTGTTTGCCAATGATCCGAACCAGATCCTTTATAGCCAGGGACAATAAGAATATCGAGTTGATTTGCTTTCATGAATGTCTTTCTTTATGAAAACGTACTTTGAACTAGAAAAAACAAAAGATTTTTATTTTTTTACAGTTGTTACTATTATCCAAACACACGTCTAAAGATTGTATCAACATGCTTAGTATGGTAAGCAAGGTCAAATTTTTTGCGAAGATCTGCTTCATTTAAAGCTTTTGTGACATCTTCATCTTTTAACAATTCTTCTAAAAAATCTTTTCCTTGTTCCCAGACTTTCATCGCATTTCGTTGAACAATGTGATAAGCATTTTCACGACTTATACCAGCTTGTGTGAGTGCTAGAAGCACACGTTGTGAATGAATAAGACCACGGAATTTATTGAGATTTTTTTGCATATTTTCTGGATAAACAATTAAATTTTCAATCACAGATGTTAATCGAGAAAGAGCAAAATCAAGCGTAATAGTAGCATCAGGGCCAATATAACGTTCAACAGATGAATGTGAAATGTCACGTTCATGCCAAAGCGCAACATTTTCCATAGCAGGTACTGCAAATGCGCGCACCATACGTGCTAGTCCAGTTAAATTTTCTGTTAAAACTGGATTGCGTTTATGAGGCATAGCGGATGAACCTTTTTGCCCAGGTGAGAAATATTCTTCTACTTCAAGAACTTCTGTTCTATGCAGATGACGTATTTCTATGGCTAATCTTTCAATAGATGAAGCAATGACTCCAAGTGTTGCAAAGAACATAGCATGACGATCACGTGGTATTACTTGGGTGGAAACAGGTTCGACACGCATACCTAATGCTTGTGCTACATGTTCTTCAACGCGGGGGTCAATATTCGCAAAAGTGCCAACAGCTCCTGAAATAGCACAAGTGGCAATTTCTTCCCGTGCAGCAAGCAAACGTTTGTGACAACGGAGAAATTCAGCATATGCAAAGGCAAGTTTAGCTCCAAATGTTGTAGGCTCGGCGTGAATACCATGACTACGTCCAATAGTAATCGTCTCTTTATGTTCAAAGGCACGTTTTTTTAACACTTCAAGAAGTTGATTTATGTCTCTCAAAAGAATATCGCTGGCGCGCATTAATTGAACATTGAATGCTGTATCTAACACATCTGATGATGTCATGCCTTGATGAATAAAACGAGCTTCTGGCCCAATAAATTCAGCTAAATGGGTTAAAAATGCTATAACATCATGCTTTGTAGTTGCTTCAATTTCATTAATACGATTAATATCAAATTCAGCAGCTGCGCCTTTTTCCCAAATGATTTTAGCTGATTTTTCTGGAATAACACCAAGCTGAGTTAACGCGTCACAAGCATGTGCTTCAATTTCAAACCAAATACGATATTTAGTTTCTGGTGACCAAATTGCTACCATTTCAGGGCGAGAATAACGCTCGATCATGATTTTTTCCTTATTGTGAAAGTTTTGTTGCTTGGCGCAGTGCGTTAATACGTGTTTTATAAAGATCTTTGTTACCATTTTTATAAATTGCAGATCCTGCAACAAATGCATTTGCACCAGCTTTTGCAGCTATTCCAATTGTATCAACTGTAACGCCACCATCAACTTCAAGATCAATAAGTCGATTGGCAATCATACTTTTTACTCGTTCGATTTTATTTTTCATTTCTGGGATGAAGCTTTGTCCACCAAAACCTGGATTGACAGTCATAATAAGAATGAGATCTAATTGATCAAGCAAATACTCCAGCACGTATTCTGGCGTGCTTGGGTTGATTGAAACTCCAGCCTTTTTTCCCATCGCTTTAATTGTTTGCAGTGAACGATGAATATGAGGACCTGCTTCAGCGTGAATAGTTATAATATCTGAGCCAGCTTGCGCAAAGGCTTCAAGATAAGGATCTACAGGTGCTATCATGAGGTGAACATCAAATATTGCTTTAGTTAATGGGCGTAATGCTTTGACGATATCAGGGCCAAAGGTGATATTGGGAACAAAGTGGCCATCCATAATATCAAAGTGAAGCCAATCTGCACCAGCATCAACAACATCTGATATTTCCTGACCGAGTTTAGAAAAATCAGCAGCCAAAAGTGAGGGTGAAATGAAATGGGGACGGGGCATTAAAATCTCCTGAGTGAGCCCTTTTTAGCGTATAATATTGTGTGATAAAATATACATTTTTGTTGCTCATATATGATATAAAAGAATAAGAATATGTAATAAATCAATTTATTGAAATATTCATTGAATTTTTGAGAGCTATCTAAGTGAAAAATATGCAAAATCATACAAAAAATTTAATGCCTAAATTTCAACAAGTTGCTACAGTTTCTTCACAAGAATATCGCGATACTATGAGTCGTCTAGCAGGAGCTGTGCATATTGTAACGACGAATGGCGCTAAAGGAAGGCGTGGGGTAACAGTTTCGGCTTGTTGTTCTTTATCAGATGATCCTCCAATGCTTCTTGTTTGTTTAATGCGACATAATCCTGAAAATAAGTTATTTATGGAAAATGGAAATTTTTGTGTCAATAGTTTAGCAGGAAAACATCGTTCATTGTCAGAAGTTTTTTCTGGGCGCTGTGGTTTTACGCAAACTGAACGCTTTAATACAGCTCAATGGAATGTCTTACAGACTGGTGCACCTAGCTTATCAGGTGCCTTGGCTTCATTTGACTGCCGTTTGATTTGTTGGCACCAACATGCGACTCATTATATTTTGATTGGTGAAGTTATTGCGATAAACCGTAATCAAGAAAAAGACGCTTTAATGTATTTTAATCGTGACTATCATGTTTTGTCTTTATAATTTCTGCTTTGTTATTGGGTAAGTTTTGGTTATTCATTTCTTTCATGCTTAAGTTTTTAATAATTAGCCTTAGGTTTCTATCAGTTAGAAAAACAAAATAATTATATTTATCAAATGTCTATTTAAAAAAATTGATGTAAAACTTAATGAGTCTTGTTTTTTGTTTATCGCGATAGCGATATGGTTTTGGCTAATTTGAATTAGAAATACTACTATTACTGAGTTTTACGCTATGTATTATATATTTATGCAACTTGATTCTTCTTTAAAAATGTTTTGTTTTTGTGAGTTGAAAAAAATATTAATATAACAATTATCGTTTAATCAGATATAATAGGGTTTTTAGGGGTATTTCTTTCAAAAAATAGATAGCAAAGCACTTTTATATTTCAGGTGCGTTTTTGTCGGGTCTTATCAGGTACTGGAGACTGAATGAAGAATTTTATTTCATAATTTTTATCAAAACTAGTAAATAAAAATATGAATTATACACATAGGATAGATGTTAATTTTGTGTTGCTATCATTTTATGTCAAGTAATATAGGTTGTTCAATATCTTCTACACTAACTCCTTGTTATAGAAGTTTTATATAAAAACAATTAATGCTTTATATAGTGTTCAAATTTTTGTATTATATTAGTATTTGATTTTTGTATGAATAAATAAAGTGTATCAAATTTGTAAGGTCATTTAACCTTAATCTTGCTAAAGGAAAAGTGGGTTAATATACCCATTACTGCAATTCACGTACTTATGTGCGTTGTTTGTGAAAATTGTTTTATTTTCTTTTGAAAAGGAAATGAGACTTAACTGCCAGAACAGAAATTATAAAATTTTGTGCTCAATCTTTAATGATTTAAAAGCAGTTGAAGTTTCATTTTTGAAGATAATGAAAAACCAAAAAACTATCCTTTTATTTCTACAGATTTTTTTTTACATTCAATTGAGAAAATTATTTTCTAGAATTAATATGGCAGATTTTATAGTTTATGCTGAAATAAAAGAATTTATAAAGATTCTTTAAACAAAAAGATTATGAAATTTCAACATATTACACAAAAAATGAGCTAAAAAATTTGAATAATGAATTCAAGATATTCTTATTTTTATAGAAATATGTTTTACACTTGTGTTGATTTTGGATCTACAATATATAGACCTCACATACCATATGTGGAGGCTTTATGGCATGAATAAAGTTGTTAGCGGTCAGTATCGTCCTAGTGAAGATGAGCCTTTTATGAATGAGCGGCAAAAGGCATATTTTCGTGCTAAATTAATTTCTTGGAAATGCGATATATTAAAGGAAACCCGTGAAACTTTAGAGAGTTTACAAAAAGAAAATGCTAATCAATCTGATTTGACTGATCGGGCATCTTATGAAACTGATCGTGCAATCGAATTGCGTGCTCGTGCTCGTCAGAGAAAGCTCATTGCAAAAATAGATGCAGCTTTGGAGCGTATTGATAATGGTACTTACGGGTTTTGTGAAGAAACTGGAGAACCTATTAGTATCAGACGTCTTGAGGCACGACCAATTGCAGTTTTATCATTAGAAGCACAAGAACGCCATGAACGACGAGAAAAGGTCTATCGTGATGATTAAAATCGATTTACGATCAAAAATATCAGAAAATAAAGTACTTTATTTGGGAGTAGGAATAAAGAAAGATGGTTCTTGCCGTTCTTCAATTTCAGCTGTGAGTGCCGAATCTTTTAACTGTTTATTTTTAGAAGAGGGGGAGGAGATGTTATCTTGTGTAGGTTTTATTGTACTGCTGGATAAAGAGGTTTGTTCAGTAAAGGTAGCATTGAAATTAGTTTCTGCCATTTTTGATGTTGGCTGTGTATCTCTTTGTGCTCTGTTATAATTTTCATATGGAGTTTGTGTTTTAACAATATTAGATTCTATAACAATATCTGTTGCTCCACCGATGAGAATTAAATGCTCTACGTCATCGCGACGTATTAGAACAAGGCGGCGTGTACGATCAATAGCGATTGTGTCAGATATGATTAATCGTAATGGATTCTTTTTTTTGTTGAAATTAAATCCTCCTTTATTCAAATAGCGTAAAAGCATTATAACTACAACAATTGCTGCAATTATTATTATAAGAAACACGAGGCTTGTAATTATATTTGCTGCAGATGTTCCTATATAGTTTGATAACCAAATATTCATACTATTTTTTCCTCATTTCATAATGAAATCATTATTTTTTATTATGTAAGTTTATAAATCATTTTAAGAAGTTCAATAAAATGTGAAGTGTTGAGTGATTTCCATTGAGCAAATATACTTATATTATATATATAATAGAAAGATTAAGCATATTCTTCATAATAGTGATTATTGAAGATATCTTAAGCTTCATGAAGCATCTATAATCGAGACAGATAGAGATGAACAAAGGTTTTGATGGCATGGACAAATTATTACCTCCTTCCATGCGGTGGGGAGCTATGGTTTGGGGGCTTTTTTTTGTTATAATTTTTTTGCTCGGTGTAGGGTTTTTGGGCATTTTTTATCCGCAAAGCTATTTTCATCAGGCTTCTTTAATGTCTTTTTTAGTTTTAGCGATTATAGGCATTGCTGTGCTTTTTCTGATAGGAATGGGTATTTTGAGATGTGATATCAGGTCATTGCATAAGAGTTTAGATTTTAGTGTCTTTGATGAGATAGATAATGTAATTGTAATATCTGATTTATCAGGTTTTGTTTATTACTCTAATCAGAATTATCAGAAAATTTTTACTTATAAACCTGAGGCTTCTTGTTATGCAGTTATTGCTGATCTTCCAGGTGCTAGAGCACTTTTATATCGCTTGAAAGTTGCGGCATTTAACAATCTTTCAGCTCAAGAAACATTAAAGATAGATCGGTCAATTTTTATTCATTCTATTCAGAAAAACATTGTATGGTATAATATTTCTGTTCAACCAATACTACAATGGAAAAAAAAGTTTTTATTTTGGCGTATCGCTGATATTTCACATTTAGAAGAATGCCGTGAAACTTTTTGTTTGAATCTTCAAGAAGCTATCAATCATTTAGATCAAGCTCCTGTTGGATTTTTATCTGTTAATGCACAAGGAATTATTATCTATGCAAATGCAGTTTTTGCCGAATGGTTTTCGATCGATTTGGCAAATTTTACTGTTGGTCAATATAGTTTTGATCAGTTCTTTGATGCTTCTGGAGTTAATAGTGTATGGAGTGATGTTTGTTTACAAAGTCACGAACATTACAATTCAAATTGTGCTACACCTTATACGTTTTCTTTGTTTTTAACTTCACAAACTGGTGATAAGAAAATATTGAATTGTTTTATGTGTATCTCTTCTCTCTTAGAAGATGATGCTGTCTATCGCATTGTTATGACGCCGCAGTCAATACAAAAGAAGGAAAGCGATTATCAATTAAAGTTGCCGAATACATTGGTAAAGTATTTTGATGCAAGTCCTTTTGCAATAGCTGTAGTTGACCAGAAAGGGCAGTTTATTCATATCAATAACTCTTTTTTATTGTTGATGGAGTGTTCTGGTAAAACTATCCATTTTTGTGATATTATACCTCACCAAGGTCGTGCTCAACTAGAGCATGCATTTGAGAAGATTGCAAAGAATAAGAATGATCCAATTTCAATAGACATAGTATTAGAAAATAATAAAAAGCGTCATTTTCATCTTCATCTTATGCCTATGATACAATGGTATAATGATGCATTAGAAGATTTGGTGATTGTGTCTGTCATAGAAACGACAGAACAAAAAACACTTGAAGATAAAATGGTACAAAATCAAAAGATGCAAGCCGTTGGGCAGTTAGCTGGTGGTATTGCTCATGATTTTAATAATGTTTTAACAGCAATTTTAATGTCGTGCGATCTTCTTTTAAACACGCACCGCAGTTCTGATCCAGCGCATGCTGATCTTATCAATATTAAAAATAATGCTAATCGTGCCGCTGCACTTGTGCAGCAATTATTAGCTTTTTCTAGAAAGCAAACACTTAAACCTGAGAAAGTTGATTTTACAGAACTTTTATCTGATATTCGCAATCTTATTTTGTCTCTTTTAGGAAATAATATCCAGTTGAAAATTATTCACGGAAGAGATCTGTGGAGCGTTAAAGTTGATCAAGCTTCTTTTCAGCGTGTTATTATGAATTTGGTAATTAATGCGCGTGATGCTATGCAGAATGGAGGCCTGATAACAATTAAAACAAACAATATTACAAAACAACAGAGTACTAAATTTAATTATGTTGGCTTTGTGAGTGATGAATATGTACAATTGACCATTTCGGATACAGGAGAAGGTATATCTGCTTTTGTACAAGAAAAAATGTTTGAGCCGTTTTTTACAACAAAAGAAGTTGGTAAAGGAACAGGGCTTGGGTTATCAATGGTTTATGGCATTGTCAAGCAAACAGGTGGTTATATTTACTGTGATAGCCAAGAAGGAAAAGGAACGACATTTCATATTTTTCTACCTCGTTATATTTCTGATGTCAGCAATGAAATTTCTCCACAAATTGAAAAAGTAGAAGAGCAGGAAAAAAATACAGACTTAACAGGTTTTGCGACTGTTTTATTGGTTGAAGATGAAGATGCTGTTAGAATGAGCGGGGTAAAAGCTCTTCAAATGAGAGGATATACTGTTTTAGAAGCTGCGAGTGGGGTGGAAGCGCTTGCTATACTTGAAGAAAATAAAGGTGCTGTTGATATTATTGTTTCCGATGTAGTTATGCCAGAAATGGATGGGCCGACTTTGCTCAAAGAAGTGCGTAAAAAATATCCTGAGATCAAATTTATTTTTGTTTCAGGGTATGCAAAAGATGCTTTTACTAAGAATCTTTCAAAAGATGCTGTTTTCGGATTTTTATCTAAGCCGTTTACACTCAAACAGCTAGCTTTAGCCGTTAAAGAAACGTTAGCACAGTAAAAAATATTTGCAAAAATATTAATGAAGGTAATAAGTTTTTATATCAAAATTTGTACTCATTAATCTAGAAAATAGATGAGTGAATTTAGAAAAAATATTTAACATAAGAGACTGTTTTAAAATGATAAAAGCTGCTGTTGATAATCTATTATTTTATCGTTATCATTACCTTTAATGAATGCTTTTAAAGCTTGTGGGTAAAGTTTATGCTCAACTTGAAGAACTCTTTGCGCTAACATTTCAGGGGTATCATTAGGGCATACTGGGACAGCAGCTTGAGCAAGAATCTTTCCTTCATCCATTTCTTCTGTAACAAGATGAACTGTACAACCAGTAATTTTAATACCTGCTTGCAGAACTCTTTCATGGGTGTTTAAACCTTTAAATGAAGGTAAAAGGGATGGGTGAATGTTAAGGATCCGTCCTTCATAGGGTTTTATGAAATGCGGTGAAATAAGCCGCATATAACCAGCTAAGCAAATAATATCTGGTTGATATTGGGCTAAAATAGTAAGAATAGATTCTTCATGGGCTTCTTTAGTTGGATAATTTTTACGATCTACAATATGAATAGGCAAGCCATTGGCACGTGCCTTTTCAATACCACCAGCATGGGGTTTGTCGCAAATAACTGCAATGATTTTAGCAGGATAATCAGTTTGTTTGCTTGCTTTAGCGAGGGAAACCATATTGGAACCATTGCCGGAAATAAAAATAATTACTTTTTTTTTCATAAATGAAGCTCACCTTTATAAGCAATTCTTTTATTTTGGTATTTTGTTAAAATACCAAGTGAAGTAACTGTTTCTCCCTGTGATTTGAGTGCTTGTGTAATAGCTTCAAGTGAGTTTTGTGCTACAATAATAACCATGCCAAGACCACAATTGAATGTTCGTAGCATTTCTGTTTCCTGTATTTCACCTTGTTTAGCAATCCATGAAAATACTGGCGGCACATTAATAGCAGAAAGATTAATTTCAGCACAAAGGGAAGGGGGGAGGATGCGTGGAATGTTTTCTGGGAAACCACCACCTGTTATATGGGCAAGAGCTTTAATCCCTTTATAATTTCGTATAATTGGCAATAGTGATTTGATGTAAATGCGAGTTGGCGTGAGAAGTATTTCCCCAAGGTTTATTTTAGGGTTAAAGGGGGCAGGGTCATTCCATTTTAAACCACTTTGTTTAACGATCCGCCTGACGAGAGAAAAACCATTAGAATGAACACCAGATGAACTAAGACCTAAAATAACATCACCTTCTGTAAGATCTTTTGAAGGCAACAATGAATTGCGTTCAACAGCTCCTACAGCAAAACCTGCTAAGTCATAATCTCCGTTTGCATACATTCCAGGCATTTCTGCAGTTTCTCCTCCAATAAGAGCAGCGTTTGCTTGCTGACATCCTATTGCAATGCCTGAAACGATTTCAGCACCTTGTGTAGCATCAAGTTTTCCAGTTGCAAAATAATCTAAGAAAAAAAGAGGTTCAGCACCTTGGACAATTAAATCATTAACGCACATGGCTACAAGATCAATACCAACAGTATTATGAATACCTATTTCAATAGCAATTTTTAGTTTTGTACCCACACCATCATTAGCTGCCACAAGAATGGGGTCTGTAAAGCCTGCTGCTTTTAAGTCAAATAAGCCACCAAAACCGCCGATTTCTGTATCTGCACCTACTCGTTTTGTTGAACGTATATAGGGTTTGATGTTTTCTATCATGGTGTTACCCATATCAATATCAACACCAGCTGCTGCATAAGTAAGGTTATTGGGTTTGTTATTTATTGGATTTTTGTTGCTCATTGGAGCCTTCTTTATGAAAAATCAATTTTAATGTTGTTTACGCAATGCCATGATAATAGCGCTATCTCTGCAAGAAATTTAACATTTAACATCCAGAAATAAATGATTGTTTACCTTGAACCTAAACGAAAGAAGTTGCATAATCTTTTGTAAAGGATTTTTTGAGGATATCGATGAATAAAATATCAGATAGTCATAATAACCCTAATTTACAGTCAATGAAAGAGAAAATCAAAGAAAGCAGCCTTCAAGGCCGTTATACTTCTTATGTTCCAGCTTATACCCAAGTGCCTTTACCAAACAGTATGAAAAAACAAATTTTTTTCTGGCTTGGGACATTGATTTTTTTTGTAATCTTTATGTTTGTTTTTGGATCAGTTTTACTTCCTTTTGTAGCAGGGATTGTGTTGGCTTATTTTCTTAATCCAATTGTACAATTGCTTGAAAAAGTTGGTATTTGTCGCGTTTTTGGGACAATTTTAATTACCTTGTTTATTGTTATCATTTTTGTTGCTGCTTTAACAATTTTAATTCCTATTGTCAGTTGGCAAATACAACAATTTGTGAGTAGTGGTTTACCAATTTATGTTAGTCGCATTCAAAATTTTTTGACAGAATCTAATTTTGATTGGGTAGGGCGTTATTTTGGTAGTGATCCAAATGAATTACAAACCAATATTAAAGTTCTTTTAGGGCAAAGCTCTGATTTTATTACATCTCTTTTAAATTCACTTTTAAGATCAGGAAAATCCATTGTTAATATTGTCAGTCTGCTTGTGGTAGCACCTGTTGTAGCATTTTATATGTTACTGGATTGGCAGCGTATGGTTGAAGCCGTTGATTCTTGGATACCACGAGATCATCTTGAAACTGTCCGCAGTATTTTTTACGAAATGGATAGAGCTATTGCAGGCTTTGTTCGTGGGCAAGGAACGGTTTGTTTAATATTGGGGGGGTATTATGCTATTGGTCTAACTATTACAGAACTTAATTTTGGTCTTTTAATTGGTATGTTTGTTGGTCTCATCAGTTTTATCCCTTATATTGGCACAATGAGTGGTTTTATTTTATCTGGTGGTGTTGCATGGGTCCAGTTTTATCCCGATAATTGGAGCCGTATTGTTCTTGTTATGGCTGTTTTTTTAATTGGCCAATTTATTGAAGGTTATATTCTTCAACCAAAGCTTGTAGGCTCATCAGTGGGGCTTCATCCGGTATGGTTGATGTTTGCGCTTTTTGCTTTTGGTTCGTTATTTGGTTTTACGGGCATGTTGGTTGCTGTTCCTGCTTCTGCAGCCATTGGTGTTTTGGTTCGTTTTGCTCTTCATACTTATCTTAATTCTCAAATGTATTCACAAAGTGGGAATTCGGGGTCAGTAGAATGAATGAACATGAAACACAATTACCTTTAGACTTTTCCTATGAGTCAGTTTTTCGGCGAGATGATTTAGTGGTTACAGATAGTAATCGTATGGCTTTTCAGTTGGTTGATCATTGGCCAAATTGGGTATTACCTATTGCTGTTTTGGTTGGAAAAGAAGGATCTGGAAAAACGCATTTTTCTAGCGTATGGCTACAAAAAGCTAATGCTTTAATTGTTCATCGTGATGAAATTGACCAAGTAATTACTGCAGCTTCTTCAGGTAGATCATTTTTAATTGAGGATATTGATACGGGAAAAATCAATGAAACTGGACTTTTTCATTTGATTAATAGTGTTAAACAAGCAAATCTCAATGTGCATCAAGGTCAAGCTACTTTATTGATGACTGCTCGTACACTACCATCTACATGGGATTTAAAGCTAAATGATCTAAAAAGTCGTCTTAATTCAGTTATGTTAGTTGAGATTGATCAACCTGATGATGCATTGTTAACGGCTATCGCATTTAAACTTTTTTCAGATCGACAGATTACTGTTCATTCAGATATTATCCGTTATCTTGTAAGTCGTTGTGAACGTTCTTTATTTGCATTAAGATGTGTTATTGATTCTGTTGACAAATTAGCATTGCAAAGGAAAAGCAAAATAACACGTGCTGTCATTTGTGAAGTCATTAATATGCAAATACAATAAATATTATTTTGAGTATTGTCTTTATTGTTTAATAAAAATATATGGTTTTGCTATTGGTTTTAAAGTACATAGACAGGAGAAAAATCACTAAGTTTTCTGCCTTTATTAACTGATAATGTTTGTGTTAACAGTAATGCATCATTTGTTTAACGTTGAAAGGTCAAGAATCTAACCCTTTCATATAGAAAGGGGCGAGGAGCTGATTTGTTTTCTTTTTGTAAGAAATTTTTTGTAGTTTAAGTACTGTAAACATTTATTTTAATTGTATATTGAACTGTTATCAATAAGCTGTAAACTTTATTGAGTAGAATTGTTTATAAATGCAAAAATAGGGGGATAATTTTTATTGTATTCAAATTATTTGTGTTTTAAATTACATTAATCTCAGGCATTTTATGGATAAAATACTGCTTATAATATGTCGTTGGCGATAAGAAGTGTTTAAAAAAGTTATTATCCATAAAAAAAGAGAACAAAATTTTAAAAAAATGTGTTTTACACTTGTACTTCTGTTGTGAAAATTTTAGGGAAGGGACATCAAATATAAATCGCGGAGCGTAGCGCAGTCTGGTAGCGCACCTGATTTGGGATCAGGGGGTCGTAGGTTCGAATCCTATCGCTCCGACCATATGTTTTATTTGATGTAAAATAATGGATTCATTGAATAACATACAAGTGTTGTTATTTAAGCGTTGTGTCGTCTAAAGGGAAAGAATATGGTTGCACGTATTTATAGTCCGGCGAAAACATCAATGCAGTCGGGCAAGGCTAATGTTGGTTTTTGGGTTCTGCAGTATGAGCCGGAGCAAGCAAAAATGCTTGAACCTCTTATGGGATATACAGCGACATCGGATATAAATAGTCAGATAAAAATCCGGTTTAAAATGAAAGAAGAAGCCATTGCTTTTGCTCTCAAAAATTCTATTCCTTATCGTGTAGAAAATTCATGTAAGCCTTCTTTTCGACGTGCTATCTCTTATTCTGATAATTTTCGTAGTGATCGACAACAATCTTGGACGCACTAACAAAAAATGTTTTTTAAAAAATGTTTTTTAAAAGGTGATCATCAATTGGTCCCGTAGCTCAGCTGGATAGAGCAACGGCCTTCTAAGCCGTGGGTCACAGGTTCGAATCCTGTCGGGATCACCAAATATCAATAGCTTAAAAATCAATAACTTAGATTATTTCTTGTATTTTAATAAGCTATTTATTCAAGCATTGAAATCTTCTGATAAGCATTCTTGTATAGGTGTTATTTTCCTGCTATATTAATTATTGTTAGTCTAAAAAGTTCCATAATATATATTATGCGATTTTAAGATATTCTGATAGAATGTTCTCTTAAACTTTATTATTAATCACAATTTATTATTTCCGATCATTTTTTTGTGCACCTAATGTAGGAAATAATTGCATGATGGCACCAATACAATAAATATAAATACCGGTGATCGAGATTCCTATTTTAATCCAATGTGGAGCGTTAAGATGATAAAAAAATGCAGCAATACCAAATGAACACCACGCAAGAAAAACTGAAAGATTAAGCATACGTAAGCGAATAACTCTTATTGGGTGGATAAAATAAATTGGTAAAAAAGATAAAATTGCTGATAAGAAAATGATAACGAAGACAACCCATTCCTCAGGTCGCACCACAAAAAGTGTGAAAATCATCATATTCCAAACAACAGGAAACCCTTTAAAGAAATTTTCTTTAGTTTTCATTCCAGTATCTGCATAATAAATAGCTGATGAAATGACGATAATAGCGCTTAATAAGAATGACAACCCTGCCCCCATAAAACCGCTTTGATAAAGTGCAAAGGCCGGAATTAAAACATAAGTCACGTAATCAATAATGTTATCTAGCAGTTCACCAGACCATGTTGGAAGTATAGATTTTACATTAAGTTTACGTGCTATTGGCCCATCAATACCATCAACGAGAAGTGCAAGTCCAAGCCAATAAAACATAGCAATCCATTCTTTTTTAGATGCAGCTATTAAAGAAAGGAATGCTAAAAACGAACCTGAAGCTGTTAACAAATGGACAGAAAAAGCCCTTACTTGTGGCATTGTTACTGTTTTGGAGCGCAATCGATCAGCGTTGGTTTTGATTTTTCTTGTTAACTTATGTCTCAATGTTTTTCTATCCTCACTTTTTAAGCTTTGTTCGTTTTATCTGTGTATCATTTTTCTCTTTATATTGTATGACTAATCTGTAAAAAGAGTACAAGATTACCACTTTTTTGTATCGCAAAATTTATTACATTATGTAATAAGAAAAGAATTTCTTTATTTAAAATCATTAAAGTAATTAGTAAATTAGAAAGATTTAAGCTGTTGTGATATTTGAAAAAAATGAACATAGAGATGTAGCGGTTATTGGTGCAGGTCCTGTTGGTATGTTAGCAGCACTTAGTCTTGCGCATAAAGGTTACACTGTTTTTCTCATTGCTCCCCCTACTCGTGCAGATGAATTACGAACAACTGCTCTTATGATGCCGGCGATTCATGCGCTTCAAAGATTAAATATTTGGGAAACTGTCAAATCTCATGCTGCAGCTTTATCTTTAATGAGAATCATTGATGCAACGTCTAGGGTTGTACGTGCTCCTACTGTAAATTTTTGTTCTTCTGAAATTGGTAAAAAAGCTTTTGGTTATAATATTCCCAATTTAAAACTGAACAATGCTTTAATGAATGCCATTGAGCACACATCAGGCATTATAAGATTTTTTTCTTTAGCAAAATCTTTTCATCATGAACAGGATCATGTAAATATTGCTCTTTCAGATGGCAGAGTTATTCAAGCATCGTTTGTTGTTGCAGCTGACGGTTGTCATTCTCCAACGCGAGCGGCTGCTGGAATTGGAGTTAAACAATGGAATTATCCGCAGACAGCACTTATTTTAAATTTTGCACATAAGTTACCTCATCAAAATATATCAACTGAATTTCACACAGAGGATGGTCCTTTTACACAGGTTCCATTACCAGGAAATACATCTAGTCTTGTATGGGTTACTAATCCCTCACGCGCCAAAGAGCTATTGGATATGCAACCAAAGACAATAGCGAAAGTGATTGAAGGTCAGATGCAATCAATGCTTGGTGAAGTAACAGTAAAAATGGCAATTCAAACGTGCCCTCTTTGGGGTCTTATCCCTCATTGTTTTGCTGCAAACAGAACAATTTTAGTGGGTGAAGCAGCTCATGTTTTTCCCCCTATTGGAGCACAGGGATTAAATTTAGGGTTTCGTGATGTTCAAACTTTGGTTGATATTTTACCTAACCAGATATCCAATTCTAATTTTAAAACAATTGTTGCACAATATAACCGGCGCCGTAAACCTGATGTATTTATTCGCAGTGGATTTGTTCATACACTTAATCATACTTTACTTTCCAATATGTTTCCTGTTCATATTGTACGAAGCGTTGGGCTCGAATTATTACGTAATTTCTCACCGTTACGTAATTTATTGATGCGAGAAGGAATGCATCCTGGTGATGGATTAAAAGCAATAATATAAATTTTTACAATTAATTCTCAGATAACTAACTACGCTGGTATGATAAGAAGAAATGAATGGTGCTGATATAGCTTATAGTAAATATATTTTAGTAGATGGTGCACGTTTTTTACAAGTTGGTGCATTAGTTTATCGCATAAAGAATGGAAATCTTGAATTTCTCCTTATTACCAGCCGAGGATCTGGTCGGTGGATTATACCAAAAGGATGGCCAATTCCAAAGAAGTCTTTTTCACAGGCTGTATTGCAAGAAGCTTTTGAAGAAGCTGGAGTGCGGGGTGTCGTGGGGAGATTTCCTGTAGGCACATATGAATATGAAAAATTAGATTTACCGGTAGAAAAAAACAGTAAGTTCTGTGTCTATGTTTTTGCTGTACTTTATTCTTATCAAGAAAAAAAATGGCCAGAACAAAGTCAGCGTATGTATGAGTGGGTTACAGTATCAGAAGCGGTAAAACGTGTCAATGAACCACAATTAAAGGAAATCTTACTGTGTTATAAACCATGTTAAAAATAGTGCATGGTAATTTGTTTTATACACTATCTTTTTTTATCGATCACTTGCTAATATAAATGCTATAAAATTGTCATTTGAAAAAATAGACAAAAATACAAATTATTTAAAATTGGCGCTCGTATAATTGTGCAACCAAGATAATAAAAAAAGAAAAGTAGTTTGGATAGTAAAGTAATTTAAACTTTAAAAGCCCTATATTCCTTTATTAAGCATAAATATCAAATTAAACATGGATTGGAACTTGTCAGTAATACAAGGATTAATTATTGCGCGCAGAATAGAAAAGAATCGTTTAAATAGATGGTGATAAGATGAGATTAGGTGAAAATTTTAGATTAATTACTTTTCTTGCAATAACGATTTGTATTTCATCTGTAGTTATAGTTTCACCATATAAGATTTTCTATGACCCTTATTATAAACGCCAGAGTCATTGGAAGTTTAAATGATAGTATTTCAGAGGCAATTGCCACAATTCTTGCGACTTGTGGTTATATTGTCCTACCAGGGTTTGGTCCAATCATCGTAATGGATAGGTATAGCGCTTTCTGTTGGTATATTAACTGGTGCAGTAATAGGGTTAATAATAGGTGCTATTATCGGTATAGTTTTTAGTTTTATGAATCATTGGCAATTTTAATTTTTCATTATAATACCAAACCATTAAATAAGGGCAGTGGAATTGTTAGTTTTAATTGAAATAGCTTATAGAAAAGTATATGGCTTAGTAGTTAGAATTAATTAAGTTTAAAGCATTAATTAAAATACTTAAAATCGTATTTAAGTAATTGACCTTTTCGAAGAAGCTTGTAAAAAGTACCTATTAAAAAAGCGTATTTTTTTGGAGGGGTGGTCGAGCGGTTTAAGGCACCGGTCTTGAAAACCGGCGTGCAGGAGACTGTACCGTGGGTTCGAATCCCACCCCCTCCGCCACTAAGGGTTGCACAACCTATAATGTATTTATTTTTAAGGTTATGTAAGTAAGATAACTAAGGTTAGAATCTAAGCAATTTTTTTGTTATAGGTATGACTATAATCGTTCCCCTCCCCTAATCCGAGAAAACACAAACAACAGGTAAAAATAAAAGCTCTATCATATGATGGAGCTTTTTAAATAACTTGAGTTGTACAATAAATTAGAATTTATAAGCGACACCAACCCGAAAATCATTGGTCTGGTAGGCAAGTTCTAATTTATCCTTAGCAAATTTCTGTTTACCAAAATCTGAGTAGCGATATTCCGCACGTAAAATGACATTGTCAACCATCGCAAAATCAACACCGCCACCAAGAGTATAACCTACCATTATTTTTTTATCTGATAAGTTAGAAGAACTTATTTCGTGACCTTCCATTTCAATTGATCGTGAAAAGATATTTTGAATCTGCGCATAAGCAACACCGCCAGCAATATAAGGCACAATACGATCAGCTGCAAAACCTATACGTACTCGTGTAGCACCAGACCATTTTTGTTTTAAAGTGTTACTATAAACTTTAGTAACTTCCGCTGTTTCATCTACTTGCTCTGTTTCCCTTATATGCCTTACGGGCAAAGCTGACCTATTATTTTGTTGTTGTGAATTATGTGACTGTGTTTCTGTAGAATTTTGAACTTGTGATTGTACTGATTCCTCCTGTGTCCGTTTTGTTCTAGCACCCCTCGTACTCCGTCCTGAAGATATATTGCTTGCATTCTTTAACGCAAATGCATGTTCATGTGATTTACGCCTTTCACTTTCTGTGTCTGATCCTTCTTCTATTTCTTCTACCTCTTCTATTTCTTCTAGCTCTAATGCTTCAAATTTTATTTTAGCAACAATTTTTTTATCCTGTTTATTAGACCAAACGATATCTGTATCAACACCTAGAATAAGACTATTCCCTAGATCAACGTTGGCTCCTGTATAAAGACCACCCATGAAACCAGAAAGTTGAGGCAATGTATCTTTCTCAACTGGAGTCCATTCTCTCGTACTGGGACCTTTTTTAGCGTATAAACTGATCCCCGTTTTACCTGAAAAGCCACCAATCTGCCCTCCAAGATAAAAACCACTCCAAGAGAAAGTTGGTGCAGAAATAACTGGTGGAACATCAAAATTAGGACTCATTTCAACAGGTGATGAAATTTGCCTTGATGCTTGAGGAGCTGAAACAACGGGCCTCGACTCTCGAGGTACCATAATATCTGCCGCTTGTGCTACAGAAGCTGTAAATAGAGTGATGATAGATGTGCTGATTAAACATTTTGTGTTCATGAGTTACTCCGAAGATAATGTTGAGAACCACATAATGATACATTATCCTCATTACATAATCTTTTCAAAAAGAGCTATAATAAAAATGACACAATCATAAAAAATAAGTTCTATAGAACTTTAAATAGTGAACTTGCTTATAAGTCAGGAAATTATTGACTACTAGCTTTTAGCAGATTTCGATTATTGATACAGATCAGCTTAGAAATGTGTGAGGATATTTTTTAGCATGCTCAGGAGGTACTTAAAATTAAGGGCTAATAAAGATATATAGTAACGTATTGATTTCACATCAGAAAAATTTTTGTCACAAAATTTACAAAATTATAAAAATATTGTAACAGGTGGAATATGAGCGGGGAAATTAACACGTTAGATTATTAAAAAGAAAACTTTTTTGTTTAATTTAAATTAGATGTGAAAGGTGCTCTATGAATAAAGTTTTTCCCTTATTAACATTACTTATGCTTTTATATTCTAGCATTTTTGCTTTAGCAGAATCAATTCAAGTAACAATTTATAGGCTGGAAGAAAACGATCTAAAGAAACCTATTGGTAAGGTTACAATTCAAGAAAATGAATATGGTTTGATTTTTATACCAGATTTGTCTTCATTGCCAGAAGGTTTTCACGGTTTTCACGTACATATGTATCCTTCATGTGATCCGAAAGATGGTGTAATTGGTGGTGCTGCAGGAGGGCACTATGATCCACAAAATACCAATAAACATCTTGGACCTTACAATATAAATGGCCATCTTGGTGATTTGCCCATGCTTTATGTTGACGCACAAGGTCGAGCAACCATGAGTGTCCTTGTTCCACGTATTAAAAAACTTACTGAAATTAGAAACCGTTCGTTGATGATTCACGTAGGAGAAGACACTTTTTCGTCGTTGGGTGGAGGCGGTGCGCGTTTAGCGTGTGGTGTTATAAAATAATCACAATGTTCTCATTTTAGCTTTCTGCCCATATTTCTTTTAAAAGAAATATGGGTGAAATTATAAAGGTGGTATTTATTCATTTCTTTTAAAGGTAAATTAAAAGAAAAATGCCATCTTTTTTATACTTTAAAGAAGGTGGCATTTTTAGTACCATCCAGTAGCGATTTGTGCTTCTTCTGACATACAATCGGGTGTCCATGGTGGATCAAATGTCATAATCACTTCAACATATGAAACACCTTCAACTGTATTTACAGCATTTTCTACCCACCCTGGCATTTCACCTGCTACAGGGCAACCAGGCGCAGTGAGTGTCATTTCGATTTTTACTGAACGATCGTCTTCAATATCAACGCGATAAATTAGTCCTAGGTCATAGATGTTAGCAGGTATTTCTGGATCATAAATCGTTTTAAGAGCAGAGATGATATCATTCGTCATACGCTTAATTTCAGCTTTTGGAATTGTTGATATACAAGCTTTTTCTTCTTCATTTTTTATGTCGACAGATTCACTAGAGAGACATGCTTCAATTGGTTTAACCATTAAAAAATTTCCTTGCTTTTTCCAATGCTTCTACTAATTGATCAATATCCTCATGATTATTATACATAGCTAATGATGCACGACAAGTAGATGTTAAACCAAAATGCTGCAATAAAGGTTGCGCGCAATGTGTTCCTGCACGTATGGCAACCCCCTGCCGATCAATAAACATCGCGATATCATGTGCGTGAATACCTTCAATTTGAAAAGATATAATAGCACCTTTATTTGGAGAACGGCCATAAATGTGTAATGATTTAACGGTTTCAAGCCCTTCATGTGCATAGGTTGAAAGTGCCATTTCATGCGCGTAAATAGCGTTTCTATCCTTCTCTTGTATATAATCAATGGCAGCTGCTAACCCAATAGCTTCTACTATAGGAGGAGTGCCAGCTTCAAAGCGGTATGGAAGACTATTATAAGAAACTTTATCAATTGTTACTTCGTTAATCATTTCCCCTCCTCCCTGAAAAGGGCGCATTTCTTCTAGCCGACATTTTTTGCCATAAAGAACACCAATACCTGTAGGTCCATAAATTTTATGACCAGTAAAAACATACCAATCACAATCAAGATCTTGCATATCAACCGTTAAATGTACAGCTCCCTGAGAACCATCAATAAGTACAGGAACAGCATTTTGGTGGGCTAGCTTAATCATTTCTTTGATAGGAGGAACAGTCCCTAATATGTTGGACATATGGGTAATCGCAACAAGCCGTGTTTTATCACTTAAAGCTTTTTGGAACTCTTTAATGTGTAAAATACCATTTTTATCAACTGGCACAAAAATAAGTTTAATACCTTTCTGTTCACGGATAAAATGCCAAGGAATAATATTTGAATGATGCTCCATAATTGTGAGAATAATTTCATCACCTTTACTCAATTTAGGCATGCCCCAACCGTAGGCTACAGTATTAATAGCCTCTGTCGCGCTTTTCGTAAAAACAATTTCTTGAGCTGATTGAGCATTTAAAAAAGCACGAACTGTTTCGCGAGCATCTTCATAAGATTGTGTTGCCGTATTTGATAAAAAATGTATTCCTCGATGCACATTGGCGTAATGGCACTGATAGAAATTATTCATTGCATTAAGAACTGATTGAGGTTTTTGAGCAGATGCTCCACTATCCAAATAAGCCAATCGTTTACCGTAAATATCACATTGTAAAATAGGAAAATCACATCGAATTGCTTCTGCATTATAATTCAATGTTTGTCCGTAATTTTCCATTTTTATGCCTTAAATATTCTTTTTTAACCACTCATCAATGATACCACCCAAAATAGCTTGAATATTATCTTGCTTGATGTCATCAATTAATTCAGAAATAAATCCTTTAACTAAAAGCTCACGAGCAATTTTAAGAGGGATACCACGTGCCATAAGATAAAAGAGGTATTCATGATTGATTTTAGCAACTGTCGCGCCATGACCACATGCAACATTATCAGCAAAAATTTCTAGTTCAGGTTTTGCGTTAAATTGTGCATCATCAGAAAGAATGAGGCTATTACAAGCCATGCGTGCATCTGTATTTTGGGCTTTTTGTGCAACATGTATCATCCCTTGGAAAGCACCATACGCCTTATTTGTAACAACATTACGTATAATTTCTGTAGAAGTTGATTTTTTTTCAATATGACGAACAGTCATTGTAAGATCACTGTGCGTTTGCCCAGATAATAAATTTATTGCCCGTAGTTGAAAATTAGATTCTTGCCCTTGCAATTCAATATCAATTTCTTGGCGGTTAAGCTGGCTACCTATATTAACCGCGTAAAGCGATAATTGAACATTTTTATCAAGCACTGCGTGAAATCGACTAAATTGTGTAGAATCGAAGCTCCTATCTCGGATAAGAATCCACGTAACATTACTATATTCTGCAGCATGTAATGAAAATATCGAGCTGGTAAAAGTATCTTTATTGCCACCAATTTGGCGCTCAATTATCATAGTCTGACTGTTTTTGCCAATTTTAATGTCTGAAAAAATATGTGATTGCCCACCCATTTGAATATTTTGCAATTCAATTGGATTATCTAATTTTGTATTTTCAGGAATCTGTAAAAGCCAACCATCTGTAACAAAAGCTGTATTTAATTGTGCAATAAAATCTTTATCTGTCGTGACTTGATTTATTTTTGCATGATTTTCTTTCAATGCATCTGCAAAACTTTCTACTATGACACCTGCTATTTGTGATGATGTACGTATTTTGCCGTTTTCAATAGAAAAGACAATATTTTCTGAAAGTAATGCATCAATCAGTTGCTCATTATTTATTTCTGAAAAGTCACTAATAGATTTTAATAAAGTACGTAGATTAGTATAATGCCAGTTTTCAATTTTACGGGAAGGAAGCCCCGTTTTTTGAAATAATTCAATGGCCTGCTTACGTATTGTTTGCACTGCCCTATTGCCAGGTAAATGATCCATACGTTGGATAAATTTATTGATAATATCCTTTTCGATAGCTGTCAATTTTTGCTGTGAGTCTATACTCATATTCAATGGCCTCAGGCTGTTTTACTGATAATGTCAGCATATCCATTTTGTTCTAGATAAAGCGCTAGTGTTTTATCTCCACTTTTAATAATACGGCCTTGATAAAGGACATGTACTGTATCTGGAACAATATAATCGAGCAAACGCTGATAGTGAGTAATGACCAAAAATGAACGTTCTAAATTGCGGAGTTTATTAACGCCATTGGCAACAATTTTTAATGCATCAATGTCTAAACCAGAATCTGTTTCATCTAGAATACAAAGAGTGGGTTCAAGAAAAGCCATTTGAAGAATTTCAGCTCGTTTTTTTTCTCCACCAGAAAAGCCAACATTCAATGGGCGTTTAAGCATGGCCATATCTATTTCAAGTTTAGAAGCAATTTCTTTTATACGTTTAATAAATTCAGGAATTTTAAGCTCTTCATTACCACGGGCTTTACGCTGAGAGTTTATTGCAACTTTTAAAAATTCCATTGTTGCAACACCAGGTATTTCCATTGGATATTGAAATGCTAAAAAAATACCATACACTGCACGTTCTGCTGGATCCATTTCTAAAATAGATTGTCCATTATAAAGAATATCGCCTTCTGTCACTTCATAATCATTATGACCAGCAAGTACATATGATAAAGTAGATTTTCCTGCTCCATTTTGTCCCATAATGGCTGCAACTTCACCGTTTTGAACAGTTAAATTTAAACCGCGAATAATTTCTGTATTGGTTCCAACAATACGGGCATGCAAATTTTTTATTTCTAACATAATTTAATCCTGGTCTTGCTGTTTTGTAATCTAACTTTCATCAAATTTACCAAATACACGAGAATTAGCCTACACAACCTTCAAGGCTGATAGCGATGAGCTTTTGCGCTTCAACAGCAAATTCCATAGGAAGTTTTTGAATGACTTCTTTTACAAAACCATTAACAATTAATGCGATAGCTTCTTCTTCAGGAATTCCCCTCTGCATCACATAAAAAAGCTGATCATCAGAGATTTTTGATGTTGTTGCTTCATGTTCAAAGTGAGCCGTTGCATTTTTTGCTTCAATATAAGGAACTGTATGAGCACCGCAATTGTTCCCAATTAATAAACTATCGCATTGAGTAAAATTACGTGCATTTTGCGCTTTTCTATGTGCTGTGACTTGCCCTCGGTAAGTATTATTTGAAAAACCGGCAGAAATACCTTTAGAAACAATACGACTTGATGTGTTTTGACCCAGATGGATCATTTTAGTACCAGAATCGATTTGTTGATGACCATTTGCAACAGCAATAGAATAAAATTCTCCACGTGAATTGTCACCACGTAACAAACAAGACGGATACTTCCAAGTAATTGCGGAACCAGTTTCAACTTGTGTCCATGAAATTTTGGAATTGTCTCCCCGACAATCTCCACGTTTAGTTACAAAATTATAAATACCCCCCTTCCCTTCTTTATCACCAGGGTACCAATTTTGTACTGTAGAATATTTAATTTCTGCATTTTTAAATGCAACAAGTTCAACAACAGCAGCGTGAAGCTGATTTTCATCACGTTGAGGTGCTGTACATCCTTCAAGATATGAAACATAAGAATCTTCATCTGCAATAATCAATGTTCGTTCAAATTGGCCTGTATTGCGTTCATTAATCCTAAAATAGGTTGAAAGCTCCATAGGGCAACGAACTCCTTTAGGGATATAAACGAATGAACCATCTGTAAAGACAGCAGAATTTAAAGCAGCATAATAATTATCACCAGCTGGTACAACTGTTCCTAGATATTCTTTAATAAAGGCAGGATGTTCAATAATTGCTTCTGAAATAGAACAAAAAATGACACCGGCACGTGCTAATTCTTTTTTAAATGTCGTCACAATAGAAACAGAGTCAAAGACTGCATCAACAGCCACTTGTCCTGATCCATAAATATTATCATTAAGAGGAGAATGATCAGCTTGTTTTCTTACTCCTGCCAAGATTTCCTGTTCTTTAAGAGGAATACCAAGTTTTTCATACGTTGCTAATAATTCAGGATCAACTTCATCTAAAGATTTTGGTCCCGTATGATTTTTAGGAGCAGCATAATAATAAAATTCTTGAAAATTAATTTTTGGATATTCAACACGCGCCCACTGAGGCTCTTCCATTGTAGTCCAACGATGAAAAGTTTGTAAACGCCAAGCTAGCATCCATTCAGGTTCATTTTTTTTTGCAGAAATGAATCGGATAATATCTTCATTTAAGCCTTTTGGTGCTTTATCCGTTTTAATATTGGTTTTAAAGCCATATTTATATTGATCAACGTCTATCTCACGTACCTGGCGTATCGTCTCTTGTACTGCCGGCATCAGTTTTCTCCATTCTTGCCGGTGTTAAGGACCGGTGATTAAAGATCTTTTTTTACAAGACCAAAGCGAGTACTTCAGTCTTTAAATTATATGCAAAAGAGGAAAATTTCAATCAAGCTTTAAAATTAGCTTGAATTTTTTTTAATGACAAATTTTATTTTTTACTATTATTTATTATTTGAGAAAAGACCAATAAAAAATCATCAATATCTTCAGAAGTTGTGCAGCGCCCTGTTGAAACACGGATTGCACCGTTTGGAATGTGATACCCCATTGCTTCTAAGATTTTACTTTGTTTTACTTTTCCTGAAGAACAAGCAGAACCTGCCGATACAGCAAATCCTGCCAAATCAAAACTAATTTGCATTATTTCGGCTTTTATATTTTGTACAGAAAAATAAGTGGTATTGGGCAAACGCTGGACGTTTTTACCAAAAATTTCAACGTTATTGCTGATTTGTTGGAGGCCATTTTCTAATTTATCGCGTAAATAAAGTAAGTTTTCTATCTCTTCTTGTGTGAAAAGATCACTCATCGCGGCTCCAAAAGAAGCAATAAGTGGTAACGCTTCTGTTCCACCACGCAATCCTTTTTCTTGTCCACCAGCAATAATAAGAGGTTGCGGCATGAGAAGATTCCCGCATGAAACAAAAGCCCCAATCCCTTTAGGTCCGCCAATTTTATGGGCTGATAATATAAAGAAATCACCGCCGAATTGATTGATTTCAATAGGATTTTTATCTACATATTGTACCAAATCAACAATAAGAATACCTCCAGCATCTCGGACAATAGCAGCTATCTCTTTCATTTTTTGAACAACACCAGTTTCAGCATTAGCTGCTTGGATAGCAACAAGGGGTAAGCCTTTTGTATTATCGTGAGAAGCCAGTAAGAGTTTTAGATTATCCTGTTGGATTAAACCATTGTGATCAACTGCGACTGTACTGATCAATTCTTTAGAAAAACGCCCCCCTTGTGCAATAGATGGATGCTCACTTGCACCAATATAAAGGTGGGAAAATTGAACTTTAGAATAGCCCATGTTATAAAAAGGGGTCAATAATGTCATTGCTGCTTCACTTGCGCCAGATGTGAATACAACGTGATTTGGGTTTGCATTAAGTCTACTGGCAATTTGCCGGCGTGCTTTTTGCAATAAAGCTCTAGCAGCACGGCCTTCTGCATGAACAGATGATGGGTTACCAAATGTTTCTAAAGATTCGAATAATGCTATTTTTGCTTTTTTTGTAAGCGGTGTTGTTGCATTATGATCAAAATATCGGCGTTTTACAGCCATTTTAAATCCCAACCAGTAATTTTATCAATTGATTTTAAGAAAAATAATGCAATTTTCTTGAAAAATGCATCTAAAACAGAATATCTAACGATTAATAAAGTAAAATCATATAAATAAATTTTATATGAAAGTTAATCAAGGTTAATAAGAGCCTCTTTATAACTTAAGGAGCAGTGAATGCCAGAAATCATTTTTAACGGTCCTGCAGGCCGTCTTGAAGGACGTTATCAGCCTTCACAACAAAAAAATGCACCAATTGCAATTATTCTGCATCCTCATCCTCAGTTTGGTGGAACAATGAATAATAAAATCGTTTATGATTTATTTTATATGTTTCAGCAGCGTGGATTTATTACTTTACGTTTTAATTTTCGTGGTATTGGTCGCAGTCAAGGCGAATTTGATTATGGAACGGGAGAGCTTTCAGATGCTGCTGCTGCACTTGATTGGGTGCAAACACAACATCCTGATTCTAAAAATTGTTGGGTAGCAGGATATTCGTTTGGTGCGTGGATTGGTATGCAACTTTTAATGCGTCGACCAGAAATTGAGAGCTTTATATCTGTTGCTCCTCAACCTAATATTTACGATTTTTCATTTCTTGCCCCTTGCCCTTCTTCAGGCCTTATAATTCATGGGGATATCGATAAGGTTGCTCCCCCAAAAGATGTTCAAGCTCTTGTAGATAAATTAAAGACGCAAAAAAGCATTACTATTACACAAGAAACACTAGAAGGCGCTAACCACTTTTTTAGTGGATGTCATAAAGAACTTATTGAACGATGTTCACAATATTTGGACAATCATCTTGCAGGCGAGTTGTCAGATTGTCCACGTGAAATATTAGCGCTTTCTTGAAAGTATTAAAAGAAAAAAATCATACTAGTGGCTAAGCGGCGTTTCGTAAGAAATATTTTGAATTTGTAGTGTACTTTTTTATAAATAGAAAGCTATGTTGTGCAATTAATGATATGAACAGAAAATAGTTAGGCAAAATACATTAATGTCATTTTTTGAAGTTTCTTTCATGTATTCTTTATTGGCTTAACATTTTTAGTTTCTTTGTAAATTATGTACGTACCATGTGTATAAAATAGTAATAAGCTTTCAGCTATAAAAACGGATAGTAATATTTATTAGGGAAAAAATCCATGTTTGCCTTTAAATCTGAATTTTTACATATTATGAGCGAACGTGGTTTTATCCATCAAATTTCAGATGAAAAAGGCTTAGATGATCTTTTTTCAAAAGAGATTGTAACTGCTTATATTGGATTTGATCCCACTGCTTTAAGCCTTCATGCTGGAAGTCTTCTTCAAATTATGATGCTTCATTGGCTACAAAAGACAGGTCATCGTCCTATTGTTTTAATGGGGGGTGGAACAGGTGTAATCGGTGATCCCTCTTTTAAAGATGAAACGCGGCGTCTTTTAATACAAGATGATATTGCTAAAAACATCGTTAGTATTGAAAAAGTTTTTGCTAATTATTTAACATTTGGTGACGGAAAAACTGATGCACGCATTGTCAATAATGCTGAATGGTTGTGCGATTTAAAATATCTAGAATTTTTGCGTGATATAGGAAAACATTTTTCAGTCAACCGTATGTTATCATTTGATTCTGTTAAACTCAGACTTGAACGTGAGAATTTTTTATCATTCCTTGAATTTAACTATATGATTTTGCAGGCTTATGATTTTGTTGAACTTAATAAGCGCTATGGATTACGTGTGCAAATGGGTGGTTCAGATCAATGGGGTAATATCATCAACGGCATTGAATTGGGACATCGCTTGGGAGTGCCGCAGTTATATGCATTAACCTCACCACTGCTTACAACTTCCTCTGGTACAAAGATGGGTAAATCATTGAATGGTGCAATATGGCTTAATTCAGATATGCTTTCACCTTATCAATTTTGGCAATATTGGCGTAACACGGAAGATGCTGATGTTATACGATTTTTAAAATTGTATACGACGTTGCCAATGAATGAAATTGCCAGACTTTCCACGTTACAAGGCACTGAAATTAATGAAGCAAAAAAGATTCTTGCAACAGAAATTACAACCATGTTACATGGGAAAGTTCTTGCTAATGCAGCTGTAGAAACTGCACGTAAGACTTTTGAAGAAAAAACACTTGCAGATAATCTCCCAACTATTGAAGTTAACGCTACAGAATTAAAAATAGGTACTGGATTGCTTTCTCTTTTAGTACAAGCAGGATTAGCCAAGTCCAATAGTGAAGCACGCCGATATGTTCAAGGTGGTGGTGTACGTGTGAATGATAAAGTTGTTGAAGATGAAACGCACCTTATTGTGGAAGATGATGTCAGTGAAATAGGAGTAATTAAGCTCTCCTTTGGTAAGAAGAAGCATGTCTTGGTTAAGCCGTTATAAGCTTATCTCTATTCTTAATCTCTTTTTGTAATTTCTTTATTTTATTAAATCATAACAGTTTTAACTTCTTATAGTGATCAGGTTCTCATAATTCATTTTTATTATTTCAATTATGACATAATAATACTATTGTATATAATTGAAGCGTTACTGTGTTATGTAGTCTAAAAATTTGATACTTGTATAAAAAAGAAAGAAAGTGCAATGACAAAACCAACGAAAGGTGATATCGCCCCTAATTTTGATTTGCCACGTGATGGTGGAGGGCAATTACGTCTTTCTGATTTTCGAGGAAAGCCAGTTGTTTTATATTTTTATCCAAAAGATGATACGAGCGGATGTACAAGTGAAGCGATTGATTTTACGCGATTAAAAATAGAGTTTGATAAAATAGGAGTTATCATTATTGGTATATCTCCAGATAATGTTAGCAAACATGATAAATTTAAAGCAAAACATGAACTTGATATCATCCTTGTTTCAGATGAGGAAAAGATTACACTTGAAGCTTATGGTGTTTGGGTTGAAAAAAACATGTATGGGCGTAAATATATGGGGGTTGAGCGGAGCACCTTTCTCATTGATGCAACAGGAAAAATAGCAGAAGAATGGCGCAAAGTTAATGTATCTGGACATGTCGAAAATGTTTTAACCGCTGCGCGTGCATTATCTAATTAATGGTTGCGAATTCAGTTAACATTCTTGATAAGAATCCAATGTTTATTATTTTGAATTTAATTCAGTTTTATCGATTAGTGATTTGATATATAAATTAAAATTAATAGATCGAGTAATAATACTAGTGAAGATTTTAATATGATAGATTGGTATCATCACTCAATCTTCAATTACGGGGTCTTGTTTGTAAACACGTTGGGCAAGCGCTGCTTCTATAAACGCGTCTAAATTACCATTAAGGACAGTTTGTGGATCAGTATTTTCAACACCTGTACGTAAATCTTTAACAAGCTGATAGGGTTGAAGAACATAAGATCTAATTTGATGCCCCCACCCAATTTCCGTTTTAGAAGCCTCAATAGCATTGGTTTCTGCTTCACGCTTTTTAAGCTCTTCTTCATGAAGGCGTGCGCGCAACATGGACCAAGCTGTTGCTCTGTTTTTATGCTGAGAACGCTCTACTTGGCATTGAACAACAATACCCGTTTTTATATGGGTAATACGAACCGCAGAATCTGTTGTATTAACATGTTGTCCTCCAGCTCCTGATGCACGGTAGGTATCAATACGGATATCTGATTCTGAAATATCAATTTCAATATTATCGTCAACAACGGAGTAAACCCAAACACTTGCAAAAGAAGTATGACGCCTTGCATTCGAATCAAAAGGTGAAATACGCACTAAGCGATGAACACCTGATTCTGTTTTTAGCATACCATAAGCATTATGCCCTTTTATGAGAATCGTAGCTGATTTTATACCAGCTTCTTCTCCGTCATGAATTTCTAATACCTCAACTTTCATTTTATGCTGTTCAGCCCAGCGGACGTACATGCGTAAAAGCATAGAAGCCCAATCTTGGCTCTCTGTCCCCCCTGCCCCAGCATGAATCTCTAAATAAGTATCGTTTGAATCTGCTTCTCCTGAAAGAAGCAAATCAATTTGCCGTTTATCTATCTCGCTTTTAAGTTTACGTATTGTATTTTCTGCATCAGTGATAATTTCTTCATCACTTTCTTCTTCACCCATTGCAATTAATTGAATACATTCTTCAAGTATTTGCGTAAATAATCGAATACCATTTATTGAATCTTCAAGACATTGACGCTCACGCATCATATCTTGCGCTTGTTGTGTATCACTCCAAAGTGACGGATCTTCAGCTTTTTGGTTGAGATATTCAAGACGTTTTAATGACTGATCCCAGTCAAAGATGCCTCCTTAGCAATTTAATAGCCTGCTGTATTTCATCAACCAATATTTCTATTTCTGCTCGCACAATTTAACCCCTTAAGTTTTAATTTTTTCGTTACAAATTCTTTTATTTTATATCAATTATAGCAATAAGAATGGATATTATGCTCTCATAAACTTATTTGATTATGGTACAGCATAGAAATAATTGAACATTATTCATAGTTGTCTACCATATCAAAAAATTACTTTTTAATTAATATAATCCACCAGAACCATTCTGAAGGGCTTTATTAACCTGTGGAGAAGTGGTTACTGTTGGAATACCTTCTTGGAAGGAATTAGTTTCACCAATGACCTGATATACATCAGCAGGACCAGTTCCTGGTTTGAATGCTTCCAAAATAACATCATTATCGTCAGCTGTAGCGAGCATACCGGTTTTACGGTTAATTTTCATTAAAATCATACCCTTTGGTATCTTGAATGGTACATTTGGTTTGTCTTTCAGAGCGGCTTGTATAAACTCTCCAAAAATAGGCGCTCCTAATGAACTTCCCGTTCCAGTGCGTCCTAATGAAGCTGGTTGATCATAGCCAATAAAAACACCAACCACAAGATCAGGTGTAAATCCTATAAACCAAGCATCTTTTGATTCGTTAGTCGTACCTGTTTTGCCTGCAATATGCCGGTTAAGATAACGCAAACGTGCAGCGGTTCCACGCTGAACAACTCCTTCCATCATTGATGTAATCTGATAAGCTGTCATAGGATCAAGAACTTGCTCTCGCTCATCAATTAATGTTGGTTCGCTTTGATTATTCCATGATTGAACATTACAATTTTCACAAAGACGATCATCATGATGGTAAATAGTTCTTCCATAACGATCTTGAATTCGATCTATAAAAGAAGGCTTAATCGAATGCCCTCCATTTGCAATAACTGAATAAGCTGTTACCATCCGTAAAACTGTTGTTTCACTAGCTCCTAAAGCCATGGAAAGATAAGATGGTAATTTATCGGTAACTCCAAAACGTTCTGCATATTCAGCAACCAATGGCATTCCCATGTGGTGAGCAAGCCGTACAGTCATAAGGTTACGAGAATGTTCAATACCGTAACGCAATGTTGAAGGTCCTGCAAAAGTACCACCGTAGTTTTTGGGTTGCCAAATTTGACCATTACCTTGAAGAATTTCAACAGGACCATCCAAAACTACTGATGCTGGTGTATATCCATTATCCAGTGCTGCTGCATAAACAAAAGGCTTAAATGCAGAACCAGATTGGCGATAAGCTTGTGTTGCGCGATTAAATTCGGATTCAGAGAAGGAAAAACCACCAACCATTGCAAGAATGCGTCCTGTATGAGGTTCCATAGCAATAATGGCCCCCTCAATCTTTGGTATTTGTTGCAAACGATAGACATTGTCTGTATTTGATATTTTTTCAACAAAAATAACATCACCAACATGTAGAACATCTGATAAATTTTGAGCAGTTGTTCGACGGTTATTTTCACCAATAACATTCAATGCCCATTTCGATTGCTCTATAGATAATACAGCAATTGCTCGTTCTTTTGATAATAAACCTGAATTCTTACGCTGTGGTTGCAAACCTATCTCTATTTTATCAGTGCTAGAAGACAGAACAACTGCTAAATTCCATTCAGGCACGTCACTTAGTCCAGTGATATCTGCAAGTGCTATACCCCAATCATCTGTAGCATCGATATGTTTATAAGCTCCACGCCACCCTCGTGAATGGTCAAATTTAATTAAACCATCTTGCAAAGCACGCCGCGCAATAAGTTGTAAATGCGGATCAAGTGTTGTGCGAACTGAAAGACCACCTTCATAAAGTGTTGTAGCACCGTAGTGATGCATTAAATAACGACGTACTTCTTCAGTAAAATAGTCAGCAGCAAAAACATAACTATCGCTACCACGTACTTTTACTCCCAAGGGTTTTTCTTTAGCCTGTTTACCTTGCTCTGGTGTTACATATCTATTTGCCACCATTCGATCTATAACCCAATTACGTCGCTCAATAGCGCGTTGTGTATTTTTAAATGGGTCATAATTTCCTGGTCCCTTAGGAAGAGCTGCCAGATAAGCGCATTCTTCTAAAGTAAGTTCGTGGACAGATTTATTAAAGTAAGTCAATGAAGCTGCTGCGACACCATAAGTACCACGTCCCAGATAAATTTCATTAAGATAAAGTTCAAGAATATGATCTTTAGAGTAAGTCTTCTCAATACGTATAGCAAGAATAGCTTCTTTTAACTTACGTTCAAGCGTTGCTTCTGAATTTAAAAGGAAATTTTTAGCAACTTGTTGTGTAATGGTTGATGCTCCTTCTGGACGTCGTCCAGAACCGATATTAATGATATTGTTAATTAAAGCCCTAGAAAGACCTTCAGGATCTAAACCAAAATGGTTATAAAAATTTTTATCTTCAGCTGAAATAAAAGCTTCTTTAAGAAGATTTGGAATTGATTCGATTGGTAAATAGAGGCGATGTTTTGTCGCAAATTCTGCCATAAGACGACCATCGGCTGCATGAACACGCGTCATCACAGGTGGTTCATACAATGAGAGGACCTCATAATCAGGAAGTTCATCAGCTTGGCTGCTCGTCATTGCTGACCATACCATAACTCCACAAAATCCAAGAGCTGTGAGGGAACTAAGCAGATATCTAAAAAAAATCATCATTGAAACGAATATCGCTTTCTTTAAAATTGATCAAAGGAAACATATTTTAATTTTATCATTAATAGGTGTTATTAAATTGAAACAAATGCAAGATTAATCTCTATTATTTTGTTGTCAAAATTTAATATCAATACTCTATTTTTTCAAATATTTAAGGAAATTGCATAATTTCCTTCCGATATTGGGCAAATTGACGAATAGAACGGGCAAGAGAAACAACTAGTTGATTGCGCCATTGGGAATTATTTAATAATTTCTCATCTTCTTTATTAGATAAATAGCCTATTTCTATCAACACAGAAGGTACATCTGGAGCTTTTAAAACTTGAAAATCAGCGTATCTATGAGGATTTTTAATTAGATTAATATTATTATTTGACAAATTAAAAATAATAAGATCAGCAAAATTAAGCGAAAGTATATGAGTTTCGCGTCTAGCCAGATCAATCAAAATATCTGTAACTTCATGCGATTCTTCTGCAGGCAATCCATCAAGAAGATCTGCATTATTTTCAACTTCAGCTAAAGTTTTTGCAATTGCATCAGATGCTTTATCAGACAAGGTGTAGATCGTAGCGCCACGAAGAGAAGGAATATTAATACTATCTGCATGGATAGATATAAAAAGATCGGCATTAAAATTTTGCGCTTTTTTAATTCTTTCACTTAACCTTAGAAACACATCGCAATCGCGTGTTAAAGTCACATTAATATCAGAGTCTTTTTCTAACTCGTCTTGTAATGCACGTGCAAAAGCTAATGTTATATTTTTTTCTAAAATTCCAGTAATGCCTTGTGCACCACTGTCAATTCCACCATGACCAGGATCAAGCACAACATGAAAATGATGCTTTGGATTGGATTGTTTTTTTATATTTTGGTCGACTTTTTGTTGTTTTGTCGAAATTTCATTCAATTTTTTCTGTGTATTTTGGGTGATATCAATCAGTACCTGCCATAAACCCTTCTCTAATTTTTGCACTGTACTGTTTTCAATAATAAAAGAAGTTTTGCTTGTCAGAGTGATGTATGAGGTTTGTGTATCGGAAAAACTGTAATGTACATCGGATAGCATACTTGATAGTATATTTTGTTTATTTGAAGACATATTTTGTGTTGAAAAATCAACTGGAGGTAGCTTGATAACCAAACGTGAGGGGTTGTTAGAAATTTCTAAATGAAAATTTGGTTCAGCATTAAAAACTGCAATGATACGTGTAGATGTATTATCACCAATCGTCCGCAGGTTAATAAGTTTTAACGCATCCGCGCCTTGAATATATGTTTGAAATATCAAAAAAAAGGATAAACAGCATATAAAATACCAAATAATATTCCAATAGACTGCTTTTAATATTCTGACGGAGAATCGTTTAATCATTTAAGCAAAACACTTTTTCTGTATTAATAAATTGGTTTTATTGTGTAAAATTACACTGTAAATATAGGTTGTATTATTTCAATAATCGATCTTAGCCTTCTTTCATAAATGTTGAATCTTTTAACCACAACTATCAAAAAAAAATCAAACTAAGAGGATGGACGCACTATAATGGTGCGTATTTATACTTGTTACTTGCCAAAAGCATGATATCAACATAAAAGAATATTTATGCTCTTTAAGCGATATAACCATCTATTATTGACTTCAATTATCAATAATTTTGTTAAGTTATCTTTGAAGGTTTATCGTATATTATGCGTTTAGGCTTTTTATAGGTGATAAGTCTTCATACCTTAAAAAGCAGGATTATGTTATTTTAAATTCGCTGGTTCGGATATCCGAACTATTTTCAAAATTGTTTTGCCGGAGACTTGTAAAAACGTGAGTCATACAACACAGATGGAACTGATGATTGTAAATATCGTAAACGCTGTAACGTGTTTGCGAACGAAAATCCATTATGTTATGTCGGCACCCCCCTTTTACGGCAGACAGCCTTTTATATTTGCAAGTAGTGATAATGCTTGTTTAGATAAAGTTGTGCGTGTCGCCTTTAGGATTTTAACTTATGTCAAACAAAATGCTTATCGATGCCTCCCATCCGGAGGAAACGCGTGTTGTTGTTGTTCACGGCAACAAAATTGAAGAACTTGACTTTGAGTCAGAACATAAAAAACAGCTTAAGGGAAATATTTATCTCGCACGTATTACACGTGTTGAACCATCACTTCAAGCAGCTTTTGTAGAATATGGTGGCAATCGCCATGGTTTTTTAACATTTTCAGAAATTCACCCTGATTATTATCAAATTCCTATTGCTGATCGTCTTGCTCTTCTTGAAGAAGAAGAGAAAGCTGCTATTGATGAAAATCAAGCAGATGATCTTGTTGAGGAAATAAAACAGAATGAAAAAGGTTCAAGAAAAACAAAAAAAAGTAAGAACCATAGCGTTCTTTCTGTAGATAGTGAAAATAATATCATATCCGAATCAATAGCAAGTGATGATGGAGAAGAAGTACTTGATGGAAATGTTTCCGATGACGATATTGAAATGGTTGGTGCGGAAGATGCTCTTGAAGAGCTCCCTACTTATCAGCGTAAACCGGTGCGCCAATATAAAATTCAAGAAGTTATTAAACGGCGTCAAATTTTATTAGTACAAGTGATCAAAGAAGAGCGTGGCAATAAAGGGGCAGCACTTACAACTTATTTATCATTGGCAGGCCGCTATTCAGTTTTAATGCCAAACACGGCACGGGGTGGTGGTATTTCTCGGAAAATTACCAATATACAAGATCGCAAACGGCTCAAAGAAATTGTAAAAGAATTAGCAGTTCCAAAAGGTATGGGTGTTATTCTACGAACTGCTGGAGCTAATAGAACAAAAGTCGAAATTAAACGTGATTATGAATATCTCATGCGGTTATGGGAAACTGTTCGTACTTTAACACTTAAATCAACCGCACCATATTTAGTTTATGAAGAAGGCAATCTAATAAAACGCTCTATTCGCGATCTTTATAATAAAGACATTAATGAAATTCTCGTATCTGGTGATAAAGGATATCGTGAAGCTAAAGATTTTATGCGCATGTTGATGCCAAGTCATGCAAAAGTTGTTCAGCCTTATCGTGATCATATACCAATCTTTACACGTAACAATATTGAAGCTCAGCTAGATAAAATGTTGCAGCCACAAGTTGCTTTAAAATCTGGTGGTTATCTTGTTATCAATCAGACAGAGGCACTTGTCGCTATTGATGTAAACTCTGGTCGTTCTACCAAAGAACATTCTGTTGAAAAAACAGCGCTACAAACCAATCTTGAAGCCGCTGAAGAAATAGCTCGTCAATTGCGTTTACGTGATCTAGCAGGCCTAATCGTGATTGATTTCATTGATATGCTTGAAAATCGTAACATTAAGCTTGTTGAAAAAAAGCTGAAAGATTGTTTAAAAAATGATCGTGCCCGTATTCAAGTTGGTCGTATCTCACATTTTGGTCTTATGGAAATGAGCCGTCAGCGCATTCGTGTATCTGTTCTAGAAAGTACAATGCAACCTTGTCCTCATTGTGCTGGAACTGGACATGTACGCTCAGAATCATCAATTGCCTTGCATGTTATGCGCTCAATTGAAAAATATCTTCTTAGTAATTCGCAATATAATATCATTGTGCGGACATCTGCGGTGATAGCACTTTATGTGCTTAACCATAAACGCAGTATTCTTGTTGATTTAGAAACGCGCTTTAAGCTTAATATTAATATTGAAGCAGACGATAGCGTTGGAGCGCAGCATTTAGTTATTTCCAAAGGGACAATGGCAGAAAAAGATCATTTGTCTCTATTAGCTATTGAAGATAATAATAAAGAGGAAGCCGAAGATACAATCTTGATGAAAAGCGAATTAACTCATGATGAATCCTCTGTTGAAAATAATCAACGACATCGGCGTAAAAATCACCAAAGTGAATTACATGACAACTTTTCTACACCCTCTCATAAAGATGATATTCAAAATAGTGAGGATACCCGCCGTCGTGGACGTCGTCGTGGACATCGTAAAGGGCGGCGTAATCAAAATAACGGTTTTTATCAATCTCGTGTTCCTTATGCCGAACCAGTCGGAGAATTTACCAAGCAGGCTTTAGAAGAAATTAAAGCAGCGCATCGCCGATACTCTATCCCAGCTGCTGAGCCTGTAGGATTTGATGAACAAACCAGTGATGTAAAACACCATATCAGTGTACAACAAAATGCGGTTTTTAAATCTAAAAAAAATCGTAATGCAAATACACGCTCCCGAAAGGTATCTCAAGGCAAAAAAATGCCCGAAAATGATAAAAATGTGACAATATCAACACCTATTGAAGAAAAAAACACTACCAACTCTATTCATAAATCTAAAACAAAAAAAGAGAATAAACTAACTCATGAGATAATTGAGGAAATCTCGACAGATACGAAAAAATCAATACATCAAACGCGAAAAAAGGTTATTACGAAAAAAACAGCTCAAATAACTGAAGTATCAAAAAAAGAGCTTATAACAAAGCAAGCTGTTGAACAAGTTTCTACCGAACCTGTTATTACATCTTCAGTGCCTGAGGGGGAAAATAAAACTGGACGCATTGGATGGTGGAAGCGCAAAGTTTTTTCTAAGAGCTAACAATAAAAAACGCTATAGAATATTCTATAGCGTTTTTAGATGTAAACAAAATATAAAAAAACTTTAAAGTTTTTTATAGTACTTGTTATTATTTTTTCTGAGCCTTTTCTTGCTCAGCCCGCATACGATCTTCAATTTCTTTTTGCTTTGCTTGGATAGTTTGCTGTAACTTCATTTGTTTTTGTTGAAAAGTTTTTTCATCTATACCAGGACCTGCGTATGCAGCTTTAAATCCGCTAAGAGAAAATTCGATGGGATTAGCACCACCACGAATATTAGTTGTAGTTATAACCATTTTAGAACCAGCTTTCATGGCAGAAACTAACTTGTCACTTAAAATATCATTAGCAATACAACTTGTTCCATTACAAACAACGTAAGGAATTTTCATAGAGAAGTCAGTTCCAATTTGGATCTGAACACCTTCTGGTAGAAGACGATTCGTAGGTACTTGAATACCTATACGTTTTTCTTCCTTTTTTCCTTTTACTTCAACTAAATTAACAGCAGTCAGAGGTTGACCAGTCTCTGATATAATATTGTTCATTGTGTTACAAATATTAATATCATCCTGCTTACTGCAAACTTTGTACCAACCTTGAGATAAATTCTCTGCACCTGCTGGAGTATAAGCCATGAGAAAAAAAGTAGTGGCTCCAGCCAATACTGAAATAGCAGTATAGGTATTTTTATGCGACATAATTAAGTTAATCCTTTCAATGTGCTTATATGATGATCTCAATAGAAGGATATTAAGCTGATTTTTAATCAACTGTATTAAAATTAATCAAAAAAATAACACTTCTTTGTGTCTTTCATTATATACAAAGAGAAAAATAAAATCTAGAGAGAGAAAACAATTAAATAATTGATTGAATTTTTGTACAATTTATATGGCTTATTTTCTTTTCAATTGCTTTATTTTTGATAAAATTTATTCATAAAATGCTTCTTATAATGAATAAAACTAAATTTGTATCAACTAATTACTATTGCGCTACTCATTAAATGTTATTCTACAGTTCGTATCGTTTAAAATTTTTTCTTGCTTTTATAATTTTTCTTCTATGCCATGATGTGATTGCAAATGGTATTGCAATGCGTGGAGCACCAAAATTATCAAATAAGTTTGAATATTTTCCTTATGCTTCTTCCAATGCAAATAGTAAAGGCAAAATCACCTATGGCGTTGTTGGAACGTTTGATGGCTTAAACCCATTTGTTATTCGTAGTTTTAGAACAACTGCAAGAGGACTTTTTGCTGATGAGCAACTTTCTGGTCTTGTTTACGAAACAATGATGGTACGTTCTCGTGATGAATCTTTCACACTTTATCCTCTTCTGGCAGAAAAAGTTGAATTAAATGATGAACGTACAGAAATTACTTTTTTTATCAATCCAAAAGCGCGTTTTTCAGATGGGAAACTCATCACAGTTGAAGATGTCTTATTTACGGTTAATCTTCTTAAAGACAAGGGAAGACCTCCATTTGATCGGTACATGAAGCGTATAGAATCTATCGAAGTAATTAATAATCATTGTATAAGGATGCGCTTTCCACAATCACAGGATCGTGAGTTTCCGCTTATTTTAGCAGGTGTAATGCCAATATTACCCAAACATGCTATTAACGTTGATGATTTTGAAAAAAACGGTTTAATTAAAATTCCAGGAAGTGGTCCTTATGTTATTGAACATGCTGATCCTGGTGAACGAATTATCTATAAACGTGATCCCAATTATTGGGGGAGAGATCTTCCCGTTAATAAGGGATTGCATAACTTTGACATTATCCAAATTGAATATTTTCGAAATGATACAGCGCACTTTGAAGCTTTTAAAAAAGGTGTTGTTGATATCTTTATTGAAGAATCTTCTAATCCAAATCGCTGGCGGCTTGCTTATAATTTCCCAGCTATTCGCGAGGAACGCGTTATTAAAGAATCTTTTTCAAAAGGAACACCTGCTGATACTATTGGTTTTGTTTTTAATACGCGTCGTACTATTTTTAACGATAAAAAAGTACGACAAGCATTATCAATGCTTTTCGATTTTGAATGGATTAATCGTTATCTTTTTAATAATATCTATACTAGGACAGAAGGTTATTGGGCAGGATCTATACTTTCATCTGTAGGAAAACCAGCGAGTGAAGAAGAAAAAGCGCTCTTAGCACCTTATTTTAACGCAGTTCTTCCCGAAGTAATGGATGGAAGCTGGCGTCTTCTTAAAACAGATGGTTCAGGTATGGATCGACTTATTATGCAAACAGCTTGGAAACTTTTGCAAGAATCAGGCTTTACCAGAAAAAACAACAAGGTTATTGCTCCAAATGGTTTACCTTTTCAATTTGAAATTATGACTCAAACACTTGATGAAGAAAAAATTGCCCTTGCATTTCAAAGTACATTATCACGTTTTGGTATTAATATTGAGATAAGAACCGTCGATGATACCCAATATCAAAATCGCTTAAGCATATTTGATTATGATATGATTATTGCAAAATTAAAAAATTCTCTATCACCGGGCAATGAACAAATAAACCGCTGGGGTTCTACTTCTAGAAATTTGAAAGGAAGTTTTAATTTTGCGGGAACAGCTGATCCTGCGATAGATGCGATGATAACCGCAATGCTTAATGCACGTTCAGATACTAATTTCATTGCAGCAGTGCGTGCTTTAGATAGAGTTCTTATTTCTGGTAACTATTATATACCATTATACTATTTACCTGAACAACGAGTGGCACGTTGGTCATATATTAAACATCCTATTTATACACCCTTATATGGGTATTATCTTCCAACTTGGTGGCGTGAATAAAAGAAAAACAAATGAAAACAATTTTATAATTGTTTTTTCAAATTTCATTTGTTCATAATTCCATTTAGGTTACAATGCTTATAAAAAGGATTTTATTGTTCAGATTATTTTGGGCTATCTGCTGCTTTGATCATAATTTCAATATAATAATATACCTTTATCGGGTACATAGTAAGACAAGTTACAGAAAATAAAAATCTTTATATAAATCCTAATGCATATAATCGCTTTAAAAGGAGAATATCAGATTTAGTTGCTAGTTTATAAAGTAGTGCCTCACACAATTGGTATTTGCTTGTAGTGTCTAGGAATGTCCGTATAAATTCATGAGAGAGTTACGCAATAAAATATAACAACATTATTTCATGTTATTTCGAGGAAAAATGAAATGTTCTAGTTATAAAATATCTTTACAGTAGGTCTTCAAACTATAAAATGCAGTGTGAATACGATTTTATAAACTTAAAGATAAATGTTATTACGCAAACACATACTAAAAACATTGGAAAGGACTTTGCGCCTTTATCATCAAAAAGTGTTTGTATGAAAAAAGTAAAAAGCAGACTTTTTATAGAATTTGCGCTACAAATTAATCATGGTCATGGTTTTTAAAAAAGCTAGTAAATACCAAAATTGCTAAGTAGGACATTGTTCTGTCATTGTTGCAAGTTGTGTCATAATTGTTTCTGCACCTGAAAGTCTTTCATCAGCTGTGGGCCAATCACGAATAAAAATAATACTTTGATCTGGTCGGATTTTTGCCAGAGAGCCTTGTTCTCCAATCCATTTAATAAGGCCAGCACTGTTTTCAAAATAATTATTACGAAATTGTACAACAATACCCTTTGGGCCAGCATCCAATTTTTCTACATGCGCTTTTTTACATAATGCTTTAATATAAACAATCTTAAGAAGATGTCGAACTTCAGTTGGAAGAGAACCGAAACGATCCACCAATTCAACTCCTAATTGGTTGATTTGTTGCAAATCATCAAGTTCTACTAAACGACGGTAAAGACTCATACGTAATGATAAATCAGGCACAAAACTTTCTGGTATTATTGCTGTTATACCAAGTAAAATTTGGGGTGACCATTGACTATCTTCATTGTGTTTACCATCCTTTAATTTAGCAACTGCTTCTTCAAGCATTTTTTGATAGAGCTCGAATCCAACTTCTTTAACGTGCCCTGATTGCTCTTCTCCTAAAAAATTACCTGAACCACGAATGTCCATGTCATAACTAGCTAATTGGAAACCTGCACCCAATGTGTCGAGAGATTGCAAGACTTTAAAACGGCGATCAGCTGTAGGCGTTAAAACTTTACCAGCAGGAAAAGTAAAAAGTGCATAAGCGCGTTGTTTTGAACGCCCTACTCTGCCACGCAACTGGTAAAGCGAAGAAAGGCCGAACATGTCAGCACGATGCACAATTAATGTATTTGCTGTTGGAATATCGAGACCTGATTCAATGATGGTTGTTGAAAGCAGTACGTCATATTGCCTATCATAAAATGCATTCATAATATCATCAAATTGTATAACTGGCATTTGACCATGAGCCACAGCAAATTTAAGTTCGGGTACGTGTGTTTTAAGATATTCTTTTACATAGGGAAAATCAGAAATACGGGGGCAAACATAAAAACTCTGTCCGCCCCGATAATATTCACGAAGCAATATCTCGCGTATAATAATTGCATCGAAAGGTGAAATAAAAGTTCGAACCGGTGTTCTACCAATGGGTGGAGTTGCTATTAGTGAAAGTTCACGTAATCCTGATAAAGCAAGTCCTAAAGTTCGTGGTATGGGAGTGGCTGAAAGTGTGAGAACATGAATATCACTTTTAATTTCTTTTAAGCGTTCTTTGTGCTTAACACCAAAATGTTGCTCTTCATCAATGATAAGAAGCCCCAACCGTGAAAAATTAATTGATTCACTAAGTAACGCGTGCGTCCCAATGGCAATATCAATTGTACCATTTGAAATATCTTTTTTGACTTGCGCTAATTCTTTAGCTTTTACAAGCCTTGAAACATGACCGATTTTAACAGGTAACCCTTGAAAACGCGAGATAAAGGTCTTGTAATGTTGCCGTGAAAGCAAAGTTGTAGGCACAACAACAGCAACTTGATAACCATTTAATGCAGCAACAAAAGCACTTCGAATGGCAACTTCTGTTTTTCCAAAACCAACATCACCACATATTAAGCGGTCCATCGGTTTTCCTGCTGCTAAATCACCTAAAACTGCATCAATTGCATCTATCTGATCTTCTGTTTCTTCATAAGGAAAGCGTGCAACAAATTCGTCAAACAATCCAATCGGTGGAATTAAAGCAGGCGCAGAGCGTGTGGCGCGTTCTGCAGCTATACGGATCAATTGGCCAGCAATTTTTAACAAATGTTTTTTTAGTCGCGCTTTACGTGTTTGCCAAGCAACACCACCCAGCTTATCTAACGTTATATGTGTGTCTTCTGATCCGTAACGTGATAGAAGTTCGATATTTTCAACAGGTAAAAATAGTCGATCACCTTCAGCATAATTGATTTCAAGACAATCACGTAAAATTCCAGCTGTCATGATAGTTTTGAGACCGATAAACTGTCCAATACCATGGTCAATATGCACAACAATATCACCAGAATTTAATGTAGCAATTTCAGAAATAAAATGCGTATTATGCTTGCGCCGTTTTGATGATCTTATTAATCGATCACCAAGGATATCCTGTTCGGCTATAATAACAAAATCGTCAATTTCAAAACCATGCTCGATTGCTATGATAGCTACCAATACTTGATCATGTGATGTTGCTTTTACAGCTTGTAATGATTTTGCAATTTTTATTTTTTTCAATCCGTATTCATCAAGAATCTGCAACAAGCGATTCATAGATCCTTCACTCCAGCACGCTAAGAGTACCTTTTTGCCAGTTGATTGTAGTGAAAGAATATAATCAACCACATTTGCAAAAACATTTTTTCCCTGCGCATTACGTTCTTTTACAAAATCATATCCCGGTGTAACATTCGTATGAATAACTGTCTGTCCAGAGGTTTGTGGAACATTGAAGGGTATAAAATCAATACGTTGCCCCGATTGTTGTGCACGTGTTAAAACTTGTTCTGGTGTCAAATAAAGTAGGTTAGGCTCTATTGGATGATAAGAAGCATTACTTTCTTCATTGTTTTCTTGCTCTTTACGAACATTATAAAAATCTTCAATAAGACAATAACGTTCAATTAGCACTTCTTCTATAAGGTGCTCAAAAACAGTAGGTACGTTACCACAATAATCAAAGAAATTATCGAGATTCTCATAAAAAAGTGGCAACCAATGTTCCATACCAGCAAAACGCCGCCCTTGAGAAATGGCTTCATACAGCATATCATTTCTTTGTGATACACTAAGTGTACGAATATAATTATTTTTAAATAGATTGATCCGTTCAGGCGTGAGGATAATCTCACTCATTGGTTGTAAAAAAAAATCAGTTTTATTGCTTGTTGTACGTTGCGTAACTGGATCAAATACGCGAATAGCCTCTAGAGTATCACCAAAAAAATCAAGACGCAAAGGTTCACTATCACTAGGAGAAAAAATATCAATAATTCCTCCTCTAATAGCAAATTCACCAACATCGTGCACAATCGCAACGCGTTCAAAACCACTACGCTCTAAATAATGGATTAGATTATCCATATTAACACATTGACCAATCTTCGTATGAATAATTTGATCATCGATTATGGCACGAGGCGGTAATTTTTGAATAATTGCATTTGCTGTTGTCAATATAATTGCAGAACGTGGATTTTTACGCAAATGTGATATATGCGCCAAAGCTGAAAGGCGCCGCGCAGTAATAGCTATTCCAGGCGACACACGATCATAAGGCAAACAATCCCATGCAGGAAACTGAAAAACAGGTAAATTGGGCTCAATAAAATTTAAAACTTGTTGTACATGAGAAATCTTTGTTCCATCACGAACAATGTAAACAAGTGGCTTATCTTGAGCAATTTCTGAGCTTAATTGAGTAAGTGCGAAAGATTCAAAGCCATCAATAATGCCATCAAAAATTATTAAATCTTGCACATCTTTAGGAAGAATAATTTTTTGAAATATGGACATTTTGATTAATTAAAATTTGTGCAAATACGATAATTTGCAATGTCACGAAAAAGCGGGCTATCTACCTCAGATGGTGTAGGAATTTCCCCGGTAATCCACATAAGTAAATCGCGATCTTCAAAAGACATAATATATTCAAGTTCAGAGATTGTTTCATCACTCATTCTAATGATATGCGAATCAACATATTGCCCTAAAATTAAATCCATTTCACGGATGCCTCTATGCCACGCCCGAAAAATCAATCGCCGACGCCGCGTATTTAATTGATTTTTATCAATTACAAAATTTGTCATAAAAACTCTTTAATAGGTGAATATAGGGATACGCTATAGTATTAATTTTCTGTAATAATGGTGTACTGTATTTTTAAGGAAGTTCAATAATTTTTCTCTCTTTCAGTGTAATTCGGCGATGCATCAGTTTGGCCAAACTGTAATTATGTGTTGCAATAAGAGCGGCAAGCCCAGATTGACGAACAAGTGCTGATAAAGCCTGAAATACATAAACTGAAGTTACAGGATCAAGATTTCCTGTAGGTTCATCAGCTAACAGTACAGAAGGAGCATTTGCTATCGCACGTGCAATAGCGACACGCTGTTGTTCGCCACCTGATAATTCTGATGGACGATGTCTAGCACGATGAGAAACCCGAAGGTATGTTAATAATTTAAGTGCACGATTTTCTGCAGTCGATTTTTTAAATCCTGCTATCATTTGGGGTATCATTACATTTTCTAAAGCAGTGAATTCTGGTAACAAATGATGAAATTGATAAACAAAACCGATATTGTTTCGTCTCATAGCTGTTCGTTCACTATCAGAGCATTTTGCACAAGAAATACCATGCAACAAAACATCACCAGCTGTTGGTTTTTCCAGTAACCCAGCAATATGAAGAAGTGTTGATTTTCCAGCACCAGATGGTGCAACAAGTGCTACAAGCTCTCCGCGATTAAGAATAAAATTAGCTTTGTCTAAAATAATTAAAGATTTGTCGTTATCAAAAAAACGTCGCTCAATCTCGACAAGTTCTAAAACAACAGACATTACTCATACCTCAAAGCTTGTACAGGATCTAACTTAGAAGCTTGCCACGCCGGAATAAGTGTTGCAAAAAACGATAAAAGCAAAGCCATTACAGCTACTATAGCAGTTTGTCCCCATTCAATTCGTGCTGGCAATTTTGTTAAGAAATAAAGTTGAGGATTAAAAACATCAACATTGAAAAGCCAAGATACAAAATCCTGAATATAATTGATATTTGTAGCAGCTATGACACCTAAAATTAACCCCAATATTGTTCCAATACATCCAATCATCATGCCGGTAGAGATGAATATACGCATGATTGCACTCTGGTGTGCTCCCATAGTACGTAAAATTGCAATATCGTGGTTTTTATCTTTCACAAGCATAATTAGCCCAGAAATAATATTTAAAGCAGCAACAAGAATAATAAGAGAAAGAATAAAAAACATAACGTTACGTTCAATCTGTAAAGCTGAAAAGAAAGCCTGGTTGCGCATACGCCAGTCAATTAAATAAACTTGTTGATCCATCTCTTTTTCTATTACCTGCTTTATTTGGTCAACAGTATCGGGATCATTAAGAAATAACTCTATTGATTGAATTTTCTGCTCTAAATTAAAAAATGCTTGCGCTTCAGAAAGAGGCATAAAAACAAATATTGAGTCATATTCAGACATCCCCACTTCAAAAATAGCAATTATTTTATAAGCTTTAATACGTGGCATAACGCCAAAAGGTGTTACATCACCATCTGGTGTAATAATACGCAGATCACTTCCAATTGTTAGCCCTAACTTTTCTGCAAGACCACTTCCAATTGCGATGCCTTCTTCTTCAAAATGAGCAAGTGTACCTGATTTAATATTTTGAGATACTATTTTAAGCTTCTCCAAATCTTCTTGATGCATGCCACGAATCAAAGCACCAGTCCCCCCACCAATATCACCCTGAACAAGTGCTTGCCCTTCAACAACAGGCAAAGCAGAATTTACACCGTCTATGGATTCCAAATAAGAAATAAAGGTATTATAATCGGAAAAACCAGAATCAGTCGTCTGAACGATAAGATGTCCATTCATGCCGAGAATGCGATTAAGAAGCTCTGTGCGAAAACCATTCATTACTGCCATAACAACAACTAAAGCAAAAACTCCTAACATAATTCCAATTAAAGAAATGATTGAAACAACAGATGTAAACATATGTTTTTTATTAGGAATCATGTAACGAAATGAAATCATCCACTCATAAGATGAAAACCATTTTCTTCTTAAACCATTCATAACATTGCCCATCTAAGTTGTAGAAAGTCGGTTAAGTACAGATTCAATTGTTAAAGATTCTTTAGTGCCTGTTTTTCTGTCTTTAATTTCAACCTCATTTTGTGCAACACTTTTGGGCCCAACGATTATTTGTGTTGGTAAGCCTATCAAATCCATTATTGCAAATTTTACACCAGGGCGCTCATTTCTGTCATCTAACAATGGGTCAAAGCCAGCACGTATAAGTCCTTGATAAAGAGTTTCACACATATGTTTACATTTTTTATCGTCTGGTTTCATGTTGATGATACCAAAATCAAATGGTGCTATTGGCTTTGGCCAAATGATACCATTTTCATCATGAGAAGCTTCAATTGCTGCTGCGACAAGACGTGAAGGACCAATCCCATAGGATCCCATAAAAACCGGGTGTTCTTTTCCGTCTTTCCCCATCACTTTTGCTCCCATTGGTACAGAATATTTAGTGCCAAAGTAAAAAATATGCCCTACTTCAATGCCACGTGCTGAAAGCTGATTGGATTCAGAAATTTTACTCCACTTTTCTTCATTATGCATTTCCTCCGTTGCAGCATAAAAAGTTGTCCACTGTTTAACGATATCAGCTAAAACAGTTTTATCAGTAAAATCAATTGAAAAAAGTGGAGCATTAATATCAAGAAATTGTTTATCACAGAATATAACACTTTCACCTGTTTCAGCTAGAATGATAAATTCATGGCTACGTTCACCACCAATCGGGCCTGTATCAGCGCGCATTGGGATTACTTTCAATCCCATGCGAGAAAAAGTACGTAAATAAGCAACAAACATACGATTATAGGATATTTTTGCATTTTCATAATCAAGATCGAAAGAATATGCGTCTTTCATTAAAAATTCTCGTGAACGCATCACACCAAAACGCGGACGGATCTCATCACGGAACTTCCATTGAATTTGATAAAGATTGAGAGGAAGATCCTTATAAGAACGAACATATGAACGAAAAATATCTGTTACTATTTCTTCATTAGTCGGGCCATAAAGCAAATCACGTTCTTGACGATCTTTAATACGTAACATTTCAAAACCGTAATCGTCATAGCGACCACTTTCATGCCAAAGATCAATAGATTGAATCGTAGGCATTAATATTTCTAAAGCGCCAGCTTGTTTTTGTTCTTCACGAATAATCGTACAAACTTTATCAAGTACTTTTTTACCTAATGGCAACCAAGAATAAATCCCTGCTGTTTGTTGACGAATCATACCTGTACGCAACATAAGTCGATGTGAAACAATTTCTGCTTCTTTAGGATTTTCTTTTAAAATAGGTATAAAATATTGAGAAAAGCGCATTGAAATTATTAACTCCTAATTAAGCTCATCAAATTGGAGCAGTTCAAATAATATTATGCATTAATCATAGCTGTATTCTGAAAGCTTGCAAATATAACAAACCAGTATGTTATAAAAGTTTTATTTGATATATTTTTTAGTTTACTTACCCTCAGTAAAGTGCAGATACATATTAGTAATAAAGCTAGCCTAGTAATTCTTTTCTTTTAATTTAACTAAAAGAAATAATTATAAGAACAATTTTTATTTTGAACGATGTAAGAAAATTGTACAGACAGGTTTTTTTCCCCAAATTTCATTAACAGCTGCTCTAACAGCTCGACGTGTTGCTTCTTGAATAAGTTCATTATCTTTTCTTTTAATTTGTGGAATATTATTAATAGTACTTTCTACAACAGTTAGAAGAATATCCTTTAATGATTTCCCTTTTCCATCGTTTTTAGGCAATCCAAATGCCGTAAAACCAATATCATCAAGTAAATCATACTTATTATTCATGTGGAGAGAAATTGCAACATAACCAACATAACTTAATTTGCGACGTTCATTAATCCCTACTTCATCTTCACTACCAATCAGGTAACCATCTTTATAGATTTGACCAACAGGTACTTTCTCAATGATCTCTATTGGTTTGGGAGCAAGACGGAGCATATCACCATTTCTAATTTCAGCAATAGTTTTAATATTAGCTTCACGTGCTAAAGCTGCTTGAGCCACAAGGTGTACTGCCTCACCATGTACAGGAACAAGTATTTGCGGTTTTACCCAATCATACATTTGTAGAAGTTCTAAACGGCGGGGATGGCCTGAAACATGAACAAGAGCATCATTATTTGTAATTACTTTAATCCCCTGATCAATAAAACGATTTTGTATTTCAAAAATAGCTTTTTCATTTCCCGGAATACTACGTGATGAATAAATAATTGTATCACCAGGAGAGAGTGCAATATTTCTCATTTCATTTCGTGAAAGTTTTGCTAAAGCAGAACATGGCTCACCTTGGCTTCCTGTTACTACCAAAACCACATTTTTTCGTGGAGTGTGACTATAATCATCTTCCGTTATAAACGGTGCTAAATTATTTAAATAAGCAAGTTCTTGTGCCACAGTAACACTACGTTTTATAGAACGCCCCACCAAAAGAACTTGGCGCCCAGCAGATTCTGCTGCAAGAGCAATTGAACGTATCCTACCAATATTCGATGAAAAAGTTGCAATAACAACACGACCTTCAGCTTTTAAAATGATCTCAGAAAGACTATCTTGAACTTGTTGTTCCGATGGCGATATACCATCTTGAAGGGCATTAGTGGAATCACATACTAATGCTAAAATACCTTTGTTTCCTAAAATCCGTAATCTTTTTTCATCTGTCACAGGTCCAAGTGAAGGTGTATAATCAATTTTCCAATCTCCAGTATGGATCACATTTCCTAAAGATGTTATAATTGCCAAAGAAACAGATTCTGGAATTGAATGATTGACAGCAATAGCTTCAATTGTAAATGGACCAATTTGAAAGCAATCACCAGCTTGAAAAATATTTAATGGAATTTTATGAAATTTGAAATTTGATTTCTTTTTACTTTCCAATAACCCTGCTGTAAAAGGACTACAATAAAGTGGAACCTGAAGTTTTGGCCATAAATCAAGGACAGCACCATAGTGGTCTTCGTGAGCATGTGTCAAAACAAGACCACGCACATTATGTTTTTCATTTTCCAGAAAATGAATATCTGGTAAAATAAGATTTGCTCCTGGCAATTCAGGGCCAGCAAAACTGACCCCCATATCGACGAGCAACCATTCCCGGCAATCCTTTGGGCCAAATCCATAAGCAGCCAAATTCATTCCTATTTCCCCTACCCCTCCCAAAGGCAAAAAAACCAATTCATTTTTATTGGCGGCAACCATAAATATCTCCTAAACTATTAAGATAAGCTCATGGTGAAATAAAATTTTATAAATTAATAACGATTTGTATTTACATTTGTATTTATAGAAGCAGCCAAACCAAAATGAACATCTCCAGCTGTTATAATTGCTTTTTGACCATCTTTTTGTCTGACAATACAGTTGAAATCATGATCAAGACCATCAAAAATACCTTCAGTAAGCTTTTCACCATTGACTATTTTAATAGGTTGTCCAAGATGAGCTGAATATAAAAGCCATTTCTCACGGATTATATCGCAACCTCCCAACTGCTTCCAAAGGAGATAATTTTCAGCAAAACATTTTGTTAGAACCATAAATAATTTTTCTTTTTCAATATCTAAACCAATATTCTTTATGCTTGATGTTAAATATGGTGCATCTTTAAAATGATGTTTTACATTTACTCCAATACCAATAACTAATCCGTATTTTTTGGGAGTTAGTGTAAAGAGTTCAAGTAAGATTCCAGCACTTTTAGCCCCTTTAAGTAAAATATCATTTGGCCATTTTAAACTAACAATGCTATTTTCTTTATCTTTTATAAAGTGCCTTATGGTTTCTACTATACTCACTCCAGCAACAAAACCAAGTTGAGCGGCAGTTTGGCAAACAATATCATTGATTAACAAAAGGCTGGAATACAGATTCCCTTTCGGACTATACCATGCCCTACCTCTTCTGGCTCTTCCTTGTGTTTGCTCTTCTGCAACAATCCAAAGATAACCATGATGACCCGCATTTGCTTTTCGTTGTGCAATAAGATTTGTTGAATCTACATTTTTATATGATTCAAGAACATATCCTTGTTTTAAAGCAAAATCTGATAATGTGTAAACCATACTTATTAAAATAATGAAGTTGCTGCTTTTTCTGCAAATTCAGCAAACCAAATTCCAAAAAATACATAAAATAAAGTAAATAATGTAGAAAGCCCAAGACAAAGCTTAAGTTCGTTTGATAACATAATAAAACTAGCTTTTGCAGTATCAAACCACATAATTTTAATAATCCGTAAATAGTAAAAAGCACCTATAACAGAAGCAACCATACCGATTACAGCAAGTGGAGTAAGACCTGCATGAACAGCTGCAGAAAATGTATACCATTTACCAAAAAAACCAGCCATAGGAGGTATACTTGCTAAAGAAAAAAGCTGTATCGTCATCGTAATAGCCATAAATGGATTAGTTTTCACCAATCCTGCAAGGTCATAAATATTTTCAACATTTCCATCACCGGATCGCATTCCAAGAATAAATGCAAATGAACCAAGAGTCATACCAAGATAAATGGTCATATAAAGAATAACACTTTTTACCCCAAGCATACTTCCAGCAGCTAAACCAACAAGTGCATATCCCATATGACTGATGGATGAGTAAGCCATTAAACGCTTAATGTTACTTTGGCCAATTGCAGCAAATGCACCTAGTATCATTGACGCAATAGCCATGAAAATTAATATCTGCTGCCATGCAGGCATAGAACCATCAGAACCGCCTAATGGAATAAAGGTAACAACAATGATACGGATAATTAATGCCATTGCTGCAATTTTAGGAGCACAAGCAAAAAATGCTGTAATAGGTGTTGGTGCTCCTTCATAAACATCAGGTGCCCACATATGAAATGGAACTGCAGAAATTTTGAAAGCTAAACCAGCTAGAATAAAAACAATACCTAAAATAACACCTAGCTGTAAAGCTTCATTATTTAAAGCAAAAGCAATTTCGCGAAAACCAATTTGAGCAGTAAAACCATAAAGCAATGAAATACCATAAAGTAGAAACCCTGAAGACAATGCACCTAAAACAAAATATTTTATACCCGCTTCAGAAGATTTTATATTGTCACGATTGATTGCAGCAAGAACATATAGAGCTAAAGATTGTAATTCTAATCCCATGTAAAGAGACAGCGTATTCCCAGCTGAAATCATTAACATCATACCCAAAGTCGCAAAAAGAATTAATATGGGAAACTCAAATATATCAAATTTCTGAGCACAGGCAAAACCAACAGACATAATGAGAGCAAAGAGTGCACCGACAAGAGTCAAAACTTTCATATAACGACTAAATGAATCAATAATGAGCGTGTTTGTATAGAAAAAGCCATTTTGCGGAAAGATAACCGTAATAATAATAGTTGCAACAAGTAGAGCAATTGCTAAACCGGTGATAGTTAAATATGAACGTGCATCGGAATAAACACCGATTAAAAGGAGAACCATGCCCCCCAGTGCCATCAAAATTTCTGGAAAAATTAATATTAATTGAGTTATTATATCAGTTTGCATGAGTATTATTTCTTATTTAGTGCAGCTGGTTAATAAGGGTTTCTACTGTAAACGCTGTGGTTTTAAGAATCGGCATTGGATAGACACCAAAAAATATTGTAAGAACAACCATTGGATAAAGAATAATCTTCTCTCTTAAAGAAAGATCATGGAGCACTTTCAGAGCTTCCTTATCTAAGGGGCCAAAAATCATACGTCGATAAAGATAAAGTGCATAAGCGGCGGATAATATAACACCAGTTGTAGCAAAAACTGCAACTAGTTTATTAATTTGAAAAACACCTATTAAAGTTAAAAATTCACCTAAAAAACCTGAGCTTCCAGGTAAACCGACATTCGCCATAGTAAAGATTAAGAATACAACCGCATATTTGGGCATATTATTTGCTAAACCACCAAAAGCCGAAATTTCACGCGTGTGCAAGCGATCATATATAACTCCAACACAAAAAAACAAAGCGGCAGAAACAATCCCATGTGATAACATCTGATAAATAGCACCTTGAATACCTTGCTCATTAATAGCAAAAATACCCATTGTTACGTAACCCATATGAGCTATTGACGAATAGGCAATAAGCTTTTTTATATCATTTTGAACAAGCGCAACTAACGATGTATAAATAATTGCAATAAGCGATAATACAAAAACTAAAGGAGCAAAATCAGCTGAAGCGATGGGAAACATTGGTAAAGAAAAACGAAGAAAACCATAACCACCCAATTTGAGTAACACTCCAGCCAAAATAACAGAGCCTGCTGTTGGTGCTTCTACGTGTGCATCAGGTAACCATGTGTGGACTGGCCACATTGGCATTTTAACTGCAAAAGAAGCAAAAAATGCAAGCCATAACCACATCTGCATATGTGTAGAAAATTGATAGGTCAATAAAGTCGGTATATCAAGTGTTCCCGCTTCCCAATACATAGCCATAATAGCAACTAACATGAGTACTGAACCAAGCAAAGTATATAGGAAAAACTTCATACTTGCATAAACACGGCGCGCCCCACCCCAAACACCAATAATAATAAACATTGGAATGAGACTACCTTCAAAAAAAACATAAAATAGCATTGTGTCAAGAGCACAAAAGACTCCAATGATTGCAACTTCAAGGAGAAGAAAAGCAATCATATAAGCTTTTAATCCACCTTTAATATTTTCCCAACTTGCCAAAATGCAGAATGGTAATAAAAAAGCTGAAAGGACGACAAAAAGAATAGAAATACCATCAACGCCCATATGATAACTAATACCACCACCCAACCAATCGAATTTTTCGACCATTTGGAAATCGGAACTTGTGTTATCAAACCTTATCCAAATAATTAAAGAGATAATAAAAACAAAGACAGATGTAAAAAACGCTACATTGCGTATATTATGCTTTTCAGCTTCGGTATTATCTTTGATTAATAAAATCAAAAACACACCAACAAGCGGTAAAAATGTAACTGTAGAAAGAATAGGCCAGTCGGTCATCAATTTAAACTCCCGATCATTATCCACGTGATCAGCGCTGTAACACCAATAAGCATCGCAAACGCATAGTGATAAAGATAACCTGTCTGCAGTCGGATAATTTTGTTTGTAATATCAACAATATGTGCAGTAATACCATTCGGTCCTAAGCCATCAATAATTTTACCATCACCTATCTTCCAAAGAAAACAACCAATTCTTAAAGCAGAACGGACAAACAAAAAATCATAAAGTTCGTCAAAATACCACTTATTATAAAGAAAACGGTAGAATGCAGGCATAAACTCGGAAAGTTTTTTTGGAAGTGATGGAACAAAAATATAAAATAAACTGGCCAAAACAAATCCAAGGACCATTGCTGTAAATGGTGACCACTTTACCCAATTTAGCACATTATGCGCTTCATGAAGAATGTGGTTGTGGCTACTTGTAAACAATGCGTCTTTCCAAAAAGTATCATACAAATTACCAAAAAAATAAGGTTGAAAAATCACACCTGTAAATAATGCTCCAACAGACAAAACAAACAGAGGAATCAACATAACCGGAGGCGATTCATGAACATGATGCATAACATCGACAGTTGCACGTGGCTTACCATGAAATGTCATAAATATAAGCCGCCATGAATAAAAACTCGTTAGTAAAGCAGATAAAACAAGAATCCAAAAAGCATATTTTGAGACAATATTATGTGACGCAAAAGCGGATTCTATAATTGCATCCTTTGAAAAAAAACCCGCTGTACCCCAAAATGTTCCCGGTATTCCAACACCTGTTAATGAAATAGTTCCTATAACCATCATCCAATAAGTTGCTTTTATATGTTTACGTAATCCCCCCATTTTTCGCATATCTTGCTCATCAGACACTGCGTGAATTACAGAACCTGCACCGAGAAACAGTAAAGCTTTAAAAAAAGCATGTGTAAAGAGATGAAAAACAGCTGCTCCGTAAGCCCCAACACCTAAAGCAACAAACATATAACCAAGCTGTGAACATGTTGAATAAGCAATAACGCGCTTGATATCATTTTGTACAAGCCCCACAGTTGCCGCAAAAAATGCAGTCATTGTTCCAACAATAATAATCACAGTGGAAGCCGTTGAAGAAAGTTCAAAAATTGGTGACATACGTGCAACCATAAAAACGCCAGCGGTTACCATTGTTGCTGCATGAATGAGAGCAGATACAGGCGTTGGTCCTTCCATTGCATCAGGAAGCCATGTATGTAGAAGAAATTGTGCTGATTTACCCATGGCACCGATAAACAAAAGAAGACACGTTACAGTAATTGCTGTTTGTCCATCAAGTTGCCAACCTAAAAATATTATATTTTCTACAAAACTACTGTCTGCAGTCTTTGCAAAAATATATGCAAAATTAACTGACTGAAACAAAACAAAAATACTAAAGATACCTAGAAGAAAACCAAAATCACCAACACGGTTAACTACAAAAGCTTTCATTGCTGCTTTATTAGCAGAAGCTCGCTGAAACCAAAAACCAATGAGCAAATAAGATGCAAGCCCAACACCTTCCCAGCCAAAAAACATTTGGATTAAGTTATCAGCTGTCACCAGCATAAGCATCATAAATGTGAATAAAGAAAGATAGGCAAAAAACCGAGATCTTGAAGGATCGTGATACATATAACCAATTGAATAAATATGCACTAATGCTGAAACACTGTTAACCACAACAAGCATGACGGCTGTCAATGTATCAATATACAATGCCCAATCAAAAACTAAGTTACCAACAGTTACCCAGTATAAAACCGGAACACTAACCGCTGAAGCATGACCAATAGCAATATTTAAAAAAGCTATCCATGATAATGCAGCAACAATTATCATGAAACTCGACGTCACAATTTCACTTGCACGAGACCCTATAGTTTTTCCGCCGACAGCAGCAATTAAAAAACCCAAAAGCGGCAGAAAGACAATTGCATAATACATTACTTATCAGCCTTTCATCACATTAACATCTTCAACTGCGATAGAACCGCGGTTACGGAAAAAAACAACAAGAATTGCTAGACCAATTGCTGCTTCAGCAGCCGCAACTGTCAAGATAAATAAAGCGAATATTTGACCAACCAGGTCATGAAGAAATGCTGAAAACGCAATAAAATTAAGGTTGATTGAAAGTAATATAAGCTCAATTGACATAAGAATAATAATCACATTCTTCCTGTTTAGGAAAATACCAAAAATGCCAATTGTAAACATTACCGCAGAAACAGTAAGATAATGAGAAATGTCAATATACATAGTCGTTTCCCCGCTAAATACCCTTACCTGATTCAACTTGTTTGATTTCAATTGCACTTTTTGCTGTTCTAGCAACTTGCACTGCAATTGATTGTCGTTTGACACCAGACTTATGACGGAGCGTTAAAACAATAGCACCAATCATTGCAACCAATAAAATCATTCCAGCAATTTGGAAATAGAAAATATAATCTGTATAAAGAATATCCCCCAACGCTTGCGTATTGGTTCGCTGTGCTAAATCTGGCACCGGTTGCGTAACATAAGATCTTAAAACAGGAGAAAAGTGGCTGCTAATAAAAACAGAAATCAATTCTATAACAATAACAACACCAACAAAGGCACCAACAGGAATATATCGGAGCACTCCACTTTTCAATTCAGCAAAGTCCACATCAAGCATCATAACCACAAATAAAAATAAAACTGCTACAGCACCAACATAAACGACAAGTAGAATAAGCCCCAAAAATTCAGCTCCCAAAAGCACAAACAAAACCGCTGCATTAAAAAACACCAAGATTAAAAACAACACTGAATGCACTGGATTACGTGCAGCAACAACAGTAATTGCACTCACGAGCATGATAAAAGAAAATATATAGAAAAATACCACTGCTGAACCTGTTAGCATAGGATTTCCTTCGATTAATAACTACTAATTAGCATAAAATTCATACCCAGCTATAATTTGCCAGATAGAATCATCCGACTACTTATTGACGATACATCTAACGATAAGGCGCATCCATCAATATATTACGAGCAATTTCTCTCTCCCAACGATCTCCATTACTTAAAAGCTTTTCTTTATCATAATAAAGTTCTTCACGCATTTCTGTTGCAAATTCAAAATTTGGTCCCTCCACAATAGCATCAACTGGACAAGCTTCCTGACAAAAACCACAATAAATACACTTAACCATATCAATGTCGTAACGAATAGTTCTACGTGTACCATCATTGCATCGTGGCCCCGCCTCAATTGTAATAGCTTGGGCAGGACAAATTGCCTCACATAATTTACATGCAATACACCGTTCTTCACCATTCGGATAACGACGCAAAGCATGTTCACCACGGAAACGTGGAGAAACAACACCCTTTTCATAAGGATAATTGATTGTAGGTTTTGGCGAAAAAAACTGACGCATCGCCAAAAAAAAGGCACTTATAAATTCTAATAAAAGCAGTGATTTTGCCGCTTGAATAAGACCTGACATACGAAACGCCCTCCCTTGTTTAAGCGAAACTAATACATTTTAAGACAGCAGCAGTTATCACAACCATTGCCAATGAAATAGGAAGGAATACTTTCCAACCAAGCCGCATTAACTGGTCATAACGATAACGCGGAACAAATGCTTTAACCATAGCAAAACCAAAAAACACAAAACAAACCTTCAAAACAAACCAAATGACGCCTGGAATCCAATTAAGCCACCAAACATTCAAAGGAGGCAACCAACCGCCTAAAAACAAGATAGTTGTTAATGCACACATTAAAACAATAGCAACATATTCACCAAGAAAAAAAAGCATATAAGGAGTTGAAGAATACTCAACCATGTGACCAGCAACAAGCTCAGATTCTGCTTCAACTAAATCAAAAGGAGGACGATTTGTTTCAGCAAGTGAAGAAATAAAAAATATAATAAACATTGGAAAAAGAACTAACCAATTCCAATCTAGAAAACTGTTAAAAGGTAGACCAAGATTCATTCCAAGCCCCCTACTCTGTTCACGGACAATTGTTGCGAGATCCAATGAACCACTTACTAAGATAACAGTTACAAGAACAAATCCAATTGAAACCTCATAAGAAACCATTTGCGCTGCCGAACGAAGAGCCCCTAAGAAAGGATATTTTGAATTTGATGCCCACCCCCCCATGATAACACCATAAACCTCAAGAGATGAAATAGCTAAGATATAAAGCAAACCAACATTAATACTAGCAATTTCCCAATTCTCATTAACAGGCACAACAGCCCAAGTTGATAACGCAAGCATAGCAGAAACAAAAGGAGCCAAAAGAAAAACACCTTTATTGGCACCAGCAGGGATAATAGGTTCTTTAACCGCAAATTTAATTAAATCTGCAAAAGATTGAAATAACCCCCATGGACCAACAACATTCGGTCCCCGTCGCAATTGCACAGCGGCCCAAATTTTTCTATCTGCATAAAGAAGATAAGCAATTAAAACTAAAAGAACAACTAAAAGGAAAAGTGTCTTACCCACTATAATCAGCAATGGTAATAGCCCGGTCATAAAGAAATCATACATAATATTCCTTTTCCCTTCTGTTCTTACTCTACAGATCCAGCAGCATGATTCTTTGCAAGAGCTGAACATTCAGCCATAACTGCAGAAGCACGCGCTATTGGATTTGTTAAATAGAAGTCCTTAATTATAGAAGCGAATGTTTGCTTACTTAGAACAATTAATTGCGAACCGAGTGCTTTGAGATCACTTAGACATGCAGGAGCTATATCATCAATTGCACAAAGATGTGGAAAATCACTGAATAAATTCTGCCTTAATTGAGATAAAGAATCAAAAGGGAGCTTATTTTCTAAAACATCAGATAAAGCACGCAAAATTGCCCAATCTTCCTTTGCTTCACCCGGAGCAAAACCGGCTCGATTCGTCATTTGAACACGACCTTCTGTATTAACGTAAAGCCCTGATTTCTCAGTATAAGCTGATGCTGGCAAAATCACATCAGCAGCATGCGCACCATTATCACCATGGCTACCAATATAAATTGTAAAAGCCTTTTTATGGGTCAATTCCACTTCATCTGCACCAAGTAAAAATAAAACTTCACAAGTCTTAACAATATTTTCAGTTCCAATTTTAGAAACAAAACCAATATCTAATCCCCCAACAGTCGAGGCAGCATTATGAAGCACACCAAATCCATTCCACTCTTTATTAAGAGCACCAACAACATCAGATAATTTTGCGAGATTTTTTAAAACAGACAACCCCTCTTTACCTGAAACAGCAGCTTCCCCAATAAGAATAAGTGGACGTTTAGCTTTTTTCAGAACATCAAAAAACGCATTCTTTCCACTAATGAGTGCACTCAACGCTTCAGTACCAGCCCCAAGATAAGAATATGGATAACGCAAATCAACTTGCTCTCCAATTAATGCAATTGGAAATTGCCCCATTCGTTGACGTTTTAAAATACGCGCATTTAAAACAGCAGCTTCAGTACGCGGATTAGACCCCACAATGAGTAATGCATCAGCTTGCTCAATACCTACAATAGTTGGATTAAAAATATAACTTGAGCGCCCTAATTCAGGTGATAAAGCCATACCTCTTTGACGACAATCAAATACCTTTGATCCTAGTGAAGTGAGCAATACTTTAAGCGCATACATTTCTTCAACAGACGCTAGGTCTCCTGCAATTGCACCAATTTTTTCTGCTGTTGTCTTAGATACTGCCGTCTTAACACTCGCAAAAGCTTCTGACCAACTTGCAGGCTGAAGTTTTCCATTTTTGCGAACATATGGTTTATCAAGTCGCTGAGTGCGCAGCCCATCCCAAATAAAACGCGTCTTATCAGAAATCCACTCCTCATTTACGTCTTGATTCGTACGTGGTATTATTCGCATAACTTCACGTCCCCGACTATCAATACGAATGGCACTACCAAGTGCATCCATCACATCAATTGATTCTGTCTTAGTTAATTCCCATGGACGCGCATGAAATGCATAAGGTTTTGAGGTTAAAGCACCCACCGGACAAAGATCAATAACATTCCCCTGTAATTCAGATGTCATTGCTTTTTCAAGATAGGTCGTAATTTCAGCATCTTCACCACGACCAATTAAACCAAGCTCTGAAACACCTGCAACTTCTGTCGTAAAACGAACACAACGGGTGCAATGAATACACCGTGTCATAACAGTTTTTACAAGCGGACCGATATATTTATCTTCTACAGCACGCTTGTTTTCTGTATAACGAGAACAATCACGACCATAAAACATTGCTTGATCTTGAAGATCACATTCACCACCTTGATCACATACAGGACAATCTAGCGGATGATTAATAAGGAGAAACTCCATAACACCTTCACGAGCTTTTTTAACCATCTCTGTATTGGTAAATATCTCAGGTATTTCACCATTGGGGCCCAGTCGTAAATCGCGAACCTCCATCGCACAAGAAGCTTGAGGTTTTGGAGGAGCACCTTTGACCTCAACTAAACACATGCGACAATTTCCAGCAATTGACAAACTTTCATGAAAACAAAAACGTGGCACTTCAGCACCAGCAGCTTCAGCGGCTTGAAGCAATGTATAGTAGTCAGGAACTTCAATCTCTTTACCATCAACTTTGATACTTATCATCATTAATCCAGTCCGCAGATAATTTACCTAAACTCACATTTTATTATTCATTAGAATAAATTTTTTACTCTACTACTTCCAAAGCAACACTTTTGCTTTGAACCACGTTTCGCGTATAATCATCAATTCTTTGCTCAATCTCTGAACGAAAATTACGTATTAATCCTTGCACAGGCCACGCCGCAGCATCACCAAGCGCACAAATAGTATACCCTTCAACCTGCTTAGAAACTTCAAATAAAAGGTCAATCTCACGTTTTTGAGCTCTTCCTTCAACCATGCGCTCTAAAAGGCGCATCATCCAACCAGTACCCTCACGACACGGCGTACACTGCCCACAACTTTCATGTTTGAAAAAAGCCGCTATACGCCAAATTGCCTTGATAATATCCGTTGATTTATCCATAACAATCACGCCACCTGTGCCAAAAGAAGATCCTACATCACGCATCCCATCAAAATCCATGATTGCGTCTATCATGTCTTCACCCCGAACAACTGGGCAGGAAGCTCCACCTGGAATAACTGCTAAAAGATTATCCCATCCACCACGAATACCTCCTGTATGTTTTTCAATTAATTCACGGAAAGAAACACCTAGAGCTTCTTCAAATGTACAAGGGGCATTGACATGACCAGAAATCATAAACAACTTTGTTCCAACATTGTTTGAGCGACCGATTGATGAAAACCATGAAGCACCCCGACGCAAAATTGTTGGAATAACTGCAATGGATTCTACATTATTAACGATTGTTGGACAACCATAAACTCCCATATTAGCAGGAAACGGCGGTTTAAGTCGAGGTTGCCCTTTTTTCCCTTCAAGACTTTCTAAAAGAGCTGTTTCCTCACCACAAATGTACGCTCCAGCACCATGATGAACAATAATATCGCAAACATGCCCACATTTAGTCTTTTTACCAAGTAAACCAGCATTATAACATTCATCAATGGCAGCTTGAAGTGCTTCACGCTCACGAATATACTCACCACGAATATAGATAAAAGCAACATTTGCTCCTATTGCAAAAGTAGCAATAACACATCCTTCAATTAAAGTATGAGGATCATGCCGCAAAATGTCACGATCTTTACATGTTCCAGGTTCTGATTCATCTGCATTCACAACTAAATAATGTGGTCGACCATCATTTTGCTTTGGCATAAAAGACCACTTCATACCAGTAGGAAAACCAGCACCACCACGACCACGCAAACCTGACTTTTTTACCTCATCAACAATCCAGTCACGGCCTTTTTCGACAATCGCCTTGGTACCATCCCAATGCCCACGCAGTATAGCACCTTTTAATGATTTATCCTTTAAACCATAAATATTAGTGAAAATGCGATCTTTATCAGTTAGCATACCCCACCTTTTTCCCTAACATCGAATATGTTCTCAACATTTTCCTAAATCCAATAATTTTTCAGTATTTTTAAAAGATTTGTTATTGCTACTAAAATATTTCTAAATAATCACTCTATTAATGAAGCGTTATTACTCTGTTTTTATTTTTTACTATTTTTTCTTGAAAGTTTTGATGATTTCTTCTTCCCCTCATTCTCATCAATTAAAGAAGTTAAACCATTTATAGGTTCTGATGATTTACGACCATTCTGCGGCCCTGCAGCTATATCAGAATTTTTTCCGGCCTCAAATGCATCTATAATTTCTTCAAGACGTTCTGCTGTAAGATCTTCATAAGTATCTTTAAAAATCATAACCATTGGAGCATTAACACAAGCACCAAGACACTCTACCTCCTCCCATGACAAAGTTCCATCTTTGTTAGTAATAAAAGGTTCAGAATGAATTTTCTTTTGGCAAACTTTAATTAACTCACCAGAACCACGTAACATACAAGGAGTAGTACCACAAACTTGAATATGTGCTTTTGTTCCAACTGGCTTAAGCTGAAATTGAGTATAGAAAGTAGCAATTTCTAAAACGCGAATATAAGCCATTGAAAGCATTTGAGCAATATACTCAATTGCAGCACGTGTTACCCAACCTTCTTGCTCTTGAGCACGCATTAAGAGGGGAATTACAGCTGACTGCTCACGCCCTACAGGATATTTTGCTATAGTATTTTGCGCCCACACTTGATTTTCTTTTGTAAAAGAAAATTCTAATGGTTGGTGAGCATCATCTGCAAGACGACGTACAGACATTAGCGATCAACCTCCCCAAAAACAATATCAATTGAACCTAAAATAGCTGTTGCATCTGCAAGCATATGACCCCGAGTCAAAAAATCCATAGCTTGAAGATGAGCAAAACCAGGAGCACGCAATTTAACCCGATAAGGCTTATTTGTTCCATCAGAAACAAGATAAACACCAAATTCACCCTTTGGAGCTTCTACAGCAACATAAACTTCACCAGGAGGAGTATGAAACCCTTCCGTGTAAAGTTTAAAATGGTGAATAAGTGCCTCCATTGAATTTTTCATTTCATTACGTTTTGGAGGAACGATTTTATGATTTAAATTTGAAACCGGTCCATTTCTTTCAGTACTAAGCAAGCGATTCACACATTGGCATATAATTTTTGCTGATTGACGCATTTCTTCCATACGAATGAGATAACGATCATAACAGTCACTATTTTTGCCGACTGGAATATCAAATTCCATTTCATCATAACATTCATAAGGTTGACTTTTACGCAAATCCCACGGCACACCGGCACCGCGAATCATTACCCCAGAAAAACCACGAGACCAAGCCTCATCACTACTTACCACTCCAATATCTACATTTCGCTGTTTAAAAATTCGATTTGGCGTTATAAGCGCATCAAGCTTATCAAGAGCAACAAGAAATGGATCAATAAAATTACCAATATCTTCAATTAAAGATTCCGGCAAATCTTTATGCACACCACCAGGACGAAAATAATTAGCATGAAGTCGTGCACCACATGCACGTTCATAAAAAATCATCAAACGTTCACGCTGCTCAAACCCCCAAAGTGGCGGTGTTAAAGCACCAACATCCATTGCTTGCGTTGTCACATTAAGTAAATGATTAAGAATACGTCCAATTTCAGAAAACAGAACACGGATTAGCTGCCCTCGTTTGGGAACCTCAATACCTAACAATTTTTCAATAGCAAGCACAAAAGCATGCTCTTGATTCATAGGAGCAACATAATCCAAACGATCCAAATAAGGACACGCCTGAAGATACGTTTTTGTTTCCATCAACTTTTCAGTACCACGGTGCAATAACCCAATATGCGGATCTACACGCTCAACAACTTCACCGTCTAACTCAAGGACCATACGCAAAACACCATGCGCTGCAGGATGTTGAGGACCAAAATTAATATTAAAGTTTCGGACATTGACCTCAGCCACAATCAACTCCTTGCTTTTTCAAAATATGTCCCTAATTGAATGTCAATAAAATTTTGCTTACTATATCGCAAAACACAAGATAACGCCTTACTACATGGAAACATTTATACCCTTCCTACTTTAAAAGTATCCAATCATCTAAAAAACTGCCTGTTTCAGTGTCATTTTTGTCAGTTTTAATATCATTTTTCGCCGTTTATCTTTTCATCACCCGGCAAAATATATTCAGCACCTTCCCAGGGTGAAAGAAAGTCAAAATTACGCATTTCCTGCCGCAAAATAACAGGTTCATAGATTACTCGCTTAACTTCATTATCATAACGACATTCTACGAACCCCGTCACCGGAAAATCTTTACGCAAAGGATGCCCTTCAAACCCATAATCAGTCAGAATACGCCTCAAATCTGGATGATCAGAAAATAAAATACCATACATATCGTACGTTTCACGCTCATACCACTCTGCTCCAGGATAAACTGAGCATGCAGAAGGAATCGGCACATTTTCATCAGTCCGCACCTTAACACGTAATCGTAAATTATGACGAGGAGATAATAATTGATAAGAGACATCAAAGCGTTTGTCTCGAGAAGGATAATCAACGCCACTAATGTCTGTAATATTAACAAACTGACAGCGAGAATCATCACGCACAAACATTAAGACATCAGTAATCGCATCAAGACGTGACACAATCGTCAATTCGCCAAATGCAAAAACACTTTCTTCTAATTTATCCCCTAATTGATTCTTCAAATAGGCAGAAAGCTCATTTAATGATTCAAACATCACCCTAAAGCCTCTATCGCTCTATAGACCCAGTACGACGGATTTTCTTCTGCAACAACAATATACCGTAAAGCAATGCCTCTGCTGTAGGAGGACACCCTGGAACATAAATATCTACCGGCACTATACGATCACATCCACGCACGACTGAATAAGAATAGTGATAATAGCCACCACCATTTGCACACGACCCCATAGATATCACATAACGCGGCTCAGGCATTTGATCATAAACTTTACGTAAAGCAGGCGCCATTTTATTGGTTAAAGTACCAGCAACCACCATCACATCTGATTGACGCGGTGAAGCGCGCGGTGCATATCCAAAACGCTCATTATCATAATGAGGCATTGAGCACTGCATCATCTCAACAGCACAACAAGCCAAACCAAAACTCATCCACATCAATGAGCCAGTACGCGCCCAAGTTATCAAAGTATTTGCTGAGGTTACTAAAAAACCCTTATCAGACAATTCAGCATTTATATCATGAAAAAATTTATCATGAGAATCTATCAATTCACCAGCACTCAACTCCGCCATTTCTTTCGATTTTGGAGTTATAACTGTTGAATTATTTAATATTAATCCCATTCAAGGGCTCCCTTTTTCCACTCATATATAAATCCAATCGTCAAAATTGCTAAAAATATCATCATTGACCAAAAACCCAACATACCTATTGAACCAAACGAAACAGCCCAAGGAAAAAGAAAAGCAATTTCAAGATCAAAGATAATAAACAAAATTGAAACCAAATAAAACCGAATATCAAATTTCATGCGAGCGTCATCAAAAGAGTTAAACCCGCACTCATAAGCTGATAATTTTTCCGGATCGGGAGCATGATAAGCCACAATATAAGGTGTAATTAAAAGAGCTCCCGCAATAACTGCTGAAACAATAATAAAAATCAACACTGGTAAGTAAGAACTCAATAAATGAGTCATCATCTTCTTCCGCTTTAATAAAGTACCTGAAGTAACGTAATTATTTGATATTGTCTAGATAAGCACTAAATTATCATAATTGTCCCGCTACTCCCGCTCGTACAGCTTCAACAGGCATGCCGTGCAATTTTTTCTTATTAATATAGGTACAGCAGTGCGAAAAAAGACGCAAGCCCCTATTCTCAGAAACTATACAAATAAAGGAAAAATTGAAATGTTAAAAAGAATTTTATAGCCAACACTAAATTTAGTACTTTGCGAATGAAACATGCACACTACAAGAGCAAATTAGGAAAGACACTATAAAATGGCGCGAGTGACGGGGCTCGAACCCGCGACCTCCGGCGTGACAGGCCAGCACTCTAACCAACTGAGCTACACCCGCGCACTTCTTTCGAACCAATTATTTAAGCTGGTGTAAGAGGTTCATTCGTTTCTGTCAAGCATTCTTAATGCGTTTTTTCAAAAAAATAAAAATTTAACATCCTTAAAAAATATCAAATAAAAATATCTTTTATTCTTGCGTTTAAATAAAATTTTCCTTAAAAAGCTTTCGTCCAATGATAAATCATTGATTGGGCGATTAGCTCAGCTGGTAGAGCGCCTCGTTTACACCGAGGATGTCGGGAGTTCGAGTCTCTCATTGCCCACCATATATTTTCATCTTCTTACATTACTATTTTTAAGTTTAAAGACAAAATAATAAAGTCAAAGTTTAAAGTTTTTCAGTTCTCTTCTTGTTATAATTATAGTGATTCTTTTCCCCTGGCTTTTTGGAAAAGCACAGCAAAAGATAAAAATAAAAAGCTCTATCATATGATGGAGCTTTTAAAGTGATTTGAGTCATATAACAAATTAGAATTTATAAGCGACACCAACCCGAAAATCATTGGTCTGGTAACTAAGTTCTAGTTTATCCTTAACAAATTTCTGCTTGCCAAAATCTGAATAACGATATTCCGCACGTAAAATGACATTATCAGCCATCGCAAAATCAATACCACCACCAACGGTATAACCCACCATCATTTTTGTATCCAGTAAGTCAGACAAATTTTCTTTTTGATGGCCCATCTCAAGTGATCGCGAAAAAATACTTTGAAGCCGTGTATAAGCAATACCGCCAGCAACATAAGGCATAATATGATCAGCAGCAAAACCTATACGTATTCGTGTAGCACCAGACCATTCTTGTTTTAAAGTATAACTACACGTTTTAACAATTTCTGCTATTTGGGTGAATTGCTCCATTTCCCCATCATCATGTGCACTTCTTGAGATTGTTAGCGCTTGTTGTTGATTAGAAAGTCCTTCACTACCATTACGGTGGGAGGAACTACTCCTCCTTACTCTTGATAATTGACTTGATGAAGCACTAATTTCTCGCGATATAGATGTATCATTTAAGTCACGCTCTACCCTTTCTTGTACTTGCTCTTCCTCTTCTATTCCTTCTAGGCTTAATGCTTCAAATGTTTTTTTAGAAACAATTTTTGTATCCTGTTTATTAGACCAAACGATATCTGTATCAACACCTAGAATAAGACTGTTCCCTAGATCAACGTTGGCTCCTGTATAAAAACCACCCATGAAACCAGAAAGTTGAGGTATTGTATCTTTTTCAACTGGAGTCCATTCTCTCGTACTGGGACCTTTTTTAGCGTATAAATTGATTCCTGTTTTACCTGAAAAGCCACCAATCTGCCCTCCAAGATAAAAACCACTCCAAGAGAAAGTTGGTGCAGAAATAACTGGTGGAACATCAAAATTAGGACTCATTTCAACAGGTGATGAAATTTGCCTTGATGCTTGAGGAGCTGAAACAACGGGCCTCGACTCTCGAGGTACCATAATATCTGCCGCTTGTGCTACAGAAGCTGTAAATAGAGTGATGATAGATGTGCTGATTAAACATTTTGTGTTCATGAGTTACTCCGAAGATAATGTTGAGAACCACATAATGATACATTATCCTCATTACATAATCTTTTCAAAAAGAGCTATAATAAAAATGACACAATCATAAAAAATAAGTTCTATAGAACTTTAAATAGTGAACTTGCTTATAAGTCAGGAAATTGTGAATGAAGGGAAATTTTATCACGGCTTCCAAAAATGCTAACAATAAAACGATTCTTATATCAAAAACTAAACCATAATTTTTGCTATATTAGCCTTCGTATTGGCTTTCTCATACAAATTTATATCAATGATTTCATACTATATATGACAACAATTCATAATAATAATACAATGTGTTTTATATGATTTTAGTAATAAAATGCATTGCGAATAGAATTCGTTATCCTATTTTTCAAACTGAATTATGAAATTATTCATTTTTAAAATTGTAACTGCACCAATATGGCCAGAATTAAACGCTACCGTATAAATCTATGAAATAACGAGTGTAAAAATTACGTTATGTATTGGTGATTCATTCAACCGATTGAAATGCGTAATGAAACCCAAATGAACTATTTCATAAATATAAATCAGCTTTGAAATTTAAGATATTTTTCCTAAGTGAAATATACTTTATATAACATAGTTTGCAAAATAGCTTTGGAGATATTTTATGCTAGATGTATTAAATGCACCTGCTTATTCTATGACAAAAATGTTAAGATGATTTTCAAGTGCCATTTTATTAACATTTTTAAGTGGTAATCAATAATATAATATCAACAAGTCAAAGAAAAGCATATGTGGCATGAAGTAATGTTCTCAATCAATATCAGCGCCGCGCGGATCTCATTCCTAATTTCGTAGAAATTGCCAAAGCTTATGTATCCCATGAGCAAACTGTCCTTACTGGTGTTATTGGAAGCACGTGCAAAAGCAACGCAAATAACCACATTAACGCCGATATATTGAATAACCCACAAATTATGCAACACTACCTCAATAGCCAAACTAATTTGTCGAGTGCATTTTTATGTCTTATGGCTGTTGTTGAAAACCATCTTGATCTCAAAGCGAATCAAAATTTTCTTACTCTTCAATCGCAATTAGAAAAAACTGAAAATCGTATTTCTGTTGCTCGCCGTGATTATATTGAGGCAGTACGTGTATACAATACTGCACTAAAAACAATGCCAACAATGATTTGGGCAAAATTATGGTTTCATGACGCTAAACCTATGCAAATATTTATTATTGATACTCAACAAAAACCGAAGGTTAATTTCAATTAGAAGATTAGTTTCAACATTTTATTCAACTTATTCAATGTAATGCTTCTTTATTTTTATGGTCTTTCATAAGTTTTCTATTTTTAACAGTTACATTGAATAATATTGCCTATTTGCAAACCCAATTCCCCCCCTTAAAACAGGTTGTGTTAATGATGTAGCTCATTTGCTTGACACAACAACGATAAAAAGTCTGACAGAAAAGCTATCTGCACTAGAAAATGTATTACTTGTCGTTGTATCAAATGAGCACAAAGTACGTATTGAGGGTGGGCTATGATTTGGAAAAAGAGCTAACAGATGCGATTTTTGCCGTCATTATTAACAATTTGATTCTTCTTAATTTTCATGAAGGAAATTATCAAAAAAGGATCATTGAAGTAGTTAACGCAATTATTGAAGTTATTACAGAAAGTAACTCCGATGTCTAGAATCAGAGCAAAGGCTAAAATTGTTGAAATGCAAATAAATGAACTGAAAAAGAAGAAATGATAGCAAATATTATTTTCTTTTTAATCTTTTTTCTAATGGTTGGTTTGCTAATGTAAATACTAGGCAGAAACATTTTGATGGAAGATTGGGAAGATATTCAGCTGGTAGTAGGTTTAAAGGTGGTGAAGGTTCATCAGAAGATGGTAAAATGTTTATTAGTTTTTATTATAAAATGTCTTATATTTCTAACTCATGCTTGATTTGACCAGATGGAGTAAAATCTTTTCTAAATTATACTTCAATATTAAGTCTAAAATGACATCTTAATACGTATTCATTCTTAAAGAATAATGGCAATTAATAACATAAATTTTTTAGCCAATTATTGAAATGCAATGACACCATATACTCATCATTAATTAATGAGATATTTTGCTGGTTTCATATCAAATTTTAATTTATTGTGTCCACACTTTAAAAATTGCAAGCTTTAGACTCAAAATAATAATATATCACTTATATTTAACTAACAGTTTTCTATTCAACTAAAATGGTAGAAATAATTAAATGCTTTCACTAATATATAAAAATGATGACATTTAAATTGAAACGCACTGATCGTGATTATTTATCGTATGATTTTAAAACAGATTCTCCCACTTCACCAATTGAATGGAAAATAAGTGATGATTTAATCGAATATCCTGAAGCGCTCTGTTATATGCAAGAGCGCGTAGAAAATATTTCTGCAAAAACCGCACATGAACAAGTTTGGCTTCTTGAACATCCTCCCCTTTATACAGCTGGTACCAGTGCTAACAAAAAGGATCTTCTAGCACCTAATTTATTTCCTGTTTATGAAGCTGGCCGTGGTGGTGAATTTACATATCATGGCCCAGGACAACGTATTGCTTATGTTATGCTTGATCTGAAACGCCGAAAACAAGACATACGCGCTTTTATTAGTGCATTAGAACAGTGGATTATCCAAACGCTTGCACAATTTAATATTAAAGGTGAACGCCGTGAAGATAGGATTGGTGTTTGGGTTACACGACCAGATCGTCCACAAACAATAAAAGGCACTTCTTGTGAAGATAAAATCGCTGCTATTGGTATCCGTGTACGTAAGTGGGTAAGTTTTCATGGAATTGCTATCAATGTTAATCCTAACTTAGATCACTACTCAGGAATTGTTCCATGTGGAATTGCAGATTATGGTGTAACAAGTTTAATTGATTTAGGTTTACCTATAACAATACATGATGTTGATGTTGCTCTAAAACAGGCATTTGAACAAATTTTTGGCCCAACAATTGATGTTTCTTAAGCACGTTGATTTTTAAATGAAAAACGGGCATAAAACTTATCTTGATTAAACGTTTATTTTAAATAACTTAAAATTTAGATAGATAATTGAATGCTATGAGCGATAATAATAAAGATCTTTTTAGTATTTTAAACAAAGCTCAGCTTCGTATGGAAACGAAAGCAAATAGTCAGCAAACTTCAGTAAATTCAAAAGTAATACCTTCAAAAGTGCCTGTATCTGCCTCTAAAAATAATGCAGAAACGAATGATTACAATGCGTCATCTATCCGAGTACTTGAAGGGTTGGAGCCTGTACGTTTGCGACCTGGAATGTATATCGGTGGAACAGATAGCAAAGCACTTCATCATTTATTTTCTGAAATCATTGATAATGCAATGGATGAAGCTATTGCTGGTTACGCTGATTTAATTGATGTATCACTGGATAAAGAGAGGTATCTAACGGTTACAGATAATGGACGTGGAATTCCTATTGAAAACCATCCTCAAATGCCAGACAAATCTACTCTTGAAGTCATTATGACACAGCTTCATTCAGGAGGAAAATTTGATGGGAAAGCTTATCAAACCTCTGGTGGTTTACATGGAGTTGGCATTTCCGTTGTTAACGCTCTTTCTGACGATATGGAAGTCGAAGTAGCACGAGAACGAAAACTTTACCGTCAACGTTTCTCACGCGGTATTCCTCAATCTGGATTAGAAGACTTAGGTAATGTCTACAACCGTCGCGGTACACGAGTTCGTTTTCATCCTGATAGTAAAATTTTTGGTGAAAAAACAGCTTTTGAACCAGAAAAAATTTATAAAATGGCGCGTTCTAAAGCCTATCTTTTTAGTGGAGTTAAAATTCGCTGGAGTTGTGACCCCATAGTACTTGAAGGTATCAATAATATTCCTGAAAAAGCTACTTTTCATTTTCCAGATGGGCTTAAAGACTATTTATCATCATCATTGAATAGTAAATATTGTATCACAACTGAAATCTTTTCTGGTAAAACGAAACAACGCGCTAATCATGGCTCAGTTGAGTGGGCAGTAGCTTGGCATAGTGGTGATGCTGGTGTACAATCCTACTGCAATACTATTCCTACACGAGAAGGTGGCAGCCATGAAATAGGGCTACGGCAAGCTCTTTTACGTGGACTGAAAGCTTATGCTGAATTAATAGGAAACAAGCGCGCTGCTATTATTACTTCTGATGATGTTATGACATCAGCTGTTGCGGTGCTTTCAGTCTTTATTAGAGAGCCTGAATTTGTTGGGCAAACTAAAGATCGATTAGCTACAATTGAAGCACAACGTATCGTCGAAAATGCAATACGTGATCCTTTTGACCATTGGCTTGCTAATTCTCCACAAGAAGCGACAAAGCTTCTTGATTGGGTTATTGAACGAGCAGAAGAACGTGTAAAACGACGCCAAGATAGAGAAATAAATCGAAAAACGGCTGTGCGTAAATTACGCCTACCCGGTAAATTAGCAGATTGTAGCCAAAATTCTGCTGCAGGAGCTGAATTATTCATTGTTGAAGGAGATTCGGCCGGTGGTTCTGCTAAACAAGCACGCAATAGAGCAAACCAAGCAATTTTACCTCTTCGAGGAAAAATTTTAAACGTAGCCAGTGCTGCACGCGAGAAGATGATTACAAGCCAAACAATTAGTGATCTCATCCTCGTGCTTGGATGTGGAACACGTTCTAAATATCGTGAAGATGATCTTAGATATGAGCGTGTTATTATTATGACTGACGCTGATGTTGATGGTGCACACATTGCTTCACTCTTAATAACCTTTTTCTTTCAAGAAATGCCTGACCTCATCCGTGGAGGGCATTTATATCTTGCTGTACCTCCTCTCTACAGAATATCACAAGGGGAAAAAATTGCTTACGCGCGCAATGATGCCCATAAGGATGAGTTGCTAAAAACTGAATTTATTGGAAAAGCTAAAATCGAAATTGGACGTTTTAAGGGCCTTGGAGAAATGCGCGCACAACAGCTTAAAGAAACAACTATGCATCCCCAAAAACGCACACTTTTGCGCATTTCTATTGATGCACTTGAAATGCAAAAAACTAAAGATACAGTGGAAAGTTTAATGGGGTCAAAACCAGAAGCACGGTTTCGATTCATACAAGAAAACTCAACTTTTGCTCATAATCTCGATATCTAATCGAAAAAATATCTATCACGCCACTGCCGCCGCATCAATAACACGCAATTGTGGTTTGATCATTCCATTCCAGTAATTTAAACTAAGATTACCTGCCACATGAATTGTTTCACCAACATTTTCAGAAAGAAAATTGCCAAGGGACGTTCCCACTGCATGAAAAGCTATTCCTTGGAGTTTTTTGCCTTCAAGATCAGAAACAAAGAGGCGCAAATGTCCTTTTCCAACCTCACATACACTGACCAATCGATGAGAAGGAAGAACAAAAACAGGTGTAGCATTTTCTGAACCAAAAGGGCCTGCTTTTTCAATCATATCAAAAAGACCTTTATTAGCACCAGAAGCAGAAAGAAAACCATCTATATTAAGAGACTTTTTAGCACGCAATTGCGAAACTACTAAAGAAACTTTTTCTTCTAACCATTCTCGAAAAGCTTCAACTTTCGTAGATTGAATTGTAATCCCAGCTGCCATACTATGCCCTCCCCCTTTTTCTAATAAGTTTAATGTGACAGCTTCATAAACAAGTGCACCTAAATCCACACCACTAATTGAACGTCCTGATCCTGTACCGCTACCATCTTCTTTCAAAGCAATTACAAAAACAGGACAAAAAAAACGTTCTTTTAAACGGGACGCAAGAATACCAACAATTCCTGGATGCCATTCTTGGCAAGCAACTACAAGTGATGATGATATTTCTTTATCGTGATGAACAGAATCAATATAAGCTTCTGCTTGAGCTAATTGAATAGCTTCCATCTCTTGACGTTCCTGATTAAGTTTATTTAATTGCTCTGCCATTTTATCAGCTTCACCTCTATTATCACAACTGAGCAAACGCGCTCCCAAAGCTTGGTCTCCAATGCGCCCTCCCGCATTAATTCTAGGCCCTAATAAAAAACCTAAATGAAAACTGTTAATTGGCTCACCTATACCTGCAACCTTTGCTAAAGCAGCTATCCCAACATTATGCATAGAACGTGCTACTTGAAGCCCTTTTACTACAAAAGCACGATTAACACCTCGCAATGGAACCACATCACATACAGTGGCTAATGCAACAAGATCAAGCATACTCAAAAGGTCAGGAACAGTTTCTACCCATTTTTGCTTCCGCAGTAAATGATTTACCCATACTAATGTAACAAATACGATGCCAGCAGCACATAAATGCCCTTGTTCAGAAAAATCATCAGGGCGATTAGGATTAACGAGAGCAATAGCCTCCTGATGAATGTCTGACATTTGGTGATGATCTAAAACCACAACATCAGCACCTGCAAGCCTAGCTGCCTTTATTGCATCTGGACTGTTTGCACCACAATCAACGGTAATAATTAAATTCGCCCCTTCTTGGGCCAGCATCTTCATTGCTTGTTCATTTGGACCATAGCCCTCAACGATACGATCAGGAATATAGATTTTAACTGTTATACCAAAATAACGTAAAAAACGTGCCAAAAGCGCTGATGAACAAGCTCCATCAACGTCATAATCACCAAAAACAGCTATTTTCTCTTGGTTCATAATAGCCTTAACCAAGCGCTCTGCTGCACATTGCATATCCGTAAAACTTTCTGGATTAGGCAATAGATTGCGTAGCGTGGGATTAATAAAAGCAACAGCTTCAGATTCATCAACGTTTCTTGCAGCAAGAACCCGAGCTAATTGATCTGGAAAACCAAATTTTTGAGAAATAGCACGAGCATTATTGATCCCTTGAATATCAAGAGGATCCACCCAAGCTTGATCACAAGCAGAAGATTTAACATTGAGACAATAATAGGGTAACTGCATTATCCTTTATGTACAACGAAAGTAGCAAAAATACAATTAGCACTTAAAAGATGAAATATTTTATATAGCGTCATATTTTATCTCGTGATATGAGTAGACTGTTACACTTAAGAGCATTATAATATTTTTATATTTGTAATTGTGCTATTTTATTAGTTTTTATTTTTTCTTGACGCAAATCGTAAGACATTATATCAGACAGATAATATATACTGAGATGTATTTTGTTGTGGTAATCATTCACAACGAATAATAAAAATGTTTTCATATTAAAGGGCTTTAATAAAGGATACTTCTATGGCAACTTTTTCACAAAAGCCAACTGAAGTGGTAAAGAAATGGGTTATTATTAACGCAGAAAACCTTGTTTTAGGTCGTCTTGCCACGCTCGTTGCCAATCGCTTACGTGGCAAACATAAACCTACTTTTACCCCTCATGTCGATGATGGTGACAATGTCATTGTTATCAATGCAGAAAAAGTAGCTCTTACTGGCAAAAAATATACTGATAAGAAATATTATTGGCACACTGGCTATATCGGTGGCATCAAAGAGCGTACAGCTCGTCAAATTCTTGAAGGTCGTTTTCCTCAGCGAATTGTTGAAAAAGCAGTAGAACGCATGATTCCCCGTGGTCCACTCGGTCGTCGTCAAATGAAAAATTTACGTGTTTATGCCGGTAGTCAACATCCGCATGCAGCGCAACAGCCTGAAGCTCTTGATGTCGGTGCTCTAAACCGCAAAAATAAAAGGATTGCTTAAATTATGGCTGAAATTAATTCTCTTTCTGAACTTGGTGCAACAATATCGACTGTAGAAGTTAATAATAAAAATGAAAATGTTGCTGCTCCTATTCACATGCAAAAACTTGATTCACAAAAGCGTGCTTATGCAACAGGAAAACGTAAAGATGCTGTTGCTCGTGTATGGGTCAAGCCAGGCTCTGGAAAAATTACTATTAATAATAAAGAGTTTGATAAATATTTTGCCCGTCCTGTTCTTAGAATGATTCTTCGTCAGCCGATTGTTACAACCAAAAGAGATACCCAATTTGACATTGTTGCAACTGTCGCTGGTGGTGGTCTTTCCGGCCAAGCAGGTGCAGTACGTCATGGAATTTCTAAAGCTTTAACTTACTATGAACCAGAACTTCGTACTATCTTAAAAAAAGGTGGTTTTCTTACACGAGATAGCCGTGTTGTCGAACGTAAAAAATATGGTAAAGCAAAAGCGCGTCGCTCTTTCCAATTTTCAAAGCGTTAATTTCAGCTTTTATATGTATGATACGAAAACTTTATCTTTCAGTGGGGTTTTTATTTTAAATAATATATTTAAAAACTATTTTATAAAATTACGCTTTCAGTTTTATTTTCCTATTATCATTAAAAAAGAAAACTGAATAACAATTTCAGTCTAAAAAAGACTTCAGCATTGTAATAAAATGCGGAACAGAAATAGGTTTTGACATATACTCTTCACATCCACTTGCACGAATGCGCTCTTCATCCCCCTTCATGGCAAAAGCTGTTACAGCGACAATAGGAATAGATTTAAGTTCTTCATCCTCTTTTAGTTGTTTAATAACCTCAATCCCTGAAACTTCAGGCAACTGAATATCCATAATAATAAGAGAGGGCATTGTCGAGCGAGCTAAATCTAATGCAATAAGGCCATTACGCGTTTCAACGGTTTTGTAACCACTCACCTCTACAAGATCACGGAATAACTTCATGTTCAGTTCGTTATCTTCTACGATCATGACTTTCTTTAACATTAATATAAATTTACCCTTTTATAAAAATAGAAAATATAAGCTAAATACATTTTTTCTTTTCTAATTTTTCTACACAAATCTTTCTTTTACGGCATTATAGCAGCAAGAAAATTATATTGGATCCACTTTTTGCAAGAAACATACTGACATTTAACTTTGTAAGAAATCTTCTTATAAAGAATATATAATTATACACTGTGATTGTTAGATAAAACCTATATACTTTGTTTAATTTAGTTTGCTTTCAATTGACATTAAAACTCAAATTATTCTCTATTTCACGACTTTATTGTACGCAAATTCAATAATTTTATATATTCTAGAATACATTCGTTTTAAAGGTAAGACCTTGATAAGCAGGCTCAACGTTTGGTGGGACGTAATTTAAAACATCATTATAATCAAGCGAATTATCCATATGAGTCAATATAGCTCGTTTAGGCTTTAAATAGTTTATCCAATGCAATGCTTGATCAACCGAAAAATGACTTGGATGAGGTTTAAACTGAAGAGAGTCAATAATTAAAACATCTAAATCCATAAGGTTTTGTAATGCTTCTACAGGAAATTGATTTACATCTATACAGTAAGCAACATTGCCAATACGAAAACCCAAAGAGTTAATGGCACCATGAAATTGTAAATGTGTGTTAAAAGTAATTTCTCCGCCCTGCCCTTGAATTGTAAATTCACTGTTTTCATTTATAAGATGTGCCTTTAAAATAGGGGAATAATTGGAACCCTTTGGTGTTTGAAAACAATAACCAAAAGACTCGTTAAGATACTTTAACGTAAATGCATTTGCATAAATATCTATTAAACATTTTTGTGCAAGCGCATAACTACGTAAATCATCAATACCATGAACATGATCTGCATGAGGATGTGTATAGACAGTAGCATCAAGATGATTAACATGTGATTTTATCATTTGTGATCGAAAATCTGGACCTGTATCAATAACAACTGTTGTTTTCTTTCCCGATTTATCAATTCGTTCAATTAAAAGAGAAGTTCTATAGCGTTTATTTTTCGGATTGTTCGGATCACAAGCTCCCCAATAACCATTGGGACGCGGTACTCCTGGAGACGAACCACAACCCAATATCGTAAATCGGTAACAATCAAACATTCTCTTTATTTCATTTTGCTAAATAAACGAAAAGCATTCTGTGTCGTTATCTGAGCGATTTCTTCAATACTTAAGCCGAGAGTTTCAGCCAAAATAACCGCTGTATGATACACAAAAGACGGCTCATTTGTTTGTCCACGGTAAGGAACAGGTGCTAAAAATGGTGAATCTGTTTCAATTAACAAACGTTCATAAGGCACAATTTTTGCTATTTCACGAATTTCGAGTGCATTTTTAAAAGTGAGAATACCTGAAAAAGATATATAGCCACCAAGCTCAATGCCAGCACGAGCAAGCTGCATACCAGACGAATAACAATGAAAAATAAATGGAAATTCTCCTTCTTTCATTTGTTCACGTAATATCTGTTCCATATCAGCATCCGCCTTACGCGAATGAATTACAAGAGGTAGCTGTGTTTCCTGAGAAGCAATGATATGTTCCTGAAAACTCTTCTTTTGTTCTTGTGGTGAAGTATAATTATAATGATAATCAAGCCCAGACTCACCAAATGCGACAATTTTAGGATGTTTTGATAAACAAATAAGATTTTCAGCTTTAATATTCTGTTCTTCACAGACATGATTGGGGTGAGTACCAACAGAACAAAAAACCTGTTCATAGGCTTTTGTGATTGCTAAAAGTTTATTCAACTTATGAACATGTGTCGAAATTGTTATCATACGTCCAACATCAACAGCTAAAGCCCGTTGAATAATACCATCCAAATCCTGAGCAAAATCTTCAAAATCAAGATGACAGTGCGTATCAATCAACATCATTCACATCAGCTTTCTTAAAGACATAACGGGGGAAAATCGGCACCGGCAATGGAAGATTTTCACCTTCTTTAATTTTTGAATCGCTTATATGATGTAATAAGCGATCTTCTTTAGCAATTGCAAGACTATCAAGAAGTTTAGCAGCTGATTGAGGAATAAAAGGCAACAGCATAATACCTATCCGTCGTAAAACTTCCAAAGTTACATAAAGAACTGTAAAAAATCTTTCTGGATTACTTTTACATAAACTCCAAGGTTCTTCACTGGCAAAATAGCGGTTAGCATTTGCTACAACTGAAAAAATAGCTGAAAGTGCTAAATGTGGCGCCTGGCATAACATAGCTTGGCGTGTAACCTCAATTACTTGAAGAGATTGTTCTAAAAGTTGTTCATCCTGAGCTAAAAATTCAGCTGGTGCAGGAATTTTTGCGTCACAATTTTTTTGTATCATGGATAAAGAACGCTGTGCTAAATTGCCAAGATTATTAACAAGATCTGCAGTGATACGATTTACAAAACTTTCGTGATTATAACTACCATCTTGCCCGAATGGTATTTCACGAAGAAAAAAATAACGGACTTGATCAAGACCATAACGGTCAATCATTTCAAAAGGGTCAACTATATTTCCAACGGATTTTGACATTTTTGCACCGCGATTTAACAAAAAACCGTGTGCAAAAATACGTTTAGGCAATTCAATCCCAGCTGATATTAAAAATGCTGGCCAATAAATTGCGTGGAAACGAATAATATCTTTGCCAATAATATGAGTACTTGCAGACCAAAAATGACGTTTTTTTGATGTTTCATTGAAAAAATCAATTGCTGTAAGATAATTTGTAAGCGCATCAACCCAAACGTACATTACATGCTTTGAATTATTTGGGACACAAACCCCCCAATTAAAATTTGTCCGAGAAATGGAAATATCTTTTAACCCTGATTTGATAAAACTTATAATCTCATTACGCCGTTCATTGGGAGCAATGAAATCAGGATATTTTTCATAATGCTCAAGAAGAGATTTTTCATAACGGGAAAGCCTAAAAAAATAACTTTCTTCTTCATTCCACTCAACTGGAGATCCTAGCTCTTTTTCATAACGGATTCCATCTTCCCCAATTTGGGTGTCCTTTTCTTCATAATAAGATTCTTGACGAACCGAATACCAACCAGCATAACGATCAAGGTAAATATCTCCATTAGCTTCCATTTTTTTCCAAATCGCTTGACAGGTTCGGTGATGTCTTTCTTCTGTCGTGCGAATGAAATCATCGTTAGAACAGTTTAACTTTGTAAGCATCTTTTGAAAGATAGCACTGTTACGATCTGCAAGTTGCTGAGGTGTTATGTTCAATGCTTCTGCTGCCTGTTGCATTTTGAGACCATGCTCATCCGTGCCAGATAGAAAAAATACGTCTTTACCGTCTAATCGTTGAAAACGAGCTAAAGAATCACTCGCAATTGCATTATAAGCATGCCCAATATGCGGAGCACCATTAGGATAAAAAATTGGAGTAGTTATATAATACGTGTCACGCATGTTATATCCAGTTGAAACATAAAAAAGGATACAATGACATAACGCCTATTAATTACATTGTCACGAAAAAAGCTTAGATTCGTGAACGATCTTATGAACTTTAAAAAGTAGATTGATAATAAATTGCTTTTTATCAAGATTAAATGATTGCAGTTGTGCTATTTCCTGATAAATCTCTTGCCATGTTTGTGCATATTTTTTTGAAAGAGTGAGAATCCCCTTTTCAGCCGAAATAATAGCTCTTTTTTGAATCTTATCAAGAATTTCATCACAAAATTGTTGAAATTTGACATCCGAATCCGATGACGAAAGTGTCTGAGCAAGATTGTGCAAAAGAGCTAGATTACAAACAGATTGTTCTAAAAAACTATCAATGGTTTGAATAATTTCAAGCCCACCATAACACATATGTAAGAGCGCTTTTCGAGGATTTCCTTGGGATTTCTCAATGACCATTTTCATAGCTTCTCTATCAGCCCCCCCCTGATCAGAAAGAATATGTGAAATAACTTGTTTTATCTCATCATCACACAATGGTCGCAAAGAGATTTGTTGACAGCGTGAACGAATTGTCGGAAGTAATTTTCCTGAACAATGTGTAATAATAATAAATAAAGCCTTTACTGGAGGCTCTTCAAGCATTTTGAGAATTGCATTAGCAGCACTTCTACTCATATCATCTGCAGAATCGATGATAATAATACGCCATCCACCATCTTGCGATGTTTGGTTTAAAAAATGTGTGACATCGCGGATATCATCAATTGATATACTTGTTTTGAACTTTTGTGTTTTTAAATCAAAATGGCGAGAAACGTGTATAAGACCAGGGTGACTGCCCTGCATTATCTGATGCCATACAACTGAATCATGCTTTGGCTGCAAAAAACCACTTTCTTGATTACTTAAAATATTCCAAGCAAAGTGAAATGCTAATGTTGCTTTACCAATCCCCCGCTCTCCTTCAAATAATAATGCATGATGTACACGCCCTTCTTCACGTATCTGTGCCAAAAAGTGACGAACTTCTTTATGACCAATGATAATATTATTTTGTGATGGTGATAAAATCCCTTCGATATCGTCATATTGGCGCAAAAAATTGATATCACTCATGGCACATGACCCAATATTAACTGATGACAGATATCTTTTATTTGTGATGCTATCGTTTCTACTGCACAGGTTGCATCAATTACACGAAATCTAAAGGGTTCATTTCTAGCCAATTGAAGAAAAGCTTGTCGTCTTTGTTCTTGAATATTTAATTGATCTTTTTCGAAATAATCGACCTTTCCAATTTCTTTCTTTCGTGACTCTGTACGCTCCATACCAAACGTTGCTGGTATATCTAACAAAAATGTCAAATTGGGCATGACTGTACCCAGACCGATATGTTCTAAAACAGAAAGAAGGTGAGAATTCACCTTATTATTAAGCCCCTGATAAACCCGCATAGAATCAATAAAACGATCGCATAAAACAATTTTTCCTGCCTGCAAAGAAGGTAAAATAACTTCACTAACATGATCAACACGCGCTGCTGTAAATAAGACTGCTTCAATGAATGCACCATATTGTTTTGTATTACCTGATAATAAAACATAGCGCATTGCTTCAGCACCTGCTGTTCCTCCAGGTTCTCGGGTTATAACAACATCATAGTTTTTACTACGAAAATACTGCGCAAGCAAAGAAATTTGAGTCGTTTTACCTGCTCCTTCCCCTCCTTCAAATGTAATAAAATAACCTGACACGTATAAACCTTAATTCCTTACTTTGGCTTATATTATAAGTATTTTTAAAAGCATCCAATTATTATTTTATAAAGCGCATTTTTAAAATAAATAAAATATTACTTCAATTGTCATTAATTTTGCTAATGAAAATAGGAAAAAGATAATATTACTCTGTTTTTAAAATATTATCATGCATCATCAATAATAGCGATTATGGTGTAGAGATCTAAAATTTTGCGCTTTTATCTATTAAATATTAATCCCAAAATAAGGAAAAAACTTTAATGCTATTGCTATTATACGGTTGATTCCTCTTTGTTTAGAAAATCAGCATAAAAAGCAGATTATACAAAAAAGAGGTTATTCATTTTTCACAAAGAATATATTTATAAATTAAAAAAATTTTTATGTTTTTCTGATAATTAGAAAAAGAAATTTATAAAATAAATTCTATTATTAATATAACACATTATATATTATACATTTTCTGTTATATAGGATTTACTTATAACATTTCATTTAGTTATTGCCTTGCTGTAAATATATTTAATTCAGCTTTGTTTTTTAATGAAGATATTTATATTTCCTTGGATCATTTGCGACTTTTTTATGCATATCGTAAAAAATACAGCGTTTTTTCTTAAGACAATTTACAATAGACTTATCCTAAGTTTTCTTTATTGAGTTTATGAGCAAAAGTGATTTGATCAAGTGATGTAGGTTTATTAATCAAAACAGGGCCAATATCTGGTAATTTTATCAAAAAAGTTTCAATTGATTGTTTTGAATTCATTGTAGCCTTCATCAGCTGTTTTTGCTGACCTGTATTAAACGCAAAAAATATATTATCTTCCTTGTCTTCTAGAGTATTCGCTAATGCTAGCATCATAGATGAATTATAATCTCTAGATGTATAAGAGGCTATTAAATAAGCACGATCATAATCATTTACAGGTGCTTTACTGACATACTCTACTTTAACATTCGTAACCCCTTTATTGACATAACCAAGAATTGTTGCAGCTTGTTTTGATAAATCAATAATTCTATCTTTTATATAAGGACCACGGTCATTTACTCTAACAATAATAGAAGAGCCATTTTCTAGGTTTGTAACGCGAGCATAACTGGGCAAAGGCATCGTAGGGTGGGCAGCAGTTAAGAGATTCATATCATAGATTTCACCATTTGCAGTTAAACGCCCATGGAAATCTGAACCATACCATGATGCTTGACCAACACGTTTATAAGTTGGATCGTCTTCTGGATAATACCATTTTCCTTTTACTTGATAAGGTTTACCAACAACAGCTCTACTGCCTTTATTTTTTGATTTATGTTGTGTATTTAAAATCTTTTCAGGTACAGTAACAGCCTTTGCCGCCTTTACCTTAGATGTTGTATTGGTGGGACTTTTCCCTGCAAATTGTGTTGTTTGGTTTGCACAAGCTGTTAATAAACCAACAGCAGCAATCATAGGCACAAATTGAAATATTATTTCAACAACAGAGGTTAACTTTCTTTTACTATTTAAAAGCATTTATCAGCCCGCTTACCCTTCTTTAGCTTTGTAAATATGGAAATTACATTCTTCGTGTATGGTAGGAAAATTTATACCCATGAATGACTATATTCGTTAGATTTATGGTATTCTAAAAAACAATCTTTCATCAAGCTATTAACGTAATATAAAAGAATATTTGTTTTAATTTATAAGAGATAGTTTACAACCTAACGTTTATTAAAGTTAAACAAAATCAATAAGTTATAAATATAAAATCAGAAACAAAACATCATAATATAAACTGTGAATTAAGCAGAGATTATTTTATATGAATAATAGAAAGTAGGTATAATTTACCAATAGCATAATAATTTTTACCAATTTACGAGGAATTTGGAAACATTATTTATGGTGAGCGCGCAGGGATTCGAACCCTGGACCTACTGATTAAAAGTCAGTTGCTCTACCAACTGAGCTACGCGCTCCCACACAGTTATTTTGCTTGTGGAAAATGAATGGGAACATACGGTTGACTTTTCATTTGGTCAACACCTTTTATGAAAAAATATTATTTTTTACTTTGTTTATCAAAATATTGTTTATTGCACCCAACTTTCTTACTATTTTATGCACTCTTTTAGGATACAAAATAGTACACATTACACCCATAAAATATAGGTAGAAGATATGCTTTCTAGTAAATGCAAATGACATCATTCAAATGAAAACAGAATATTAATGATTCAAATTTTCAAGAATTCTTTGCTTCTTTTTCGCATAATTTTAGTGTGACTTAATCTTTCAAAAATAGTAGCAATATTGTTGCGAATTAATCATTTGATAAAGTGATTCTAGCTCTGCAATTCATAACTGGCTACGCTCAATTGAAAAGTCGTTCTTTAATTGAGCTATTATTATAATAATAAAGTAGGCAAAATATTTGAGTCTACCTTATAAGGTAGAGATAATACTTTTCAAAAGCTGATTATAAAATCATATGAAAGTTTTATTCAACTTGAGAAAAATCTTTGTTGATATCCACAAAATCACACTAAAACCTATAATTATATCTGTTAAAACACAGCTAATATAAATTAAAGTTTAAGCAATTTTCTATCCGTCAATGATTATTTATATTCTTACCTAAAAAATGATATTTCACATATAACTATAAAATATAAAATTTGACGGATGATATATACGAATATTGTCAGATAAAAAATAAAGTAAAGAATTTTGCGTTATTTTATAAAAAATTGTAGAATAATCATAAAATACCTATGCTTTAAATACCTATGCTTTATCTTTTATTATTTTTTCTTTTTCGATTTTTTGATTGGAATGTTGAATGCTGACATGTAAACAATATGAGCTACTTTTATTCATTCACAATCATATGAAAGAAACTGGTGCTCCCCCCACCTTTGATGAGATGAGAAATGCATTAGAGCTTGCTTCAAAATCCAGCATTCATAGGCTTATTACAGCCCTAGAAGAGCGTGGTTTTATACGTCGTTTACCAAACCGTGCTCGTGCAGTAGAAGTTATCCGACTTCCCGATAAAATAACATTCGATCTTTCCTCTGCACGTAAAATTTTTCCAAGTATGGTTGAAAAAAACAAAAAGAAAACATTTCAAAACCTTGATAATCTTGATCATTCTGACACGAAAAATAAACAAAATGTTACTATCCCTATTATGGGCCGTATTGCTGCTGGCGTACCTATTTCAGCGATACAGCAGCAAACAAATACACTTTCTCTTCCACCAGACATGATTGGTTTAGGTGAGTATTACGCCTTAGAAGTTAAAGATGATTCTATGGTCGAGGCAGGGATTATTGATAAAGATACTATAATTGTTAGACGTCAAAGTACAGCAACACAAGGTGAAATTATTGTTGCATTAATTGATAAACAAGAAGCAACTTTAAAACGTTACCGACGTAAAAGGGGAGCGATTACATTAGAGGCTGCGAATCCTCATTATGAAACGCGCATATATAGGCCTGAACGTGTTCATATACAAGGCAAACTTGTTGGGCTTATTCGCCATTATTAAAAAACAAAATAATTGAAAATATAAATAAACAGCTGTGTACGTTTATAGAAATGTTTATATATACAAAGTCGTCGCCGTGATGATTATAGATAACACCATTATTAGTGTTTTTGTCTTTTGTATTCTGTACGCTCGTGATTATAAATAAGTTTACATAACTTTGTAGCAAAATGTATCAAATGCGTTTAAAAGTTAAAGAGTATGCAGACATTTTTCCTAAAAAAATAGGAATAATGGATAAGCTAGATTTTTATTAAAGAATTACAAGGATTAATTATGGCAGCACCCCGCATTAGTTTTGTTTCTCTCGGTTGTCCAAAAGCACTTGTAGATTCTGAGCGTATTATTACAAGTCTTCGTTCTGAAGGTTACGAAATCTCACATAAGCACCAAGGAGCGGATCTTGTTATTGTTAATACCTGTGGTTTTCTTGATTCTGCACGAACTGAATCACTAGCTAACATTGAAAAAGCTATCAAAGAAAACGGAAAAGTTATTGTAACTGGATGCCTTGGTGCTGAACCTGATGTTATCCGTCAAGCACATCCTAATGTATTAGCTATTACTGGACCACAAGCATATGAAAACGTCATACAAGCAGTTCATACAGTCGTTCCTCCAGTTCATGACCCATTCGTTGATTTAGTTCCTCCGCAAGGTATCCGCCTTACACCCCGCCATTATGCTTATTTAAAAATTTCTGAAGGATGTTCTAATCGATGTAAATTTTGTATTATCCCTGCTCTGCGCGGTAATTTGGTCTCTCGCCCTATAGGCGATATTCTCCGCGAAGCAGAAAAGCTTGTACAAGCAGGCGTAAAAGAACTTTTGATTATTTCACAAGACACTAGTGCTTATGGCATTGATATTAAATATGCTGAAAGCTCTTGGAAAGACCGCACAATAAAAACTAAATTTTTAGATCTTTGTCGCGAATTAGGAGATATGGGTGTTTGGGTGCGTATGCACTATGTTTATCCTTACCCTCATGTTGATGCAGTTATTGAACTGATGGCTGCAGGAAAAATCCTCCCTTATTTAGATATCCCTTTTCAGCACGCATCACCAACTGTTTTACGCAATATGAAACGCCCTGCTCATATGGAAAAAACGAATCGTAGAATTGAAGAGTGGCGAAAAATTTGTCCAGATCTCACTTTGCGATCAACATTTATTGTTGGTTTTCCAGGAGAAACCAATGAAGATTTTGAGACGCTTCTTGAATGGTTAGAAGAAACAAAAATTGAGCATGCTGGTTGCTTTAAATATGAGGCAGTAAAAGGCGCTGCTGCAAATGATCTTGAATTAGAAAACATTGCGGAAGAAGTGAAAGAAAGTCGTTGGCATCGCTTTATGGCAAAACAACAACAAATTTCTGCCCGTCTTTTAAAGAAAAAAATTGGACAAAGGCTTCAAATCCTCATTGACGAAACTCAAGGTAAAGTGGCTAAAGGCCGCAGTAAGTATGATGCTCCAGAGATAGATGGCGTTGTTCACGTATCATCACGGCGACCACTTCGCAGTGGCGAATTTGTTACTGTTAAAATCGAACAATCGGATGCCTACGATCTTTATGGTATTGCTGTTTAAATTATAGTAAAGCGTTAAAAGCGAAAAGTTTTTTATCAAGCAAATGACTTGGGCGTACATTTGTCAAAGCACGAATCATAGTATCTTTACGCCCTGGCATTCTTTTTTCGATATCATTTAGCATTTCTTTTATTACATTGCGTTGCAAACCACTTTGGCTACCACAAAGATTACAAGGAATAATAGGAAATTGCATTGCTTGAGAAAACTTTTTCATATCTTCCTCAGCTGCATAAACAAGAGGACGCAAAACAAAAAGATCTCCCTCATCATTTATAAGCTTTCCAGGCATAGCTGCTAAGCGACCACCATGAAATAAATTCATAAAAAACGTTTCAAAAACATCATCACGATGATGTCCCAGTACTAATGCAGAACATCCCTCCTCACGTGCGATACGATACAAATGCCCACGCCGCAATCGAGAACAAAGCGAACAATATGTTTGCATTGGTGTCAGCTTATCTGTAACAACTGAATAAGTATCCTGATATTCAATGCGATAAGGAATTTGACAATTATTCAAATAATTAGGAAGAACATGCTTTGGAAAACCTGGTTGACCTTGATCAAGATTACAAACTAAAATTTCAATTTGTAAAAGACCACGCCATTTTAAATCTAAAAGAAGAGCCAGTAAGCCGTAAGAATCTTTCCCACCGGATAAAGCAACAAGCCATTTTTTCCCTGAAGATAACATAGAGAAATCATCGAACGCTTGCCGTATATGACGTAAAAGTCGTTTACGTAATTTATTAAACTCTACAGTTGAAGGGGCAACTCGAAACATTGGATGGCAATCATTAAAACTCTCCTCCAAAAGACCACCTATACCTACATTTCCTATTATTTGATATTACTGAGAAACTTTAATTTATAATACTATACCCTGTACAATAATACAATGACTCACTTTTCATCATAATACAAATAGCAACAAATATAACAGGATTTAAATTTATGCTAAATCCTGTCTGTAAATTGGATATCAATAATCAAAAAAATAAAAACGCACGTACTTTATCGCAGAAAAAATTGATAACCTCTGTGAGTTAATGATGTTATCAGTTCTAGCGGTTGTGAAACAACATAGCGATTTTAAAATACACAATCAAATTAGAGAGCGATAAACCTACATAAAAATTTAGCGTGAATAAAATTCAACAACTAAATTAGGCTCCATGTGAACAGCATAAGGAACATCTGAAAAACCAGGAATACGAGTAAAAGTTGCTTTCATTTTGCTATGGTCTGCTTCAATATATTCAGGTACATCACGCTCAGCTAACTGTATAGATTCTAAGACCAAAACAAGCTGCTTTGATTTTTCACGAACTTCAATAACATCGCCTGGTTTACAACGGTATGACTGAATGTTGGTACGTCGACCATTTACATTGACGTGACCATGATTGATAAATTGACGAGAAGCAAAAATAGTAGGTACAAATTTTGCACGATAAACGATAGCATCTAAACGTGACTCTAGAAGGCCGATAAGATTTTCACTTGTATCACCACGACGACGAACAGCTTCTTCATAAATTTTACGAAATTGCTTTTCTGAAATATCACCGTAAAATCCTTTTAATTTCTGCTTAGCACGCAATTGGATACCATAATCAGAAAGTTTACCTTTACGGCGCTGCCCGTGTTGACCAGGACCATATTCACGGCGATTTACAGGAGACTTGGGACGCCCCCAGATATTTTCCCCCATACGGCGGTCAATTTTATACTTTGTTAATTCGCGCTTACTCATCGCATTTCCTTTACATAAAAAACAAGATCAAAATATAGACCTCAAGGAAACGCACCCTCCTCTGCCTTCTAAAGTGAAGACTGACAGGATATCTTACACACAAATTTGAAAGCTATCCACGGGACACGTCAATTAATATTATTTTCTTAAAAGAAAAAGTTAAAATAACTTTATTCAATTATACTTTAAAGTCAACTCCTTTTACTATATTAAAACCAAACTTTTGTAATAAATGCTCAGTTGCAACTCCTATATTTTGCGATGTAAATAAAGCACAATCTTCATGTTTCTTTATATTTTTATTTCGTATTTCCTCTAATAATAACGATCTGGTGCGTCTGGCTATAGCCTTTGCTGAATCAATCCAACTTACCGGCCATAAAGCCTGCTTATGAAATAAATTAATTAAAAAAGGATAGTGTGTGCAAGCCAAGACAACAATATCTGTATATTTGCTATTTTTCTCAACAAAGCACGGTAAGATTTCACGACGCAATTCTTTGTCATCGATAGGATTCCCACGTAAATAATTTTCAGCAAATCCTGCAAGTTTTGTACTCCCTACAAGCTGAACATGGCATTGATTGGCAAAAGAATCTATTAATTTATGTGTATACGCACGTTGAATCGTCCCAGGAGTTGCTAACACTGAAATAAGACCCGACTTTGTCTTTTTAGCTGCTAATTTAATTGCAGGTACAGTTCCAACAAAAAGAACATTAGGAAATTTTCGTCGTAAATCTGTTATCACCAATGTAGAAGCCGTATTGCAGGCAATAATACATAAAGCAGGATTATAAAGTTTTAATAGATTTGTAAAAATCTTTAAAATGCGCTGTTTTAAAGCATTTTCACTCCAAATACCATAAGGAAATCCTGCATCATCAGCAACATAAATAAATTGGAATTCAGAAATAAGAGCGCGCACTTCTTCCACCACTGTTAACCCACCAATACCGCTATCAAAAAAAAGAAGTGGTCGCTCACTCATTAGTGTTTACACCTGTTGTGATTTTCTTTTTGCGATTACGCCCTACAGGTGCACCGCTACCCCGTGGAAATTGAGGTGAAAAATGATCTAGCGAAGATATAACTCCCCGTAGCAATCGAATTTCAGATTCACTCAATTTAGCACGTGTAAAAACAGAGCGTATATTGAGGACCATTACCTCTTTGCGTTCTTGTGGTCTAAAATATCCACGAGAATCCAAAGCATTTTCTAATTGCGATAAAAAACCGTGCAGTGTGGCTTTATCCGCTGATTTCATTTCTGCTACACGAAAAGCTGTATCGTTTAAATCATCTAAACCGGATTTCATCCATTCATAAGACATCAACAGAACTGCTTGGGCAATATTCAATGAAGCAAAAGCAGGATTAACCGGAAAAGTAACAATTTCATCAGCAAAACTAATTTCGTCATTTTTAAGCCCCCACCTTTCTCTACCAAATAAAATACCTATTTTATGCCCAATACCTTCATGATAACGTAAAATACCTGCTGCTTCTACAGCACTTCTAACAGTCTTAAAACCACATCTTTTACGTGCTGTTGTGCCCAAAACATAATTTAAATCTGCGATTGCGTCATATAATGTATTAAAAACTAACGCATTATCAATAATATGATCAGCTTTACTGGCTGCAGCTCTAGCTTTTTCATTTGGAAATACTTTTCGCGGTTTAACTAGCCGAAGATTAGATAGTCCAAAATTTGCCATCGCTCTTGCCACCATACCAATATTTTCTGGTAATTGCGGCTCAACTAAGACAACAATTGGACCATTCATTATATTTTGACGTTTCCTATTTGTCCCAGCCATTTCATTTCACCGACCTTCATAAATCATATCTCTATAGCTAATTTTTCTGCAACTCAACCTCTCAAATCAATACTCCATGAAATAACCTTTTTAGTGACAAATTGTAGTCAATTTTATCTTCCCAATAGAAACTCATTGATTTATCTAAAAAAGGATTAAGTATGAATTCCGAAAAAAAATGACTCTTGCACTCATAACAATGTTATTGATTGTTACAACTATTATTTTTATGCCCATGTAACTATATCCGATGTGCTTCAACTCATCTAAATATAAGTCTTGAGTTGAATTATAAGATTATACCCTTTAATAAGGGAATATGTTCTTTGTTTCTGAACTCTATCCTGCAAAGCTTGTCCGCCGTTATAAACGCTTTCTTGCTGATGTTAGAAAGAATGATCAGCATATTTTTACCGTTTCAGTTCCTAACACTGGTTCGATGCTTGGGTTAACAACTCCCGATTCTAATGTTTGGCTTTCATACAGTAATGATCCTAAGCGAAAATATCCATATCGATTAGAAATTGTCGAAGCAGATAATACTTTGGTTGGCATTAATACAACTTTGCCTAACAAACTTGCATTAGAAGCAATTCAAAATGGCTTATTGCCCGAATTAAGCGGGTATAAAACCATCTTAAGTGAACAACGTTACGGTACACACTCACGTATTGATTTTCTTCTACATGATGACACCCTTCCAGAATGTTATCTGGAAGTAAAAAACGTTCATTTCATACGTCAAAAGGGATTAGCAGAATTTCCCGATACCGTAACAAAACGTGGTGCACGCCATCTTGATGAGCTCATAAAAATTGTGCAACAAGGAAAGCGAGCGGCTATGCTTTACATCATTCAACGAGAAGATTGCTCCGCTTTTGCAGTTTGCCGTGATCTTGATCCCACTTATGGACGTAAATTTGATTTAGCTTTAAAATCAGGGATAGAATTTTATGCCATAAAATGTCACGTAAGTATAAAAGGTATTTTTCCGATTCACCAAGTAAAAATAGAAAATAGTAAGAAAAATGACCAGTTATATTGAATATAATAAAGTACCCTTAAAATTTAATGGACAAATTCGTATCTTTGACGACTATGCTTTTTCTGAAATGCGTAAAGTTGGTCGCATTGCAGCAGAATGCCTTGATGCACTCACAGATATCATTAAACCTGGTATCACTACACAAGAAATTGATGATTTTATCTTTATTTATGGAGCTGAACGCGGTGCTCTACCTGCTGACTTAAATTATCATGGATACAGCCACTCATGCTGTACATCTATCAATCACGTTGTTTGCCATGGCATACCCAATAAAAGGCCTTTGCAAGAAGGTGATATTGTTAATATTGATGTAACATTCATTCTCAATGGTTGGCATGGAGATTCAAGTCGCATGTATCCTGTTGGAAAAATCAAGCGTGCTGCAGAACGCTTGCTAAAAATAACTCATGAAAGCCTTATGAGGGGAATTGCAGCAGTTAAACCTGGTGCAACTACAGGTGATATTGGTGCAGCTATTCAGCGTTACGCAGAATCTGAACGATGCTCAGTTGTAAGAGATTTTTGTGGTCATGGAATTGGTCAACTTTTTCATGATGCACCAAATATTTTACATTATGGAAACCCAGGGGAAGGTGAAGAATTAAAACAAGGTATGATATTCACAATTGAACCCATGATTAACCTTGGCAAGCCACAAGTTAAGATTTTATCTGATGGCTGGACTGCTGTGACACGTGATCGTTCACTTACTGCACAGTATGAACATACAATTGGCGTAACAAGTCAAGGATGCGAAATATTTACTGAATCCCCTAAAGATATTTTTTATGTTCCAAATTCATATGCTTAAATAAATGTAGTAATATTATGGCTAAAAAATCAAATAAAAATGGAGTCATGCAAAGCAATTCCTTTGAGCTAACATCAAGTGCTTCGCTTAATCCGATAGCACAAACAAAAAATGAAAAGCTTAAAATAACTAAACATTATGAAGGACATCGTGAACGTCTGCGTAAACGCTACTTAAAGACGAAAGGTAATGTAATTGAGGATTATGAATATCTTGAGCTATTGCTTTTTCGTACTCTTCCTCGAGTAAACACAAAAATAATAGCCAAAGATTTAATAGAACGTTTTGGTTCATTAACTGATGTGTTGAATGCTGATATTAACCTTCTTCAAGAAGTTCCTGGATGTGGTCCAGCTACTGCAATAGACCTAAAAATTATTTCAGGTGTCGCAGGACGCCTTGCTCGTGCACAACTGTCTAAACGTGATATTTTTTCCACGTGGGATAAAGTATTAGCTTATTGCAAAGCTGTTATGGCGCATGAAACACGGGAACAATTTCGTGTTCTATTTCTTGACAAGAAAAACGGCCTACTTTCTGATGAGGTTCAACAAACTGGCACTATCGATCACACTCCTGTCTACCCTCGTGAAGTTGTCTCTCGAGCTTTAGAATTATCTGCATCAGGGCTTATCTTAGTTCACAACCACCCTTCCGGTGATGCTACACCTTCTGATTCAGATATATCAATGACGTACAGATTAAAAGATATTGCCAATGCACTTGGAATTATTCTTCATGACCACCTTATTATCGCGCGTAACGATTACACGAGCTTTAAAGCACTAAAACTTATATAAAACCAATTGAATGCAGAAGAAAATCGTGTTCCAATTACAATTAATTGCGTCACTTTCCCAGATCAATATCTAATATAGCCATTGAAAAGTTATAGGATAATTCATCTTCATCCTCGTCCCGGTAAATAATACCCAAAAATTCATCCCCGATATAAACTTCACAGGAATCATCTTTTTTCGGCCGTGTTTTTACCTGCAATGCTGAATTTTGGAACGTCTTTTTAAAATAACTATCAAGTTTTCTTATTTCATCAGCATTCACTGCACTCTCCTACATTTTAAGATTATCAATTAATTCCTTTTTGCAGATAAAATACTTCTATGATTCTGCAAAGATGGTAAAAATTTTTTATTCCCAATCTTTAATCCTGTTATTTATGTTTAAAACAAGATCATTCTCACAAACTTTATTGAATAACTTTCAAGCCTATAATTATTATTAAATTTTAAAATAAAAAAATAAACAACAAGCTTTGTTTTATTTTTTTATTTAACGCCCTCTTCTATAAAGATATTCGAAATATACCTTAAATATCAACCGCCACAATGCTTAGTTATTTCACTTCAAGTAAAGTCATTATAAATAAAAACATTATTTCCTACAAACAATGTTTTACTTACCATGAAACTTTTTGCATGATCTACATGTAATCTTTTTCCAATAATTATTTACTAAGTAAATAAATACCAACAGAAAATATCTTTGTAAAATAAATTTACTTTTTTGTTTTTATTCCTATAAACAATAACTTTGAACTCAAAAAGAGAATAAGTTCAATTAATCTATCGTGAAGAAGATTTTTATTCTAGCATAAGCTGTTTTAAATTTATAGCAGTTACGATTTGTCTATAAAATCTACGATATAAAAATCATTCCATTTATTTTACAAATTAAAATAACTGAAATATTCATTTGATTTATATCATTTATTTCAATATTTTTATATATAAAAAATTAAATTATAATATAATCCATTAATGTAAGCTTTTATCAATATCTTTCTGCTTCTAAACATAAGCTACACAATAAAGCAGAGATTCCGAATAAACTTTTTATATTTTCAAAATAACAAAATGTTAAATTCTGTTTCAGCTTTCTATAAATATAGATGAATTTTATGTAATCGGATAATGAGAAAGAAAATCAATAACACCTTTTTTATAGACCTGATCCCCTACAGCAAGCATATGATCTCGTCCTGGAATCTCTAAAGCTTCACCATGTGGCAACAAAGCTACTAATGGTTCTGCCTCACCACTAATATCATCTAACGAACCAACAGCAACAAGCGCAGGTTGCTTGATTTTATGAACATCAGAGTCTGTTAATTTTTGTGTTGATGTCATGATACAAGTAGCAAGAGCGCGTCTATCACTTTTAGTTTGATCTACAAACTTACGGAACATCAGACCGCGCGCATTAGTAATAGTTGAAACATCTTCTGCTAAAAGAGCTTCTGCAACGGGTTTCCAGTCACCTCCCCCCGTTACCATACCAATCCCTAAACCTCCAAAAATAACACTATGCACATATGTTGGATACAAAAGCGCCATAAATGCACTGATCCGAGCCCCCATGGAATATCCCATAACATGAGCTTTAGATAATCCTAAGTGTTGAAGCAATTTAATCGCATCGCCAGCCATAGCTTGAGGAGTGTAAAATAAAGGATCATAACTTTTAACTGAATCACCATGTCCACGATTATCGAGAGCTATAACTCGATAACCTACTTCAACAAGGCTACGAAACCACCCTGTTGCATACCAATTAATTCGTGCAGAAGATCCAAAGCCATGAATCAATAAAATAGGAATACCTTGACCTTCTTCGCGATAAGCAAACCGTAAACCATTGTGTTCAAAAAAATAAACATCTTTTGCCGTCATTCTCCACTACCTTTACATTTCCCACAAATAGCAGGATGAATAACACGCTGCCCTTTTTGTATGTTTTTATCAGCAACTTCACCAGCATTGAGTTCAATAGCGAAATCTGCCGGCACCATTGATGAAATAATATCTTCCGAAAATATACGGGTATTTTCAACAATTGAAACAATAATTCCCTCAGAGTTTAAAAAAATCATATCCAAGGGTAAAGGAGTATTTGCCATCCACATAAACATTTCCTGTGTATTCTCAGATGTATTATTTACTGAATTTTTAAATAACATTGCATGATTTTGAGGAAAATGAGTGCGATACATCAAGCCAGCGCTTGACTGAGCTTGTGAAAAAGCAATTTCAACATTATAAGAAAATGCACCTTGTTTTGTATTAATTACTAAGGGGGTTGAATCAACTGGAATCTGTATAGGCTTTTTTGCCATAGTCACCTTTATACCTATACAAAATAACACCCCTATACAAAAAAAGATCAATCGAATGATCTGTTTTCTTTTAGAAAACTTCAAATATCTTAGTCCTTCTTAATGATTAATTTTTTAGCTTTATTAGAAAATAAAAAACATTAAAATCTTAAACAAAAGAAATAAAATAAACTATAATATTGAAATTTAATGCGTAGCAAATGGAAGTGCTATATCAGGATAAATTTCTGCTGTCATCAGGCCTTTTTCTCCTTTACCAAAACGCACAATAACAACTTGACCAGAACGAAGCTCTGCTAAACCAAAACGACGCAATGTTTCCATATGAATAAAGATATCTTCTGTTCCCTGCCCTCGGCTAAGAAAACCAAAGCCTTTATCACGATCAAACCACTTAACAATTGCACGCTCTAAACCACTTTCAGGAGTAACTACAATATGTGTACGTACCGGAATTTCTGATGGATGAACAGCAGATGATAAATCAATAGACTTAACCTGGACACATTTTAATCCCCGCTCAGTTTTCTTTACAGCGCAAATAATTTTAGCACCTTCCAAAGCCGTTTGAAATCCATCTCGTCGCATCACAGTAACATGTAATAATATATCAGGAAGCCTACATAAATCAGGTACTATAAACCCATACCCCTTACTGCTATCAAACCATTTAATAACACCACTAATTTCAGTAATTTCACCACAAACATCGAAATTATCTTCAGACAGGGAATAATTTTTTAAGGTATCCTTACTCGTCATAATCAAACGTGATTCCTGTAGGGTTAAATTCTACAAATTGATTCTTATCACGTTCAGTAAACATTGCTATTGTATCAACAAGCAAGCCCCAAGATAAGATTTCCCCTACATTGTAGTAACACCCAAAATTTGGCAAATTAATCCACAATATAAATACTTCTCTGAAACGCTTAATCGTATATTTCACACGGTTAATAAAGAACCTTCATACACAATGATTAATTTTTATTAATGTGTAACTTGCATGATAATAAAGTTCAATATAAAGTGTGAAATTACAATTGTAAATAAGGGGAGTATACAATGCAATTGAAGAAATTCCTTACTATAATCGTTACAATAGTGATGCTTACAGCAAATGCTTATACTAATGTAGTAAATGCTTATGCTAATGCTCCTATTAAAATTGGTGTTTACCTTCCATTAACAGGCCAAAATGCATTTGGAGGTCAACTTGAACTGGAAGGTATACAGTTGGCACATAAAAAAATACCTGAGATACTAGGACGTAAAGTCGAGCTTATTATTATTGACAATAAATCCGATAAAGTAGAAGCAGCTAATGCTGTCATGCGTTTAACTGCAAACGACAATGTTAGCGGTATTATTGGAACTTACGGCTCTTCATTAGCATTAGCTGGTGGAGAAGTATCTGAAAAAGCAAAAACTCCTGTTATCGTGACTTCAGCAACAAATCCGCTTATTACGCATGGCAAAAAATACTCTTTTCGCACATGCTTTATTGACCCTTATCAAGGTGCAGGTGCTGCGACTTATGCAATTCAAAATTTACATGCAAAAAAAGCAGCTATATTAAAAGATATATCAAGCGATTACGCAATTGGGCTTGCAAATTATTTTAATCGTTCATTCAAAAAATTAGGTGGTGAAATTATTTTAAATTTAAATTATAATTCTGGAGATCAAGATTTTTCAGCTGCCCTTACACAAATTATAGCACAAAAACCTGACGTTTTATTTATCCCATCCTATTTTTCTGAAGGTTCCATTATCATGAAACAAGCACGTGAATTAGGTGCACAATTCCGCATTATGGGGGGAGATGCTATGGATAACCCAGAAACTATCGCAATTGCTGGAAAAGCCGCAGAAAACTTTTTACATACAACACTTCCCTACGATAAAAATATGCCAAATATGTCAAGAGCTGCACAAGAATTCACAAATGAATGGAATATAGCTTACCCCCATAAAGAACCAAATATCAATTCGGTTTTAGGATACACAGCTTATATAATATTTATGAAAGCTATTGAAAATGCTGAAAGTGCTGATCGCGAAGTAATCACTATAGAATTGAGTAAATTGAAAGATGTACAAACACCTTTTGGTAGTATGTCTATGGATGAAAATCACAATCTTCAAATCCCTATTGGTGTTATTGAAATAAAAGACGGTAAACGTATCTATTTAAATGAAATAAAACCTGCCATCTAATAAGTTTTAGAACATTGATTTATTAAATCAAAATATACGATCTGATGGAAAATTATTCTTTCAATTAAATTATTCAAAAATTTTATATTTTACCCTATATGAATTAACAAATGCAGAAGGACAAAAGATGAATACTGAAATGTTCATTCAGCATTTTTTTAACGCGCTAGCATTAGGATCGCTTTATGGGCTTATCGCGATTGGTTATACCATGGTTTATGGTATCCTAAGATTAATTAATTTTGCTCACGGCGATATCTTTATGTTAGGAGCATATTTCGTTTTCTTTTCTACAATTAGCTTTATGCCTGCGTGGGTTGCTGTCCTGCTTATATTGCTAGCTCTCCTCATTTATTATTCAGTGTTTATAGGGTTTAAAAAACGCCCTGAAATTTATTGGATTGTAATTCTTTTTATCCTTATTTTAGGGCTTATTTATTATTCAAAAATTGCTCCACAAAATTTTACACCGATTTGGATTTTAGCCATTTGTTTCTCAATTTTTATCACAAGTGCACTAGGTATTGCTGTTGATCAATGTGCCTATAAGCCTTTGCGTAATGCTCCACGAATTTCGGTGCTCATCAGTGCAATTGGTATTTCTTTTTTCATTGAAAATCTTGCAACTGTACTTTTTAGTGGGGTTCCCAAGGGTGTGAAACAGCCAGATTTTCTTGTCACACCAATCCAATGGCATTTCGGACAAGGATTAGATGCAATTATTCGAATTAGCCCTATGTCCTTTATTATTCCTGTTGTTTCCTTTGTTCTCGTTGTTCTCTTGCTATGGATTATTCATAGAACAAAACCTGGCCTTGCTATGCGTGCAATTTCGCATGATATTGAAACTGCTCGTTTAATGGGTGTTTCTGTTAACAAGATTATCGCATTCACATTTGCTATAGGTTCGGCATTAGGCGCCATAGCAGGAATCATGTGGGCTTTACGTTATCCTCAAATCCAACCTTATATGGGTATACTTCCTGGACTAAAAGCATTTATCGCTACTGTTATTGGAGGTATTGGATCAATCTTAGGAGCAATGCTCGGAGGATTATTATTAGGTTTTCTTGAAATTATGATTATCGCCTTTTTCCCAGCTTTATCTGGATATAGAGATGCTTTCGCTTTTATTTTATTAATTGTTATCCTGCTGGTAATGCCAACTGGTTTAATGGGCAAAAAAAGTCAAGAGAAAATCTAATGGCAAAATCAACTACGTTTTTTCTATCATTTATCAGTATTGTGGCTCTCATCGGTTTTTTATTTTATGCCGAAACTCATTTTAATGACTATACACTACGTATTATCAATCTTATTGCTATAAACGCCATATTGGCAATTTCGCTTAATTTGATTTACGGATTTACAGGTATGTTCTCTCTTGGACATGCTGGTTTTATGGCTATTGGTGCTTATATATGTGCAATTTTACTTCTCTCTCCTGAACAAAAAGAAATGATGTGGATTCTAGAACCAATAGCTGAACCATTGCAAAATTTGCAATTACCTTTTTTTATTGCTGTCATTATAAGCGGTTTATGTGCTGCAGCTGTAGGCCTATTGGTCGCTTTGTCTATATTACGCCTTGGTGGTGACTATCTTGGAATTGCGACATTAGGTTTTGCAGAAATTATTCGCGTCATTATTACCAATGCTACATCTTTAACAAACGGTTCATTGGGAATTAAAGGAATACCTCAAAATGCTACATTGTGGTGGAATTATGGTTGGTTGGCATTTACAATTATTTTTATAACTCTTTTATTACAAAGTAATATTGGCAACGTATTGCGCGCTATTCGTGACGATGAAATCGCCTCAAAAACAATGGGCGTCAACACTTTTTTCTATCGTAGCTTTTCTTTCACTGTTGGTGCATTTTTTGCAGGTATTGGAGGTGCATTAACAGCTGCTCTTATTTCAACCATCGATCCTAAAATGTTCAACTTCCTTCTAACCTTTAATATTTTGATGATTGTTGTTGCTGGTGGTCTTGGTTCTATTACAGGAAGTGTTGTTGGCAGTATTATTATTACAGTGATGCTTGAATCACTTCGTATTATTGAATCTCCATTAAATTTAAGTTTTATATATATTCCAGGAATACCGGGACTACGTATGGTTGTTTTTTCACTTCTATTGTTAGTAATCATCTTATTTTGGAGAAAAGGATTACTAGGTCAACGTGAATTTTCATGGAATTGGATTTATTCCCTTTTAACAAGGAGGACACTCTCTAGTAGTGAGGAAAAGTCATGAACGACATTATTCTTTCACTTAATGATGTTATAATGCGTTTTGGCGGATTAATCGCTGTTAATAATATCAATATGGCTATCAAACGGGGAACAATTACTGGATTAATTGGTCCCAATGGTGCCGGAAAGACAACTGTTTTTAATATAATTTCTGGTTTTTATACACCTACAAATGGAAAAATTCTTCTAGACGGAGAAAATATTTGTGGTCTTTCACCTCATATTATCTGTAAACGCCATATTGCACGAACATTTCAAAATATTCGCCTTTTTTCAGGATTAACAGTATTGCAAAATGTCATGGTTGGTGCCCATGTTCGGCAAAAATACCCATGGTTTGCTTCCGCTCTTTTATTACCGAGTGCAATTAAAGAAAAAAACAAGCTTTATAAAGAGTCTATGGAGATTCTTGAACAACTTCAGCTTGCTTATCTCGCTAACCAGCCAGCAACCACCTTGGCTTATGGTGCACAACGGCGTTTAGAAATTGCTCGGGCTTTAGCAACAAAACCTAAATTACTTCTTCTTGATGAACCTGCTGCTGGAATGAATCCCCAAGAAAGCGAAGAACTTAGAAAATTCATAGAAAAAGTAAGAACAGAATTTGATCTTACAATTCTACTTATTGAACATGATATGAAAGTTGTCATGGGGCTTTGCCAAGATATTTGGGTATTAGAATATGGCCGTTGCATCGCCAATGGAATACCAGATGAAATTCGCCATAATCCTAAAGTTATTAAAGCTTATCTTGGGGGAGATATGTATGAACATTCTTGAAATAAAAAATCTTCATGTTCATTATGGTGCTATTAAAGCCGTTCAAGATATTTCTATGTCCATAAAAAAAGGGAGTATAGTAACTTTAATTGGTGCCAACGGAGCAGGAAAAAGCAGTACTGTACGTTCTATTGCAGGACTCAACCGGCCTATTTACGGAGATATTATATATAAAGGTGAATCTATTACAGAAAAACAGCCAGAAGAAATTTTACAATTAGGCATTGCATTAAGTCCTGAGGGGCGGCGTATTATGCCTCATTTGACTGTTTTAGAAAATCTCCAGCTAGGCGCTTATATTTGTAATGACAAAGTCGGTATTGCTCATGATATTGAATGGATATTTGACTTATTTCCACGGTTACGTGAAAGATCCAAGCAATTGGGCGGTACAATGTCAGGCGGTGAACAACAAATGCTAGCTGTAGGACGTGCACTTATAAGTAATCCTGATATGGTGATATTGGATGAACCGTCTCTTGGTTTAGCACCTCTTCTTGTACAAGAAACTTTTTCGATCATCCGCAAAATTAATGAAATGGGAAAAACTGTTCTTCTTATTGAACAAAACGCATTTGCAGCTCTTTCTGTTGCCGATTATGCTTATATTTTAGAAGTAGGAAAAATTTTATTTCATGGTAAAAGCCAAGCTATGCTTTCTGATCCACGTGTAAAAGAAGCATATCTTGGCGGCTAAAAATTATATTACGAAATTATAGGCCGCCCCAAAAGGCCTTTCTCTGTATCTTAAAGAGAAAATGTTTTTATTTCTCCATAAAAAATGTAAGCTTGTGATTTTTTATGGCCACCATTTTTTAGCATTTAACGTTCCCGCCGCTTGCTCTATAATGTAAGCTATCTGAAAAATTGTTTCCTCAGCAAAAGGCTTACCAATCAATTGCAATCCTAGCGGTAAACCATTTAATGATAAACCTGCAGGAACAGAAATACCTGGTAATCCCGCCATATTAACTGATACAGTACAGATATCGTTTAAATACATTGCTATTGTGTCATTCTTTATTTTTTCATCAGCAATACCAAAAGCTGATGCCGGTGTTGTAGGCGTTAAAATAGCGTCAACACCAGCAGAAAAACATTGATCAAAATCACGTTTAATTAATGTTCGCACCTTTTGAGCTCTAAGATAATAAGCACCATAATAACCTGCAGAAAGAACATAGGTACCAATTAAAATACGCCGTTTGACCTCATCACCAAAGCCAGATGAGCGCGTATTCTCATACATTTCAATGACATCTTTCCCTGGCATACGAAGCCCAAAACGGACACCATCATAGCGTGCTAAATTAGAAGACGCTTCTGCAGGAGCTACAACATAATAAGCGGGCAAAGCATATTTTGTATGAGGTAATGAAATATCAATAATCTGAGCCCCTGCTTCCTTTAGCCAATCCATCCCTTTTTGCCAAAGGTCAACAATTTCAGCAGACATTCCTTCAATATAGTATTCTTTTGGAATACCAATTTTCATCCCCTTAATTGATTGACCTATATAATTTTCATAATCAGGTACAGGTACATTAACCGAAGTTGAATCTTTATCATCAAAGGAAGCCATTGATTTCAGCATAATCGCGCAATCACGCACATCTCGTCCGATAGGCCCAGCTTGATCAAGCGATGAAGCATAAGCTATGGTCCCCCACCGTGAACACCGCCCATAAGTCGGCTTTATTCCCACAGTACCAGTAAATGCTGCTGGCTGACGTATTGATCCACCAGTATCAGTTGCTGTTGCTCCTGCACAAAGTCGTGCTGCAACAGCAGCTGCAGAACCACCTGAAGAACCACCTGGGACAAGTTTTTCACCTGATCCTTTTTTCCGCCATGGATTAACAACTGGCCCATAATGTGATGTTTCATTAGACGATCCCATCGCAAACTCATCCATATTAAGTTTGCCTAACATAACCGCCCCATCTTTCCACAAATTAGCCGTTACTGTTGATTCGTATTTCGGTTTAAAACCATCGAGAATATATGAACAAGCTTGAGTATGAACATCTTGTGTTGCAAAAAGATCCTTAATTCCTAGTGGAATCCCCTCTAAAATACCAGCTTGCCCTTTCGCAAAACGCTTATCTGATTCAGCAGCCATTTTTGTTGCTTGTTCTGCTGTTAGCGCCACATAAACATTTAAAGTTGGATTAGCTAACTCAATTGCTTTTAAATAAGCTTCTGTTAATTCAGTTGCTTTCAGATCTCTCTTTGTTAAAGCATCACGAGCTTGTGCAATCGTTAGGGTTGTTAAATCAGTCATATTGATTCTCGAATTTTAAAATATTAAAAATTACTCGACGACCTTTGAAACAAGAAAGAAATTTTCTTCTGTTACAGGTGCATTTGCTACAATTTCTTCAGCTTTATCACCATCTGTAATATTATCTTCACGCATTCGCAAAGCCATAGGCATTACCGATGTTAATGGTTCAACTCCATTGATATCAACTTCATTAAGTTGTTCTACAAACTCTAAAATGGCATTGAATTCCTTTGTCATGCGTTCTGTTTCATCGTCATGAATAGCAATACGCGCTAAATGTGCCACTCTTTTGACTGTTTTATTATCAACAGACATATTATGCCTTTCTGCTCAAATTTGATTGCGACATTACTCTCTTCATGTTTTGGCTATACAAGCTCACTTCTATAAGCACAAGAATATTGATATCTATATCAAAGCTTCACTATAAATATTAACCTAAAATATTAAGAAACTCTAAGTATAAACACATGGCTGTCATTAATATACATGAAATTACTACACATCTTTTACCCAAAAAAACGATAGCAGGTTTGGATTTGGGCACAAAAACTATCGGAATTGCTATTTCTGATATCAGTTTAACCTTTTCAAATCCACGTCCTGTCATTCAGCGGAAAAAATTTACGTTAGATGCCCTTACACTTGTTCAAATCTTTAATAATGAAAATGTAGGAGCTGCTGTTATTGGCTTGCCTGTTAACATGGATGGAAGTAACGGCCCTCGTGTTCAAACAACCCGAACTTTTGTTAGCAATATGGGAGCATATACAAAAATTCCATTTATTTTTTGGGATGAACGATTGTCAACAATTGCTGCACAACGCTCCCTCGTAGAAATGGATGTATCGCGCGCCAAAAGAGCAGCCCGCATTGATTCTGCAGCTGCTGCTTTTATATTACAAGGCGTTCTTGATAGAATTCAGAACCTAAATCACACAGAAGGATAAAGGATCTCCAATAATTGTCCGGGATTATATCGTGCAATCATCATACCATAGGATAGTCTCCATTGTCCTCCAAGGCGGCTTTCCATATAAGCATTTACAATATATTCCATTTCCTTATAACGTAATGATGCAGTTGCAGCAGCGTATGCCACTTGCTCAACAAAAAAACGGCCTGCTCCTTCATTTGTTGAAGCCATATGGATAGCAGATTTGATAATTTCAACTGCTCGCGGACCTGCTGGTCCAATATTAGTTGCAATTCTTTCTAACAGTTGCTGAAATAATCCAGGTGCTTTATTAGCTATAAGAATTGCGTCCCTCACCAATTGATTAGAATCATTATTTCTAACTATCCGCGCAGATCCATCATGTAACATTTGCGATAATGGATTTCCTTCCACAAAACTTTCTAAACCAAGCTGTGCAATAATTTCACTAACAATAGGAACAACTAATTGATTTACATGACAAGCAATAATAGGCGTCATAATACGTGCAAAAGCTGCTTCAGCGCGACTATTTATAGCATTATCAAATGCCCGTGCTAAACGTAAAACCAATGCTTGTGAAGCAGCAATATCAAGTGCAATATCAGCAAAAATACGCTCTGTTAGTGGTGGTAAAGGCTGATTTGGCATTTTTTGCCGAAAAAAGTCTATGCCAAATTGAAGTGCTGCGCGTAAAACACCTGTTGATATCACAGACTGATCGAAGCGTGTCATAGTCTCGATATCTTTAATTATTTTAGCCCCCTCCCCAATATTTCCCAAAAGCCAACCATAACTGCCTTGGAAATGGACAATCCCCTCTGGCACTGAATATTCTCCAGAACGCTGCAATAAATAATGAATTGAGATATTATTTATTATACCATTTTCTTGCAAGCGTGGGACTAAAAAGCAGCTTAAATGACCATCTGTTTCCGCACTAACAAGATATCCATCAGCGACCGGATTAATAACATTGGTTTTTACACTATTTAAATGATACAGATCACGCCCCATCTTTTCATCAAAAGAAACTTTCTGAGCAATTGGAAAACTAAAAGGATATTTTTCACTTTTTGCGACATTATCAAAAGCACAAGTAAGAGAAGCACCTTTTTTATCATTAATAGGCTTGAGGGATGAATCATATTGACGTGACAAAAGTACGTTTCGCCATCTTTTAAATAGCTTAACGTCACCAATTAATACCGCAATAGCTGCACTTGTTATAATAACCTCATTCAAATGTCCGGTTTCCAGACCGGCAGATAAAGCTAAACGAATAGCACGTGCTTGATAACGTATTCCACTTTCCGAAGCTATATTTTCCCATAATGAAGTACTTAACCCTACTTGTCTAGAATATCTTTGAAGAGTATCATAGGCAGGGTGAATTTCTAACTGTTCTGTTAGTTGGCTCCATTCGGTATTATAGCGTAATGTTGGTCGATGGTGATTTGCTAAACGGGAGAGATCTCGTGCTTCGTGGCTAGCTACAAATGCTCCTATTTCTTCAAAACTTGCTAATAAAGATGCAGGCAAATTAGATGCAATACGAAACATAAGTGTATCACTAAGAAACGCATTTTTTCGGTGGCCATTCTGCATAAACAGAGCACTCATAGTATATTCCTTATTCGAATCATTGATATCATAGACTATTTATCTTTTTACATTTATTACATTCAAACAAATACTTGTTTAAATTCTTTAGAAATCTCTAGAAAAGAATGCTATGACTCAAAATACTCTTTTTCCGATTTTCCCCTACCGTCATCTTTTAGGTATTAAAGGTTTAAATGTACAAGACCTTACCACATTACTTGATCGTGCAGATGCAAATATCACTTTTTCCAAGACAATTGACAAAAAAAAATTCACACTGCACGGACGTACTCAAATTAATCTTTTCTTTGAAGCCTCCACACGAACACAATCCTCATTCGAACTAGCTGGTAAGCGATTAGGAGCCAACGTGATGAATATGGCTATCAGTAATTCATCCGTCAAAAAAGGAGAAACATTGATTGATACAGCAATAACTCTCAATGCAATGAATCCAGACATACTCATCATTCGCCATAACTGCGCCGGAGCGGCTGCTCTTTTAGCACAAAAAGTTGATTGTTGTGTCATTAATGCAGGTGATGGTGCACATGAACACCCAACACAAGCTTTATTAGATGCCCTGACTATTCGAAGAATAAAAGGACGTATTGAAAGATTAACTGTTGCAATTTGTGGAGATATCTTGCATTCACGTGTCGCACGTTCCAATATTATTAGCCTTAACGCTTTAGGAGCACGTGTTCGTGTTATTGCTCCTTCAACACTTCTGCCAACTGGAATAGCAGACATGAGCGTTGAAGTTTTTAACACAATGAAAGAAGGTCTTAAAGGTGCTGATGTTATCATGATGTTACGCTTACAACGCGAACGTATGGTAGGTGCTTTTATTCCTTCCGTTCGTGAATATTTTCATCATTTTGGTTTACATAAAGAAAACTTAGCTTATGCAAAAAGTGATTGCATCGTCATGCATCCTGGCCCAATAAACCGTGGTGTAGAAATTGCTTCTGACATAGCAGATGGAGTACAAAGCGTGATCCACACACAAGTAAAAATGGGAATCGCTGTGCGCATGGCTGTAATGGAAGCTTTACTCGATTCGCGTCATAATTGGAGTGGAGAAAAAAAATGACAAAGCCAATGGTTTTTCAAAACGCTCGTATTGTTGATCCTTCGCGTGCAATTGACGAAATTGGTACAGTTATTATTGAAAATGGACTGATTATAGCAGCTGGAAAAGAAGCTCTGAATCAAGGAACACCCGAAGGTGCGGAAATTATTGATGCGCAAAATAAAGCGATTCTACCTGGATTTGTTGATGCACGAGTTTTTGTTGGTGAGCCAGGAGCTGAGCACCGTGAAACAATCGCTTCAGCTAGCCAATCTGCGGCAGCAGGAGGTATTACTTCCTTTCTCATGATGCCAGATACACAACCAGTTATTGATAATGTGGCGCTTGTTGAATTTATTACGCGCACAGCACATGAAACGTCATTGGTCAATATTTATCCTGTTGCTGCTATCACCCAAGGTTTAGGTGGACAAGAAATTACCGAATTCGGTTTATTAAAAAATGCAGGTGCTGTTGCTTTTAGTGAGGGAAAAAAAACTCTTCAAAATTCATCTGTTATGCGACGCGCAATGACTTATGCGCGTGATTTTGATGTCACTTTGATTCATGAAACACAAGACAAAGATCTTACAGGTCAAGGTGTTATGAACGAAGGTTTATTGGCAAGTTGGCTTGGCCTTTGTGGAATTCCGCGTGAAGCGGAAATCATTCCATTGGAAAGAGATTTACGACTGGCTGCACTAACACAAGCACGCTATCACGCTGCACAAATATCAACAGCTATGTCTGCAGATGCTATTCGTTTAGCAAAACAGAACAATACAAAAATTTCAGCCGGTGTATCTATTAATCATTTATCCCTTAATGAAAATGATGTCGGCGAATATCGTACCTTTTTCCGTTTAATGCCTCCACTGCGTGCAGAAGAAGATCGTATAGCAATGATTGAAGCAATAAAAGATGGAACAGTCGATATTATTGTTTCTTCTCATGATCCTCAAGATGTTGATACAAAACGCTTACCATTCCAAGACGCTCAAGCAGGTGCTATTGGCATGGAGACTCTCTTAAGTGTGGCTTTACTCCTCTATCACAATGAAATGATATCTCTTTTGAGGCTGACTGAACTCTTATCAACAGCACCTGCAAAACTCTTTGGTCTTAATGCTGGAACACTCATAAAAGGTGCTAATGCAGATCTCATTTTAGTTGATCTTGATGAACCATGGATACTATCTTCAGATATGCTTCATTCACGTTCAAAAAACACACCATTTGAGAACACACACTTTCAAGGACGTGTTATCCAAACACTTGTTAAAGGCCACTCAGTGTTTAAGCTTGATCAACAATTTAAATGAGACTTTTGATGAATGAAATAGAAGCGCTTTTTCAAGTTCATATAGGATTTATTTTTCTGATATCTTATCTCATCGGTTCTATCCCATTTGGACTGCTTTTTACACGCTTTGCTAAACTTGGTGATATAAGGACAATTGGCTCTGGAAATATTGGGACGACAAATGTTTTACGTACAGGAAATAAAACAATTGCAGCTCTTACTTTTCTTTGCGATATGCTAAAGGGAACTATTGTTATTATCCTAACTGCAAAACTTCTAATCTATCCACTAAGAAACAGTATTCCAGTAGAACACAGCATTATTGTTGTTCTAGCTGGTTTTTTCGCTTTCTTAGGACACATTTTCCCTATATGGCTTAAATTTAAAGGTGGCAAAGGTGTTGCTACTTATCTAGGTGTATGCTTAGGATTTTACTGGCCATCAGCAGTTGTTTTTATCATCATCTGGATGGGAATTTTTCTATCTACGCATTATTCTTCATTATCCGGGCTTATTGCTGTTATTATTGTTCCAATTTTTATTTATTTTTTTTCCCCTTACTTCTATGCTTATTGCATAATAGTAATAATGAGCATACTTGTGATTATAAAACATCACACGAATATCAGTAGATTATTAGTTGGGAAAGAAAGTAAGATTGGCACTAAAAACAGAAATAAATAAAGGGATTCCACTTACTGATCATCAACGTTTAAACTGGTTGCGGTTATTACGTAGTGAGAGTATTGGGCCTGTTACTTTTCGTAACTTAATTGATCATTATAAAACAGCAGAAAATGCTTTGGCTGTACTTCCTGAGCTTAGTAGAAAAAGTGGTCGTTGTGCACCTATTCGGATAGCAACGTTAGAAGATGCTGAAAAAGAGATGCAAAAAGCTGAAAAATTGGGTATTCGTTTTGTCGGCGTAGGAGAACCAGATTATCCAGCATATCTTAGGGTAACAGAAGCCTCCCCACCACTCATTACTATAAAAGGCAATGTTTCAGTTTTTCATAAATCCTCCGTTGGGATTATTGGCTCTCGAGATGCTTCGGCAGCAGGTAAGAAGCTTACTGCTCAATTTTCTCATTTTCTTGGTAACGCTGGTTTTATAACCATTTCTGGATTTGCACGTGGAATTGATAGTATTGCTCACCAAACAAGTTTAAAAACAGGTACCGTTGCAGTTATGGCTGGCGGAATTGATCATATCTATCCTCCTGAAAATAAAAAACTTTATGATGATATTATCACGAATGGTGGAGCAATTATTAGTGAAATGCCTGTTGGTTGGAAACCACGTGCTATCGATTTTCCAAGAAGAAATCGTATTATTGCAGGTTTATCGCTTGGCCTCTTAGTAACAGAAGCAGCTATGCGGTCAGGATCCTTAATTACAACCCGTCAAGCTGTTGAAATAGGACGATTAATTTTTGCCATTCCCGGTTCTCCACTTGATCCAAGATCAGTTGGTACAAATAATCTTATTAAAGAAGGTGCTTTATTGGTTACACACCCTTCTGATATTATAGAAACACTTACACCATTAGTCTCAAATACTGTAAGTTCTCAGCTTAATCTTTTTGAAAAAGAATATCCAATTCAATTTCAAGAGGAAGGTTTTAGTTTACCTAATACAGAAACTGATAAATCTGCTTCTACTAGAAATGATTCAGAACGCTTAGCTATTCTTTCAGCTCTCTCAACAACTCCAATTGATCTAGATACATTAAGTAATCATTCAGATATTCCCTTACAAAACCTTTACCTTTTATTAGTTGAACTTGAACTTTCTGGGAAGCTTATTCGACACTCTGACGGTTGTGTGTCATTGTCGGCGTTGAATCCTCCCCAAGCCCCTCAGAGTTATTAATAATACTTTGCCCCTCTTTGGCTACCATATCCAAGAGTAATGCTAAAAGTGGACTATGAGCTTGACGCGCCATTTGACTCATTTGTTTTGACATATCCGTGATATAATGGATAATTTTTAAACGATTTATAAGCATATTTTTTTTATCCTTGAGCATTCTCCCCATCTCTCAATAGATGTTATCTTAATATTTTACCACATACTTTTTTATATGAGCTACGGAAAATAAGTTATGCGGTCTCTTATAAAGAGTATTTTAAATAATAACAATCAAAAGTTGTATAATATAGTTTTTTTTATGTGTTCTTGACTAATTGCCATTAGCTATTCATTTGAAAGGAGTTTATAGAGAGAATTTTTTATTTTAACATTCGGATAAAATCATGGATATCGTTATCGTCGAATCTCCAGCTAAAGCAAAGACAATTAATAAATATCTTGGACCTCAATATAAAGTAGTAGCATCATTTGGGCATGTGCGTGATTTGTCTGCAAAAGATGGCTCTGTTCTACCTGATCAAGATTTTGCCATGAAATGGAATATCGATACTGCTTCTGCAAAACGTTTAAACGAAATAGCAAAAGCAGTTAAGGAAGCTGATAGTCTTATTTTGGCAACCGACCCCGACCGTGAAGGGGAAGCTATTTCATGGCACATTCTTGATGTTCTTAATCAAAAAAAAGCTTTAAAGGGTAAACCTGTTAAACGAGTTGTTTTCAACGCAATCACAAAAAAATCTGTACTTGATGCTATGAGTAATCCGCGTGATATTGATATATCGCTCGTTGACGCTTATCTTGCACGCCGCGCTCTTGATTATCTCGTTGGTTTTACACTTTCACCTGTTTTATGGCGTAAATTACCAGGTTCACGTTCAGCTGGTCGTGTTCAATCGGTTGCTTTACGTATTATTTGCGATCGCGAATCAGAAATAGAACATTTTATTAAAGAAGATTATTGGTCGATCACAACATCCTTAAAAACGATTCGAGATGATAATTTTTACGCGCGACTGGTAGCATTTAACCAAGAAAAGCTTGGAAAACTTGATATTAAATCCTTAGAACAAGCAGAAAAAATCCGCTCCATGCTGGAGGAGGCAGAATATCGCACCTTAAATATTGAAGCAAAACCTATAAAAAGAAATCCTTCCCCACCATTTACAACATCCACGTTACAGCAAGCTGCCTCTTCAAAATTAGGTTTCTCTCCTTCTCGTACTATGCGAATTGCCCAAAAACTTTATGAAGGTGTTGAAATTAATGGTGAAACGTCAGGTCTTATCACTTATATGCGTACAGATGGTGTACAAATGGCAACAGAAGCCATTGATTCAGCACGAAAAGTGATTAAAGAGTCCTTTGGTAATGACTATGTTCCTGAAAAACCACGTTTTTATTCAACAAAAGCAAAAAATGCACAAGAAGCGCATGAAGCTATTCGCCCAACAGATTTTCAACGCAACCCCAATCAAATACGCAATTTTCTTGATAGTGATCAAGAAAAATTATATGAATTGATATGGAAACGTGCCATTGCAAGCCAAATGTGTTCTGCTGAAATCGAACGTACAACAGTCGAAATTCAAGCGATTCAAGGGGAAAATAATGCAAATTTGCGTGCAACAGGGTCTGTTATTCGCTTTGATGGTTTTATTTCTGCCTATACCGATCAACGAGATGAAGAAAATGGTGAAGATGATGAATCAGCGCGCCTACCCCACATCAACGCAAATGAAGCACTAACAAAAGAAAAAGTTGAGCTAACTCAACACACTACAGAGCCCCCTCCCCGTTATTCTGAAGCTTCATTAATCAAAAAACTTGAAGAATTGGGTATTGGCCGCCCTTCAACTTATGCTTCTATATTAGCGATACTTTCTGAACGTGGCTATACTGTAACTGATAAACGAAAGCTTGTTCCTGATGCTAAAGGACGTATTGTCACAGCTTTTCTTGAAAGTTTCTTTAATCGTTATGTAGAGTACGGCTTTACAGCAAATCTTGAAGAAAAACTCGATCTTATATCGGATGGAAAACTAGCTTGGAAAGATGTTTTACATGACTTTTGGAATGAATTTAATGCATCCGTTACCGATATCCAGAATTTGCGTATAACACATGTCCTTGATGTTTTAAACGTAATATTAGCACCTCTTGCTTTTCCTACACGTGAAGATGGAAGTGATCCCCGATCTTGCCCTCTTTGTGCAAATGGCCAGTTATCGCTAAAACTAGGGCGTTATGGTGCATTTGTTGGCTGTTCCAATTATCCTGAATGCAAATATACACGCCAACTTGGTATAGATACAGGAGAAGAAAATGAAGTTGTACGCAGTGACGAGCCTCTTGTACTTGGCGTTGATCCTGAAACGGGAAAAGATATCTTTCTTTGCAGTGGTCGCTTTGGTTCATATATTCAACTTGGTCAGGATAAAGGAGCCAAACGTGTAGGGCTACCAAAAGAGTGGGCAAGAAAAAATATTGATCTTAATCAAGCCCTATCTTTGCTATCTCTTCCCCGTGAAATTGGAGTTCACCCTGAAACGGGAAAAATAATCACAGCCACAATTGGACGATATGGCCCCTATCTTGCTCATGACGGAAAATCTGCAAATCTTTCTGATATCAATGAAGTTTTTGAGATTGGTATCAATCGTGCTGTTACAGTGTTAGCTGAAAAACAAGAAAATAAAACAAAACGGGGCCGAACAGCACCTGAAGCACTGATCACATTAGGTGAACATCCAGAGGGTGGAACTGTCACCGTGCGCGATGGACGTTATGGTTTGTATGTAAATTGGGGAAAAATCAATGCCACATTACCAAAAGATAAAGACCCCACTGATGTAACGCTTTTAGAAGCATTAGACCTTCTCTTAGCCAAAGCATCCACCCCTAAAAAAGGGCAAAGAGTGAATAGGAAAAAATAGTCACATAAAAAAAGATAGCATCGAAAAAAACTTTTTCTAAGATAAAAGAGGCAGAAATTTTGGTTAAAGGTCAGAAAAAAACAAAATATCTTCAGCCTTCTCATATTGAACGACTGCCTAATAAAGCAGAAATTTTGTCCTTTATTACTGATAATCCTAATCTATTAAATAAACGCGAAATTGCTAAGGCTTTTAATTTAAAAGGCGATTCTCGCCGTTGGTTGAAAGATATGCTCAATTACTTGAAAGATCCTAACTTTGTATCAAAAAAACATAAGAAAATAACGACTCAAGAGAGATTGCCCCCTGTTACTTTAGTTAAAATAAGTGCATCAGATAACAATGGCGGTTTTATTGCACAGCCTCTTGAATGGAAGGGTGATTTAACGCCAAATATTGAAATACCTCCTCGCTATATAAAAGGAGCCAGTATTAGTCTTGGAGATCATCTTCTTGTAAAAATTTTTCGAAATAAGACCCCTCAAAGTTTCTCCTATACAGGGCGTATTATCCGCAAAATTGATAAGCAAGAAAGAACTATGCTCGGCATAGTAAAAAAATTAGAAAATAACCAATGGCAGCTTTGTTCTATAGACCGTAAAACTAATGACCTAATTATTGAAACACCTTTAGATGTTGGTATAAAATCGGGTGATCTCGTTGAAGCTGAAATTAGAAAAAATACAACTTACAGATCAAAAAGCGCAAAAGTAAAAAATGTTTTGGGATCTATCGACAGTGAAAAAGCACTTTCAATGATTGCGCTTATTTCAAAAGGAATTCCTTATGTTTTTCCTGAAGAGGTTTTGAGCCAAGCCAAAAGTGCAAAACCTATTGTCAGCACAATAAATCGTGAAGATTGGCGACAGTTACCGTTTGTTACAATTGATCCACCAGATGCAAAAGACCATGACGATGCCGTTTATGCCGTAAAAGATGAAGATCCTGCAAATAACAATGGTTGGATTGTCACTGTAGCAATCGCAGATGTCTCTTATTATGTAAAAACAGGAAGTGCTTTAGACCAAGAAGCATTGAAACGAGGCAATTCTGTTTATTTTCCTGATTGCGTTGTGCCAATGCTTCCTGAATACATCTCTAATAATTTATGCTCTCTTCTTGAAGGAAAAGACAGGCTTGCTTTAGCTGTTCGTATGATTTTTGATGCAAATGGCAACAAATGCAAACATAGTTTCCACCGTATTATTATGCGTACGGTAGCAAAACTATCTTATCAAGAAGTACAATGTGCAATTGAAGGAAATACAAATGAAAAAACAGCCCCTCTTCTTGAGAATATCTTGCAGCCATTGTGGAGAGCTTATATCAAACTCAAAATTGCACGCAATCGTCGAAAACCACTTGAATTAGAGGTACCAGAAAAAAAGATCATTCTTGATCAAAATGGGCATATTAAAGATGTTGTGGTTCCACCTCATCTAGAAGCACATCGCTTAATTGAAGAATTTATGATACAGGCTAATGTTGCAGCCGCGGAAACATTAAAACAACATCATCAGCCCTTTATTTATCGCGTTCATGATAAGCCATCTCTTGCAAAACAAGAAATACTACAGAACTTTCTCCAGAGTTTAGGGATATCATTTTCTCGAAGAGCAGAACTTACATCAGAACGATTCAATAACATTCTTGCACAAGTCATTAATACACAACAACAGGAATTGGTTAATCAGGTTATTTTACGCTCACAATCTCAAGCTGAATATAATCCTGAAAATATAGGGCACTTTGGCCTAAATTTGCATAACTATACACATTTTACATCACCAATCCGCCGTTATGCTGATTTGATTGTTCATCGAGCACTTATTAAAGCCCTGCAATTAGGTGACGACAAACTAACAGATGCACAAGAACAAAATTTAACAGCAATCGCTATGCAAATTTCTGCATATGAACGCCGTGCAATGATGGCTGAAAGAGAAACTGTCGATCGGCTTGTTGCACATTATTTGGTTAATAAAATAGGCCATTCATTTAAAGGTCGCATTTCTGGAGTTACAAAAGTAGGTCTTTTTATTTCACTTGATAAACTAAATGCAGACGGCTTTGTGCCCATTTCCACACTTAAACGTGATTATTATCATTTTGATGAAACACAACATACCCTTATAGGAAAATGGAGTCGTAAAGGCTATCAACTTGGCGATGAGGTAGAGGTAAAACTTATAGAAGTACAACCTCTTGCTGGTATTTTATGTTTTGAAATATTAACGCAACCTCATTCGTTTACTTTTTCATTCATTTCCTATCGTAAAAACAAATTTACAACAAAAAAACGGGAACGTAATTCCTATAAACAAAGACGATATTGAAATAATAAAGCTATATTTTTTAGATATTACCTTTTTCTAAGAAAGAATTTAAATTATCACTACGCTATAAGAATATTTATTTTTACTTCAATTGATTCTGTCCGTATTTGAAAAAGTTGCAGTTCATTATTTATAATTAGGGTATACAAACGATCACATTTATCATTGTTAAAGAAGCATTATGGAAAAATAAGATTAATTTCTGAAAAACCTACCCTACTTAGATTAAGTGTTAATATTAAAAGCAGAAAACACAATTTGCTTTACTACTAATGACTAAACAGATTTTTAAAATAACATCATTAATTATAGTGAAATCACAACAGTTACCGTGGATCATTTTCGATCTAGAATTATCATACTCATTGAAGTAATTGTTATTGGTCAAGCAACAAATATTTAAAAACTTTTTTATTTTTCCTCTGTGATGATTTATTTCTTTGGCTGATATATTAATCTAGTACTTACACTTACCTGATAAGAAAACTAATCAAGTCTTGACTTTTTTTACAACATCCGTAGTGTTGACAATGAAATATAATTGTATCAAAAATGAGTTTTGAAAGTAAAATAGTATCATTTTCAGTTTAATAGGATCCTTATTATGGCTAAAGCAGCAACTATTAAAATTAAGCTTTTGTCAACTGCAGATACTGGTTTTTTCTATGTAACAAAGAAAAATAGCCGCACAATGACAGATAAAATGAGCAAACGTAAATATGACCCAATTGCTAGAAAACACGTTGAGTTTAAGGAAACAAAAATCAAGTAATTGATTTTATCCATTTAAATTGTAGCGCTGTTTATTTCTGCTAATTATATAAACACACTTTAAAAACACTAATAAGTGTTGAATGTTTTTTAAAAGATTTATCTCATAGCTACTATTTAAAACAAAATTAGCTAAATAATTGGTTTGTATTTTGCTCTAAATAATAGTGATTCATATTGCCAAAAATTCCATTAATTGTTAGATATTTTGCTGCTTTATCATGGGAAAAACTTTTTATATTGAAGATTGCAACAAAGGTTATTCAACTAAGGCTATTTAAATAGCTCAGACAAATGGAATTTTTTCGTTGTATACGTGAAATTATAAAAAAATAAACTCAGTTAGTTAACGAACAACATTATAGATTTGAATATTTGAGTATTTAAAGGGGCTTTTAGCCACATAACATTAATACTAATGAGTATTGCTCCCGAGATGTTTATTATCATAATGGCACAATCAGCATTAAAAAAATAAGATACTTCCATAGTATAAAGTGTATCTTGACTTAATCGAACACATTATGATATTAATTCTTCTATGAGAAATAATGCTTATTTTGATTTAAGTGATTTTTATCGGAAAGTTACAGTTTTAGGGGCTTTTATAGTCGTCAGCGTTTTCATCAATGTAATGATTAATGTGAGATGCGCGTGGTCGCGACCTCAAGAAGTGTCTTCTGCTTCAACAGAATCTATTACGGGAAATGCAATTGTTATTGATGGTGATTCAATCAGAATTGGCGATGTTATGATCCGACTTGTAGGAATTGATGCTCCTGAACTGCGTCAATTTTGTGGTATGGAGACGAAGCGTTACCCATGCGGCATTAAAGCAAAAGAGCATTTACAAAAGCTTATAGCGAACCGATTTGTTACCTGTCATTGGGATAAAAAAGACAAATATCAGCGTGTTCTTGGCACATGTAGAACAGAAAAAGTCAAAAATATTAATGCAAAAATGGTGCGTGATGGGTGGGCTATAAGTTACTATGGTTATACCTACCAGAAGGAGGAGCAAAAAGCCAAAGCGCAAAAAAAAGGTATATGGCAATCGCATTTTCAACAACCGCAAGAGTGGCGAAAAGTTCATCCTTATATAAAAAGATAAAATTATTGCTTTTTCGTAATGCTGTCATTAGTTTTTATCTATCATGACGCAACAAAAATGTGATCAAATTGTTAAATTGGGAGAACAAATTTGTTTTTGTCGTGTTTGTGTTGAACGTCCACATTATTTTCCCCCTCTTCCCCATGAACCAAAGCCTGTTGTTTACTTATCTAAAACAGCTTCTATTGCAATTGCAGGTCAAGCCCCGGGATTACGTGTTCATGAAACCTCTATTCCTTTCAATGATCGTTCTGGAGATAGATTACGTGATTGGCTAGGTGTAACAAGCGACGAATTTTATGACAGATCTTTATTTGCTATTGTTCCCATGGGATTTTGTTTTCCTGGCTATGACCAAAATAAATCTGATTTACCACCAAGACGCGAATGTCAAGAAATATGGCATGAAAAAATATTTCAAGCTATGCCTCAAATAAAGCTTGTCCTTGCTATTGGAAATTATGCACAAAAATGGCACATTGCAGAACTTAAACATAAAACCGTTTCAGAAACTGTTAATGATTGGAAAAACATTCTTTCTATCCGTCAACCCCGAGGATATAATGTTATGCCTTTACCTCATCCATCATGGCGAAATACCTTTTGGCTACAACAACACCCATGGTTTAATGATGAATTGATCGTATATCTTCGTCATTTGGTGCGTAAGTTTTTATAATTTAGTATTGAAAAAAAAGATAAATTATCTTGATCTTAAATTTATTTTTCGCAAGAAAATATTACCATTTTCTGTCTTCGATTTGCCTTAAAAAAATGATTTTGATAACCCTTTTCTGGCACAAAATTTAAAAACTCTAAAAAATAGTATTATTTAATGTTGTGTTGCTACTTTTTCTTAAAAAAACAGCTGCATATATTATAGTTCTTCCTATTTGACTCAACAAAACTGTGAACACCTCTAACATTTCTCAAAAATTATAAAAAAATTTCACGAAATGATTAAATTTTATCAAATAAAGTTCGAAATACCTACTACTTATTGCGTTCTGTAGTTCTAGTATTGAAATTGTGATGACTTTTATAAAAGATTTTAACTGTTAAATTAATATTCTGCAGCTTTCTATCTTCTTTCATAATAGAATTAACCGATAGTAATACCTCATGATTATATAAAACAGCAAAAACAAATGAGTAGAATTCTTAAAACTCTTCTCGATATTTATTGATCACATTATTATTTTTCTAATCTTCTTGTTCACAAACTGTCATTTGTGCATGGGTTAAAAGAGCAGCTTTGACCACACCAGCAGCCATAGCCGCACCTGTTCCTTCTCCAAAACACATCTTTAAATCTAAAAGTGGTTCTTTCCCAATTTTTCCCAAAAGTTTACGATGAGCTGGTTCAGAAGAAATATGACCAATAATAATATGATCAAGTATCCTTGGATTCATTTTATATAATACTGCCGCTGCTACTGTTGCTACAAAACCATCCAAGATAACTGGAATTTTTTCCATTCTTGCTGCTAAGATAGCCCCCACCATCGCTGCAATTTCACGCCCTCCTAAGCGACGCATAATTTCAAAAGGATCATTTAAATAACCCTCATGCAAAGAAATAGCTGTTTTTATTGCTCTCACTTTGCGTTCATAAAATTCTCCTACGCCTCCCCTACCAGATCCAGCCCATTCTTCAGCCTCCCCACCAAATAAAGCTAGACACAAAGCTGATGCTATTGTTGAGTTACCAATTCCCATTTCACCTACACACAAAAGATCTGTTCCTCCAGCAATTGATTCCATACCAAATGCCATTGTCGCAGTTGTATTACGCTCACCCATTGCTGCGTCTTTAGTAATATTCATTGTTGGGCATTCTAGAGCTAAGTCAAATATCTTTAGTCTAAGATTATAGGCCATGCAGATTTGATTGATAGCTGCACCACCAGCAGTAATCTTTTTTACCACCTCTTGTGTCATAGATTGCGGAAATGGTGTAACATTTTCCTCAATAACACCGTGATTACCAGAAAAAATAGCCACTAAAGGCTGTGTTATAATTGGTTTTTCCTCACCTCTCCACCCTGCATACCAAACTGCAATATCCCCCAACTTTCCTAGAGCTCCCTGCGGCTTTACTAATTGCGCTTGCCGTTTTCTAGCCAAAATCATAGAAAACTCATCAGGACTCGGTAAATTTGTTAATAATGCACGAAAATCATCAAATGGACTGCTGTTCATAAAAACATCTTTTTAAATCTATAGCGTATCAATAAAATTTTATCTTATAAACAGAGTATAAATAATTCGTTGTTTTTTTACAGTATAAATATATTAACATTGTAATTGAAGTAATGATTTATCTTTAATTTTTTTAAAATCATTTATTTCTAAATACTAATAATATTGCTAATGATGCGACTTAATTTCTATTACAGAAATGCTTATCTGTACACTACTCACAGCATCTATAACTAGCTTGCTTTAACAAAGGTAAGCTTACCGAGCTTATGGATTCTTTATCGCGAAAATATTCCAAAAATCGTAATGTTTCAGTATTTATTACATATGCATTTATAAAAAAGTCTTCACATCTTCCTTTTCAAATTTTAACAGGATTTTATTATCATAGATGATCGTATTTAACACCTCTCCTTTTGATTATTTAATATAATCATAAAATTACGTATAAATTACAATTTATAATATAAATTAATTAATGTAAAATATTAAAGTAGAATTTAGAGTTTTAACGAAATTTATCTTAAATAAAAGCAGCAAAAGCCTCTTTTAAAACAGACACACCTGCATCTCTTCTTGTTGCATCATTTGATAATATTTGCCGCCACCGACGTGCACCATTTCGACCATGAAATAAATTAATCATATGGCGTGTCACATGAGAAAGACGTCCACCTGATGCTATATGTTTAGCAGCATAATCACTCATAGCATCAATGAGATCACAATCACTAAGATTGTTCTGTGATTCACCATATATTTTAGAATCAATGAACATGAGTAAAGCTGGATTATGATAAACTTGCCGTCCCACCATGGTGGCATCACATAATTTTAAATGTTCTTTGACTTCATCAATTGATTGAATTCCACCATTTATCCCAATAAATTTATAGGGATATTTACGTTTTAATCTATAAACTCTCTCATAATTAAGTTCTGGAATACCACGATTTTCTTTTGGACTTAATCCTTTTAACCACGCTTTGCGTGCATGCACCCAAAGTGCATCACAACCGGCGTTCCATACCTGCTCAGCTAAAATATCTAAAGCTAATTCTTCATCTTGCTTATCTACACCAATACGACATTTAACAGTCACAGATATGGTCACAGCCTGTTTCATTGCTTCTACAGCCCTTGCTACAATATCAGGATAGAGCATCAAACAAGCACCAAACATGCCTGCTTGAACACGATTTGATGGACAACCAACATTGAGGTTTATTTCATCATATCCAAAGTCTTCTGCAATTCGCGCTGCTTCTGCTAATTTTTGCGAATCTGATCCACCTAATTGCAACGCAATCGGATGTTCTTCATCACTAAAAGCCAATAACCGTTCACGAATGCCATGGATTGCAGCATCTGCTACAACCATTTCAGTATAAAGCAGCGTCTTCTTTGTTAAAAGACGATAAAAAAAACGGCAATGCCGATCCGTCCAATCTAGCATTGGTGCTACTGCAAATTTTACTAATGATGGAGAATTATACAACGTCATAAAAGCATTACTTATACATTTTCATTCATAGCATTTTATTCATGTATACGAGCAATAATGTCTTTTTTCCTACCCACAATAGTTTTATCGCTTTCTACCATCGGTTGAGGATATAAAAACGCGCTTTATACCTTATTACCTTTTCTAAATGACCTAAATTTTGTTAAAATTAAACAGCAAAATACAAAAGGCATTATTCTCCTTCATTGCATACAGCTAAATTTGCTTTACTATTCCATATTAATTTATGGAGTACTCGTACCCCAAATTCACCTTTGCTATTTTTTCACAACACATTTTACTATTTTAACATCTAAAGGATTTTGATCATTCAAAAATAAAGTAATAACAAAAATAATATTATGGTATCTTAGAAATTGTCCCGGTATCAATATACTAAAAATGCTGTAGTGCTAATTAATCAAACTAAGATCTATAATCTTAGGTGATCTTTTTTATCCTCTATATAAGCAGCAAAAACATCGATTTCTTGTTTATTCAATAAAAGTCCCAGTTTTGAACGACACCATAGTACATCTTCACACATCTTAGCCCATTCCTTTTCCATTAACCATTTAACTTCTACTTCATAAAGTCCATGCCCAAAATCCTTTCCTCTACCTGCTTTACCATTGGCAAATATTATAAGCGCTTCTGTACCATAGGAGCGAGCAAGCCTGTGCCACATAAATGCATCTAAATCTGGAAGCAAAAGAGCAATCTTTTTTTCAATCATATCCAATTGATTACACGAAAAATCACCACCAGGCAGTACTGAATTTATTGTCCACGCCATTCCCTTAGAACCAAGCGCCTTTTCAACAAACTTTATTACATCTTCAGCTAATTTACGATAAGTTGTAATCTTGCCACCATAAAGATTAAGAATTCGTGGAGCACTTCCTACGCCCATTTCTTTCAAAACATAATTACGTGTAGTTTCTTGTGCTTTTGTAGCACCATTATCATAAAGCGGGCGAACGCCAGAATAGCTCCATACAATGTTTTCACGTAATATTGGTTGAGCAAAATATTCATTTACTGCTGCACAAATATAGTCAATTTCTGCATTACTAATACGAATATCAGTAAGATCACCTTGATAGTCACAATCTGTTGTTCCAATCAATGTAAATTCTTCTTGATACGGAATAGAAAAAATAATACGGCCATCATTATTTTGAAAAATATAAGCACGATCATGAGTATAAAGGCTTGGAACTACGATATGAGACCCTTTAACAAGCCGCACTGGTGAATGTTCTTTATAATCTAAAACATTGCTTAAAACATGATTGACCCAAGGTCCTGCCATATTTGCAATATAGGAGGCGCAAATACAATATTCTTGATTATTTAACTTATCATGAAGCGTTATAAGCCATTTTTGTTCTTCCATTTTCAAAGATAAAACTTCTGTAAGTACTTTTATGTCATCCCCTCTTTTTTTGCATCGCGTGCATCGGCAATAATTAAACGAGCATCATCTACTACTGCATTGGAATACTCAAAACCTTTATTATAAATTTTCTGAAATGGAATGCTAAATTCTTTTGAAAAATCAACCTTTTTGCTACACCATAGTTTTTGATTCTACCGCCGAGATAGTCATAAAGGAAAAACCCAAAACGTAACATCTAAGCAGCTCGCATTTTTTGATGATAGGGAAGAATAAAACGCAAAGGATGCACAATATGTGGAGCCATATGCCAAATAATTTCTCGTTCCTTCAACGCTTCACGAACAAGTTTAAATTCATAGTGTTTAAGATAACGAAGACCACCATGAACAAGCTTTGTTGATGCACTTGACGTACCCGATGCAAGATCGTTCATTTCAGCTAATCCAACACTAAACCCACGACCTGCTGCATCTCTTACCACTCCACATCCGTTTATTCCACCCCCAATAATAAACAAATCATAATGCGTTGTGGCTTTCATAATTTCACTTTCATATTAAATTTATTTTTATTCACCGTGTTCAATATAAAAGATAATTAAAATCAATATGAATTATTCTCACTCCAATATGAGCATACTGTTTACATTAGTATAAACAGTATCGATACCAGATAAATTTAAATGGTATTAAATAAAAAAAGAAACTATTACCGTCAAACTATTGTAAAAACTAAAAAATATAGCTTCAAAAGAATAGATATATTAGAGCAAAAAACTAAACTATCTAATAAACATTTTAGTGGTCAATATTTAAGGCATTACAGAAATATTTATGCTCCTTCAAACATTTTGTAAAATCTGCATTGTTTTTGCAACACTTTGAGATAACTACAATAGAAAAACATTATATAACACACAATATAGCAGCTTTTAAAAAGTTTTTTTAAGTGATCTATGGCATTAAGATTAGGAGAATATTTATTTTTGTGCGTTTATTGCAGGTTTTTCAATACAAAAATAACCTGAGTAGAAAATATAACTACTGAAAATCATGCAATATAGAATAATTTTTCATAGTAGTAAAAAAAGCAATTGATGTTATTTCTATTACCCACTAAGTTTATGCCATGATTCAATGTTTTGTTGCGTATACATAATACTCCCCATATAGTTTTATAGATACTCTATTAAAATATAAAGATATATAGATGACACATCAGCTTCAACACTTAACAACAACATTCATTGCAAAATTTTCAATGATAGTCATGTTAAGTATTTTAATCTGCTTACCTCTATCAAGCTTAAAAGCAAAAGAGCCAACATTAAATAATTCAATCACAGAAAGCCTTAAAATACAGCTTCTGAAAGATTCCACTTTTTTATCCAAACTTAGTGAAAAACTCACAACACGTACAAATGATGATTACATCCGAGAAATTGTAAAAGACTACCTTCTCAAAAATCCAGAAATTATGATTGAAATGCAGCTTGTCCTCCAAAAAAAGTTGGGGGGGATAGAGGAGCAACAAGCTTTTGTTGTTAAATCATTAGAAAAGGAAATTTTTCAATCTCCTCACGATGCTGTTTTTGGTAATCCAAATGGTAAAGTAACACTTGTTGAATTTTTTGATTACAATTGTAATTTTTGTAAACGTTTTTACTCTAATATGGAAAACTTAATAAAAGAATACCCAGACCTGCGAATAATTATCAAAGATTTACCCATTTTAGGTCCTGATTCGATAGAAGCGCATACAATTGCTTATGCTTTTCGACAACAATTTCCAGAGAAATATTTCCAATTTTATAAAGAACTTTTAACTAGTCAGAATCGTGCAAACAAAGCCAAGGCTATAAAAATAGCGGTTTCATTAGGAGCAAATGAAAAAGATTTGTATAATGCAATACAAAACCCTAACCTGCGAAAGCCCTTTAAAAGAAATATTCAAATTGCTTCCACATTAAATATTAACGGTACTCCCTCTCATATTATTGGCGATAAAGTATTCATTGGAGCTGTAAGTGAAGATATTTTAAAAGAAGCAATAGAGAGCATACAATGAAACCCTTTTTTACCCCACTAAAATTATTAAGAGATGTCAAAATATATTTTCTAACTTTCTCTTTTTTGTTAACAAGCTTATAAGTGTGATTTTGTCGAGCAGAATAAACTAAAACTGCAAAGTGTAATGAAAATACCAGACAAAAAGGTAATGAACCGCCTAGAGACATTTAAGCATAAAAATGTAAATAGCGATGATCTTTATTGATCAAGGAGTTATAAATAAAATGGCAACAAAAAAAACGGATGCGACTAAACATATCGAAATTAATATGGAACTTATCCGCGACCTTGCTAAAATTTTGAACGATACAAATTTAACTAATATTGAGCTTGAACAAGGTGGACTTCGTATTCGTGTATCACGCCAAAATACTCTAGCGGCTCCTGAACAAACAATTTATGCGTCTATTCCAGCTCCTACTGTAACCTCTTCTTCAGACTTAACGGCTACAACCCCGACAAAAGAAGACTTAACGGCTACAACCCCGACAAAAGAAGAGCAGTCAAATAACGCAATAACATCTCCAATGGTTGGTACTGTATATCTTGCACCTGCACCCGGTGCACAACCTTTTGTAGAAATAGGACAAAATGTTTCTGAAGGTCAAACATTGCTTATTATTGAAGCAATGAAAACAATGAATCATATTCCGTCACCACGCTCAGGTACTGTGACTGCTGTTCTTGTTAAAGATGCTCAACCAGTTGAGTTTGATGAACCACTTATTATTGTTGAATAAAGCGAGAGGTAGATATGATTCAGAAAATCCTCATTGCGAACCGAGGAGAAATTGCTCTTCGCATCCTACGAGCTTGTAAAGAGCTTGGAATCAAAACTGTAGCTATTCATTCAACTGCTGATGCTGACGCTATGCATGTTCGTCTTTCTGACGAAAGTGTTTGTATTGGTCCTCCTCCATCTCGTGATTCTTATTTAAATATTCAGCAAATTATTTCTGTGTGCGAGATTACAGGAGCTGATGCTATTCATCCAGGATATGGTTTTCTTTCTGAAAATGCAAAATTTGCAGACATTTTAGAAGCTCATGAAATTACATTTATTGGCCCAACATCTGCGCATATTCGCATCATGGGTGATAAAATTGAAGCAAAAAAAACCGCTAAAAATCTTGGAATTCCTACTGTACCAGGTTCAGATGGAGCTGTAACCGATGAAAAAGAAGCTCTGCGTATTATTGATGAAATCGGTTACCCTGTTATTATTAAAGCTTCTGCAGGTGGTGGCGGGCGCGGTATGAAAGTCGTTCGTTCTGAAAAAGAACTTTCCACTGCTTTTAATACAGCACGTTCAGAAGCTCGTGCCGTATTTAATGATGATGCAGTTTATATCGAAAAATATTTAGAAAAACCACGTCACATTGAAATTCAAGTTATAGGTGATGGAGCTGGCAATGCCATTCATTTAGGAGAACGTGATTGTTCACTTCAACGGCGCCATCAAAAAATATGGGAAGAAGCATACTCTCCTGCCCTTAATGAACTTGAACGAAAAAAAATTGGTTCCATTGTTGCAAATGCTTGCGCAAAACTTGGTTATCGTGGAGCAGGAACTATTGAATTTCTTTACGAAAATGGAGAATTCTATTTTATTGAAATGAATACCCGTTTACAGGTTGAACATCCTATAACTGAAGCAATTACAGGTATAGATTTGGTCCATGAACAAATTCATATTGCATCTGGCCAAGGGCTTTCAGTTACACAAGATGATATTCGTTTTTCTGGCCATGCTATTGAATGCCGTATTAATGCTGAAAATCCAATTAACTTTATGCCATCACCAGGACTTATCACACATTTTCACACACCTGGAGGTTTAGGGATACGTGTCGATTCAGCTGCTTATTCAGGTTATTATATTCCACCTTATTATGACAGCTTAATTGGAAAATTAATTGTTCATGGGCGTACACGCTTAGAGTGTATGATGCGTTTACGACGTGCTTTAGATGAGTTTGTGGTTGATGGAATTAAAACTACGTTACCTTTATTTCGTGATCTTATTGGTAACCAAGATATTATTGATGGAAACTATAACATTAACTGGTTAGAAAAATATCTTGCTGATAAATCAGCTTGACTAAATTTATAAACAGTAGCAAAATTAATCAGGTTTGAATAGCACTTTATTTATCTTTTATAATAAACATTAAAAACTGTAAGAAATAAAAACATAATACAAATCCAACTATTTCAACTTTAAAATATACTTTTTAAAAAATATGTATTGAAATCTATAATTTTCTATTTGCCTTTTTGGAAGTTTGTGTTACTTCCGGTACAGTAACGCCCTTATAGCTCAGTTGGTAGAGCACCTGATTTGTAATCAGGGGGTCGGGAGTTCGAGTCTCTCTGGGGGCACCATGTACTTTATAACCCATTGATTTTGTTGATATTTATTTAAGGTTAGGGATAAAATAATCAGGGTTAGGGAATAGGCTTTTGCAATTTGTCTTTATAAAGTGCACGCAAATCATCCTGATTTTTTGTTAATAGGTTTCCATCCACATGAGCGTTGTCCGTTTTGATTATGCTTTAAGATGTCTC
>NZ_JH725083.1:0-262548 GCF_000278255.1 Bartonella melophagi K-2C
TGGTGGTGGTGGATATTTCCCCGGAGGAGATGCAACAGCTTCATCAAGCGGTGCTGGGGGAGATGGGGCTGTATTAATTAAAGTGTATTTATAAGAAATGGAATAAGACAATGGCACGAAGGATCAGTAAAGACTGTTTAAACTGTTTAAAAAAATGGGAAGGTTTGCGATTAAACGCTTATCAGGATACCTCTGGCGTTTGGACTATTGGTTATGGTCATACAGGAAAAGCTGGTAAACCAGATGTTATTGAAGGGATGACGATTACAAAGCAAAAAGCTGAAAACATCCTTTTAAATGATTTGCACAAATATGAAGCAGCTGTAGAAAAAGCCGTGCATGTCGATTTAAGTGATGAACAGTTTGGCGCTCTTGTTTCTTTTTGTTATAATGTGGGGGTCAATGCTTTTGAGCGTTCTACTTTACTTAAAAGGCTCAATAAAGGCGATTATGAAGCTGTACCGGCTGAGTTACAAAAATGGATAAGGGCTGGAGGCAAGCCTTTGAAAGGCTTAGTTCACAGGCGTGCTGCTGAAGCCGGCTTATGGGCAACAAGCGCTTATGTTTCTTCTAATTATCAAGCTGTAGAAGAAAAAGAGCCAACAAGTGCTTTTAAAGCAGAAGTGTTAGCTCCCATCATTGGATCTTTCTCTGGACTTGGAGGGTTGCTTGCGGGTAATGGGCCAGTTCAGTGGGCTTTTGCTGTAATTATGCTGTTAGCTGCTTGTGTTGGTATTGCTTTTGTTGCTCAACGTTTTTGGGAGCAACGGTTATGATTTGGTGGGCAAAGAAATATTTACTGATCATAACGACGGCTTTTGCCGCTTTTTTTATAACTTTAGCTCAGGTTTTTCGTCTTGGAAAAAAAGTGGAACAGCACAAACAAACGGAGAAAATTTTAAAAACAGCCAAAACGCGATTGGAAATAGAAGATGAGATTAACAAAAAACACGATGATGATGTGCGTGCTGCTCTTTCTAACTGGGTGCGCAAGAAATGAATACACTTCTTGCCTGGGATGGATGCCAATTTATCTGGAGAGGCAAGATCTCAATGCAATCAGTTCAAACTTAGCTAGAGAGCTCTTAAAACACAATAAACAGGGGGAAATCTTGTGTGGGTGGAGACATGGTTAGAAGAAAAACTGAAAAACACTCTGAGCTTACAAACGAAGAAAAAGAAATGCTTCAAGAAATGATCATTACCTATCAAAACATGAAAATGATGTCTCGGTTTATGAAGTGGATAGCATTTATGATCTTTTTAATCATCATGGATTGTGCCCGTTTCATCGATGCCATAGAGAATATTTTTTCTCATTTGAAAAAGTGGGTGACCAAAAATTAACAGAAATATTATGATTCCTATTCCCTAACCTGATTTTCTCATCCCTAACCTTTAAAAAATATCAATAAAATCAATGGGTTATGCATTATAAATTAACGATTCGAATCCAGGTACCCCAGCCAAATATCAATAAAATCAATGGGCTCCTGTACAAATGAGGGAATTTGTACTTATTGGTTCTATTGCCCTTATTTTTTTGCTACCCTACACTTTTTTGAAGTTTTTTAATTGCTTTTATGGCGAGTCACTTTCTATTTGCCGTCTTTAGTTTTTGTATAGAGTGATGCCATATCATTTCCAGTCCATCCAAAGTGTTTTAAACTGTAAAATCGTAGCACCTACATGCAACTCTTGTTGTCGCTAATTTTCTCAATCCGTGAACTGATTTCTTAACGCCAGCTGTATTACAAGCATCTCTCAACAGATTATCAAAGCTTTCTTTGGTTAGTTTTTTACCCCTTTCCCATTAAATATAAATGTTTCATCGCCGATAGGACCCGTTTCAAATGTTTTTGCTAATTCAAGTAAAATAGGAGCAAAAAGCAGTACAGTTATTTGCAGGTCGTGGGGAGTATACTTCCTTTATATCTGATGATGGTTTACCAGATCAATAGTGAGGGTGAGACACTGCTTATTGGTTTTGGTAAAGTCGATAAAACGGTTTTTGCACTCTATCACAATTTTGCTATCGATAACATGCAAGTGTACATTAATCCGGTTTATTCATTGGGTATACTTTTCAGTTAATGACGGTATCATCAGAATACATACTCATGTTTATGATTAGATTTTACAAATATAGAGTGTAGTGAGAAGGCATAGTAAGTCAGAGGAATTAAGCAGCTTGTGTTAATATTCTAACCGATTTGTGAAGAGAATGATTATAATTGATGTGTTTATATGCTTACTCATTTTATTGACAGCATAAATACAAATTTAATTTTATGTATGCATTGGTAAGATTTTCATTGAGTCCTATATATTTTAAATATATTCAAACTTAGATTATTTTTACTAAATAAAGGGGATAAGAACTTTTTTAGTTTATAATTTTTATTTTTTTTAATGATTTAGTAGGAGAACAATTTTCTATAAATTAATTTGGCATATTTTTCTTATTAGTGCCATTATAGTGTTTAGTTTCTCATTAGCTTTTAGTTGATTTATCAAAATGGCTTTTAAAGCTAAATTGATTGTAAACAAATATTCAATAACATTTGCTTTTAAGTGCTGTAAGTGCCAAAGTAGATTTTGGGAGAGAGCTTAATAATTAGAATCGAGGAGATTTTTAAAATGGCTTTTGAATTAGCTGAATTGTCTTATGATTATGACGCCCTTTTACCTTATATGTCACGTGAGACGCTTGAATATCATCGTGATAAGCATCATTTCGCTTACCTTACTAATACAAATAATTTGGTAAAAGATTTAGGTTTAGAAAATAAGAGCCTTGAAAATATTATTAAGGAAAGTTTTGGCAAAAATCCTAGTTTGTTTAATAATGCAGCTCAATCTTATAATCATCATCATTTTTGGAATTGGATGAAAAAAGGTGGTGGTGGTCAGAAATTACCTGGAAAATTAGCAAAAACTATTGAGTCTGATCTTGGTGGTTATGAGAAATTCCGTACAGATTTTATTGCAGCTGGTAGTACTCAATTTGGTTCTGGTTGGGCGTGGGTAGCTGTTAAAAATGGTAAGCTTGAGATTATGAAAACACCCAATGGTGAAAACCCTCTGATTCATGATGCTCAACCTATTTTAGGTGTTGATGTGTGGGAGCATTCTTATTACATTGATTATCGTAATGCACGTCCGAAATATCTTGAGGCTTTCGTGGATCATTTAATTAATTGGGATTATGTTTTAGAACTGTATGAAAATTGCGGGTTTTAAGTAGTCTATAGGGTTATTTATCTTAAAGAAAAAGGCTTCATAATTTATTAGATTGTGGGGCCTTTATTAGTAAGATGTTTAGTTATCAATAATTTTTCCAACTATTTTTAGGATATATGCGTATATATATGCGGTTTCTTCTAATTTTGAGAAACGTCCAGCCGCACCTGCATGACCTGAATCCATATTTATACGCAATAAAATTGTATTATCGTCTGTTTTAAAATCACGCAGTTTTGCTACCCATTTTGCAGGTTCCCAATAAGTTACACGAGGGTCTGTTAATCCTGCAATGGCGAGAATAGGAGGGTATTCCTGGTGTTTGATATTATCATAGGGTGAATAAGAAGCGATAAGGTTATAGTCTTCTTTTGATTCAAGAGGGTTACCCCATTCAGGCCATTCTGGAGGTGTTAGGGGCAATGAAGCATCTAGCATTGTTGTTAAAACATCAACAAAAGGGACATTAGCAACGATACCAGAAAAATCCTGAGGAGCTAGATTTGCTATAGCCCCCATCAGCATTCCTCCTGCTGAACCACCTTGGGCGATTAGCCGGTCATGAGCCGTAAATTTATGATTTACCAGATGGCGTGCACAGGCAATAAAATCATTAAATGTATTGTGTTTTAAAAAATGTTTTCCTTTTTCATACCATTCAGTGCCCTTTTCTTTTCCACCACGAATATGAGCAATGGCATAGATAAAGCCTCTATTGACTAATGAAAGTACATTACTATTGAAACTTGCAGGAATAGAGAATCCATAAGCGCCATAACCGTAAAGTAGACAAGGTGCACTACCATTAAGCACAGTAGTTTTATGATAAACAAGAGAAATAGGAATTTTTTCACCATCATCTGCAATTGCTGTAATACGCTGTGTTACATAGTCATCTTTATTATGTCCAGAAGGGATTTTTTGTGTTTTTAAAAGTACTCGTTTACGACTTTTTACTTCATAATCAAAAATTTGGTCAGGTGTTGTCATAGATGAGTAGGCAAAACGAATGGTTTGGCTATTATATTCTGCAGCCCCTTGTAGATCTAAGGAATAAGCTTCTTCTGTAAAGGCAATGGAATGAATTTGTTTTGTTGAGCGCTCCATAAGTTGTATAGAAGGAAGTCCTTCAAATTGTTCAAACCAAATAAGAAAATCTTGATAGGCATCGTGAGATAGGATCAGTCGTCCGGGTTGATGGGGTACAAGCTCAGACCAATTTTCTGATTGTGGAAATAAATATGGGGCGACCATGATTTTAAAGTCTTTTGCATTATCCTGATTGGTGAGAATATAAAAAACATCGCTTCCTTCTGTAAGCGAATATTCAATGCCTTTTTGTCGTTTTTGTACACATTGGGGTGCTGTAAGGGGCGCTTTAGCAGGGATAAGCCAGGTTTCTGATGTTTCATGGTCGTGGATGTTAATATAAATAACGTCATTAAGTTTAGAGCTACTTACATGTAAGAAAAATCCGGGGTTATCTTCATGAAAAATAAGCTTATCTTGAGATGGGTCAGTGTTTAATTGATGGTAATAGAGTTCTGAGGGGCGGTGGTTTTTATCCATTTTAGTGTAGAAAAAGCCTTCAGATTTAGCGTCCCAGACGAGTTGTCCGGATGTATTTATGATTGTATCTGTGTAGTCAGATAATGTTTTAAAGCTACGAATTTTAGCTGTATAGAATTCAGAACCCTTATCATCATAGGTCCAAGCAACGTGTGTATGATCGGGAGATACATGGACTGAGCCAAGATTAAAATAATCTTTACCTTCAGCTAAAACGTCACCATTAAGGTAAATATTTTTTTTACCTCCATTTCTTGGTGTACGAAAATAGTGTGGCTGTTCTCCCCCAGTTTTATAGCATAGCCCATAGGCAAAAGGGCCACGTTTTATAGGAACGGAACTGTCATTTTCTTGAATGCGGTTTTTCATTTCTGCAAAAAGCAGATTTTGTAATGTTTTTGTATCGGCCATTTGAGAAGCTTGATAAGCATTTTCTTCTTCAAGGTGGCGTCGAATATTTTCATCAAGACAACTAGGGTTTTTTAAAACATCTTGCCAATTAGATGCACGCAGCCAATGGTAAAGATCATCGCGGTAAATCCCGTGATACATCTTTTTATGAATGATTTTAGATGCTTTTGGGGGAAGTTTAGATAGATGCATCATACCATGGTCCTATAAGATCTAATGGTTTTGTTCATATGTTAGAGCAACACCATTCATGCAAATAGCATAAACTTGTAAATTCTAATTTACTTGTAAAACATGGTTAAGTTAATTTTTACAGTTTATGCAATGTATGTTTATTCGTCGTATGTTATAGATATTACCTTCTATCAATATAATGATATCTTTATTAATTAAGTTAAAAACTTAGCTAGTGTTAGAATTGAATTTGACTTCTCCATGGTGAAGTAAATTTCTATCATATACACAATAAGATTATACTGAAAATAAGGATACCAAAATCTGAATAGAAAGAGTTCTTTAAATATTGTATTAATACGTTATGTTATATCTTTCTGGTATTAATGACCATACCATTCTTAGTTTTTTTGTACGTTTTTGATTTTTATTTTGTTCACCGTGTTCTCTTTTTGCTGAACTTAGAAAATTGTTTAAGTCATTTTTTGTGTTTTAAAAAAGTTGGTTATTTATATCAGGATTGGGATTTGCATGGTGGATACAAAACTATAAAGTTATCATTGTTTAATACAAAACTCGTTCTATATATTATGATTTTGTATTAAATATCTTTATAAATTCAATGAAAAATAACTAATTTTGCGCTATATTTTGTATTTATAGACGATATTTTATAACACAAAATTAGCTTATAAAAGGAACAAGTTGAGTTTTTATAATATAATATGTCAAAAAGGAGAAGTTTATTTGTTTTTTCTGTGTTGAGATGATTTTATAAAATAATTGAATTGACAAAAAAGATTTTTGTACAATATGAAACTTATATGCATTAAAATTTCAATGTCATGAGTGTAAATGCGAATATTGCCTCAATTTTAAAATTAAAGGAAACAAGGATGGAACATCACCCAGTCCTAGAGACTGAAAGCAATTTAGTTATTACGTTAGTTGCTGATATTGTTGCTGCTTATGTAAGTAATAATTCAATTCGGCCGACTGAAGTGCCAGGTCTAATTGCTGATGTTCACGCTGCTTTTTTGAAAGTAGGGAATGCTACATCGGCAGAAGCTGGAGTTGAAAAGCAAAGGCCTGCTGTTAATCCAAAACGTTCGATTTTTCCCGATTATCTTATTTGTCTTGAAGATGGAAAAAAGTTTAAATCTTTAAAGCGTCATTTGATGACACATTATAAAATGTCTCCTGAGGAATATCGTGAAAAATGGCAATTGGATAGCTCTTATCCTATGGTTGCGCCTAATTATGCAAAGGCCCGTTCAAATTTAGCTAAGGAAATGGGACTTGGGCGCAAACGCCAAAAGAAGAAAACTAAGTAAACTATTTTCAAAAAACATTCTTCAAATTTAACATCTTAAAATACTTTTTTAGAAAGTACATTTTTATAAGGCGGTTTATATAGTTGTTAATATGAAAGTTTAAAAGTTATGAATAGCTTTCAGTACGAATTCGTTCAATCATAGATTTAAAACCATTCGATCGTTGTGGTGTTAATTGTTCATTTAAACCGAGTGTTTTAAGCAATCCCTCAGCATCAGCTATACGAATTTCAGAGGCTTTTTTACCTGAATAGAAGGCGAGAAGAATATAAATTAGCCCACGCACAATATGGGAATCGGAATAGCCCTGAAATGTTAATGTAGGATCTTCTGAATTATCACGTGAAAATAAAAGCCATACTTGACTGACGCAACCAGGAACTTTGTGAGCATCATTTCGTGCATTTTCTGGAAAGGGCGGTAACTCGTTGCCAAGTTCAATAATGTAACGATAACGATCTTCCCAGTTATCAAGAAAGGAAAAATTTTCCATGATATCATCAATCGTTTCTGCCATAACTTCAATCCTTGTTTTGTTTTTGTGATTGTATAGTATATTTAGTTGACAGATACGTATCTCTTTCTTGTAAAATATAAAAAACAGTAAAAGTTAAGAATTTTTGTTTCAAGGTAATTCTATATAATCTTGTTTGATTTGCTTTTCTGCGGGGGGTAGAGTATTGTCTTCTGAGGTAGTATTTTCAGGTTGAATGGTATTTTTATTACTAAATATACTATCAAGGTATTCATAGGCTATTTTTGCACCATCACGTGCGCGTTCACCAAGTGGGTTGAAAAAGGATTTTCCAGTTTTGCAGACTTCTACATTACGCTCACAGAATTTTCCTAAATCAGTGATTGTATTTTTTAAAGCGATAATAGCATCGCTTGCTGTTATATTAGCTTCTAGGGTGGAGGAGTGATTGTCCTTTGGTTTTGCGGAAAAAAATGAAATAACTACAAAAATAATAAATAGAAAAAATGCTGATTTGATTAAAAAACGTATCATAGAGCACCAACATACTGTAGTTACAACTGAATAAAAAAATAATTTATGTTATTTTCCTTGATGAAAGATTTATATAACATTGACTTTGTAAAATTTTGCATTCATTTCTAAAATTGCATTATTAGCTTTTGTTACCAAAATATATGATATAGTATCGTGTACAGGCGTTATTTATTTTCTTTTCATAAAAAACTAGATTTCCAATTTGTTTTGTAAAAATTCTCTCATTTTGTAAATACATAGGAATAAACGCAGTTATGAAAGGAAGCATGATCAATAATCACAATTAGGGTAATGAATTGATATTCAAGGTATTATATAGCTATTTGTTTTAACGTTTTATTATGAAAGAAATTTCAAATCTTAAGTGTTTTAATGGATTCTATGTGCCTTAATACCTTAAACTAAATTATATTTTACGTTTTTTAGATGATTTGGGTGAATATAAAAAGGACCAATTGTAATTTGTGTTCATAAGGTAGACCTTATACATTTTGTTTTTATGCTATTTAATGCGTGATGTAAAAGTTTAGATAACGATCTTTCATTTCAGTATTTTTGATTATTTTTTCGATTGTTTGTTGTTATTTTAGGTGGTGCTAATTTTGTGGCTTATATTGAAGAAGAATGAAAGCCGAAAAAATAAACGCGCGTTTTCAGTGAGAAGGTTAAATAGTTTTTTTACCTTTCAGATATTGTAAATAGAATTCGAAATAAATCTTATAAGATTGAGCAGGATATTAGTGGATAAAATTGCTATCAACGTGTGATACTATATTTGAATTTGTATTGATCAAATCATTATGTTGAGGTGTAAGTTCATAAATAAGTTATCTAGGAAAAAATATGGTGCAAAGTTGGCTTTTAATATTATGAAATATATCTCAATGTGATTTCACTATAGCATAATAAGCACAAGAAAAATGTAATTTAAGATACAACATTGTTAAGATAATTGTTAGAGGGTGTTTATATGCAACAGTAAGATTGAGATGAAAAAATGTTATATAAACTAGATATCTCTTTACACATTGCTAAAAGTATTGTGGCATGTAAAATTGAGAAAAATAGATTAAGACTTGTATTATTGGGTGTGTAAGTTTGTATATCGGTATAATGAACATATTGAGTCTAACTTAAAAAGCACAAATGATAGCAATAGGTAGGCTTTTCTAGATGAAAATGATAATAAATTTGATTTTATATGGAAAGCAATTACGATTAAAAATAAAAAATTAAAATAATGGCAAAAAAACGAAAAACGCGCAAAACGAAAGTCATAAAAAAGCGTAGTATTATTATAACATTTTTCTTAATAAATTGCCGTTTTCTGCTTTGGTTAGTAAAATGGCTTTATCGTCGTACGCGCATAAATGCTTTATTGGTTATAGGCTTTTTCTTTTTTATTATCAGTTTTGTTTTTTTTGCTTTCAATGCTTTATTTTCACAAATAAAAATGCGTCAGGATAGCTTCATTGAAATGAGCTTAGCGGCGGTTCCGACTGTTATACAGAATTTTATTTTACTTAAAGAACGCGCTACATCTCAAGAAAATACTTTTGTTATTCCTATACCTGCTACAAAGAGTTTGCATCAAAATTTATCTTTCAATTCTTTGCAGAGTGCTTTACCGGAGGATTTGTTGGAAATACAAAAAAAATTAGCAGAACTTGGATTGTATGATGGTCCTTTAGATGGTGTGGATAATCTTAAGATGCGTCGCGCTATAGAGCTTTGGAAACAACAAACTGTTAATAAAACTTTGCCAGTGCAAAAAGATATTGTATCAAAGCATCCGAGAGATGAAGTTGCTAAACTCATTGAGCGTAGCGAAGTAGAGATAGCAAATAATCCGATAACAACAAGTGATTTAACTCACTCAGAGGAAGTTATTTTAAAGCCTCTTGTTACAGATATTATACGGGTACAGGAAGCTTTACGTATGTTTGGTAGCCAAGAGGTGACAATCACTGGTATAGAAGATGAAAAAACTATGCGTGCTTTAAAACAGTTTCAAAAAATATTTAATCTTCCCATAACAGGTAAGATTGATCGTAAAGTTTTGCTCAAAATGCATGAAGTTGGTTTGCTGAGTTGAAAATAATTCTTTCTATAGATTCCTTATTTTTTGATTTGGGTTTTATAACTTATAATTTAGATTCCATAGAAGTAAATTGAGACTAGAATTTTTAAAAGTAAATATAAATATTGTTTATCTAAAATTTTTGGATATCTGCTCTTGTTTGTTCTATTAGAAATAAAGCTGAGGATACTATTGAACATAGTATGTTTTAAGTAAAGTAAGAAGCAGTTTTCAACTTTGTTAGTTAGTTATAAATGTTTATTGATTTGTGTTTACACAGGACAATTTTCATTTCTTTAAAAGAGTGTTTATAAATATCTTATTGAAGTTTTTTGATTTTAAAAAAGGATCTTAGGTTGTTTAAAATTGAGAATAAGAAGCTATATGTGATTTCTATTTGAAGTTGATTAAGATTAAAAATTATCATTCTGATATGCTTTTATTTACTCTTAATAGAAATAGAATGATTGTGTAGTTGAAGGATGATATAATTTTTGTTCATTAAATGTGTAAAAAGTTGCAGTTGGAGAAAGATTTTTTACAAGTAGGGCAGGGGAAAATACATAAAAGTAATGCTTTTTAAGTCATAAAAATTGAAATGATATCACTTTTACTTTTTGATTGTTTGAGTTTTATTATTTGTACTCAATTCTCAATGATAAAGTTGGGTATAATGTATAACACTATTCAGGCATTAAAGCTGCAGAAAATAATACCTTTATGCGTGTAAACTGACAGTGGTTAAAATTGTATTATTATCTAGATTGGTTAAGTGGGCTACACCCTTTTCAAGATTACATTTATAGTCTTTAAGAAGAAAAGGGACAATATGTTGGTGAGAAGCGATCATTTGGATCTAGATCAACAAGTTGATGGGGCTTTTCCACTTTGTCGGTATAGTGTTTTGCGCGTAATAAGATGCCGACAATAAAATACAAATATGAACGAATAGGAAGTATCGATATCTTTTTAGAAAGAGAAGCGTAAATAAATTTAGTCACGGCTTTTATTTTCTTGGATTAAGAGTTTGTTTTATGCATGGTGTGTGGGAAGTGTGTTATGTTGTTGTAGAGATAATTAGGGTATCATATAAGTTAGATTTTTTTGAATTTGTCATTCAAGTCAGGTACTACTTTATGATTTTGCGTAAATAAAAATTCTATTGTTCATTTTCTATTCAGGTAAAGTAGATTATAAGCTATTTATGATAGAAAAAATTTTCTTATTTATAATGTTCTTAAGTGTCATCAGTGTAGATTCTGTTTTAGCTGCCGATTGTGCTGAGGTGGGTAAAAAAGTTTCTAGCCGTCAAGGAGGAACGTTGACACGCTCAACGCCAATTGTGCGAGATGGCGAAAATATGTGTGTGGTTGTAATTGTAATGCCTGCTCATAATGGTAAGAAACCACGTCGTGTTGAAGTTGTTGTTCCTGCTGATTAATTTTTTGTGCAGGTATAGTGATGCGCATTCTAATTGTTGAAGATGACCGAGATCTTAATGATCAATTAGCAGAAGCTTTTAAAAATGCAGGATATGTTTTTGATTGTGCTTTTGATGGTGAAGAAGCTTATTTTTTAGGAAGTACAGAGCCTTACGATGCTGTGGTTCTTGATATTGGTTTACCACATATGGATGGGATTCGTGTTGTTGAGAAATGGCGCCAAGAGGGGTATTCCATGCCTGTTTTAATGCTAACAGCACGTGATCGTTGGTCTGATAAAGTACGTGGCATTGATGCGGGTGCTGATGATTATGTTGTTAAACCGTTCCATATAGAAGAGGTAATAGCACGATTGCGGGCGTTAATTCGTCGAGCTGCAGGCCATGCAACAAATTCATTATCTTGTGGGAGTGTTTTGTTGGATACTAAGACTTCTCGTGTTTTTGTTGATGGTCAATTGATTAAATTGACGTCACATGAGTTTAGACTTCTTTCTTACCTTATGCACCATTGTGATCAAATCATTTCAAGAACAAAGCTTATCGAACATCTTTATGATCAGGATTTTGATAAAGATTCGAATACGATTGAAGTTTTTGTAGGGCGATTACGAAAAAAGCTTGGAGTAGATTTGATAGAGACTATTCGTGGAATGGGTTATCGGGTAAAAACATTAGGTGACAAATGACAGCCTTGAAGAACAATAGCCAATTTAAGAAGTTCTTTTATTTTGTTAGTAACTCTCTCAGCTTACGTGTTATGATTTTATCTACATTATGGGTTACTATCTCGGTTTCGTCTATTTCAGCAATCAGTATTTTATTTTATCAGCGCTCAAGTGAACAAAGTCTATGTCGTATTCTTTCTGCTCAGCTTTATAGTCTTATTGCAACTGTAACTGTAACACCTGAGGGGTATTTAAAAGGAGGTCTTGGATTTGATGATATTCGTTATTCAGATTCCACATCAGGGTGGTATTGGGAAGTAGTTTCTGTATCACCTGATTTACATGGAAGATTGGTATCACCGTCATTAGGAACTAAAAAAATTTTTTCACCAAGCGATGTTGATGTACCTTTTGACAATCAATTCTTTCGTTCTTATCGAATAAAAGGGGATGATGGTAAGAACCTACAGGTTATTGAAAGCGATATTGTTTTAGATAATCAGAATAGGGTTGCACGTTTTCGCCTCGTTGGGAATATTGATGAAGCGCATGCGCAAGTAAAAGAGTTCAAGCAAACTTTACAAATTTTTCTTTGGAGTTTTGGTATAGGCAGTGTTCTTATCAATATTGCTGTTATTTTTTTTAGTTTTCAACCATTAAAACGGATTCGACAAACATTGAATGATATTCGTGAAGGTAAAGCTGATTATGTCAATACGGATTTATTGAGTGAAGTTATGCCATTGGCACAAGAAATGAATGCTCTTATTAATAATAATCAGCGTATTATTGAACGATTTCGGATGCAGGTTGGTAATCTTGCTCATTCATTGAAGACACCTTTATCAGTTATCATGAATGAAACTGATAAAATGAGCGGAAAACAGGCTGTTTTATTATGTGAACAAGCTAAAATAATGCAGGCTCAAATCAATCATTATCTACAACGTTCTCGGATTGCGGCGCAGTGCAACAGTATTATTAATCACACATCTGTTCGCAAAGTGCTCGATCGTTTGGTGCGGGTCATGGAAAAGCTCAATCCTGATAAACATATTCAATTTATCATGGATATTGATGATATTGTTTTTTCTGGTGAAAAGGAAGATTTAGAGGAAATTGTCGGTAATTTGGTTGAGAATGCTGCTCAATGGTCTCGCACCCAAATTTTAATTTGCTGTAGTTTAGAAGAGGGTGTTGAAGAGGAAACATTCTTTAATATCATTATCGAAGATGATGGTCCTGGTTTAACAGAAGAGCAAATGGATAAAGCTTTAAAAAGAGGACAGCGACTTGATGAAAGTAAACCGGGAACAGGATTAGGATTAGCGATCGTTTCGGATATAGTCAGTGAATATGGGGGAAGTCTTTCTTTATCGTGTTCTAAATTGGGTGGATTATATACAAAAATTTTATTGCCAAGGCGGTAAATATATTTTTTCTAAGAGGCACGTATATTAGAATTAATAAATGGAGTAGTATTTTCATACAACGCATTGAGGTAAAAAAGTCATTTTTTGTATGTTAGGACGGTGTTTGTATACACTAAAGATCTATAAGGGGAGTTTTTATTATACTTTGTATATGTGAGTAAAATTAATAATGAATTTTGCTCGATCATAATGCAAAAGTGGCTTTGTTTTCATGGGTTTTTTAATGCTTTTATTTTTGGCAAGTCATTACAAAATTTGTAAAGGATATAATGTATTATTAGAGGATGTTGGATACTGGAAAAATCACTTGAATATTTATACGAGGTAAGTATTCCTAAAAATGGTGATATTAGGATTATTTTATCCAAGTTGGTTTGAAAATTGTTATCAATACAGTTTTTTATCTTCAATGATACGTTACAAACAGTTTATAAAAGTATATGCCGCAATTCTAATGGAAACTAGGGGATTTCTTACATGAATTACAAAGTAAAGAAGAGCAGATTATAGCTTTTTAATTATTATAATGATATTACAGTAATATGCTACTATTAATTTTAGCTGCGTTTTTTCTCATTCTTTTAACAATTGCTATCTTTTTTTTGCTGCATTTTGACTATGGATCTAAAAAAGATAGGCAAGTTCTGATTATGAATAAGGGCAAAAATCAGATTCATAGAATTGAATCTGGTTTTGAACATAACTTCATTGATAAAGAGCGCATACAAGAAGTACATCTTGAATTACCCAGTACAGCTATTTCTGTTGAAACACAGAGGGGTCTTGTACAAAAACCTTATAAGCATCGTAAAGGCCTTTATGTTTTAAAGGCATTTGTTATTTTATTTGTTCCATTTGTAACGTGCGGTATTTACAGTTTAACAGGCAGTCCAGGAGCCAAAAGTTATTTTTTTAATGAATTAATGGATAAGGATCCACAAACGTTAAATAGGCATGAGAAACTTGTACGTTTACAAACGCTTTTTTTTCGCATGCCGAATGATGGCAAGATAGCAGATGTTTTAGCAATCAGTTATTTTGAGGAAGGTCTTTTTCAGGATGCGGTGAATATTTATTTAGATGCACTTCGTTTGAATGGAGAAACAGCTCCAAGGTTGATGGGATATGGTCTAGCGTTGGTTGGTTATGAAGGCGGAATAATTACACAAGAGGCGCAGAATGCTTTTCAAAAGGCTGCAGATTTAGCTCCAGATGATTTTTATCCTCGTTTATTTTTAGCTGATGCACTTTGTCAGGCTGGTAAGCCTGAACAGGCAGTCCAGCTTTTACAAAATTTTCTCGATACAATGTCTAAGGATGTTCCAGGACGATCCCGTATTGAAGCAATGATAGTTCAGTTACGTAATACATGTAATTAGAATGTCAAAGAAGTGAATTGGAACAGCTTAAAACTATTGAAACAAATGGGCTTATTGAGTAGTAAAATTAGATAAGCAAATTGATTAGTGTACAGGATACGGAAAAAGCTATCTAAAAAGGTGAAGTATATGAATGATTAAATTGTACTTATGTATATCACGTAATTTATGAAAATATTTTTTGTAAATAGGCTATGAACAGTCAATCTTTAAAGAGTCTCCCTTCACTTAAACTTATTTTGAAAAAGCGGAAAAAAAAACGCTTGCTACTCGTTTTATTATGTCTTTTTATACTGGCAATTGCAGCAGGTTTTTTATTGTATGCAATGCGTAATGCTGCAAGTTTTTTCCGAACGCCGTCTGAGATCACTAGGGAGGATATTTTAACAGGTCACTCTTTGCGTCTAGGTGGTTTTGTTGAAAAAAGGACCGTTGAATACAGTGACAAAATGAAAGTAACTTTTTTCGTGACTGATCATTCAAAGCGCCAAAAAGTAGTTTTCAATGGTATATTACCAGATCTATTTCGTGAAGGGCAGGGTGTTATCGTAGAAGGATATTTTAATAAACAGAGGCTTTTTATAGGCACGCGTGTTTTAGCAAAACATAATGAGACTTATATGTCTAAGGAAACGGCTAGTCACTTAAAAAAGCGTCATAGTATGGAGAGGGCATTTGATCGTGCTCGTTGAATTGGGTCATATTTTTTTAGCTTCGGCATTTGCGGTTAGTTTATTGCAGGCTTTTTTACCTATTTGGGGTATTTTGTGGGCAGAGCGCTCATTGATGCGGATAGTGGGACCGCTGGCGTATATCATCTTTATATTATTGTTCTTGTCTTTTTCAATTATTGTACATGCCTATATGGTATCTGATTTTTCTGTTCTGAATGTTGTTGAGAACTCTCATTCAGAAAAACCAATGTTTTATAAGGTCATTGGTGTTTGGAGTAATCACGAAGGATCAATGTTATTATGGGTTTTAATTCTAGCTTTTTTTAGTGCATTAGTGGCATTGTTTAGTCATCAACTGCCAGAAAAATTTAAGGCATTAGTTTTAAGTTGCCAAAGTTGGATTACAAGTGCTTTTCTTTTATTTATTCTTTTTTTGTCCAACCCATTTGTACGTATTAGTCCACCAGCATTACAAGGAAATGACCTTAATCCTCTTTTACAGGATAATGCTTTAGCAATTCATCCACCACTTCTTTATTTAGGCTATGTTGGTTTTTCAGTTTGTTTTTCTTTTTCAATAGCTGCATTAATTACAGGATATGTTGATAGAGTTTGGGCACGTTGGGTACGGCCATGGATTCTTCTCTCATGGTTTTTTTTAACGCTTGGGATTATGGTTGGTTCATATTGGGCTTATTATGAACTTGGCTGGGGTGGTTATTGGTTTTGGGATCCCGTTGAGAATGTTTCACTTATGCCTTGGCTTTCAGGAACGGCTTTCTTGCATTCTGCTATTGTTCTTGAAAAGCGAAATGCCTTAAAAAGTTGGACTTTGTTTTTAGCCATTCTTACTTTTTCTCTTTCTCTTATGGGGACTTTTCTTGTTCGTTCGGGTATTTTAATGTCTGTTCATAGTTTTGCTGTTGACCCAGCACGTGGGCAGGCAATTCTTGCTATTTTGCTTTTTTTCATAAGTGGGGCTTTTTTGCTCTTTGCTTTGCGTGTACCTGTTTTGAAAATAGGTAGTTTTTTTCAACCAATTTCGCGCGAAGGTTTTATTGTTTTAAATAATTTATTTCTCACCACAGCGACAGCAACAGTGTTAGTTGGTACAGTTTATCCTTACTTTATTGAAGCATTAACTGGACAAAAAATTTCTGTAGGTGCTCATTTTTTTAAACTTACATTTGGGCCTTTAATGGTGGTGCTATTATTGTTGGTTCCATTTGGGCCAGTAATAGCATGGAAGCGCGGCGATTTTCTTGCAGTTTTTGAGCGGTTGTGGTTTGTTTTTGTATTAGTTTGCATGGCTTGTTTTATCACATTTTATACAACGTCTTGGCGTGATATTTTTGCAGCTTTGGGAGTTGGGCTTTCAATTTTTGTTTTCTTGGGTAGTTTAGCTGGTCTTTGGGTGAAGAGCGGTCATCGAAAAACACCCGTGCTGATACGAGCTAGGAGATTTTGTGGGTTACCGTGGTCTGTTTTTGGAGCTGCATTGGCACATATGGGATTAGGGGTTACATTATTTGGTATTGTTTGTGTTGCAACTTTTGAGCAAGAACAGATGTTAACCATGCAAATAGGGGATACGGTTACAATAGCTGGTAAAACTATTCGTTTTGATGCATTACGTAATGTTGCTTTCTCAAATTATTCTGAAATGCAATTTGATTTTAAAATATATAAAAATCAGAAATCTGTGCGCAACATAACGGCATCAAAAAGATTTTACTCAAGTAAAAATATATCAACGACAAAAGTTGGTATTAAAAGTTATGGTTTTTCTCAATTTTATGTTGAACCAGGTCGGATAAGTGATCAAGGTCTTGATGTATATATACGGTGGAAACCTTACGTGATCTGTATTTGGTTTGGTGCATTGATGATGGCAATTGGTGGTTGTTTTTCCTTTTTAGGTTATTGGTTACGTATAAGGATGCATCAATGAGTAATTTCCAATTTTAAATATTTTTGAAAGAGTATTGCGGTGAAAAGGTTTTTCTTTTGGGCTTTTATTTTTTGTGTTATCCTTTCTCCTATACAATTTGTGATAGCAGTAGAGCCACATGAGATTTTAGAAGACCCAATACTTGAATCACGGGCTCGTAATATTTCATCACGGTTGCGTTGCCCAGTTTGCTACAATCAATCGATTAATGATTCAAATGCTCCATTGGCACATGATTTACGCCTTTTAATACGTGAACGCTTAAAAGCAGGCGATAGTGATCGACAGATTATTGATTTCCTTGTTGAAAAATATGGTGAATTTATTTTATTAGAATTACCATTCAATAAAGTAACGTGGTTTTTATGGTTGTTTCCTCTGATATTTCTTATCATTGGTATAAGTATTATATTTTTTCAGATAAAATGCCGCAAGTGCTCAAAATTAATCGCTTTCAAAACTAATAAATAGAGATGACTAAAATATTATCAAAGTGAAGTAAATTATATACAGAAAAGGAGTTTGGTCTGTTTAGATTAATGTTTTGGCTCTATCTATTATTATGAATTGTTGTTTGTCTAACCTTACAAAACTTTAACGATTTAGACAGAAAACGGTAAGGTCTGTTGTTTTATTACTAATTTCAATAAAGACCTCAATATTACTGAATAGGAGCACACAAAATGGTTAAACCAATCTTCCGTATGATATCACCGGCAATAGGTCTTTCTACGGTTTTAGCAAGTACAATGTTTTTGAGTGGATCAAGCTTTTGGATGGCAGCAGCTCATGCAGATCCTGTGTTTGTTCCGTCAGTGCAGCAACAGGGGTTTGCAAATGTCGTGTCTCAAGTAAAACCTGCTGTTGTTTCAGTGCAGGTGAAGAGCAATGCAAAAAAAGAAGAGTGGTTCTTTGATGGTTTTTTTAGCGCTCCAGGTATTGATCAATTACCAGATCAACACCCTTTTAAAAGATTTTTTAAAGACTTTTATGATCGTGGTTGGCCTAATAATAAACCTTCCCATCGTTCTCAAAAACCCCGTCCTATAGCTTTTGGATCTGGTTTTTTTATTTCATCTGATGGTTATATTGTAACCAATGATCATGTAATTTCTGATGGAACGAGCTATTCTGTTGTTCTTGATGATGGTACAGAACTTAATGCTAAACTTATTGGCACAGATTCTCGAACTGATTTGGCAGTGTTAAAAGTAGATGACAAACGAACATTCCCATATGTTGATTTTGCTGATGATTCAAAGCTTTATGTTGGTGATTGGGTTGTTGCTGTTGGTAATCCATTTGGTCTTGGTGGAACTGTAACAGCAGGGATTGTTTCAGCACGTGGACGTGATATCGGTGCTGGTATTTATGATGATTTTATTCAGATTGATGCTGCTGTTAATAGGGGGAATTCTGGTGGGCCAACTTTTAATCTTAATGGGCAAGTTGTTGGGATTAATACAGCAATTTTTTCTCCCTCTGGAGGAAATGTTGGAATTGCATTTGCTATTCCTGCGACAACAGCAAAACAGGTTGTAAAGCAGCTTATTGAAAAAGGTTCAGTTCAACGTGGTTGGCTTGGTGTTCAGATTCAGCCAGTGACCAAGGAAATTTCTGATTCAGTAGGTTTAAAAGAAACCAAAGGTGCTTTAGTTACTGATCCACTTAAAGGGCCTGCAGAAAAAGCTGGTATTAAAACAGGTGATGTAATTATTGCAGTAAATGGTGAAAAGGTTACTGATGCGCGTGATCTAGCAAAGCGTATTGCACATATTAGACCTGGAGAAACAGCAGTCTTGAATGTTTGGAGATCTGGTAAAGAAGAAAAGATTAAAGTTAAACTTGATGCGATGCCAGAAAGTGAAAATAAGAAAGAGACTTCAAGATCTTCAAGTAAGCAACAAAGTTCCAATGAAACACTAGAAGATTACGGTTTGACTGTAGCTCCTTCTGATGATGGTTTAGGAATGGTTGTAACTGATGTGGATTCGGATTCAGAAGCAGCAGAAAAGGGAATTCGCCCTGGTGATGTGATTGTAACAGTTAATAATAAGCCGATTAAAAAGGTGTCTGATATTACTGATGCAATTAAAAATGCACAAAAGCTAGGACGAAATGCAATATTATTGCAAGTGCGCACAAATGATCAAAATCGTTTTGTTGCTCTTCAAATTATTAAAAAATAATCTCTATTAACAATGGGGCAGAATTTTTATGAACCACTGTCCTATAATTGTTTAATACAATAATTGGAGAAGCGTTTTATGAAGATACTTGTCATTGAAGATGATCGTGAGACAGGACGTTATCTTGAAAAAGCGTTTTTGGAAGCAGGATATACGGCTGATATTGCTTGTGATGGGGATACTGGTTATTCTTTAGCTGAAACAGGAAATTATGATGTTATGGTTGTTGACCGGATGCTCCCATATCGTGATGGTCTGTCCATTGTTTCTGAATTACGTGCCAAAGGCAATGAAACGCCAGTTCTTATTCTTTCTGCTTTAGGGCAAGTTGATGACCGTGTGATGGGTTTACGTGCAGGGGGTGATGACTATCTGACAAAACCTTATGCATTTTCAGAGCTTCTTGCACGTGTTGAAGTATTGCAACGACGGAAAAGTCCTAAAGAGGCAGAAACTGTTTATTGCGTAGGCAATCTTGAGCTTGATCGGTTAGCGCATACAGTAAAACGTGGTGGAATAAATATCATATTACAACCGCGCGAATTTCGTTTGCTTGAATATTTAATGCGGTATGCTGGCCAGGTTGTTACACGCACTATGCTTTTGGAAAATGTTTGGGATTATCATTTTGATCCGCAAACGAATGTAATTGATGTTCATATATCTCGCTTGAGGGCAAAAATTGAAAAAGACTTTGATATTCCACTTTTACATACGGTACGTGGAGCTGGATATATGCTAAAGGTTCCAGACAAAAAAATATGAACCGTTTAATCAATATAATGCGCACAACTGCTCTAAGGCTTTCTGCACTTTATATTTTATTGTTTAGTTTGGTTGCAGCTGGTCTTTCTATTTATATGACAGCATTTGCTGTCTCATTGTTAACAGATCAAACTGAACAAGCTTTACGTGAAGAATTAAGGAACATTGAAAGCGCTTATAATTATGGTGGGTTGTCTTTATTAATGCGTACTATTGATTATCGTTCGCGACAACCTGGGGCTTTTCTTTATCTTGTCACTGATCCTATGGGGCGTATTTTAACAGGAAATGTTGCACGTATTGAACCTGGTTTGCTTAAATATAATGGCTTTCTTTCAGATTCTTTTTTATATTCACGTTTTGGAGAACATGGCAAAACAAGTGAGCATCGTGCTTTAGCGGTTGTTGTTGATTTGCCAAATGCTATGAAGCTTCTTGTTGGACGAGATTTAGATGAACCAGAGCGTTTTGCAAAGGTTATTCGTAAAGCTGTGATAATTGCTCTTATAGCTATGGTTGGAGGGGCTTTACTAATATGGTTTTTTGTTGGTAGACGAGCGTTGCAGAGGATTGATCGTGTCACAGCTGCATCGCAACATTTAATGGATGGTAATTTTAGTGAGCGCTTACCTGTTTCTGAGGCAGGTGATGAGTTTGATCGACTATCAGCTAATCTTAATGTTATGTTAGATCGTATTGAAGAATTAAATATTGGTTTACGTCAGGTATCAGATAATATTGCTCATGATCTTAAGACGCCGCTAACACATCTTAGAAATCGCGCTGAAGAAGCACTGTCAGGACAAAAGACAGAGCTTGAATATCGACAAGCGCTAGATGATGTTATTGCTGAATCAGATCAACTTATTCGTACTTTTAATGCCATTTTGATGATTTCACGCATTGAAGCAAGCAGTTCTATTGCGCATCTTGAACCCATGAATGTGAAGTTAATTCTTGAAGATGCGGTTGAACTTTATGAACCTTTTGCTGAAGAAGCAGGTATTTTGCTTCGATTAGGGCATGTATTTGATAAAGAGCTTAGGCTCAATCGTGAGCTTATAGCACAATCGATTTTTAATCTCATTGATAATGCAATCAAATATGCACCTAGTGGCGAAAAAAATACAGAAATTTCTTTGTCAATGGAATACCGTGGCGAATGTTTGCTAGTTGTGGTTAGTGATAATGGTCCGGGAATTGCAGAAGATAAGCGTGAAAAAGTAACAGAGCGGTTTGTTCGTCTTGAGAAAAGCCGCACACAGCCTGGCTGTGGTATTGGTTTAAGTATAGCAAAAGCTGTTATGAAATTTCATGGGGGAGAGCTGTTACTTGAAGATGCAAATCCAGGGCTTAGAGCTGTTTTGATGTTTCCTTAATATTTGTTTACTTCATCACATTATTTGATGTGTGTAAGACTGTTTTTCTCAGTCTATAATGTAAATACAATAAAACGAAACTTAAAATGCTTTTTCAAGGAAATGTAGATGAAAAAAGCTTTTTTAAAAACACAGCTTCTCTCTTTACGTCCACTTGATGAAAGTGGTTCTCAATGGTTGAAGGATATTACAGAACAAGCAAGAAAAGAAAATTTAGAATCATTGATTTCCTATATTACAGTTGAGGGGGAGCAGGTTGACTTCATTAGTGCAGTTATGACTTTATCTCCTTTTTTGCGTGGAGTTTTGATTGCCAATCCATCTTATCTTAACTCCTTATTGGACGTTGATATAGAAACAAGGCTTAGCAAAATTATAGAAGATATTGCAGCTATCGATAGAATTGAAGGTATTCATGAAGCTTCATTAATGGTTGCTTTAAGACGCAAGAAAAAAGAAGCACATGTTCTTATCGCTTTAGCTGATTTGAGTGGCATTTTTACTTGCGCAGTATCATGTGCATGGTTAACTCGCTTGGGTGAAGCGGCTTTGGGTGCAGCTTTACGTTTTCTTTTGAGGGAAGCACATGATCATGGAAAGATTAGTTTGTTTAATCGTGATAATCCAGAACAAAATTGTGGCTTGATTATTTTAGGTATGGGAAAGTTTGGTGCAGGAGAGCTTAATTATTCTTCTGATATAGATCTTATTATTTTTATTGATGACACATTGCCTCATATTGGTAATTTTTATGAAAGTGTCGATGTATTCTCTAAAATAATACGTCGATTGATCCATGTCATTCAAACGCGCACTGCTGATGGATATGTTTTTCGGCTTGATTTGCGGCTTCGCCCTGATCCAGGTTCAACGCCTTTAGCATTACCAATAAGTGCAGCTTTACGTTATTATGAAGGGCGTGGTCAAAATTGGGAACGTGCAGCTATGATTAAAGCACGTCCGGTGGCAGGTGATATTATTGCAGGTTTTAATGTACTTAAAGATCTTTCACCTTATGTATGGCGAAAATATTTAGACTATGCTGCTATTGCTGATATTCATTCTATTAAACGTCAAATCCATGCGTATAAAAATTATGGTCAAATTGCTGCTTTTGGCCATAATATAAAATTGGGAAGAGGTGGTATTCGTGAGATTGAATTTTTTGTTCAAACGCAACAGTTAATTGCAGGTGGGCGCTTTCCTCAATTGCGTGGACGTGAGACAGTTGCAATGTTGAAAGAACTTTATAATCTTGGTTGGATTGGTAAGAAAACTAGAGATAGCCTTATAAAAAGTTATGCTTTTTTACGTAATGTTGAGCACCGTATTCAAATGCTTGCAGATGAGCAAACGCATATTTTACCAGAGGATGTTTCTCAATTCACTAGTGTTGCATATTTGATGGGGTATAAAAAGAAAAGATTTTTTATTAGCGACTTATTAGAAACACTTAAAGTTGTTGAAAAACATTATGCAGCGCTATTTGAGCATGAACAAGAACTTGGCCTGGAAATTGGCAATTTAGTTTTTACAGGTGAGGAAGATGATCCCGAAACACTTATCACATTAAGCCGTTTAGGTTTCGAAAGGGCTAGTGATATTTGTCGTATTATGCGCACGCTGCATTGTGGGCGTTATAAAGCCACTCAATCTGCTGAAGCACGTGAAAGATTAACAGAACTTACACCAGCGCTTTTGAAAGCTTTCGGTGCTACTAAAAGGGCAGATCAAGCAATGTTGCGTTTTGATAGTTTTTTGCAAGGTTTGCCTTCAGGGATTCAACTGTTTAGTTTATTGCAGTCTAATCCATCTCTTTTAAATATGTTAGTACGTATTATGGGAGCAGCTCCACGCCTTGCGGAAATTATTACACGTAAACCGCATGTTTTTGATGGAATGCTGGATCCAACAATTTTTTCAGAATTGCCAACAAAAGCTTATCTAGAAAATCGAATTAATTATTTCCTTGAAGGTGTAACTGCTTATGAAGATATTCTGGATCGTTTAAGAATTTTTGCAGATGAGCAACGTTTTCTGATTGGTATCCGACTTTTGAACGGTACAATTACAGGAGATAAGGCAGGTTTTGCTTTTACTGCACTTGCAGATCTTATGATTGAGAAAACAATTGCTGTTGTTCAAGAAGAATTTTCTCGTTGCCATGGTCATGTTAAAGGAGGACGTATTGGCATATTAGGTATGGGTAAGCTTGGAAGCTGTGAATTAACTGCGGGCTCAGATGTTGATCTTATTGTACTTTATGATCATGACGAGGATGCAGAGATATCTGATGGGGAAAAGCCTCTTTATGTTTCTCAATATTATACGCGTCTAACACAACGTTTTGTTTCCGCTTTATCTTCTTCTACAAGTCAAGGTGTTCTTTATGCGGTTGATCTACGATTGCGACCATTGGGCAATAAGGGGCCGGTTGCTGTTTTTTTTGAAGTTTTTGCAAAATATCAGCGTAAAGAAGCGTGGATATGGGAACATCTTGCTTTAACACGAGCGCGGGGTATAGCTGGAGATGCTGATTTTTTGCAAAAGTTAGAAAATGAGGTTCGTGCCATTATTGCATTTCCTCGCGAAAGGAAAATGATCGCAAAAGAAATACGTGAAATGCGTGTCTTAATTGAGCAAAAAAAAACACCGAAAAATCGATGGGATTTAAAAACTATACCTGGGGGAATTATGGATCTTGAATTTATTGCTCAATTTGCTGTTATAACTCATATGATTGAATTCCAGATTGGAACGACGACTGCTGATATTCTTTCTCATTTACCAAAAAGTTTTCTTGATCAATCATTTATTTCTGAATTACATTATGCTTATTGTCTTTATACAAATTTAAGTCAAATTATACGCCTTTGCTTAAATGATTATCTTAATCCTGATGATATGCCGCCTGGATTAGGTGATCTCTTGTTACATAGCGTCGGTGAACCTGATTTGCTACGTGTCGAGAAACTGATTGAAGAAACAGGGCAGTCAGTACGTTCAATTTTTACACAAGTGTTAAAAGATTGAATACACTTTATCATAAAATTTCCATTTTATCAGGAAAATAAATTATACAAAATATCAGCTAAGTTCTCAAAAGATATTTATGATAGAGTTTAAAAACAAGAATTCACAGGATGCGATTGTTGTTATCTTGAAAGAGACATCAATAGGGATTCTCTTAATTGCAAAATCTCGTAAAGGTATTTGTAATATAGCTTTAGGCGATACTGCCAGACAGTTATTACAGGAATTGAAAATAGGCTTTACCAATGCGCAATACAATATTGATGACAATGTATTAAATAGAGAAGTTGCGCATATTGTAGCAATGGTGGAAACTCCTAGATTGGTAGAACATCATGATTTACAATTAGATATTAAAGGCACAGCTTTTCAGCAAAAAGTATGGGGTGCATTGTATGAAGTGCAATGCGGGGAAACAATTTCTTATAAAGAGTTAGCGCAACATATCGGTATGCCAAAGGCTGTTCGTGCGGTTGCGAATGCATGTGCACATAATAAACTAGCATTAGCCATTCCTTGCCATCGTGTGATATATAAAAATGGTGCTATTGCAGGTTATCGTTGGGGTATTCAACGAAAAGAAATTTTGCTCCGTCGAGAACAACAAGAATATTTTATTTAAAAATTTTAATTTTGTTGGATTGGCATTGTAATAGTTACAATTGTACCTTTTTCTTCCTCAGAAGTAATTTCAAGCTTTCCTTTGTGCAGTTTGATGAGAGAACGGGAAATAGCTAACCCAAGGCCTGACCCGGTATGAGTTTTAGTAAATTGATTTTCAACTTGCTCAAAGGGTTGCCCAAGTTTTTTAATTGCTTCTTGGGGAATACCAACTCCTGTATCTTTTATTTTAAAGATAAGGTCATTTTCTTTCTGGAAGGCACAAACATCAATATTACCACCAGAAGGTGTAAACTTAACAGCATTGGAAATGAGATTAAGGAAAATCTGCCTTATGGCACGGCAATCAACTTCAGCATGAAGTTTTGGTGCAATATTCGTTGTAACGGAAACCTTTTTTTCTTGTGCTTGTGGGGTAAGTGTTCGTACTGCTTCACTGATAATTGGCTCAAGATCGATATTTTTACAATCAAGAGTAAATCTTCCAGCTTCGATTTTTGACATATCAAGGATATCATTGATGAGAGTTAGAAGATGGGTTCCTGAATTATGAATATCACGCATATATTCTTTATAGCGTTGTGAACCAAGAGGACCAAAGGTGGATTGCAACATGATATCTGAAAAACCAAGAATAGCGTTAAGAGGGGTACGTAATTCATGGGATATATTGGCTAAAAATTCTGATTTAGCTTTATTAGCACTTTCAGCTCGCTCTTTTTCTGCTTGCAGACTTTTGTTCAATTTTTCAACCTCTGTTGCACGTTGCTGAGCATTTCCTCGTGCACGTTTGAGTTCTTGAATAAAAGAAAAAAGGCTTTTTTCGCTGTTTTTAAATTTTTCTTGCTGTTGTTTAAGTTCGGAAATGTCAGTACCAGTGCAAACAAGCCCTCCGTCTTGTGTACGTCGTTCATTAATTTTGAGCCAGCATCCATCTGCAGTTTGGCGAATACTGGTTAGGTTACCAGTTCCATCTTCTTTGAGGAGATATTCACTAATAGCAGGACGAGCCATAGCTTCAACAGTCGCACGTTGAATGCCTGATTGCAGCATTTGTTTGGGGATAGCTGCATATTCGCAAAATTTGCTATTGGACATAACTAAACGCCCTTCAGAATCCCACAATACAAAAGATTCTGAAATATTTTCAATAGCATCGCGAATACGAAGATCAGCTTGTGCTGTTTGTTCGGCAAGTTGACGTTGTTCGCTAATATCGAAAGAAATACCAACTAAATGAGGCTCTTCTCCTTCAGTAACTTCGGCACGAAAACGCATCCATATATAATGACCATCAGCATGACGCATGGGAATATTAATATCAATGTGTTTTTTTTCACCGCTCATTAATTCCTGAGCGAGATCAAAGAAATTAGTATCAGTTGGGTTGATGATGCTAGTAATTTGAGAAATTGACAGCAATGCATCTTGAGGCACATAACCAAGCATTTCATACATGGCTCGTGACCAATATACTCGACCGCTTGCCATATTCCAATCCCACAATCCACAACGTCCACGCATCATTGCCATATCAATACGGTTTTGATTTTTTTCTGAAACCAGATCCATATTATGTGCGCGTGAAACTTGGTTATAATATGCATAAAGAAGAGCCAGTATAATACCGGTGGTTCCTATGAATAAGGTCATATTTAATGAGAAGATTTTACGCCATTCCATATAGATGTCATGTGTTTTCTCACTCATAAATACACTATATTGATTATTTTTTGTTTGGCTGAGTAAAGCTAAAGCAGGTTCTGTTCTTATTTTGATTTGTGTAGCGCCAGTGTGCTGTCTGAGAGACTCTAAAGCGGTATTTTCAGAAATGAAATTTTTTAAAGGTTTTCCTAAGATTACCTCTGAACTAGACGAAGCTAAAACATTTTCATTTTGATCGACTATAGCGATTATAATATTAGTATTGACAAGGTTTTGGTTACGCAGATCAACAAGGATATCTTCTAAATGACTATGAGAAAGACCTGTAGCTTTTCCTTGCTTGGTAACGGTAGATAAGTCACGATCAATCGTATTTATGATATGAGCAGCTAATAAATTCATTGTAGAGCGCGTATCTTTATCAATCGTATGGCGTAAATCATAAATTGACACAAAGCGGACAGCTGCTAACACAATGAGAAAAAGAATGATGATAAATGGAATAGACCGACGTAGCCAAGGTTCAATCGATAAAAGTTTTTTGTGAATTGAACCAGAAAGTAAATCAATATACGCTTCCTGTGCCTTGCGATTTTGAACGCTCGGTTTTGAATCGGAATATATTCCTGTGGGCGCATTATATACGTCCAATTTCTCCATTTCTGGTTCCTCTAATCATGAATAATATGACTGGAAAACTATTTCTGTACTCATAACAAACCAGTAGGTACAGTGAATCAAAACAGGAGTCTTCTGTCTAGTCTTTTTTTTAGGAGAAAGTAATTTTACTGCTATGAACGTAAATTATTGAATATTGAAAACGCTTTAATATTGCTCATAAACAAGCTTGTACAACTTGTTTATGAGCTTACCGTTATTGAATAGATATTTCTAATTTATCTTCAAAATATCTTATAATATATTGATTATAAATATATTTTAATTGAGCATACGATTAATGATATCTGCTACATCACTTGATAATTTAGGTGCTGCTGCAATTGTTTTTAATGCAGCTTCAAGTTTTTGCTGCCGAATGGGTTCCCATTGTCGCCAGGAGCGCATAATTGTTAATAATCTCGAAGAAAGCTGTGGATTCTTTTTATCGATTTCTAAAATGATTTGGCAAAGGAAATGATAAGCTTCTCCATCAACTCTATTGAAACCTGTTTGGTTTCCCGCTGCAAAGGCACCAATCAGGGCACGAACTCGATTAGGATTATCCTGTGAAAAGAGCGGATGTTTCATGAGTTTTTGAACTTGACTAAGTGTTGCCTCTCCAGAAACCATTGCTTGAATAGAAAACCATTTATCCATAACCAAAGGATCGTGACGATATCGGTTTTCAAAATCATTTAAGGTGTCTTGTGCTTGTTTACTTTCATTAAAGCGTTGCACTAAAATCGTTATGCTGGCCATGCGGTCAGTCATGTTATCAGCCATTGCATATTGTGTGGCAGCACGGTCTGGTTTGTTTTCTACAATAGAAAGATAGTCTAATATAATATTGCGTAATGCTCGTTTTCCAATTTGTGCAGTGTTTGGTGAATAGGGCTCTTTTATCTCCATCTGCATGTAGATTTTTGTTAAGAGTTCTTGATGAGTATGTGCGATAGAAGCTAAAAATTGATTACGCACGTGATGAATACGATCTGGATCGACATTTTCAGCAAGTGTGCGAGCAAGTTCAACTTCGCTAGGTAAGCTTAAACAAAATGCACGAAATTCAGGTTCAAGATTTTCATCTTTAACGATAATTTCGATGAGTTCTAGAAAATTAGAGGGCATGCCACTCTTTTCTAGTGTTTTATCTTTAATTACTTGAATAAGGGCTTGCGTTATCAGATGGTTGAGTGACTGCCAGCGATTAATTTGATTACTATCGTTTTTAGCAAGAAAGATCAGTTCATTTTCATTGAATGGGGTTTGTAAAGTAATAGGGGCAGAAAAATTTCTGAGAAGTGATAAAACAGGTTTTTCACGCAATCCTTTTAATGTAAAGGTCTGAGTTTCTTGAGATAGCATCATAACATCTGCTTGAATATTTGCATCAGATTCATAAGTTAACGCTTCTCCCTTATGGCCCAGTAAGCCAAAGGCGATAGGAATGAACATAGGTTTTTTTTCATTTTGTTGTGGTGTTGCTGGAATATGTTGTTTTGCATGAATCGTTAAAACGCCATCGTTATAATGACTATCGATTTTTACATTAGGCGTACCCGCTTGCTCATACCACAACATAAATTGTGAAAAATCTCTACCAGAGACTTCAGCAAAACAAGCGATAAAATCCTCAATGGTAGATGCTTGTCCATCATGGCGTTGAAAATAGAGATCCATACCTTTACGAAACAGAGTAGAGCCTAAAATAGTGTGCACCATGCGGACCACTTCTGCTCCTTTTTCATAGATAGTCGTAGTATAAAAATTGTTGATTTGACTATATTGACGAGGTCGTACAGGATGAGCCAGTGGACTAGCATCTTCAGAAAATTGTGTAGCTTTCAAAGTTTTCATATTTTCAATTCGCTGTAGACTGCGTACATTTTGATCTGCAGAAAATTCCTGATCGCGATAAACAGTTAATCCTTCTTTTAAACAGAGCTGGAACCAATCACGGCACGTAATACGATTTCCCGTCCAATTGTGGAAATATTCATGTGCAATAACACGTTCAACATTTCGGTAATCATGGTCGGTTGCTGTTTCATGGTCTGCAAGGACATATTTATCATTAAAAATGTTTAATCCTTTATTTTCCATTGCACCCATATTGAAATCTGATACAGCAACAATATTGAAAACATCAAGATCATATTCGCGTCCAAAGCACTGTTCATCCCAACGCATGGAGCGCTTGAGTGCATCCATCGCATAGATTGCTCGTTTTGTTTTTCCTTTTTCTACATAGATGCCAAGTTTGACACGCCGTCCAGATTCAGTGGTAAAATGATCTTCTAACTTATCAAGATCTCCACCAACTAGAGCAAAGAGGTAGGATGGTTTCGGATAAGGGTCTTCCCAAATAGCAAAGTGACGATTGTTATCAAGGGTTCCTGTTTCAACAAGGTTACCATTAGAAAGCAAGATAGGAATTGTGTGAGAGTCTGCTTCAATTCTTACTGTATAAGTGGAAAGAACATCTGGGCGGTCATAAAAATAAGTAATACGACGAAAACCTTCCGCTTCACACTGTGTGCAATAAACACCGTTTGAAAGGTAAAGCCCCATGAGTTTGCGGTTATTTTCAGGGTTTAATTCTGTAACCAATTGCAATGTAAAAGGAGAAGTAGGTGGAGATGTAATTTCCAGATATGAAGTGGTGCTTTTGTAAGCATTATCGGCTAATTTTTCACCATTTATAGCAACAGAAATTAATGTAAGTTCATCACCAGAAAGTACTAAAGGTGTTAATTTTTTTATATTTTCACGAGGCTCAATCAGTAATGTTGCTATAACACGAGTTTTTGTTGGTTCCAAGCAAAAATCAAGCTGTGTTTTGGGTATAGCGTAAGGTGTGGGCTGATAATCTTCCAAACGATAAGTGGGAATAGTTGGTTGTTTCATAATTTTTTCCTTATTGTATTTGGGAGTATGAGTAATTAAGCGTTTATATTTTAAAAGAAGGAAGATCAATGAGTTATAAAAGATTATTGAGACGGTCTTTTACTTCTAGAAAATCCATCCATGTAAGCTTTTTTTGACTAGGGGTTCGTAGAAGATAAGCAGGATGAAAAGTTGGCATGACAGGTATTTTAACGTTATTTGTGCTTTCATAGATATGCCATTTTCCCCTTATGCGGATAATTCCACCTTGAGTCCCTGTAAGAAATTGTGCAGCAGTTCCTCCTAATGCAATAAGAACACGAGGATTAGCTAGCTCAATTTGCCGCTCAATAAAGGGGCGACATAATACAACTTCTCTTGGTGTTGGTGTGCGATTTCCGGGTGGACGCCATGGAATAGTGTTTGCTATATAAACATTTTTTCTTGTTAGACCAATAGATGCCAATATTTTGTTAAGTAGCATTCCTGCTTTTCCAACAAAGGGAATTCCTTGTATATCTTCGTCTCGCCCTGGCGCTTCTCCTATAAGCATAAGTGGACTTCCTGCTGTTCCAGCTGAAAAACAGGTGTTTTTAGCTGTCAATTTTAATGAGCAACCATTAAAAGCGAGGAGGGCAGATTTTAATTCGTCAAGTGTATGGGCATTTTTTGCCATCTCTATGGCTGAGAGCGTGTCATGTATTTTATTGTCAAGGTTATGCGGTAGTTTGTTATGCAGTGTTATGGGTTGTGAAGTTTGTTCATGATGGATAATGTCAACTGCTTGTTTTGATTTTTGCTCTAAAATAGCAGATTGGCTAAAACGGTCAATTGACGTATCATTAAGCGCAGCATCTACTCCACTTTCTTTATAAAAGCTTAATAGTTCTTCATATGAGATTAAACATTGAGTTTGTTCTGACATTTCGCTTTTTTACTTGTAACCAATCCATTAATGGATAAACCAAGCAGAATTATTCTTCAAGCTTTATAATGTATTTTATTACGAATGAAGGTATAGTAATATTGTTTGATGATTTCTTAGAAACTGGCCTTAATAAAATTATAAGATTCAATAATTGAAGTTCATAGTTTTTCTTCGGTATGTAAATGACTGAAACTTTTATCTGTGATCCTATTGATACACAGGTTTTCTGTATGATTTATGCGATGTGCAATAAGGGTATTTTATATTTTGTATTTGCTAAAAGTGCGTGATGGATCATTTCAATGTATTTATGCGTTTTAATATCATGCGATTACTCTAAAACCAGTTATTTTATTCCATTATAGGTAAGTCTCACGTGATATAAAAGGATAACAATTTTTAAAAGAAAATGGAATGGTGTTAAAATTTTAATGCTCTGTTTGAGAGTGCTTTAAAAGCAATGTATAAAGGTATTCTTTTGATTTTTTTACGGCTGTCGTTATAGATTTGTTGAATACCAAATGTGCAGTAATGGCGCTTGAAAGGATGCAACCTGTTCCACGCATTTCTCCTTTTAAACGTGGGGCAGAAATATTTATTGCTTGGGTTTTATCAATTAAAATGTCGGTAGCAAAAGCGCCATCCGCGTGTCCACCTTTTATCAATATATAGCGTGGACCAAATGAAAGAAGTTTTTTGGCTTGTTGTATTGCCTCTTCACAATTAGAAGCTAATGGACTTTGGCTAAGAAGAGCTAGTTCTTCCATATTAGGTGTTAAAAGTTCAATGTAAGGAAGCAGTTTATTAAGCATAATTTCTGTAGTTTTTTCTGTTGTAAGTTTTCCTCCTGATGAGGCAATAAGAACAGGATCAAAAACAACTGGAATATGGGAGTAGTCTTCTAATACATTGCAGATTTCCACTATAATTTCTTGAGTGCCTGTCATCCCAATTTTGATTGCACTTATAGGATTAGCTTTTAGGGCTACTCGCATTTGTGCGCCAACAAATTCTCCACTCATGGGTACAATTTTGGCAACGTGGTTGTCATCTTGCACATTAACACAGGTGATTGCTAAATTTGCTTTTGTTTGAAAATATGCAGCTGTCTCTATATCGCGAACAATGCCAGCACCACCTGTTGGATCAGTACCAGCAACAATAAGAATAGAAGGAATTAACGCCATTTTTGAGTTACCTTCATCCACTGTTGGGCGCGCTCTTCTGGTTTTTTATGTAAAATAATATCGGTTACAACAGCAGCGCTATTAGCCCCTGCTTCCAAAATGTCAATTGCGCGTTCTGGTGTTAAACCACCAATGCCAACTAAAGGCAAAGCTCCAATCCGTTTTTTCCATTGTTTGATTTTTTCTAATCCTTGTGGAGCCCATTTCATTTTTTTTAAGATTGTAGGATAAATTGGACCAAGTGCAATATATTCAGGAGAAACAGACATACTAATATCTAATTCATGTTCATCATGAGTGCTGAGACCAAATTTGATACCATTTTTACGGATTGCAGGAATGTCAGCGTTGCATAAATCTTCTTGTCCAAGATGAATAAAATCGCATTTTTCATCGATTGCTATTTTCCAATAATCATTAATGACTAATTGTGCTCCAAATTTATCGCATATATTTTTTGCTCGTTTTATATGGTGATTTATTATTTCTACATTTTTGTTTTTCATACGTAATTGTATCAATTTGATCCCGAGAGGAACAAAGCGTTCAACCCAATCGGCATTGTCAACGATGAGATAAAACGGATCAAGTTTCATGAAAATACTGCTTGTCCAATAACTGGTGTTGAAGGCACAGCTGCATTGCGTGCTTCAAGGATTCCTGCTTTGTAACCCATACGTCCTGCTTTAATAGCTTGAGAAAATGCTTCAGCCATTAATACAGGGTCACCTGCTTTGGCAACAGCGGTGTTGAGCAATACTGCATCATAGCCAAGTTCCATGGCAATAGCGGCGTGCGATGGTCGTCCAATGCCAGCATCAATAACAAGAGTAAGATCAGGCAAGTAAGCACGGATAGAACGCAATCCATCAGTGTTACAGGGGCCTTTTGCAGATCCAATAGGAGCACACCAAGGCATAATGACACGGCAGCCAACTTCTAAGAGTTTTTCAGCTACAATGAGATCATCTGTTGTATAGGCAAAAATTTGAAACCCTTCATTGTTTAGAATTTTTGCTGCTTCAACTAAGGCAAAAACGTTTGGCTGTAATGTATCTGAATTGCCTATAACTTCGAGTTTAATCCAAGGTGTTTTGAAGAGATCTCGTGCTAATTGGGCTGTGGTAACAGCTTCTTTAACAGTGTAACAGCCAGCAGTATTAGGAAGTATTGTTACGTTAAGTTCTTTTAGAAATTGCCAAAATTGTCCGCCTTGTTTTCCGCCTGCAGTTTCTCGACGTAATGAAACTGTCACAATTTCTGTGTTAGATTTACGAATGGCTTCACGAAGAATTGTTGGTGAAGGATATTGAGCTGTTCCCAATAAAAGGCGGGAAGAAAACTGAGAGCCATAAAAATTCAACATAGTTTCAACCTCCTTGCATTGGACTTAGAATTTCAATTCTATCTCCTTCATGCAAAACAAATTGATTTCGTGCATCTGCAGGAACAACTTCAGAATTTACAGCAGTTGCTAGCCAATTTCCTTCATAACCTAATTCTTCAAGAAGTAAATTGAGATAAGTTACTTCTGTTTGGAGCATTTGACCATTGACAAATATTTGCATGCTTTATTCCAATGCTAGTTTTACTGCTTGTTTTGCCATTTCTGGAGACAAAAGAAAACCATGTCTATAAAAACCATTAATAGAAATATGGTTACCATGTCTGTTAACGCAAGGTAAATTATTAAGATAGCATGGGCGTACACCAACGCCAGATTCTATAATTTCTGCTTCTGCAAAAGCAGGATGCAAAGTATAGGCAGCATTAAGAAATTCCATCATTGATCTTGCCGAAATTGCACCATTAAAGTCACTTTCAATCATTGTTGCTCCAACCATAAAAATATTATTTTCTCGGGGAACGATATAGAGTGGAATACGTGGATGAAGAAGACGAATGGGACGAGAAATTTGAATATCTGTACTACGTATTAAAAGCATTTCCCCGCGTACTCCCCGTATATTTTTGTCTTTTCCTAAGCGCGCTATTCCTGTTGCATCAATAATAATATCAAAATTCTTTTCAGGTACTCCTATATCAGCAAAACATGCTCCGTTTTTTATGAGGATTTTTTTTAAAGTAATTAGTGCTTTACGGGGATCAATATGTGCTTCATTTTCATAAAAAAGTGCATAATTAAAACGTTCTGCAAGATCAGGTTCAAGGAGAGCTATTTCTGGACCTTCTATGGTTTTGTGATTATTAGTGCGTGCTGAAAATCGTTTAAGTTCTGCTATATCTCGTGTAGGTGCAACAACTAAGGTACCTTTTTGTATCACAATTTCGGGAAGTATTTCCTTCCACCATTGTAGGCCTTGTATGCCAAGATTTTCAACAACTGGTTCGGAGTTTTCTCTTTCACAATAAGGTGCTAGCATACCTCCTGCATACCAGCTTGCAGTCCCTATTGGGGAATGGGGGGGAGCAGATACAGTAACAGTTGCGCCTTTTTGTTGTAACATAAAGGCAACTGTTAAACCGCCTACACCTGCACCTTTTACAAGAATATTTTTCAACCGTTTACTATTTCTTTTTTTGTAGGAACAGCTTCTATATAGAGATCACCGTTCTTTCGATATTGTTCGGCCATGGCGACCATGCCTTCATCTTTCACTTTTTTTATTTCTACTGCGTCACGGATATCATGAGAAATGCGCATTGAGCAGAACTTTGGTCCACACATAGAGCAAAAATGAGTTAATTTATGTGCTTCTTTGGGCAGAGTTTCATCATGAAAAGCACGTGCTGTGTCTGGATCAAATGAGAGATTAAATTGATCATACCACCGGAAATCAAACCGTGCACGTGAAAGAGCGTCATCACGCACTTGAGCTCTAGGAAGACCTTTGGCAAGATCAGCAGCATGGGCAGCAATTTTATAAGTAATAACACCAGTTTTTACATCATTTTTGTCAGGTAGTCCTAGGTGTTCTTTAGGTGTTACATAGCAAAGCATGGCAGTTCCAAACCAACCGATCATAGCAGCTCCAATTGCTGATGTAATATGGTCATATCCAGGGGCAATGTCAGTTGTAAGTGGGCCTAAGGTATAAAAGGGTGCTTCATGACAAAGAGCTAGTTGTTGTTCCATATTTTCTTTAATTTTATGCATTGGCACATGACCGGGTCCTTCAATCATAACTTGTACGTTTTTTTCCCATGCAATTTTTGTTAACTCTCCTAAAATCTTAAGCTCAGCAAATTGAGCTTCATCATTAGCATCAGCAATAGAACCAGGACGCAATCCATCACCTAATGAAAGAGAAACATCATATGTGCGTGCAATGTCACAAATTTCATCAAAATGTTCATATAAAAAATTTTCTTTGTGATGATACAAACACCACTTAGCCATAACAGATCCACCACGTGAAACAATACCTGTTACGCGATCAATAGTAAGTGGAATGAAAGGTAATCTTACTCCTGCATGAATAGTAAAATAATCAACACCTTGTTCTGCTTGTTCAATGAGGGTATCGCGAAAAATATCCCATGTTAAATTTTCAGCAATACCGTGCACTTTTTCGAGTGCTTGATAAATTGGAACGGTTCCAATGGGAACTGGGGAATTTCGAATAATCCACTCACGAATATTATGGATATTACGCCCTGTTGAAAGATCCATAACTGTATCTGCTCCCCAGCGAATGGCCCAAACCATTTTTTCAACTTCTTCTGCCATAGATGAAGTAACTGCTGAATTGCCAATATTAGCATTAATTTTAACACGAAAGTTGCGCCCAATAATCATTGGTTCGCATTCTGGATGATTGATATTTTTAGGAATAATAGCTCGTCCGCAAGCAACTTCATTGCGCACAAATTCTGCAGTATAGATTTTTGGTATTGATGTACTAAATGCTTCATTTAATGCTGTTTTTTGTTGTTCTTGTTCTGTTAGACTTTCATTTTCACGGATAGCAACATATTCCATTTCTGCAGTAATAATACCGGCACGTGCATAAGCCATCTGTGTAATTGTTTTTCCATTTTTTGCACGCAAAATAGGCCGTTTTTGTTCAAAAGCTGGTGTAAGGTTGTTATCGTGAGTATAGCCATTATCTTCAGGTTTGACTGATCGAGCAGGATAAGATTCAGTGTCAGCACGTTCAGACAACCAAGGTTCACTGATTGCAGGAAGTCCTTTAGTGATATCAATGACAGCATCTTTATCGGTATAGGGCCCTGAAGTATCGTAAACGTTTAAAGATTTTTCATCACAACCATCTGTCAGTGAAATCTCGCGTAATGGTACACGCACATTAGCAAAGAGAGAACTTTGTTGATAAATTTTGCGTGAGGAGGGAAAGGGACTGCAACTAACTGATGGAGTGTTTTTCTGCACAAACTTTTTCCTTATAAATTCATAATTAAAAAACGCATTGCAGGATTAACAAAAATGTATTCAACTAATAAGGTGCACTTTAGTGAGGTTGTATACAATATCACTTTACTCCCAACACGTATTATCTAATTAAGCTCTGAAGATTTCATTGTGAGAAAGCCAATAGAAACTTTTTATATTTGCTTATAATATCCCAACCATAATCAGAGCATTTTATTTTCTAATCATGATCAGCTTAAATGTTTATGTTGTCAATCGCAAAGATGTGTTCTCAACGATTTTAGAATATTTGGGAAGGATGAAGGCAAAAACCATTGCAAGTAATTAGCTAATGACATTAAGTATTCTTTCAAGAGAGCAGCATAAAGAATGTATTATCATTAATTCACACACTATGATATCCAACGTACAAGATAGAATATGGTTATTACTACGTACTCGTGACATATTCCTTAAAGTTCAACAATGATTGAGGTCAAGAGCCAGTAGGGCACGATACATTTGCTAGGCAATATTAGATATAGTGACTTGTTATTTTGAGGAATATAGTTGCTACTCTATAAGTACATATCTCAATATCAGAAAGACTATTAAAACTCATAAATTGATTGTTGGTTTTAAATGACTGTTATTGATGGATAGTCTCAAACTATGAAAGTGTGCAGATAAAACTCTTGACGGTAGATCAAGATTTTAAATTAGCATTTAAAGGTATTCACACAATCTTAATAAGAAATTACATTGGTGATCAAAATTTGCACTTAATTTCTTATGACTTATATAGAAGTTGGGATGTGTATTTATCAATACGCTATCGAATTAATTCGTATAAATATTTTCATAAAGCAACCAATTTATGTCATGGGATGATGAGTAAATTTAATGCTTTATGACTTTATGGATATTTTTAAGAAGTAAAAAAACTGGCAGTTTAAACTGCCAGTTTTTAAGAGCGTAATTCTTAAAATGCTAGAATGAGCGCTGGAAGCGAATCATACCTTGCAAAGCATTTTTTCCATTTAAAGCAGCTGTATAATTTCTTTCAGAATTTTTATCAGAGAAACTGCGATTGTCATTCCAAGAAACATAAGTTAATTCAGGTGTAATAGTGAAACCTGGAACCAATGTGTATGCAATATTAACAGAGGTTGAGAAAGTTTTTGCAGCACTGTAAGAAATCTGAGCATTTAGATTTGCTTTTGGTGTAATCTTATAGGTTGCACCAGTCCAAGCAGCCCATTTACCACCCCAGTTTGCATAAATTGTGGTGTTTTCTCGTGATAACATATAGTCATCACTTTTGGTGTAATAATCAAGGTTGTTTTTATAACCACCCATAGCCCAGAGGCTTAAGTAGTCATTAACATTGAAGTTAACACGCATTTTACCCGCCCATTTTTTATAGTAAGCGTCATAAGCGGCAACTGTTGACACACCTCCCCATTCTTGGAAAAATTTCATACCCAAAAGAATATTTGGAGTGTAACCTTTTATGCTTTTACTTGGAAGGTCAACAACATTGGTAATTGCACCATCTTTATCAATGTAGTAGTAATCATTTCCAGAAGGGCCTGAAACATTACCTGACTCAGCTCCGATAATAGCAGAAAAGCCAGTGTTGCTATTGAAAGTATAAGAAATAACATTGGTACGCGTATTTCCTGCTGGTGCTACAAGGTCATCATTGATGACATTACCATAAGAACCAGTCCAGTGATTGAAAATTGTGTCATCAAGACCTACACGAAAACCACCAAGCTCAATATAAGCAGAACGAAGCTCTCCACCACTTTTATCTTTTCCACTGTTCCATTCTGAACGGATTTCTGCATGTGAACGAAGTGTTCCTAATTCGGTTTCAGAAGCAGTTTGAAAGATAAGAGTCAAGCGTGAGGCTACGCGATAGGTTTTTTGATCATTGTTTAAATCAGCATTAGTTTTTGCGCCGATCTTATCACCACTTTTGAAGTCAGCACGGACATAACCTGATAAACGAATGCATGTCTCTGTTCCAGGAATATAGAAATATCCTGGACCATACGCATCACAAACACGAACATATTCTATAGGCTTTGATTGTGCAGTAACTGTTGAATTAGCTTGTACACTAGAAATTTCTGCAAGAACTACCGCAGAGCCTAAAAGAAGAGCTTTAGTATTCATAATTAATCTCCGATTGAAGTTTAGTTTTAAGGGTAAAATCATGCAGTTTTTGAATTGATTAAGATAACGATATCAAAAGAGATTCGACCCCCTCATCAACTACACATATTAGTCTTTGCTCGATATACATAATACGAAATGGTTTTATTAAAAGTTATCCATGTATTATTTAGGTTATTGTGACAAAAATGTTACAATATGTCTCCTGAGTGTTTATTTGTTAATTTTTCGTTTTAAATAAGATGCAGAAAAAAACAAAATTTTAGATTTTTTTAAAAAAATCGAAAATATCTTGAACTTTTTGTCGATACCGTTTATGCACCGCTCTTGGAGAGGTGGCCGAGTGGTCGAAGGCGCTCCCCTGCTAAGGGAGTAGGGCTCAAAAGGCTCTCGAGAGTTCGAATCTCTTCCTCTCCGCCAGATTCTAATAAAATCAAAGAGTTATATAGAAGCTAGGGATTTTTGATTCTGTTAACTTATTTGTTGCTATCCTAGTCTTTTTGAGATTTTTTGATTACTTCTATTGTAAATTGTTTTCCACCAGTTACCTTAGGTTTAGATGAAGTGATTGCCATAATATTCTCAATTTAGCCAAAAAGTGCTTTCATTTGTGAAATGGTAGCTTTTGCATTAGTTTACGCAGTATTATTCATTTTCGTCATCTCATATGCTGATTTTTGATATTTGCTTAAGGTAGGCTTTATAAAATAATTTACAAAAGTTTTGCATAATCACTTTTGTGCCTTTTCCAATAATAAAGGCCTTGTGTTAATTGGGATGACTTTAAATATTATAACTTATCCATGCCAAATTGACGAAATAGCTGTTTGAGATTAGCTCTTTTTTATTTTTATCAATTTTTATTGTAAAATATTACTCTTTTAAAGCAAGTGTGGTGTTTTTTTTAAAGATAAGTTGAAAGCTTTATATTTCTAAGTTTATTATAAAGCTTAAGCCATTAAAATATAAAAAAAACAATATATTATGGGATTTGTGCTTTAATTTTTCCATTTAATAAAATATATCAGAAAAATACACTATTTCGTGTTTATAAGCAAGTTGCTGTCTGTGGTAATATAAAAGGGGTATCTGCTTTAGGTAATGTAGAAACGCTTAAAGGACAGTGATAAACATCGCGCAAATTTTGCGTTGTTAAAACGGAGGAAATGTTTCCTTCACAATAAATTTTTCCCTGACTGAACAATATCATTTTATCTGCATAGCAGGCAGCCAAATTAAGATCATGCAGGACAGCGAGAACACCACCACCACAACGAGCAAAATTTTGAGCAATATTCATAACAATGAGCTGATGTTGGATATCAAGGTTGGCAATAGGCTCATCTAATATTAGCCAACGAGGGATTTTGTTATAAACAGGTGTCCATACTTGGCAAAGTACACGGGCAAGTTGTACTCTAGCTTGTTCTCCACCTGATAATTCATGATAATATCGGTCACTATGGTTAGCTAAACCAACACGCTCTAGAGCTTTTTTAGGCAAAATTTTCAATTCTGTTTTTGTTATATTACGTTGGTGAATAGAAAGGCCGAGTTTTACCACTTCATGAACTAAGAATGGAAAAGCTAGTGTTGTTGATTGCGGTAGAACTGCACGCATCATTGCCATTTTACAAGTTTTTGTCTTGGTAATGTCATGACCATTCAATGTCATTTTTCCTCTGTAGGAAATCTCTCCACTCAATGCTTTAATGAAAGTACTTTTTCCAGATCCATTTGGACCAATAATGACAGTGAAAGTACCACTTTTAATTTGAAGATTAATGTGATCGATAATGTATATTTTTCTGCGTTGAATGCAAAGATTAATTGCCTCAATCATAAAACATTTATCCCCCGTTGATATATGAGAATCCAAAGAAAAAAGGGTGCTCCGAAGAGTGCTGTAACAATTCCGATTGGTAATTCTGCGGGGGCAATAATAAAGCGCGCAAATGTATCAGCAGAAATAAGCAGAGCTGCTCCTAAAAAAGTAGAACAGGGAATAAGATAGCGATGATCAGGCCCAATAAGCAGGCGTAAAATATGTGGGACTACAATGCCAATAAAACTAATGCCACCGCTGACAGCAACTGCACCACCGCACATAAGAGCAACAAGTAGAATAGAAATATTTTTAACTTTTTGAATATGAAAACCAATATGACTGGCAACAGCTTCTCCAAGAGACAAAGCATTCAGTGCGCGTGACAAAAATGGAGAAAAAAAGAGACCAATTCCAACAAAAGGTAAAATAAACCCAACTTTTAACCATGTTGCACCCGCAAGAGATCCAAGGTTCCAAAAAGTAATATCACGCAATTGTTGGTCGTTTGCGGTAAAGATTAAAGCTCCAACAATAGCACTATTTAAAGCGCTGAGAGCGATTCCAGCAAGAAGCATTGTTGCAATAGAAGTACAATTATGACGTGTTGCTATTACATAGAGAATAATTGTTGATAAAAGTCCGCCCAAGAAAGCACTTATAATAACTTTATAAGATTCCAGAAAAGGTGAAAATAAGGGAGGGAAAGTAACACCGACAACAATTGCTAAAACAGCGCCAAGACTTGCACCTGCTGACACACCTACAATTCCAGGATCAGCGAGGGGATTGCGGAAAATTCCCTGCATGAGAACACCAGAAACAGCTAAAGCTGAACCAACTAATAAACCCAAGATAATACGAGGAAGTCTTATGTCAATAAGTACAAGATAATCACTGGTTTTACTGCTTACTGAAAAATCTTGCGTAAGAATCGCATGAATAAGATTAATAAAAGAAACGTTTGACGCACCGTTTAATAGCCCTATTAGAATGCTAAAAATAAGAAATATTATTAAACTTAATAATGCAATTTTTCCTCGAATTGCACAGCTTTCTTCTTTTGTTTCAGATGCTTGTGCTGTGGAGATGCTCTTGATCATTTTTATTAGCTCTTACCATTTTAATTCTCACTATAAAGCATATTAATCAGTTCTTTTGATGCTTCTGCAGTACGCGGACCAAAACTTAAAAAATACATAGCATCTATTTGTTTAATAGTGTGATTTTGTGCTGCGGGTGTAGCTTGAATTGCTGGTATAGCTAAAATCTGATCAATTTGAGATGAATTTTTAGGATGCGTCATCAACAAGATAACATCGGGATTTGATTTTAATAAGGCTTCATTATTTAAAGGTTTATATCCTTTATAACTAGAAATGGCGTTAATACCACCTGAGAGCTTTATCATACCATCGGCAGCTGTATTTGTTCCAGATACCATGATACGCCCATTTTGCATTGAAAAAATAACAAGAACGCGTTTTGGTTTAGTTACTTTTGCTAAAAGCATATCATTATCCATGAAGCTACGATTTATCCTTTTAATTAATGCAGCTGCCTGTGTTTCTCGGTGAAGTGCTTTGCCAACAAGGTGAATTTTTTCTATTACGTTTTTACGAGAAAAATTTTCTGGCACAATCACTAACGGTATTGACGTTTTTTTGAGAATGTCAATTGTTAAGGGAGGGCCACTTCCTTCAATCAGCAATATACCTTCTGGGGTGAGCGATAAAACTCCTTCGGGCGAAAGGGCTCGCATATATCCAAGCTCAGGAAGTTTGAGTGCTTCTTGGGGGTATATACTCGTACTGTCGCGAGCAACGAGCTGATCTTTGGCTCCTAATGCATAGACAATTTCTGTGAGAGATCCACCAATAGAAACAATTCGTGCATTTTTAGGAAAACTGGTTGTAAGTTCAGCGATTGCTTGGTGAGAAAAAGAGGTAAAATAAAACAAAATGGAAATAAAAATAAGGTTTGACAATCTGTGCAAAAGAAGTGTGGACATTTCTTACCTGACCTTTTTTAAGTAATTGTTATTTTCTAGTATAGGAGGCAAACCATTCAATAAAGAACGCCAATCCTCACGTTCTTTTTGACCCTCTTTTCTTAGACTAAAAAATTGAACAATCATCTCATCATTTTTATCAAAAACTTCTAGTGAACTGATATAACCATCACGAGTAGGTTTACGAACACGCCATATTTTATCAATACCAGAAACGAGCATATGAAGGTTAAATTTTTCATCAAGAATATTAAGCCAAGGGCCTATTTGTTTAATATTTTTGATTTGTCCACTGAAAATTTGAATGCATCCTTTATTGCCAACAAAACACATAATTGGTATTTTTTGTTGTGCGATTTTGTTTAGCATCATTTCAAGAGATTCTGCGCTTAATTCATCAGTAAATTCATTACCAGCATGTTTTACAGCATCATGTCGATTGATTTTAAATTCTGAAATAATTTCATGGAGCTGATGTACATCAGTAATTTGTAGCCAATGATCGCGGAATTTTTCAACATTTATATCTGCTGTATCACGTTGTGCGGGGGTAGGAGAAGGTTGAATTTCAAGATTAGATAACTGGTCTTTACTAAGCAGTTTTTCAATAAGTATATTCCACTCTTCCATATTTGTTGTATCTTTAGAATAGATTTTTAAGATAGCAACACCGTATTGATCAAAAAATTGCAGACTTTTAGTGGGTTTTCCAGAAACAAGCATTTCATATTCAAAGCCGAATTTCCATTGTTTTGGAAAGATACGCAAATCAATTTCACCAAGTGTTATAGGAACATGTTGGTTTTGTACAATTTTTTCAAAACATCCTGTTTTTTCATGAACAGCATATTCATTACGTGTTAGTGCCATAACTGTTCCAATTTTGGGAGCATTTTTAAGGAGAGTAGTCACATCAGCATTTAATTTTTTTGCTTTTTCGGTAGTACAATAAGCAGCAATAAGCTCTGCTTCAGATATGCCAATCGAAATAGCAAAATCACGATTACGCATTTCTTTTTTTTCTCGTAGTCTAATAATTTCTTCAGCTGTATAGGACATAAATTTTCCTTGAGTTATTTAATTTTATAATCTTAAAACGATAAGCTGAACTATAGCTTTACAATAGTTCAGCTTACCATCAAACAAATCTTCATTATCGATAATAGAACAACCAAAACTTGGTAAACTAAAAACATTAAAGGAAAATAGAAACTAAAACGCAATACTTCTCCTTTTTAATATGGTTTTTAAAATTACTAATAAAAATAGTTAAAATTTTTGCACAAGCGATATCTTAAAGTTACGACCTGGTTGACTGAAATAATCTTTAGATAGTGGTGCTACACCCCTAGGTGAAGAAGAAGGAAGATCAGTTGCATTCCAATATTTTTTATTGAAAAGATTATAAACACCAACTCTTATAATAGGACCTTTTTCACCAAAAGGTTCCCACCAACCCAACACATCAACTAAATTATAGCTTGGAGTTTTTGCATAATCAGAATTCTTTTCTACTTTATCACGTTTAGCAGCTAAAGTGAGCATAATATCAGCTCCCCAAGTTTCTTGTGCATATCCAAACCCTATAACAGCTTTTAAAGCTGGGATTGAATTGAGATATTCATTTTTATCAAGATCTTTTCCTTGTGCGTATGTAAAGGAAAAGTTACTATGAAAATTTTCATTAAGAGCTAAATATGTTTTTGCTTCAACACCAGAGATACGGACATGAGCACGATTTATATAATGTTTACGCGCCAACAAAAAATCTTGTGATGGCCCTTTATCTATAAGATCAATAAAGTTTTTATATTGATTAGTGAAGACGCTGATAGAACCATCAAAATTTACATCTCCGTATTTTATACCGATATCATACCCATTACTGATTTCTGGCTTAAGATTGGGATTGCCAGCCGTATAATAAAAAGAAGGATTGATATAGGTGAGATAGAGTTCTGTAACACTTGGTGCACGGAAAGCTTGCGCCCATTGGCTATAAAACGTCATTTGATTATTAACATCCAATTCTACACGTAATTTGGGAGAAAGACGTGAACTGCTATTTGTTTTAGGCAGTTCTTTAGAAATGACTGTTCCTTTATAAGAAGGCGTTTTTTGCGGGACGTGTTTATACCAGTCATAGCGGATTCCAGGTATAATGCGAACTTGATTATCAGAAAAACCAATTTCATTTTCAAAAGCTAAACTAAAGCCACGGCTATGAGTATCCGGTGAATCAGATTGATTGGTATGTAGAAAAGCACATCCAGGCGCATTCCCTGTCAAGGGACAATTATCTTGACCAGACGCATATTGATGAAATTTAGACTCAAAGATGCCAGTAGAAAATTTCAGTGTATGACTGACGGCACCTACATCAATCTTTTTGAGACTATTGGCATTAAAGCCATAATTAACATTACGTATAAGGTTATCTCTTAAATACTCCCCTTTTGGTGCTGTGATACGATATCCTTTTAAAATCTGGTTAGTCAATAGTTTCTGCCAATAAAGTTGCCCATGAAATGCATCAAAAACAGCATCTCCATTACCACTATAATCGTAGAAAGTCGAAAAACGCTCACGATATTTATTATTCTCTTCATAAACTGAGCCTGGAAAATATGTTGTAGAGGAAGCATTCAATGAATGAATGTCTTTATTATAAGAAAAACGCTCCGCTGTAAAACCAACTTTATGATCGCTATTAAAATATTGATGTATTTTAAAAAGCAGATTATTTTGATCAAAATCAGCAGGATTTGCACGTGTACGCTTACTTCCGTAAGTATCTACAGTTCCCATATTTTTACGTTCATGACCTCCTACACGAGATCCTTGAAAAAGTAAAAATGTTCGGTGCGCTCGTAGAGCAAAAGCTTCATCTATATGCCAGCTACTATCAGCAGAATTATAACTGCCTTTCGTAAGGCTACCCCAATTTTTTTCTTCTGTGAGAAGATCTTCAGGATCAAGAGTACGTAAAGCAACAACTCCACTTAGCGCTCCAGAGCCATAACGGCTAGAATCTGATCCTCGAATGATATCAAGTGCAGAAAGGGCATTAAGATCAAACATTGAACTCCCACCCTTAACACCACGTACTTCATCATTAAGCCACGGAAGAGGAATGCCATCCATTGTCACGAGAACACGATTGGCACTTAAACCACGAACTACAAAACTATCATTATTTGAATTGTAGGTTATAGCTGGATTAAGACGCTCAATATCGTGAACATCATTTATTTGTTTTTGTTCAATATCTCGAGCAGTTTCACGGTTGGTTAAAACTGTTACTGCATCCAGAAGATTTACTGTTTTTCTTTTTTCAATCACAATTGGATTGAGCTCAATTATGAAACTCGGATCGCTGTTTTGTGCAAAAACGAGAGAAGGTACCCAGATTGATAATATGCTTAAAGCTATACAACTTTTATAAATACTTTTTGGTTTTATTTGCATGAGACACCATTAATTTTTTTTAATTTCTCTTAAAATGCCCCGTAATTTTAAAATATTTCACATCACAAAACCACGTTCCCCAACCACAAAAATTAGTTAACCAAGTAATAATGACCCCAATACGAAATAAAAACAATATATTAAACATGACAAAAAGAGTCAAGAAAAAAAGTTGTAATTTGAAAAAGATCAGTTTTAATACAATTTAGTGCTAATTAATGTAGAATACTATAACGGATGGAGATTATGAATTTTGCAAATACTAGGCGGTTATCAATCCTTTGGATAGGGGCGTTTATGAGCGCTCTTTCTTTACATGCTGCATTAGGGGTACAGTTTTATTTTCAAAATGTTAATGTGAGCGATAGTGTATTTCCACCGGCGATTATGCTGACTTTTGCACAAGAAATTTCACACCCTAATATTAATACTAATACGGATTTGGAAATATTGCAGTCTAGTGTTTTAGAGCAAGAACAGAAGATATCAGAGCTAGCACTCAATGAGGTTCAATCGATGGAATCTCAATTTTCAGAAAAGATGCAATCCTCGCAAGAACTCCAACCTGTTATAGAAAAAAATGATTTTATAATAGAAAAAGCTTTGAAAAAATCTCAGACTTCTAAAATGGAACATAAAGCGCTTGTCAAAAAAGCATTATCAGTGTCAAAAATTGCAGCAAAACAAAGTGATGCAAAATCAGTACACTCGTTTGCGGTTAGTGAGGATAATTATACGAAGCTTGATGATGCATTATCTATGCAGTGGTTGGCAAAGGTACAAGCACAATTAGAAAGGCAAAAAAATTATGTTATGAGGCACCGTACTACTCATGCAAAAGGGATGGTGCAATTAGAATTTAAGGTGCACAAGCAGGGGAATATTTTTTCCAGCCGTATTGTACTTTCTTCTAACGATCAGGAACTTGATCGATTAGCTATGGCAGCACTTCAGCGTGCTGGTATTCTTCCTCCACCACCACTTTCAAAAGAGAATAAAATTATTAGAATATCTTTAATATTTAACTGATTTTACACAGTTTTATCCGTGAACAGAACATATCTTTTACAAAAAAGATTAGATTAAAGTGCATTGATATTCATTCAAAACGGATAGATTTTGTTATATTAGGCTTTTGAATCAGCTTTTATGGTGTATATTTTAAAAATTAGTATGACACTGTAATTTATGAAATAAATAATAGCCAAAAAATTTTTTTTAAATGAATTAAATTTATGATCTTTAGTGTCCAGTAACAAGGTGCGTTTTAATATCTGTTGTTCCATGAAAACGTGTTTTATAAACTACATAATTTTCCATAACGCGCATTACATAGTTACGTGTTTCTGGATAAGGGATCCGTTCGATCCAATCGACAATTTTGTCAAGAGATTGTCCTCTAGGGTCGCCATAACGTTCTATCCATTCATTTGCACGACGAGGCCCTGCATTATACCCAATGAAAGTTAATATATAAGATCCATTAAAACGTTCCAACTGTTCACCTAGAAAATGAGCACCTAATGTAATATTATAACTAGGATCGTTTTTAAACTTTTGCGGTGACCATGCAATCGAATATTTATCTGCAAGTTCTTTTGCTGTTGTTGGTAATAATTGAAGCATACCTTGGGCTCCTGCTTTTGATGTAGCTGTTGGGTTAAATTCGCTTTCTTGGCGTGCAATAGCATAGACGAGAGCTTTTTCTGTTGCAGAAATGTTAGCAGAGGGTGGAATGGCACCGATAGGGTGGGATAGTGCACCAACATTTTTACCTTGAAAAACAGCAGTTTTACCTATTTTAAGACTGGTATGATAGTTGCCCTTTTTTTCTGCCATAACGGCCAGAAGGGCTAATTCTCCAGGGCTCTCTATTTCTTTACTAAGTTCTGTATAAAAAATGTTAGCAAGATTAGCATACTCGGCAGCTTCAAGTCGTTGAATAATTTTTACAGCTTTTCGTGTGCTAAAATGTTGCCGTTCGGCAGTTGTTGGTTTAGGGAAGGTAATGCTAAGCTTTTTTTGATTAAGTCGTGAAGCTGCTAATTGACCATAATAAGTTATATTAAAACGGGCAGCACGATGAAAATAATGCCGAGCATTTTCATGATCACCTAAGATTTCTGCTGTTCGTCCCATCCAATAATAACCGCGGGATTTTAAAGAATGATGAGGAGATAACTGAGGAATACGTGTAAAATGGCGCATTGCCAATTTAGGATCATGAAGAAATCTCAGTGCATACCATCCTGCATGAAATTCAGCATCAGCTGCAGATAAAGGTGTTAAACCGGTGTAAGTTGCAACCAGTTGATAGGCAATTTTAGGTTTATTTAAGTCGAGCATTTCGCGGGAAATAGTGCGCCGTTCTGTCCACCATGCATCAGGGTTAATAAGACTTGCTGCATCTCGGGGTGCTTTCATCATAAGTGTTGCAGCAGCACTGTATTGTCCAGTTCGTCTAAGATAGCGAATATGAGTAAATTGTAAGAGAGGATCTTGTCTCCAAGATCGATCAACAGCTTGTAATTTTTGTGCAGCTCTAGGGTCATTGTTTGTAACTGCAGCAAAGGCGTTAAAAAGAGATTGGGCACGGGCTAGCGTTGCGATTCGCTCAGCTGAATCAATACGGTTTTTATACAGCATAATCTGCATGCGTTTTAGATGGTCAACAGGTTTTAGTGCAGCGCTTGCGTTTTTAAGGATGAGCTCTTCTTCTTTTGCACTAAGTTGTGCTTTATACCACCATGGTGCAATAATTTGTCGTGCACGGGTGGTTTTCCCAGTTGCTATAAGCGCTTTAGCAAGTGCAGCCATACCTTGTACGGTAAGGGGATGTGTGTGTGCAAATTTTTGAATGATTATTTGTGAAGAATTAGTTTCATTGATAAAAGCACGTTCAGCATTACGTTTCATAATGGATATGCCAGGCCACCCTTTTAATTCATTAATTGCATTAAATAGTTCAGAACTGGGTATGTCAGTATGATTTGATGTGTTGATTGCCCATGTTAAAATATGGCGGTCAAGGCTATTTTTCGCCATTGTGTTACGAAGAGCTATCGTTTTTACAATATTTTTGTTTGAAAGGGCATCTAAACCTAATTTAAGTTGATTGACTGAAATGATATCGTTAGTCGTAAGGTTGTTGTTAACTGTATTGTCGGTTGATTTAAATTGGTTCTTAGGTTTTTCTGTTATTGCAAATGGGTAAGGTCGAGCTAAAGGGATTGGTAATTTTTTCGGTGGCAAAACTGTTTGAGAAAACGCATTTGAGCACAAAATTACCAATATTAGTGTAATAAGAATTGGCATGAAAAAATGGACAGAAAATACACGCATCGAAAAATCTTAAGATTTTACTTTTTTAAGCATTTTATACACTTTAAACCAAAAGGCGTGAAAGACACGTTAACGGATTATAGTATTTTAAAGAAATATTCTAAATTGAAAAAATAATATATTAACGTTGTGAAAGCATTTATGGAATTCTTCTTGTTTCAAGAATAGAGCAAGATTATGTTCTATAATGAGTAGTTTAAAAGACAATTGTTTTTAAGTAAAACTTAAATTGCGAGGAGTTCATCATGCTCGAGGGAGCGTTGACTGCACTTATCACACCATTTGATGAAAATGGTGATGTTGATGAAAAAGCGTTTTGCAATTTTGTTGAATGGCAAGTTATACAGGGTATTAATGGTTTAATCCCTGTTGGAACAACGGGTGAGTCACCAACTTTAAGCCATGAAGAACATAAGCGAGTTATAGAGTTATGTATTGAGCAGGTTGCTAAGCGTATTCCTGTTGTTGCAGGGGCAGGGTCAAATAGTACAGATGAGGCGGTGGAACTTGCCCAACACGCAGAAAAAGCAGGTGCTGATGCAGTTTTGGTTGTAACCCCTTATTATAATAAACCTAATCAAAGAGGGTTATACGCTCACTTTGCAGCTATTGCGAAAGTTGTTTCTATTCCGATTGTAATTTATAATATTCCTGGGCGTTCTATTGTTGATATGACTGTAGAAACCATGAAAAATCTATATCAGGATTTTAACAATATTATTGGTGTCAAGGATGCGACAGGAGACATTGAACGGGTAAGTCAACAACGCAAAGAGTGTGGTAAGGATTTTGTGCAGCTTTCCGGTGATGATAGTACAGCATTAGGTTTTAATGCACATGGTGGCGTGGGATGTATTTCAGTTTCATCCAATGTTGCTCCAAAACTTTGTGCACAACTTCAAGCTGCTTGTCGTCGTGGTGATTATAAAATGGCATTAGAATTAAATGATCGTTTAATGCCTCTAAATTATGGAGTGTTTATTGAACCAAATCCAGCAGGTATTAAATATGCTGCTGCAAAATTAGGGCTTTGTCGTGATACTGTTCGTTTACCGATTGTTCCATTAGAAGATACTACAAAAAAAATTATCGATGCAGCTTTACAACATGCAGGCCTCATTCAAGAATAAGGTGGTATTGAAATAACCATGAACAGAAAAAAAAATGCACTAGCGCGTACAGTAATTGCTCATAATCGTAAAGCTCGTTTTAATTTTGAAATTTTGGATAATCTTGAAGCTGGGCTTGTGCTTCATGGAACTGAAGTTAAATCTTTACGTTCCAATAATGCTAATATTTCTGAAAGTTATGCTAGCTTTGAAAATGAAGAGTTATGGTTGATTAATGCCTATATTCCTGAATATACACAAGCTAATCGTTTTAATCATGAACCACGTCGTTTACGTAAGTTATTACTTTCAAAGCGCGAAATGGCACGTTTTTTTAATGCAGTTTCTCGTGAAGGGATGACCATTGTTCCACTTCAACTTTATTTTAATGAAAAAGGGTGTGTGAAGTTAGAAATTGCCATAGCGCGGGGTAAAAAACTTCATGATAAACGTGAAACAGAAAAAAAACGTGATTGGGGACGTGAAAAAGCAAGATTGTTGAAGAAGTACGGATAGTTTTGTTGGTTTGTATTTTCTTTTTTATAATAATACTAAAGGAATTTCAGCATTGATCTAAATATGTTTTCGCTGTTTGAAAGATTTGATGAAACATAGCATCTGTCAAACGGTTGGTATTAGTATTATAGCGGGAACAGTGATAGCTTGAGAAGATGCGTAATCTACCAATATTGTTTATTACTCCGTGACCGAAAGGGTATTCTGGGACTTTTGCATTTAAAGCACGTATAGTTGAATGATGAGCAATGGCGCCAAGGGTAATAACGGCTTTGAGTTGAGGAAGATTTGTTAAAAGAGGTGCGAAAAAATATCGGCAAGTATTAATTTCTGTGCTGGTAGGTTTATTTTCTGGGGGTACACAACGAACTGAGTTAACAATTGCTGCATCAATCAGTTCAAGACTATCATCAGGTCTTTCTTCAAAAATTCCTTGAGCAAAACCAAATTTTTTTAAAGTAGAGTAGAGCAGTAGACCAGCGTAATCACCAGTGAAAGGGCGTCCAGTTCGGTTTGCTCCACGCAACCCAGGTGCAAGCCCGACAATAAGAAGACGTGTTGTTGCAGCGCCTTTAGAGGGGAAGAATGGGCTCACAGGTGCATTGTGCCAATGGGGTTCTTTCATACGCCAGCCGGAGATAAAGTCATGTAAACGGGGGCATAAGTTGCAATTTTGCGGTGGTTCTGGGCAAAATGTTGTTAATTGACTATTCATGGTTGTAGGCATTCGTCATCTTGATAAAAAATTTTTGAATTATTTTATTGGGTATACGGCAGATATTATTTTTGTAAATAACTTAATGATTTGTTTGATGACTAAAGTATTGATTGGCACAATGTTAAATAAATTCAAAGCTTTTATTTTAGATTAATACAATTATAAATAATACATTACAGCATTGTAATTCAAAAGATTTTTAAGAAATTTGAATGATTATATAGTTTTAAAGCTTTGGAATCTGAAAGAAACTCACTCTATTAATGGGGAGGGTTATTGTTGCATTTGAAACTAATATCATTCCATTTATTTTTTAAAGAATGCTATTAGTCATTTAAACTTAGCTGATTGTGTTCTTTTTATACAATTATGTTATCAGGAAATTTCTGCAAAAAAAATGCTAAAGCTTGCATTGTTTTTCTTGTTTTTTGTTTTGATTATTGTATATATTCTAAATTAAATATTGGATTTTGAACTTTAAGAAAGGGGCGTAAATGGCCCGCGTAACGGTCGAAGATTGTATTGATAAAGTTGATAATCGTTTTGAATTGGTGCTTTTAGCCGGGCATCGAGCGCGCCAGATTTCACAAGGTGCACAGATTACAGTTGATCGTGATAATGATAAAAATCCAGTTGTAGCTCTACGTGAAATAGCAGATGAAACCTTATCACCTGCAGATTTAAAAGAAGATCTTATTCATTCATTGCAAAAGCATGTAGAAGTGGATGAGCCGGAAACGGTTAATGAATTTATTTCTCACTCAAGTGAATCTGAAAATGCTTTTAGTACGTCACAGGAAGAGGAAAAATGTTCATTTGACTGTATATCGGAAGAGGGGCTTTTAGCAGGTATTGAAGGTTTAGTTGTACCCGAGAAAAACGACGATTATTAATTTTGTAGTTTATTGAGAGAGTATTATATATACTTTATTTAAGAGTGTATATTTTATTTTGAGACCTTTCATTGATAGAATATTCAATAATATTTAAATTATGAAATTTCTGAGGATATGCCTACATGATGCGTCAGCATGAGCTTATTGAGCGGGTGCGACGTTATAAGCCTGATGTAAATGAAGCTTTGTTGAATAAAGCCTACGTTTATGCAATGGAGAAACATGGACATCAAAAGCGTGCTTCGGGTGATCTTTATTTTTCTCATCCTTTGGAAGTTGCTACTATTTTAACGGATATGCGTTTAGATGAAGCAACAATTGCTGTTGCTCTTTTGCATGATACAATTGAAGATACAAGCGCTACACGAACAGAAATTGATCAGCTTTTTGGATCTGAAATTGGTAAGTTAGTTGAAGGGCTAACAAAGCTCAATAAGCTTGATTTTGTCTCGAAAAAGGCCGTACAGGCAGAAAATCTTCGTAAGCTTCTTATTGCTATTTCTGATGATGTCCGTATTCTTTTAGTTAAACTTGCAGATCGTCTTCATAATATGCGCACTCTTGGTGTTATGCGTGATGATAAACGTCGGTGGATTGCTGAGGAAACGATGGATATTTATGCACCGCTTGCTGGCCGTATGGGTATGCAGGATATGCGCGAAGAATTAGAAGATCTTTCTTTCTTTTATTTAAATCCAGAAGGTTACCGTATTATTACTGACAGAATTTCTGAATTATCGAAGTGTAATCAGGATTTACTTTCCACAATCGAAAACGAATTGACAAGACTTTTTTCTCAGCATGGTATTAAAGTTGATGTTAAAAGCCGTCGGAAAAAATCTTATTCAATTTTTCGCAAAATGGAAAGCAAGGCATTATCTTTTGAGCAATTGTCTGATATTTTTGGATTTCGTGTGATTGTTGAAACAGTGGATGATTGTTATCGTGCTCTTGGTATTATCCATACTACATGGCCAATGGTACCTGGTCGTTTTAAAGATTACATTTCTATACCTAAACAAAATGAGTATCGTTCAATTCATACGACAATTGTGGGGCCTTCAAGGCAGCGTGTTGAATTGCAAATTAGGACCAATGCAATGAATACAATTGCTGAATATGGTGTTGCAGCACATTCCATTTATAAAGATTATGGTTCTAATTATTCAGTCTCGAAATTGTCGAGAGAGACCAATGCTTATGCGTTGTTGCGTCAAACAATTCAATCTTTATCAGATGGAGATAATCCGGAAGAGTTTTTAGAGCATACAAAGCTTGAACTTTTTCAAGATCAGGTTTTCTGCTTTACACCAAAAGGGCGGCTAATTGCCTTTCCAAAAGGTGCTACACCTATTGATTTTGCTTATGCAGTTCATACCGATATTGGTGATTCTTGTGTGGGGGTAAAAATCAATGGTCGTATTATGCCTTTAATGACCAAATTAAAAAATGGTGATGAGGTTGATATTATACGTTCACAAGCTCAAGTTCCGCCGGTAGCGTGGGAATCTTTTGTTGTAACGGGGAAAGCACGTTCCGCAATTCGCCGAGCAACACGTGCAGCAGTGCGTAAGCAATATTCAGGTTTAGGTTATAATATTCTTGAACGTTCGTTTGAATGCGTGGGAAAACCTTTTTCAAAGGATATGCTTAAACAAGTTCTACCGCGTTTGGCACGCAAGGATGTGGAAGATGTATTAACAGCTGTTGGGCGTGGTGAATTATCTTATGTTGATGTGGTTAAAGCAATTTATCCAGATTATCAAAATCACAATGTAGTGCATCAGTCGTTTTTTAAATCTGAGGAAAGGGGCCGGTTTAATATTGAAACCTCTCAAAGCATGGTTTTTAAAATGCTTGAAAATGGAAAGGAAGGAACTTCAGAAAAGAAAGATCAATACAAAGCATTACCTATTCGAGGAATTAGTGGAGACATTCCAGTACGATTTTCTCCTGAAGGAGCTGTACCAGGGGATCGAATTGTTGGTATTATGCAGCCGGGGGCGGGTATTGTTATTTATCCAATACAGTCTTCAGCTTTAATGGCTTATGATGATCAGCCAGAACGGTGGATTGATGTATGCTGGGATATTGATACCAAAATAAGTGAACGTTTTCCTGCTCGGATAAATATTTGGGCTGTTAATAGTCCTGGCTCTTTGGCTAAAGTAACTCAGGTTATTTTTGCAAATGATGCCAATATTCAAAATTTATCTTTGATCCGTATGGCTTCAGATTTCACGGAAATTGTGCTTGATTTAGAGGTTTGGGATCTAAAACACTTGAATCGTATTCTTTCTCAGTTAAAAGAAACAGGCTCAGTTAGTGCAGTGAGTCGGGTGCACGGATAAAAACACGAGATTTTGCAATGAATACACAAGATGTAATTGATATTTTTAAACAGGCAGATGCGATTCTAGAAGGGCATTTTATTTTAACATCAGGTCGCCATAGTGCTATTTATATGCAGAAGGCGAAAGTATTCATGCATGCTGATCTAACCGAAAAACTATGCTGTGGTTTGGCCAAAAAAATTAGGGACTGTGTTGAAGGAAAAATTGATTATGTAGTTGGTCCTGCGATTGGTGGTCTTATTCCTTCTTATGAAACTTCACGTCACCTTGGTGTACCTTCTATTTGGGTAGAGCGTGAAAATGGCATATTTCAACTGCGTCGTTTTGAAATAGAAAAAGGAGCAAGAGTTGTAATTATCGAAGATATTGTGACAACTGGTCTTTCTATTCGTGAGACAATAGAAGCTTTAATTAAAGCAGAAGCTAATGTTGTGGCAAGTGCATGTATCCTTGATCGTTCTGGTGGTAAAGTTGATGTTGGAGTTCCGTTAATTGCGCTTGCAGAATATGAAGTGGCATCTTATGCTGCTGATGCACTACCTCCTGAGTTTGCTTCCCTTCCTGCAATTAAGCCAGGAAGTCGCAATATCTAACCATTTTAAAATATGCTCTGTTTTGTGCAAAAACTTCATTGAAATTAATTTGAATAACAAAGATTGTTTTGTACAAATAGTATATGTATGAGTATCTTATGCTTTTTCATTATCGAAAATTAATAGATTTTGGAGAGCGTATTCGGCTTTTGTTTTGGTCGCGTCGCTCATTTTGTTATATGCGCAAGCGTATTTTGCGCATATCGGAAACGCCACATAAAGTAGCGTTGGGGTTAGCTATTGGCATTTTTTCAGCTTGCTCACCCTTTTTTGGATTACATATTATTTTGGCACTATTTTTTTCTTGGATTTTGCGCGGTAATTTTACTGCAGCAATTATTGGGACTGTTTTTTCAAATCCGCTAACATTTTTGCCTATTGTTATGATTGATTATAAGATAGGCTATCTACTTTTATCACTTTTTGGAAATGTGGGTAAAATTTCTCTTTCCCAAATTCGCACTATATTTAGTAACTTGACGTTTTCAAAGGTATGGATAATTTTTGGGAATACATGGGATTCTATTATGCTACCAATGATTTTGGGCGGTATTCTTTTAGGTTTTATCTTTGGAGGTTTGTCTTATGTAGGTGTTTACAAGGCAATAGGTCGTGTCCAGCAAAAAAGGTATCAGAAGATGATGCAAAGAGTGCATTTGCGGCAAGAAAATTCAGGTAATGTTTTATGATTATAGGTCTTGGCAGTGATATAGTTGATATAAGGCGAATTGAGAAAATGCTGGTTCGTTATGGTGACTATTTTATCCAACGCATTTTTACAGATGTTGAACAGGCCAAATCTGAAAATGTCCAAAAAAGTTCTTTTTCTTATGCTAAAAGATTTGCCGCTAAAGAGGCATGTGCTAAAGCTTTAGGGACAGGTATCGCCTGTGATGTTAGCTGGAAAGACATGGAGGTAGTTAATTTACCGTCGGGAAAACCGACTATGCAATTAACAAATTGCGCGCAGCTGCAATTACAAAAGTTATTACCTCCTCACCATAACGCTTTCATTCATCTCAGTATAACAGATGATTTTCCTTGGGCGCAGGCGGTTGTTATTATAGAAGCACTTCCAAGTGGATAGGCAGTGGAAGAGATTGTGCTTTTGTTATTTGAGCATTATGATGAAAAATGAATTTTATTTGTAATAAGAAGGCAGTGTATGATGAGTCAAAAAGAAAAAGTACAAAAAAAGAAAGAGAAAGGTGGAGTCTTTGAATTGATTTCTGTTCTCATTCAGGCTCTATTTTTGGCTGTTCTTATTCGCACGCTTTTTTTTCAACCCTTTACAATTCCTTCTGGTTCTATGCGTCCTACTTTACTTGTAGGGGATTATCTTTTTGTTTCCAAATATGCATATGGATATTCTCGTTTTTCCATTCCTTTTTCTCCTCCTATTTTTTCAGGACGTATTTGGGCATCTCAACCTAAACGAGGGGATGTTGTAGTATTTCGTTTACCTAGCAATCCAAGTGTTGATTATATTAAACGCGTCGTTGGGTTACCGGGTGATTATGTTCAGGTTCGTCAAGGCGTTCTTTATATTAATGATAAAGCTGTTTCACGCCAATTAATGGGGCAGATTGATGATCCTGACGTAACAGAGCTCAACCGCCCTGTGGATGTTTATCGTGAGACAATGTCTAATGGTGTAAGTTACAATACACTTGATTTAGGTTTTTCCCCGCAGGTCGATAATACAAAAGTTTTTGAGGTTCCTCCAGGGCATTATTTTATGATGGGTGATAACCGTCATAATTCAGATGATAGCCGTTTGGGTGTAGGTTATGTTCCAGAAGAAAATCTTATTGGTCGAGCAAATTTAATCTTTTTCTCTATAAGTAATGGTTCAAGTGCATGGCAGATTTGGCGCTGGCCATTTGATGTGCGCTGGGCACGTTTGTTTTCTTTTGTTAACACTATTCACTATTTTTCACTGACTAAGTAGGGTCTAATGATGAAGCGTCACATCATTGATCAGCTTGAAAAGCTGACGGGGCATCGCTTTAAGAATGAAGATAGATTAAAAAGAGCATTGACACATTCTAGTGTTCAAGGGTTAGTGGAAGGCAATTATGAACGGTTGGAATTTCTAGGTGATCGCGTTCTTGGGCTTTTGGTTGCAGAAATGTTGTATCAATTTTTTCCACACGCTAGTGAAGGTGAATTATCGGTACGTTTAAATGGCTTAGTGAATACGCAAACATGTGCTGATATTGCACTAGAAATGGGTTTGCCTGATATGATTCATGTTGGTTTTGAAATGAAAAACTTAGAGAATCGCCGGGTAGCTAATATGTATGCTGATGTCATTGAAGCGTTAATTGCTGTAATGTACCTTGATGGGGAGTTGGTGTGTGTACGGCCTTTCATCCGAAAATATTGGCAAGATCGTGCAAGGAAGATGGATGCTGGTAGGCGTGATGCCAAAACAGAGTTACAAGAATGGGCTCATACACAAGATGGTGCGCAGCCGCAATATCGGGTTGTGAAGCGCTATGGACCAGATCATGATCCCATTTTTATGGTTGAAGTAAAAGTTTTTGGTTTTGCACCTGAGATTGGGCAAGGCAGTTCTAAACGACATGCTGAAAGAGTAGCTGCTGAAAAAATTTTACGACGTGAAGGTGTATGGCAATCAATAGAGAAAAGTGATCATGAATGATGTTATTAAAACACGCTGTGGTTTTGTTGCGCTCATTGGGATGCCCAATGCTGGTAAATCGACATTAGTTAATCAGTTGGTTGGAACAAAAGTTTCAATTGTAACCCATAAGGTGCAAACAACACGAACTTTGGTACGTGGTATTGTCATTTATGAGAATACTCAAATTATTCTCATTGATACTCCAGGTGTTTTTCGTCCTCATAAGCGATTAGAGCACGCTATGGTTTCTACTGCTTGGAGCGGTGCTAGAGGTGCTGATATCCTGTTAATTTTAATTGATGTTCAAAAGGGTCTTTCGGACGAAGTTGATGCAATGTTGAATGTTCTAGAAAATATTAAACAGGATAAAATTCTTGTCCTTAATAAGATTGATACAGTTGCAAGAACATCTCTTTTAGCATTAACCGCTAAAATTAATGAACGAATGAAGTTTTTGCAGACATTTATGATTTCAGCTTTAAATGGTTCGGGTTGTAAGGATTTACTTCATTATCTAAGTACAATGATGCAAGAGGGGCCATGGTACTATTCAGAAGATCAAGTTTCGGATATGCCTATGCGTCAACTTGCTGCTGAAATTACGCGTGAAAAACTTTTTCTTCGTCTCCATGAAGAAATTCCTTATTCCTCTACAGTTGAAACAGAAAATTGGGAGGAACGTCCAGATGGATCAGTTAAAATTAATCAGGTTATCTATGTAGAGCGTGATAGTCAGAAAAAAATTGTTTTAGGAGCGGGAGGTGATACAATTAAAGCGATTGGTCAAGCAGCGCGTAAGGAATTAACGGAAATCATAGAACAAAAGGTTCACCTTTTTCTTTTTGTGAAAGTGCGTGATAATTGGAGCACTAATCCAGAGCGCTACCAGGAAATGGGATTAGATTTTTTAAAATAAAATGAGATGGAAAGAGCATGCTATCATCCTTGGCACACGTCAGCATGGTGAAACGAGCGTTATTCTTGAAGTTATGACACGTCAGCATGGTCGCTATATGGGAATGGTAAAGGGAGGGCGTTCTCGTAGTATGGCGGCTTTTCTTCAACCTGGAAATTTTGTTGAGGCTGAATGGTGGGCACGTTTGGATGAGCATTTGGGGTTATTTAAGCTTGAAGCGCTTGATTTACATGCTTCACGATTAATGCTCATACCAGAAGCACTTTATACTTTGCAGTTGATGGCTTCTCATTTGCGACTTCTTCCCGAGCGTGATCCTCATCCTATTTTATATGATATGTTGCATATTTTTATGCAGAATTTTGATGAATGGTTTGTTATCGCTGAATTACTTATACGTTTTGAAATGCAGCTTCTTAAAGAACTTGGATTTGGCCTTGATTTGTCTTGTTGTGTTGTAACAGGTTGTCAGGAAAACCTTCATTATGTATCACCAAAATCAGGACGTGCTGTGTGTGAAGAAGCAGGGTACCTTTGGAGAGATAAACTTTTACCTCTACCGCAGTTTCTTATACAAAGAGCCAGTTGTCCTATTGATTTTAATGATATGAGAAATGGATTTACTTTAACAAATTTTTTTTTAACACGCCATGTTTGGGAGCCAAGAAAGATACAACACCCGTCGGTTCGCGTTAGTTTAATAAACTTATTTGAACGGAGATTTTGTATGAAAGAGTCAATTTACTGATTTTATAAAATAGGTATAATTTAAATATGCAAATTTTAAAAACAATTGCTGAAGTACGGCAATGTATCGCAAAGGAGCAACGTTTAGGATTATCGATTGGTTTTGTTCCAACTATGGGAGCATTGCATAGTGGTCATATTGCTTTGGTACAACAGGCAAAAGTAATGTGTGATCGAGTATTAGTTTCTATTTTTATTAATCCAAAGCAATTTGGACCTCATGAAGATTTTGATATGTATCCAAGAGATCTTGAGGGCGATTGTGCTTTGTTGAAAAAAGCGGGTGTTGAATATGTTTTTGCACCTTCTACAGAAGAAATGTGGCCGCTGGGAAATGAGACTGTTGTAAGGGTAGAAAAATTGTCACATGTTTTAATAGGAAAATTACGCCCAGGGCATTTTTATGGTGTAACCAGTGTTGTTGCTAAGCTTTTTAATATTGTGCAGCCAAATAAGGCGTTTTTTGGGGAAAAAGATTTTCAACAGCTTCTTATTATTCGTCGTATGGTTAAGGACTTAGCTTTTCCTGTTGAAATTGTTGGTGTACCTATTTTACGTGATGCAGATGGTGTAGCCAGCTCTTCACGCAATCAGCTTTTAACATTAGAAGATCGCAAAGCTGCAAAAATTATTCCTGAAAGCGGTGAGGCTGTTGTAAGGCTTTATAACCAAGGCGAACGATCAGTTAATAAACTGTGCAAAATTGCCCGTGATATTTTGCGGCAAGAACCGCGTGCTATTATTGAGTCAATAGATTTAAGAGACATAGAAACTTTATGCATGTTTAGAGGAAAACTGAATAAACCTGCGGTTTTATTACTATGCATCCGCTTTGGTGAGGTCAGGCTTATTGATCAATATATTTTACAATAGGAAATACAACAATGACTTCATATAAAACTATAAATCGTATTACTGCTTCTGAAATACGCTCCAAAAAGGGTCAAGAGCCAATCGTTTCTTTAATGGTTTACCAGGCTTATAGTGCTCGAATTGCTGACCCATATTGCGACTTTCTTTTAGTGAGCGACAGCGTTGCTATGATTGTGCATGGGTTTGATACAACATTACCTGTTGATGTAGATATGATGATTTTATACGGAAAGGCCGTTATGCGTGGATCTGAACGGGCGCTTGTAGTTGTTGATATGCCTTTTGGTTCTTATGAAGAAAGTCCGCAACAGGCTTTTAGAAATGCATCACGAATTATTGCAGAAACAGGATGTGGTGCAGTCAAACTTGAGGGTGGTGTTCATATGGCTGAAACAGTTAGGTTTTTGCACGGACGTGGTATTCCTGTTATGTGTCATATTGGTCTTATGCCACATACAGTTCGTTTGGAGGGCTTTAAGGTGCAAGGGCGCGATGAGCAGAGTTGGCTCCAGGTTGAAGCTGATGCATTGGCAGTTGAGGAAGCTGGTGCTTTTGCTGTTATGGTGGAAGCGGTAGTAGAACCATTAGCAATAAAGCTTACAGAAAAACTCTCTATTCCTACTATTGGTGTTGGTGCATCCAATCAGTGTGATGGGCAGATTTTGGTAATGGAAGATATGTTAGGCTATAATACTTGGTTAGGCTATGGTAGTTGGATGCCTAAATTTGTGCGTCGGTACGGTTCTTTTGAGGAATTGGTAGATACAGCGGTAAAGAATTATGCAAATGATGTTAAATCACGCGCTTTTCCGGCAGATACAGAGGTTTATAAGCATTAAATTGGATTTTTAAAAAGCTCTATGAGAAATGTATTTTATGCTGAAATCACGTGTAAAAAGGCTTTTTTATGTATTTTTGCGGTTTTATTGCTGACTCTTAATTTTGGTGAAGTCAGACTTGTTGATTAATATGTTTTACATACGGAAACTAAGAAATGGATTCACATAAAGCTATAAAGCGTGTCTCTGCTTCTGAAATACGGTCGAAAAAGGGACAAAAACCGATTGTTGCTCTAACAGCTTATCAGGCTTATAGTGCGCGGATTGCTGACCTATATTGTGATTTTCTTTTGGTTGGTGATAGCGTTGGTATGGTTGTGCATGGTTTTGATACAACACTGCCTGTTAGTGTGGATATGATGATTTTACACGGACAAGCGGTTATACGTAGTTCTCAAAAAGTGCTCGTAGTTATTGATATGCCTTTTGGTTCTTATGAGAAAAGTCCACAGCAGGCTTTTGAAAATGCGTCACGGATTGTTGCAGAAACAGGGTGTGGTGCAGTCAAGCTTGAAGGTGGCATTTATATGGCGGAAACAATTGATTTTTTATGCCAGCGAGGTATTCCAGTTATGGGGCATGTTGGCCTTACACCACAAGCGGTAAATCGTTTCGGTAGTTTTAAGGTACAAGGGCGTACTGAAAATGATAGGTTAAAGATCGAAGCTGATGCAGTAGCAGTTGAAGAAGCAGGCGCTTTTGCTGTTGTATTGGAAGGGGTAGTAGAACCGTTAGCAGTGAAGATCACAAAAAAGCTCTCTATTCCTACTATTGGTATTGGTGCATCCAATCAGTGTGATGGGCAAATCTTAGTAATGGAAGATATGTTGGGTTACGGGGCTTGGGTGCCTAAATTTGTACGTCGTTATGGTGCTTTTGAACAAGCAATGGATACGGCGATTAGAAATTATGCAGATGATGTTAGATCACGTGCTTTTCCTTCTGATTCAGAGATTTATAAGCCCAAATAAAATTAGGTTTAAGAGAAAACCCTATAAAAATATATTAGTTATATGAAGCGTAAGATAAAAGAAATTTTCTTAAGTACGTTTTGCTTACACTGAATTTGAACTATTTTTCATATGGCTGTTCTATTTATGTCTCATTGATTAATGAGATGCTGAAATCTTTTTGTATATCTTAAAGTATTTTTAGCAATGCATTGAAAATTAATAATATTTATTTTTTAAAGGTAAACTACAGATAATAGAAAAAACAGAGATTATGGATTGGGTACTCTATAAATTAATAGAAATAAGAAGGAAAACAAATTCTGTTCTATTTATAAACCATATTCAAACAAGGTATGACTATAAAAGATAATATGTAATAAAAAGTTGCGTAAGATATTTTAATATTTATCCAACTGGTGAGACTATAAGCTAAGATACTTTGTGTTTTATTCCCGTAAAAACAAAAGACAAGTGACTAAAAAGATATGAATATCATCTTTGACTATCTATATCACGAAAGCGGGTTAAAAAGACATTTTCAATTTGTTGTGTTGAATAGGACTGCAAACTAAGTTTATCGGGTAAAATATTATTTGGAGACCCAAAATAACGCATGGCTTCTTTTGTACTAAAGCCAGCAAGAGTAATAGCTTCGTAGAAAGCAGCAATACGATCAGCTTGTTTGATTTTTTTTAATAGTTTGTGAGGTGGATTAACAGGTAAAGAAAAGCGTATGCAGATGGTATCTTGTATGCGTTTTTCGACAAGCTGATACTGTTTTCCTATAACAGCTTTAAAAGGTGAAATCATATCACCAATAACATATTCTGATGCATCATGGAGAAGAGCTAGAAGACATTCGTCATTGTGGGATTGTGGAAAGAGTATCTGAAATATTTGTTCTACTAAAAGTGAATGTTGCGCGACAGAATATGTATGTTCACCGTGTGTTTGACCATTCCATCGTGCAACACGAGAAAGGCCGTGCGCAATATCTTCGATTTCGATGTCAAGAGGAGAAGGATTAAGTAAATCAAGCCGCCGACCAGAAAGCATTCTTTGCCAAGCACGTGCTGTTCCATCTTGTGATAATTCAGCTTTAGCCATTAGTTAGTTTCCACGGTATTTTCAGGAAAGCTGAAGTTCATATTTTCAGCAATACTTATTGTTACAGGAAGATTTTCTATTGTAAACGGAATATGTTTGTCCATAATATCTTTAACATGGTCAATACGCATTAAAGCTAAGGCTTCATTTTCTACACATGTCCCTAATTCACCAAGTATTTTAGTGCCTGCTTGAATGATGGATCTTGGCATTAAATTGTGCTGGCCTTTTACTATCAAAAAACGGCGACGAGCTGCTCTACGATGGTGCATTCGTGAAACAACTTCCTGTCCGATGTAACAACCTTTATTGAATGATAATCCACTGATTTGATCGTAATTGATATCATGAGGAAAGACTTTACCTATTTTATAATCTTGCCCACTTTCTGCGATTGCATAGCGGATACGCATTCGGTTCCAATTATCATTATGTTCTGGAGAAAGAAAAGGTATTTTTCCATAAACACGTACTATTTTTTCATTTTGTGGAAATCGTTTATCAATAAAACTTAAATCAAAATCACAAGTACTTATTTTATTTTTCCAAAAAACTGTAACAACTAATTGTAATGGTTGTGTAATTTCCACTTTTGTATGTAACTTATAAAGGATAAGGCGTTGTTGAAAGGTGTCTGCTAAATGTGCAGCGATATCAATCATATAACCTTGGTCTATTTTACCGATTAGAAAATCAGCAATAACTTTTCCTTGTGGTGATAAAAGAGCACCAGGGAAAAGTTCTTGTGAGTTGATTTTTTCAACATCTGTTGTAATTAGGGCTTGTAGGAAACGTGTTGCTTCTTCACCTATAACTTTAATAATTTTGCGATTTTTTAAGCTAATAGTGTTTTGTTTTTCGATCATGGTCCTTGCCTTTCTGCTCAGAGTTACATAATCGGTAAAGAGATGATGTCTAAGGAGTATGGCTGTGTTTAAAACATTTGATACAATTTTTAAAGGTGCAACACTTGTTAATCATGATGGAAGTGGCAAGCGTGATATTGGTATCATGAATGGCTGTATTGCTGAAATTGGTGACTTGACGTGTGCATCCGCTAATGAGGTGATCGACTGTACAGGGCTTCATATTTTACCAGGTATCATTGATAGCCAGGTTCATTTTCGTGAGCCAGGGCACATACATAAGGAAGATCTAGAAAGTGGTTCTCGTTCTGCGGTTTTAGGGGGGGTTACAACGGTTTTTGAAATGCCTAATACAAATCCACTGACGATAACAGAAGAGATGTTGACTAATAAAGTTAAACGCGGATTTCATCGGATGCATTGTGACTTTGCGTTTTGGGTTGGGGGAACACGTGAAAATGCGCATGAATTGGCTGAATTAGAGAGACTTCCTGGAGCTGCTGGAATTAAAGTATTTATGGGGTCTTCTACAGGTAATCTTTTAGTTGATGATGATGAAGGTGTTCGTCTAATTTTGAAAAATACGCGTCGTCGCGCAGCTTTTCATTGTGAAGATGAGGAGCGGCTCAATGAACGTAAAGCACTTTGCATTAAGGGAGATGTGTCATCACACCCGCTTTGGCGTGATGAAATTGCTGCTTTGAAATGTACACAACGTTTAATTAAAATTGCGCGCGAAATGGGAAAACGCGTCCATGTGTTACATCTTTCTACAGCGGAAGAAATTGATTTTCTGAAAAATCATAAGGATTTAGCAACAATTGAAGTAACTCAACATCATTTGACTTTGACTTCTGATGATTATCAAAGGCTTGGCACATTGATCCAGATGAATCCACCTATTCGTGAAAGCCACCACAGTAAAGGCCTTTGGTACGGTGTTCAGCAAGGTATCATTGATGTTTTAGGTTCAGATCACGCTCCTCATACGCTTGAAGAAAAGCATAAGTCTTATCCTCTTTCACCTTCGGGTATGACAGGTGTTCAAACTACAGCAGCAATTATGCTGACTCATGTGAATACGGGAAGGATATCTCTTGAACGCTTTGTTGATCTCACCTCGCATGGTCCTAGTCGTGTTTTTGGTATCAGCTGTAAAGGACGCATTGCAGTTGGATATGATGCTGACTTAACCATTATTGATCTTAAACGGGAGGAGATTATAACCAATGCACATATTGGTTCACGGGCAGGGTGGACACCTTATGATGGCAAAAAAGTTAAAGGTTGGCCAGTTGGGACAATTATTCGTGGAATGCGGGTTATGTGGGAAGGTGAAATTGTTACACCTTCGCAAGGTGAACCTGTTAAATTTATAGAAGCATTAGCATAATAAAACTAAAAGTTTGGTTTATTGTTTAAGTGATTGTCTTTTGTAAAAGGGCACTCATAACAACTTTGTTACACATATATGAAAACAGCTTTAAGACTATTTTTCTGATTATGTGTACGGAGAAAGTTAATATTGTAACATGGTGTACAAAAGCAGTTGTTACAAGAATTTTTGGTTTAATACCATTTACAATTCCATTAAAGTTTATGCTTCAGTTTGATGTTTCAATAAAAGTAGGTTTGTTCTTTGGTTATTAAACAGGTTGTACCTGTAAAATGAACTTATAGGTAATGCATTTTGGAGCAATTATTGTTTTTGTAAAGTAAATTCAAAACTTGTCAGAACGCGTTATCTTTTTGTTTTGTAACGATAATTTACCGTTTGTTAAGGATTCATTCCTCCTTAGATCAAGCAGCATGATATTGATTGTTAGTGTTTAATATTCATTTTAAAATAATAAAAAAGAGAACACAGTCTTTGTTTATGTATTGAATTATCGACATAATGGTACCGACAAACGAATTCTTTAAGTAAAAATGTGATGTGAGAAAATCATAGCTTCATTTGTTGTAAAATAAAGGTCTTATTGGTTTAGGTAAGGTTTATGGAAATCTGAAGTGATATGAAAGAATTTGCAAAAAATACTATAATGAGCATTATGCGCTTATCTGTTCAAACAATATTATCTTCCATTTATCATTTTATACTTGCGATTATAAGTCGTAACGATGTTATGCAGTGATTTGATTGTTATTATTGGAAGATAAGGTGTTATGGGATTTTATCAAAATGTCAGAATATGGTATTTGAGTTTTATTCTGTTGCAGATGAAGTAAATAATATAACTGATATGTTGCCAAATATTCCAGATATTCTTGAAGCAGTAGCATTTGCCAAATGGAATAGTTTATTTATCCAATATCAAAATAATAAACAGCTTGATCTGTTTTGATTGCTTTATGCACGTATTATGTATTATGTATTTAGTATGTATTTATTAGTTATCGTTAATTAATATTTTTTGAATTATATAGATCAAATAGTTCGATGTTGGAAATAAAAAAACCAATATCGCGGTATTTTTTTCAAGCAGTGTTATTAACTCATAATATGAGTAAATTTTGCTGGAACTACACCAAGCAATATCACTAACGGAGTATAATTATGGGAAATCTGCGGTTTTATAACACGCTTACACGCAAAAAAGAAAATTTTACACCGATTGATGCTGCTAAGGTACGTCTTTATGTTTGTGGTCCGACAGTTTATGATTATGCTCATATTGGTAATGCACGTTCTGTAATTGTTTTTGATATTTTATTTCGTTTTTTACGTCATGTTTATGGTGAGGACCACGTGATATATGCTCGTAATATTACGGATGTCGATGATAAAATTAATGCACGAGCAATCCATAAATACCCAGAGCTTGCATTAAATGATGCTATTCGTCAATTAACAGAATGTACATATGACCAATTTCAAAAGGATACAGAAGCGCTTGGTTGTTTATTACCAACTAGCCAGCCACGTGCAACCGATCATTTAGAAGAAATACGATCTTTGATTGAAAGACTTCTTGAAAGAGGACATGCTTATATAGCAGGAAATCATATATTATTTTCTATAAGCAGTATGGGGGAATATCCCCGTTATGGCGAATTTGCAAAACGATCGCTTGATGAAATGAGAGCAGACTCACGTATAGATATTGCTATTTATAAAAAGGAAAAAATGGATTTTGTTTTATGGAAACCCTCTCAAGAATGGGAACCAGGTTGGCCATCGCCGGCAGGAATTCCTGGTTTAGGGCGTCCGGGTTGGCATATTGAATGCTCAGCAATGTCGATGGTGAAGCTGTTGGCTCCTTATGGTGGTGGTTTAAATTGTAATGATCCTGCAGCAAATGTTTTTGATATCCATGGTGGTGGTATTGATTTACTTTTTCCTCATCATGAAAATGAGATTGCACAAAGTTGTTCAGCTTTTGGAACTGAGCGAATGGCTAATTTTTGGATGCATAATGGTTTTTTGCAGGTTGAAGGCAAAAAAATGTCTAAAAGCCTTGGTAATTTTATCACTATTCATTCTCTATTAGAAAGTGATTTTCTTGAATTTAATGATTCTTTGACAGATGAAATAAGACAAAACTGGGCGGGCTTATCTATCCGTTTTTCAATGTTGCAGACTCATTATCGTGAACCTCTAAATTGGACAGCTCGTCGTTTAACGCAATCCAGTAGCGAATTATATCGTTGGTATGAGATGCTTCGTGGTGAGAAATGTTGTTTGGATAATAATGAATCTATAGATGAATCTTTAATCAATACATTAAGTGATGACCTTAACACTTCAAATGCATTTACTATTTTACGAAAATTTTATAAGGAAGGAAATGCTATGGCTCTTGCACGCGGTATGGATTTATTTGGGCTATTGCGGCAGGAATGGGTTCAAGAGATAGAATGTCCACTGTTTGTTAGAAAGACATGCTTTGATTCAAAATTTATTGATCAGCGCATTGCCGAAAGGCTACGGCTTATCCATAATAAAGAATGGGAAGCTGCGGATAGAATTCGTGATGAGCTTGCAGTGGGAGGGATCTCATTAAAAGATGAAAAAGATCCACAGACTGGCGAGCGTATTACTACGTGGGAGATAAGACGACAATAGTTCCCGTATTCCAGCAGCTCTCATAAAAAGGAGAGAATTTGATGGAATTTTTACATTTTTATGGATATATCGCGCTTAAGTTAGTTGTAAGCCTTGCCGCTTTTTTGTTGATTTTAAGAACAACAGGTCGTGGTAATCTCAGTCAAATGACGCCAATCGATTTGGTGAGTAATTTTGTAATGGGGAGTATTATTGGAGGAGTTATTTATAATCCTAGTATTAGTAGCATTCAATTATTGCTTGTTCTGTTTATTTGGCAAACCTTGATCACATCTCTTAATTTTTTTGCACGGTATTCGGTTTTTTCCACCGGCTTATTGCAGGAGGAAGTATTGTATTAGTTTCAGATGGTATATTTCAAATAGGTGAAATTAAGCGTTTGCGCATTAGTATAAGTGATCTAATTACCATGTTGCGTATTAAAGGCTGTAGTTTACATGAGGCAGCTTTTGTTCGTTTGGAAACCAATGGTGATTTTTCTGTAATTAAGAAGGAAGAAGGCAAAAAATCTACCATTGTGATACAAAATGGTGAAATTCTCGAAGAAGGCCTTAAAGCAATTAATAAATCAAAAACGTGGCTTAAAGCAGAATTGAAAAAAAAGCATATGAAAGTAGAAAATTTATTCGTAGCAGAATGGTACGAAAATACAGACAAAAATGATAAATCTTATAGCGGATTGTTTCTTGTTCCTTTATCGAAAATGGTCTAACCTTAAATTTCCATAAGCGTATAGGTTATTCAGAGGTGAAGGAAAGGTAATAAATAATCTATGGAAAACAGTTTAGAAATTATTTTTTACATGTTTATGAATAATAAAAGAAATTAAGGGCTTTATGAAACAGAATGAAATAGTAAAAACCGTTTCGGTAGATTCTGACCAAACTCTACGCACCCTTTATAATTTGTGGCCTTATATGTGGCCATCAGCCAGATTTGATCTGAAAATGCGTGTGGTATGGGCAATATTTTACCTTATTTTGTCCAAACTTATTCTCATATCTGTGCCGTATTTTTTTAAATATGCTACAAATGCGCTTGATATAAAATTTTTTCAAGTATTTGCAAGGTCTTCATCCATTTGGGTGGTGCCTATTATGCTGGTTTTTGCATATAATTTTGCACGCATTGTTCAAGCTGGATTAAACCAGTTACGTGATTCTCTTTTTGCAACTGTTGGTCAATACGCTATTCGTCAATTGGCATATAAGACTTTTGTTCATATTCACGGATTGTCTTTGCGCTTCCATTTAGAGCGGCGAACTGGTGGTCTTTCTCGTGTGATTGATCGTGGTACGAAGGGAATTGAGGCTCTTGTTCGATTTTCAATTCTTAATACAGTGCCAACCATTTTAGAGTTTGTGTTAACAGCGTTTGTACTTTTGATAAATTATGGGTGGCGTTATTTTCTTATCGTTGTTGTGATGGTTGGTTTGTATACTTGGTTTACAATCAAGGCGAGCGATTGGCGCATTAGTATTCGGCAAGAAATGAATACGGCTGATACTGAAGCAAATACACGGGCAGTTGATTCTCTTTTGAATTTTGAAACAGTCAAATATTTTGGCAATGAAGCTCTAGAAGCAAGCCGATTTGATTCTTCTATGGCCGGATATGAAAAAGCTGCAACAAAAATCTGGACATCTCTAAGCTGGCTTAATTTTGGTCAAGCTCTTATTTTTGGTATTGGAATGACAATCCTGATGTTAATGTCAGCTTATGAAGTTTTGCATATGACACAAACTTTAGGGGACTTTGTTTTTATTAATGCACTTTTAATACAGCTTTCCATTCCGTTGAATTTTATTGGCTCAATTTATCGTGAAGTTCGGCAGAGTTTAAGTGATATTGAAGCTATGTTTGATTTTTTAGATGTTCAGCAGGAAATTGTTGATAAACCAGATGCTAAACCGTTGGTGGTAAGCAATGGTACTATTCGGTTTAATCAGGTGAAATTTTCCTATGATTCCGATCGTTCAATTCTCAAAGATATTGATTTTGAAATTCCCGGAGGTAAAACAGTTGCAATTGTTGGGCCATCAGGCGCTGGTAAGTCGACGATCTCCCGATTGCTTTTTCGATTTTATGATGTTGAATCAGGGTCGATAACAATTGACGGCCAGGATATCCGTGATGTAACGCAAAAAAGTTTACGTGAAGCGATCGGTATGGTGCCGCAAGATACAGTTTTATTTAACGATACGATTGCATATAATATTCGTTATGGGCGCCCTAGTGCAACAGATGAAGAGATGCACAAAGCTGCTGAAATGGCACAGATATTAAAATTTATTGAAATGCTTCCAGAAGGCTTTCAGTCTATGGTAGGTGAACGAGGTCTTAAATTATCTGGTGGTGAGAAACAACGCGTGGCAATTGCACGGACACTTTTAAAAGCACCTCCACTTCTTATTTTGGATGAAGCAACTGCGGCTCTTGATACAACGACAGAACAAGAAATTCAGCGCGCATTGGATATTATAAGCCGTGGTCGTACAACATTGATTATTGCTCATCGCCTTTCTACTATTATTAATGCTGATGAAATTTTGGTATTAAAAAATGGCTGTATTATTGAGAAAGGAAGCCACGCTGATCTTTTAAGCAAGAAAGGTTTATATGCTTCTATGTGGAATAAGCAGCTTGAAGCTTCACAGGCTGAAGAGAAATTACGTAAAATACGTGAAGAAGATGAACTAGGCGTTGTTAATCGTAAGAAATGATCTACATGGAAATCATATCTAGTTTTGTATAAAATAATTGATTAAATATACAAAAGAGAAGAGGAGGAAAACAGGAGTTTATTTATTGTTCAATCATTTGTGAATAGGAAGTTATATGCGTATTGTTCAATCTATCTGTAATAGTTTTGTCCCAATTCATAAAGAAGGCTATCCTTTTATTATAGCATTTTTTGTTGTTTCACTCGTTCTTGGTTGGATATGGGGCCCGTTGTTTTGGTGTGGTCTTATTTTAACCGTGTGGTGTATATATTTTTTCCGTGACCCAGAACGTGTAACGCCTATAAATTCAAATTGGATTATCTCTCCTGCTGATGGTCGTATTTCGTGTATTGAGTCATGTGTTCCCCCTGCAGAATTAGGGTTGGGGAGCGATGAAATGATTTGTGTTTCTGTGTTTATGGACCTTTTTTCATGCCATATAAATCGCATTCCTATGAGCGGTACAATAAAATCTATTGTTTATCATCCGGGTAAGTTTGTAAATGCTGAGCTTGATAAAGCCAGTCAATTTAACGAACGTAATGAGGTGGTGATTGACAGTGAACACGGCAAAATTGGTGTCGTACAGATAGCGGGGTTGATTGCGCGCCGAATTGTTTGTTGGTCTCAAAAAGATGATGCTGTTATTACTGGGCAACGTTTTGGGTTGATACGTTTTGGTTCTCGTCTTGATGTTTATATGCCTGCTGAAGTAAAATTGCGTGTTGCTGTTGGTCAGGTAGCAATTGCTGGAGAAACAGTTTTAGGCTCTTTTGGTGATACTACTGAGATAACTGATTTTAGACTTGATTAGGATGAGTCATGAAAATTTTTTCGCTATTTTCTTCATTTGATCCTGAAGAGCAACGTGGCGATATTACGCATCGGTTACGTTCACCTATGCCGATGCGGTTTGTTATTCCTAATATTATCACTATCTTAGCGATTTGCGCGGGGATAAGCGGTATTCGTTTGGCTTTTGAGCATCACTATGAGTCAGCTATTTTGATGGTGCTTTTGGCAGCAGTTTTAGATGGAGCTGATGGTCGTGTTGCACGTTTGATAGATGGCAGTTCGTCTTTTGGAGCACAGATGGATTCACTTGCTGATGTTATTAATTTTGGTGTTGCTCCTGCTCTTGTTGTTTATTCTTTTATTCTCGCTCAGGTTCATCAAGTAGGCTGGGTTGCAGCACTTGTATATTGTGTTGCTTGTTGTTTGCGGTTAGCTCGTTTTAATGTTACGTTAGATAATACAGATATACCAAGATGGCAGAGAAATTATTTTGTTGGTGTTCCTGCACCAGCAGGAGCATTGTTGCTTTTATTACCTGTTTATTTAGGGGCTCTTGGTTTGATACCTAATAGGGGTTGGGCTTTATTTTTTAGCTTGTATACTGTGATTGTCGCTTTTCTTTTAGTAAGCCGCTTACCGGTATGGAATGCAAAGGAAATTGGTCAAAAGTTAAGGCGTGATATTGTTGTACCGTGTATGCTGGTTATTGTTATTTATGTTGGTTTTCTTGCAACTTACACGTGGTATACTTTATTAATAACAGCTGTTAGCTATATGATTTTTCTACCTTGTAGTGCTTTAGCATATAATAAACGAGCTGCTTTAGAAGCAAAGAAGATGAGTATTCAAACTGACCAGGAATCATAAGGTTTTATCTAATTTTAAGAAGCAGAGTAAAATTATAGAAGTTTAGTTTGATATATAGACTGTTATCAATGAGGTGTATGATAGTTTATGAACTGATTTTTACGAACATCAAAAAGCCTACCTGTTTCTTTTAAATAAGGTGAAGATAAATATACTATTTTTTCAGCAACTTCTTGGGGAGAGGGTAAGGTCTGAGGATTTTCATTAGGCATAGCTTGTGCTCGCATTGCAGTGCGTGTTGCACCTGGGTTAACGCAATTAACTTTGATTGACGTTTCTTTAAGTTCTTCTGCCCAGCAACGAGCAATAATTTCTAAAGCGGCTTTAGAAGCTGCATAAGGCCCCCAGAAAGCGCGTGCGCAGTGAGCAACGCTTGATGATAAAAAAATAGCACGTCCAGCATCTGATTTGCGTAATAAAGGTTCAACTGCTTTCATTAAACGCCATTGATTGATGAGATTCACTTGAAACACTTCTTCAAATGCCGTATTTTCAATATGAGCCATTGGTGAAAGAATTCCCAGAATTCCTGCATTTACAACCATAATATCAAGTTTTTTCCAGCGTTCAGCAATTGAAATACTTAGAGTATCAATAGCTCGTGTATTATGTAAGTCAAGTGGTACCAGCGTTGTGGAGGAACCTTTCTCTTGGATTTTGGTATCAAGCGTGGTTAAATCACTAATTGTTCGTGCAAGGGCTATAATATGAGCACTCCGTTCTGCTAGCTCTAATGCTAAATGATACCCAATTCCTCTAGAAGCACCTGTGACCAGTGCGACACGTCCAGAAAGATTAAAATCAGATTTCCTCATTATTAATTTCTTGTTTTCAGAACAGATAATTTATGAACTTTTGGAATACTTTTTTGATCGGTAAGGTGTGTAGGATAGTGGCCAGTAAAATAATGATCAGTAAATTGAGGGGAAGAGTTATTTCGTTTTTCCCCTATAATAGCGAGATAAAGGCCATCTGTTGAGAGAAATTCTAATGAATCGGTTCCAATGAAATTACACATAGATTTTAAGTCTGGGTATTTATTAGCTAAAAGATCTTCAATTTTAGGTGTATCGATTCCATAAAAATCGGGATAAAAAATCATTGGGCTGGAAATGCGCATGTGAACTTCTTTTGCTCCTGCATCGCGGAGCATTCGTACGATTTTAATGGATGTTGTTCCACGCACAATGGAATCATCCACTAAAATGACACGTTTTCCTTCAATAATAGGGCGGTTGGCAGAATGTTTTAATTTCACGCCAAAAGCACGAATTTGTTGAGTTGGTTCGATAAAAGTGCGACCAACATAATGATTACGAATGATGCCAAGTTCAAAGGGAATACCAATTTTTTGTGCATAACCAATTGCAGCAGGTGTTCCCCCATCAGGAACGGGGACAACAACATCCCCCTCACACGGTGCTTCTTGAGCCAATTGGATACCCATATTTTTACGAACTGCATAAACACTACGCCCTCCAACGATTGAATCGGGTCGAGCAAAATAGACATATTCAAAAAGGCAAAGCTTTTCTGGTTTTTCTATTTCTGGTTTAATAATTTTTGTAGTGATTTCACCATTGTTTTGTGTTTCACATATGATGATTTCACCATTTTTGACGTCACGAACGTATTTTGCTCCAATGATATCAAGTGCACAGGTCTCTGAACAGAAAATTGGTTTACCATCGAGTTCACCTAGAACAAGTGGACGAATACCTATTGGGTCACGTGCAGCAATAAGCTTGGTACGTGTTAGCGCTAACATGGCATATCCACCTTCCACTTGGCGAATAGCATCAACAAAACGATCGGATGATGATTCATGACGTGAGCGGGCAATAAGGTGGAGAAAGACTTCAGAGTCTGAAGTTGATTGACAGATAGCACCAGAAGCAATTAATTCATGGCGTAGTGTAAGACCATTTGTTAAATTACCATTATGTGCGATAGCAATACCTCCGGCTTTTAATTCAGCGAATAGAGGCTGTACATTGCGTAACGCTATTTCTCCCGTTGTTGAATAACGAGTATGTCCAATCGCACGATCTCCAGGCAAACGGGCAAGTGTTGCAGGATTTGTATAGTGATCTCCAACAAGGCCTAGGTGTTTTTCTTGATGAAACATCTTGTTGTGATAAGAAACAATTCCAGCAGCTTCTTGCCCACGGTGTTGTAGCGCGTGGAGTCCAAGAGCTGTTAGTGTTGCTGCATCTTTATGTCCAAGAATACCAAACACTCCACATTCTTCATGAAGGGTATCATCGTCAAATGAGGGTTCTTGATAAGGAATATTAATTTTTGTCATCATATTACTTTCAGTAATGATGTTAAATGATTAATATCACAACTACTCCATACTATTTAAGACCAGTTTTCAAATAAAAACTATAATTTATTTTGTAGAGATATGTTTTGGTTAGTATTTTCAAAATCTTGCGGAAAAGTCATCTTTGTTAAAGAGCTTTTCCAGTTTTTCAAGGGCATAATCGGGATTTTTAGGCAACAATTCCCAAATTTGTTGGCTTAATGAATCCAACATAGGTTTTGTTTTTGCATCTTTCAGCCAATGAGATTGTTGTTCAGGTTTAATAAGCGCATTAATAAGTAAAATGCCAATAACTGTGATTAATAAACCACGAAATGCTCCAAAGATAAAACCAATAGTGCGATCAAGTCTGCCGATTCGACTATCAATGATAAAATCAGAAATTTTCATTGTAATGATAGAAATAATAATTAGAGCAATAATAAAAATCGTAACTAATGTAGCTATTAATGCGACTGTTTCGTTAGAGAGATATTGTTCAACAAAAGGCAATACAGGTTTAAATAACAACAGTGTGATAACAGCTGAAATTACCCAAGAAAGCAATGATAAAACTTCGCGGGAAAAACCTCGGAGCATGGCTAGAAAAGAAGAAAACAGGATGATTGCAATGACAATGCCATCAAGAACTGTTACACTCATTTGTTTGCTCCTTATATAGGTTATGTAAAATTGTGTTCTATTTTAATCAGTATAAAAGTGCGTAAGAACATTTCCTGTTATGCCAGTTTCTATTTTATAGCAAGGCTCTTTTATTATTTTATAGAGATGATTCTATATTATTATTTGTATGACAGTCATTTTTTACTTGCAACAATAGTGGCAACAAATTCAGAAAGGTCGGAAAATATTTTTTGTTGAAAGGCTGTTGATTTTATCATTTCGGTTGTTGTTGCGGGCTGAACAGCACCTTGAAAGCCAAGTTTTTGAGCTTCTTTGACACGTTGTCCTGAATGAGTAACAGCGCGGATTGTTCCTGAAAGGCTAACTTCACCAAAATATACATAATGAGTTGGAAGAGGAATGTTTACAAGGGAGGATACCAAAGCTGCTGCAACGGCTAAGTCAGCTGCTGGTTCTGATATTTTGTAACCACCTGCAACATTAAGGTAGACATCATGTTGTCCAAAGCGAATACCACAGTGAGCTTCTAATACGGCGAGAATCATTGAAAGACGATTTCCATCCCACCCTAAAACAGCACGCCGTGGTGTACCAAGCGAAGAAGGTGCAACAAGAGCTTGAATTTCCACCAATATAGGGCGTGTTCCCTCCATTCCTGCAAAGACAGCAGCTCCTGGAGCTTTTTCATTACGTTCACCTAAAAATAGTTCGGATGGATTGGTAACTTCTTTTAGGCCTTTGTCGGACATTTCAAAAACACCAATTTCATCAGTTGGTCCAAAGCGATTTTTCACAGTTCTAAGAATTCGATAACAATGACTATTCTCGCCTTCAAAATAGAGAACACCATCAACCATGTGTTCAACAACACGGGGACCAGCAATTTGCCCATCTTTTGTAACATGCCCAACAAGAACAACAGCTGCCCCTGTTTTTTTAGCAAAACGTATGATCGCTTGGGCGCTAATGCGTACTTGTGTTACACTTCCAGGAGCTGAATCGGCTGCATCTGACCATAGAGTTTGAATTGAATCGATAATAACTAGATCAAGTTTTTTATGCGCATTTAAAGTTGTTAAAATATCTTCAACATTGGTTTCTGCAGCAAGTTTAACTGTTGTATCATCTGCACCAAGCCTTTGTGCTCGTAGACGGATTTGTGCAACAGCCTCTTCACCTGAAACATAAATAATATTATACCCTTTTCGCGATAATGCAGCTGCCGTTTGTGTAAGCAAAGTTGATTTGCCAATACCTGGATCACCACCAACAAGTAATGCTGATCCACGAACAAAGCCACCACCGGTCACACGATCAAGTTCAGAAATACCAGAATGGATACGTGGAGCATTTTCAAGATTTCCAGAAAGAGAAGTCAATGTTATAATACGGCCTTGACGAATATTTTGCGTTGGGCCACTTCCAATGCCACTGTTCGTACCTTCTTCGACAAGGGAGTTCCATTCCCCACAAGAATCACATTTTCCAGCCCAGCGTGAGTAGAGGGTATTACAATTTTGACAGATAAATTGAGTGCGATTACGTGCCATAGTGGTTAATTACGTTGTTCTGGAAGATAATCACTTTCTGCCAAGTCGCTAAAGCGTGTAAATTCTGACTGAAAAGCAAGATGAGCTGTTCCTGTTGGTCCGTGTCGTTGTTTTGCTATAAGAATATCAGCTATTCCGAAAACTTTTTCCATCTCAGTTTGCCATTTTACATATTCAGGAGTTCCTTCTTTAGGCTCTTCATTTTTGAGATAATATTCTTCACGATATACAAAAAGAACAACATCCGCATCTTGTTCAATTGAGCCAGATTCACGTAAATCTGATAATTGTGGGCGTTTATCAGTTCGGTTTTCAACTTGGCGTGAAAGTTGTGAGAGGGCGATGATAGGAACATTAAGCTCTTTAGCTAAAGCTTTGAGCCCTGTAGTAATTTCTGTAATTTCTTGAACGCGATTTTCAGATGAACGTTTTGAATTGCTTGTCATTAGCTGTATATAATCAATAATCAATACGTCTAAACCGTGTTGTCGCTTTAGTCGACGTGCGCGTGCAGCCAGTTGAGAAAGCGATATACCACCAGTTTGGTCGATGTAAAGTGGCGCTTTTTGGAGGCGACGCGTTGCATTCACTAGTTTTTCAAATTGTTCTTCTGAAATATTACCACGCCGAATTTCAGAAGAAGATATTTCTGTTTGTTCAGAAATAATACGCGTTGCAAGTTGTTCTGATGACATTTCAAGTGAGAAAAATCCAACGATTCCTCCCTCATTTTCTTGTGATGAATTATTCATTTTAGCATCATGATTATAAGCATCGGCAATATTAAAGGCTATATTGGTTGCAAGGGAGGTTTTTCCCATACCGGGGCGCCCAGCCAGGATAATCAAATCGGAAGGCTGTAATCCTCCCATTTTTTCATCAAGTTTTTTCAAGTGGGTAGCTATACCTGATAGATGCGAGGACCGTTTTTTTGCAGCGGATGCCATATCAATAGCTTTTTGGATAGCGTCATTAAAACTTTCAAATCCACCACCATATTTTCCCGTTTCTGCCAATTGAAATAAATTACGTTCGATAATCTCAATTTGTTGGGTTGGCGTAAGTTCAACAGGAGCATCAAAAGCTGTATTTACAACTTGATTGCCAATATCAATTAAGGATCGTCGGATAAAAAGATCATAAATTACTCGACCATAATCTTCAGCATTAATAATGGTAACTGCTTCTTTGGCTAAGCGAATAACATAATTGAATACAGTGATATCCCCAATTTTCTCTTCAGCTGGAATAAAAGGTTTAATGGTAACAGGATTTGCAAGTTTTCCTTTTTTAATAATTTGTGATAAAATATCAAAAATTTTTTGATGCAATATTTCGAAAAAATGTTCTGGTTTTAAAAAATCTGAAACACGATCAAGTGCATCATTATTAATGAGAATAGCACCAAGAAGTGCTTGTTCGGCTTCAATATTATGTGGTAGTTGCCGGAAAGAAGAAGTCTCTTCTTTATGTAAAGGGTTGAAATTAAGGATGCTTGTTTCTTCCATTAAGTTTTTTCCACTAAGATTTTAAGTTTAGTCATCTTAGACAACGGATTAAATGCTGTACATTAAAAGAGCAAAATTGCAAATTTCTACTTTCAATTAAAACCATATTTTTAATTTTTAATGATACTTTTTTCAACAAATCAATTGTTTATAATATGAAACTTATATTTTTTGTGTTTTATGGTTTATAATTGCAATTATTTCAGGCAAAATATCAGAAACTGTTTTTTATATAATATAATATGGGTAAGAAAGATTGCAATTTGTATACAAATTATTTGAATTTGAAAAAATGCATTTTTATCAGAGAAAAAGAGCATTTTTAGAGATTATAAAAAGGCGTTACATAAAATACAAACGGACTCTTTTAAAGAACTTTTTTCTCCCAGAATGTTTTAAAAGTATGGAGCTATGTTTTAAATATTTTTAGTATAGTCTCAAAACTATTATCAATGATAATAAGGTTACTTTTCTCTATAATCTCCTTAATAAGGATAACTCCAGATAAAGTGGAGATATACTCGTTTTCCCCCCGGTATAATTTTTCTAGTTGGGATATAATATTATGATACCATTATAAAATACCCTGTTAAAAGCAGGGTATTTTTTTAAGATATCAATATGTTAAATAGTAAAAAATAAGAGCAAAAAGTCGAGCAGATAGGAAAAATATCAATTAAGCTTTTTCGTTCACGCTTTTTTCATCATTGTCATCAATTTTTTCTGCTAATGGCTGTTCTTGAATACCATATATTGCTTCGATTGAAGTGAGGTTTTCACCTTCTGCTTGACGTTGTGCTTCATTAGTCGAACGTGCAATATTAATTGTCACAGAAATTTGAACTTCAGGATGTAGACTAATTGTGATGGTATGAAGACCGATTGTTTTGATTGGGTGATTAAGCTCAATCTGATTGCGCCCAACAGAAAAGCCTTCTTCTGTTATAATTTCTGAAATATCACGTGTTGACACAGAACCATAAAGTTGACCTGTTTCACCAGCAGAGCGGACAACAATAAACGATTGACCATCAAGTTTTTCAGCCACTTTTTGAGCTTCGTTTTTTCGCTCAAGATTACGGGCTTCAAGCTGTACACGTTGTGTTTCAAAATATTTTTTATTAACTTCATTAGCTCGTAAAGCTTTACCTTGAGGCAACAAAAAATTACGTGCATAACCATTTTTAACTGAAACAATATCACCTATTTGACCAAGATGAGGAATGCGTTCAAGTAAAATAATATCCATAGTTTATTCCTTTCGAATAAATAAATTAATGAAGTTTGTTGTATGATTGAAAGTTGTATTGAATAGTTGCCCAAATGCCCATCAGCATGGTCATGAAAACAATAGGTGTTGTAAAAACAACAGTCAAAGCGGCTATATAAACGAGCAATAATATAATTACCCGTCCACTTACCCCTTTTGTAATATGATGGAGATACGCTAAACCACTGATTGATATGACGACAGTATATGCAGCGGTAAAAACGCGTGTACCTAAATTAAGAATAGAACCGAGTTCAAGCATTGATGCTATACAAGCGACGATAAAAATAATGAGTCCAGAAAGTGGAAGACGGAAAGTTTGCCTCCAATCATCACGAGGTCTTGTCAACCACTTCATATGTCGTGCTGTTATCATTGAAAAATAAAGATTGCCAATGAGAAAAATCAAACTGTAACCAGTAAATGCAATAGCTGTTAAGGTGGCTGCATGTGTCGTTAGAAGTTCGCTAAAGGCAAGAATATCATCTTCATTTATAGACTGCGATTGACGTATAACTTGCACTATATTTGCGGTAACCTCTTGTGCAATGATAGGAGTTATTGGGTGCATTTGCACATAGATTCCAATAAAGGTTAATGTAAGAGCAATAAAATTGGTTGAAAGGAAAATAACTGATGATAATGGATACCATATTAGTTCATTTTCCTTTTGTGTTGATCGAGCAAGCCCAAAGAGCCAAGAGGTATAGACGGCTGGAAGAAAAAACAGCAACATAAAGCCAAAACCGATATAAATATTGTTAGCTATGCTAAAGATAAAAGTGACACTTGTTAAAGCAATAAGGCTAGATAACGTTCCAAAGCCGAAGGCTACAATAAAAATTGGAAGTGAAATAAAGAAACCAAGAAGGAGAGAAAAATAAGGCGCAACACTAGCAACACTAATAATTGCCATTCCTATAACAGCAGCAAATAATCCCGCTAAAATACCAATCATTATTTTATAAAAATGAAAATGTTCCATTTATCGCTGTCCTGCCTTTTGCAGTTAGGGGCAATGCCCCAACTTTAGGTATTTTAACGTTTGCGTACTTGTACTTGTATGTGGAGTAATTAGTGTACTTCTGACATACCAATAAAATAGTTTAAAAATATTCTGATTCTATTTTGAATATATAACAGTCTATTTAACAACATATGGAAGCAACCCAAGAAAACGGGCACGTTTGATAGCATTAGCTAATTCACGCTGTTTTTTCTGACTGACGGCGGTAATACGTGAAGGAACAATTTTACCACGTTCTGAAATGTAACGCTGTAACAGCTTAATGTCTTTATAATCAATCTTCGGAGCATTTGCACCTGAAAACGGACACGTTTTACGACGACGATGAAAAGGACGACGTACAGGGGTTTGATTAATTTCAATCATTATTCTATTCCTTCTGTGGTGTCTTCATGTTGATGGCGCGTAGGGCGAGACCGCTCCTCATCTTTGCTAAAGGAGTCTTCCTGATTAGATCGTGAAAGCATGGCAGATTGTTCTTTTTCATGCTTTTCTACGCGGATTGTCATATAACGCAAAACGTCTTCGTTAATGCGCATTTGACGCTCAATTTCAGCAATTGCTGCAGCTGGGGCATCGATATTAAGCAATATATAGTGAGCTTTGCGGTTTTTGCGGATACGGTAAGCAAGAGCGCAAAGACCCCAATCTTCAATACGCTCGATTGTTCCTCCGTGCGCTTCAATGACATTTTTATAAATTTTTAAAAGTTCATCAATCTGCTGTGGCGTGACACCCTGTCGGGCAAGAAACACGTGTTCATAAAGAGCCATTAATTTTGCCTTTCTTCAATTAAACTTCACCAGTTTTGGCGCAAAGCCTCTGCGACTTGTCTTTTTAGGAAACCCAAAAAGAAGAAAGGACGCATTTATAATTCGAGACATCCGAGAGTGGAGATACAGGAGGTCGGAATTATTGTATTTCCTGCTGGTATTTTCCAGTCCTCCGTTCAACCTCCAGCCAAATGCTGGTAAATGAGTAGCTGATATTTATAGCTTATCTCAAAAAATAGCAAGTTGATGATTACAAAAAATGTGACTTAATTAAGTTTTGATATATTTTTATATATCTATTGCCTTTAAATATATAAAATAACATTCTGTGGGCTGTAGGAATAAAAGAGGTAAAAATGGTTTTTTTAGACCAGATTGATGTAGCGCTTTTTGAGATACTTTCTGGCAATCATCAAATGGGGATGGTGTTGGTTTGGATTGCTATTATTTGCGCAAAGTTTTTAATTTATGTGATTCCTGTACATCTTTGTGTGCTGTGGTTTTGCAGTGGATATATGGAACGACGTGTAGCGCTAAGTATTTGTGTTAGCATTTGTGCTGCTCTTTTTTTTAGTTATCTTATTTCTCTTGTTTATTTTCGTCCACGTCCGTTTGTTGCGGGTTTAACACAGTCACTGATTGAACATAGAGCAACAGCTTCTTTTCCTAGCCATCATGCTCTAGTTATTGCATCTTACACTATTTGCCTTTATTTCTATCAGTACAAACTTGCCTCTAAGTTTGCGTTAGTGCTGTTATTTTTGATCTGTTGGGGGCGTATTTTTACTGGTGTGCATTATCCTTTTGATGTTTTAAGTGGTGCAGTTTTGGGAAGTCTAACAAGTTGGGGTGTTATTCGATTGATTGCACCTTATTTTCCTGAGTTTTTATATCAAATTCCACCCTTAAAATATAATTTTAAGACAAATATCTGTTCTAAATAGGTTGCTTTGTTTTGATTTATGCTTATGTGTTGGGGCAATAACAAATATTAATGCTCGATTGGGGAGTTAAACTAATGGTAGCAGCATTTACTTTTCCAGGCCAGGGAAGCCAAGTTGTTGGTATGGGCAAAATGCTTGCAGAGCAATTTGTTGAAGCACGTATGGTCTTTGAGGAAGTTGATGATGCTTTAGGTGAAAAATTATCACATATTATTTTTGAAGGGCCAGAGCATGTTCTTGCATTAACAGCAAATGCACAACCAGCTTTGATGGCTGTATCGCTAGCAATTATTCGTGTGATGGAAAAGTTGGGATTAGATATAGAATCAAAGGTAAAATTTGTTGCAGGACATTCTTTAGGGGAATATTCAGCACTTTGTGCGGTTCGTACATTGAGTTTGGCTGATACAGCAAGGCTTTTACGAATTCGTGGTAATGCTATGCAGAGGGCTGTCGCTGTTGGTGAAGGTTTAATGGCAGCACTTATCGGTTTGGATGAACAGAATGTTGAAGAAATTTGCAACACCGTTTTAGGAGAAGGTTTATGTCAGATTGCTAATGACAATGGTGGTGGACAAATTGTTATTTCAGGTGAAGCAAAAGCAGTTGAAATGGCAATGAAAACTGCTTTAGAAAAAGGTGCTAAGCGTGCGCTTCTTCTACCGGTTTCAGCGCCGTTCCATTCGGCTTTAATGCAACCTGCTGCTGATGTAATGAAAGATGCTCTTTTCGCTGTTAACAAAGTAGCACCTATTGTTCCGGTTGTTGCAAATATTTCTGTTGCACCAGAAAGTAATCCAGAGCGCATTTTTATGCTACTTGTTGAACAAGTGACTGGGCGAGTGCGATGGCGTGAAACGGTTGAGTGGTTTGGATCCAATGGAGTTGATACACTTTTTGAAGTTGGTTCTGGAAAAGTGTTAACAGGTTTAGCTCGACGTATTAATAAAGATATTAAGGGGTTAACAATTGGTACTGCTAAAGAAATTGAAAGTGCATTACAGGTACTAGGTATTTAATTTTAGAAAGTTTGAAAGATGTTTAAATTAACAGGTCGTAAAGCTCTCGTAACGGGAGCGTCAGGGGATATTGGTGAGGCAATTGCGCGTTTTTTTCATGCGCAAGGAGCAATTGTTGGGCTTCATGGAACACGTGAGGAAAAGCTCAAGGAAATTGCTGCAGATCTTGGTCGGAATGTTTTTGTTTTTCCTGCTAACTTTTTTGAGCGTGAAAGCATTAAACAATTGGCTGAAACGGTAGAAAAAGAGATGGGTGATGTCGACATTCTTGTTAATAATGCTGGTATCACTCAAGATGGCCTTTTTGTGCGCATGCAAGACCAACATTGGGATGATGTATTAGCTGTCAATTTGACAGCTACTTTTACTCTAACGCGTGAATTGATACATGCTATGATGCGGCGTCGCTACGGACGTATTATTAATATAACATCTATTGTCGGTGTTGTTGGTAATCCTGGGCAAACAAATTATTGTGCTGCGAAAGCTGGTGTGATAGGTTTTTCTAAATCATTGGCACAGGAAATTGCATCACGAAATATAACTGTTAATTGCATTGCTCCAGGATTTATTAAATCTGCGATGACTGATAAACTTAATGAAAAGCAGAAAGATGCAATTATGGCTGCTATTCCTATGAAGCGTATGGGCATAGGTGAAGATATAGCTTCTGCAGCTGTTTATTTAGCGAGTGATGAAGCAGCGTATGTCACAGGTCAGACGATCCATGTTAATGGTGGTATGGCAATGATCTGACTATTTATTTTATTCTACATTGATTTATAAGCTTTATTATTTTAGATAATAACAAGTGAAATAAAGCGATGCATTTATTTCTTTGACGGGGTGATTGCTCAATCTTATATCTACGATGCAAAATTAGTTCATTTTTAAAGGATATCCACAGAATGTTCTAAAAATCATCGTTAAAATTTTGGAGCAATGCATCTATTGCTTGATTAGGTGAACCTATATCGCTAACCAAACAGGGAAACAATATAGAATTGTGAGGATAATATGAGTAATACAGAAGAGCGCGTTAAGAAGATTATCGTAGAGCATCTTGGAGTTGACGCAGATAAAGTTGTAGAAAATGCAAGCTTTATTGATGATCTAGGTGCAGATAGCCTTGATACGGTTGAGCTCGTTATGGCTTTTGAAGAAGAGTTTGGTGTAGAGATCCCAGATGATGCTGCTGAAACGATTTTCACAGTTGGTGATGCTGTAAAATTTATTGATAAAGCTTCTGTGTAATTTGATGTAAAGGGTAAAAGTGGTAGAATGCTTTTGCCTTTATTCTTTACTTAAAGCCATTTGAATTTGAACATATGGCTTTGAGGGGGTGAAGGGTTGATTCAAGGTTTAAAATATGAGACGGGTTGTTGTTACTGGTTTGGGATTAGTATCTCCATTAGCTGGTAATGTCGAATATAGCTGGAAGCGGCTTCTTGAAGGGAAAAGTGGTGTTCGACGTATTACTGAATTTGATGTAGTTGATTTACCGTGTCAAATTGCTGCACGTATCCCCTTGGGGGATGGAACAAACGGTACATATAATGCTGATTTGCATATGGAGCCTAGGGAACAGCGCAAAGTGGATGCATTTATTACTTATGCGGTAGCTGCTGCCGATCAAGCATTTGCAGATGCTGAATGGTGTCCCAAAAATGATGAAGACCAAATTCGTACGGGTGTGATGATTGGTTCTGGTGTTGGCGGTATTGAAGGCATTGTTGAAGCTGGTTATACACTTCGTGATAAAGGGCCAAGGAGGGTTTCTCCTTTTTTTATTCCAGGACGTTTGATTAACCTTGCATCTGGTTATGTTTCTATTAAATATGGTTTACGTGGTCCTAATCATTCAGTTGTAACAGCTTGTTCAACGGGTGCGCATGCGATTGGTGATGCAGCTCGTTTGATTGCGCTGGGTGATGCGGATGTGATGGCGGCAGGTGGTGCTGAATCCCCAATCAATCGGATATCTCTTGCTGGTTTTGCTGCTTGTAAAGCTCTTTCTACTGGCCGTAATGATGATCCTGAGCGTGCATCACGCCCTTATGATGCAGATCGCGATGGTTTTGTTATGGGAGAGGGAGCTGCAGTTGTCATTTTAGAAGAGCTTGAGCATGCAAAAAAGCGAGGTGCTCGTATTTATGCTGAGGTTATTGGTTATGGTTTATCTGGCGATGCTTATCATATTACAGCTCCTTCAGAAAGTGGCGAAGGCGCTCAGCGCAGTATGGTAGCTGCTCTTAAACGTGCACAAGTGAATGTATGTGATATTGATTATATTAATGCTCACGGTACATCAACAATGGCTGACGTTATAGAATTAACAGCTGTTGAGCGTGTTTTAGGTAGCCATGCGTCGCAGGTATCAATGTCATCAACAAAATCGTCTATTGGGCATTTGCTTGGTGCGGCTGGTGCGGCTGAGGCTATTTTTTGTATTTTAGCAATACGAGATAATATAGCGCCAGCTACCCTTAATCTTGATAATCCATCGATTGAAACAAAAATTGATCTTGTGCCACATAAACCACGTGAACGAAAAATTGATACGATTCTTTCTAATTCATTTGGTTTTGGGGGAACAAATGCATCTTTGGTGATGCGACGCTTTGGAGAATAGTAAACATTTTTATTTATTATTATCGCTTCTTGAGCTTTTTTCTTTATAATAAATTTAGGGTAAAAAGTGATAGTATAATATTTAAAAGTTACCAAAATTGATAAATCATGTCCGATGCGAAAAATGAAGTACTGCCAAAGGATGTAAATGATTCTTTATTGAATCATTTGCTACATAATAATGATGTGTTACCGTATAAAAAGCGGAAGAGATCGTCTATTTCTCGTAATCCATTTGTCATTCTCGGTAATTTTTTTCTAATGTTGATAGTGGTTATTATTTTGGCTGTCAGCATTCCTCTTTATATTGGAAAAAGTGTATTTGAAGGAAAGGGAACGGCTGAGAAAGAAGAAATTATTTTAATCCGTCCTGGAATAGGAATTCGTGAAATTGCATCATTGCTTGAACAACGTAGTCTTATTCGATCATCTGATGTTTTTGTTTATGGAGTTGGTTATCATCAGAGTACGACACGTCTTAAAGCGGGTGAGTATTTGATACCAGTTCACGCTTCGATGAAGGATATTATGGATATTCTTGTAAAGGGAAAGTCTATTGAGCATACATTTACAGTACCAGAAGGTTTAACGGTTCAACAGGTTTTTGATCGATTAGCTGCTAATGAAGTTTTGGTTGGTGATCTTCCTGAGGTTTTACCTCCAGAAGGGAGTTTAATGACTGATACTGTTCATTTCATTCGTGGTACAACACGTGCAGAGATTATAAAGAGATTGCGTGAAGAACAAACAAAATTGATTAGTGAGATATGGGAATCTCGTTCATCCAATTTACCAATCAAGACCGTTGATGAATTTGTTATATTGGCATCAATTGTTGAAAAGGAAACGGGAATTGCGTCAGAAAGACCTCAAATTGCTGCAGTATTTTATAACCGCCTTTCTAAAGGTATGCGCCTTCAATCCGATCCAACAGTAATTTATGGTATTTTTGGTGGAAAAGGTAAACCTTCAGATCGCCCAATTTATCGCTCGGATCTTGAGAAGGAAACTCCATATAATACTTATAAAATTAATGGGTTACCGCCAACAGCTATTGCGAATCCAAGTCGTGATTCTTTAAAAGCAGTAGCACATGCACCGAAAAGTGATGCACTCTATTTTGTAGCTGATGGTTCGGGCGGGCATATTTTTTCTAAAACTTTAGATGAACATCATAAGAATGTCCGTAAGTGGCGTGCATTAGAGAAAATACGTTAGATCTCTTTAGAATCTGAAAATTCATAACTTAAATTTTAATATACGGTTTTAGAAAAAACTAAAAAAAGAGTGACATGATGGCATTACCAGATAGTAAATTAAGCGCTCAAACAACAAATAGACGTCGTGGTTTTCTATTTATTCTCTCTTCACCTTCAGGCGCTGGTAAATCAACCCTTTCTCGGTTAATGCTGAAAGATGAACAATTAAAACTATCTATAAGTGTGACAACACGACAAAAACGTCCTAGTGAAGTAGATGGTTTCCATTATCACTTTATTTCAAAGGAAGAATTTGAACATAAGCGTGATAAAGATGAATTTATAGAATGGGCTGAAGTTCATGGAAATTATTATGGGACTTTACGTAAAAACGTTGAAAATGCGCTGATAAATGGCCAAGATATGTTGTTTGATATTGATTATCAAGGGACCGAACAGCTTCAACAAAAAATGCCAGGAGATACTGTATCTGTTTTTATCCTCCCCCCATCGATGAAAGAGTTAGTTTCCCGTTTACATCGTCGAGCAGAAGATAGTCAGAGTATTATTGATCTACGGTTGAATAATGCACGAACAGAGATACAACAATGGCGTTCTTACGATTATGTTGTGATTAATGAAGATTTAAATCAGTCCTTATTACTTATTAAATCAATTTATCTAGGAGAAACAGTGAAACGTAAGCGTTGCAGTTTTCTTGAATCTTTCGTTAATACACTTGTTACCGAAAGAATTGATTGAGGCACTTATTATTTTAGAAAGCCTTTACATGAGTAAAAATTTTAAACTTTTAAATAACCAAATTTGCTAAAGATACAAATTCAGAAATAGAGAGTGTTTCAGCTCGACGTGCTCCGTCAATTCCAGATTTTTCTAAAAGCATTTCGCCTCCAATAGTTTTAAGACTTTGACGAAGCATTTTCCGCTTTTGTCCAAAGGCAGCTTTTGTTACAAGGCTTAATTTTTGTGTTGAACAGGGGAGAGGTTGTGAACGCGGAATAATGTGAACAACGGAAGAAGTAACTTTAGGTATTGGTGTGAAGGCTTTTGGAGAAACGTCAAAAGCAATTTTTGCAATAGCGCGCCAGCCAATTAATACACTAAGGCGGCCATAGTGAGGGGAATGAGGAATAGCGGTAATACGTTTGGCTACTTCACGTTGAAACATCAGTGTCATTGATTTATAAAAAGGAGGCCATGGTTCAGTTAAAATCCAGTTTAATAAGAGCTGTGTTCCAATATTGTATGGAAGATTTGCAATGATATGTGGTTTCTCTGGATATGCTTCAAAAATTTTTGAAAAATTTTGCTTTAGTGCATCATTACAAATAACCTTTAATTTCTGCGGATAGTGTTTTTCTATATCTAATAGCGCCTGTAGACAACGTTTATCACGTTCTATTACTGTTACAATGGCACCTTTTGCGAGCAAGGCACGTGTTAAACCTCCAGGGCCTGGACCAACCTCAATGACAGGTTTTCCTGCTATATTTCCTGCTTGTTGAGCGATTTTGGATGTTAAATTAAGATCAAAAAGGAAATTTTGACCAAGAGATTTATTAGCTTGCAGTCCGTATGTATTAATTACTTCACGCAGAGGGGGGAGGTTATCTATTGGCATGTTGTAAAACTATTTTTAGCAAGTTGATTTGCGAGTGTAAGAGCAGCAATAAAGCTTTCAGGAGAGGCTATTCCCTTGTTGGCAATGTCAAAAGCAGTTCCATGATCTGGAGATGTTCGAATAAAGGGCAATCCTAAGGTAATATTAACAGTGGCATCAAAGTCCAAAGTTTTAACGGGAATAAGGGCTTGATCGTGATACATGCAAAGAGCAATGTCATATGTTTGTCTCGCACGTTGATGGAACATTGTATCAGGAGGTAGAGGGCCTATGATATTAAGCCCCTTTTTCTTAAGGTATTTAATTGCAGGAGCAATAATTTCGATATCTTCTTTTCCCATCGTACCATCTTCTCCCGCATGCGGGTTAAGACCGGCTACAGCTAAACGAGGTGTATTGATAGCAAATCGTTTTTTTAAATCATTTTCAACAATTAATGCAGTTTGAATGATTAAGTTATACGTGAGGTGTAAGGGAATTTCATTAAGTGGAATATGAACAGTAATAGGCACTGTTTTTAATTGCGGTCCGGATAACATCATAACTGGGTGGTAATGTTTATTTGAAGCTTTATAGGCAAGATAAGCAAGAAATTCAGTATGGCCTGGAAATTTAAATCCAGCATCATAAAGGCTTTTTTTTGCAATAGGGCACGTAATTATTGCACACGCATAACCATCTTGAATCAATTGAACGCCGCGTGTGATAGCTTCAACTATTCCAACGATATTGCTTGATGAGGGGATTCCTAATTGGTCATTTTGCCGATTTTTTAATGGCATTACAGGAAGAGCCATTTGGAAATTTTTTACAAGATTATTTACAAAAACAGTTTCTATATTAACATTGAGTTGTAAAAAATGAGCACGTGAACGAATAACTTCAGGATCAGCTAAAAGAACAAAGGGTGGAATATGCCGTATATTACGCATACTCCACGCTTTTAAAACTATTTCAGGGCCAATACCGGCTGGATCACCACTACTAACGACTAGTGGAACCATGATGATTTTGAATATGCGCTCTTTGTCGCAATTCTTTCAAATATTTCTCACTTAAAGCTTCAAGTTTTTGAGGAGTCCTTTTTTGACTGTCTTGAATAGAAAACATAAGTTGGGCAACACGATCATCAGAAATTTTTTTTATTTGGCAGACAGCAAGCGCTTCGATACCATATGGAGTTTCATGCGGTTGGGTCATTTTTCCAGCAGGTGTTGCACGGATAGCTTGTTCCCAATCTGTAGGAAGTTGAGGTTCCAAAAATTTACCTAAATTACGAACAGTAACATCTAGAATGCCTCGTGTTTGTTTTTTGGTGTTATTGCATCCTCGGAAATGTGCACGGAAATTGTTTATTTCTTGTATACGTTTTGTGAAAAGTTCTGCACGACGGTGGGCAGGAATAACAAAAATAATTTGCTGTAATGTATATTCATTTGTTGAAGGTTTTATACCACCATTTTTTAATATTCTATGTGCGGCTTCTTGTTCACTAAGGTACCCATCTTCAGATTGATAACGCGCATTAACAAGACGCCCCCATCCCATTTGTCCGCTAATATATGCTTTAAAGTGCTCTTCTGTGACCTCAGTTTGATTCAACATTTCACTAAGCTGTTCAACGGTCATATTATTTTGTTCTGCAAAATTTTCAAAAGCGCTATTAATCTCATTATCACTAACATCAATATTAAGACGCTTTATTTCAATATTTTTAAGCATCTCATCAATGAGTTCATTTCTAGCTTGTGCAGAAAGATCGCCCTGTTTTTGTTGTAATTTGAGAAAAGCGATGCGTCTTTGAATATCGTAATTTGTAATAGGATTACCATTTACTGTGATAGCAACTGTTGTTTGCGCAAATACTGATGATATAAAAAATGCGCCTGTAAAGCTACTTACACCCAAAACAGCAATGCAAAAGGTCAAAATAGAAGTGTAAAATAAAACAAAAGAACTATTTTTAAATCTGTTCATATAAGTAAAATTTCGTATTGTTTATTAATTTTCATTGGCAAATCAAAATATATGTTTTCCTACATAAAAACAATGACAAGTTAAAGTATTTCTACATTATTGCTACATTCATTATAAATCTAATTTTATCTTTTGCCCAATATCTGTGATTGTACGTAATGAAAGAGAGAAATTAAAATTCTGTAAAGGTGCATTTTTTCCTGGATTAATTATTTGCTGATAGCCGATTTTTATTTCAAAACATTCATCTTTATAATTTAAATTTATTTCCCGCTTTACAAATGTACTAGATACTAAGTTATAGCTGATATTGTTATATATAGACCAATATTTAGAAAATTTAATACCAATTTGAAGAGAAATTTCTTGACGATCTTGTGTATATTCATAATTGGGTTGGCTTTGGATATAAGCATATTGTAAGGATGCTCTAAAATTTTCCCATTTTTGAGATGCTTCTACTTCACCACGGCGGATTTGACCTGTTTTTTTATCAAAACGTCCACGAGATTCTAAAGCAAAACCACTGTCATGGTTTGCATTAAACATTGCAACATAGTCTGAACGAGATGTTTCAAGACCAGAATTAGCACTTACATTGACAAAGTCTTTTTCTGCGAAAGAATTTTTTCCTGCAAGATGAAAAGATTGTCCAACAAGACCATAAAGTGACCAATCATTGTTGAAACTTCCGGAATATCTTAGGCCTATATTTGCTCTTGTTCCACCTTCGATACGGTCATAACCAGAGAATTTGTCACGTTGAAATAGAGTTGTTGCATCAAATACGAAGCTTTGTGCATCTTCATTTGGTAATAGTCCGGCATATTGTTCATTATTGCGTATAAAGAGTTGTGCTGTTGGTTCTAAGACATGTGTAGAAATGTCAGAAGTTACAAGGAGAGGGTAACGTAATTCTAAACCTGCTGTTGCCATGCCGCGAATAGTTGGTGAGGCAATGTTAAATTTTATCGACGAGTCATTTATGAAATGGTCAATATAACTTTCCTGGGCATTTGTTATTGTATCAGTACGTAATGCGAGAATAGGGGTTATTAGTAATCCGTTTTGTGTATTAAAACGCTTTTTCCATTCTATTTCACCTGTTAACCGAAAACTATTTCCAGGTATATCAGAAGGCCGAGAGACATAAGGGGGATGTTCTTGCCAATCGGTATAGTTGAAGTCAGAGTGATTACGATAAATTGATTGCATATTGCCATGAAAAGTAAGTTCCCCAGTGTAAACTTCTTTGTCTGGTGTGAAAAAATAATCGATACGGGGTAAAACCCATGCTTGCTGAGAATGACGTTTGTTGATGGTATTTATAGGTATCAAATCTTGGACTGTGAAATGGTAAAAACGCGTATCAAAGTAATTTTTTTCTCCAAGGCCGTTCAAATAAAACTGAGAAAGTTGTACAGGATTACTATAGTTTTCAAGTTTATATGTACGGCTAAAATGCCTATCTGACTGGGCAAAAATATCCCAACCATAAGTCCAACGTGAATTAATACGGAAATCGCCTTTTGTTGCCACCATATAACGGTTATTTTTTTGCGCATCAATTGTGTTATTATCGAACTTATGAGGATTAATTTGATATATATGAGCAAAACGGATGTTATAATTTCCTGTTTTTAAACGCTGACGCCATTCTCCTTCAGTTAAAAGTCCTTGTTTTGTATAGAAAGTGGGGGAAAGTGTAAAATCATAATGAGGTGAGAGATTCCAGAAATAAGAATTCTTAATACCGATACCAAGATGATCAGTATAAGAAAGATGAGGAGCAAGTAAACCGCTGATACGTTTTATATTTGGATCAGGAAGTTCAAAAATAGGAAGCCGGACAATTGGTACACCAAAAACTTCAAAAAGACCGTCTTCAAATTGAATTGTTTTAGTGGTGCTATTCCATATAATCTTTTTTGCTTTAATTTGCCAAAAGACTTCACTATCTGATTTGTAATGATGAGGTTCACACGCTGTATAGACAGCATTATTGAAGATTGTAAGCTGACTGCCCTTGCGTTCAGCATTTTCAGCTAAAAAATGAGTGTTGTTAACAGCTTCAACGCGTAAAAAATTTACAAATCCTTCACCAAGGTCTTGAGTCATGTCAATATAATCAGAATAGACTTTATTACCATCCTTTTGAACAATTTCAACATTTCCTTGTGCTATAATACGTCCTGTTTTTTGATTGTAAGTGACTTTTTGGGCAATAACTTTATTGTTATCATATTCAATTTGAACATTTCCTTCAGCAGAGACAGTGGCTGCGTCATGGTTGTAAGTGAGTTTGTCAGCAGAAAGTAAAAGGGGGGATGTTAGGGATTGAATGTGGTTTTGAGGGGAAAGATTAAAATTTTGTGCTATTGCAGAATAAGATAAGGTTATGCCTAAAACAAAACTAATAACACTTTTAAAAAATAATGTGCTCAGTTTTGTCAAAATTATCCTCTTACTTGTAAGCAATTTCACTTAGCCATCCTCTTTATGAAGTAAAAAGGAAACTCCAAAAAACAACGCAATAACAACTGGTGTCCAAGCAGCAATAACTGGAGGAATGTATCCAGCATTACCGAAGGCTTGAACGAGTACGGAAATGACATAAAGCATGAATCCAGCGATTACACCACCAAGAATTAATGCTTTAGATTGTCCAAGGCGTGTGAATTTTAGTGATACTGTTGCTGCAATAAGAGTCATTGCTACAAGTAATGCTGGTAATGCAATCAATGATTGCAAATACATATCGAACTTATTTGCAGAATAACCGAATGATCGTGCAGCTGAAATTTTTCTTGGTAATTTGTAAAATGGAATAGTTGCAGGATCGGCTAAATATTCAGTTAAAAACTCGGGTTTTAGATTTGTTTTTATCCGAAATTCAGTAAATTTTTCAGGAACATAACCTGTTTTATAGATCGTTCCATTCGTTAGCAGCCAAGCGTCATTTGTTAATGTTGCTTGTTTTGCGTGGATCCAGTTCTTAACTGTTGCGTTATCATTATATTGCACAAAGATCGCATCAATAAGAGAGAGACCTTGCTGTGTTATTGATCTGGCTCCAATAGTTGTTGTCCCTAAATTTGTGTGTTGCGTTAACCATGGGATACGATTTTTATTGATAGATGTTTGAACATTATTACTATGCCATTCAGCAATCATTTTTTCTGCTTGAGAAGATCCCCATGCGGCAAGTGGATTTATAAAAAGAATCGAAAATAATCCAAAAAGAAAAGCTCCAAGACAAGCAGGTATGAGAAATTGCCACGCAGAAACACCGATTGAGCGAGCAACAACAAATTCAAATTTTTTATTAAGTGATATTAGCATGGTCATTGCAGAAAATAGCGCAATAAAAGGAAAGAGTTTCTGCATAATAAAAGGAATACGCAACGCTGAAATGAGAAGTGCACCTTTTGCTGTATAATGAGGAAGAGAGGCTAATCGACCAGAATTTTCTGTAAAATCAATTAAAAGAGCAAGTATAAAAATACTCAATACAAAATAACAGGTTGTTTTAATATAACGTGCAAAAAAATATCGTCCAAGCGTCCATCCAATCATGATGTTTTGTCCGAAGAATAGTTAGATTTTCGATATTCAGATTTATCCGTCATTTTTTGAAAAAGTATTTGAATAGTATCATTGAGTTTTGCAGGCATACTAATTTTACGGTTTGTCAGTAGCATAAAAAAGATTAATATGCTTACTCCTAAGGGCGTAATATAGAGCAGAGGGACGTAAGTGAGATCATTCTTTGTTTTTTCAGCAAAAAAATATTCTATCCAATAAATCAGCAAGGAGAAAGTAATCGTGAAAACAATTGCTGATGTACGTGCTTGTCGATGTGAACGTGCATCTCCTACTGCAGCTACTGCAATTAAAGCAAAAACAATTGGGTAGAGCCACTCTGTGAGTCGACGGTGAAATTCAGCTTTGTATTGAAGCGGGTTACGCTGATAATAAGGATCATATGGGTCAGGATGCAATAAATAAGAAAGAGGCCTGTCTTTAGGATAAATAGTTGGTACTCCATTGTTGGGAATGAATTCACTTAAGCTAAAAGTATAGGAGTTAAATTTAACAATCGAAACACTATCATTTTGATAATTCACTCTTTCAATTTCACCGTTATTGAGGACAAGAAAATTTCCATTTTTATTACTAACAATTGTACCTTTTTTTGCGTAATAGAGAAGATCAATCTTAGAATCGCGCTGGTCGGCAATGAAAAGATGTCCAATGGTTCCATCTGGGTACCGTTCGCCAATTTCTATATAAAGATTGTTTGTTAGTGCTTGAAAGCTGCCTTCGCGAATAAAAAGATTAATGAGATCTGAATGAGTGTTTGCCAGCATTTGTCGCATATTAAGGCGCGCTTGAGGAGCAACAAAATTAGCGGTTGAAAAAGATGTACATGCAGTAAAAATAGCTAAAAGAAGAATTGGTTTTAAAACAGTGTTTTTGGAAAAGCCAGAGGCGCTGATAATAGCTAACTCTGAGTCTTGATTCATTGTTGAAAGGATAGTCGTAATTGCAATCACTAGTGCAAATGGGATGATAAGGGAAATAACAGGAGGAACTAATAAGGATGAAAAGTATAAAACTGTTAGGAATGTTTGCCCACTTGTTGTAAGAAAATCAATTCGTGCAAGGACTTGCACTGTCAAGCTAATACCGATTGCTGCGACCATCACAGCGCTAAATAAAATAAAAACACGTTTTAGGATGTATAACTCAATAATACGCATAAATTGGGTAACATCCTTAGTTTTAATTTAAAGAAGATACTATATAATGTGCCAAATTAATAAGATATGGTAGTCAAAAACTTAAAAACGACCTTTTTGTGCTCTTTTTTCTAGTAAGCAACAGGAGATAATTAAATAATCTTAATTCATTTTGCCATGTTTTTTCAAGTGTGGTATCAAGAAAAGCTGAGAAAATAACACAGAATAAATTTTTTCATTTATTGTAAAAAAAATATAATTCTTCTTATTTCTCTTTGCTATTGTTTAATATTTTATAAAAAGACAATACACACATAATAAGAAAAAATATGGTGTTTCCGAGCCGTTCCTTCTCTTTTTAGAAATACAGAAATGTTTCAAAAAAAGTGCTACACTTTTTCGATAAAGAGTGATGAGGATTAAGAGATGGATATTCTGTTCTATCATTTAACACAGTCAACATTAGAAGATATTTTACCAGTTTTGGTAGAACGTGCAGTTGCACGTTTTGAAAGAGTAACAATACAATGTATAAGTGAAGAACAGCGCGATGCCATAGATACTCGTTTATGGGTTTACGCTGAAGGATCATTTATTGGGCATGGAACTGAATGCGATAAATATCCAAATTTTCAGCCTGTATTTCTCACTACGGGCTATGAGAACCCGAATGATTCAAAAATACGCTTTCTTGTGGAGGGAGCAGTTTGTCCGGATATTAATATTTATCAACGGCTTGTAGTGATATTTGATGGTCGTAATGACAAACAATTGAATCTTGCTCGTGCACAGTGGAAAGAATATGGAACAGAAAACCATAATTTAACTTACTGGAAGCAGACTGAAAGTCGCGGTTGGGAAAAACAAATTTGATATGCATAGCATTTATTATTCTATTCTAATTTATTGGTATTGTCAGGATAATTAATAAAGAACTCTTTATTAGGAAAAAATTAGAAGGAAAGTCATTGGGTTTTATTGTTATTTTTCTTTTGGGGAGCGATAAAAATATTGCCTGTAATCACAATATTCAAATGGAATAATAGCGGTGGTTGATCGGATTTTACTTGTTTTATGGTCAGTAATGCTGGCTTTTTTTTGTGTTTCATGGTTGGGTACAACGCATATTCTATCACAAATATTTTCTATCATTCATATTGATTATATTGCAGATATTTTATTCTTTTTTCTTTGTGTATTGTTTGCGGGGATATTGTGGTGGAGTGTACCTCGACCAATGTCTTTAAAAATAAAATTGGCAGCATTTCTGCCGCCAGCGTTAATTTTATTATATTTCATTGTATCTTAGTAAGATATCTCTTTATCTGTAAAGCAAATAAAGCAAATAAGTGAAATAAAAGCAGAAAAGAGGAGATAATAGCCGACGTAAGTCACATCAAAATACTGCACCAAAGATTCTGCAATATAAGGTGCAAAAGATCCGCCAACAATACCAGCTAAGTTGAATGTTAAGGATACACCAGTGTACCGAATGGCTGTTGGGAATGGTGATGCAAGAATGGTACCCAATGGGCTATATGTAATCCCTAGAAGCATTAAGCCAATGATAGACATTGCAAGAACGCCTACAATTCCAGAATGTAGAAAGTAAGGAATTGCAAAAGAGTAAATGCCAGTACTTATTGTTACCCAAATCATCAAAGTTCTGCGCTTAATACGATCAGCGAATTTTCCAGTAAGGGCAATAGAAAGGCCAAAAACAATAGCTCCAATCATCTCTATTTGCAGTGTTTGATTAAATGGTAATTGCAGATAATTTTTTGAATAACTTAATAAATAGGCAGTGACTAAATAAAATAAGACAAATGCTGTCATGCTGGCAAATGTACCAAGAAGTACAATCCGTGGATATTTGAAGAACACATTGATAACAGGTACTTTGACACGCTCTTCATGATCAAGCGTTTTTTTAAATTCAAGTGTTTCACCAATTGAAGTACGCACCCATAATCCTAAGATGACGAGAAAAGCTGAAGCAATGAATGGAATACGCCATCCCCACGTGAAAAGTTGGTCAGAGTCAAGTGTGTTCCACAGCCCAAAATAAACTGCAATAGATAAAAGTAAACCAGCTGGAGATCCTAATTGAGGAAACATTGCATACCAACCACGTTTTTCTGGTGGAGCATTTTCTGTTGCAAGTAGGACAGCTCCACCCCATTCTCCTCCTAATCCAATTCCTTGACCAAGACGGCACATAGTTAAAAGAAAAGGCGCCCACCAACCGACTGTTTCATAAGTGGGAAGAATGCCAATGATAACTGTTGAAATACCCATTGTGAGAAGAGCAGCGACAAGTGTTGCTTTCCGTCCGATTTTATCACCAAAATGTCCAAAAATAATAGATCCGAGAGGACGGGCAAAAAAAGCAACACCAAAAACAAGGAAAGATTGTAGAATAGCCAGTTGATTGTTTTGCGGTGGAAAAAACAAATAAGGAAATATAAGAGCTGCAGCGGTTGCAAAAATGTAAAAGTCGAAATATTCAATTGTTGTGCCAACAAGGCTTGCTAACAAAATTCGAATAGGTGAATTTGTTTGATTTACGCGCTGTCTTTCTACGCTTATAGACATGAATAGGATATTCCTTTTAATATAGATAATTAAAATATTAAGATAAAATTTTAATAGTTATAAGAATTTCATATTAGTGTCGAGTCAGTATTGTTACGATTTAATTGTATAAGAATAATAATAGGGCATGATAAGAGTGAGGGAATATGTATTATTACTACTAATCATGCTATTTATTAAATTAGCGTTAGGTTAAATGTAATAAAAAATCTTTTTTAAAAGCAGCAGGGGGAGAGAGATATATCATTCTGCATAAACGGCTTAATCTCTCAATTATTTCATTTTGTATTTTTATTGAAGAATATTGTTTTCATTTTTCTACACAAATTTGTTTTTACAAGATCAAGAAAACCAATGAAAAGCACTTTAGCAATTTCTGATTAAAATTTATTATCACTGTAAATAAAACACATTACGACATAAATAAAACACATTATGATATAAATAGGAACACTCTGTTAAGAAGGAGGAGTGTTTATTTAATTATTGATAATGGAGTGTAGATTGTGCAGCACAAATACAGACTAAATGTTTCGATATTATTAATGAGTAGTCTTCTCATACAAAATGCAGATGCACGTGAAAAAATTACTGAAAATGGAGATGAGTTGTTGAAAAGTTTAGTAATTAATAATGGGAGGGTACAGAGAAACACACATACTACTTGGGGTGTCAGTCAGAATATTACAATTAGAAGAGGTGATATTGAGATTGTTAAGCACGGAAATTCAATAAATGCTACCATTACCGAAGGTGGAAAACAGGTAGTTATGGGTGGGGCAACTGCAATGAATACTAAAGTCAAAGGTGGTAAGCAATTTGTTTTAGGGACTAGTGATTACCAAAGTAGAAATAGTAGTGTGTATGATGCTGTAATTTCAGGTAAAGATGGAATTCTAGGGCAGCAGAATGTGTATGATGGTGGTAGAACTTGGAATACAAAAGTTATGCAAGGAGGGGAGCAAAATATTTATAAAGTACAAACAGAAAAAGGTGGCATTGCGTCAAATACTGAAGTTTCTGAAAATGGTAGACAGAATGTTTTAGCAGGAGGCGAGGCTGACGGTGTCACTTTAAAAGAGCAAGCTATTCAAATAGTATATTGGGGTGGGGTTGTAAAAGATTTAACAATTAATAGTTTTGGCAATTCATGGGTGCATACTGGCGCAACATTAAAAGGAAAAACAATAGTTAATAGTGGTGGTTATCTTCACCTTTATGCTGCTGATCCTAAAAACCATATTACAAAAGAAAACGTTATTATAAGTGAACAAAAAAGTATACCGTTGTTTTTTGTTGATACATGGAACGTTAAAAATAGCTCTCAGGTTAGTATTGAAAATTTAAGTGGGAATGGAACTGTTAATTTTACTTCTGTTAAGTATGACCCTCACCACTTACATCTTCATGTTGCAAATCTTTCAGGTGGTTTACATTTCCAGTTTAATTTAAGTAATACAGGGAGTCATAATGATTATCTCTTTATTAAAAATGGTAAAGGTGATCATAGAATAAGCGTCCTTGATTCTGGTGTTGAGATTACAAATTCTTTTCTGCAAAAGAATAACAGAGTTACCGAGCGTAATTTAATTACTGATGAAAGTGGTGGAGCTAATTTTTCTTTGACAGATCGATCTGGGCGAAATATTGGGACTATTGATGGTGGAACCTACATGTATGGTTTGTATTACAGAAAGAAAAATGGAAAAAATGAAAAAATTTGGTATTTGGGTGCAAACATTCCTAAAACGCAGAGTCGATCTCGTCGGTACGCGAATCAGCATGATTTCGATACTTCAGTGCTCAGTTCAGAAAGTCCGCAGGTTTCTGATGTATTAACTGCTCCATTTATGGAAGATCAGGCTGCTGAATCTAGATCTCGAAGGCGTCCTCCTCGGCATGTGAGTCAGCATAAGTCTGATATTTTAGTGCTTAGCTCAGAAACCCCGCAGGTTATTGATTTGTCAACTGCTTCATTTGCAGAAGATCAGGCTGATGATCTTAAATCTCGAAAACATTCTCATCGGTATTTGAGTCAGCATCAACCAAACTCTTCGGAGTTTGATTTAGAGAAAACTCAAGCTTCTGATTTTTTAACCACTCCCTCGACTGATGCAGTACTGTCTCTAGCAGTTGCTCCTGAGCTTGTTTTTAACAATGAATTACAAAGTTTGCGTGGTGGAAGGGATATTTTAGAGAGAAATAGGGAGAATGCAACTTTCTGGACATATACGATCAAGAACAAAGAACGAATTGCTACAGGTCATACACACTTTAAGTTGGATCAAACAGGGATAATGTTGGGTACTGATTGGGTAACACAATTACTATATGGAAAGCTCTATATTGGTGGTTTTGGCAGTTATGATCAAGCACGTATTAACCATGCTCGTCGTGGTGTCAGTGGTATGGATACTTATAGCTTTGGAACTTATGCAGCCTATTTAAATGAATATGGTTGGTATTTGGATAATATTGTGAAATATAATCGTTACCAAAATCATCTTAAAGCAGTTTCTACAAGTGGCTTAGCTATCCAAGGAGACTATAATCAATGGGCGATAGGTACATCCTTGGAAGGAGGTTATCGTTTTCAAACAGGGCAGAGCACTTGGGTGCGACCTTATAGTCAATTCACATGGTTACAGGTTAAAGGTAAAGAAATACAGCTTTCCAATGGTATGACAGGTGATATAACTCTATCTACTTCATTACGTAGTGAAATTGGATTATCTATCAGGCATACATTTAACTTTAATACAAATGCTTCGTTAATAGGTTATGTAACGGCCGCTTGGTTGCGTGAGTATATAGATAATAATCATACAATAATTAATAAACGGCATAAATTTATCACTGACTTGTCTGACAATGCAGGTAAATTGGCAATAGGTTTGAATAGTTTTGTCAGCAAAAACTTAACATTTTATACAGAAGCTCAATATCTTAAAGGTCATAAAATGACGCAGTCACTTCAGGGAATTTTGGGTATACGCTATAGTTTTTAAGTATGCGATTATTTGTTCTTTGATTAACTTTAGATATGTATTTGCTTATTGCAAATAAATTCTTCAATGTAAAACCTATTTTGAAAAAATGTACTTTGTCATAATAAGCTTTAAGGTATTTAGGCCTTAATGTATTGTTGTGTGTTGTGTTTTTTGTATTTTGTCCTCTTATTTAATCCTTAGATCTTAGAGGCATATTTTAGAACAAACGAGGTATTTTTAAGTTAAATAAAATCTCATGGAATGAAAAAAGAGTCTTTGTTTTGCCTGCTTTTGAAATATATGAATGATTTGACCTAATTAATTGATCAAGAGAGGATGTAAAAAAGTATCTCTTTTATAAAAGAGAATAAAAAGAAAGTAGAGTAGTAGCTTTAATTCTTACGTTTATTTGTATTTTGTGTTGATAAAACAATGTAAATTAATGCATTTGAAATTCTTTTATTTTTTTTTATGCTTGTGCATATTTTATAATTTTTTTAAGAAGTAGGGTTATGAAAATAGGTAAAAGCTCATTCTTCATTGAAATGGACAGTTCGTTTATTGAAAATACTTATTAATGCTTTAGTTCTGGCTATTTATGTGTGTGATAATACAAGATTGAAATGTTTTTAACGATGTTGTTTTGTTGGCTGTTTTTACAAAAGCAACTTTGTTTCTTGGAGAAGTTAAGAACTTCTATTAACAATGTATGAATAGCAATAATACGTATAAGCTTAATTTCTATTTATACTTTAAGGAAAAGATTAGCATATTTTTTGTCGTAGCTAGAACAATTTCAAGCAAAGATTGTTTAGTTTTTTGTATTTCTTAGATAACTTGCTCAATTCATTATTTTAAGACATGATGATATTACCACTTTATGGTGGGAGGTCACCTGTGATAGCGTGAGAAAGATTAATTTCCAATTACTATGATGGTAGATCTAGCTTTTGAACCGATGGGATGGGAAAGTGATTTGGAGCAGTGGCCAATCAAAAATATCTAGCCATATGTATTGCAATATCATTAGATATTAAATGAAATGAGAATTTTCCTTTTTGTATGGATTTTAAATCAACACGATTAGATTTGACCTATAGAAAATGGAAGATGATTTTATAGGTATGAAGTTATTGACTGATAGCATTTCTATTTTAGAGATAAGCTTTGTAACAATATGCAGTTTTAAAATTGATATAAATTCACTAACGGTTACTTGGCAAAAGGCTCCTTATAGAATAACAAGATAATTTTTTATGAAATTAAAGGTAATCAAATGGCTGTAGAACGTACTTTTTCGATGATTAAACCCGATGCAACGCGTCGTAATTTAACAGGAGCAATTACTAAAATGCTTGAAGATTCAGGTTTACGTGTTATTGCATCTAAGCGTGTGTGGATGAGTCAACATGAAGCTGAAGGGTTTTATGCGGTTCATAAAGAACGCCCTTTCTTTGGAGAGTTAGTACAATTTATGTCTTCTGGTCCAACTGTTGTTCAGGTGTTGGAAGGTGAAGATGCAATCGCGAAAAACCGTGAAGTTATGGGGGCTACAAATCCTGCTGATGCACAGGAAGGGACAATTCGTAAAGTATATGCCTTGTCGATTGGTGAAAATTCTGTTCATGGTTCAGATAGTGCTGAATCTGCAAAAATAGAAATAGCTTATTGGTTTTCCTATATTGAAATCGTTGGTTAATGAAAGCATGTGCGAAAAGCAGAAAATCCTGAAATAGTGTTCAAGATTTTTTTTCTGCTAAGCTATAGATCTCTATTCAAAAGTTCATAAATATCATATAAACTTTTCGATTGTTTTAAGACAATACTCCATTTCAAATATATGCAATGGAGTATTTTATCACGACAAAAGCTCAGAAATGCATAATTGTAATCAATGGCTTTATTATTTGCATATTTTTCGATTTTACCATTGAGATAAAAAACATTACATTTCAGTACATAGTGTTGGATATTTTTCTAACTGCTAATTAAGTCATAATTTTATCATTTATCTTTTATGTAATAACGTGTTTTAAGCCTGCACGAAAATAATCCCATCCTGTCCACAATGTGAGAAGAGCTGCAATCCATAGCATAATTATGCCAAATTCCATTGTATAAGGGAAAATTTTATTACCAGCTGGGCCCGCTAAGAGAAAGACAATAGCTACCATTTGTACAGAAGTTTTCCATTTTGCAAGACGAGAGACAGGAACACTAACTTTTAATTCAACCAAATATTCACGTAATCCTGATACAAGAATTTCCCTACAAAGAATGATAATGGCTGCCCAAAGTGTCCACCCAGCAATAGTGCTATCTGCAGCAAGCAAGAGCAAACATGATGAGACAAGCAGTTTATCTGCGATTGGATCTAACATACGACCGATGTTGGATGTTTGTCTCCAAATACGGGCAAGATAACCATCCAAAAAATCTGTAATAGATGCAATCACAAAAATAAAAACAGCAATCCAACGCCCAATATCACTTGATTGTAACCGTCCTTCTAAAAAAAAACACGCAACAACTAATGGAACCGCAACAATTCGTGCATAAGTCAGAATATTTGGAAAAGAAAAAGTATGATTTTCCATTGAGCCGTTTTCAATCCTTTGTGAAGTACAGCATGTTTTATAAACGTAACAAGGCAATGAATATGAAGCAAGTCCTTATTTTTCATTAAAATGATTATGAATTTTTTGTGCCATTGCGGTGGAAATACCTGCCACTTTGTTTAAATCTTCGACAGAAGCGTTGGCAATGGCTTTGGTGCTTCCAAAATGGTTAAGCAAAGCGTATTTTCTTGTGGGGCCTATATTTTCGACTTCATCAAGTAGATTTTTAAATGTTTCTTTTTTTCGTTTTGTTCTATGGGTTTCGATCGCAAAACGATGTGCTTCATCACGTAAACGTTGCAAAAAATAAAGAATAGGATCGTGTGGGGACAGTGTGAAGGGTGGTTTTCCTTTTATAAAAAATCGTTCACGACCGGCGTTACGGTTAGCACCTTTTGCCATACCGATTGCTGTGACAAGATTATCTAATCCCAATTGAGATAATAATGTACGAACGACATTTATTTGTCCTTCACCACCATCAATTAAGATAAGATCAGGCCAAGTTGGAAAAGAATTATCACTATCATTTTTTGTATCTTTGTTCCTATTGGGCAAGCCATGTTCTTTAATAAGGCGTGAAAATCTTCGTTCAATAACTTCTTTCATCATGCCAAAATCATCACCAGGCGTAATATCGGTCGAACGAATGTTGAATTTGCGATATTGATTTTTGATAAATCCTGTTTGATCAAAAACAACCATCGCACCTACCGCATTGGTACCCATGATATGTGAATTGTCATAGATTTCTATGCGGCGTGGAGTATGGGGTAGTTGAAATGTTTCAGCAACACCTTGAAGGAGTTTTATATGTGTTGCTGTTTCAGCAAGTTTGCGTCCCAGCGCTTCGTAAGCATTGGTATAAGCGTGATTAACAAGAGATTTGCGTTCACCTTTTTGCGGTAAAGATAAAGATATTTTGTGATTTGATTTTAGATTTAATGCTTCTGTAAGAAGGGCTTCTTCTTCAATTTTTTCCGATAAAAGGATGAGTTTTGGAATTGGTTTATCATCATAAAATTGAGTGATAAAACTCGTTAAAATCTCAGCATTAGAGAAAGATGAATCTGCTTTTGGAAAATAAGCTCGATTTCCCCAATTTTGCCCCATGCGGAAAAAAAACACTTGAATACAAGTCATTCCTCCTTGTTGTGCAATTGCAAATACATCCGCTTCTTTTACCGTTTGAGGATTAATGCCTTGATGGCTTTGTATATGAGAAAGGGCTGATAAACGGTTGCGATAAGCAATAGCTTGTTCAAAATCAAGATTTTCTGAGGCTTTATGCATAGCTTGAGCCATATCTTTTTTTACCGATTGGCTTTTTCCAGAAAGGAAAGCTTTTGCTTTTTGAACCAGTTTTATATAATCGCTATCATTGATTTCATGTGTACAAGGGGCTGAACATCGCTTGATTTGATAAAGCAAACAAGGTCGTGTGCGATTGTTAAAAACTGAATCAGCACAAGTTCTTAATAAAAAAGCACGTTGCAAAGCGTTGATTGTTTGTGTAACAGCACCGGAAGAGGCAAAAGGACCAAAATAATGGGCTTTTCGTGTTCGAGCACCACGATGTTTGTAAAGTGCAGGTGCTCGGTGATCATCAGTGATAATGATATAGGGAAAGCTTTTGTCATCGCGCAGTAATACATTAAAACGTGGGTGTAATCTTTTGATGAGGTTAGCTTCTAAAAGTAATGCTTCTGTCTCTGTATGGGTAACAACAAATTCCATATGACATGTCGCACTAATCATACGGATAATACGGTTATTATGCCCTTGTTCACGGGTATAGCTTGAAACGCGTTTTTTTAAATTCCGTGCTTTACCAACATAGAGAACGTCACCATTTTCATTAAACATTCTATAAACCCCTGGTTTATGAGGAAGGTGTTTAACAAATTCTTGTATAAGTGCAGCTCCTTTGAGTTGATGGTTATTATTTCTTTGGTGAGCATTGTCCCATATGATGTTAGACAGAAAAGATAGTTTTTTTTCTTTATTTGGAAGACAGGATGTATCGTTTTTCAGGGTCATTCAATTTTTCCAACAAGATTTTGCGTTTGCCACGTGAAATGTTGTTTTCTGTCAAGTATTATTATTTATTTGTTTGAAGTTTTATTTCCCGATAAATAGACGCGTTATAGTATAAATTCTATGATTTTTAGTTATCATTTTAGACAAAAGATCAGCAAGCTAATTCCATAAGGCAATTTATGAGCTGGCCTATCTTACCTATAAATTGATTGAAAGAGTAAGTCTAATTACGATCTAATTACTAGAGATTTTTAGAATGGTTTTGTAAAAAAGAAAATCAAATTTATACTATTATTCCGTCATATCCATTTCTGTTTTGGTCATCTTCAGAAGTTGAAGAATCTGTAGTGGAGTGAGTTCTCTATCTAATCAGTTTGATAAATTTATCTTTATTGTGAAGAGTACTCTATTTTAAAGTAAGATGTTTTCATATTATAACTATTATTTATGGAGCCATTTGTAGGTAATTTGTGCACTCTTATCTTGTCCAAGGCGGTTGATAAGAAAAGGACTAAGTTTTTGCATTTCTTCTTCAAGAAGATAAGGAGGGTTGATAAGAATCATACCGCTCCCATTCATTGTAGTTGGTGTTAATTTTTTTCTAATACGCATTTCAAGGTGGAGAATTTTTGGAATTTCCGTGTTATGTAAAGCGTGAAGAAAATTCTCAATTTCTTTATTGTATTTAACAGGATACCATAAAGCGTAAGTACCTCCAGAAAAACGTCGATATGCTTTCACTACTCCATCAATGAGACGAGAAAATTCACCAGGTCTTTCAAAAGGTGGGTCAACAAGAATAAATCCACGTTTTTCTTTTGGTGGTAAGTGAGAATTTAAAGAGAGCCAACCATTTAAATGCAAAACTTTTGTTTGATAATCGCCGGCAAAGTTTTCTGCTAAGGTTTGGTAATCTTCCTTGTGTAATTCAATTGCAGTGAGCCGGTCTTGCTTACGCAATAGTTGACGGATAAAAATAGGTGATCCAGGGTAGAATATAAGCTCTTTGTTTCCTTTATTCATTGTATAGATAACATTACACCATGGATATAAGAGTGTTTTCACATCTTCCGGAATGGGTGTTGACAAAAGCCTTCCCACGCCATTGTGCCATTCTCCTGTTTTATGTGCTTCTAGGGAAGAGAGATTATAAAGTCCAGTTCCTGCATGCGTATCTATAACACGAAAAGCTTTTTCTTTACGTTTGAGGTACTCTACAATGCGTGTGACAATAATGTGTTTAAAAACATCAGCAAAATTGCCAGCATGATAAATATGCCGATAATTCATAATCAAATTTTATCATATATGTAATTGACTGACCAAGATCCTTTTATTTCTTTTTTAATCTTTTTTTGATGTAAAATAACAAATTTATGTATCAATGAGAGCCCTATTATAAACCATATATTGATTAAAAAGGCTAATGCATCTGGAAAACTTCAATGCTACTATGTATTGGCATTTATCCATTATATTATTCTTTATATCAATGCTATTTATATAAACAAGATTTATTATTATATTGAGATCATTTGCCGACCCAATGAAAAATTAAGTAGTATAAGCTCAGTCATTCCAATTGAGGCGTTAATTTATAGGGGCAAGTAATTTTATTATCACTAAGCTTAAAGTTATAGCAAAAGATAGTGAATTATTATGGGTGATAAAGATGGTTCTATTTATGAGTTATTTTATAAATATTTGAATGAATAAGATTTTTAAATTAAAATTGTTTTTCCAAGGGAATACTCTCTCTTAAACTTTATCATTAAATTTCAACCATGTCAGATTGGTGAAATGTTTTTAAAAATAATTACCTCCTTTTTTCTTTCATCAGCTGTAATTTACAATTTCTTGAATTCACTTTTCTATAATAGAGACTTTAATAGCAAAAAATATTCGGAGTTTTTTAGTTGTTTTTAAAATTTAGAGTGTTAGAGAATATCTAATGATGAATACAAATAAATAATTACAAGCAAGTTTGGTTTTCCAATAGAAAAATATTAATGCTTGTAAAACAAAAATAGAATTATTTTGTTAGAATGTTTTTTAAAATTATGAAATCATATTGGGAAAAAGAATCTCTATCTTTTATTAATATGATTATCTTGTGCTAAAATAATAAGATGATTGTACATGATAGCTATTTATAAATTGGCATGGGTTTGAAAGCATTTCAATTCACTCAAAATTTATTGATGAATCATTATCAAATAGACATTAAGGCTTCATAATAATGTTAGAAATGAAAGCCATGATTACCGGTATTTCAGGTCCGGTTCTAACAAATGATGAAAAGGCATTTATTATTGAGCATAAGCCTTGGGCTTTTATTTTATTTGCGCGTAATATTAGTACCGCAGACGATATCAAAGCACTTACTGCATCTTTATGTGAAGTTAGTGAACGCGATGATATTTTTATTTTCATTGATCAGGAAGGGGGAAGGGTGCAACGCTTGCGCCCACCTTTGGCACCTAATTATCCAATGGCTGCAACTTTAGGAGCTATTTATAAAAGAAATCAGGAAGCAGGGCTTCGTGCTGCTTGGATTATGTCACGGCTTCATGCTTTTGATTTGATGAAACTTGGCATTAATGCAAATTGTCTTCCACTGTTAGATGTGCCAGTGATAGGGGCTCATGATGTTATTGGAACGCGCGCTTATGCTCAAAAACCAGAAACGGTTACTGCTTTGGGGTGTACAGCTGCTAGGGGGCTTTTAGATGGTGGTGTTTTACCAGTAATGAAACATATCCCCGGACATGGTCGGGCATTGTGCGATACGCACTTAAAGATGGCACGCGTAGATGCAACCCTTGATATTTTAGAACAGTATGATTTTATGCCTTTTAGAAATTTAGCGGATTTTCCAGCTGCAATGACTGCTCATATTGTTTATGAGGCAATTGACGATAAAGTACCTGCAACACTGTCTAAAAAAGTTGTAGAGGATATTATTCGTAAAAAGATTGGTTTTGATGGCCTTTTAATGACAGATGATGTGTCAATGAAAGCTCTTTCAGAGAGTGCATGTTCGAACGATCTTTCAGATTTAACACGTAAAATTTTTGCAGCTGGTTGTGATATTGTTCTTCATTGTAATGGTAATTTGGAAGAAATGCTTATCATTGCTCATGCTACCCCGTTTTTATCAGGAAAAGCATTAGAGCGTGCTTGTAATGCCCATGCTAGAGTTGGGAAGCCTGATATATCAGATGAGGTTGCTTTAAGAGAAGAATTTTCAAGTCTCTTAGCTTTTGTTAAATAAATGCGTAATTTTGAGTTAGCTTGATTTATTAAATATGCTGAATAAGAGTGAAAATGGCGTAACAATATTAGTTTGAGACAATCGATATTTTGTTACCTTTCATTCAGAAAAGAAATATACAAATAAGATATAATTATATTTGAAATATCACTTATATTGAACATTCATGCTATGAAATTGATGTTGGTCTCAACAATTTCAATTGCTATCAGTAAAATTTGCAAGTTAAGTGCCAAAAGAAATTCTTCTTCCGTTAAAAGAGGAAAAAGCCTGTTTCTAAAAAGTAATATGAAATTATAATTTTAGCATCAATCATTTTAAGTGAGGAAGTCGAGTGTAAACACTGTGTGGGATGTAGGATTAATAGAGCAGAGTTTTTAATTATCTCATTTGTTTTCATTATTGTAGTTGAATTAAAAGATTGGCCTAACATTTTAAGGTAATCATAAAGGCTATATATACGTTCGACAGCCAATAAACCTCGATATCAGTTTGATGATACAATAAAACAAACTGAATTGAATGATTTGCAAAAGACATTATCAGATAGCAAAAATCCTTAGTTCTTACAAAAAATTAACGAAAGTTTTTGATTCAATTCATGATGTAGTGAAGAATATCCAAGATAATCTTTATGTAAATACGATATTTCATAAATTGGAAAAAGATAAAGACGTTTTTTACACATGCGATAAAAAGCATTGAGATAAAGAGTTGAGAGTATCTATTGTTCATAGTCATGAGTTATAGGTGTGACTTCTAAAGATAGGAAAAATAGTGAAAACGCGTCGTGAATTTTAAAAAGGTGCAATTAACACCAATGTAGCACCGTTTTAGAGCACTTAAGTTAAATTATGTCAGCGAGTTATTGCATCTCTAATTGCATTTTTATCACATTTTATAATGTGTTTTCTCTATTAAGGATTTTTTTTGTATTTTTTGATATAGCCTTATCAATGGGTGATAAAGATATCAAATGGTGATCCTAAAAATATTTGTCTTCAATCAGAGCAGATATAGGAAACTTTTTTAACGCAGATAAAACTTTCCGTTTTTGGGATAACCATTTTATCATTTCCCTATGTGGTTTCAGCTTTATAGTTTTATAGCTCCAGGGCTTTAATAAAATAAGCGTATGGCTTTTTTACCATTTCTTTTAGTGCGCTGTTTTATTTTTAATTGTGGTGCATTTGTTTACGGTTTATTAGCGCCTTATAATACTTCGGTTTAGTCTCTCTCTGAATCTTCATTGAAGAATAAAATTTATAACGCGTATCTCTAGTTATCTGAGCTTTATAACATCATTTATCTGGATTTTTGGTTTGATTTTTCAATTGCCTCTTATCGCTAGCTTGTTAACAAAAGTTGGATTGTTGACATCTCATATGTTGCCGTCCAAATGAGAGTGGGTCATCCTGATTTCTTTTATAATTACGGTTATAGATAACACTGTCTGATTTTTTTCTATGTTTGCAGTAGCTTTACCGACGATAATTCTTTATGAAATATCAATTTTAATTGCTTGCTGGATAGAAAAAAAGAAATCCTCTTAATAGAAGTTTATATTTTGTATGATAAGCAATCAAATAGAAACGATGCAAATAAGGAGTTCTAATGCTCGATATTAAATGGATCCGTGAAAATCCTGAAAAATTAGATGCAGCTCTAAAAAATAGGGGGATTGAACCACAAGCTCAAAGATTGATAGAGCTTGATCTTGAACGTCGATCACACGTTGCAAAAATACAATGCGCACAAGAACGTCGCAACGTGGCTTCAAAAGAAATAGGGCAAGCATTAGCTGTGGGTGATCAGAAAAATGCTGAACGTATTAAAGCTGAGGTTGAAGAAATTAAAGATTTTCTTTCTTCTGCTTCAATGGAAGAAAAGCAATTGACTGAAAATCTTGAAAAGACTCTTTCAGCTATACCAAATATTCCATTAAATGATGTTCCAAAAGGCAAAGATGAAAGCGCTAACGTTGTTGTTCGGCATTTTGCTACACCTACGATATTTGATTTTACACCGAAGGAACATTTTGATCTTGGTCAGAATCTTCAACAGATGGATTTTGAGCAGGCAAGTCGTTTGTCTGGTGCACGCTTTACAGTACTTTCAGGGGCATTGGCGCGTCTTGAACGTGCATTAGGTCAATTTATGCTTGATATGCATGTGGATGAACATGGTTATACAGAGGTTTCAGTACCTCTTCTTGTACGCGATGAAATTGTTTATGGAGCAGGACAATTACCAAAATTTTCTGACGATCTTTTTCAGACTACAGATGGCAAATGGCTTATTTCCACAGCGGAAGTGCCATTAGTTAATTTAGTAAATAATGAAGTTCTTGATATATCAGATTTACCTCTGCGGTTTTCTTCTCTTACACCTTGTTTTCGTTCAGAAGCAGGGGCGGCTGGGCGTGATACACGTGGGATGTTGCGTCAGCACCAGTTTTGGAAGGTAGAAATGGTATCGATTACCACTGAGGAACAATCCTTAATTGAATTAGAGCGTATGACAGAGTGTGCAGAAAGTGTATTAAAGCGACTTGGCTTGCCTTTTCGTACTGTACTTCTTTCTACTGGTGATATGGGGTTTGCTGCCCGTAAGACCTATGATATTGAAGTTTGGCTTCCAGGTCAGGGGTGTTATCGTGAAATTTCAAGTTGTTCAGTTTGTGGAGATTTTCAGGGGCGACGTATGAATGCTCGATATCGTATAAAAGGTGAAAAAACATTACACTTTGTGCATACTCTGAATGGTTCTGGCACAGCTGTTGGTCGTTGTCTTATTGCTATTCTTGAAAATTATCAGCAGGCTGATGGATCAGTTATTGTTCCAGATGTTTTGCAGCCTTATATGAAGGGAATAAGTCGTCTTACTATTTAACTTGTATGAAATAAGTACCAATACACGTTTATTATCAATAAATGATAATAGCGTTTATCAGAAAAATTTTAATGCTTTTTAAAAGTAATGCACGTGTAAACAGAGTAATCGTTACCTTAAAAATCGAATGATATTATGGAGCAGAAGAAAAATTTACAATTTCGTGAGGAATTAGCAAGTCTTGTACTGAAAATGCGTGGTAAGGGGGTCGATGATTTACGCTTTTTTGCTGCGTTTGAGAAAATTCCACGTCATCATTTTGTCGCTGTTCCTTGGATTAAGGGTGCATATGATAATAAAATTATTCCAATTGAGTGTGGTGAATATATTGAGCGTTTAGAAGAACAGCTTTTAATTCTCGCTGCGTTATCATTGAAAAAAAAACACCGTGTTTTAGAAATTGGTACAGGTTCTGGTTTTTGTACTGCTCTTATGGCATGTCTTAGTGATCGAGTGATAACGATTGACCGTTATAAAACACTTGTTGAATTAGCACGGCAAAGATTTCAGACTTTAGGGCTTGACAATATTGTTGTACAGCAGATTGACGCAAGTAAAGGTATTACGAATTTTGGATCGTTTGATCGTATTCTTATTTGGCCATCACGCTCTGATGAACCAGAAGAATTTTTAGAAATTTTAGCCGGGAATGGAATTCTCATTCAAGCTATTGGGCCAGATGAGGGAGTGCAAACTGTTATGCGTTATACGAAAATTGGTAGCCAATTTGAACGTTCAGAAATGTTTCAAGTGCGTTATCAACCCTTTATTGAAAACGTTGCAGAAATACTGTGATTTTTAAAGTTAAGAGGTTGTGAAGTAGCCTATGTGCTCTATTTATAACAAATTCATTTTGGTTTTTGGGTGAAATTTTTATAGGTAAAGTATTCAATCTTTAACTCTTAGGTAATATTAGCAAGATTTAATAGAATAAGTTGGGTATTGGCCAATAAGTAAACTATATATTTGAATTTTTGAGTAACATTATGCGGTATAGTCTTCAGGGGATAGTTCTTTTGATAGTAACGATAATAACAGGTTGTAGTTCTGGTACACAGCGTTTTTATGATGGTTTTTATAAAGGTCCTGTTCAATCGACTACGGTCACAACAATGTCTGATGATTCACAAATGTTATCAGAAGGTGGAGTAATACAAAGCAGTGAGCTACCACCCGTGGAGTCACCTTATGATTCAGGAGTTAATGATAGTTCGTATGATTCTCTAGAACAGGAAGCCACATCTTATTCTGATAAGCACAGAGAGTTCTCGTCTGATGGGCGAATTATGGGTTCTCCACCGCAAAATCTTGGAACACTTTCTCGTTCACAAGTGAATAATCCTCCTACTTCTAGGCGGGGATCTTATATTGTACAAAGTGGTGATACCCTGTTAAGTATTGCACGGCAAATAGGAGTTAGTGTTGAGGCGTTAAAATTAGCAAATGGTATGAATAATCATTCTATTCATGTTGGTCAGGTGCTCATTATCCCAGATGAACGCACAAGTGTATCTTCGAATGCTCCCAATAATACTCAAGTAACATCACAAACTCCATCTAAAACTATATCTTCTGTTGAAAGTAGAAAGGATCCATCATCTGTGTATGGGACTTCTGTAACAGCTACATCTGTGACAAAGACTGATTCCTCAAATGTTAAGCAGGATTCTTCTCTGCAAAAGCCTGTAACTGCTTTATCAGATACAGTGGTTGATTCAGATGATGTTGTTGCTCCACAAGCAACAGGGATTTCTAAAATGCGTTGGCCGGTACGAGGACGTTTGTTAAGTCACTTTGGTCAAAAGAAAGGAACAGTAGTTAGTCGAGGAATAGAAATTACTGTACCTGAGGGTTCATCAGTAAAGGCAGCAGAAAATGGTGTCGTTATTTATGCAAGTGATGGATTAAAAGAACTTGGCAATGTTGTCATGATTCGGCATGAAGACAATATTATTACTATTTATGGACATAATAATAAACTTGTTGTTGGTAGAGGGCAAAAGGTACGGCGTGGTGATGAGATTGCCAAGTCTGGTGTTTCAGGAGATGCTACAACGCCGCGCGTTTATTTTGAAGTCCGTAAGGACACTGTGCCTGTCGACCCTATCAAATATTTAGAAAATTAACGGAAGAGTCATTTGATTATATAAAATTTAAGGTTCTCTAAGTTATTTTTGATTGTGTATTAAAACAAAGGCTTATTAGGCTGTTGTTCAGGTTCTTGTCTATTATAATTTTGCTATTTTTATATTAGAATGATTTTCGTATGTTATTGCTCATTCTAAGATGTGATTATGAGTTTTTTAAATTATTTTGTAGTTTATTATAAAAAGAGTACAATAAGTATCCATCATATTATAATGTAAATTTTTACTGCAATTTATAAAAAAGCTAAAAACTAAAATGATTAGATAATCTTCTTTTTATAGCCGAGCAGAAATAGTAATAACTATAAGGTACTTGTTGTCAGTTATATATTGATAGTCATAGATGGTACCTTTTTGGTGCTGCATAAAACATGATATTTTGAAAGTGTTTTGATACTATTATCAAAGTAGTTTTTAAAGCTTTAGATAATGGATTATTATAATAAATACAAATTATTACAGAAGATGATAAGGTGATATTTCTTATTTTAAAGGAGTTCATTAAAGTAAGAAGGGTGACGCTGTTAAACAGTATTTTCAATAAGTTTAAGAGTTTTTTCTATATCCAGTGTATTTTGATTACACTATATAATTTATTGAATCACTAATGACTAGCCTGTGTTGCATATATTCCGCAACCCCATAAAATGGGTTGTCCTTTAACAGATTGTTACATGTTTTCAGTGAGATGTTCTTTAATTAAAGATTGCAAATAAAGTTTATGTCAACTCAATTGACGTTATTAACAAACCCGAAATATAATTTACTGGAATTTAGCAAAATAATCAGCTTAGGTAGCTTTTAAGCGAAAGATATTATACGATTAAGATTGGCCGATCAATTAATCTAATTTTGGAAACAAAAAATTATTTTACATTAGTTGTTTTTTCAATTTATGAGAGATTTTATATTTTTTTGTATGTATTGGACAGAATGAAATCGTTTTTTAGAAGTATTTACTTGTTGTGTTTTAGCTTTTAAGGTTTTATTTCCTTTGGAAAAGCTAAAACTGTATGATGTAGTGGTTAGGATATATAGTATCTAAGAAATTTTTCTTTCTCTAAGCCAAAAGCTTATTTTAGTAGAGGGGAAATATATGAAGTTTAATCTATAGGAGATCAAAATGTTTATTACTAACGCTTATGCTCAAGCTGCAGGCGGCATTTCTGGTGGGTCGTCGCTTATTACTTTTGTTCCTTTCATTCTGATTTTTGCTATTATGTATTTTTTGATTATTCGCCCACAGCGTACGCAAATGAAAAAGCGTCAGGAAATGCTTAATGCTGTACGCCGTGGTGATACAGTTGTGACGGGTGGCGGTATTATCGGCAAAATTACAAAGGTTTATGATGAGCAGGGTGAGTTAGAGGTTGAGATTAATGACAGTGTACGCATTCGTGTTGTTCGTTCAACTTTGGCTGATGTTCGTATTAAAGGTGAGCCACTTTCGGAAGAAAAGCCAAAATCTACTGCTAAGATAAAGGCACAAAAAAAGCCTATAGCCAAAACTGCAAAGAAAGCAAGTACGGTAGTAACGAAGAAGGAGCAAGTTGCACCAAAGGAGAATAAACCGAAACTGTAATTGCATTTGTAGAATTTTTCACCCTTATAGAGGTAAAATGGCTTTTCATAGAAAAGCCATTTTGTTTTAGGGGTATTTATAATCAATAATAAAGATTGTATCTTGGTTTATTATTCTATGAGAGTATATTTTTTTGAATAATCGTTGTTAAATTAATGAAGGATTAGAACAGTTTTAGCTATTAATATGATTATTATATGACTGAAATTACTTATTTTTTGAACAAATAGCTAAGATAAGTCTTTCTTTTGTGCATAGTTGTTTAAATATCATTTGTAATATTTTTTGTATATTCACCTGTTTTGTTTGATAATATTGATAAAAGATTTTGTATCAGTGTTGTTATAGGAGCTATTAATAACTTTATTATTGGTCTTTTGTTAGTTTTTGGGGGGAAGAAAAAGGACAGTTGGGTTTTAAAAAAAGGTGCTTATTATGTTTCATGCAATTCAAATCCGTGAAGCACATTTTCCGGGACGCGCGCCTATTGATGCCTATGGAAATGGTGGTTTTCGTTTTGCTGATATGTCACATCGTGGTTCTATTATGTGTGTACCATCGGGCGTTTACAGTATTAATATGGTAGAGCCTATACCTACTCAGGATGATATTTCTCGTATTTTAGAAGAAGCAGATCAGATTGAAGTTTTATTAGTGGGTACTGGAGTCGAATTATTGCGATTACCTAAAATATTACGAGCACTTTTACGAGAAAAGCATATTTCAACAGATACTATGAGTACAGGGGCAGCAGTACGTACATTTAATGTTCTTTTAGCTGAAAATCGTGCAGTTGCTGCAGTGTTGTTTGCAGTAGAATGACAAATTTTCTCCCTTATTGTCTTGATATTTTACGTGCTACAGACCGTGATCGCTATATATCAGTTTTATTTGCACCCAAAAACAAGCGCAGGGCATTAGCTGCTCTTTACACTTTTAATGCAGAAATTGCTCGTATTCGTGAAAGTGTGCACAATCCACTTATTGGTGAGATACGATTACGTTGGTGGTATGATTCTATTGCCAATGCTGAAATAAAAAATAATAAACATAATCCAATTTTGGATGATTTATTGACAACAATCGCTTTGTTTAATTTACCTAAGACAGTTTTTTTACGTTATTGCGATGTGCGGGTTTTTGATCTTTATAATGATCCAATAATAACCATTCATGATCTTGAAGCTTATTGTAGTAAGACAGCAAGTACAATTTTACAGCTTGCATGCCAAATATTAGATTTTGATGTAGCGCAAAATTTCACAAAAGCGTACGAACATGGAGGAATTGCTCAGGCATTGAGTGGTATATTGCGTCTTTTATCGCTTATGCAATCACGATATCAGCGCTATTTCCCTTCTGATATGTTAAAAGTTATGGGGATAGAAAGGGAAGAGTTGGAGTTCAATCACATCAATAATGAACAAAAACATGAGATCATTAAAGCTATGGTAGCATTATCAAAAGATCATTATCTCAAGTTTTACGAACATTCTATCACTTTACCTAAAACGCTTAAACCAGCATTCCTTCCATTGGCAATTACACCAGCATCTCTTCAAAGAACGATGCAATTAGGAGCAGCAGTTTTTCAAGAAAATGCGACTTTATCGCAGCTTCATCGTTATTGGTTGATAACAAAAACAGCGATGAGTGGACATTTTCCAAAATTATTATAAATCAATGTCATCTAGGAAAGAGTTTATTTGACTTTTTCCATTGTTAAGCAAAGCGCTTATTATAATTTTATCATTGAATACGTAAAATCGTTCATAAAATTTTCACTAAAAAGTATTGAAAATACGATTATAGTTAGAGTTGTTAATTTTCACTGGGTGTTCTTTATTCGCAACTTGGAGTATTTCTAACTTTAAATCTTCTCTTATCATCATATCCAGATTATTACGGACATCAGATGAAATGGTTTGAGCAGTGATATTGTCAGGTATCGCTGAGGCCGTTATTTCATAGACGACACGGTTTGTTGTGAGTGTACCTTTTGCGATGCCATAGTGACCTTTAGGATTAGAAAATAATGCTTTAATGTCTTCAGATCCAAAAACTTCTGATGAATCTTGGCGCCGTAAAGCTTGAGTCGTTTGTTTTTTAACACCAAATTCAGCAGCAAGAGAATCAAGGCTTTTCCCTTTATTGAGCTGTTTAAGAGCATTTTCAGCTTTTTCATTGAGAAGGCGTTGGATTTCTTCACTTTTCCATTGAGCAATGGCGTCTTGTTTTACTTCTTCAAGTGTTCTGTCACGGGCAGGGATAATCGTATCTACTTGATACCAGAGATACCCTCTTCCTTGAAGAGAGAGCAGGTCAGGTTCAGTTTCTACATTTGCTTGATAGATAGCATCTAACAAGATATCTTTTTCAGGTAAATCTGTTAGTGTTATCCCTTCAATTGTTGTTCCTTTTTTATCGATAGTGACTTTACGCAGAGGCAAGTTATATTGGTCGGCAATTTCTTTAAGAGAGGCTCCTTCAAAACGGGCATTTTCAATTTCTGTATACTTATTATGTATATCAGTAGCAGAACGGTTTTGTGCAAGTGTTTGGCGAATATTCTTTTCTAAAGTTTCAAAAGGAATAAGACTTGAAGGTGTAATATCTATAACACGAATAATTACAGGACCTTGCAGATCATCAATGACAGTACTAACTTGTCCTTTTTTGAGTTCAAAAATCTCAGATTCCAGGTAATTAGGGCGTTCACTTTTTACTAAGGGTCCTTTTTTAATGTCATTGAGAGTCTTTTTTTCAGCTTTAACTAAGTCATCAAAGCTTAAACCATCAGCTATTTTTTTTGCAGCTTCATCAGCTGCTTTGCGTGTGGAGAAGCGTAATTCTTCAATTATGCGTTTCTCAGGAGTTGTAAAACGTGAGATATTTTGAGTGTAATAGACTTTAGCTTCATCTTTAGAAATATCTTCTAATTGCACGAATTTCTCTGGTGTTATAGACAATAAAGAGACAGTGCGATACTCTGGAGCACGAAATGCATTTTTGTGCGTATCAAACCAGTTTTGTAAAGTTTTTTGATCGGGATCAGCAGTATTTTCTTTTTCTTTTAAATTAACAATTAAATAATCAGCGATACGTGTTTCTTCCTGATAAATAGCAAAGACTTTATAGAAGAGGTCTGGTACCTTCATGCCGGATAGTAAAGCTAGAGTGAGCTGATTGCGCTTTTCTTTTTGAGTGTAATAATCAAAGAAATCATTTTGGTTAACACGTAATTGCTGAAGAAAATTGAGAAATAAATCTCGACTAAAGGCTCCATTTTCCTGAAAAATATTGTCAGCACTAATGGTCTGGGCTATCATGTCTTTTGAAAGATTAATTTTCATTTTACGTGCTTGTTCATTAAAAAGTATATCTTGTTGTAACTGATTAAGGACAAAAGCAGGGATTCTATATTGCTGTATTTCCTCTGGGGTGAACATTCGTCCAAGAGGGGAATTGAGTGCTAAACGTAAACTCTGATCAGCAAGTGCAAGGCGGTAAGTATCAACAGTTGTTGTCGACTTGCCAGAGGTGAGTAAATCTCTCTCGCCTTGTGTGTATAACTGTGGTACACCCCATAAAAAAATGAAACATAAAAGTAAAACAGCAAAAAAAAGCCTAGCAAACCAAGAATTTTTAGCGCTTCTTAGGGTATCAAGCATCGTTTAATTCCATTTATATACACAATGATTATCAAAGCAGTAATCGAATTTGCAATAAAGATGCACAAGATGCAAGCTTAAAGACTTGCTTTCGTTTCATAATTTGGTACTTAAAGCGATAAATTTTTTTAAAAGCTCTTGAGGTAAAGACATGACTCCAAATATTCGGCCTTTAATTGCTGGAAATTGGAAAATGAATGGAATGGGTGAATCTCTTAAAGAATTACATGCCATCGCTACTGGTATTCGCTCTGATTTGGGTTGTTTATTTGAAGCGCTTATTTGCGTTCCAGCAACACTTTTATCGCGTGCTTCTGATACGTTGAGCGGTGAAAAGTTGCTTTTAGGGGGGCAAGATTGTCATTTCAGTGATAGTGGTCCTTATACTGGGGATATTTCAGCTGCTATGCTTAAAGAGGCAGGAGCCAGTCACGTTATTATTGGGCATTCAGAACGTCGTACAGCTTATCATGAAAGTAATGCGATTGTTTATTCTAAAGTACAGGCTGTATGGCGGGCAAATCTTGTTGCTCTTGTTTGTATCGGTGAGACATTGGAAGAGCGTGAAAATGATAAAGTATTAGATGTAATCGCACACCAGCTTGAGAGTTCTTTGCCAGATAACGCGACAGCACAGAATATAATTATTGCTTATGAACCTATATGGGCTATAGGTACGGGCAAAACTCCTACTTCAGAGGATGTTGCACAAGTGCATAATTTTATTCGTGATAAGATCAGCTATCGTTTTGGTAACGAGGGATGTAACATGCGCTTGCTTTACGGTGGATCTGTCAACTCATCAAACGCACTTGAACTTTTGAGTACTACCCATGTTAATGGTGCTTTAATTGGTGGAGCAAGTTTAAAAGCGGTTGATTTTTTAACTATTTGCGATGTTTATCGTCAATTATAAGAAAAGAATTCATAATTATCTCTTGGATTATGCGCAATTTGTATATAAATAACTATAAGTGTTTATAAAGAGCAGAGTTTATGCAAACAGTACTAATTGTAATTCATTTTTTGATTGTTGTTACTTTGATTGGCGTTGTGTTGATTCAGCCCTCAGAAGGTGGCGGACTTGGTATGAGTAGTGGCTCAGGGTTTATGAGTGCTCGTGGGACCAAAAACATGTTGACACGTTTAACGACTATCTTGGCAATTTGTTTTTTTACAATGTCCATTGTACTAGTTGTGGTTGGAAATATATCGAACTCTGATTCTGATATTCTTAACCGTATTCCGATTAATTCAGAACAAAATCCGGCAAACAAAAGTACGACAGAGGAAGGTCAACCATCATCCAATCAAAGTTTCAAGCCTTCTATTCTTGAACAATTAGGTGGTGCTTCGATACCTTTTCAAAAACAAAATAAACCTGCTACTCCTGCAGTTGAAAATCCAATTCCATCACCAATTGAAAATCCAAGTGATTAATGGCGTCAAATAATTTTTAAAATCAAGTATGGATTGTAAAAAAATGTTTTTACATCTTTTTTACTTTGCGAAGATAAAAATTCCTTTTTAGCATTTTTTTGACTAGAAAAATTATAATAAACTGCTTATTACCGTAAGCCCATGGCACGTTATGTTTTTATTACTGGTGGTGTGGTTTCTTCTCTTGGAAAAGGCATTGCTGCGGCAGCTTTAGCTGCGATATTACAGGCACGAGGATATCGTGTACGGATCCGTAAGCTTGATCCTTATTTGAATGTTGATCCAGGCACGATGTCGCCTTATCAGCATGGTGAAGTATTTGTTACCGATGATGGTGCAGAAACAGATCTTGATCTTGGTCATTATGAACGTTTTACTGGGCGTTCTGCTAATAACCAGGATAGTATCACGGCAGGGCGTATTTATCGCAATATCATTGAAAGGGAGCGTCGCGGCGGTTATTTAGGAGAAACAGTTCAAGTTATTCCTCATGTTACAGATGAAATTAAGGCATTTATTACTACAGGAAATGAAGAATTTGATTTTGTCTTATGTGAAATAGGTGGAACGGTTGGTGATATTGAAGCAATGCCTTTTTTAGAAGCAATTCGTCAACTGCGTAATGAGTTGCCAAGGCAAAGTGCTGTTTATATGCATCTTACATTAATGCCTTATATTGCTTCTGCAGGTGAGTTAAAAACTAAACCGACACAACATTCTGTTAAAGAGTTGCAATCAGTTGGTATTGCTTCTGATATTTTATTAGTGCGTGCAGATCGACCTATTCCAGAATCAGAACGGCGCAAATTGTCACTTTTTTGTAATGTTCGCCTAAGTGCAGTTATCCAGGCGTTAGATGTTCTGACTATTTATGATGTTCCTGTAGCATATCATAAAGAGGGTTTAGATTCAGAAGTTCTTTTTGCTTTTGGAATTAATTCAGCACCTCAACCAAATATGGATCGTTGGGAGGATATTACATATCGCATTCATCATCCTGAAGGAGAAGTAACGGTTGCAATTGTTGGGAAATATATAGGCCTGAAAGATGCTTATAAATCTCTTATTGAAGCAATTGCGCACGGTGGGTTAGCTAATAGAGTGAAGGTTAATATTGAATGGATTGAAGCGCAGCTTTTTGAAAAAGAAGATCCTGCGCCTTATTTACAAAAAGTTCATGGAATTTTGGTTCCTGGTGCTTTTGGTGGACGTGGTGCAGAAGGTAAAATCCGAGCAATTCAATTTGCACGAGAACGTAAAATTCCATTTTTTGGCATTTGTTTTGGAATGCAATTAGCTTGTATCGAAGCTGCTCGCAATATTGCAAATATTGTAAATGCTTCATCGAGTGAATTTTGTGAGACAGAGGATGCGGTTGTAGGTTTAATGACGGAATGGCTTAAGGGGGATTTGCTTGAAAAACGTACAGCGTCTGGAAATCTTGGTGGAACAATGCGTCTTGGTTCTTTTGCAGCTCAATTAAAAGAAGGTAGCCATATCTCCCAAATTTATGGAACAACAAATATTTGCGAGCGGCATCGCCATCGTTATGAAGTCAATATTCATTATAAAGAAAGGCTAGAACAATTTGGATTTATTTTTTCTGGTATGTGTCCAGACGGTATTTTACTAGAAACAATAGAATATGTAGATCATCCATGGTTTATTGGTGTTCAATATCATCCAGAGTTAAAATCACGTCCATTTGATCCGCATCCACTTTTTTCTTCTTTTATTGAGGCTACTTTGGAACAGAGCAGGTTGGTTTAGCTTTATAAATTACGTGCTCACTTTTTGAGGAATACAATGTCTAAATCAAATACTTCTGTTAAAGTTGGAAATATTGTTTTTTCTAATGATGCGCCTCTTTCTTTAATTGCAGGTCCTTGCCAGATGGAAAGTCGAGATCACGCTTTTGAAGTGGCGGGCCGGCTTAAAGCAATTACTGATCAAATTGGCATTGGGTTTGTTTATAAATCTAGTTACGATAAAGCTAATAGAACGTCTCTTAATGCGATGCGTGGTATTGGTCTTGAAAAAGCAATGATTATTTTTTCTGATCTTAAGAAAGAATTTGGCTTTCCGATATTGACTGATGTACATACAGAAGAGCAATGTATGACTGTTGCTTCAACAGTAGATATTTTGCAAATACCAGCTTTTTTGTGTCGTCAAACAGACCTTTTAGTTGCGGCAGCTAAAACGGGGTGTGTAATCAATATTAAGAAAGGTCAGTTTTTAGCTCCTTGGGATATGGAGAATGTCTTAAAAAAAGTAACTCAGAGTGGTAATCCTAATGTTATGCTTTGTGAACGTGGCACTTCATTTGGTTATAACCGTCTTGTTTCTGATATGCGCTCATTGCAAATTATGCGCTCATTTGGAACGCCTGTTATTTTTGATGCAACACATTCTGTTCAAGAACCAGGTGGTAAGGGCGATTCATCTGGGGGGCAAAGGCAGTTTGTTGAAGCATTAGCACGCGCAGCTGTTGCTGTTGGTGTTGCAGGTGTTTTTTTAGAAACACATCAAGATCCAGATAATGCGCCATCTGATGGGCCTAATATGATTAAAATTGATAACTTAAAAAGGTTGCTTGAAATTTTGATGGATTTTGATTACTTGGCAAAAAAGCATTGAATATCGAGTATAGATAATTTCTATGAATGGCGTTATGAATAATGTGAATCAAACATTTATTGTATAAGAGATTTCGTATGACTGTAATTGTAGATATCATTGGGCGTGAAGTGCTTGATAGCCGTGGTAATCCAACTGTGGAGGTTGATGTTTATTTAGAAAATGGAGTTTTTGGTCGTGCTATGGTTCCTTCAGGTGCATCGACTGGTACGCATGAGGCAGTAGAACTTCGTGATGGTGGTATGCGCTATCAAGGCAAAGGTGTTCAAAATGCTGTTGCTGCAATTAATGGCGAAATTCTTCAAGAACTTGGTGGGCGAGATGCAAAAAATCAAATGGCAATTGATCAAGCAATGATTACTTTGGATGGAACACCTAATAAAATGCGCCTTGGTGCCAATGCTATTTTGGGTGTTTCATTGGCAGTTGCAAAAGCGGCGGCAACATCATTAGGTCTACCTTTATATCGTTATATTGGTGGAACGCAAGCTCACCTTCTTCCTACACCAATGATGAATATTATTAATGGTGGTGTGCACGCTGATAATCCAATTGATTTTCAGGAGTTTATGATTATTCCAGTGGGAGCGCCAACACTGAAAGAAGCGGTTCGCTATGGTGCTGAAATTTTTCATACACTAAAAAAACGTTTACAGGATGCAGGTTATAATACCAATGTTGGTGATGAAGGTGGTTTTGCGCCTCATCTTAAAAGTGCTGAGCAAGCAATTGATTTTATTATAGAATCTATTACTGCATGTGGGTATAAACCAGGTGAACAAATTGCCATTGGTTTAGATTGTGCTTCAACAGAGTTGTATAAGAATGGCTCATATTTTTATGAAGGTGAAGGCAAGTGTCGTAATGTACACCAACAGGTAGAATATTTAGCTCAACTTGTTGATGCTTATCCCATAATAACGATTGAAGATGGAATGGCTGAGGATGATTGGGAAGGCTGGAAGCTTCTTACTGATTCGATCGGCAAAAAATGCCAGCTTGTTGGTGATGATTTATTTGTGACAAATTCGGTGCGTCTGCGCGATGGTATTAAAATGGGTGTTGCCAATTCTATTCTTATTAAAGTCAATCAAATTGGCACGTTGAGCGAAACGCTTGATGCTATAGAAACAGCACATAAAGCAGGTTATCGTGCTATTATATCTCATCGTTCAGGCGAAACGGAAGATTCTTTTGTTGCTGATCTTGCAGTTGCAACAAATTGTGGGCAGATTAAAACTGGCTCACTTGCACGTTCAGATAGATTAGCAAAATATAATCAACTTATTCGTATTGAAGAAATATTAGGAACACAGGCTCTTTATACGGGCAATTTGCATTGTTAATAGCTGTTAAACAAAATATTACATTCTTTATATTAACAGCATTTTTAAATTTTACTATTTTATTAATAATAAGTAAATAATAGTTTTATAGGTGGTTGTGATGAGAGGAAGAATTATTAGTCAGGAACAGGGGACATACCTTATTTCAGGTGATGATGGTGAACGTTATCAATTTGCACTTTGTGATTGGTTAGGAAAAAGCTCACCAAAAGTTGGTGATTATCTTGACTTTGTTGGTAAGGATGGTGCCGCTACTTCTGTTTTTCCATTGGTGAAACAACAATATTCAAAATTAGTTCTTGCACTTGTTTGTTTCCTTATAGGTACTTTTGGTGTTCATCGTTTTATAGTTGGTAAAACTGGGACTGGTGTTTTTATGCTTATCCTATCTTTATCTATTTTGGGGTTACCTATTTCTGGAATTTGGGCATTTATTGATTTTATCGTCATTTTAGTAGGGGGGTTTACTGACAAAGATGGAAATAAAATCAGAAGTTAGCGGATATTTTATATTTCGCTATAAAGTGTGACATTGTTATTGTTGCGGGTAATATAAAGTATAAAAATAGGCTGCGTACGGTTGTTTTGATAATAAGCTGTTAATCAAAGTCATGCATAAATTGAATAGAATATTTTAAAAAGATCATGACTGTTATGTGGACAAAACAAAAACGTAGATCGATTACAGCACGCTTTATTCTACCATTTATAACGGTTGGGGTTTTTAGCTATTTTGGTTATCATATTTATCATGGTGACTACGGACTTTCTGCACGCAGCAAAATTATTCAGCATATTACTGAATTGAAGGAGGAGCTTTATAAAATAGAAGTTGAGCGAATGTCTATTGAAAAACGTATTTCTCTTTTACGTGATGGGCATATTGAAAAAGATATGTTGGATGAATATGTGAGGAAAAATTTAAACTTTTCCAAACCAAATGAATTAACAATTTTAATTTCTCCTGACGAGATTAAAAGTTAACTAGAATCGGTTAACTAAAAAAACAATTTAAAACAGTCACTTATGATGAAATGTGAACTGATTTTATAACACTTGTAACTTTTGTTCGTAAAGGTTATTTCTAGATAATCATCGAAGGGAGTTTAATATGGCAGAACGGGCTAAAAAAAAATCTACGCCGGTAATGCAAGCCACATTATCAAACGTTACCAAAACAGCGAAGAAAGCTAATTTTACAAAAGATGAAACAATTGCTGTTTATCGCGAAATGCTTTTGATTCGTCGTTTTGAAGAAAAAGCAGGTCAACTTTATGGTATGGGCTTAATTGGTGGGTTTTGTCATCTTTATATCGGGCAAGAAGCCGTTGTTGTTGGTACATTAAAAGCAGCAAAAGAAGGTGATCAGATCATCACATCTTATCGTGATCATGGACATATGTTAGCGGCTGGTATGAGTCCGCGTGGTGTTATGGCGGAATTGACAGGGCGTCAGGGAGGTTTTTCCAAAGGAAAAGGCGGCTCAATGCATATGTTTTCCAAAGAAAAGAATTTTTATGGTGGGCATGGCATTGTTGGTGCGCAAGTTCCAATTGGTACAGGCTTGGCTTTTTCGAATCAGTATCTTGGTAAAGATAATGTGACATTGGTTTATTTTGGTGATGGGGCTGCAAATCAAGGGCAAGTTTATGAAAGTTTTAACATGGCCTCACTTTGGAAGCTTCCTGTTATCTATATCATTGAAAATAATCAATATGCTATGGGGACGTCAGTTTCTCGTGCATCTGCGGAAACGGATTTTTCCCGTCGTGGCCTTTCTTTTGAAATTCCAGGCATTGTCGTTGATGGTATGGATGTTCATGCAGTAAAAGGGGCTGCTGATGAGGCAATTGCTTGGGCACGTTCGGGGAAGGGGCCGATCATTCTTGATATGCAGACTTATCGTTATCGTGGTCATTCCATGTCTGATCCAGCAAAATATAGATCAAAAGAGGAAGTACAAAAAATAAGAGAAGAGCAAGATCCGATTGACCAAGTAAAACAACACGTTATTAAACAAGGTTGGGTTAGTGAAGACGATTTGAAGTCTATTGATAAAGAAGTCCGTGCAATTGTCGCTGATGCAGCAGATTTTGCACAAAATGATCAAGAGCCAGATGCTTCTGAGCTCTATACTGATATTCTAGTTTAAAGTGGGGAACGTGAATATGTCTATTGATATTTTGATGCCAGCACTTTCACCAACGATGGAAGAAGGTAAATTGTCTAGATGGCTCAAGAAAGAGGGTGATAACGTCAGCTCCGGTGATGTGATTGCTGAAATTGAAACTGATAAAGCAACAATGGAAGTAGAAGCTGTTGATGAGGGTACTATTGGTAAAATTTTAGTTCCTGAAGGTACTGAAGGTGTGAAGGTTAATACTGCTATTGCTATATTGTTGGAAGAGGGTGAAAATGCTGCAAACATTTCACAAATCACAACTAAAAAAATAGAGAAAGCTTCTTCTTCTTTATCAATGCCGGTTCGTCCTGTTTTTGATGTTGGAAGTGATCCTGATATTCCTGCGGATGTTGAAATGGTTACAATGACGGTACGTGAGGCACTTAATCAAGCTATGGCTGAAGAAATGCGACGCGATGAGACGGTCTTTTTAATGGGTGAGGAAGTAGCGCAATATCAAGGTGCTTATAAAGTCAGCCAAGGTTTATTAGAAGAATTTAGTACGCGCCGAGTTATTGATACACCAATTACAGAACACGGTTTTGCGGGGTTGGGTGTTGGTGCTGCATTTGGAGGTTTGCGTCCTATTGTTGAATTTATGACATTTAATTTTGCTATGCAGGCGGTTGATCAAATTATTAATTCAGCGGCAAAAACTCGTTATATGTCTGGTGGACAGATGTCTACCCCTATAGTTTTTCGTGGCCCCAATGGTGCTGCTGCACGTGTTGGGGCTCAGCATTCACAGTGTTATGCTGCATGGTATAGTCATATTCCGGGTCTGAAAGTTGTTATGCCTTATAATGCAGCGGATGCAAAAGGTTTGCTAAAGGCTGCTATTCGTGATGATAATCCTGTTATTTTTCTTGAAAATGAAATTTTGTATGGTTATCAATTTGAAGTTCCTAAAATGGATGATTTTGTTTTACCTATTGGTAAGGCGCATATTTATAAATCTGGCCAGGATGTGACGATTGTTGCTTATGGGATTGGAATGCATTATGCAGTTCAGGCATTGCCGGAAATTGAGAAGCTTGGCATTGATGTTGAATTAATTAATTTGCGTACTATTCGCCCAATGGATCTTCCAACAATTCTTGCTTCAGTTAAAAAGACTGGTCGTTTAATAACGGTTGAAGAGGGGTATCCTCAATCATCTGTTGGTACTGAAATAGCAACACGTGTTATGCAGCAGGCTTTTGATTATCTTGATGCACCAGTTTCTACAATTGCTGGCAAAGATGTTCCCATGCCTTATGCTGCCAATCTTGAAAAATTGGCTTTACCGAGTATTACTGAAATTGTCGAAGCTGTTAAGGCTGTGACTTATCGAGCATAACGAAGGAAAAAGCACTATGCCTATTAAGATTACAATGCCTGCGCTTTCTCCCACAATGGAAGAAGGAAATTTGCTGAAATGGAATATCAAGGAAGGTGATAAGGTCTCTACAGGTGATGTTATTGCTGAAATTGAGACAGATAAAGCAACGATGGAAGTAGAAGCTGTTGATGAAGGAACAGTTGCAAAGATTGTTGTTCCTGCTGGAGCGCAGGGAGTTAAAGTTAATACTTTAATCGTGATTTTGGCAGAAGAAGGTGAAGACTTAAGTGAAGTGGCTAAAATCGCGGAAAATAAATCTTCTTCTGTTTCGGAGAGAGTACCAGTTGATGAAAAGCAGGTGGTATCAAAGGATGTACAGGTTTCTAATGCACCACAAGCTCAGCTATCAGTGCAGAAACATGAAAATAATATACGTCTTTTTTCATCACCTTTAGCGCGGAGGTTAGCGGCTCAAGAAGGCCTTAATTTATCACTTATTTCTGGCACAGGCCCTCATGGGAGGATTATTAAGCGTGACTTGGAGAAAATTTTAAGTGATGGCACTCTTAAAGCTTCTTGTTCATTACAAGTTGCTCAACCAATGGCAACTGGTATTGCGGATGAACAAATAATAAAACTATTTAGAGAAGGTGAATATACACTTACACCTCATAATAGTATGCGTAAAACAATTGCTAAGCGTTTGACTGAATCAAAACAAATGGTGCCGCATTTCTACGTAACAGTAGACTGTGAGCTTGATGCGTTGTTGGCATTACGTGCGCAACTTAATGCTGCTGCTCCAATGGTTAAAACACAAGAAGGTACTAAATCCGCTTATAAATTGTCCATAAATGATATGGTTATTAAAGCTATTGCACTTTCTTTGAAAGCTATACCTGATGCTAATGTGTCGTGGCTTGAAGGTGGAGTGCTTTATCACAAACACTGTGATGTTGGTGTTGCTGTTTCTATTCCAAATGGGTTAATTACACCAATTATTCGCCATGCAGAAGAAAAATCTTTGCCTATTATTTCTAATGAGATGAAGGATTTTGTAACGCGCGCCCGTGAACGTAAGTTGAAGCCAGAAGAATATCAGGGGGGGACAACAGCAGTATCGAATATGGGTATGTATGGTGTAAAAGAGTTTTCTGCCATTATTAATTCACCACATGCAACGATTTTTGCGATTGGTGCAGGTGAACAGCGAGCAATTGTTAAGGATGGTGCATTAGCAATTGCTACTATGATGTCAGTTACACTTTCCACTGATCATCGCGCAGTTGATGGTGCATTAGCAGCAGAACTTGCTCAAGCCTTTAAAAAGCTGATTGAAAATCCACTAGCAATGTTAATGTAGTGATTGTTAAGTACTTCACATAAATTATGCATGTGCAAGAGTGGTGATATGGAAAAAGTAGATCTGAATAATCTTAATAATAGTTTTGTAGCTTCTTTTGATTTAATGAAGGTGTTTATGTGTATTCTTAGAAACAGGATATACTAAAAAAATTTATCCTGTTAGTTTTCTGTTTTAAGCTTGGATAGTCTGGATCCGTTTTATTTATGTCCATGGAGGGATTACTGTGGCAAATCTTTATGATATAATTGTAATTGGTTCAGGACCGGGCGGATATGTAACTGCAATTCGCGCGGCACAATGTGGTTTCAAGACTGCAATTGTTGAACGTGAACATTTAGGTGGTATTTGCTTAAATTGGGGGTGTATTCCAACAAAAGCTCTTTTGCGTTCAGCGGAAATGAAGCATTTTGCTGAACATGCAGAAGATTATGGGCTAAAACTTAATGGTTCAATTGAAGTAAATATTAAGGATGTTGTAGCACGTTCACGTGGGGTTTCAGCACGTTTAAATGCTGGTATTGGTTTTCTGATGAAGAAAAACAAGATTGATATTATTTGGGGTGAAGCAAAGCTAACTAAGGCAGCTAAAGGTAGCCAGCTTGCAGAAATTGTGGTTTCTCCATCATCTAAAGCTATTGTGCAACCACAAAATCCAGTGCCTAAGGGAACATTAGGTGAGGGGACTTATCAGGCAAAACATATAATTATTGCGACTGGTGCCCGTCCACGTTCTATTCCCGGTATTGAACCAGATGGAAAGCTTATTTGGACTTATTTTGAAGCGATGGTACCGCATACACTACCAAAGTCACTGTTGGTGATGGGGTCTGGAGCAATCGGTATTGAATTTGCTTCTTTTTATCATGATATGGGTTCTCAAGTAACTGTCATTGAAATGATGCCTCAAATTATGCCGGTTGAGGATGTTGAAATTTCAACATTTGCGCGTAAACAGTTAGAGAAAAAAGGCATACGTATTTTGACTGATGCAAAAGTGACAAAGGTTGAAAAAGCTGTTGATTCTATTACAGCGCATATCGATGTTAAAGGTAAAACAGAAACAATAACAGCTGATCAATTGATTTCAGCTGTTGGAGTTCAAGGTAATATTGAGAATCTTGGATTAGAAGCATTAGGTGTCAAAACTGATCGTGGATGCATTATAACTGATGAATGGAGCTGGACGGGTGTAGAAGGGATATATGCTATTGGTGATGTTGCTGGTCCCCCTATGTTGGCTCATAAGGCAGAAGAAGAAGGCGTAATCTGCGTTGAGCGTATTGCAGGCCTGAAAAGCGCTCATGCACTTGATAAAGGGAAAATTCCTGGATGTATCTATTGTACACCACAGGTTGCTTCTGTAGGATTTTCAGAGAAAGCAGCAAAAGAGGCTGGTTACGATATACGTATCGGTCGTTATTCTTTTTCAGCTAACGGTAAGGCAATTGCTTTAGGTGAAGATCAAGGGTTGGTTAAGACTATTTTTGATAAAAAAACAGGGCAACTTCTTGGTGCCCATATGGTAGGAGCAGAAGTAACAGAACTCATTCAAGGTTTTGTTATTGCCATGAATCTTGAAACAACCGAAGAAGAATTAATGAGCACTGTTTTTCCACATCCGACATTATCAGAGATGATGAAAGAAAGTGTATTAGATGCGTACGATCAAGTTTTAAATGCTTGATAATTAGGTTATATGAAGAATTTTGTATTTTATGATTTTTCATCGGCGTTCGCTCTTGAGAAGGCAGAGATCTTAGATGGTTACGGTGGTTGATAGAGTTACGAATAGACGTGTTCGTCATCCTGAAAAGGTGCATCGTCCAGATACGGTCATTCAGAAAAAACCAGATTGGATTCGTGTAAAAGCACCAACATCACAAATCTATAAGGAAACCCATAGTATTGTACGTTCCAATAAATTGGTGACAGTATGTGAGGAAGCTGGTTGTCCAAATATTGGTGAATGTTGGAGCCAGCGACATGCTAGCTTTATGATTTTAGGTGAAATATGTACACGAGCTTGTGCTTTTTGCAATGTTGCAACAGGTATTCCACTTGCGGTTGATGATGATGAGCCAGAGCGTGTGGCAGATGCTGTTGCACAGATGGCGTTAAAGCATGTTGTCATTACATCTGTTGATCGCGATGATTTGGTTGATGGTGGTGCACAGCATTTTGCGAAAGTTATTCATGCTATTCGTCAAAAGATTCCTACAACAACAATTGAAGTCCTTACACCTGATTTTCGCCATAAGGATAATGCATTAGAAATTGTAGTTGCTGCTAAACCTGATGTTTTTAATCATAATTTGGAAACAGTTCCATCTAAATATTTGAAGGTACGCCCAGGGGCACGTTATTTTCATTCAATTCGATTGTTACAACGTGTCAAAGAACTTGATCCAACAATTTTTACAAAATCAGGAATTATGGTTGGTCTTGGGGAAGAACGGAATGAAATTTTTCAATTGATGGATGATTTGCGTTCTGCTGATGTAGATTTTATGACAATTGGGCAATATTTGCAGCCTACGCGAAAGCATCATCCTGTTATTCGTTTTGTAACTCCTGATGAATTTGAATCTTTTGCCAAGGTTGGTAAGGCAAAAGGTTTTTTACATATGGCCTCTAATCCTCTGACACGTTCATCTCATCATGCTGGAGATGACTTTAAAGCTTTGCAAAAAGCACGTGCTGAAAAATTTGCTTGATAGAGAGAGTTATGCCAACTTTTACAACACATCGGCAAATTGCCCATACTGCTCATGAAATGTTTAACCTTGTTGCAGATATTGAGTCTTATCCTGAATTTTTACCAATGTGTGAGGCTTTAATAATACGTTCTCGGAAGGAGTATAAGGAAAAGACATTGCTCCTTGCTGATATGACAGTTGGTTATAAAATGATTCGAGAAATGTTTACGACACAGGTACTTCTTCAACCTAAGAAAAATCTTATTGAGGTTAAATATATTGATGGTCCATTTAAATATCTTGAAAATCATTGGGTATTTCATCAAATTCAAAATATGAATGCATGTAATGTAGAGTTTTTTATTAATTATGAATTTAAGAGCAAAATGTTAGAATTACTCACGGGATCGATGTTTGATATTGCTTTTCATAAATTTACAAATGCTTTTGAAAAACGTGCTCATCAGATTTACGGTGTTTTAGAGATATAATAGTTGAGTTTGCTTGGACGCGTAACGAATATTGCATTTTGCAGGCTGCATTATAACAAGATCTAAAACTAAAAATTGGATGCAAAAGAATATTATAAAAATGCACAAATTTTATAGATTTATTGAGGCGCTATTTTCAAAATTTTTCATGTTTATAACAAAAATTGAGATTATAGCCTTTTGAGTATTTTTTATTTTTAGCTATCGTAAGAACAAATTTTTGCAAAATGACATAATACGTTTATAAATTTAGTGCATATAACTATCAGATTTATTTTAATTTCTTTGAATAAACAATGAATTTGCCAATCGGATCTATCTACTGATTTTACAATATCGGTAGGATTTGCGACGGTGATTTCTTTATAAAAATACTACGATTGTGAGTAATAGATCTTTTGAAAGACAAATCGTTAGAACTACATGGTCTGCATTTCACAAATGCATATCATTTTAAAATTTCTCCTGGGTAAATAACAGTAGCTGTTGCAAGAGAGGCAATGCCTTCTTCACGACCTATGAATCCTAGTTTTTCGTTAGTTGTTGCTTTAATAGAAATACGATCGGCTGAAATTGTGAGTATATTCATAAGGTGTGTTACCATCCTATGACGATAAGGACTGATTTTAGGTTTTTCGGTAATGAGTGTGATATCAACATTAGCAATACGACCGCCTGCTTTCTTAATAATATTAACAGCATGGCGTAGGAAAATTTCTGATGATGCATTTTTCCATTGGGGCTCAGAGGGGGGGAAATGGGTACCTATATCTCCGGCACCTTGAGTGGCTAAAAGAGCATCTGTTAGTGCATGAAGAGCAACATCAGAGTCTGAATGCCCATTTAATTTCTTTGTAAAAGGGATTTTTACGCCACATAATGTGATATAATCACCATCTATAAAAGAATGGACATCATAACCATTTCCAGTACGAATATCAGGGAACATAGGTGCTCTTTTCTGGAGATGTGAATGTGCGGTTTCAAGATCTTCCGGCCATGTAATTTTTATATTATTAGGATTTCCAGGAATAATTCGCATAGGAATACCAAACCATTCGGCAATTGCTGAATCATCGGTGAAATTTTGTTTGCAAGATTGTATTGCTTTTTCATGAGCTGCTAAAATAAGTTTAAATGGAAAGCACTGCGGAGTTTGTGCATTATAGAAATTGGTACGCGGAACTGTTTCTACAACATAATGTGCATTATTTACACGTTTAAGAGTATCAGAAATGGGAAGAACAGGCAGAACACCTTCTTGATGGTTGACAGTAGTATGAATTTGCTCAAGAAGCTTGCTTTCGACAAAAGGGCGTGCACCGTCATGAATATGAACATAGTCTGGTTTGATGTCTTTGAGTGCATGAAGCCCGTATAAAGCAGATAGTTGCCGTGTAGCGCCCCCTTCTACAATGATGAGATCTTTCTTAAAATCAGCTATAGCATTTTCACATATTTGGTGATTATCTGGGTGAATAACCAAAATAATGGTTGTGATAGCTGAATGTTGCAAAAAACAACGCACGGTATGATAAATAACCGGCTTGTGTCCTAAAAGTCGGTATTGTTTTGGACTATTTTGTAAAGATCCTGCTCTTTCGCCGTGTCCAGCGGCTAATATTATAGCTGCAATAGAAATACTCAATTCCTTTTTAAAGTTTGGTTTTAGCTAATTATTTTATTATTTTTTCTATGATTAACTCTTTATTAACGTTGTAATAATGGTTGTTGTAAATCAGAAATGGATGTTGTTGATAATACATCAAAAAAAGCATTTAATGCATTTTTGAGTACGATATTTAAGTTACAGGAATTAACCAGTGGACAATTAACTTCTGTTTTATCAAAACATTCTGCCATGGAAAAATTATCTTCTATTATTTTTACGACATCAGCCACCGAGATCTCTGTTGCTGGTTTAGCCAATTTGATGCCACCATTGCGTCCACGTACTGTTTGTAAAAAACCTGCTTCCACTAATGGTTGAAGGATTTTAAATAAAAAAAGCTCAGAAATGGCACATGTTTTAGCAATTTCAGGGATAGAACTTAAACTATCTTGATTAGATGCGCAGTACATGAGTATTCGGAGAGCATAATTTGTTTTTTTTGTTAATCGCATGACATCTCCTTGAAAAGTATTAATCAGACATACTTTATTTTTAAATTATTTCAAAAATGTAGAAATTCTTTCTTAATTTTCTGAATTAGTTATATTGTAAACATAGCATTACCAATTTTTATCACAAAGGGTTGTGTGAGGACAAGGAGATAAGTAACGTAAGATCACCATGAATACAACATCTGTGACAAATATCCAGGATATAAACCAAAATACTTATAGCGATGAGTCGCGTCGTTTAAGTAATGTGTATACATTTTGGGGTATCACAATTATTGTATTAGCTTTGCTAACAGCTTCTGTTTCATTTATTATGCTTGTCGGGTTAACCTCTATTGTACCTAATAGAGCTGTAACACTAGTCCTTATAGGAATTAATAGTATTTGGGTTTTGGGGCTGGTAGTTATTGTTCTATATGAAATAATTCCTATTATGCGTGCGTGGCGGTTAAGGCGTGCTGCTTCACGTCTTCATGTGCGTCTTATTTCATTGTTTGCACTTGTAGCAACATTGCCGGCTGTTGCTGTTGCTCTCGTTTCAGGGCCTGCTCTTAATTTAGGGCTTGATCGGTGGTTTGATACAACAACTCGGCAAATTGTGGGCTCTTCTATCGATTTAGCTAATGCTTATGCGGATGAAATGCTCCAAAATTTGAAAAATTTATCTTATGCTATGGCGTTTGCGCTTGATAATAAAAAGCTCCTAACATACAATCCAGTTGAATATCGGTTACAATTAACACGTCATGCAGCAGGTCGTAATCTTCGTGGTGCGTTTTTATTAAGCTCGACAGGGACTATTTTTGCTTCAAGTGATCTTGGTGATGAAGATAAATTGCCCATTCCACCATCCCATCTTATTGCTCAAGCAACTAGTGAAAGGCCTTTTTCTTTTCAGCCGGGAGTTCATGATTATTTTGGTATTGTTTTGAAATTTACGAATATTTCAAATACATTTTTATATTTAGTACGCGATGTTGATAAAGATGTATTATCTGCTTTGCGTTTAACGGAAATTAATACAGATCGGTATCGTGGTTTAAATGAGAATCGTCTGCCAACGCAAATTGCGTTTGGTATGCTTTATTTATGTCTTTTTTTAAGTTTATTTTTATCAGCTATTTGGGCTGGTATCGCTGTTGCTGATCGTTTGGTACGTCCTATTCGGCTTCTTATAGGTGCGGCTGATGATGTGGCCTCTGGAAATATGGAAGTTTTTGTGCCGGTACGTGCGAAGGATGGGGATATTGCGCAGTTATCAAAAACTTTTAATTACATGGTCAGTGAACTTAAGAGTCGGCGCAATGAGTTAATAGCAGTTCGCGATCAAATCGACGAAAGACGGCGTTTTTCTGAAGCTGTTTTATCGGGTGTAACAGCAGGTGTGGCTGGAATTGATGATAATGGGAATATTACAATTATTAATAGGTCTATTGAGACAATGTTTGGTATTAATTCTGAACAAGTTATAGGACACAGCCTTTTATCATTAAGTGCTGAAATCGGGAAGGTTTTTGAGTTTGTTCGTTCGTCAGGGCGCAAAAACCATCGTGAGCAGGTGACTTTAAGCGTTGCAGAGCAAGAGCGCGTCTGCAATGTACAAATTACGATGGAGGAAGATGATGGGCAAGGGCAATCTTGGGTTCTAACAATTGATGATATTACAGACCTTGTAGAAGCACAACGTTCATCAGCATGGGCAGATATTGCACGCCGTATTGCGCATGAAATCAAAAATCCACTTACACCTATTCAGTTATCGGCTGAACGTATTCGTAGACGCTACGGCAAAATTGTTACGCAAGATCAAGAAGTTTTCAATCAGTGTGTTAATACAATTATTCGACAAGTTGGGGATATTGGGCGTATGGTTGATGAGTTTTCTTCTTTTGCACGTATGCCCAAACCACACATGAGTTTTTCAGATGTACGTGGGCTACTGCATGAGGCGTGTTTTTTGATAGAGGTTGCACGACATGATATCCATTTTGAGCAAGATTTGGGAGATGTACCGCTTATAGGTGAGTTTGATAATCGTCTTATTGTTCAGGCATTCAGTAATGTTATTAAAAATGCAAGTGAAGCGATTGATTCAATTGCGCGAGAAAAAGGTGTTCATGGCCATATTCTGATACGTTCTTATCGTCAAAAAGAGTACTTGGTTGTGGATGTTATTGATAATGGTAAAGGGCTTCCTAAAGAACAAAGACAAAAATTATTAGAGCCTTATATAACAACGCGGGAAAAAGGGACAGGGCTTGGTTTAGCTATTGTCCGTAAAATTATTGAAGATCATGGTGGCTACATGGAATTACATGATGCATTAGATAGTTTTTATGAAGGTCGTGGTGCGATGATTCGTATGGTGTTTCCGGCGGTTTGAGCAAAATAGTGCGGCACAAACCACAAATCATAAGATAAGGGAATGAGATGGTAGCAGATATCTTAATTGTTGATGATGAAGCAGATATTCGTGAGCTTATTGCTGGTATTTTGAATGATGAAGGTTATGAAACACGTGTTGCGTGTCATGCTGATGAAGCATTAGCACAAATTAATGAGCGTGTTCCAAAGTTGATTTTTTTAGATATTTGGTTGCAAGGAAGTCGTCTTGATGGCTTGACATTGCTTGATGAAATCAAAACTCGACATCCTTCTCTCCCAGTAGTGATGATTTCTGGTCATGGTAATATTGAAACAGCTGTTTCTGCTATAAAACGAGGTGCGTATGATTTCATTGAAAAGCCTTTTAAGACCGATCGCCTTATCTTGGTTGCTGAACGAACTCTTGAAAATTCAAAATTAAAACGTGAGCTTTTAGAATTACGACAACGCTCAAGTGAGGTACAAGAATTGCTTGGAACATCGACTGTTATGAAGCATTTGCGCCAAGTTATAGAAAAGGTTGCGCCGACTAATAGTCGTATTATGATTACTGGTCCTTCAGGGGCAGGGAAAGAAATGGTGGCGCGTACTATTCACGCACTTTCAACGCGTTCTAATGGACCATTTGTTACGATAAACGCCGCAACGATTGTTCCCGAAAGAATGGAAATAGAATTATTTGGTAATGAAATAGAGGGCAGTGAACGCAAGATCGGTGCATTGGAAGAGGCTCACGGCGGGATATTATATATTGATGAAATTTCTGATATGCCGCGTGAAACTCAGGCTAAGATTCTTCAGGTGTTAACGACACAAACATTTGAAAGAGTTGGTGGTACAAAGCGTGTCAAAGTGGATGTTCGTGTAATTTCTTCAACAGCACAAAATATTGAAAATTTAATTTCTGATGGGCGATTTAGAGAAGATCTCTTTCATCGTCTTGCAGTTGTTCCCATTACTGTTCCACCGCTTTCTGCACGTCGTGAAGATATTCCAGAGCTTGTTCGGCATTTTGTTAGAACCATATCATATCAACTTGGTATTAAACCACGTGAAATCAGTGATGATGTTATAGCTGTTTTGCAAGCACATACGTGGCCAGGTAATGTACGCCAATTACGTAATAATATTGAGCGCCTCCTCATTCTTGTGCGTGATGATGAACCAATAACAACAGAGTTACTTCCTGTTGAAGTGAGTGATTCTTTTCCACGTGTTAAAATAGATACAGATGAGAATATAATGGATTTACCATTGCGTGAAGCACGTGAATTATTTGAAAAGAGATATTTAGTGGCACAGATTGGACGTTTGGGTGGGAATATATCTCGTACTGCTGAATTCATAGGTATGGAACGCTCAGCTTTACATCGTAAACTTAAAGCTCTTGGAGTTTCATAAATTATGCGTGTTATTATTTGTGGGGCAGGACAGGTCGGTTATGGGATAGCAGAGCGTCTTGCTGCTGAGAATCATGATATAACTGTTATAGATGTTGAAGCGAGATTGGTTGAAAAAATTCGCGATGCATTAGATGTTAGAAGTTTTGTTGGTCATGGTTCACACCCTGAAGTTCTTTTGGCTGCTGGTGCTGATGAAGCTGATATGCTAATCGCAGTAACTTTATTTGATGAAGTCAATATGGTGGCTTGTCAGGTGGCACATTCATTATTTAATGTTCCAACTAAAATAGCGCGTATTCGTTCACAATCGTATTTAGATCCACGTTATAAAACTCTGTTTGCAAGGGAGAATATTCCTATTGATGTAGTTATTTCGCCAGAAGTTGAAGTTGGAGAAATGGTTCTACGACGTATTGCCTTGCCTGGGGCGATAGATGTTCTCTATTTTTGTAATGATGATATTGTTGCATTTGCTTTGGAGTGTATGGAGGATTGCCCAGTCATTAATACACCTTTACGCCAGTTAACGGAGCTTTTTCCCGATCTTCGAACAACAGTTACTGCTATTAAACGTGGTTCAGAATTACTGGTAGCGCATTCAGATACACAATTGCGCATTGGTGATGTTACTTATCTTATTGCAGCTCGTGATCAGGTACGTCGTGCAGTTGGACTTTTTGGTCATAAAGAACAGGAGGCACATCGCATAATTATTGCAGGGGGTGGTCACATTGGTCTATACGTTGCTCAGGCTATTGAAAAACGCCTACATAAGTTAAAATTGAAAATTATAGAGGCAGATAAAGAAAGAGCACTAACAATTGCCGATCAACTCGAAAAAACAACTGTTTTATATGGCAATGTGTTAGACCCGGTAATTCTTCAAGAAGCTGGAATTGACCAAGCTGATTTAATGATTACATTAACCAATCAAGATCAGGTTAATCTTTTAAGTGCTATTATAGCTAAAAGACTGGGGTGCAAAGCCAACATGGTTTTGATTAATAATGTCGCTTATCAGGAATTTAGTCGTACAGTTGGTGTAGATGCGCACTTAAATCCTCGTAGTGTTACTGTATCAAAAATTTTACAGCAAATGCGTCGGGGACGCATTCGTGCTGTTCATTCTGTTTTTAATGGTGCTGCAGAAATTATTGAAGCTGAAGCAATGCAGACTTCCTCATTGATTGGTAAGTCATTATCAGAGCTCAAGTTATCAGATGGTTTAAGGATTGGTGCAATTTATCGCAATAATACAATTATACAGCTTTTAGCAGATACGCGTATTTTACCGGGTGATCGAGTAGTGATGTTTGCTCTTGCTGATAGTGTTCGTGATGTTGAGCAATTATTTCGTGTAAGTTTAGAATATTTTTAAGTTACCTAGGATATTTGTATTTTTTAGTGTGATCATAATAAAGCTTGATTAATTGGCTTTTGTTAAGCAATCAAAAATTGAAACTGGTTAGTATCTTAAATTTTAATGATGAAAAAATGCACTTTTACCTGTTGGTATTAATAATCATATAAGACCGAATCAATTCTATTGTATTTGATACACTATTATTTTAGCTTCAATTTTTATAAGTTATGAGCACAATTATGTAAGTTACTCAATTTTCAGATTTTTTTGTGTTATATTAATGTTCAAATTAACAAAGTGTTTGGTTAGATCTAAGTATTTATCTTGAAAATGGTTTCATCTAATAGCAAATCAAATGTGGTTCGCAAAACAATGCTAAAAGATTGAGAATTTTAGCATTTTACTGTTTATCTGATAATCCCAATGATAAAAATGTTTGAAGGTTATTTTGCAAGTTCAAAAATTATTTTTGATATTAATTGGAGTTTTAAACACTGCATCTGAGAGCCATAATTAATAAAAAGAAAAATTCCTAATTCTACCAAGAAGGTTTGGAGTAACGATATCTAGTAATGATGACATTGTGTGATTAACTAAATAATATGATTTTTTTCATAAACAAGAAAATTTTTTTATTAAACAAGGTGCAAAAGTGGGAGGATTTTTAATTTAACTTTTAATTTTGAAATAATGAATACACTACTTTGTATAGAGTTCCATTCTACAAAATATTAGAAATATCTTATTTAAGAAGAAAGTTTTTAGCATTAAGCAAAATTGCACATATTTGATGTTCAGAATTTGTTGGAGTAGAGTTTTTATAACTATTTTAGCTATTGGAGTTTTAATTCTATTTAATCATGATTGATTGTGGCTTGCATCAGGGACTATTGCTAGCCTATGACTAATACAATTATATGCGTCTATATGCGTTAATAGCAATTTTTATTAATGGAAGAAAAATATGAGCGATCCAATAAAAACAGCACTGAATTTGGTTCCTATGGTTGTCGAACAGACAAATCGTGGTGAACGTGCTTATGATATTTTTTCCCGTCTCCTGAAAGAACGAATCATTTTCATTAATGGCCCTGTTGAAGATGGTATGGCAATGCTTGTGTGCGCTCAATTGCTTTTTTTAGAAGCGGAAAATCCTAAAAAAGAAATCAGCCTTTATATTAATTCACCTGGTGGTGTGGTAACATCTGGAATGGCGATTTATGACACTATGCAGTTTATTCGTCCTCCTGTTTCTACTTTATGCATGGGGCAAGCAGCATCTATGGGGTCATTACTTTTAACAGCTGGAGCAAAAGGTCACCGTTTCTCGTTGCCAAATGCACGCATCATGGTACATCAACCGTCTGGTGGTTTTCAGGGGCAGGTCTCTGATATTGAACGGCATGCGCAAGATATTATAAAGATGAAACGACGTTTAAATGAAATTTATGTTCAACATACAGGTCAGGATTATGAAATTATTGAAAAAACTCTTGATCGCGATCATTTTATGACAGCAGAAGAATCTAAAAAATTCGGTTTAATTGACGATGTTATACAATATCGCATGGTAACTGAAAAAGAAGAAACAGATTAAGAATTTTTATAGAAAAAGTAGCTATTGTGACGTACATAAAAATTGCCTTTAAAATAGCTATTTTAAAATATAGGTTTTATAAAATTTGTCATAAAATAATAAGAAAATACCCAAAAATATTGTGATAATCGTAGTTTTGATATATTTGGGATTGTCATTATAAAAAACCTCTTTAAGAAGATAAAGTACTTGGATATTGAGGTGAAAGGAAAATGAGATGAGCAAAGTTGGTAGTAGTGGGGGCGAATCAAAAAATACTCTCTATTGCTCATTTTGTGGCAAAAGCCAGCACGAAGTACGTAAGCTTATTGCAGGGCCTACTGTATTTATTTGTGATGAATGTGTAGAACTTTGTACAGATATTATTCGTGAAGAAAGTAAATCTTCAGGGGTCAAAGCGCGTGATGGTGTTCCTACTCCACAAGAAATTTTAACAGTTCTTGATGATTATGTTATTGGTCAGCGGTATGCAAAACGTGTCCTTTCTGTTGCTGTTCATAATCATTATAAACGTCTTGCACATCAGTCTAAGAATAGTGATATTGAATTATCTAAATCGAATATTCTTCTTGTCGGTCCAACGGGATGCGGTAAAACTTATCTTGCACAAACATTGGCACGTATTATTGATGTGCCCTTTACTATGGCAGATGCGACCACTTTGACTGAAGCAGGTTATGTGGGTGAGGATGTTGAGAATATTATTTTAAAACTTCTACAATCTGCAGATTATAATGTTGAGCGTGCACAACGTGGCATTGTTTATATTGATGAAGTTGATAAAATTTCTCGTAAAGCTGACAATCCTTCTATTACAAGAGATGTTTCAGGTGAGGGGGTTCAGCAAGCATTGTTGAAAATTATGGAGGGGACAGTGGCTTCTGTTCCTCCCCAAGGTGGGCGTAAACATCCACAACAAGAGTTTCTTCAAGTTGATACGACGAATATTTTGTTTATTTGTGGAGGTGCTTTTGCTGGTTTAGAGCGAATTATTTCAGGGCGGGGTGAAAAAACTTCAATAGGTTTTTCTGCTACTGTGAAGACTCCCGATGAGCGTCGGGTTGGTGAAATTTTTCATGATTTAGAGCCTGAAGATCTTGTAAAGTTTGGTTTAATACCAGAGTTTATTGGCCGTCTTCCTATTATAGCTACTTTAGAAGATTTAGATATTAATGCGCTTGTTCAAATTTTATCGCAACCAAAAAATGCATTGGTTAAGCAGTATAAACGTCTTTTTGAAATGGAAAATGTTGAATTAACATTTCAGGAAGATGCTTTGCGGGTTATTGCTAATAAAGCGATTGAGCGTAAGACTGGAGCACGCGGTTTGCGCTCTATTATGGAAAAAATTCTTCTTGATACTATGTTTGAATTGCCAACTCTTGAAGGGGTCCAAAAGGTGGTAATCTCAAGTGATGTAGTTGAAGGAAAAGCTCGCCCTCTTTACATTTATTCGGAGCGTACAGAAGATAAAGAAAACGTATCAGCATGACGTTATAGTAAATATCGTTAATGAGTATTATTTTAAATGGATCTTCTGAAGTATTATAGCGTAATGCTTGATTTATTTATTCGTAATTACTACTTCATTTATTATAGAGAAGCTGCTATTTTCTATAGATAAGCTTATGTGGGGGTAATTATAGGCTCTAGAAAGGAAAAATATGCAACATATTGATGAAAAGACAAAAAAGGTAGCAGAAGAGCTTTACGCTGTTTTGCCGCTTCGTGATATTGTTGTTTTTCCACATATGATTGTTCCGCTTTTTGTTGGTCGAGAGAAATCAATTCACGCTCTTGAAGAGACGATGATAATAGATAAGCAGATATTATTAGCCACACAAAAAAATGCTTCTGACGATGATCCAAAATCGGAAGATATTTATGATATTGGTACTTTTGCCAATGTTCTTCAACTTTTAAAACTTCCTGATGGCACTGTAAAAGTTTTGGTTGAGGGGACTGCGCGTGCAAAAATTAACCAATTTACTGAAAATGAAAGTTATCATCAAGCTTATGCAACTGTTATAGAAGAGTCTGAAGAGAATGAAGTTGAGATTGAAGCTCTTTCTCGGTCAGTGATTGTTTATTTTGAAAATTATGTAAAACTTAATAAGAAAATTTCTCCTGAAGTTGTAAGTGCTATCGGCCAGATTGATGATCCTTCTAAACTTGCTGATACTGTTGCTTCACATTTGGTGATTAAACTTTCAGAAAAACAAGAGATTTTGACATTATTGTCTGTTCGTGATCGTCTCGAACGTATACTTTTCTTCATGGAAGGGGAAATTTCTGTTTTACAAGTTGAGAAACGTATTCGTTCACATGTCAAGCGACAGATGGAAAAAACTCAACGAGAATATTATCTCAATGAACAAATGAAAGCTATTCAGAAAGAGCTGGGAGCGGGTGATGATAGCCGTGATGAGTTGTCTGAATTAGAGGATCGTATCAAAAAAACAAAACTTTCAAAAGAGGCACGTGTAAAGGCTGGGGCAGAGCTCAGAAAATTACGTAATATGTCTCCCATGTCTGCGGAAGCAACAGTTGTACGTAACTATCTTGATTGGCTTTTAACTATACCTTGGGGAAAAAAGTCGAAAATTAAGAATGATTTGAACTTTGCTGAAAAAGTCATGGACAATGAGCATTTTGGTCTTGAAAAAATTAAAGAACGAATCGTTGAATATTTAGCAGTACAAAGTCGATCATCGAAAATAAAAGGTCCTATTATTTGTCTTTTAGGTCCTCCAGGCGTCGGAAAGACATCACTTGCGCGTTCTATTGCAAAGGCAACGGGCCGTGAATATGTCCGCATCTCATTAGGGGGTGTTCGCGACGAGGCAGAAATTCGTGGGCATCGCCGAACTTATATTGGTTCTATGCCTGGAAAAATTATTCAGTCTATGAAAAAGTCTAAAAAGATTAACCCTCTTTTTTTACTTGATGAAATTGATAAGATGGGCCAAGATTTCCGTGGGGATCCTGCATCAGCTTTGTTGGAAGTACTTGATCCTGAGCAAAATAGCACATTTATTGATCATTATTTAGAAGTGGAATATGACCTTTCTGATGTGATGTTTATTGCAACTGCAAATACGCTTAATATTCCAGGGCCGCTAATGGATCGGATGGAGATTATTCGTATTGCTGGTTATACTGAATGTGAAAAGGTAGAGATTGTTAAGCGGCACCTCTTACCAAAAGCATTGAAAGATCATTCTTTATCCAAAAAAGAGTTTAGTGTTTCTGATGGTGCTATAAAATCGGTTATCCAGTTTTACACACGTGAAGCCGGTGTTCGTAATCTTGAGCGTGAATTAATGAAGATGGCGCGTAAATCGGTTACAAAAATTCTTAAAACGAATCAAAAGTCTATAGAAATTACAGAAGATAATATTAATGATTTTTTGGGAACGAAGCGTTATCGCTTTGGTCAGATTGAGGGTGAAAATCAAATTGGTGTTGTTACTGGGCTTGCGTGGACTGAAGTTGGCGGAGAACTGTTGACTATTGAAGGTATTATGATGCCAGGTAAAGGCAAAATGACTGTTACTGGGAATTTGCGAGATATCATGAAAGAATCAATTTCTGCGGCAGCATCTTATGTGCGTTTCCGTGCTGTTGATTTTGGTATCGAGCCGCCTCTTTTTGATAAGCGTGATATCCATGTTCATGTTCCAGAAGGTGCTACGCCAAAAGATGGTCCATCAGCTGGAATTGCGATGGTAACGGCAATTGTTTCAGTATTGACAGAGATCCCTGTTCATAAGGACATTGCTATGACTGGTGAGATTACCTTACGTGGACGCGTTTTGCCGATTGGTGGATTGAAAGAGAAATTGCTTGCGGCTCTTCGAGGAGGTATTAAAAAGGTGCTTATTCCTGAGGAAAATGCAAAAGATTTGATTGATATTCCTGATGACGTTAAAAATAATATGGAGATTATTCCAGTAAGTCATGTGAGTGAAGTTCTTAAACACGCTTTGGTTCGTTTTCCTGAAGCAATTGAATGGACAGAGCCTTCTACAGTGTCTACGTCTATCAGAACGGAAAGCGATAATGAAGGGGTACCGGTAGCGCACTGATTCTTATTTTGATTCTTATTTTGTTCTATAATTTCCAAATTTTAAAGACGGTGAAGTCCATTTTTAGGGTTACTACTTTATTTATTTTAGAAAAAAAATGAAAAATTCCGTGAATAACTGTGATTAATGCTAAAAAACAATATTTTCAAAGAAAATAAAACTTCTGTTTGCTGCGCTTTTCAATAAACTTATTGATGATCGGATGAATTATATTGTCCGACTAATATAGGGAAAGGAAAAATTCAATGAATAAAAGTGAATTGGTTAATTCTATTGCTGAAAAGGCAGGTGTTTCAAAAACACAGGCTGGTTTAATTCTCGATGCTTTTATTGCTTCTGTAACAGAATCTTTGGCTTCAGGAGGTGATGTTCGTCTTCCAGGTTTTGGTTCTTTTGAAGTTTCTAAACGTGCTGCTACAAAAGGGCGCAACCCTTCAACAGGTGTTGAAATTCATATTCCAGCGCGCTCTGTACCTAAATTTTCTGCAGGTAAAAGCCTTAAAGAAGCCGTTAATAAAAAATAATTGAGCTACATGAAAAAACCCGATTTATGTATAATCGGGTTTTTTAAAAGTTTTTTTAAAAATACTTTTGCGCGACTTTGCACAAGTAACGGTACTGTTTACGATAGGGCTATTTATTAAAAAGTCCTTTTAAATAGCTGAGATGGGGTAATAGCTATATATTCAAGCTAGATGTTCAAAATGTATTTACCTTACATTTTAAATAAAGCGTTCGATTACAAATTAGATATCTGTTGTGAATAATAGCTGATAGTTCAAGTTAGGGTAATAATTATCACGAGTTTATTCATACAAGCTAGATCTATTGAAATACTGAAATATTAGATTATAAGCAAATCTAGAATAGCTTTTTAACCCTATTAATAAGCACTACAATGTATTGAATGACCCACTGTTTTAAGGTTAATTAAAGTTTGTTTAATGGTCTAAAGGCAGAAGCAATCAGTGCTTTATTAAGATTAAAAGGATAATGATTAGTTTAGAGATTATTTTTATTCTTCATGTGTTAACCACTGAATACAATCATTTAAGGCTCGTGTAATTATAGCTTGTTTTTTTGCTAGTTTTTTTTCTTTGCTAGATAAACGTTTTTCTGAGTGATGAACACAGTCAACAGGTGGAAAAAGACCAAAATTGATATTCATTGGCTGAAAAGATTGTTTGCCTATTTCTTGAGTTGCAATGTATCCACCAGTAATATGGTTTAAAAGAGCTCCAAATGCTGTAGTTTTTGGCGGTAAAGAAGGACAAGTATGATTATATTCAGCAACAGCAAAGCGCCCAGCTAAAAGCCCAATTGCAGATGATTCTACATAACCTTCGCAACCTGTGATTTGTCCAGCAAAACGTAATTGAGGCCTTTGTTTTAAACGAAGACTTTTATCAAGAATGATTGGTGAATTGAGATAAGTATTGCGATGAAGACCACCAAGGCGTGCGAATTCTGCTTTTTCAAGTCCAGGTATTGTTCTAAAAATACGAATTTGTTCACCATATTTTAATTTTGTTTGAAAGCCAACCATATTGTAAAGAGTGCCAAGTGTGTTGTCTTGACGTAATTGAACAACGGCATGGGGTTTAACTGTAGGGTTATGAGCGTTTGTTAGTCCTATAGGTTTCATTGGCCCATATCTGAGGGTTTCAAGTCCACGTTCAGCCATCACTTCAATTGGTAGGCATCCATCAAAATAGGGTGTTTTTTCAAATTGACGAAATTCTATTTTTTCTGCACTTTTCAGTGCTTGAACAAATGTTTCATATTGTTTTCTATTAAGGGGGCAGTTAAGGTAATCTTTTTCAGTTTTTTCAGGGCCGATTTTGTCATAGCGAGATTGATGCCAACAGATGCCCATATTAATGCTATCAGTATAAATGATAGGTGCAATAGCATCAAAAAAAGAAAGTGCTTCTGTTCCTGTTATTGCTTGTATTGTTTGTGCAAGTGCTGGTGAAGTAAGGGGACCTGTTGCAATAATAATATTATGCCAGTTTTCAGGAAGGTTATGAATTTCTTCACGTTCTATAGTTATAAGGGGGTGATTTTCAAGTGCTTCTGTAATAGTTTGGGAAAATCCATCACGGTCAACAGCAAGAGCGCTTCCTGCTGGCACTTTATTAGCATCTGCAGCCTTCATAATTAGGGATTTTGCTAATCGCATTTCAGCGTGTAAAAGACCAACGGCATTTGTGGATGAATCATCTGAACGAAATGAATTTGAGCAGACAAGTTCTGCAAGTTTGTCTGTTTTATGAGCATCGGATTTTCTTTTTGGTCGCATTTCATGTAAAATGACAGGGATTCCTGATTGGGCAATTTGCCAACTTGCCTCACTGCCAGCAAGACCACCACCGATGATATGAATTGGAATGTTAAATTTATTTGACATAATCTCCTTTTAATGGAAGTAGTGCTATCTGAAAAGCATAGATTTTACTTCTGTGATTTATAAGAAGTATATATAGAAGTATATATATTTGAGTTTTTAAATATATTTACTTTCTTTTTTGCTTTAATTAGTTGGGATTGAGTGGTATAGAAACGCCGCTTATATGAGGTTATTGGTTAACGGGTTTAAGCGGATGTGGCGAAATTGGTAGACGCACCAGGTTTAGGTTCTGGCGGGAGACCGTGGGGGTTCGAGTCCCTCCATCCGCACCAAAATAATCCTTACATACCATGGTTTTTTGCGTATGTGAAAATCCGCTTCATGTAGATCTAACACTGCAGTGTTGGGGTGTAATTGTTACCGGAGTGGATTTATCCATTCCTCAGAAATATGAAAGTTGTTCGATGCAAGTTACCGAAACGCTTAATGAAGGACTGAAGCGCGAAATTAAAATCGTGGTTCTAGCAAAAGATTTGGAAATAAAATTGAATAAACGGTTGGATGAAACCAAAGATAAGATTAAACTTAATGGTTTTCGTCCCGGTAAAGTGCCCGCTAGCCATTTGCGAAAAATGTATGGTAAATCTTTTATGGCTGATGTTCTTAATGAGATTATTAAGAATGCTCCAAGCTCCATTTTGGCTGATCGCAATGAACGTTCTGCAACACAGCCGCACATTGATATAAATGAAGATAAAGAAGTTCTGGATGGCAAGGCTGATTTTGTTTTTAATTTGAAGTATGAAGTTTTACCAAAGTTTGACATTAAAGACTTTAAGAACATAAAAATTATCCGTGAGCTTGCTGATATTCCCGAACAAGAGATTGATGAACAGATAAAGAATGTTCTTTCTTCTACTCGTAATTATTCTGAGAAAAATGCTCCTGCTGTAGAAGGTGATCGCATTACAATCGATTATATTGGTAAACTTGATGATGTTCCATTTGATAATGGAGCAGGTAATGATGCGCAATTGATTCTTGGTTCAAAACAATTTATTCCTGGTTTTGAGGAGCAATTGGTTGGTGTAAAGGCAGGCGATACAGCAACAATTTCTGTTAAATTTCCTGATGATTATAGTGTTGCACACTTAGCTGGTAGAGATGCTGTGTTTGATGTCACTGTTAAAGCTGTGTTCAAACCAGATGAATTAGAGATTAATGATGAATCAGCTCAAAAGCTTGGTGTAGAGTCTCTTGATCGTTTACGTGAAATTGTGCGTGGGCAAATTGAGAGTAAATATGGCTCAATGACACGTCAAAAAGTTAAACGTCAAATTCTTGATGCATTAGATGCTGACTATAATTTTGAAATTCCTAGATGCCTTTTGGACGTTGAATTTAATAATATATGGGGTCAGATTAATAACGATTTACAAAAAGCTGGTAGTAGTTTTGAAGATGAGGGCACTACAGAAGAACAAGCGCGGCAAGAATATCATATGCTTGCTCAGCGTCGTGTTCGTCTTGGTCTAGTACTTTCTGAGATTGGGGTGAGAGCCGATGTTAAGGTAAGCGAAGATGAGTTACAAGCAGCAATCTTTGATCAGGTTCGTCAATATCCTGGGCAAGAGAAAGAAATTATGAATTTTTTCCGGAATACACCGGAAGCTGTAGTGAGCCTACGTGCACCGATTTTTGAAGAAAAAGTCATTGATTATTTGTTGGCACAGATAAAAGTCACAGATAAAAAAGTGACTGTTGAGGAGTTAATGAAAGAAGATGACGAATTAGATTTAACTAAGAAAAAATCCGCAGTGAAGGAAAAAGGTGTAAAAAAAGTTTCAGCTAAAAAGAAAGTGCCTAAAAAGGATTAATTGTATACAATAAAAGTAGTCCAATAAAACCGGGGTTTTATTAGACTTATATTCTTAAATTTGCACTTATAGTGGTTTAAACTGGCTATTGAGTGTATTTTCAATATTGATAGTGGATTAGCAATGGAAATCGTTGATACTCGTACCCCTGATCCTAGGCGTTTTATTTCCGGAGCTACAGGCGATTGGGAAGTTATCATTGGCATGGAGGTTCATGCGCAAGTCACATCAGATTCAAAACTTTTTTCGGGTGCATCAACTAAATTTGGTGCTGAGCCAAACAATCATGTATCGTTTATTGATGCGGCTATGCCTGGTATGTTGCCTGTTATTAATCAAGAATGTGTTCGCCAAGCTGTTCGGACTGGTTTGGGGTTAAAGGCTAAAATTAATTTAAGATCTGTTTTTGATCGTAAAAACTATTTTTATCCGGATTTGCCACAAGGGTATCAAATTTCGCAATTTCAGTATCCGATTGTAGGGGAGGGGAAAGTCGTTGTCTCTGTTGGGCCAGATTCGAATGGCCAATTTGAAGATATTGAAATTGGAATTGAGAGGTTGCATCTTGAACAGGATGCAGGCAAATCCATGCATGATCAGCATCCAACAATGTCTTTTGTGGATCTTAATCGCTCTGGTGTAGCTCTTATGGAAATTGTTTCCAAACCGGATATGCGTTCATCAGATGAAGCTAAAGCCTATATGACGAAATTACGCACTATTGTTCGTTATTTGGGTACTTGTGATGGTAATATGGATGAGGGCTCCATGCGTGCGGATGTGAATGTATCAGTTCGCCGTCCTGGTGAGACTTTTGGAACTCGTTGTGAAATTAAGAATGTTAATTCCATTCGCTTTATTGGTCAGGCGATTGAATATGAAGCACGTCGTCAGATTGCGATTTTAGAAGATGGTGGTGTAATAGATCAGGAAACTCGACTTTTTGATGCCGCTAAAGGTGAAACACGTTCTATGCGTTTAAAGGAAGAGGCGCATGATTATCGTTATTTTCCTGATCCTGATCTTTTGCCATTGGAGTTTGATCAAGCATTTGTAGATGCTTTAGCTGCAGAATTACCGGAATTTCCTGATGATATAAAGCTACGTTTTATCAATGAGATGGGGTTGAGTGCATATGATGCATCTATTCTTGTGACAGAAAAAGCAATTGCTGATTATTTTGAAAAAGTGGCACATGGACGCGATGGAAAAATAGTTGCTAATTGGGTGATCAATGACCTTTTAGGTGCTTTGAATAAGGATAATCGTGAAATTGAGGATACGCCAGTTACTCCAGATCAATTAGGGGCGATTATTGATCTTATTAAAGAAGGGACTATTTCTGGAAAAATTGCCAAAGATTTATTTGAGATTGTCTGGAATGAAGGTGGAGATCCACGTCAAATTGTAGAAAAGCGTGGCATGAAACAAGTAACGGATGCAGAAGTTATTAAGAGTGTTGTTGATGAAATTATTGCTAATAACTCTGATAAAGTTGCTCAAGCGAGGGAAAAACCTGCTTTAGTTGGCTGGTTTGTTGGGCAAGTTATGAAAGCAACAGGGGGTAAGGCAAATCCTCAGGCTGTCAATGAATTGGTTAAAACGAAACTAAAAATGGATTAAATATTATAGGGTGGAGGAAAGTTTATCGATATGATATTTATTTGTAATATAAAATATACGAAATAAGAGTTCGTTTTTCAAAAGGGTACGATTGAGTTTTATGATAGTTTTTTTATTTTTTGGTAATTTTAGGCATCGTAACAATTTATTCTAACAGGTGAGGTTATAGGTGCGCTAAAGAAGTGGAATCGGAAATGGCTGGTTTTTTAAAACAAACCTTTACATGGTGGAATGGTAATACTATCAACACACGTTTTTTTACGTGGCTTAAAGGTAAGCGTGTAGGGGAAGATCAGTTAGGAAATGTTTATTATGAAGGTGGTTGCCATAAGGATGGTTATCCACGCCGTTGGGTGATTTATAAAGATTATTCTGAAGCTTCTAGCATTCCTCCAGGTTGGCACGGTTGGATTCATCATCGTTGTAATAGACCACCTACGGAAGAAAATTATCAATCGCATGAATGGGAAAAACCCCATATTTCAAACATGACAGGGACAAGCAAAGCTTATCGGCCAAAAGGTTCTATTGGTTATAATGATGAACATATTGTTCGTAAGGATTATCATGCATGGTCACCTGAAAAATGAAGTATTTTTTTGTATGGTGTGTTGTTTTTTTAATGTTGCACTATCTTATAAGTAGTTTTTGTTAAACGCGGTTGATTTAGTTTTATGAAGTTTTTCCTACAGTTAGAAGTAAGACGTCTTTTTTGTGCTTATTTAATAGGAATTATAGTAATTTTGTCCTCCGTTAGTGGTGTGCAGGCTGAACGTGTTAGCAATGCGGTTGTTGTTTTTGCAGGTCTTGATAAGATTACTGGCCGAACTATTCGTTTTGAAGTCTCTATTGGGCAAGCTTATCAATATGGTGCTTTACGAGTAACACCACGGGTGTGCTATACAAGTTCTGAAGGTGAGCCGACTCGCACTAACGGTTTTGTTGAAGTAGATGAAATAACATTAAACAAAGAAACGCGACGTATTTTTACAGGATGGATGTTCGCAGATAGTCCTGGTTTGAATGCTGTAGAGCATCCTATTTATGATATATGGTTAAAAGATTGCAAGCAAAATTCTGATATTCTTTCAGTCCAGTAATTTAATAGTTTCTTTGTTTTTTGGTGGGTGTTTTTATATAAGCTTGGTGCAAGAATAGTTTTCTAAACTATAATAATCAGATTGTGAAATTAAAGGTTCTTTTATGCTCTCGTCCTTGCGTTTAACAAGCAGATTATTTACTGTCGTGTTTATAATTGTGTTAGCGGGGTGTCAGTTTTCAAGTCAGCCAACTGTCAAACATAATAATTATACATGGGTTACAGAGATAAGTTCTGAAGTTTTTTTTATACCAATAACCCTTTAATTCTACTTAAAATGCGGGCTAAATGGATAAGTAATTGAGGTTATGATTGATATCGTAACAACTTCAGTTTCTTCGGATGATCTTAATTTAAATTTAGCATGGTCTCAAAATCGCAATTATAGGTATGTTCCAGATGGAAAATCGGCACTAGTGTGTGCCGTTGGTTGTACGGTGTCTGAAAAGGGGCGCTTGTTTATTCCTAAAAATGAGTTCCGTACATATGCACATACAGTTTTTACATTTAAATTAATAGGGTGTAGTAATTCTATAGATAGTTTTCTTAATGCCCGTGCTTTTCAGTGTGTTTTATATAAGGTGCAAATATTACCACGCAGAATAGTATTTGGCATTTAAGAATGCACACTGGAAGAATGCAAAGATTAGCCTTTCATTATAATAATTGATATATTTGGGTTTTGCAAAGTACTATTGATTCATAAATAAGATGGAGATTTTTAAAAATGTGGGATTTTACTTCTCGACATAATAACTCTCCCTTATTATCAAAACAACTTAAAGAACCATTGTACAATGTTCCGTTTATTATAATTGTTTTGATAGTGTTTTGTTTTTTAAGTTATATTATTCCTCAATATTTCCTTTCTGATCAGCTATATATTAAAAGTCTTGTTCTTTTTTCATTTATACCGCTTTTTTTTCAAACTGAGCCTTTAATGTTTTGCTATACCGTTGTTAGTTACTCATTTATGCATAACAGTTTTGGGCATATTGCTATGAACATGGTTTGGCTTTTAGTTTTTGGGTCTCCTTTAGCAAAGCATTTTGGTAATTTACGTTTTTTGCTTTTTTGGATGTTAACAGCAGGTGTTTCTGCGTTGACTTATTTTATTTTTCATCAAGATAGTATGATACCACTTGTTGGAGCATCGGGAGCAATTTCTGGAATGATGGGTGCTATTGCGCGTTATGGTTTTTTTTCTGTTTTTGATTCCAATATGCACAATGAGAGGTTTTTAGGTTCTGTTTGGTCTATTAAGGAGGCACTTCGTTCAAAGACTGTTCTTGTTTATATTAGTATGTGGCTTATAATTAACTATCTCACAGGTATATTTCCATATTTATTTGGAGACAGTGATATTTTAATAGCATGGGAAGCTCATGTTGGTGGACTTATTTCAGGTTTTATATTGATTAGTTTTTTTGATAGCCCACGGAAAAAGTCAAAGACTAATGTTTAAGATAGTTATGAGCCGCATAAAGTGCTATTGCTGCTGCATTCGATACATTTAATGATTTAATATCTCCAGGTATATTAAGGCGTGCTAATGAGTGAACAGTTTCGCGTGTTTTTTGGCGCAAACCTTTACCTTCTGCTCCTAGGATAAGAGCAATTTTTTTACCTGTTAATGCTGTCTCTAAAGGCAATTCACCTTCTGAATCAAGCCCAATACTATTAAAATCGGCTTGATGAATTTCTTTAAGTGCTTCAGCGAGGTTTCGTACGGTAATGTAATCGATAAGCTCTAAAGCTCCAGAAGCTGCTTTGGCAAGCACGCCGCTTTCTTGTGGTGAATGGCGATAGGTGGTGATAATTGCTCCAGCTTTAAATGCAACTGCAGAACGCATAATAGCGCCAACATTATGTGGATCGGTAATTTGATCCATTACAATGATAAGGTTAGTATTTGTAAGTTCGGATAAATGCCGTGGTTTAAGAGGTTCAGTTTCTAAGACAACACCTTGATGAACTGCATTTTTTTCAACAAGCGTATCAAGTTTTTTAGGTGGGTATAATTTTAAAGGGCAAGGTAAGTCTGATTCGGTTATATTTAGTCGTTTTAAGGCATTGGGTGTAGCATAGAGATGATTTAAAACTCTCTTGGGATTTTTAAGTGCTTCTTTGACTGAATGGATACCATAAAGGTAAACTGTACTTTGTATTAGTGGAGTAGATTGGTATTTTAGGTGTGTTGAAGGCACACGAGTGGAGTTTTTTATATCGCGATATTGGCGACGAGGATGAGGAAAATAAGAATTTTTAGATATTTTTTCTTTCATATTTTTCTTATAGCGTGTTCAAAGTAAATGTAGTAGAAAAAACATAAAGTTTAAAAAATTAGTAGGAAATTTGTACAGAACCGTATTTATTCTGTTGACAGATACGCTAGTAATCGTCATAACCGCCCCGCGGCCAGTTTAAATTGAACAAGAGAAAATTGGTTGCTATAATGCCTTATCGCGCAACTTTACCGATGATGGAATGGAGGGGTGCCCGAGTGGTTAAAGGGGGCGGACTGTAAATCCGTTGCGTATGCTACGTTGGTTCGAATCCAACCCCCTCCACCATTCATTGCAGTAAAGTCGATGCATGGGCGGGTATAGCTCAATGGTAGAGCAGCAGCCTTCCAAGCTGAATATGCGGGTTCGATTCCCGCTACCCGCTCCAAATAGTTGTTAGTGGTTAGGCGAATGACTATGATGGGAGTATGCTTTCATCATAATAAATGAGGCGAATATTTTCGTCTTAGAGTTGTAGTAATCGGCTTGATATATCAGGTCGATGGGATTCACTTCTAAAGGCCTGTTTTTCAGGTACGAAAAAGATAAGAGAACGACGGCGATGGCAAAGAGCAAATTTGAACGTACGAAGCCGCATGTTAATATAGGAACGATAGGTCACGTTGACCATGGGAAGACGTCATTAACAGCGGCGATTACGAAGTATTTTGGTGAATTTAAAGCGTATGACCAAATTGATGCGGCGCCTGAGGAGCGTGCGCGTGGAATTACCATTTCAACAGCGCATGTTGAATATGAAACAGAGCAGCGTCACTATGCGCATGTTGATTGTCCAGGCCACGCGGATTATGTGAAGAACATGATCACAGGTGCGGCGCAAATGGACGGGGCGATTTTGGTTGTTTCAGCAGCTGATGGTCCGATGCCTCAGACGCGTGAGCATATTTTGTTGGCACGTCAGGTTGGTGTTCCTGCGATTGTAGTTTTTTTAAATAAGGTTGATCAGGTTGATGATGCTGAACTTTTAGAACTTGTTGAGCTTGAAGTTCGGGAGCTTCTTTCGAAATATGACTTTCCTGGTGATGATATACCGATAATTAAAGGTTCTGCATTAGCAGCTCTTGAGGATTCAGATAAAAGTATAGGTGAGGATGCGGTTCGTCGTTTGATGAATGAGGTTGATAATTATATCCCAACGCCTGAGCGTCCGGTTGATCAACCATTTTTGATGCCTATAGAGGATGTTTTTTCGATTTCTGGGCGTGGAACGGTTGTAACGGGTCGTGTTGAGCGTGGAATTATTAAAGTTGGTGAAGAAATCGAGATTATAGGTATTCGTCCGACTTCTAAGACGACGGTTACAGGTGTTGAGATGTTCCGTAAGCTTTTAGATCAAGGTCAGGCAGGTGATAATATCGGTGCATTGCTTCGTGGTATTGATCGTGAAGGTATTGAGCGTGGACAAGTTTTAGCGAAGCCTGGTTCTGTTACGCCCCATACCAAGTTTAAAGCTGAGGCTTATATTTTGACGAAAGATGAGGGGGGTCGTCATACACCGTTTTTCACGAATTATCGTCCACAGTTTTATTTCCGCACCACGGATGTGACAGGAATTGTTACACTTCCAGAAGGTACGGAAATGGTTATGCCGGGTGATAATGTTGCAATGGATGTTTCTTTGATTGTTCCGATTGCAATGGAAGAGAAGCTTCGTTTCGCTATCCGTGAAGGGGGGCGTACTGTCGGAGCTGGTATCGTTTCTAAGATTATTGAATAATATCAATAAATTATCAGAAGGCTTTGAAGGAAGGGCTTCAAAGATTAGGGGTATAGCTCAGTTGGTAGAGCAGCGGTCTCCAAAACCGCAGGTCGCGGGTTCGAATCCTGCTGCCCCTGCCATGTAGTCTATAGTTTTTAATCATATTGTTAATGAAGGAGGTCTTTTTGAACTTCCTTCTTGCTTTTTTTTATACAGGACTTGTTTTTTTATGTATGAATCGGTATTGAGTAAATGAAGACTGCGTAAAGTTGATTATGCTTTTCAGGTTTTATTATGTGTTTTGTTATATGATTTACGATAAGTTTAGAAAGAATGTAGTGTAACTTATGGCATCTAGAACCAATCCCATTACTTTTTTTAAGCAGGTTTTTGCGGAAACAGCTAAAGTAAAATGGCCTACGCGGCGTGAAACAGTAGTCTCTACTGTTATGGTATTGGTATTGGCGGCGTTTGCTTCGATTTTCTTTTTTGTTGTGGATCAAGTTATAAATTTTGGTGTGTGGCAAGGTATTGATCTTCTAAAGTACCTTTTTGGTCGATAGTGCAAGGAAGTGTGACTGTGGCTGCTCGTTGGTATATTGTTCAAGCATATTCAAACTTTGAAAAAAAAGTAGCGGAAGCTATTGAAAAAGAAGCAAAACAAAAAGGGCTTGATCATTTATTTGAAAAGATTTTTGTTCCAACTGAGCGTGTTGTTGAGGTTCGTCGGGGTCGTAGGATCGATTCTGAGCGTAAATTTTTTCCGGGTTATGTTTTGGTTTGTGCCGAATTAACAGATGAGGTTTATCACCTTATTAAAAATACTCCTAAAGTAACAGGTTTTTTGGGTTCAGGTGCACGGCCTGTTCCTATTTCTGATCGGGAGATTGAGCATATTCTTAAACAGGTGCAAGAAGGTGTTGAGTCTCCTAAATCTTCCATTTTGTTTGAGGTTGGTGAGCAGGTCCGGGTAGCTGATGGACCTTTTGTCTCGTTTAATGGTATTGTTCAAGAGGTTGAAGAAGAGCGCTCTCGCCTTAAGGTTGAGGTGATAATTTTTGGGCGTCCTACACCTGTTGATTTAGAATTTAGTCAGGTTGAAAAGCTCTGATTGAACTTAAAGTGATGTTTGGTCGCTTTGAAAAATAATAGGTAGAAGGTGATTTTATGGTTTTTGCCGGCTTAATGATCCGAACTACCCAACTGCAGCAGGTATTCTGTGTGATGAATTGTCAGTTTACCAGTTTAAATTAAAGGCAGATTATTATGGCAAAAAAAAATGTAGGACAGCTAAAATTGCAGGTTCCAGCGGGGGCGGCTAGTCCTTCTCCTCCAATTGGTCCTGCTCTTGGTCAGCGTGGTATCAATATTATGGAATTCTGTAAGGCGTTTAATGCGGCTACGCAGGAAATGGAAAAGGGAGCTCCGATTCCAGTAATTATTACTTATTATCAAGATAAGTCTTTTACATTTTCTCTAAAAACTCCTCCTGTATCATTTTTCTTAAAGAAAGAGGCAAATTTGAAATCTGGTTCAAAAGAGCCTGGTAAGGTATCTGCAGGGACTATTTCTCGTGATAAGATTCACTTGATTGCGGAGGCAAAAATGAAAGATCTTAATGCAAATGATATTGAAGCGGCGATGCGTATGGTTGAAGGTTCTGCTCGCTCGATGGGTTTAGAAGTCGTAGGCTAATGTTATGGTAAAAGTAGCAAAGAGAATAAAAAAAATTCGTGAAGGTATTGATTTTAATAAACTCTATGCCTTAACAGATGCTGTTTCAATGGTTAAAGAGCGTGCGGTTGCTAAGTTCGATGAAACAATTGAGATTTCGATGAACTTAGGTGTTGATCCTCGTCATGCGGATCAAATGGTCAGAGGTGTTGCTCATTTACCTAATGGGACAGGAAGAAATATCCGTGTTGCTGTTTTTGCACGTGGTGACAATGCTGAGGAAGCTAAAGCTGCTGGTGCTGATATTGTAGGCGCTGAAGATTTATTTGAGACTATTAATGCTGGGGTTATTGATTTTGATCGTTGTATTGCAACGCCGGATATGATGCCTCTTGTTGGTCGTCTTGGTAAAGTTCTTGGTCCGCGGGGTTTGATGCCAAATCCAAAGGTTGGTACTGTGACGCTTGATGTTGTTGCTGCTGTTAAAGCTTCTAAAGGCGGTGCTGTTGAGTTTCGTGTTGAAAAAGCTGGTATTGTGCATGCTGGTATTGGTAAGGCTTCTTTTGGGGTTGATCAAATCGTGGAAAATATTAAAGCTTTCGCTGATACAGTTACTAAAGCTAAACCGCAAGGTGCAAAAGGTGAATATATTAAGCGAGTTGCAGTTTCTTCAACAATGGGAGTTGGGGTTAAGATTGATCCTGCAACAGTTTGTGCAGAGTAGGTTGAGCAAACTTATGATTTTACTATAAGTAATTATTGCAATTTTTAGGTTGTCGGGTTTCATCCGGCGTCCAGTTATCTGAGCTTTTTTAAAGCTTAGGTCATACCGGAAGAAATTCCGGGATGTCCTGTCCGAGATTGTGGGTGATACTTTGGGTATCTTAATCGAAAAAACCTGCATGAGACTAGGGTAAAAGCTTTAAGTTAAGAGACTTAAAGGGTTTGAGCCAAGGTTGCCTTTGATCGTTTATGCGTGAAGAGGGGGCAGGATCCTCGTCGGTAGCATAGAAGAATGATTTTATGTTATCAAAGGTAACCAACAGGTTTGTTTTAAATAGGCCTGTTAAATGGAGAAAAACAGTGAATAGAGCGGAAAAACGCGAATTTGTCACATGGCTTAACGAGGCTTTTCAAAAGGCTGGTTCTGTCATTGTTGCACATTATTCTGGTTTAACGGTTTCGCAGATGAACGATCTTCGTTCAAAAATGAGCGAAGCAGGTGGTGCTGTTAAAGTTGCCAAAAACCGCCTTGCTAAAATTGCCCTTCAAGGCACGGATTCTGAATCAATGAGAGATCTGTTTACTGGGCAGACGCTTATTGCTTATTCAGAAGATCCGATTACAGCCCCGAAAGTTGCTGTTGATTTTGCAAAAACAAATGAACAATTTGTCGTCCTTGGTGGTTCAATGGGTGCAATAAGTTTGAGTGTTGATGCTGTGAAATCATTAGCTTCGTTGCCTTCATTGAACGAATTGCGGGCAAAGCTTGTAGGTATGATTTCCACTCCTGCAACTCGTGTTGCTCAGGTTGTCAATGCTCCTGCAAGTCAAGTTGCACGTGTTGTTGGTGCATATGCTCAGGAGGGTCAAGCGGCTTAGTACTGTTTTGCGTTTGACAATTGCAGAAAGGTTTTAATGCTTTTCTGTTTTTGAGATAAATTTTAAACAATGATTCAAACCTTTTAATTGAAGGAATTTAAAAATGGCTGATCTAACAAAGATCGTAGAAGATCTTTCTAACCTTACTGTTTTAGAGGCTGCTGAGCTTTCAAAATTACTTGAGGAAAAATGGGGTGTTTCTGCTGCTGCTCCTGTGGCTGTTGCTGCTGTTGGTGGTGCAGCTGCTCCAGCTGCTGAAGAAAAAACAGATTTCGATGTTGTTCTTGTTGATGGTGGTGCTCAAAAAATTAATGTCATTAAAGAAGTTCGTGCTCTTACTGGTCTTGGTCTTAAGGAAGCGAAGGACTTGGTTGAAGGGGCACCTAAGCCTATTAAAGAAGGTGTTTCGAAAGACGAAGCAGAAAAAATTAAAACTCAGCTCGAAGCAGCAGGTGCTAAGGTTGAGCTTAAGTAATCTTAATTATGTCGGTGGACGTTTATGTCCATCGACTTCCTCTTTCTAAGAAAAAGGCTTGATTGATATAGCTTTTTTCTGACAGTTTAGTAGCTGTAAGAGGAGTGGGTTTAATCTGTGAGAACTTTAGTAACAGAACTAAATAGATAAATATTTGGTTATGTGTATGAAAGTAAGCGGTGCTCACAGGGTATCAAATAAACTGGTCTGTGTATGCAGGCTAATGGTATGGAGCTTTCAAGGTTTAGTCTACCTTGAATAATAAAGATCGAGGAACGATGATGGCTCAGACCCTAGCGATGATGTCTCAATTCAATGGTCGTAAGCGCGTACGCAAGTTTTTTGGTAAGATTCCTGAAGTGGCAGAAATGCCGAATCTTATTGAGGTCCAAAAAGCATCATATGACCAATTTCTCATGATTGAGGAGCCAGAAAGTGGGCGTCCAGATGAAGGCTTGCAAGCTGTTTTTAAATCAGTATTTCCTATTTCGGATTTTTCTGGTACAGCTATGCTTGAATTTGTTCGTTACGAATTTGATTTGCCAAAATTTGATGTTGAAGAGTGTCGTCAGCGTGATTTGACTTATGCAGCTCCATTAAAAGTAATATTGCGTTTAATCGTATTTGATATTGATGAAGATACAGGTTCGAAAGATATCAAAGATATTAAAGAGCAGGGCGTTTATATGGGCGATATGCCTTTAATGACGAGTAATGGTACTTTTGTCATTAACGGTACAGAGCGTGTTATTGTTTCGCAGATGCATCGTTCTCCAGGAGTGTTTTTTGATCATGATAAAGGGAAATCGCATTCATCAGGAAAATTACTTTTTGCGGCTCGTGTAATTCCTTATCGTGGTTCTTGGCTTGATATTGAGTTTGACGCTAAAGATATTATTTATGTCCGTATTGATCGGCGGCGTAAGATTCCAGTTACGAGTCTTTTGATGGCGTTGGGTATGGATGCGTCAGATATTTTATCAACGTTTTATAATAAAATTACCTATGAGCGTGTTGAAAATGGTTGGTGTGTTCCTTATTCAATTGATCGCTTTAAGGGAATGAAGCTGGTTTCTGATCTTATTGATGCAGATAGTGGTGAGGTGGTCGCTGAAGCGGGTAAAAAGCTTACAGTTCGTACTGCAAAACTTTTGGCAGAAAAAGGTCTAAAAGTGATTAGAGTCAGTGAAGATGATTTGCTAGGGTCTTATCTAGCGGAAGATATTGTTAATTATCAAACAGGTGAGATTTATCTTGAAGCAGGCGATGAAATTGACGACAAAGCATTGAAGATTTTGTTTGATATTAATGCTGATCAAATTGATGTTCTTGATATTGATCACATGAATGTTGGTGCATATATCCGCAATACTTTAAAGGTGGATAAAAATGAAAGTCGGCAAGACGCACTGTTTGATATCTATCGGGTAATGCGTCCAGGTGAGCCTCCAACAATAGATACGGCAGAGGCGATGTTTCTTTCGTTGTTTTTTGATCCTGAACGATATGATCTTTCAGCTGTTGGTCGTGTTAAAATGAATTTGCGTATGGGGCTTGATTGCCCTGATACGGTTCGTATCTTGCGTCAGGAGGATATTCTTGGCGTTGTTAAAATGTTAGTTGAATTACGCGATGGCCATGGTGAGATTGATGATATTGATAATCTCGGCAATCGTCGTGTTCGATCAGTTGGGGAGTTAATAGAAAATCAGTATCGAATTGGCTTGCTTCGTATGGAGCGCGCAATAAAAGAGCGTATGTCGTCGGTTGAAATTGATACTGTTATGCCACAAGATTTGATTAACGCAAAGCCAGCAGCGGCAGCGGTTCGTGAATTTTTTGGATCTTCGCAATTGTCGCAGTTTATGGATCAAACTAACCCCTTGTCAGAAATTACCCATAAACGTCGTCTTTCTGCTCTTGGGCCAGGTGGTTTAACGCGTGAGCGTGCGGGTTTTGAAGTGCGTGATGTGCATCCTACGCATTATGGTCGTATTTGCCCAATTGAAACACCAGAAGGTCCTAATATTGGTCTTATTAATTCTTTAGCAACATTTGCACGAGTTAATAAATATGGCTTTATTGAAAGTCCATATCGCAAAATTATTGATGGTAAAGTGACAACAGAGGTAATTTACCTTTCTGCAATGGAAGAATCGAAACATTATGTAGCTCAGGCTAATTCTTCATTAGATTCAGAAGGGCGTTTTACGGAAGAGTTTGTAGTTTGCCGTCATGCAGGTGAAGTTTTGATGGCTCCACGTGATCATGTGGATTTGATGGATGTTTCACCAAAACAGTTAGTTTCAGTGGCTGCTGCTCTTATTCCATTTTTGGAAAATGATGACGCAAACCGTGCGTTGATGGGTTCAAACATGCAGCGTCAAGCGGTTCCACTTATACGTGCTGAGGCACCATTTGTTGGTACAGGTATGGAAGCGATAGTTGCTCGTGATTCTGGTGCTGCTATTGGCGCAAAACGTGGTGGTATTGTTGATCAGGTTGATGCAACGCGTATTGTTATTCGTGCAACAGAAGATTTGGATCCTTCAAAATCTGGTGTTGATATTTATCGTTTGCAGAAATTTCAGCGTTCCAATCAATCTACTTGTATTAATCAGCGTCCTCTCGTGCATGTTGGTGATCGGGTGGAAAAAGGTGATATCATTGCTGATGGCCCATCAACTAATCTTGGTGATTTGGCTCTTGGACGAAATGTTCTTGTAGCATTTATGCCTTGGAATGGTTACAATTATGAAGATTCCATTCTGCTTTCTGAGCGTATTGTTGCTGATGATGTATTCACTTCAATTCATATTGAGGAATTTGAAGTTGCTGCACGCGATACTAAACTTGGACCAGAAGAAATTACCCGTGATATTCCTAATGTTGCAGAAGAGGCATTAAGGAATCTTGATGAGGCTGGTATTGTTTATATTGGTGCTGAAGTTCAGCCTGGCGATATTTTAGTTGGTAAGATTACACCAAAAGGTGAAAGTCCAATGACGCCGGAAGAAAAGCTTTTGCGTGCGATTTTTGGTGAAAAAGCTTCAGATGTCCGTGATACCTCTATGCGGATGCCTCCTGGAACTTTTGGTACTGTTGTTGAGGTGCGTGTTTTTAATCGTCATGGTGTGGAAAAAGATGAACGTGCAATGGCGATTGAACGTGAGGAGATTGAGCGTTTAGCTAAAGATCGTGATGATGAGCAGTCGATTCTTGATCGAAATGTTTATGCACGTCTTGCAGATATGTTGAAAGATAAAGTTGCAATAGAAGGTCCAAAAGGGTTTTCAAAAGGCAAGAATCTTGATAGCGCAATAATGAATTCTTATCCACGATCGCAATGGTGGCAATTTGCTGTTGATGATGAAAAGATTCAAAATGAAATTGAAGCTTTACGTAAGCAGTATGATGAATCAAAAGAAACATTGCAACGTTGCTTTATGGATAAGGTTGAAAAAGTTCAAAGGGGCGATGAGATGCCTCCTGGTGTCATGAAAATGGTAAAGGTTTTTGTGGCTGTAAAGCGCAAAATCCAACCAGGAGATAAAATGGCAGGGCGCCATGGTAATAAGGGTGTTGTGTCGCGCATTCTTCCTGTAGAGGATATGCCTTTTCTTGAAGATGGAACGCATGCTGATATCGTGTTAAATCCACTGGGTGTGCCTAGTCGTATGAATGTTGGTCAAATTCTTGAAACGCATCTTGGTTGGGCGTGTGCAGGGATGGGTAAAAAAATTGGTGATTTGGTTGAGCTTTATCAAGGGACTGGGGATATACTTCCTTTACGTCAGTGTATTGAGAATCTCATTCCTGATAATGATCGTAATGAACCAGTGCGTCAGTATAATAATGAAAGCCTTTTTAAGTTGGCGCTTCAGATGAGAGATGGTGTTTCAATTGCAACACCTGTTTTTGATGGTGCTCATGAAGCTGATATCAACATGATGTTGGAAGATGCGGGGTTAGATAGTTCAGGACAAGTGACGCTTTACGATGGTCGTACGGGGGAGCCTTTTGATCGTCCGGTGACGGTAGGTTATATTTACATGCTAAAATTGCATCATCTTGTTGATGATAAAATTCACGCACGTTCAATTGGGCCTTATTCGCTTGTTACTCAGCAACCATTAGGTGGTAAAGCGCAATTTGGTGGTCAGCGTTTTGGTGAAATGGAAGTATGGGCTCTTGAAGCTTATGGTGCTGCATATACTTTGCAGGAGATGTTGACAGTTAAATCAGATGATGTGGCTGGTCGGACAAAGGTTTATGAAGCGATTGTTCGTGGTGATGATACATTTGAGGCAGGTATACCTGAAAGCTTTAATGTGTTGGTAAAAGAAATGCGTTCACTTGGTCTTAATGTAGAACTTGATGATGCGCGCGGACTTGTAGCGCACCAGGCGTTGTCTGATGCAACAGAGTAATGAATGAAGGCGCACAGAAAACAGTGCGCTTTAATCACTTTGAAAGGCTATAATAAAAATTCTATTAAGGTAGTAAAAGCTGATTTAAAAAGTAGAAATAGGTTTTAAATAAGACTGTGATGAAAAAGAGCCATCGCAGCGGGTTCTAAAAATCTTTGAAGGAGAACAGCATGAGCCACGAGGTCATGAATCTTTTCAATCCTCAGGTACCGACGCAGACATTTGACTCTATTCGTATTTCAATTGCGAGTCCTGAGAAGATTCTGTCCTGGTCATACGGCGAGATCAAAAAGCCAGAGACTATTAATTATCGGACGTTTAAGCCAGAGCGTGATGGTCTTTTTTGTGCGCGTATATTTGGTCCTATTAAAGACTATGAATGTCTATGTGGCAAATATAAACGTATGAAATATAAAGGCATTATCTGTGAAAAGTGTGGTGTAGAAGTTACTCTTTCACGTGTGCGCCGTGAACGTATGGGGCATATTGAACTTGCAGCGCCAGTCGCTCATATTTGGTTCCTTAAGTCATTGCCGGGTCGTATTTCTACTCTTTTAGACTTAACTTTAAAGGATATCGAAAGAATTCTTTATTTTGAAAATTATATTGTTACCGAACCAGGTCTGACCTCGCTCAAAATGCACCAACTTCTTTCCGAAGAAGAGTATATGCTGGCTATTGATGAATTTGGAGAGGACCAATTTACTGCTATGATTGGTGCAGAAGCTATTTATGAGCTTCTTGCTGCAATGGAGTTGGATAAAATAGCGAATGATTTACGCGTTGAATTGGCTGAAACGACTTCGGAATTAAAACAAAAAAAACTGATTAAACGGCTCAAGATTGTTGAAAGCTTCCTTGAATCCGGTAATAAACCGGAATGGATGATTATGAAAACAATTCCGGTGATTCCGCCAGATTTACGTCCATTGGTCCCGCTTGATGGTGGTCGTTTTGCAACATCGGATTTAAATGATCTCTATCGACGTGTTATAAATCGTAACAATCGTTTAAAACGACTGATTGAGTTGCGTGCTCCTGGAATTATTGTACGCAATGAAAAGCGTATGGTACAAGAAGCGGTCGATGCGTTATTTGACAATGGTCGCCGTGGACGCGTGATTACTGGGGCAAATAAACGTCCATTAAAGTCACTTTCAGATATGCTAAAAGGTAAGCAAGGGCGTTTCCGTCAAAACTTACTTGGGAAGCGTGTTGATTATTCAGGTCGTTCGGTTATTGTGACAGGGCCTGAATTGAAATTACATCAATGTGGCCTTCCCAAAAAAATGGCTCTCGAATTGTTTAAGCCATTCATTTATGCACGTCTTGATGCAAAGGGTTATTCATCGACTGTAAAACAAGCAAAAAAGCTTGTTGAAAAAGAACATTCGGAAGTTTGGGATATTTTGGATGAAGTTATTCGTGAACATCCTGTTTTGCTAAATCGTGCACCAACGCTTCATCGTCTAGGGATTCAAGCTTTTGAGCCTGTTTTGATTGAAGGAAAAGCGATACAACTTCACCCATTGGTGTGTACAGCTTTTAACGCGGATTTTGATGGCGATCAAATGGCGGTGCACGTTCCTCTTTCACTTGAAGCTCAGCTTGAAGCTCGTGTTTTAATGATGTCGACTAATAATATTCTACATCCAGCCAATGGTGCGCCGATTATTGTTCCATCACAAGATATGGTTCTTGGTCTTTATTATCTTTCAATTGTTTCCGACAAAGAACCAGGTGAAGGGATGGCATTTGCTGATATGGGTGAGCTGTATCATGCTTTAGAGAACAAAGTTGTGACTCTTCATACGAAGATTAAAGGCCGTTTTAAAAATATAGATGAAAATGGTAAAGAGGTTGCCAAGCTTTACGACACAACGCCTGGTCGTTTGATTATTGGCGAGCTTTTACCTAAAAATCCGAATATCTCATTTGATATTGTTAATCAGGAGATGACTAAAAAGAACATTTCTAGAATAATTGATCAAGTTTATCGGCATTGTGGGCAAAAAGAAACGGTTATTTTCTGTGATCGTATTATGCAACTTGGTTTTTCTCATGCTTGTCGTGCTGGTATTTCCTTTGGTAAAGATGATATGGTTATCCCTGATAGCAAGTCACGTTTGGTTGCAGAAACGGAAGCTTTGGCTAAGGAATATGAGCAGCAATATAATGATGGTTTAATTACACAGGGTGAAAAATATAACAAAGTTGTGGATGCCTGGGGTAAATGTACTGATCGCATTGCGGATGAAATGATGAAGCGTATTCAGGCTGTTGCATTTGATCCAAAGACAGGTTCTCAGCGGCAAATGAATTCAATCTACATGATGTCGCATTCGGGTGCGCGTGGTTCTGCTAATCAGATGAGGCAATTAGCTGGTATGCGCGGATTAATGGCAAAACCATCTGGTGAGATTATTGAAACACCGATCATTTCTAATTTTAAAGAGGGTTTAACTGTTAACGAATACTTTAACTCGACCCATGGTGCTCGTAAAGGGCTTGCTGATACTGCATTAAAAACTGCTAACTCTGGTTATCTAACACGGCGTCTTGTTGATGTTGCGCAGGATGCTATTATTTCAGCGGTTGATTGTGGTACTGTAAAAGGTCTTACTATGCAGCCAATCGTTGATGCAGGACAGATTGTTGCGTCACTTGGTCAGAGAATCCTTGGTCGTACAGCACTTTTTGATATTTTGCACCCAGTTTCTGGTGAAGTTATTCTTCAGGGTGGTGCGATGATTGAAGAGGCTGATGTCGCTAAGATTGAAGAAGCTGGAATTCAGTCTGTTCAGATTCGTTCTGCTTTGACTTGTGAAACGCGTCTTGGTGTTTGTGCTAAATGTTATGGTCGTGATTTGGCACGTGGAACGCCGGTCAATCAAGGTGAAGCAGTTGGTGTGATTGCGGCTCAGTCAATTGGTGAACCAGGAACGCAGCTTACTATGCGTACATTCCACTTAGGAGGAACGGCGCAGGTTGTTGATTCATCTTATTTTGAAGCCTCTTATGAAGGTACAGTAGAACTACGTAATCGTAATGTAGTTCGCAATTCTGAAGGCCATTTGGTGGTTATGGGGCGCAATATGGCTGTTATTGTCAAGGATGAGACTGGTAAAGAGCGTGTTGTACATCGTATTAGCTATGGTTCACGCATTTTTGTTGATGATGGTGATGTTATTAAACGTGGACAACGTATAGCAGAGTGGGATCCTTATACACGCCCAATTCTTACTGAAGTTGATGGCTATATAGGTTTTGAAGATATGATTGATGGTTTATCAGTAACTGAAACAGCTGATGAATCTACAGGGATTACGAAGCGTTTGGTGATTGATTGGCGTACTAATCCACGCAGTGCTGAGCTAAAACCAGCAATTATCATCCACGCAGATAAGAAAGGTGGGCATATTGCTAAATTGCATAAAGGGGGGGAAGCTCGTTACATGATGTCAGTGGATACTATCCTTTCTGTTGAGCTTGGTTCTTACGTTAAGGCGGGTGATGTTATTGCGCGTTTGCCACTGGAAAGTGCTAAGACCAAAGATATTACGGGTGGTTTGCCACGTGTGGCTGAACTTTTCGAAGCGCGACGTCCGAAAGATCACGCTATCATTGCTGAGGTCAGTGGTACAGTTCGATTTGGTCGTGGTTATAAAAATAAACGCCGTATTATTATTGAGCCAAATGATGCAAATCTTGAGCCAGTAGAGTATTTAATTCCAAAGGGTAAGCTATTTCATTTACAAGAAGGCGATCAGATTGAAAAAGGTGATTATATTCTTGATGGTAATCCAGCACCTCATGATATTTTAGCAATTAAGGGTGTTGAAGCTTTGGCGTCGTACCTTGTTAATGAGATTCAAGAAGTTTATCGTTTACAGGGTGTTTTGATTAATGATAAGCACATTGAAGTAATTGTTCGTCAGATGTTGCAAAAAGTTGAAATTACAGAATCTGGAGATTCTGGTTATATTCCAGGTGACAATGTCGACCGTATTGAGTTAGATGAAATCAATGATAATTTAATTGCGGAAGGTAAAAAACCTGCATCTGGTAACCCTATACTTCTTGGGATTACAAAAGCATCTCTTCAGACACCATCCTTTATCTCAGCGGCGTCATTTCAGGAGACAACTCGGGTACTTACTGAAGCAGCAGTTTCAGGAAAGATTGATACTTTGCAGGGGTTGAAGGAGAATGTTATTGTTGGCCGGCTTATTCCTGCAGGTACGGGTGGCACAATCGCTCAAATTCGTCGTATTGCCACGATTCGTGATGATTTGATTGTAGATGAACAGCGTAAATCTAGTCATAGTGAAGAGAGTAAAGCTATGTTGACGGATATGACGGCTAATGCTGCTGTTGAATAATTTTGATTAATATATGCCAAAGAGTATACCACCCTAGCATCTTTCTGGAAAAAGATAATACAGAATTGATCTAACAAATTTACTTCCGTCATTTTAAATCATTTGAGACAATCTGTCGCTCTTCACCCCCTCTCTTATGACCTTTTATAGAAAATATCAGTCGACATGAATTTTCATTTGGTTGCACAACAATTAAAACTTTACAGCTAAACAATAAGCATTGCTGATAGCAATCATTATCAATGGATGTAAAAATAAAGCGAAACTATAATTGCTTATAATTTTACAGTTATATTTATTAGGAATAATCTGCCATTTCTGCATTTCAAAACTCAAAAAAATGCCTGAATAAAATTCAGGCATTTCCCTATTACTGATGGAAGTGTTAGAAGTTAAAGGCAGCAAAAAAATAAAATGTGCTATTAATGCATAAAAATTTGTAGATTTTCGCGAGTTGATATAGTGGAAAAATATGTGAAACATCACTCAAATCTTAGCTTAGGTAATATTTCATGCTAATTAAAGTCATGACGTTTGAGAACTCAAATTTTTGGAAGCAAGCGTGTTTTATTTAATTATATTGCATTGGTTTTTCTTATGCCATAGAAAATTTTCTCTATTAAACAGCAATGGTATTTCAGTTTATTTTCTTGTAGGGGGAAAGTAAAAATAATGGCTAATTCTACTTTTGATATTTTTCAATCTATTTTATCACGGAAATCAATTAGAGCTTTTACTGATCAGCCTGTTGAGCAGGAAACAATCAAGAAAATTTTAAAACTCGCAGCGCGAGCACCATCAGGAGCAAATCTTCAGCCTTGGCAAGTAATTGTTATAACAGGGGATATGTTGCAGAAAGTAGGGGAAGAACTTTCACGGCTTGTACTATCAGGTGTAAAAGGAAAGCGTGAATATCATTATTACCCTCGCCAATGGCGAGAACCTTATCTTTCACGGCGTCGAAAAGTTAGTTTGGATCTTTATAAAAGTCTTGGAATCCAGAAAGGTGAACAGGAAAAAATGCTTCGACAACATGCGCGAAATTTTTCATTTTTTGGTGCACCTGTTGGACTCTTGTTTACAATGGATCAAGATATGGAAATTGGTAGCTGGCTTGATTTAGGTATGTTTATGCAGACAATTATGTTAGTAGCACGTGGATTTGGATTAGACACATGCCCTCAAGCAGCTTTTGCTGACTACCATAAGCAAATTTGTACACTTTTATCAATATCTTTTGAGCAACGGCTTATATGTGGTATGGCACTTGGTTATCGTGATGCAAATGCTCCAGAAAATAATTTTGAAACTGAACGCGAACCGATCGAAAATTTTGTACGTTTTGTTTGATTTGTGCTAATGAAATGTTCTTGTGTATTGGATGGTTAATTTTAAAATTTGAAACATTATAAAAAATATTTCAATAAAATTTATAGTCTCCATTTTATTTTAATATTGCATATTAAAGCTTATTTTACTAAACTTATAACGCTAAAATAGTGGTATTTTGGGTAACTAATTGATTCCTCAAAGGTTGAAAATGGAAGATACTATAGAGAAAAATTGTTGGGCGGTAGCAAGGCGCGCGACGTTGGTGTTTATTGCTGTCATTTTTTTAGCTTATCTTACAATTTGATTTTTAATGAGACAAAAATAATAAAAGAACTTATACTCAAAATCTGTATTTTGTTTTGGGGTAAGTGATGTTTCTATCTGTTTTTGAACTTTTTAAAATTGGTATTGGCCCTTCTAGTTCTCATACAATGGGGCCGATGACAGCTGCTAATATGTTTTTGCAAGAAATTATTGCAAAGGGTTTATCTTGTTCATCTCATATGAGAGTTTCTCATATTCGTGTTTATCTTTACGGTTCGTTGGCTTTTACTGGTGTTGGTCACGCTACAGATAAAGCTATTATATTAGGGTTGCTGGGAGAAAGAGTGTCTACTGTTGATCCTAATAGTATGGGGATGCTTTTAGAAAAAGTTAAACATGAAAAAAAGGTGCAACCAATAGGCCACCCTGCTTATCATTTTGATTTGCAGAATGATCTTATTTTTGAACAAAAAAAAGTTTTATCTGGGCATGCTAATAGTCTTGCATTTGAAGGGCTTGATTATGATGGAAATATCCTCTTACGGCGGGTTTATTATTCTATCGGTGGTGGTTTTGTGGTAACCGAAGATGAATTAAATGATGCGAATTATAATACAAAATTGGAAACATCTCAGGTGCCGTACCCTTTTGACTCAGCGAGTGAAATGTTATTAATGGCAGAAAATTCAGGTCTTTCAATTGCTGAAATGAAACGCATCAATGAAGAAACAAAGATAGAGCGTGCTGCTTTTAATGCTGCACTCGATGAGATTTGTTCAGCTATGTCAGATTGCATTGATAGGGGGCTTTCACAAGAAGGTGAGTTACCGGGCGGGTTGCGTATTCCAAGACGTGCTAAAAAACTGTATAAAGAGCTTTTAGAAGATCGTAAAAAAAATCGTAACCACTCACTTTGGATCAATGATTGGCTTTCTGTATACGCTATAGCAGTAAATGAAGAAAATGCAGCAGGTGGCCGTATTGTTACTGCACCGACGAATGGTGCAGCTGGTGTTATACCTTCTGTTCTACGTTGTTATCTGCAATTTAATAATAGTTCCAATCGGGAAGGGGTGCATAATTTTTTGTTAACAGCAGCAGCTATTGGCGGTATCATTAAACATAATGCTTCTATCTCTGGTGCAGAAGTTGGTTGTCAGGGTGAAGTGGGGACAGCATCTTCAATGGCAGCTGCAGGATTAACAGCAGCATTGGGTGGTACGCCCGCTCAAATTGAAAACGCTGCTGAAATTGCTCTTGAACATCATTTGGGAATGACATGTGATCCAGTTGCGGGTCTTGTACAGGTTCCATGTATTGAACGCAACGCTATGGGTGCTGTTAAGGCTGTAACAGCTTCTTCTCTTGCTTTACATGGTAATGGAGCACATTTTGTTCCTCTTGATGCTTGTATTGAAACGATGCGTCAAACAGGTCATGATATGAGTGAGCGCTATAAAGAGACAAGTAAAGGCGGCCTTGCACGCAATGTTATATCATGTTAGCTAAATAAAGGTACTTTATTTGATAAAATTGTCGGGTTATTTACGCATCAAGAAACGCATTACTTTCTTAAGAGTGCTTTAGCAGTGCAAGAACGTGGTTTTGATAAGGAAATGTTGTTTAAGTGAAGTAAGCAAGTGATCGGAAGAATTTCTTTTTAGTAAATCATTAATATCAATATTCAGTATTGCTATTATCGTTTCATAGATATTTTCTTTTTTACTATAACGAAGGTGTAAGCAATATACCGTTTAATGTTAGATTCTGCATTGATACTAATAATTTTGCCATCTTTGCGTCTTTTTAAGAACAATGTCATTTAACACTGTAAATGTTAAATAATAAAAATAGAAATTCACGCTGCAATTTTTGTAAATTTAAGATAAAAATCCACGCATTTAAACTTCTTTAAATCTCATATAGCGAATAAATGTTTTGTTATCAATTGAGTATCTCTTATAAGGGATAGCTGATAATTAAGTATTGGTTGCCCCTAAACGGAGTTTGACAGGTATATTTCCTGTGCGACTTGCAACTCGTAAATGAATGCGTACAGGAGGCGTAGCTAAACGACGGTTTCGATTTGTTTGACAAATAAGAAGACTAACAAGAGAATGTGTGTTTGGCACCATTGGGGTATGCTTTAAATTGGCAAGTTTAGTTGCAGCATCGTGAAGAGAACGTAATGAGAGGAGAGACGATTGTTTTGACTGCTTTCCCTTTTCAAGAGACGGGGAAATAACATTATGTGTCATGGCACTGTCCTTAATACAGAATTCAAAAACTTTTAATAGATTACAGTGTAGCAGTTAAAATTTGCTTTCTTTAGGGCAGAACAAGCATCGTGCGCAGCTTTTTTTGATTGAAAGCCAACAAATCGAGCACGATAATAACGATGTCCGCTTTTTTCAAACAGTTGCATATGTGCAGATGTATGTTTTAGAGCTGAATAAGCTGTATTTTTGGCTTTTGAAAGTAGAGAGTTTGCCTGTTCTTTACTGGAAAGAGAACCGATTTGAATAGCCCATCCACCAGTTGTAGATAAAGAAGCAGTAATGATTTTATCTATCTCCCCAGATATAGTTTTGTGAGGATTAGGAGTTGGTATAATCACCTGATTTACGGCAGCTATAGCTGTGTTTAATTCATTAGGTTGTGCTGCAAGTGCTGTTAGAAGTGCAGAAACATCATCATCTAAATCAGTTAGATTTGTTTTAGCGACAGGTATAGGGGTGGCTGCTCCGGTAGGTAAATTATGAGACACTGCAGCTACTAAATATTCATTTGTTTTCTTACGACTTGCTCTTGGCAAATATCGGTTCAACAAATTAGTCATGTGAATATCACGCTCTGTAGATGATTTTCCTCCCATTACTACGGCCACAATAGAGCGTCCTTCAATATGCATTGATGTGGCTAAATTAGAACCTGACATTTGTGTATAGCCTGTTTTAATTCCGTCAACACCTTTTATTGTTTTTACTAATTTATTATGGTTGTTAATTGTTTTGCCACGAAAAGAGAAACTTGTTGTTTTAAACAGTTTATACTGCTGGGGAAAATGTTTGCGCAAAGCTAATGCCAAAGTGGCCATATCTTTTGCTGTAGAATAATTGCGTGCGTCTGGAAGACCTGAAGCATTTGCAAAACGAGTATTTGTCATACCAAGTTTACGGGCTTTCACTGTCATCATTTGAGCAAATTTTGGTTCACTGCCACCAAGATATTCACCTACAGCAGTAGCAACATCATTTGCTGATTTGGTAATAAGAGCTTTAGCAGCTTCTTCTACAGAAATTGTTTGACCTGCTTTAAAGCCTATTTTCGTTGGTGGGCGTGCAGCTGCGTAAGCTGAAACAGGAATGGGTGTGTTTGGCGTTACGCGACGTACTTCCATAGCTTCGAAGAGCATGTACAACGTCATCATTTTTGTTAAAGAAGCAGGATAACGTTTTAAAGTTGCATTGGCTTGAAATAAGGTCTTTCCTGTGTGTGCATCTATAACAATAGCCGCATATTTATCAGGGTAAGCTTCTTTAGGAGTAGCTTTTGCTGAAGAATAAGAAATAGCTAAAACAATAAAAGTAATTACTATTCCTTTGTAGAAAGGTGCAATTTTTCGCCAGTTAATATACACGTGTAATACCTTATTTATGCCAAATAATCGCATCAAGATCTTTCTTGTTGCAGTTAGTTTAACACAATTTAGATGAATGGTGTTACTAATTTATTTATAAAATCATTTTGTAAGTCTCTCCATTTGACTTAAATTTGATCATAAAAGAAAATTTATTTTTCATATACTCAAATATTGCAATAGGTTATGAGAGGATTTTAAATTAATAAAAAGCATACTACATGGAAAATGATAATGATATTAACTGAAAAACCCGCATTTCATACTATGCAAAATAAAAAGGGCAAGAGCTGGAGTGAAGATAAATATGATACTGTTGTTATACCTCAAATTAAGCCGAAATTTCAAAAGCCTAAATTATACCGTGTTCTTTTGCTGAATGATGATTATACACCTATGGATTTTGTTGTTTTTATTTTGGGGAGCTTTTTTAAAAAAAGTTTTGAGGAAGCAACTCGTATTATGTTAAATGTTCATCAAAATGGGGTAGGTGAATGCGGTATTTATACCTATGAAGTGGCTGAAATGAAAGTTGTGCAAGTTATGGAATGTGCACGTCAAAATGAACATCCATTACAATGTGTAATGGAATAGAAGAGAGAGGATTATGCCGTCTTTTACGCCCAGCCTTGAAGAAGTTTTGCATCGTGCATTAACAATTGCTACTCAAGCGCAGCATGAATACGCAACATTAGAGCACCTTTTACTTGCTTTGTTAGATGATGCTGATGCAAGTTCAGTAATCCGCGCTTGTCAGGTAGATTTGGAAGAATTACGGGAACGTTTGACTAATTATATCCAATCGGAATTGGATGCACAAATTAAAACCGATAAGGATACAAAACCAACAGCATTTTTTCAGCGTGTTATTCAACGTGCAGTGATTCATGCTCAATCAGCAGGAAAAGATGAAGTATCGGGGGCAAATGTTCTTGTTGCAATTTTTTCTGAACGTGAAAGTCATGCAGCATATTTTCTTCAAGAAATGGGAATGACGCGCTATGATGCTGTGCGTTTCATTTTACACGGTATTGTGCGTGATGATGGGTTATCCCTATTACTTGAAGATCTTGAAGAGCAATTAGATCAACATGTTTTGGAAAACAATGACAAAGTGGCCAGTGCGCTTGCTACTTATTGTGTTAATTTGAATTGTAAAGCACGCAGTGGAAAAATTGATTTATTAATTGGTCGTGACGTGGAAATTTCACGAATAATGCAGGTTTTATGTCGAAGGTCAAAAAATAATCCACTGTTGGTTGGCGAACCTGGTGTTGGAAAAACGGCTATAGTTGAAGGGTTGGCTAGACGCATCGTTGATGAAAAGGTGCCCGAAGTTTTATTAAATGCAATAATATTTTCTCTTGATATGGGGGGACTTGTTGCTGGAACACGCTATCGTGGTGATTTTGAAGAGCGATTAAAGCAGGTTGTTAAAGAATTAGAACAATATCCTGGTGCTATTTTATTTATTGATGAAATTCATACACTGATTGGGGCAGGAGCTACGTCTGGGGGGCATATGGATGCAGCAAATCTTTTAAAACCTGTATTATCTTCAGGTATGATTCGATGTATTGGTTCGACAACTTATAAGGAATATAGAAAAATTTTTGAACTCGATCGAGCTTTAACGCGTCGTTTTCAGAAAATTAATGTTAATGAGCCATCTGTCGCTGATGCAATTAAGATTTTGCAAGGATTGAAGCCTTATTTTGAAGAATTTCACCAAATTAAATATACCGATGCAGCAATGATAGCATCAGTAGAATTATCCTCGCGTTATATGGCTGACCGCCGATTGCCGGATAAAGCAATTGATGTTATTGATGAAAGTGGTGCTGCGCAGATGCTTTTGCCAAAGAAACAAAGAAGAAAGAGTGTCGGTGTTAAAGAAATTGAATCTACAATTGCAGCTATGGCAAGGATTCCACCAAAAACAGTTTCTAATAATGATCGCAAAGTCCTTGAAAATCTTGAAAAAGAGCTCAAACATGTTGTTTATGGGCAAGATCAGGCGATTGGAATACTTGTATCGTCCATTAAGTTAGCACGAGCGGGATTACGTGAATCGGAAAAGCCGATAGGAAGTTATTTATTTTCAGGACCAACAGGTGTTGGGAAAACTGAAATTGCAAAACAACTGGCATCTTCTTTGGGAATTGAGTTGTTGCGTTTTGATATGTCAGAATATATGGAACGGCATACAGTAGCACGTTTGATAGGAGCTCCTCCAGGCTACGTAGGGTTTGATCAGGGTGGTCTTCTCACAGATGCTGTTGATCAGAATCCTTATGCAGTTGTGTTGTTAGATGAGATAGAAAAGGCTCATCCAGAATTGTTTAATATTTTATTGCAGGCGATGGATTATGGTAAATTAACAGACCATAATGGTAAAAAAATTGATTTCCGCAATATCATTTTAATTATGACAACCAATGCTGGTGCTTCGGATATGGTAAAGTCAGCTGTGGGATTTGGTAAAATACATCGTGATGGTGATGATATAGAAGCTATCAATAAATTATTTACACCAGAATTTCGTAATCGGTTAGATGCTATCGTTCCATTTGCACCTTTATCTCGATTAGTAATCAATCAAATTGTGCAGAAATTTATTTTTCAGCTTGAAGCACAATTAATTGATAGAGGAATCGCTTTTGAACTCAGTGAATCTGCAATGGTATGGCTTGCTTATAAAGGGTATGATGCTCAAATGGGAGCACGTCCGTTGAGTCGTGTCATACAAGAACATATTAAAAAGCCATTAGCTGATGAAATTTTATTTGGAAAGTTGCGCACCGGTGGCATAGTTCGCGTGTTTACGCACAAGTTAAACAATGGTAGGGAAAAACTAGAATTAGAAATTTTATCTCCTGACCCTTCTGTTGGCTCAAATGATAGCAAAGTTCATAAGGGCTTATTGAATTCTACAAAATATGTAAGAAAAAAGAGCTCTACAACTTAAAATCATTTTTAAAGAACTGATCGGATTTTTTGTGCATGTTCTTTGAGTATTTCTGTAGGCGTTATGACATTATTATGGGGTTTAAGTTCTACTCCTTCCATCCGTGGTATAATATGGAAATGAAGATGATAAACGGTTTGTTGACTAGCTGCTTCATTAAATTGCATGACTGTTACACCATCCGCTTGAAAAGCTTTTTTAACAGCATTAGCAATTTTTTGAACAACTTTAATGACTGGAAACAATATTTCCGTATCTGCATCTAATAAATTTCTACAGCTTTTTCGGGGAATAACAAGTGTATGCCCTGGAGCTTGGGGCATGATGTCCATAAATGCAATAACATCATTATCTTCATAAACACGAACAGAAGGAATTTCGTTACGAATCAATTTAGCAAAAATATTGTTATCGTCATATATTTGTTTCATAAAATTTTCTTTCAGTAGTATTTATCTAGAAATAGACTTAATTCATCTGTTTTTTAAGGACTAAAAAATGTAAACTCTTTGAGAATATAAACTCAAGGCAATTTATAATATTCTATTTTGCGCAGATGTTGACATTTATGAAAGAGCTAGATTTCTATAATAGCTTCTACTTCTACAGGAACGCCCATAGGCAGAGAGCAGACCCCGACAGCAGAACGGGCATGTTTACCTGCGTCACCGAGAATATTAACAAATAGATCAGAAGCTCCATTAGCAACGAGAGGTATATCGGTAAAATTAGGATCTGTTGCAACAAAGACGGTAATTTTTATTACGCGTTTTATTTTACTTAAATCACCAAGCACTAATTTTATTTGTGCAAGGATATTAAGAGCACATACTTCTGCGGACTTTTTTGCTTGTTCAGCACTGACAGTTGCGCCAACTTTTCCGATTGCTACTGGTTTTCCACAAGACAGTGGTAGCTGGCCAGAAATGAAAAGTTGATTACCAATTTGTGATGTTGTTATGTAATTTGCAATGGGTTGTATTGCTTCAGGAATAACAATACCAAATTTTTTTAAACGATTTTCAATTGAGTTGGTCATATTTTAACTTCCATATTTTCTATGATATAGTGATATAATGTGTCTCGTAAACTATTTTCTAGTTTAAAGAAATGTATTGAAATGATTTAAGGGGAGGTTTTTCGTTTTTTATATGATTGTGTGCAGAATAAAAAATTGGAAGTCAAAAATAATCAAACCATTATTTATGATAGGTTTATACAATGTTCTTCTATGTTCCGCAGGAGCTGAAAAACCTATTTTTTTGGTGCCTCATCGAGCTATTTACGATTTTCAACTTGAAAGTGTTTCTCATGAAATATCGATCTTAGGAGTTTCTGGGCGGATGGTTTATGAGCTTACAGGTTCAGCATGCCATGGTTATACTACAAGGTCTCGCTTTGTGAACCGTATTTATATGAAAGATGCACCAATACGTTTAACGGATCAACAAATGACGAGTTATGAAACAGATAATAGTCATGAATTTCATTTTAATGTTCAAAATAAGATTGGAGAAGATGTTTCAGATAATATCGAAGGAGTGGCTGAGCGTACTAAAGATGGAATTATAGTTAAATTAAAAAAGCCAAAAAAGGATGTCTATAAACTTGCAACAGCTGAATTTCCAATTATGCAATTGAAAACTATTATTCAGCAGGCAAAAGCAGCGCGTCATTTTTATCACACAGCTGTATTTGATGGAACAAACAATGCAAATGAAGTGATAAAAGAAAGTATAGTTATTGGAGACAAAAAGAAGCTAATATCTGATTCTGAAACAAAAAAATTGGGAAAATTAAATGAGGAAAGTCATTGGCCTGTTACAATTTCTTATTTTGATGATACAAAAAATAAAGATGGTTTGCCTCTTTATCGTACCAGCTTTCTTTTATATGAAAACGGTATTATGCGAGACCTGCGCATAGATTATGGGGATTTTTCGATACGCGCAAAATTAAAAAAATTTGAACTACTCGATCTTGGAAAGCATTCTGATACTTGCAATCATTAAATAAATGATATGCAGAAAATGACTTGAAAAAAAATCAAATATTAGTATGATATTTTTATTCCACACGCGAAATTCGGGTACTTATAGAAAAAAACTATCAAGTGTCCACCGGTAGTAAGTTTTTTTACTTTTTTCGCGGAGGTTAAACCGGAAAGGATAAAATTGTGGCATTACCAGACTTTACTATGCGCCAGCTTTTAGAAGCAGGTGTGCACTTTGGTCACCAGACACAGCGCTGGAATCCAAAAATGGCTCCCTATATTTACGGTCAGCGTAATAATATTCATATTATTGATCTTGCTCAGACTGTTCCTCTTTTGTATCAAGCACTTAAACTTGTTTCAGATACGGTTGCGCAGGGGGGGCGTGTTCTATTTGTTGGCACCAAACGACAGGCGTCTGATATTATCGCTGATGCAGCTAGTCGATCGGCTCAATATTACGTTAACGCGCGTTGGCTTGGTGGTATGCTGACAAATTGGAAAACAATTTCTAATTCAATACATCGTTTGCGTAAACTTGATAAAATTCTAACTACTGAAGCGCAGGGCTTTACTAAAAAAGAACGGTTAAATCTTGAACGTGATCGTGAGAAATTGAATCGTGCACTGGGTGGTATTAAGGATATGGGGTCTGTTCCAGATCTTATGTTTATTGTTGATACAAATAAGGAAAATATTGCTATTCAAGAAGCAAAGCGTTTGGGTGTCCCTGTAATTGCTATTGTTGATACAAATTGTGATCCTGATGGTATTGATTATCCAATTCCAGGTAATGATGACGCTTCGCGTGCGATTTCTCTTTACTGTGATCTTGTTGCACGTGCTGCTCTTGATGGTATTGCTCGTCAACAAGGTACAATGAATATTGATGTAGGAGCTCAGGCTGATGTACCTGTGGAGCCTGTTTTGGAAGATGCGGTTTCGGTTGTGGAATCATGATTTAAAAACGCCTGTTGAGGCATTTATTTTCTAAAGGAAAGGTTATGAGCGTGCAGAGGGGTTTCGTCTATGCGCGCTTTTGCCGTTATAGGATAAAGAGGCTGATATGAGCATTACTGCTTTACAAGTAAAAGAACTTCGCGAATTATCAGGGGCTGGTATGATGGATTGCAAAACAGCTCTGGCGGAAACTAATGGTGATATGGAAGCTGCGGTTGATTGGCTTCGTAAAAAAGGGATAGCCAAAGCAGATAAAAAAGCTGGACGTACGGCGGCTGAAGGGTTGATCGGTGCGGTATCGAAGGGGTTAAGTGCTGTTTTGGTTGAAGTAAATTCTGAGACAGATTTTGTTGCGCGCAATGATGCTTTTCAGGAAATTGTGCGTAATGTAGCAGTTGCTGCTTTGGATGCACAGGGTAGTGTTGAATCTGTGTCTGCATCTATTTATCCAGGCTCTGAAAAAACTATAGATGCAACAATTAAAGATGCAATTGGCACAATTGGTGAGAATATGACATTGCGTCGTTCGGCTAAATTGTCTGTTAAAGATGGTGTTGTTGCTACTTATATTCATAATAGTGTGGCTGATGGTCTTGGCAAACTTGGGGTTATCGTTGCTATTGAAACTTCAGGAGATAAAGATGCTGCTGTTGCTTTTGGTCGTCAGGTTGCAATGCATATTGCTGCAACCAATCCATTAGCGTTAACTGCAAAGGACGTTGATGTTAGTGCTGTTGAGCGTGAAAAAGCGATTTTTTCAGATCAAGCACGTCAATCTGGAAAGCCTGAAAATATTATCGAAAAAATGGTAGAAGGACGTATGCGTAAATTTTACGAAGAGGTTGTCTTGCTTTCTCAAGCCTTTGTTATGAATCCTGATGTTACTGTTGAGGCTGCTTTGAAGGATGCTGAAAAATCAATTGGGGCACCAGCAACGATCACTGGTTTTATTCGTTTTGCATTAGGTGATGGTGTGGAAAAAGAAAAAACTGATTTTGCTGCGGAAGTTGCGGCTGCAGCAAAGAGCTAATTGTTTTTGGAAAATTGTTGGACAGAAGCCTAAAATTTATACCATTAATATAAAAAAAGTATAGCTAATTTAAAGGGCATCATGTGACAAGGTGATGCCCTTAGTGTATCGAAAGTAGAAAATAAATGTGCTCTTTAGGAGATCATGGATGACGTTAGCTCTTCGATATAAACGTATTCTATTAAAAGTGTCTGGTGAAGCACTTATGGGGGGGCAAAGTTTTGGAATTGATGTTTCAGTTGCAGATCGTATTGCTTCCGATATTGCTGAAGTGCGGGCAATGGGTGTGGAAGTCGCTATTGTTATAGGTGGTGGCAATATTTTTCGTGGGGTTGCTGTTGCTTCACGGGGTGGGGATCGTGTAACTGGCGATCATATGGGAATGCTTGCCACAGCTATTAATTCTTTAGCGTTACGAACATCATTAACGAAATTGGGGATTGAGGCGGTTGTACTATCTGCGATTGCGATGCCGCAAATTTGTGAAAGTTTTTCGCAGCGTAAAGCGATAAGTTATATGAATCAGGGGAAAGTTGTTATTTTTGCTGGTGGTACAGGTAATCCATTTTTTACGACTGATTCTGCTGCTACTTTGCGTACGGCAGAAATTGGAGCAGATGTCTTATTGAAAGGAACGCAAGTGGACGGCATTTATTCTGCTGATCCAAAAATAGATCCTACAGCTAAGCGTTTTGATCAATTAACACATGTTGAGATTTTACAATGGGGATTATCTGTTATGGATACGACAGCGGTAACTTTAGCGCGTGAAAATAATGTACCGATTATTGTTTTTTCTATTCATGAAAAAGGTGGTTTGATTAAGGTATTGAATGGAACGGGTCGATTTACAATAGTATCGGAATAAAATAATTTTCAGGGCGTAATTAAAGGAGATAGAAATATGAATGTTACATCGATGATGGATGATCTAAAGCGTCGCATGGATGGCGCAGTTTCAGCTTTTAAACACGAATTGAGTGGTTTGCGAACTGGGCGAGCTTCAGCTAGTTTATTAGAGCCATTAATAGTTGAGGCTTATGGTTCTACTGTACCTATACAACAGGTTGCCAATATTTCTGTTCCAGAACCGCGTATGCTTTCAGTTTCTGTATGGGATAAAACGATGGTAGGGGCTGTTGAGCGCGCTATTCGTGATTCTGGCCTTGGTTTCAATCCCATTACAGATGGTATGAATTTGCGTATTCCTATACCTGAATTAAATGAAGAGCGCCGTAAGGAACTAGTAAAAATTGCACATCAATATGCAGAGCAAGCTCGTGTTGCCACTCGTCATGTTCGTCGTGATGGTATGGATAATTTGAAAAAATTAGAGAAGGAAGGTGAAATTAGCCAAGATGAATCCCGTAATTTGTCTGAAAAAGTTCAAAAACTTACAAATGAAACCATTACAGATATCGATAAGATTTTGGGTGTGAAAGAAGCAGATATTATGCAAGTTTAATTTATTTTTGTTAAAAAATAATGTCATATCTGCATTATATAGTCATTGTTGTGAATGAAAAAGAATTGATAGGCACATATAACAATTAACTTTGATAACAAAACATCAAAAATAAACGTTCTTTATTGCATTGTATGCTCTGCAAGAAGAATAGGTTTGAAGTGGTTGATAGTTTTTGTGTTTTTATCTGAAAATTAAATAAGGCCATCTGTTACTAGCTAAATTCTCGATAAAATTATTAAAGATTTTTATTAAGTGTGATCTTATTGATCTGCATAATAGGAAATGTTCGTACTTTATATTGTGGGTAATCGATTCAGTTTTTCATAAGGTGTTTTAGAAGTACTTGTGAGTACAGAGTATATAGCGCAATATAAAATGTCTAAATCTTATCGTTACTTTTAAACGGGGAGTACAATAAAATAAGTTAAACGCTCTGTTATTTCGCCCAGATTAGTTTCTAATGTTTTTTTATCTCTTGAGTAAATTACAGATGGTTTGGCAGAAAAATGACCTAGATCTGAAACAGATGTTGGGCCTTGATTTAATTATTTGCAAAAGTAGTGAATAACAATTTTCTAATTTTTCGTGTCAGGCAGTGTGTTCTGAATTGTATTTTTGTTTTTGTTTGATTTTGATGAACAAACTTTTAAGGCGACTGTAACTTAAGAATTATTGGTTTAATGGGCACTACTTTAATATGCTGAAATAATTTGTGATCAGTGTCGATAAAACTGTAAAAAATATGAATATATACATATCGCATGGGCAGATTTTTCTCATGTTAATTTTTGTTTTATACCCTTTTTGGATTATTTGGAGATCGTTTTGTCTAATCTTGTTTCTCGTATTCTGACAGCTTTTATTTTTGGCACTATTGCTTTGTGCTTGACGTGGTTTGGAGGGGTTTTATTTTTTTTATTTGTGTGGGGAATTGGAGGTTTCATCCTTTATGAATGGGTTAATATTACTAAAGAAAAATGGAGCACTTTACAAAAAATATTAGCCGGAATTTTTTATCTGGTTTTTGGTTTGCTTTTAATTTTAAGTGCACCTGCCTTATTGATTTTTGGTGTTTTAATAGTTTTAGCAACACTGTTAAGCATTGGATCTCTTGGGAATATTGGTTGGGTTTTTTGTGGTTTTTTGTATGCATCTGTTCCTGTGGTGGCTCTATCCTTTTTACGAGGTCATGAAGTATTAGGGTTTTGGGTAGTTATTTTTTTATTTGTGGTCGTATGGGGAACAGATATTGTTGCGTATTTTGGAGGTCGTGCATTTCGTGGTCCCAAATTAGCGTCGCGGTTTTCGCCTAATAAAACATGGTCAGGAGCGGTTAGTGGTACACTTGCCGGAATTTTAGGTGGTATATTAGTCGCTTTTTGGGCTTTTGACAAAAGCCTAGTAAATTTTTTTATGCCATTACTTGCTTTAGTTTTGTCAATTATTTCACAAATAAGCGATTTAGGGCAATCATGGCTGAAAAGGCGATTTTCTGTTAAAGACTCTAGTTCTTTATTGCCTGGACATGGCGGATTTATGGATCGTATGGATGGTTTAATTGGTGCCGCTTTTCTTCTATATATCATTGGTTCATTTATGTCTGGTATGAACACACCTTTTAATTTCTTTTATATGATTTAAATTGGGGGAGGGAATTTTGGAATTTTTTCATCATATATTTAGTGTAGGTGATTTGTTTTTAAGGGGGCTAGGTATTGTTTTCGTTATTATGGTTATCATTTTTGTACATGAAATGGGACATTATCTTATTGGGCGATGGTGCGGTATTAGGGTATCAGTTTTTTCGCTTGGGTTTGGGCCACAAATATTCAGTTATACAGACAAACGCGGTACACAGTGGCGTTTAGCACTTATTCTCTTGGGAGGATATGTGAAATTTGTAGGGGATAAAGATGGGACAAGTATGCTCTCATCACAATCGTTTCCACAAGTGTGTGGTTCATTTGTGAGTGCTCATGCTTGGAAAAGAGCAGCAACTGTTTTTGCAGGTCCCTTATTTAATATTCTTTTTAGTATTGTTGTTTTAACATTTTTTTTCTTTTCTTATGGACGCATCGCTATTGAACCTGTTGTTGGCTCATTGGTGGAAAATGCTCCTGCTATTCAAGCAGGTTTGGTATTAGGTGATCGTTTTGTTGAAATGGATGGTCAGCAGGTTGAAAGTTTTGAAGATTTAGTAACTTATGTGACTTTTCATGGTGAAGATCCTATAGAATTTAAGCTAGAACGTATGGGGCAAGTGTTTAAGACAGTTATTACACCAATAATGACTGAGAGGGATGATGGATTTGGCAATCGGATTCGGGTGGGCATGATCGGTGTGGGAGCACCTGTTGATTCAGTTAATCCTATGCGTTTGGATCAAGCTTATAAGAAACATATTCACTATAATCTTTTAGGAGCAGTAAGAGAGGCGTCAAAACGCACGGCGTTTATCATTACTCAAACAGTTTTTTTTGTTAATCGTTTAATCGAGGGGCAAGGAGATCGTTGCCAGTTAAGTGGCCCTTCTAAAACTGTTAAGATTGCTTGGCAGATTAGTGAGTCAGGATTTATCTCTCTTTTAAATTTTACAGCTTTTCTTTCAATTGGCATTGGTCTGATTAACCTTTTTCCAATTCCTCCGCTTGATGGTGGGCATTTATTATTTTATGTCATTGAGGCTATTGTTGGAAGACGAGTACCAATTAAAATTCAGGAAATCATTTTCTACATAGGTTTCTTTATTGTTTTCATATTTATGATTTTTGCACTATTTAATGATTATTTTTGTTGGTTTGGTTATTAAACTTATGGAAATTGCTTTATAAATTAGATAATGGTGAAAAAAATGGAGATTAAAAGCTGTTTACCATATCCATAGATTTACTATATCTGCAAAATATTATGGCGTTATATGCTATAGTCAGTAAAAAAATAAGTGGATAGAACATGAGAGTCTCGTTGAATAAAAAGTTATTTTATACATATTTTTTGAGACGTCATGTTTAAAGAAAAAGATCAAGGTAAAGAAACTAATGACTACGAATTCGAAACTTCTTAACGCATCATCTATGTTGGTGTTAGCTATGGTTATAGTTGCTCCAACGGTAGCCGTTACGTCAATTTCGATGGTTGAAAAAGCACAGGCGTCTGTCGTTCATTCTATTGAGGTTCATGGTAATAAATTTGTGGATGCTCAAATAATTCGAGATAACATACAAATTGTAATTGGAAGAAGTTTAACAAGTGACGATATTGATGCTGCAGTGAAACGTCTTTTTGCATTAGGTTTATTTTATGACATTAAAATAAATCAAGTGGGTAATAAGCTGATTGTTGCAGTTAAAGAATATGAAGTAGTTAATCAGGTATTATTTCAAGGTAATAAAACACTCAAAGATCCTGATCTTAAGCGTTTTATTTCTTTGAAACCAAATGAAACTTTTAGTTCTGCTAAGCTTTCAGCTGATATAAGGATAATTCGTGAGGCTTATAGCACTGTTGGTCGAAAGAATGTTGCGGTCACAGCTCAGACTATTGATTTAGGGAAAGGGCGTGTAAATGTAGTTTTCAATGTTGTTGAAGGTCAGAAGACGAAAATTGCCGATATTACATTTGAAGGAAATAATACATTTCCAACGCGCCGCTTGCGCGATGTCATTTCAACAAGACCTACAGGAATAATCTCATTATTGATGAGAGGTGATGTTTATAATGAGGAACGTTTAGCTGCAGATGAAGAGGCATTGCGTCGTTTTTATTATAATCGTGGTTATGCAGATTTTCGGATTGTTTCATCTAAAGTAGTTTTTGATGAAAAGAGTAATAGTTACAAAATTAATTTCATTCTTGATGAAGGGGAACGCTATAAAATTGGCGATGTTCAGGTTGAAAGTGATATTGAGGGGATTAATACCCAATTTATAAAAGAGGCACTTAAAACCCGTCCAGGTATTATTTATAACGCGGCGTATATTGAGAAATCTGTTGCAATTATTAATAATAAGGTTGCTGATTCTGGATATGCGTTTGCTAAGGTTGATCCACGAGGAAATCGTGATTTTGCAAATCGTACAATTTCGATTGTCTATAATATTGAACAAGGTCCTCGGGTTTATGTTCAGCGGATTGAAATACGTGGTAATGAAAAAACTCGAGATTATGTTATTCGTCGTGAAATTGATTTAAATGAGGGGGATGCTTATAATCAAACGTTAGTACAACGAGCAAAACGTCGGCTAGAAAATTTAGGTTTTTTCAAAGCGGTTAATATTTCAATGGTTCCAACTGATGAATCTGATCAGGTTGTATTGGTTGTAGATGTCGTAGAGGTTCCAACAGGAGATCTTTCTTTCTCGGGTGGTTATACAACAGGGGGTAATACTCCAGGTATGTCTCTTGAGGTTTCTGTTACCGAGCGCAACCTTGGTGGACGTGGTCAGTATGCTCGATTGAGTCTGGGTGCTGGACAAGAGAAGTCTCGTAATTATAATCTGTCGTTTGTTGAACCTCATTTCTTGGGTTATCGTTTGTCTGCTGGTGTTGATATTTTCCGTAGTACTTATCGTGCTGATAATGCGTATGATGTACGACAAACAGGGGGATCGCTCCGGTTTGGTGTATCAATTTTTGAGCAATTATCTGCTAATTTAGGTTATTCTTATGTGCAAGAAGAATATGATTTTGGTAAAGGCTATGATTTAACTAATGATGATGTCATAGCAGAATTATATGGAAAATATTCTGGTGCGATTGTTCAAGCTGCAAAGCATAGCCCTTGGAAGCGTTCATCCATTATTTATGGTCTAACCTATAGTTCTATTGATGATATGAATAATCCGCATGATGGTTTATACGTTCGCGCTATGCAGGAATATGCAGGGCTAGGTGGAAACGCTCAATTCTTGAAAACAACTGGTAAGGCAATGATGTACAAGACACTTTCTGATGAGATGGATCTTGTCAGTCTGCTGTCTGTTGGTAGTGGTTATATTCATCCAATAGGTAAAGATGGTGTCCGTATCTTTGATATGTTTAAAAGCGATACTGATATGATCAGGGGGTTCAAATATAATGGAATTGGTCCTCGTCAGGTTTCTAATAGTGGTGAAGCATATTTCCTAGGTGGAAAAACGTATATGAATGCAACTGCTGAATTACAGTTTCCTGTATTTGTTGTACCTGAAAGTTTAGGCTTCCGTGGTGCTATATTTGCAGATGCTGCAACGCTCTATGGCCATAACTATAAACCTGTTCTTGAAAATGAAATGCCGGTTACAGATACAGGGAGTGCATGGCGTACATCTGCGGGTGTTAGTTTGATGTGGGAATCCCCATTTGGTCCTCTTCGTATTAATTATGCTTGGCCAATAACTCAGAAGAAAGGTGATCAAGTGCAGAAATTTGAGTTTGGTATTTCTACTAAGTTTTAATTTGAATTTTCTCTGGGAGGAGGGGAAATTTCATTAAAAAATAAATAGGCTAGGAAAGAGTGTTTGTGATGGCGGGTGCATTTTTTTTTACGCCCTCTCGGTGGTTGACAGTCGCTGATGTTGCAAAGCTGACAGGTGCAAAACTTCTTAATTCAGAGTTTTCTAATATAGTTATAAATACTCTTTCTTCTATTGAAAGTGCTGAGGAGGGTTCTCTTGTTTTTATAGAGAATCAAAAGTTTTCTGATGCTTTATTAGGAAGTTCTGCAGTTGCTGTTTTTTGTACAAATGATATAGCTCTTAAAATTCCTAAATCTATTGCAATTTTGGTGACATCAACACCGCAACGTGATTTTGCTCAGATTGGACGCATTTTATTTCCTAATTCTGTTAAGCCAATACCTTGGTTTGGTAAAAAAGAAATTTCACCACATGCACATATTCATCCAAGTGCTAAACTTGAACACGATGTGTGTGTTGAAGCTGGGGCTGTTATTGGTAAAAATGTTGAAATTGGTTCTGGTACACTTGTTTCATCAACTGCTGTTATTGGAGAAAATTGTCGTATTGGACGTGAATGTTATATTGCTCCTAAAGTTACAGTTCAGTACTCTTTAATAGGTGATAGGGTTTATCTTTATCCTGGTGTTTGTGTTGGGCAGGATGGTTTTGGCTATGTTAATGGTGTTGCTGAAATTGAAAAAAATCCACATGTTGGTCGTGTGATCATTCAAGATGGTGTAGAAATTGGTGCAAATACAACGATTGATCGCGGAACGCTTGAAGATACAATTATTGGTGAGGGAAGCAAAATCGATAATCTAGTACAAATTGCTCATAATGTAAAAATTGGTCGTTATTGCCTTATTGCTGCTCAATGTGGGATTGCTGGAAGTACATCTATAGGCGATATGTCCAGGCTTGGTGGAAGTGTTGGAGTTGCAGATCATATCGCGATAGGTGAATGTGTTCAAATTGCTGCTGGCAGTGGCGTTATGAATGATATTCCAGATGGTGAAAAATGGGGTGGCATTCCAGCACGACCATTTAAACAGTGGTTTCGTGAAGTGGCGGCACTGCGTAGTATTGGTAAAGTCAAAAGGGAGAAACGTTGATATGATCAACACGGGAGAGATCAAAAGTCTAGAAACTGTGGATATTGATAAATTACTGTCAATATTACCGCATCGTTATCCGTTTTTATTGATTGACCGTATCATTGAAATTGATGGCGATCAAAAAGCTATTGGTATTAAAAATGTGACAATTAATGAACCTTATTTTATGGGGCATTTTCCTGAAAAACCAGTTATGCCTGGTGTTTTAATTTTAGAAGCTATGGCGCAAACAGCAGGAGCTATTTCACTTTTAAAATTAGATGATAAAAAAACAAGTTTAATCTACCTTATGACTGTTAATAATGCAAAATTTCGTAAACCAGTTGTACCTGGTGATCAACTAAAGCTTCATGTTCAACTGTTAAAAAAGCGATCCGGTGTTAGACGTTTTTCATGTGTTGCAGAAGTAGAGGGTATTCGCGTTTCTGAAGCAGAAGTTTCTGCAATGATTGTCGAATTAGAGCAAACAATGAAATAGGAATTTTAAAATGTTTGGTACAAAAATTCATCCGACTGCCTTTGTAGAGGAGGGAGCACAGCTTGGTGAGCATGTGTCAATAGGACCATTTTGTCATATTGGTCCCAAAGCTGTTATTGGCGATGGATGCAATTTGATGAGTCACGTTGTAATAATGGGAAAGACAACGTTGGGTGCTAATAGTAAAGTATTTCCACATGCAATTTTAGGTGGAGATCCACAAAATAATAAGCATAAAGGTGGTGATACAACGCTTTCTATTGGTAGAAATTGCACGATTCGTGAAGGTGTAACAATGCATAGGGGGTCTGATTCAAGTATAGGTACCACAATTGTTGGTAATGATTGTCAATTTTTTGCTTATGCGCATGTTGCACATGATTGCCATGTAGGAAATTGTGTAACATTTGCAAATAATGCGATGATCGGTGGTCACGTTGCAGTTGGCGATTATGTTGTTATCGGTGGTGGCTCTGGTGTTCATCAGTTTGTTCGTATTGGGCATCATGCATTTGTTGGCGGTGTATCTGCATTGGTTGGTGACCTAATTCCCTATGGAATGGCTGTTGGCGTGCAGGCAAAATTTGCGGGATTAAACATTGTCGGTATGAAACGTGCTGGTTTTAAACGTAAAGAAATTCATACATTACGTCATGCAGTTAATATGCTTTTTGATCACTATAAACCACTTAAAGAACGCGTGAATGATGTTTTTTCTTCTTATTCTACATTTCAATCTGTAGTTGATATAGTTAATTTTATTCAAGAAGGAGGAAAACGCTTTTATTGTACACCTCGATTTGAAAGTGATACAATGAACTCAAATAGGAGTTGAAAATGTCTTTTTCCGGTACCAGAAATTTTCTTTCCGGGAGAGTTGCCATCATAGCAGGGAATGGTATTTTACCCGTTATTGTTGCTCGGGCACTTGAAGAAAGTGGACAAAAGCCTTTTCTTGTACTTTTGCGTGATGAAGTAGACGCTGCATTATATAACTATGAACATTGCGAACTATCGATTGGAGAATTAGCGCGGTTGTTTAAGACTTTAAAAAAAGCTGCGATTTGCAATGTTATTTTAGCAGGTGGTGTAAAAAAGCGGCCGACTCTTTTACAATTACGACCTGATTGGACAACTTTATTGGCTTTACCTAAGTTGTTTAAAGCATTAGGGAGTGGGGATGATTCATTATTGAAAGCCTGCATACAAGTTATTGAAGCGCATGGTTTTCAAGTTATTGGTGCTCATGAAGTACTACCAGATCTATTAGCTCCGATAGAATTTAATTTAACATCACGGCGTGCTACTCAAAAGGAAAATATGGATATCCAATTAGCGACTAAGGCAACAAGACTTTTAGGTCAATTAGATGTTGGGCAAGCAGCCGTAGCTATTAATGGCCGAGTTGTTGCATTAGAGGGTGCAGAAGGAACCGATGATATGTTGCGGCGGGTCCATGAAATGCGGGAAAGAAAGCAAATTCCGTTAAAAGGTGGTGTTCTTGTTAAATCAGCAAAACCACAACAAGATCATCGGGTTGATTTGCCATCAATTGGGCCTACAACAGTAATTAATATTGCAAAAAGTGGATTAGCTGGCATTGCAGTAGAGGCAAATAGAAGTTTGATATTGTCTTTAAGAGAAACAATAGAGGAAGCTAACAGGCATTCGTTGTTTATAGAAACATTTGAAAAGTTTGATGATGAATGATCGTTCTTTTAAAATTGCTATTATTGCAGGCGAAGAATCTGGTGATTTACTCGGAGCAGATTTGATTGCTTCTTTATCTTATAAGACAGGGCATGATATTCATTTAATTGGTGTTGGAGGGAGACATTTAAAGGCACTAGGTTTAAAAAGCGTTTTTAATTCTGATGATCTTGCTTTAATAGGTTTAGGGGCGGTATTAAAAAAAATGCCATTATTATTGGCACATATTTATAATTTATCCAAATTTATTGCACGGGAAAAACCTGATTGTTTAATTATTATTGATAGCCCTGATTTTACTCATCGTGTTGCAAAAAAGGTACGCATTTTAGCGCCTTCTGTTCCTATTATTAAATATGTTGCACCAACTGTCTGGGCATGGCGACCAGAACGTGCCAAAGCTATACGCAAATTTGTTGATCATATTTTAGCCATTTTTCCTTTTGAAAAAAAGATTATGAGGGATTTAGAAGGGCCACCTACTACCTATGTTGGGCATCACCTTTTAACTTACCCACCGCTCTTGACTGTTCAATCAGAAAAAAAACGTTTGCCTTTTGAAGAGGTATCATTATCTACAATGATTGTTTTGCCGGGGTCACGTAGTTCGGAAATTCGTCATTTAATGCCTATTTTTGGAAGAACAGTGGAAATTATTAAACAACGTATCCCTAATTTAAGGATTGTTGTATTGACTTTACCACGTTTGATGGATGAAGTTCATTTTTTAGCGCAAGCTTGGAAAAGCGAAGTTGAGATTGTTGCTGGTGAAGATGCAAAATGGTGTGCTTTTACGGACGCTAGTGTAGCGCTTGCAGCACTTGGGACGGTATCCCTTGAATTAGCTTTAGCAAGAATTCCAATGGTACTTTGTTATAAACTTGATTATTTGTCTAAATTATTCATTTTTCCAAAGATAACATTATGGAGTGCTGCTCTTCCAAATATTATTGCTGATAAACCTGTTGTTCCAGAATATTTCAATGAATTTTTGCGACCTGGTATGTTAGCAAGACAGATAGAGCAACTTTTGTATAATCGTTTATTACGAAAAGCGCAGTTAGATGCTTTTGATATGATAGAAGAGAAGATGAAAACCGAGTCGCCATCAGGAGTTATCGCGGCTCAAGTGATCACAGACTTTCTCAAGAAAAAATCGGGGCATTTAGAAGTGTAGATAAAATAATGCTAATAATGCTAATAATTAATGTTTAATTTTAGCAAGAAATTCACGAGCACGTTGGTTTTTAGGATTAGTAAAAAATATATTAGATGCTGTATCTTCAATAATTTTTCCATTTTCTAAAAAAAGTATTCTTTCTGAAACTTCACGGGCAAAATTCATTTCATGAGTAACACAGAGCATTGTTATCCCTGTATTTGCTAGTTGAGCCATAACCTCTAAAACTTCTCCGACACTTTCCGGATCAAGCGCTGATGTTGGCTCATCGAAGAGCATCACTTTAGGTTCCATACAAAGTGCACGGGCAATAGCAACGCGTTGCTGTTGCCCGCCAGATAGTTGTAAAGGATATTTGTCACAATGTTTTTCAATACCAACATGCGTAAGATAACGAATTGCCCGTTCTTTTGCTTGTTTTTTGGAGAGCCCTTGAACTGTCATAGGTGCTAAAATACAATTTTGTATAACAGTCATATGAGGAAATAAGTTAAAGTTCTGAAAGACCATTCCTATTTTACGTAGGACAGCTTTTTGTTGTTGTATGGGAGCAGTATGAATATCAACATCATGAATGCGAATTGAGCCTTCTTGTGCTTTTTCCAATTGATTAATACAACGAATTAAGGTTGATTTTCCTGATCCAGAAGGACCACAAATAACAATACGTTCACCAATTTCTACATGCAGATTGATATCGTGTAATACCTGAAAGGTTCCATACCATTTATTTAAATGTTGAATAGAAATAATTGGATCTTTAGCAGTATTTACAGGTTTATTCTTTTTATTTTCTAGATTCATTTTATTGGGTTCTCTTATTGATGAATTATTCAATTCATTTGGCATCTTGGTTAGGTGAAAATTTTGTGCCATGTTTCATTTAACGTAAGTGTCGAGTTAGACGGCGTTCGATAAGAACGATAAAACCATGAATAAGCTCAACGATAAAAAGATAAATAATAGCAACCCAAACATAAACTTGGAAATCAAATGTGCGTGCATAAATTAGTTTGGCAATACCCATTAGATCATAAATAGTTACTAATGAAGCTATAGCGCTGGATTTAATTATTAAAATAAACTCGTTTCCTAAGGGACGTAATGCTAGGATCATTGCTTGAGGAATGAGAATTCTAAAAAATGTTGTAGAATTACTCAACCCTAAAGCTTTTGATGCTTCATGTTGTCCAGTTGCTACAGATTGAAAACTTCCTATAAAGATTTTAGCTTGATATGCGGCTGAATTGAGCGCAAAAATAAAAAGACAACAATACCATGCGCTTTGAAAAAACCACCATAAACCGATTTTTTGCCAAAAGTCGCTCATTGATCCAAGGCCATAATAAAAGAGGAATAATTGCGCCAATAAAGGAGAACCACGGAAAAAGTAGGTATAAGCACGTGATAAATACTGTAAAAGCTTATTGCTTGATAGATGTGCAAGCGTAATAAGTATCCCAAGAAAAAAGCCAATAAAGCAAGAAATAAAAGTTAGCTCAAGAGTAATAATAAGGCCATCAATGAATCTTAGGCCGTAATGGCTTAGGAATTCAGTATTGGAAAGAAAATGGAGCCACTCAGGAAACATCAGATTAGACCTTTTGATAGGCTGTTTGAGTGTATGTTTCTAAATAACGTAAGATTGTAGAAGAAACTGCGGAAAATAATAAATAGAGTAAACACGCCACAAAATAAAAAAACATGGGTTTATTGGTAGCAGCAACTGCTAAATTAGTTTGTCGCATTAGATCGACCAGTGAAATAGTTGAAACAAGAGATGTATCTTTAAGCAAAGTGAGCCAAGTGTTGGAAAGCCCTGGTAAGGCATTGCGAGTAAGTTGAGGAAAGACAATCCGAAAAAATGTAGTAAAACACGAAAAACCTAAAGCTTTAGCTGCTTCATATTGACCTTTATCAAAAATTTTGAATGCTCCAAGCCAAACTTCACAAGAAAAAGCAGCAAAAACCATACTAAGTGCAAGAACACCAGCGGTAAAAGCGTTAATGCTAAATGTTGTTTCGATATAAAAATAGTCAAATATAGCTTGGATCAGATTTTGTAAACCGTGGTAAACAAGAAATAAGGTTAAAAGTTCTGGTAATCCACGGAATATTGATGAAAATAGAATAGCTATAACTTTAAATATCTTGATATTGGATTGAATCATCACTGCATTTAGGAGACCTAAAGGAAGTCCTAAAAGTACACTACATAAAGCTAATGACAGTGTTATTCCTGCACTAGAAAGTATAACCACGCCCCACCCCCCATTGCTAAGTGATAGCAACGCCAAATTTTCAATCATTTCCGCGCTCCTAATAAAGGTATGGATAATTATTTTCTGGAAGAATAAATAGCGGATTCAATTTCCATTTTTTAATAAATATCAACCTCGAAATATTTTTTTCTAATTTTATCATATGTTCCATCCATACGGATTTCCTTTATAGCTTCATTAAACTTGTTTTTAAGATCATCATTATTCTGGCGTATGCCAATAGCAATGGGCAGTTGTGTTCCTTCAATGCTTCCCAAAAGTCGGCAACATTCTTTCCCTTCATTTTCAAGCCAGCTTAATATTTGTAATTTATCAAGAATAACAACATCAAGGCGATGACTTAAAAGGTCACGATTTACTTCTATTGCTGTAGGATAGAGTTTAATATTCACTCCTTTAGAGGCATAATTATCTTCTGCATACATAGATTGTGTCGTATTTGATTGTACACCAAGATTTTTGCCTTTAAATGCTTCCGCTGAGATTTCTTTAATCTGTGAGTCTTTAGGAATAATTACAGCTAATGCTGTTCTATAGTAAGCATCTGTGAAGTCAATTTTTTGTAATCGCTCTTGTGTAGGAGCGAGGGATGCAATGATAGCATCATATTTTTTTGCAAGAAGACCGGGGATAATTCCATCAAAATCTTGAAGAATGATTGAGCATTCAACATTCATTTTTTCGCAAAGTGCATAAGATATATCAATATCAAACCCCTGAAGTTTATTGTTTGAATCAATATAACTAAAAGGGGGATAAGAACCTTCAGTTGCAATTTTTAGTGTTTTAGCATTCACCAATTGGGTAAATAGCGTTACACTTACCATAAGAATTATTGCTAATAATTTCATTATGTTCTCCCGTTGAATGTACAGCAAGATGTTAAAGCATTACATTTTTATAATCTGTAAACTCTATTAAGAGCAATGCAAAAATTTATTGGTATTTGCTTTGTTACGAGTATAAAATATTTATCATGAGAGTTTTTATTTTCTCTGTTAAATATCAGTGTGTTAAAATACATATTATAATAAATCTACTATGGTATAAATTGTTGATCTGAAGTAGTTAAAATCTGTTATTTTATGACGTAGAGCGAGTATGATTTCAACAATGGTATTATACTTTTGCAAAAAGATTTTTAATTAAAGTTTGGTAACTATTTCGGCCTTAATGCTGTTTAAGCAATTATGAAATTTTTAACATTCAAAAATAAAGCCTCAGTGAATTGAGGCTTTATTGGTTAGTTTTTTATTGTTTAAGTTTATCTCTCATTTAAAGAAACATATTTGCGTGCAGCACGACCTGTATAAAGTTGACGCGGACGTCCAATTTTTTGCGCTGGATCTTCAATCATTTCTTTCCATTGTGCAACCCAGCCGACACTACGTGCCAATGCAAAAAGAACAGTAAACATTTCGGTAGGAAAGCCTAAAGCTTTTAATGTAATTCCAGAATAGAAATCAACATTAGGATAGAGCTTTTTTTCAATAAAGTATTCATCACTCAAGGCAATTTTTTCAAGCTCCATAGCAATGTCAAGAAGTGGATCATCTTTAATATTTAGTTCTTTTAAAACTTCATGGCAGGTTTTTTGCATAAGTTTTGCACGTGGATCATAATTTTTATAAACTCTGTGGCCAAAGCCCATAAGACGGAAAGGATCATTTTTATCTTTTGCACGTGCGATAAATTCAGGAATTTTTTCAATAGAACCTATTTCTTGCAGCATTTTTAAGCATGCTTCATTAGCACCACCATGGGCTGGTCCCCAAAGGCACGCAACACCTGCTGCAATACACGCAAACGGATTTGCTCCTGATGAACCTGCCAGACGTACGGTTGATGTGGATGCATTTTGTTCATGATCTGCATGTAGAGTAAAGATTCGGTCCATAGCTCGCGCAAGAACTGGATTAACTTTGTACTCTTCACAAGGAACAGAAAAGCACATGTGGAGGAAATTTGCAGCATAACCAAGATCGTTACGTGGATAAACAAAAGGTTGTCCAATGCTGTATTTATAAGCCATAGCAGCAAGAGTTGGAACTTTTGCAATAAGACGAATAGAAGCGATCATTCTTTGTTTTGCATCTGTAATATCAATGGAGTCATGATAAAAAGCAGACATGGCTCCAAGACAAGCAACCATAACTGCCATAGGATGAGAATCACGACGGAATCCATGGAAAAAACGTGAAAATTGTTCATGCACCATTGTATGGTGCATAATCCGGCGGTCAAAATCAGCTTTTTCTTGTTTAGTTGGCAATTCACCGTAAAGCAAAAGATAACATACTTCGAGAAAGTCTCCGTTTTCAGCTAATTGGTCGATAGAGTAACCATGGTAAAGTAATACTCCTTCATCGCCATCAATATAAGTAATTTTTGATTCACAAGAAGCGGTTGAGGTAAACCCAGGATCATAAGTAAAACTATCAGTTTCTTTATAAAGAGAAGTAATTTCAATTACATCAGGCCCAATGGTTCCTTTATGCACTGGCAATTCTATTTTTTTATCATTTACGATAATATATGCTTTATTCTCAGACATTAAATATTCCTTTTAGATCCTTCATCTCTGAAGTTGAGATGCTGCTTTGTCGGATAAGGAGCTATATAGTTAAAGATTTTCCTACTTATATTAAGAATAGATTTACTCTAAAAGTTAGTTTATGCAATCTAAAAATATTTTTTATTTTCAGTTTTAATAAATATGTATTTCAATTTTTTAAGTTAAAAAATAATTTCATTTTGCACTAAGGCACTTGTACTTTCGATCTTTATTGTGTTCACTGTGTTTGTATTCATATGAATTAACATTCAGATGAAACAATTTGGTCATTAATGCGATTGAGAGATTCATCTTGTCCCAATAGAACAAGAACATCAAAAACCCCAGGGGATGATGCACATCCTGTGAGAGCTGCTCGCAGAGGTTGGGCAACATCTCCAAATTTGAGCTGTTGTGTTTGTGCATAGTTTCGAAGAGTTTCATCCAGCGTTTCTGAATTCCAATGAGAACACGTTTTTAAAGCAAGATAGACCCCTTTTAAAATAGTTCTACCATTTCCATTTAAGAGTGTTTTGGCTTTTTCATCGAGGGGTAACGGTCGTTGTGTAAAGATAAAGAAGGCACCATTAATGAGCTCAAGCAGCGTTTTCGAACGTTTTTTCAAATTTGGTATTGCAGTTAGAAATTGGACACGTCTGTGTTCATCAAGTTTTTTCATGATTTCTAAACCGCCTTCAATTTCTGGCAAAATACTAAGAGCTGCATCAAAAAGGCTTTGATCATTACTCATACGAATGTAATGCCCATTAATGGCATCTAGTTTTTTGAAATCAAAACGAGCAGCACCTTTGTTAATATCATTAATATCAAACCAAGAAATCATATCTTCTGTAGAGATAAGTTCATCATTGCCATGACTCCAGCCTAAACGAACAAGGTAATTACGTAAAGCATCAGGAAGGTATCCCATTGCTCGATAGGCATTAACACCTAATGCACCATGTCTCTTTGATAATTTTGCACCATTTTCACCATGAATAAGTGGGATATGCGCCATAATAGGGATATCCCATCCCATTGCATTGTAGATAATTGTTTGGCGGGCTGCATTCGTGAGATGATCGTCCCCACGAATAATATGTGTTATTTCCATATCATGATCATCAACAACAACAGCATGCATGTAGGTTGGGGTACCATCAGAACGTAAAATGATAAAGTCATCCAGATCTTTGTTAGGGAAACGAATATCCCCCTGAACGCGATCGTGTAAAATTGTTTCACCATCTTGTGGTGCTTTAATACGAATAACAGGCTTAATCCCTTTAGGAGCTTCAGATGCATCACGGTTGCGCCAACGCCCATCATAACGTGGTGGTCGGCCTTCTGCACGAGCAATTTCACGCATTTCAGCTAATTCTTCAGGTGAAGCATAACAATAATAAGCTTTGCCATCTTTGACTAATTGTTCAGCAATTTGACGATGGCGTTCTGCTCGTTCAAATTGTGAGATAGGAATTCCATCATAATTGAGTCCCATCCAATGCAAACCATCTATAATAGCTTTAACTGCTGCTTCTGTTGAGCGTTCTCGATCTGTATCTTCGATACGTAGAAGCATTTTGCCACCGTTATGTTTTGCATAAAGCCAGTTAAACAAAGCAGTGCGGGCGCTACCAATATGAAGAAAACCTGTGGGTGAGGGGGCAAAACGGGTGATAACAGGCACGGACATATCCTTTAATTAAGATGTTATTTCTGGGACTTTACTAAAAGATTATGTTAGCATAGCCAATAGGGTGTGCAATAGCCGCATTGCGAGTAAAGTGGGGATTTGCGGATGTTAGGTCCAAATAAAGTTAATGGTAGTCTATCAAGGAGAAGCTTCTCGAAAGAGAAAAATTTGGATCTAATACAACAGGACGATTTTTCTATTCGTAATAGTGTAGATAATATTATTTGTACTAGGCAAAGCATTTATTTACTCACATTTTTAAAAGAAAATATAATTATCTTCTGGAGGTGGTTGACAAACTGCATACAAAAGGAAATTTCTTTTGGACTGCCTTTCTTACTAATTTTAATATTTTTTTCCACAGGTGTTATTTTTTATTTCAATTTGGATAGAGAACCAAGTTGGAAGCCATTTATTATATTGATTAGTACATTTCTTGGAATGTTGTATATTTTACGCCGTTATCGAGGAATGTGGCTCATAACTGGTTTTTTATTTTGTGTTATATTGGGTGCTTTAGCAGCAAAGATAGAAACTTGGCGTATGTCTACAACAATGTTGGACAGCGATGTTTCCACCACATTAACAGGGAGAATTGTTTCTATAGAACCAATAGAAAAAGGAGGATTCCGTTTAAATGTAGATGTCTTAAACACAGAAAAACCAATGTTACGTCATGCACCTTATCGTGTTCGTTTAATAGCAAAACATTTGCCAGATGGATTAGCTTCCGGTGATGGATTATATGGGAAAGTAAGGCTTCGTGCTTTATCTGGGCCTGTACGTCCAGGAAGTTATGATTTTAGTTTCCATAATTATTTTAAAAGAATTGGTGCTCATGGAATTTATCTGGGAAAACCAATTAAGATATCAGTTACACACCCCGACACAATATTAGATAGAGTTTTGCAAAAAATTGAAAATTTACGGATGGTAATGACTCAACAAATCAATGCAGCAATTGGTGGAGAGGAAGGACAAATTGCTGCTGCTTTGATAACTGGGCAAAGGGGTGGTATTTCAAAGGATACCAATAATGCATTGCGTGTAGCTGGGTTAGCTCATATTTTGTCAATATCAGGTTTGCATATGGCTCTACTTAGTGGTATGGTTCTTATCGTTATTCGTAGTTTTTTAGCGCTTTTTCCTATTTTTTCATCTTATTATTCAGCTAAGAAATTTGCTGCTGTTGTTGCATTAATAATAACAGCTTTTTATTTGATGTTATCTGGCATGAATATAGCGGCGCAAAGAAGCTTTGTAATGGTTTCTGTTCTGTTGATTGCTGTATTATGTAATCGTTCTGCTGTGACAATGCGCAATTTCGCTATTGCTGGTTTGGTAACTGTAGCTACTATTCCGCATGCAATATTAAGTCCCAGTTTTCAAATGTCATTTTCTGCAACTGCAGCTTTGATTGCCGTTTTTGGTTGGTGGAGTGAAAGGCGATCTTCTTATACAGAAAGAACAACACCTTCTTATGTTGGAGGTGGAGTACTTCGTTTTATTTTCTCATCACTTATTTCAATCTGCGTATCTTCACTTATAGCAGGTTCTACAAGTGGAATTTACGCTGCTTACCATTTTGCAAATGTAGCACCACTTGGCATGATCAGTAATATTTTAGCTTTACCTATTGTCTTTATTTTTGTTATGCCCTTTGGGTTAATAGGAGCATTTGCAATGCTTGTGGGACTTGAATGGTTGCCACTACAGATTATGGGTTTTGGTATCTCTGTTGTAACAAAAATTGTTTATGCTGTAACAGTTATTTCTCCTGCTTTTCATCCTGGATTTATGCCATTATCTGCATTGGTTTTATTAAGTTTAGGCTTAGTAGGCCTTAGTTTTTTCAAAACACCTATCAGATTCTTTTTTAGTATTTTTATGTTTATAGGTATTTTTGTTTGTATGATGTACTCACCCGTGCAATTAATCATAGCAAATAATATGAGCCTTGTGGGAATCATTAATGAGAGAAAATTATATATTGATCGTTACTATGCTTCCAGGTTTACACTATCTGTATGGGCAAATTCATTCCACACACAAAGTACTATCAGACCAACAAAAAATGGTCCATCACTCAACGGGCAATTTATTTGTAGTGATAATATTTGTACAGCCTTTTTAGGAAATAAGTTAAAAATTGCTGTTTTACATGGGAAAATAGATCAGTGTATAATCGCAGATATTGTAATTGAAGCATCTACAATAAAAAAACAAACATGCGATAAGATCGCACCTATAACATTTACACTTCAACAATTACTATCACGAGGAAGTGTTATGATAACTAAAAGCGGAAATATTATTTGGTCTTCTAATGGGTTTCATAGACCTTGGAACATACATAGACAAAATTCTCAAAGACCATGGAGCGATCGTATCAAAAAAATATAACTCTATTTAGAAACTCTAAAATAAAGTTATATTTCAAAAACATTTTAACATAACAGCTAGTTTATGAAAAATACACTGAAGGCAAATTTTATTCTAACTCAGAAAAACTCACACTAAGCTGACTGTATCTTTCTTCTCCAATAGTGTTAAGAAGTTGAATCTGAGTTTCAAGAAAATCAATATGATTTTCTTCATCTTCAAGCAATTCATCGAATAACTTCTTTGAAACATGGTCAGAGAGCTTAGAACAAATCTCCCGCGACTTAAGATAAGATTCTCGAGCATCATACTCACTTTTAAGATCATATTCTAAAACTTCTCTAAGGTTTTTTCCAATACGCAATGGCGCAGGGAATTCGAGGTTAGGGTGCCCTTCAAGAAAAGTTACACGCTTAACAATTCTATCTACATGTTTCATTTCTTCTGTAGCTTCTTTACGTTCTATTTCAGCTAACTTTGTGTAACCCCAACTTTCTGTCAAGCAAGAATGCAACTGATATTGATTAACGGCACTAATCTCAAGAGCAAGGGCTTCATTGAGCTGCTTGATGATTTCTGGATGACCTTTCATGGTATTTAATTTCCCTATGTTGATTTCTTTAATGGGTGAACAAGACTAAAATAAGAGGGTGATGCATTATTCTGCCTAATTATGTTTACGAGAATAATTTTCTATTACCTTAATAATAATTTCTACAGTATTAGAAAAATAACCTCAACATTTCTTACATTACCTCATTAAAATTATATAATTTTTTATGAGCTGTAATCAATGACCAACATTCTTTTTAGAAAAGAAAAAGGACGATTTTTCATTATCTAACTGCTTAATTGCTGATAGTTTTGCAAGAATGTATGATCAATATAAATTTTAATAATGAAGATTGATGCTAAAATTGTTTACTAAATGAAGAAAATATAAACAAACTTCAAAGGAACTGTAGTTAATCATTGTATTCTATAGAGTGATATGTTTTGTTATAATAAACTGATGTTTTAAACAGAAAATGGCAAATGAGTCTGTGAGAATTAGGAAAACAGAGCGCTTTTTTGTTATTAATTCGTAATAAATAAAGTTAATTGGTAACAGGAAAAGTGATTCATGGATACTCAGAAATTAAAAAAAATGGCCGCTGCTAAAGCACTTGAGTTTGTTCAAAATGATATGTGCCTTGGTATAGGCGCTGGTTCTACAGTCAATGAATTTATTCGTCTACTTGGTGAACGTGTTGCAAATGGTCTGCGTGTGATTGGTGTTACCGCCTCTCATTATTCTGAACAATTATGTCTTAAATACGGAGTACCAGTCACTACTTTGGAACAAATATCTGAACTTGACCTTGATATTGATGGGGCTGATGAAATTGGTCCTGATATGACTTTAATTAAAGGGGGAGGGGGAGCATTATTGCGTGAAAAAATTATAGCGGCAGCATCTCGTACGATGCTTGTTATCGCAGATGAAACAAAAGTGGTAAAAACGCTTGGTTCCTTTGCACTGCCGGTTGAAGTCAATCAATTTGGTATGAGCGCTACACGCAAAGCAATTGAAAAAGTAGCTGATAATCTAGGGCTTTCAGGGGAAATTAGGTTACGAATGAATGGAGATATTCCTTTTAAAACAGATGAAGGCCATTTTATTCTTGATGCATTTTGGGGTCGCATTATGCACCCCAAAATATTATCAGATGCATTATTGGAGATTCCTGGTGTTGTTGAGCACGGTCTTTTTTTGGGTTTAGCTTCACGTGCAATTATAGCGATGGTAGATAGTACAATAAAAATTTTAGAACCATGTGATTTTTGAACGAAATATTTATATTGCTGAGGTATTGGTTATAATAAAAGGCTGTTAAAATTTTGAATAGAAATAATATAATTATGGAGTAATAATTGAAAATGAGAACTATATTTTCTCTCCAACGCTTTGTGGTATTGCTTGGTGTAGTTGCTATTTTTATTGTGAATATCGGAATGGTTTATGCACAAGATGTGAAAGCCCAACATTTAGATTCAGCAAGAAAGATGATCAAAGCCATTCACGCGACCAATCAATTTGATAATTTTTTACCAAGTGCTGCATATAACCTTAAAAATGAACTAATAAGTGGCGATCCAAATTTAGCAACAACTATTTCTGAAGTTGTTGATAAGCAAGCACTTACTTTGGCTAAACGACGTGCTGATTTGGAAGAAGAAATTGCTCATGTATACGTAAAACATTTTAGTCAGGAAGAACTAGATACAATTGCAGCATTTTATAATTCTGCTGCTGGTAAAAAGTTTTTAACAGAAGTTCCAAATGTTGCACGTGACTCTTATTCTGTCTTTGATAAGTGGCGTTCTACTGTCATGCAAGATCTTGTACAAAATGTAGAAAAAGAAATGGTTGAGATACTCGGTTTGAATAAACCTATTACTTCAGAACCTGATTCTTCAACGGATTCAAAATAGTTTTATTGGTAATATATATATAGTTATCAATATTTTTACTTACTAAAAGCGGCGGTTTTACCGTCGTTTTTAATGAAAATGAGCGCTTTTTAATATCGTATCTGTACAAAATTTTATTAAAGACAAAAAAGACTTTCATTCAGTGATAAAGATTAATAACCTGTACGGTATAAGTGTATGGGAAGGAATAATTTGTGGCATCTTTTGATTTTGATTTATTTGTTATTGGGAGCGGTTCTGGCGGTGTGCGTGCTGCTCGTCTCGCGGGAAGGCTTGGTAAGCGTGTAGCTATAGCAGAAGAATATCGCATAGGAGGTACTTGCGTTATTCGTGGTTGTGTCCCCAAAAAATTATTTGTTTATGCGTCAAAGTACGCACAAGAATTCAGTGATAGCGTTGGTTTTGGTTGGCAATGTACTGATCCAATTTTAAACTGGGAAAAATTAGTTGCGGCTAAAAATAAAGAAATATCAAGACTAGAAGAACTTTATCGAAGACAATTAAAAAATAATAATGTTCATATTTATGAAAGCCGTGCTGTTTTTGTTGACGATCATACATTAGAGCTTTCTGCAACAGGTGAGCGAGTAACAGCAGAAAAAATTTTAATCGCAACAGGGGCAAAAACTTTATCCAATACTGCAATAGGTAGCGATTTATGTCTTACTTCTAATGAGATTTTTGATCTTAAAGAGTTACCAAAATCAATAATAATCGTTGGTGGGGGGTATATTGGTGTTGAATTTGCTAATATTTTTCATGGATTAGGTGTAAAAATAATATTGCTCCATCATGGTGATTTAATTCTTCGTAATTTTGATCATGATTTGCGGCAGTTATTAAGTGATGCAATGATTGAAAAGGGGATTTCTATTGTCTATGGGGCAACAGTCTCTCAAGTTAAAACCAACGGTAATGGCTATGATGCTATTTTGTCAGATGGACAAACTATCAGTGTTGATCAGGTTATGTTTGCTACGGGGCGTGTACCAAATACTGTAGGTTTAGGGCTTCAGCGGGCAGGGGTTAAGTTTGATGAAATTGGTGCAGTTATTGTTGATGAAAAAATGACCACCAATATACCCCATATTTGGGCTGTTGGTGATGTGACTGGTCGTCGTCAATTAACACCTGTCGCTATCCATGAGGCAATGTGTTTTATTAAAACCGCATTTAAGAATACTCCAACTATACCTGATTATGATTTAATTGCGACAGCTGTTTTTTCACAACCGGAGATTGGGACAGTTGGTCTTTCAGAAGAGGATGCAATACACTGTTATAAACGTGTTGAAATTTATCGTACGTTATTTAGTCCTATGCGCAATACTCTTTCTGGTAATTCAGAAAAAATGTTTATGAAACTTGTTGTTGATGGTGAAAGCCGTATCGTTGTTGGTGCACATATTTTAGGCGAAGGCGCTGGTGAGATGGCGCAACTTATTGGAATTTCTCTCAAAGGAAAACTGACAAAAGATATATTTGATGAAACTATGGCAGTCCATCCAACGGCAGCAGAAGAACTGGTAACGATGTATGAACCAAATTATATATATGAAAATGGAAAGAAGTTAGAAGACTAAACGTTGGGTACTATGGTGAACTAACTTAAGGCTTTTGTGCTATAATCTGCATGGAGGGGCTTTAGAGAGAGTTACGATGGTAAAAAAATGGACACCTGGATCTTGGAGAGAAAGGCCAATTAAGCAAGTTCCAACTTATCCAGATCAATCTCTATTAGCAAATATTGAAGATGAGCTGTGCAGATATCCTCCTTTAGTTTTTGCTGGTGAAATTCATGATTTGAAAGATAAATTAGCAGTAGTAACTAAAGGTCAGGCTTTTTTGTTACAAGGTGGTGATTGTGCAGAGAGCTTTGCAGAATATGAGGCTAATAATATCCGTAATTTTTTTCGTGTGTTTTTGCAAATGGCGATTGTTTTAACTTTTGGCAATTCTAAGCCAGTTGTTAAAATTGGTCGTATTGCTGGTCAATTTGCAAAGCCACGCTCTTGCGATATGGAAAGCAAAGGTAAAGATAAGCTTCCTGCTTATCGGGGTGATATTATTAATAGCATTGAATTTGACAAAAATTCTCGTATTCCTGATCCGCGACGAATGTTAATGGTCTATCGTCAATCGGCTGCAACGCTTAATTTGTTACGTATTTTTTCACAAGGTGGCTATGCTAACTTAGAAAATGTTCATAAATGGATGTTGAGTTTTATTTCCAATAGCCCACAAGGTGAACGTTATGAATTGTTGGCAAAACGTATTTCTGAAATAATAGATTTTATGCGTTCAATAGGAATTACGGCCAAAGCAAATTCTTCATTGTACACAACGTCTTTTTATACAAGCCACGAAGCACTTTTGCTTAACTATGAAGAACCTTTAACACGAATTGATTCAAGTTCTGGAAATTGGTATGCGACATCTAGCCATATGTTATGGATAGGTGATCGTACACGCCAACTTGATCATGCACATGTTGAATATTGCCGCGGTATTAAAAATCCTATTGGATTAAAATGTGGTCCTTCTATTGATCCTGGTGAGCTTTTGAGGTTAGTTGATATTCTTAATCCTAAGAATGAGCCAGGTAGGCTTACTCTCATTGTACGTTTTGGTTATGATAAGATTGAGAATTATCTTCCTAGACTCATTCGTGTAATTGAGCGTGAGAGACGCAATGTTTTATGGTCTTGTGATCCAATGCATGGCAATACAATTATGGCGAATGGTTATAAAACTCGCCCCTTTGATCATATTTTAAAAGAAGTTGAAAGTTTTTTTTCGATACATCAGAGGGAAGGAACTTATCCAGGTGGCATTCATATTGAAATGACTGGTCGTGATGTGACTGAATGTACAGGTGGTGCACATACTATTTCAGTAGAAGATCTTTCTGATCGCTATCATACTCATTGTGATCCAAGATTAAATGCGAATCAGGCATTAGAATTAGCTTTTTTTGTAGCTGAACTTCTTAAAAAGAGTTGTGATGCTAGTTCATTAACGGTTGAGTCAAATACGTAAAGAGGAAAATCACTTAGCATAATTTATAATTAATGCTTTTCTATTTGTGAAATTAAACGCTTTTTAAGAAAAGGAATGCTTTGGTGATTGAAACTAAGTTATAGTCACACTAAATTAATTTAATGACACAACAACTTATAGAAAATGATTTTCGGATTGCAGTTGCCCAATTAAATCCTGTTATCGGTGATGTTGAAGGAAATTTTGCTCTCGCAATAATGGCACATCAGAAAGCTCAAGAACAAGCTGCTGATCTTGTATTATTAACTGAGCTTTTTATAAGTGCTTATCCACCGGAAGACCTTGTGCTTAAGCCTGCTTTTATAAAGGCATGTGAAAATGCTGTGCAGAAATTAGCAAAAGTAACAAAAAATGGACCAGGTATTGTTATTGGTGTTCCGCTAAGACGTGATGATGCTATTTATAACGGTGTTATGCTCCTTAACGATGGGCAAATAGTTGCTGAACGCTTAAAGTTTGATTTGCCTAATTATGCAGAATTTGACGAAAAGCGTGTATTTTCTTCTGATTCGTGTCTTGAGCCTATTATTTACCGTGGAGTAACACTCGGGATTGTGATCTGTGAAGATATTTGGAGTGATTCTTCTATTTGTGCACAGCTTAGCAATAAAGGAGCGGAGATTATTCTTGTTCCTAATGGATCTCCTTATAAGCGTCATAAAACACTCAAACGTTTAGATGTTGTTCGGGCGCAAGCTATCCAATCGTGTGTGCCAATTATTTATGCTAATCAAGTTGGTGGTCAAGATGAGTTAGTTTTTGATGGAGGATCTTTTGCATTGAATGGACAAGGCAAAATGGCATTTCAGATGAAGCATTTTGAGAGCCATATTGCTTTAAGTCACTGGCAACGACAATCTATCGGATGGCAATGTATTTCTGGTCCTAATGAAGAACTTTTAAGCGGACTAGCTGCTGATTATCAAGCTTGTGTTTTAGGTTTAAGAGATTATGTTAACAAAAACTGTTTTCAAGATGTTATTCTTGGCCTTTCAGGGGGTATTGATTCAGCACTTTGCGCAACAATGGCAGTAGATGCTCTTGGCGCTGAACGAGTTCGCACTGTAATGATGCCTTATCATTATACTTCACAAGAATCGTTGAAAGATTCTGAAGATTGCGCGCGTTTTTTAGGGTGTCATTACGAGGTTATACCAATTATTCAACCTGTTGAGGGCTTTTTAAATGCACTAGCACCTGTTTTTTCACAGTTGAAGTCTGATCTTACAGAAGAAAATCTTCAAAGTCGTACACGTGGAACTATTTTAATGGCTCTTTCGAATAAATTTGGTTCAATGGTGATTACAACAGGTAATAAGTCAGAAATGGCAGTTGGATATGCAACACTTTACGGTGATATGAACGGTGGTTTTAATCCTATTAAAGATATTTATAAAATGCAGGTCTATGCATTGGCGAAATGGCGTAATAAAAATCACTTGCAGAATTTATTAGGAGCAAAAGGAGTTGTTATTCCATCTAATATTATCATGAAAGCACCTTCCGCGGAGTTACGGGAAAATCAGAAAGATGAAGACTCTCTTCCTCCTTATCCTATTTTAGATGATATTTTACAATCTCTTGTAGAAGATGACATGAGTGTTAGTGAGATTGTTCAATGTGGGCATTTACGAGAAACGGTTGAGAAAATTGAACACTTGCTTTATTTAGCTGAATATAAAAGGCGACAGTCCGCACCTGGTGTAAAAATCAGTTCTAAAAGCTTCGGACGTGACCGTCGTTATCCTATTATCAATCGGTTTCGCGATAAAAGTTGAGCATTGTTTAATGATAAAAGTTCGTTTTGCCCCATCTCCAACAGGTTATATTCATATTGGCAATGCCCGTATTGCTTTATTTAACTGGCTTTATGCGCAAGCATGTAATGGCACATTTGTTTTACGCTATGACGATACAGATATTGAGCGTTCTAAACAAGAATATATTGATGGTATTATGGTTGATCTTGAGTGGCTTAGTATTAATCCTGATGAAATTCATTATCAATCTAAACGATTTAATCGATATGATGAGGTTACAGAAACTCTTAAACAACGTGGTCTTCTTTACCCCTGTTATGAAACGGCGGAAGAATTAGATCGGCGTCGCAAAATCCAACTTTCACGCAGACTACCTCCTGTTTATAATCGTGAGGCGTTAAAATTGACCCCAGAAGATAAAATAAACTTTGAATCTCAAGATCGTAAACCCTATTGGCGTTTTCTTTTACCTAATTTTGAAAATGATCCATTTCAAACAAAGCGAACAGAAATTCATTGGGATGATCTTGTAAAGGGAAAACAGCTGATTGATTTAGCTTCTATTTCAGATCCCGTTTTAATTCGTGAGGATGGGAGCTATCTTTATACACTGCCTTCTGTAGTTGATGATATAGATATGGCGATTACACATATTATTCGTGGTGATGATCACATTACCAATACAGGTGCACAGATTGCTATTTTTGAAGCTCTCGGTGTAAAGCCGCCGATTTTAGGGCATATTAATTTGTTGACTACGATTTCAGGAAAAGGGCTTTCAAAACGTAACAATGACCTTTCTGTTCGTTCTTTACGACAAGAAGGGTTTGAATCGATGGCTGTTCAATGTCTTTCTGTTTTGACTGGAACATCACAAAATGTGCAGATTTATCCTAATCAGGCTGCTCTTTTAGAGCATTTTGATCTCCAAAACACATCAAAATCAGCCGCAAAATTTGATTCTGTTGATCTTCTTTCTCTAAATAGTCATCTTGTTCATGAATTGACGTATGAGGATGTCAAAGAACGGCTTGAGAAGCTTTCTATCGATGGAGAAAAGGTAGAAGAGTTTTGGAATGCGATAAGAAACAATATTGATAAAGTGAATGATGCAGCTTTATGGTGGACAATTATTCATGGTGATATGCATGATGGTCAGGATTTCAAGGCGATTTCTCCTGAGGATCACGCATTTGTACGTCAATCTGTTGATTTGTTACCGAAAGGTGTATTAAATGATGAAAGTTGGAGAGTTTGGACAACAGCATTAAAAGAAAAAACAGGCCGTAAAGGGAAAGCTTTATTTATGCCATTGCGTCAAGCGCTTACTGGAATGGAACGTGGTCCCGAAATGGGTAAACTTTTGAAGCTTTTAGGGCGTGAAAAAGTCGTAAATAGATTGACTGTTTAAAAAAATCACTTAGTAAAGAACAATTTAAAAATATTTTATCGATCTTATCGTTATTCTCAATAATCAGATTTGCGATTTAAGAGCGGGTTTTTATGAGCATAAATGCTGGGATATCGGCACCAAAACCAAGGGGAGTATGATTTTGATTTTTCCCTGAATGGGATAAGTCGGGTGAATTTACTTTATTTTTTGTAGTTTCACTGTGAAATGTTTTATCTTCTTTTGATGCTTTTTTAGTGTGAGCAGTGTGTTTTTTAGGGGTGGATTTCTTTGAAAGTTTTGCAGATTTTGTTTTTACAATAGAATCATTTGTCTGATCATTGGTAGATAAAGTAGAAAGATCCCCATTGAGCCATTCAATTTTTTCTTTACTTATTTTTTCGATGGCGCTGATGTATTTTTGGTTATCGTGTGTAACAATGGTAAAAGCTTTTCCACTACGCTTTGCACGCCCTGTACGACCAATCCGATGAATATAATCTTCGGCATGTGTTGGTACATCATAGTTGAAAACATGACTGACATCTGGAATATCAAGCCCACGGGCGGCAACGTCAGAAGCAACAAGAAGTGTGAGTTTATTGTCTTTAAAATCAGCTAATGTATTCATGCGTGAGTGCTGATCCATATCACCATGAAGTGCACCTACACTAAAATTGTATTTGGTAAGTGATCTAAAGAGTTCAGAAATATCTTTTTTCCGATTGCAGAAAATAATAGCATTTTTAAGTTCATCACCTTCATTATAAATAAGCTCTCGCAAAACAGCTCTTTTATCCCACGCTTTGCTTCCAGATTTGACAAGACGTTGCGTAATTGTTGTAGCTGTTGATGATGCTTTTGTAACTTCAACACAGATGGGTGAATGTAAAAATTGCTCTGTCAATTTTGTAATTTCTGGTGCCATTGTTGCTGAGAAAAACAAAGTTTGGCGGGTAAACGGAGTTAGTTTGCAAATGCGTTCAATATCAGGAATAAAACCCATATCTAACATACGATCGGCTTCATCAATGACAAGAGTTTCAGTACCTATCAAAAGCAATTTACCACGTTCAAAATGATCAAGAAGACGTCCTGGTGTTGCTATAAGAACATCAGCACCCTGTTCAAGTTTGCGATTTTGATCTTCAAAAGAAACTCCACCAATTAAAAGAACGACATTTAAACGATGATTCATTCCATATTTATCGAAATTTTCTTGAACTTGAGCTGCAAGTTCTCGCGTTGGCTCTAATATAAGAGTACGGGGCATTCTTGCTCTTGCACGGCCTTTTTCCAGTAATGTAAGCATAGGGAGCACAAATGAGGCTGTTTTACCAGTACCAGTTTGAGCGATCCCAAGCACGTCTTTGCGTTGAAGCACATGAGGAATTGTTTCACTCTGAATAGGTGTTGGAGCCGTATATCCTGCTGATCTTACAGCTTTAATAACTTTTTCGGAAAGGCCTAAATCGTCAAAACTATTCAAAGGTGGTGTCATTTTTCTATCAATTGTTCTGCAATTTTAACCCAGTTAGTTAGGTTGGTTCGCATCCCATATTATTGAAGAGGGTTAAGATGCATTTGCAAAAAAGTCAACTGTAACTACTCTATATGTATAAGAAAACAACGATAAAAATAATTAATAACGAAATTGTTCTGATAAAATACGTTCATCCCATGAATGGTCAGGGTCAAAAAGAATAGAAGCTGTTACTTCTGAAGCTGATGAAATGATAACTGAATGAACAGATTTGATTTCCACATTATCAGCAGCAGCATTTACAGGGCGTTTATTTGCTTCGAGCATATCAAAACGTACTGTTACCGTATTGGGAAGTAATGCTCCATGCCAGCGTCGAGGGCGAAAAGGGCTAACAGGAGTGAGGGCCATAAGAGGCGCCATGAGAGGCAAAATGGGACCTTGTGCTGACAAATTATATGCTGTAGATCCTGCTGGTGTGGCAACAAGGATACCATCACAATTTAATTGTTCCATGCGCACTTTGTTATCAATGCTGATACGAATCTTAGCAGCTTGATAAGATTGACGAAATAAGGATACTTCATTAATTGCAAGTGCTTCAATATGTTGTTGATATTCAGTGTTTGCAATCATGCGTAGGGGATGAATTTCTTTTTTATGCGCAGCAGCAATGCGGATTGGCAATTTCTGCTCATGAAACTCATTCATAAGGAATCCTATTGAACCTCGATTCATGCCATAAATAGGTTTTCCAGTATTCATAACATCTCGCACTGCTCGTAACATTGTTCCATCACCGCCGAGTGCAACAACTACATCGCTTTCTTCAAGAGAAGAATGGCCATAAACGGAGATTAATTGATTGGTGACTTTAATAGCCTCTTCAGTTTCAGCAGAAATGAAATGAAAGCGACTTGGTAATGGTGGCATTGAAAATTGTCCTGATATTTGTGGTCTATTTTTAATGTATTTTTTAGAATTTAGAAGTTTTATATAAGCACCATTTTTGTAAAAAGAAGAAATTTTGTATGAAAAGTTAATCTATTGTGGGACAATATTTTTCTTTTTGCAATTTTTTTTCAAAATGGCAATTCATCATTGAAGCTCAGAGCATGATCAGTTAAAAGGCTTAAATTGGTTTTAAAACAGTTTTTCGGCACCCGTAGCTCAGTTGGATAGAGCGCTGCCCTCCGAAGGCAGAGGTCACAGATTCGAATTCTGTCGGGTGCACCAAACTTTTTTCAATACTATTGAATATCATTATAAATAATATACCGTTAGTTTATGTACTTAAATAAAAAGTTGAATGACGGATACTTACAAAGCTTAAGGAAATTTTTCTTTATTGTGTGCTTGTTATTTTATTAAAAACTAAGAGAGTTTTATTTATAAAGTTTTGAAGCTTTTGTATCTGCTAAAATATCTGAAATATAATACTTTACAGAACTATATTAATAGACAAATTATTCTAACAATATTTTTGTTAAAATTAATATTCATTAGTAAAATAGTAGATTAGTTTCATTATATTAGAATACCATTTTACAATTGATGACGCTATTTAATATATTTGTTATCATCAATTAATTATAAAACTGGCTAAGATATTCTAATCTAATGCAACAATCCTCGTTGATGTATTGTTAGTTTCTAATTTCAAACAATTATCTCTATTTACGCGGTATTTTATAGGCATATTTTATTATTGAGACGTTTAAAAATCATGCTTATAAATTAGGTATATTCACTATAATATTTGATATTAAATTTTAATGACCTAGAATTAGTTTTGGTGAAATAAATACAAGCTGTATAGAGCTGTGATATTTTTTCTTTTCATAAGCAAGACGCTAATCTTGCGTTATACTAGATTAATAAGAAAGAAAATTATGACGATTATACTCAAGCCAGGCGAGGTAACACTTAGCGAACTTGAATCTGTTTATTGGGGTGGTAAAATAAGCAAACTTCATGAAGATACCCATCTAGCTATCAAGAAGGGGGCGGCACGCATTGCTGAAATTGCTGCGGGTAGGGTAATGAGCCAGTTTATGGCATTAATACCGGTTTTGGAAAGTTAGCTTCCATTAAAATTGATGTAGATGATGTGGTCATTTTACAAAGAAATCTTATTTTATCGCATTGTTGTGGTGTAGGGGTTCCTTTAGCTGAAAATATTGTACGTTTGATGATGACATTAAAGCTTATTTCGCTTGGGCGAGGGGTTTCTGGTGTTCGTCTGGAATTAGTGCATTTATTAGAAAATATGCTTGAAAAGGGAATTATTCCTGTCATTCCTGAAAAGGGATCAGTTGGTGCATCAGGTGATCTGGCGCCACTTGCTCATATGACAGCTGTTATGATAGGTGAAGGAGAAGCGTTCTTTCAGAATATTCGTATGAGTGGAGTAGCTGCTTTAGAAAAAGCAGGATTATCACCTATTGTTTTAGAAGCAAAAGAAGGCTTAGCTCTTATCAATGGCACTCAAACGTCAACAGCACTTGCACTTGCAGGTCTTTTTCACGCTTATCGGGCATTGTGTGGAGGGCTTCTTTCTGGCGCAATGTCTACAGATGCCATTATGGGCTCAACGGCTCCATTTCATCCCGATATCCATATTTTACGTGGCCATCATGGACAAATTGTTGTATCGCAAGCATTAGAGAAATTTATAGAAGGTTCGGGAATTCGGATAGAGCATTTGCATGATGATAAACGTGTCCAAGATCCTTATTGTATACGTTGCCAACCACAAGTTATGGGTGCTTGTTTTGATATTCTTACAGCAGCAAAAATACTAATTATTGAAGCAAATGCAGTAACAGATAATCCGTTGATTTTAAGCAACGGTGCAGTTGTATCGGGTGGAAATTTTCATGCTGAACCTGTGGCTTTTGCTGCTGATCAGATCGCGCTTGCTTTATGTGAAATAGGTTCAATTTCTCAAAGACGTATTGCTCTTATGGTTGATCCAGCAGTTTCCTATGGACTTCCTGCTTTTTTAGTACAAAATGCAGGTCTTAATTCAGGTTTCATGATCGCTGAAATAACAGCAGCTGCTTAATGTCTGAAAATAAACAAATGGCATATCCCGCTTCGGTTGATTCAACACCAACTTCAGCAAATCAAGAAGATCATGTTTCAATGGCTTGCCATGACGCTCGTCGATTATTAGCTATGAGCGAAAATCTTTTTACTATTATTGGTATTGAAACACTTGTTGCAGCACAGGGAATTGAATGCCGTTCTCCTCTAAAAACAAGTCCTTTATTGCAGTCTGTTATGGAATATTTACGTAAGGATATAACGACTCTTAAAGCGGATCGTTATATGGTTGTAGATCTTGAAAAGGTGCATGTACTTGTAAGTGGGGGACATTTATTATCTATTTTGCCAAAAACAATTTTTCCGCAATTGGAGCTGAAATAATATTTATTTTGAGATTAGACGAAGCAAAAAGCTCATTATATTTCTAGACTTTCCTTATATAGGTTTGGTGTCGGATGATATATTTGATTGATTAAGTAAGTAAAGACGATTTATAAATCAAACAGCATATTCATCATTTCTATGATTGGGTTTGTAATAATGTAATGGCAATACATCAAAAGCATCATAAAAAAGGCATTATTTATTATCAACACCTCCTACAACTGAGAGAACAAAAGAATACAATTTTTTGTTATGAACAGTGCAAATTACATCACCATATATAATGATTATGCATTTTAACCGTTATGATATTATATTTTTTATGAGATGAAAAAATAGAAATTTCAAAATCTTTCAGATCCATTAAAGTTTTTTGCATTTCAGTCGGCTTCGGTACTTGTTAGTCTGAAAATTTGCGCCTTTACAAGGATTATATAGCATTTGAAAAAGGAAAAAAATGTCAATAAACCAACTTAAACGAGGTATGAATAAACGTCAGGTTATATTTTTAGCTTTCGGGTCTGCTATCGGAACAGGTCTTTTTTACGGGTCTGCACAAGCGATTAATTTTGCTGGTCCAAGTGTTCTTATTGCGTATTGTGTTGCAGGTTTAGCTGTTTTTATGGTAATGCGGGCTCTAGGTGAGATGATTATTCATAATCCTTTGCCAGGTTCTTTTGCCCGTTACGCTGCAAATCATATATCACCTTTGGCTGGTTTTTTAACAGGGTGGACATATGTTTTTGAAGTGCTTCTTGTTGGTTTAGCTGATATCACAGTTTTTGCCACTTATATGGGTTTTTGGTATCCTAGTGTTTCTCCTTGGATCTGGACATTGAGCATTACACTTATCATTACCGCTATTAATTTAGCGGCAGTAAAAGTATACGGTGAGCTAGAATTTTGGCTGTCTTCTATCAAAGTAATTGCTATTGTTGTTATGATTGTTTTAAGCATAGCAATTATTGTATTTAATTGGAATATGGGGGCACAATCCACCATTCATAATTTATGGCAAAATGGTGGTATATTTCCCAATGGTTGGTTTGGTTTTTTAGCTTGTTTTAGCGTCGTTGTTTTTTCTTTTGGTGGGGTAGAGATTGTTGGAATAGCAGCTATGGAAACGCAAGATCCTAATAAAACTATTTCAAAAGCAATTAATTCTATTCCGATTCGGATTTTACTATTTTACGTTATGACTTTGACGGTTTTAATGATACTTTATCCTTGGAATAAAATTGGGTTTATTGATAGTCCTTTTGTTTCAATTTTTGAAAACCTTGGTATTTCATCAGCAGCTAATATTCTTAACGTTGTTGTTATTACAGCGGCTGTTTCAGCTATTAATAGCGAAATGTATGGCGCCAGTCGCATGATTCATGGGCTATCACAAGAAGGTCATGCATTTAAGAAATTTCAATATCTGTCAAAAAACGGTATACCAATTTTTGTTATTTTACTAATATCTATCGTATTTCTTTTTGGTGTTGTTCTTAACTATTTTTATCATGATCAACTTTTCTTTCTTATTGCAGCAATGGCAACATTTGCGACAGTTTTCGTTTGGGTGATGATTTTGCTTTCGCAAATTTTTATGCGACTTAAAATGCCCAAAGAAGAACAGCATAATCTAAAATTTCCAATTCCATTTTGGCCAATAGGATCGATTTTTGCTATTTTGTTTATGATTTTTGTTTTCGTTTTGTTATGCTTTTTTAATGATACACGACCAGTTTTAATCATAGGAGTGGCTTGGATTAGTTGGCTTGTAGTTTGTTTTTACATACTTAATTTTTTAAATAAAAAAAGTAGAGAAACTATCTGTAAAAATTAAATTTTTCATTTCTTAACAATAAGAAACTTTTGCTATTATTGATAAATAATCATTGCAAATGCGGTAAATATTATAAGCACAAATTTCATTGGTAAACCGAGTTTTAGTAATTGAGTGGGTAGAAAAATCCACTTTATGGAAATTCTATATTACTGATAAATTAGCATAATGTGGTATATATGAAAGTTATTTTATGTATTATTGATAATCATTTAAGTTAATTTTTTTATAAAATGTTTTAAATAGCTGAGGAGGGTATAATTATTATTTATAAATTTACAACTCTCATACAAATATATCAAATTCACATCTTAACTTTTCTTGCTTCCATATTAAGATAATCGCCTTAAATAAAAAGGGGAATAACTAATTACCACTTGAATTGTTATAGTAGAATTTATGTCCATTCTGTTATTTAACGCATTAATACAATTATTACATCATAATATGCTGCATTAGTTGAGCTTATTTGTATGATACTAAGCTTATTGGTTCAATGATAACTTAAAGACTATATGCTTAACAGATAAATAGCAGTGTTTAGACGAATATGCTGCTATTATCGGTATAGAATCCTTCATAGATTTGGATCTAGTTATAAATATACTTCAAAGTAGAAACCAAGCCGTAGGAGTTCTGAGTGTTTTAATGTTTAGCTTTCCATAGATGAAAATTAAATCTAGTTCGATATGATAATTACAACACTTATACCTTTGATCGTCAATGCATGATCTCGCCAGTGTATCTTTAGTGGTTTATTTTCCGCTAATGTTTTAGTCACAAGCGACAAAATCCACCTCTAGTGTATTAGCATACCTATTTTTTCGCATTTAAGATTTTTGCGGAACGATTGAGTATAAACGATTTTCCACATAGCTAACTAAGATTGCTTCGCAAACTTCTTTAGCTTTGTCGTCGCAGATCATATTTCGTAAACTGTTTAATGATGTACGTTCAACACGATTTACTTTAGCAACTTAATAGCTTGTGTAATGTTTTCGGGGTGAATTAGAATAAATCAAATGATAACACTCGATTCCTAGTAATGCCGGTCGTAAACATGCACACTGCACCTGATATAATAAGACTTGTGGATTTGATGATAGTAACTGTAGCCTCCTAAATTTCATCAGGAATACCAGTTTAAATTTTTTCCGTTATTAAATTTTCTATCCATTTTGTAACTATGATGTAATACAAAACAAGTCTATGTTGAGAGAATCTTATTTTCTAACCTTATTATTTCATCCCTAACCTTGAAAAATAATAAAATCAAATGGATGAAGAAGGACAAAAAATATGGTGGGCGTGACAGGGATTGAACCTGTGACCCCTACGATGTCAACGTAGTGCTCTCCCGCTGAGCTACACGCCCATTCAATGATGGTGTATACGCGCATACTGCATATAGAATTATAAACGTCAATGTCTGATTTAATTTTTTATTTGGTTAAATGCAGATAATTTACAGAAAATGTTCTGTTAAGCAGCTATAAGTATTTTTTCAACTTCACTAACTAATTCACGCAAATGAAATGGTTTGGAGAGCACTTTAGCATCGGGAATGGTATCATTATTTGAATTTAAAGCAACTGCTGCAAAACCTGTAATGAACATAACCCGTAAATCAGGATCAATTTCAGTAGCACGTCGTGCTAACTCAATTCCATCCATTTCTGGCATCACGATATCAGTGAGTAGAAGAGAAAATGGCTCTTCTTGTAGACGTTTATATGCACTAGCACCATTATCAAAGTCAATGACTTCATAACCTGCACGTTCTAGTGCTTTTGCTAGAAAGCGGCGCATATCATTATCGTCTTCCGCGAGCAAGATTCGTTTCATGATTATGTCCAATTGCTCCATTTATCAGTTTTTCGTATACTGGTGTATACGATATAAAGTATTTATAAAAGCGGTAAAATGTTTTATAATTAGAATGAATAGCAAAATGGTTAACTCTTGCATATTTGTCAAGGATACATAATGTTATTTTTAATTGAATTCAATTAAAAATATGTATGACATTGAAAGAAGACCGGGCATTTTATATATTTTGGGTTTTCTTAGTTGTGTGTTTTGTTTTTAAATTTTTCTCATTTTGGGTATATTCAGTTTTAAAGTTTTATAGATACATTGGTTTTAGACGTCGTTAATATGAGTAAATCAGAGGGTTAGTATATTAATTTTCTACTTTAAAACGTCATATATAAAAAACAATATTTTGAGCTGTCGATATTACCTGTTTTTAATAATATGAATTGTAAGATATGTGGGTTTAATCCCAATATATTTTTTCCTCACCGAATTTTTGGTTATTCAAAGAGAAAAAGATAGGAGAAAATAGGTAAATTTTTATAAAAACTTTCTTACTGAAACTCTTAAATCAATGCAAAAAGTTATATTTTCCTTATTACATAGTGTTAAAACCAAAAAAGCACTTGGTACTAACAAGAAAAAATTTAATACTAAATTGTGATGGTGATGAAGAAATAAGAAACAGTTATCCTTATTTTTGCTCTCTTTTATGAATTAAAATACAAAAGAGTTGAAATGGAAAAGATTGATTACCAAATAAATATCACAATCGCCATGATGGGATTGTTGATTTGTAAGAAAGTCTGCCATTTGGAGACTTTGTAAATTAATTATAGTCGCTCTAAAGGAGGGCAATTATGCGTCAAGTAGATTTTTCACCATTCTACCGTTCAACAGTAGGTTTTGATCATCTTTTAAACTGGTTTGATTCCAGAACACAACCGGATGATATTTCTTCTTATCCACCATATAATATTGAGCGTTTAAGTGAGGATTCTTATCGGATTTCTATGGCTATTGCTGGTTTTTCTTTAAATGAAATCGATATTGAAACGCATTGTAACCAACTAACCATTAAAGGTGAGAAAATATCTGAAAATGATAACGAAGGGCGAGAATTCCTTTATCGAGGAATTGCTTCGCGTGCTTTTGAAAGGCGTTTTCATTTAGCTGATCATGTTAAGGTCATAGGAGCAGAATTAAGAGATGGTCTTCTTCATATCCAGCTTAAAAGAGAAATGCCCGCTGAATTAAAACCAAAGAAGATAGTTGTACAACAAACATCGCCATCTGTTGCTAAAAGCAGCAATGGTCATAATATACATAAAGCGAGTTTAGAAGTTGAAACAACAGAATAAATTATAATTTTTAGAGATATTCAGAACGCGAGACAAAAGTCTCGCGTTTTTTATTTTCTGCTGATAAAAAAGCTATTTAATTAAAAGTTTGTTGCGTAAATAATAATTGTGAATAATAGCATTATTTTCAATTATACAAGATAATAGAGATGGATTAAATATAGCTAAAGGTAAGGATAATTTCTGTAGATCAATTAGTAACTGTGAAAAATACTATAACTTACTTCCTAATAGCTATTTATATGAACAACGATTTTTTTGATAGTTCAATAGAATGTTTAATGAGGCAGCAAGATATTAGATTAGAGTAAGCGTGTTTATTGTATATACTAAAGTAGGTGTCAAAACGATTATTCTGATTTGAAAAAATGTATATTTCTTACTTTTTGAAATAGAGTATAAAAAATGGTCGGAGCGGCGGGATTCGAACCCACGACCCCTTGACCCCCAGTCAAGTGCGCTACCAGGCTGCGCTACGCTCCGAGCTGTCCAAAACGACTAAACGACTGTCTCTTTAAAGGCAAGAGAAAAAATAAGCAGAATAAAATCTAATGAAACGCCTTTTTCTGCTTTAAGAAAAAGCTTAAAAAAATAAAAATGAGATTTGGTACTTCATCTCGGGGTAGATTTAAAACAAGAAATCAAAGTTCAAGTTTACAGAAAAGGTTAAACATTCCAATTTATGTCTTGTTATTTCGTTTTTAATATATCAAAAAATGAAATTATCGTAGATAAAGTTATTGAAAATGCTTGTTTGGTAAGGGAAAAGTGAACCGATGGGTCGTTCAGTAATAAGTTTGACAGAAGCCGCAATAGATCGCATTAAAGATATTATGAAAACAAAAAATGCGTGCGGTATTCTTATTGGTATCAAAAAAGGTGGCTGTGCGGGAATGGAATATACAATTACTCTTGCAAAAGAAGAAATGCACGATGCGGATGTTGTTGAAATTGATGGTGTTCGCGTCTTCATTGCGCGCGATGCAATATTGTTTTTATTAGGAACACAGATAGATTATGAAGTAACCACACTTCGTTCTGGTTTTATATTCAACAATCCCAATCAAATTTCAGCATGTGGGTGTGGTGAATCAGTAGAGATTCGTCCTGCTTTACAAAATAAATTGAATGAAATATATGAAACTTATTGAGTTTTGTGAGATTGCGTTTAGTAAAGTAGGGGGGCCGTTAGTTTTTTTATTGTGTATTTTTAGCTTCATTCCAAAGAGTTTCCATTTCTTTTAAAGATACATCAATTAATTTTTTTGACTGATTTGATAGACTTTCTTCAATATAGGTGAAGCGATTTCTAAATTTTATATTTGTTTTTTTTAATGCCTTTTGGGGATCAATATTCAAATGGCGTGCAAGATTAAGTATGGCAAAATAAAGATCACCAAATTCAGTTTCTATTTCTGAGGTTTTATCAGCCTTAATTGCTTCTTTAAGTTCATTGATTTCTTCTTTTATTTTTTTGAAGACTTTATCTTTCTTACGCCAATCAAAACCTACTTTAGCAGCCATATTTTGTAAAGCGAGCGCTTCTCGATCTGCTGGTTGAGTTTGCTTTACTTGTGCAAGATAGCCTGTCGGTGTATTGTCTGGTAAACCTGCTTCTTTGAGCCGTTGTTTCCGTTCAGCTTTTTCTATTTTTTTGATATGTTTCCATATATTCTCTGGGAAATTTAAATTTCTTTGTTCTGCATTTCCAAAAACATGAGGATAGCGGCGAATTATTTTTGCGGTAATAGCATAAACCATATCATCAAAAGAAAAGCTATCTTCCTCCTTAGCAATCGCAGCATAATAGACTATCTGTAAGAGAAGATCACCCAATTCATCACAAAGATCTATTAGGTTACCTCGCTCAATGGCATCAATAACTTCATAAACTTCTTCGATCATATAAGGTATGATAGATTCAAAAGTTTGTTTTATATCCCAAGCACAACCACTATCGCGATTTCGTAACATCGTAATAATTGTAATAAGGTCATTAATATCTTTTGATGCTAACACTTCTATCTCTTTTGTGAGAATGATATAGACACATTATTCACTCCAGCGTCTATGAAACCACATCCATTGTCCGGGATATTCACGCACCCAAGTTTCAACAATATCATTTAATTTTTGCACAGAGGCATTTATGTCAATTTCATTTTTGTCATCAAATGGAAGTTCCATACGCTCATATAATTCCAAACGATAACGACCTCCAGCTAATCGGATACAACGTACTGGATAAATATCACAATTATATTGCCGGGCAAGTTTTATGATTAAGGGATTAGTTTTAAGTGGTCGATTAAAAAATGTACCAGAAATACCTCGGCGAAATTTTTGATCAACAAGCATACCAACATTTTCATTTTTTGCTAATTTTTCCGCTAATGCCCAAGTTACATGCACTGCAGATGGTACAAGATGTCCCATAGAATTTTGTCGAGCTTTCAAAACTCGATCTGCAATATAAGGGTTGTTGGGTGGTCTAAATAACACTGTAACATTAAGATCAAAGCTTTGTGCACATATAGGAAGAAGTTCAAAGTTTCCGGTATGAGCTGTGAAAAAAATATGAGGCTTTTTTTCATTTTTTAATCGTTGAAATATTTCAGCACCACTGACTTCAATTAAACCAGGTTGGCTAGCATTGGGATCAAAATCAAAAATTTTATCGAGAAAGATATATTCGACAAGAAGTCGCCCCATATTTTCCCACATTTCTAGTGCAATTGCATGTAGTTCTTGTTCCGTTTTTTCTGGATATGCAGCTCTAAGATTTGCAAGTGCAATTTGATGACGAGATACAAGAGGACCAAATATCTTTGCTAACCAGGAAATAAAAGAAAATCCAATGTTAATAGGGAGAAGTCGTAAAATAGCTAGAAAAGCAATAAGCAAATGTGCCCACAGCCAATTTGCAGAATTTTTAATAATGATTTTAATACGATGCATTGAAGTTTTGATAAAATACTTTATCATGATTCAATCAATTTTGAGGATAATTTTACCAAAAACATCACGGCTTTCCATTCGTTTTAAAGCTGTGTCTATTTTATCAAAGTCGACAATCGTATCAATAATGGGAGACACAATCCCTTGTACCATTTTCTGCATAGCATTTGCCATATTCTCCATACGACAGCCAAATGAACCAAATATTTTAAGCTGTTGCTGAAATAGTTGCATTAAATTCATAGGTACTGAAACACCAGAAGTTGAACCACAAGTTACTAAACGAGCTCCCCGTTTCATACACAGTATAGAACCTGTCCATGTATCGGCACCCACGTGTTCAAAAACAACATCAACACCTTTTTTTTGAGTTAATTTGCGGACTATACCTTCGAAACGATCTTTACGGTAATTAATTACATAATCCGCTCCAAGGGATTGTGCTTTTGCAATTTTGTTGTCTGAACCAACAGTGGTAATGACTGTGCACCCCATAGCTTTTGCGATCTGGATGGCTGCTGAACCAATACCAGAACCACCAGCTTGTATTAAAATTGTTTCTCCAGCTTGTAGTTTCGCGTTATCAAAAAGCATATGCTCTACAGTACCAAAGGTAATCGGAGCAACAGCTGCTTTTATTGCGTCACATTTTAGTGGAGCTGGTACCAATAAACGTGCTGGAAGATTAACAAGTTCACAAGCAAAGCCATCAAGATGAAAACCATAAACGCCTTTTACATCACTGCAAAGATTATCACACCCTTCACGACAGGGTTTGCACACGCCACAAGTTTGTGCACCATAAATTGAAACAATTTGCCCAAGTTGTAGATTTTCAACACTATCTCCCAGTTGGACTATCTCACCAGAAGCTTCTGCACCTATAATGAGCGGCATTTTTCTTTTAGCAAAGGCCATACCACGCCATCCCCATACATCAATATGATTAAGGGCAACGGCCTTTATACGGATTGTCACTTCACCAGGGCTAGGCGGTGGTGGTGGGGCAATATTAGTGATCTCAAGTTGACGCTCATTGAGTAGTTGCAGTGCACGCATCATTATTCTCTGTTAATATATTGCTTAAAATTGGTGTTTTCGAAATTTAATCATTAAAGGATTACCCTGTATATGCCATAATAACAAGACTAGTATTTTGACCACCAAAGCCAAATGAATTAGATAAAACCGCATTAACGCAAGCTTTACGGCTATAATTAGGAACAACATCCAAAGGGATAGTAGGATCTGGATCATCATAATTGATTGTAGGGGGAAGTATTCCCGATTGGATAGTTAAAAGTGAAAAGACAGCTTCTATAGTGCCAGCAGCAGTTAAAGTGTGTCCAATCATTGATTTATTGGAAGAAACGGGAATATGTTCTAAAATATCGCCAAATACTGTTGATAATGCTAGATATTCCATCTTTTCATTTTCAGGTGTGGAAGTTCCATGTGCATTGATATAATCAATTTCATTAATTGTTATTTGTGCATCAGCTAAGGCTTTACGGACTGCTTCAGTTGCTGGGGATGCATCGGGTTTTGAACGAGTACGGTGAAAATCATCTGCTGTTTCTCCACAACCTGCTAAAATCCCTAGAACTTTTGCTTTACGATTTAAAGCACTCTCAAGAGATTCAAGAATAAGAGCACCCGATCCTTCTGCCATGACAAAGCCATTTCGGTCACGGCTAAATGGTTTTGATGCCTTTTCTGCAGGATCATTATGGGTTGAAAGAGCAGATAATAAAGAAAAACGAATAAGGGATTCCGCTGAAACTGAACCGTCTGTAGCGATAATAAGTGCGCGATCTGTTTCTTCTCGTCGAATAGATTCCACACCTAATTGAATTGCTGTTGCACCAGATGCACAAGCGGTTGAAAGTGTAACAGGAAGTCCTTTTGTACCAAATGTTTTTTGAAGTTTTTCTGCAATTGCTCCAAATTGCGTTGTTTCAAAAAGTGCATGCTGAGGTTTACGGCTACACACTTCAAGAAGATGCGCATAAGAAGGTTCATCATTAGATGTCTCTTCTTGATCAAGAGCAAAACGAGCTTTCCACTCAAGTTCAACAGGGGGAGCTGCTAAGAATAATGGTCCATTAAAATTTGTTTTATCAAGATTGGCTTGCTCTAAAGCTTCTTCTGCTGCAAGATGTGCTAGTTTTTCAGAAAGAGCTGAAGCTCCAATTGTACTTTCTTGAAGAAAATCAACAGTTCCTGCAATAACTGTATTTAACCCTTCAACGGGAAAGCGTGTTATTTTATGAATACCACTAATGCCATTGATTAATTTTTGCCAGTTTTCTTGTTTGCCTTGCCCCAGTGATGTTACAATTCCTGCTCCAGTTATTGCTATAAGTGGACGTCCGAAATGATCGTTATATTCCGTCATAGAAATTCCTTTTAAACAGCAGCTAAGTGCACTATACCTTCAGCTCTTTTTATACCAACTGTAGTGGCTAATGCTTCACGTACTTCTCCAGAAAATGGTTTTTCATGAGCACTCAGTATTGGAAAGCTAAGCTTTTTCTCAACAGCAACTGCAGCTAATGCGAGCGCTAAAGGAAACTGTGCTTCTCGTAAGTAGCCAAATAATGTTGTCATACCACGGTAAGGTATATTAGCAGCGTCAAGTACACTTTGTTCCGCTTTTGTTGCTTCATGGGAACCTGAAGCACCTGAAATTGTAAAAGCAGATTTAGCCTTTATTGTTTTTAACATTGTAGCAATTGTGTCTTTAAGTGGAATTTTTGTCCTATTTGTTTGATCTGTGATGATTTGGCTGATTTCAGCATAAATACGGGCATTTCGTTTTTTTGCTTGTTCGCCGTTTTCAAGCACTAGAAAAATACCTGCAGAACCGGTTATTATTTCACTACCAAGAGAGTTTTTACGCTCCCAAACTGGTGACCACCCATTGCGTGCTAAGAGGCCTCCAAGCCCGTGAGCTAACAGCATATCATAGCTTTGAGCATTATAGGAGCTACCTACTAAAACGTGCGTACTCTGTCCTGCTCGAATTCGGGCAACAGCTACTTGCACAGCAGAAAGCCCACTACCTTCTTCTCCCATAAATGTACGAGAAGAACCCGTTACTTTATGAACAATTGAAATATTACCAGCTAAAAGATTGGATAGTTGTGCTAAAAATAAAGTTGGGCGAAGTTCAGTTGAAAGGACAGAATTAAGCATAGAAGCATGATCATCTGTTGTGCGTGCTTTAGCAAGGATTTGTGTATCAACAGCAATATCGCGTTCGCCTCCACTGGCTGCAACAATCATATCCATTGTTGATGTTAACTGTTCATTGTTTTTTATTCCCGCATCCTCAAGAGCAAGGCCAGCTGCATAGGTACCAAGACGCTGCCATGTTTCCATTTGTCGTTGGTCACTACGTTTGGGAATTTGTAAATTCCAATCGACTTCAGTTAATTTATGGACAGTGTAGGGTGAAAAACTCGTACAATCCAGATTTGGTGTGACTGTAGGATCGTTCAATTTTTTCCAATGGTAATCAACCCCTTCACCTAAGGAGCTTACCAGTCCTATACCAGTAATAAATACAGATTGATTCTGCATGATAAAAGAAATCAATTAGCCTGTTTTAAGGCAGTGAGTTCATCAATTTTTGCACAGAGGTTTTTAAGAACAAAATATTCTTCGGTTGCAACTGCACCTTCATTAATTTCTTGAGTCCACTGTTCTAATGGAATTTTAATTCCAAAAGCTTTATCAAGAGCAAAAACGATATCAAGAAAATCCAGACTGTCGATTCCTAAATCATCAATTGTATGGCTTTCAGGCGTAATCATGCTGCGATCGATTTCACTGATTTCCGCAATAACATCAGCAACTTTATCAAAAGTAGAGGGCAATGTATAATTCCTTATTATAGATTGATAGCTTCATAAAATATTTAAATATAACTCTATCTAGCTTTTTTTACCTAAAAAAAAAAGACTTAATCCAAAATGCAACTGTCTTTTCAATATGAAAAGTGAATTTGCAATGAATTAAGCCCCTCTTTTTGATTAGTTTATAAGAAGAAACGCTAAATTTTATCGTAAGACGAGGATTACTTATTTTTATTTGCCTTACTATGAGATTTTTTTCTATTTGCTGCAAGCACTGCCAGTGCTGTCATATTGACAACTCCTCGTGAAGTTACTGAAGGTGTGAGAATATGTACAGGACGTGCGGCTCCAATTAAAATAGGGCCCACATGGAGTGAATCTGTTAGATTTTTTACAATATTAAGTGTAATATTGGCCGCATCAAGTGTTGGAAAAACAAGCAAATTAGCTTCACCTTTAAGACGTGAATCAGGAAAAACACGGTCACGAAAAATTTGAGAAAGTGCTGAATCACCATGCATTTCTCCATCTGATTCCAAATCTGGGTATAACTGTGCCAAGATTTCAGCTGCACGACGCATTTTACGCGCACTTTCTGTATTTTTAGATCCAAAATTTGAATGCGATAATAACGCTACTTTTGGTATTATACCAAAAGCTTCAACTTCTTGTGCTGCTAAAACTGTCATTTCCACTATTTCTTCAGCGGAGGGATTTTCATTAACGTAAGTATCCGTTAGGAAAAGAGTACTATGTGGAGAGATGAGTAAACTGACAGAAGAAAAACGACTAACATTAGAATCAAGTCCAATAATTTGCTCGATTAATTGAAGATTACGTTCAAAACGTCCTTCTAAACCGCAAATCATTGCATCAGCTTCTTCACGCATAACTGCAAGGGCAGCAATAGCTGTTGTTGATGTTCTTACAATTGTTTTTGCAACTTCAGGTGATACACCACATCTACCTGTATAACGAAGCAATAAATTAACATAATCACGAAAACGTGGATCATCCTCTGGATTTGTGAGTTCAAAATCTACGCCGGGACGAATTCTTAAACCAAAGCGTTCTAATCTAGATTCCACTACATGTGGACGGCCAATAAGAAGAGGAATTGCAGTTTGTTCTTCAAGAACAATTTGTGCTGCACGAAGTACACGTTCATCTTCACCATTGGCATAAATTACACGTTTGCGTTTTGCTGTTTTTACAGTAGCAAAAACAGGTTTCATTGTTAGACCAGAGCGGTACACAAAGCGATTAAGGCTATCATAATAAGCAGCAATATCTTCAATTGGTCGAATTGCTACACCGGTTTCCATTGCTGCTTTGGCAACAGCAGGTGCAATACGCAGTATTAAGCGTGGATCAAAAGGAAAGGGGATAAGATAATCTGGACCAAAGTTAGATGTTTCTTTTGAATAAGCACGTGCTGCAATATCTGAAGATTCTTCACGGGCAAGGGCAGCAATAGCATGAACTGCCGCTACTTTCATTTCTTCATTAATTGCAGTGGCACCAACATCTAATGCACCACGGAAAATATAAGGAAAACAAAGGACATTATTGACTTGATTGGGATAATCAGAACGCCCTGTGCAGATCATGGCGTCTGGTCGCACAGCACACGCTTCTTCTGGCATGATTTCCGGTGTTGGGTTAGCGAGTGCTAAAATTAAAGGCTTTGGGGCCATTTTTTTGAGATATTCGGGTTTTAAAACACCACCTGCTGAAACACCTAAAAAAATGTCTGCATTATCAATAATCTCGGATAAAGTTCGTGCATCAGTTTTTTGCGCATAATTTATTTTCCAACGATCCATAAGTGTTTTGCGGCCTTCATAAACAACACCGTCTAAGTCACTAAGCCAAATATTTTCAACTTTTGCTCCAAGATGAACTAAAAGATTAAGACAAGCTAAAGCGGCAGCACCTGCACCTGAGGTAACTATTTTTACGTCTTCAATTTTTTTACCAGCAAGATGTAATCCATTTAATACGGCTGCAGAAACAATAATGGCAGTTCCATGTTGGTCATCATGGAAGACTGGGATATTCATTTTAGCACGAAGTTGCTCTTCGATTTCAAAGCATTCAGGAGCTTTGATATCTTCAAGATTGATACCACTAAATGTCGGTTCCAATGCAGATACGATTTCTACCATTTGCGCAATATCAGGTGCATCAAGTTCGATATCAAAAACATCAATATTTGCAAACTTTTTGAATAAAACAGCTTTTCCTTCCATGACAGGTTTAGAAGCAAGCGGGCCAATGTTTCCTAATCCTAAAACAGCTGTTCCATTTGATATAACAGCCACTAAATTGGAACGAGAAGTATATTGAGCTGCTAGGTTTGGATCTTTATGAATTGCAAGACATGGCGCAGCAACACCCGGAGAATAAGCAAGCGCTAAATCACGTTGATTACCAAGCGGTTTTGTTGCTTGTATTTTTAGTTTTCCAGGCTTTGGATATTGGTGGTAAAAAAGCGCTGCACTATCAAGTTCAGTTTGATGTGAACTGACATTGTTATTTGATTTTGTAGACATTTTTGTGATATCCAAGTTAATATTAGGGACATTGTCATTTATAATAAGATTAATGCTCGCTAAAAGATTTTGATTTTTCTAAATATAAAAAAGCATAAATGTGCGCAAATTCTTTTGAATTTTCAAACTAGTACACCAGATTAATTTATTTGCATTAATTAATAATTTCATTGACATTAGCATTATTATTTTTGCCTCCTTAACAAATTTTACAGCAATTGATCAGTTTGAAAAGGTCCTGATAAGATAGCGTTAGTGGTTACGTTACAAGTAGTTATATTTTTGTAATACTTACAAGAAATGATGCAAGCCTAATGTGCATACTGGAAGAAAGATCTAAATTTATGATTGATGTATAGAGGGATGCGAAGATATAAATACGCTTAACTATTTGTAAGATAACATAATTTAGCATTATTTTTATAATCATGAGAACAATTGCATTTTGGATGAGATTTGTCATAAATTTTTCATATTTTAAATTTTCCAATTCGCAACATGCAGGAGTGTCGTTATTAGCTAACAAAGATTCAAAGTAAATGTGTTGGAGTGGATATGCTTTGTTTGTCTTTTGTCCATATATTTGCAATAGTGTGCGTCATTTCTATATTCAATTAGCAATATTTATGTTGTTTATTTTAAGGTATGTTGTGGCGTTCATTTATAACCAATATATCTTCTTATTCCAGTGCATGTACACATACTTTTTTTGTTTTCTGCTTAAGTATAGTATAAACGGAGGCTCGTGATTTCTTTAATTCTAGTCCCGTGAAGTTGAAGTATATTTCTTTTATAAGCAAGCAACGATATTTTGAATCAATATTTACACTTTTTACTTACTAAGTATGCTTTAAAAAGAGTATTGGTAAGTTAAATGATAAAAGAACTGCTAGCGTATAATTGACGCAATGTAAAAGTTAACTATCTTTACGGTTAAAATTTATTAATATTATTCATAATATTGTAATAAATTCGTCATGATGGTGATTAATTAATGCAACTGAAAAAAGGGAAAAAGTTATTCTTTTTCCCTTTTTATTATTTTATTGAATTCGTCCGCTTGCATGGGCAAGTATAGTATAAACTTTTCCGGTATCTGAAATTAAATATTGTCGTGCTGCATGGGTATTTCCAGAATTACAGGATACATCACGTAATAGTTTTTCAAAATCTGCAATGTATTGATTGACTGAGTCTTTAAAATTAATATCACTTATATATTTTTGCTTAATTATTTCAAATATCATTTTCCCATTCGAAGTGTAAAGCTGCTCGGTTATGATATTTTTTTGTCCACGCCGATAACGACTCCATAACTCCACAATAGCGTTGTGATTAATAGCTTTTAAAATACTCGTTGCTAATGAATTAAGAGATCCATTCGCAGGATGAGATTTTGTTTGTACTGATGAAGAAATTGGACTGTTATTGGTACTTTCAGGCTGTGTTTTTTCACATGAAGCTCCTGCCAACAGATCTGATACCCATCTGTTTTGATTTGGTTTGCTTTGTTCTTGCGACCAAATAGGCTTTGGGGGCACTATCTTCTTTGTAGTTTCAGCAGAAGTACTATTGGTCCTATTTGATGTTAATGGTGTAGGCGCGGCTGACATAAATTGCTTTTTTTTGTTATTTTTGTCATCGTTTTGTACAACATTTGCCAAGTCCTTTAATGCTGTAATTTGTTCATTCAGAGTGTAACGGACTGTTTGTATTGTTTCTTTTGTTTGTGCTGGTAGTTTTTGAATATTCTCATTAATATCATTATTAACTTTTAAAAGTTCTAAACGAATTTCATCAGCTGATTTGCGTATATCTTCTACAGCTCCTGAAAAACGTACTGAAACTTCGTTAGTAAGTTGATTAAGCGTTTGCTCCAGTAATTGCTTAGAATTACGTGTATTTTCATCAGTGCGTTTAAGTGCTAAACTGAGAGCATCTTCATAATGTTTGATAAGTTGATTAATCTCATTAGACTTTGAAATAAGAGTATTGCTCAACGTAGATAGCGCATCTTGCTTTTCTTCGAGTGTCACACTCAGTGTGTTTTCTGATTGTTCAAGCATATGAATGGTGTCAGAAAGTGCTTGAGCATGTTCACTGAAATTTGTTATTATATGGCTAATTTTATCAAATGTATTTTGCATAAACCCTTGCAAAGCTTCCATATTATTATTGAGTGATTGACCTGAAGTTGATAAATGCTCTGCTGCTTGGTTAGTGTTTTGGAAGAAATTATTTGTTGTTTCATTAAACTGAGTATCAATATTTTGAACTGTTGATATCAAAATATTACTATTTTCGTGAATATTATAAATTGATTGATTTAATTGTTCAAGGATTGCCGAGATATTATTGATAAAGTCTTCCTTCATAGTAGTTATGGTTTGAATAGTTTCAGAATTTGTCTGTGCAAAAGTATTCATCAATGCTTCATTTTGTGCATAAATTCTTTGTTCGGCATCTTGTGATGAGAGAGCAAGTTGTTCACTGATGTGCTGCGTTAAATTACCAAATGATTCAGTTGTATTTTGAGCAGTTTGATTTAAATAATCTGTTAATTCTGTTAAGTGTTCAACATATCCTGAAACTTGAGAAGTTGTTTGATTATTTATTTCTTCTAAACGATTACTTACATCAGACAACCGATATCCTAAATTATTTTTGAGCTCCTGCATGGATTGATAAAGAACATTGGAGCGTTCATTAAGTAATTGTTCAATGGCTGTTGTTGAAGAATAAATTGCTTCATTAAACAATGTTTGTACATTATTGCCTGCTATTGTAAAGGATTCTGCAGTATAAGCTGTCTGCTCTTCTAGAACAGAGAGAATTTTTTCGCTGGTATTATGAATTGTTTGTTCAACGTTTGAGGCAATACGATTACCAGATTCAAAAATAATATTTTCCGCTTTTGTAGTAACATCACTAACAGATGAAACAAACTGGTTACCGGCAGAAAGAATAGAGGTTTCTGATTTTTCTGCTTGATTAGCCATTATTAACGCCGCTTGCTGAGAAGCGTTGACAAGCTTTTCTTGTGCTTTATTTGTTTCATTATCTAATGATGAAAGCATTTGTTCACTGGTAGAGGTAAGGATATCAGACGCTTCCATGAGCTTATCGTGTAGACTACCTGTAACCGTATTAACGGAATTCTCTAATGTACCGCATATATTATCTACATTTGTTTCCAGCGCTTGTTTGACTGCTTGGGCATGTTCATTATTGAGGGCAATAGATGTTTTTAAGGTGTTAGAGCGTTCTTCAAATACAGATGTTTGTTCCTTAATAGTTTCACATATTTGGCCTACTTTTTCAGATAATGTTTCTTCTAACGTAGTTACACATTCAAAGATTTGACCTGCTCTATTTTCTAGATTTTCGTCGAACGACTCTATACGATTTTCAAAGGTTTCAAACAATGTCTCATTAGATTGAGAGAGAGTATCCTTTAAAATTTCAGTATGATTTTCGAGGTTTTTGATGTGGTTTTGGACAGCTTCGGTGATGGTTTTATTGTTACTGTCAATAACATTTTCAACCAAGTTCATTTGCTGTTTTAAGGCTGTATCAATGTGTATATCACTTTTTGTGATGATATGATGGATTGTTTCCATACGTTGCTCGATCGTGCGAGTTTGATCTGCAAGAACTTCGTTAAGAGAAAAACTATTGGTAGCCAAAGAATCGCGCAAAGCTTCAGCACGTATATCAATATTTTTAGCTTGCATTTCTAAAGCATCTTGAGTTGTTTGGCAGCTTTGCGTAATGGTTTCTTGCAGTTTTTCTGTGCAGTGTGCTATAGCGGACAAATAATTTTCTGCGTGCTGATCAATAATTTGAATATTATCAGTTAAAGTTCTTTCAATGGATGAAACATTTTGGGTTAATTCATCAATTTGATTTCTCAATGTATCAGCAATTTTATCCTTTTCGCTGATGAGCATATTTTCCATTATATCTCTTTGATCAGCAATCTGTAATTTAAAGTCTTGTGAACGTTCCTTTATAATATTAACAATTGCATCATCAACATTTTGGATTTCTTCTCTCAAAAGTTTTTTGCTTTCGTCGATTGCAGAAAGAACATTATCACGACCGTTCGTAAATACATTGGCAATATCAGCAGTTCTTTCTTGAAGATTTGCATTAATTTGCAAGGTGTGAGCTTCCAAAAATCCACCAAGTTTTTCAACGTTATCTTTTAAGATTTGACTACGAGAAATAAAGGATTCAATGATAGAATCACCATGCTCTTTAAGAGATAAATCAGCATTTGCTAAACGGTTTTCAAAAGCTTCAAGTGCTTGTGCAGTGATATTATCGAATGTAGAAGAGATTTTATAAGCCTGTTCGTCAAGCTGTATAATTTTTTCATCCAAATTCTGCAATGATTGATTATAGCGATCAACAATTACTGTATCGACAGTTTTAAATTTTTCATCAATACTGGAGAGAGTTTGATCTGTTGCAGCTTGTATGTTCTCCACAATTTTAGCGATATGCATTTCAGCTTTAACAGTTGTTTCATTAAAGGTTTTTTCTAATTGCTTTTCATTATTATCAAAGCGTTTTGAAAAATCATCAAAGTTTTTTCCTAATTCATCGAAAAACTCTGTGTTTTTTTGCTGAATGTGTACCGTTGTTTCGTTAAATTTTTCAACAAGCTGTTTTGTTATACCATCTCCTGCATAGGAAAGTTTCGTAACAAGATCTTCACCCTGTTTTTCTAAAGTTAGAGAAAGAGTTTGCGTAAGTTTGTCAATATTGGTTGAAATTTTAGATGCAACTAAATCAAATTCATCACTCAGCTGTTCTTGTGTTCCTTTAATTGTTGACTGTACACGGTTGGCATGATTCAAAATTGCCATGCGTTCATTATTTAATTCTTCTATTAATTTGTGAATCCGCGATTCATTTTCTGCATAAGCCTGTTCAAGGTTATGAACTTCACTTTGTATAATAGCTTCAAGTTCAACAGCACGCCCAAGAGTACGCTCGATTCCTTCATTCATTGCAGCTACTTCTTTACAAATGGTCTCTCCTATAGCAATAGCTTGCTTTTCAGATATGTGCTGCGGTTCGTTAAGTTGTTGTGCTGCATGTGTTATAAGAACAGCAATATTGCGTAATTCAGTTGAACGTTTTGTCAGCTGAGCAAAACCCCAAGACATGAGAATAGGAATCATAGTCCCTGCGGTTACAATAAACCCAGTAGGTGATGTAATAAAGGCAGTAATGTTTGCTAAAGAATTTAATCCAACAGGAGCTAATTTATAGGCAATAAAAGCCCCCCCCGTTGCCCACAAAGCACTAAGTGCTGTTGTACTCCAATAAATCCGAGAGATAGAGTTTTGTTTTAATGACCCCAAATTTAAAGGCTCTATTATATCGTCATTAGCGGGGAGGGGCTTTGTAGCTAATAACGTGTCACGCACAGTTCCACCGGAAAGCTCATCTATAGGTTTTTGTCCAAAAAGTTGTTCAGCAACAGATTCATCAATAACAACGTCATCATGAACATTAGAGGTAAGAGTAGAAGCACTGTTTTCAGAAAGAAGTTCTTCTTCTGCTATTACAATTTTTTGAGTCAAATCATCCACATGAATAGGGTTTGAAGGATCATTTAATGATATTGTTTCAATTATCGAATCATCAAGGTTAAAATCCATTACTTTGTCGAGGGCTTCTTCAAATTCGACTTCAAATGCGTGTAATTTGGTTCTACGTGCCATACTTGCCTCATACTTTTACAGATGGAAAAGAAATACGCCCCTTTCCAGTTACTTCTAATATATTAACTGTTAATTATTTAGAAAGGAATATGTATGAGGTAAAAGTTTTACAACTTATTAAGATAGGGTTAACACGGATTTTGTTGCTTATTCAAAAATTCTGGAAAATTTATAAAAAACAATACAGTACAAAATTATGTCTGAGATAAAATTTGTTGATTGTTCATTCTAATAACCAATATTATAAGCTTAATATGTTTGATGAAATAGTTGAATAAGCATTTCAATTACATATGATGCTTTGAAGGTTTTTGCAAAATATACTAGTTCTTGTAGGCGCATAACCACTCATGTTTAAATTGAGGCAAAATAATCATGCTATAACAAAATTTAAACAAAATAATTAATTATATAACAAATAATTGAATATGTGTTTTTTTTAGCACCATGCTAAAGTTATTTCATGAATGAGCAGGTAATGAGCTGCGCTGAACGATAAAATATATACTTTATAATAGAAACAAATAAACAGCCTATAATAGTGATAAATTAGTTGAATATATTAAGAAACAGATGAAAAATTAATGGGATAAATACTAGACCAAAACATTACATTTTTTAGCTATTTTATCCATTCCAATATAGCATGTGCAATAATCTATGTTGAGTTTGTCATGTTATTAAAGGCATTTTTCCACGTCATTATAAATTTTGTTACTAGAGTTGCAAAATTTGCTAATAGTAACAAGATTTGATGATCTAATTCTCTACAAGAAGGCACCTCTTTGTTATGCCTTTAAATTATAGTATATTGGCTGATATTTGGTATTTTGTATTGAATGGGCACTAAAGCCTAGTCAGTAGATATATGACGAATACCATTATGTAGAAAATATTATATATGTTGATGCCTTTTGTACAAAAAAAATTGTTTTTAGATATAGTAATCAGTAAAAAACGGAAGTTTAAAAGTTTTTATATTTGATTTCTGATCTTATTAAGAGTGCTGTTCATTACTTACACGTAATAGATTATTTTTCCAATATTAAACGGAATTTTTCCGGATTTTTAATGCTGATACATTGACAATTTGTTATTTTTTAGTCGATATGAAACAGTGGGTATTTTTACGATTCGCAGCAAAGGTGTAAAATATGGTAGAACGATCACAACACCTGCAAGATGTATTTTTAAATACAGTTCGTAAGCAAAAAATTTCTCTTACAATTTTTCTTGTGAATGGTGTTAAGTTGACAGGTGTTGTAACATCATTTGATAATTTTTGTGTTCTTTTGCGCCGAGATGGACATGCGCAATTGGTTTACAAACACGCTATTTCGACGATTATGCCGGGCCAATCTGTACAAATGTTTGAAGGTGAGGGGTCTGAATAGATAGGGCTGTTATCTTTAGATTTTTTGCTCTTTTTTTTATATTACCTTGAATTGTTATGATGGATACAAATAAAAGATCTGGGAAATTGATTTCACAGGTTGCAGAGCAGGTACGCGCTGTTATTTTTTTACCGTTTTTTCCCGTAAACAAGAATGAAATAGTTTTAAGTGAGCGTTCAATAGATTCTCGGATAAAAGAAGCATTAGGATTAGCACACGCTATTGAGTTAGATATTATCCATTATGAAACCGTTAATATTAGTACACCACACCCTTCGACTTTGTTTGGGGTAGGCAAAGTGGGTGCATTTGCTGATTATATAAGTGAGAATCATATTGCACTTGCAGTTGTGGATCATGTTCTCACACCAGTGCAGCAACGTAATTTGGAAAAATTATGGAGTTGTAAGGTTATTGATAGAACGGGTTTGATTCTTGAAATTTTTGGTCGTCGTGCACGAACAAAAGAGGGAAAATTGCAAGTCGAATTGGCACATTTATCTTATCAAAAAAGCAGACTTGTCCGAAGTTGGACACACTTGGAAAGACAACGCGGTGGTAGTGGTTTTTTGGGAGGACCTGGTGAAACTCAAATTGAATCGGATAGACGCCTTCTACAAGATAAAATCACTCGTATTCGTCGTGAATTAAAAAATGTTGTTAAAACACGTGCTCTTCATCGAGCTAAAAGAAAAAAGACGTCTCATCCTGTTGTTGCTTTAGTAGGATATACTAATGCGGGAAAATCAACACTTTTTAATCGCTTAAGTGATGCAGGTGTATTAACAAAGGATATGTTGTTTGCAACGCTTGATCCGACTTTACGCAAAGTTATTCTCCCTCATGGGCAAACTATTTTTTTATCTGATACTGTAGGTTTTATCTCTAATTTACCAACGCATTTGATTGCGGCTTTTAAGGCAACTCTCGAGGAAGTAATTGAAGCTGATTTAATTATCCACGTAAAAGATATATCAGATCCTGATCATCGTGCTCAGGCTCAAGATGTATTAGAAATACTTTCAAGTTTAGGTGTTAATATTGGTAATACAGATCACATCGTGGAAGTTTGGAATAAAGCTGATATGTTGGATGAGCATACATTGAATGTTTTGCAAACAAGTGCAAGAACATTGTTAAATCCTGCATTAATGATATCAGCACGCACTGGGGAGGAATTAAATCAATTGTTAATAATAATTGAAAGGCGGCTTTCTGGAGAAATGCAAAGCGTTAAATTGGTTTTAAGGCCTGATGAGATGCGGCTTATTGATTGGTTTTATAAAAATTCTGGTAAGATAGAACAGGAAAGTCATGATGATGGTTCTGTTACTATTCGAGCACTCCTTACTTATGAAGCAAAGAAACGGTTAGATCATATTAAAAAATATATATAAACACTTCTTTTAAGCTATGACCTCAGCAAAACTTTTTTATCTTTACGTTTTTCTAATCCAAAAATAACATAGCTTTAAATAATATAGCTTTGAGTTAAGAGGATAGTTACTCCTTTCTCTTAAATAGAAAACGTGAAATATTTTGTTGGTTGAAATAAGATGAATTTTGAGCGTGATAAGAGATTGTTAATGCGCATAATACCGCAAAACGCTTTAATTGTTTTTTTCTCGGCAATATTATGCGCATTTTTGATTTGGTTATATTATTTTGTTCAGCCACGGTCCTACCAAGCGACCTTAACATTTACGTTATCTGATTCTGTTGGAATCCCATTACCAAGTGATGAACAAGATAGTATTATTGCATTACTATTTGCCCAACCTATTTTTTTTAATAATTCAAATGCACAAAGATTTTTTCCTTATGATGTACATAAGAAAAAACTTCATGAAAATATTCGGTTTTCTCGTGATGATGATCTGATCAAGCTTGCTTTTGAGGCAAAAACTGCTGAAGATGCCCAAAAAGGGTTAGAAAGTTGGTTTTCTGCTTTTTCAGACACAGTCATTAAACGAAATCAAAAATTATTGTCGATAGGAAAAAAAGCTGATCAACAATATGATAATACTGCAATATTAAATATACTACAGACATTTCGCTCATCTACTAATTCTTCCATTCATCATGAAGCAAAACAGGCTGAACTTAATAATCTTTATGCAAAATTAACAGATGCAACTTTAAGGCGTATTCATTTAACAATTTTAAATTCGACCATTAAAATGATGCGTAAAAATGGTCAGTCTTTATTGTCTTTGTCATTTATTGCAAATAATCCAGCTATTGTTGCATTAGAAGCTAAAATTAATCTTTTGGAAACACAGAAAGCTCATATGGCTGCCCAATTAGGTTGGGAACATCCTCAAATCAAAGCGATGATTGCGGAATCAAAAGCACTTTCTACCCAGTTAGAAGATAAAATTTTGCAGATTACTAATCAAATTCATTCAGATGAGACTGTCGCAAAAAATTTTGAAATACAGCTAAGAGAAAAAATTAGAATTTTTGTAAAAGATCAATCTCAGTCTTTCAATCAAATGTTAAATGAACTGGAAAGTAAAGTAAAAGTAGTGATAGATGAGCAAAATAAAGAGATGAACCTTCATACTCCTTTATTACAAAATGCAAAGATTCATATAATTGTTCCAATAGCAGTGGCTCCTGTTTCTTTTATGGTTCTTTATGGTAAAAATGTTCTTGTGAGTATATTAGCAAGTTTAATAGCTTTTTTAGTGGGGTTATTATTATTTCAAAGATATTCTGGAACAAAAAAAACTCAATCGGAAGAAGATTTAGAAAGCAGCAGAAATGCTTTATTGCCTAAAGTGATAGAAAATTCTGAAACTTTTATGACAATAGAGGGATTATCGGTTTTTTTAAAATTACGTTCTTCGATGGTTGTTTCAATAATTGGGGCACAGGCTGCTCGGATGGCGGCAAAATTATCTCTTTATCTTGTAAAAGAGAAAAAAACAGTTTTGCTGGTAGATGTTTCTGGTCAACAAATAGAAAAAATAATTGGTCCACATCGAGGATTGAGTGATGTATTAACTGGTGATGCGCAGTTACAAGATGTTATTTATCGCGATTACGATACGGGAGTTGATATTCTTCCACAAGGGTTGGTGAGTGCTGTTCGTGCTCAGGATTTTTCAAATGATATTCCTCGTCTATTAGAAGAATTTAAAAAAAATTATGATTTAATCATTTTAGAAATAACTAGCGAACCCAAATACGGGTCTGAGCAAATTGCGCAATCGACAGATTATTATATTTGTAATGCTACTCTTGATAAGTATAACTGGATAGTGCAGATGATATCCAGATTTCCAAAAACTGTTTGTCGTGTTAATTCGTATTGAACATTGGCAAAATAGGCATGGTAATCACATATTATAGCATAAGAACTTTCTTTTTGCATAGCATTACTAAATCTTATAAAAACAATTTAGATTTAATTTTTAGATTTAAGAAATATTTGCAGTTGAAGACAAACTAAAGGAAACTCAAAATGGCAATAGAGAAATTGAATGATATAGCTTTGACATCACTGCAAAAACAAAATCGAAAACAGATTCAAGTGTGGCTTTATGCCATTTTATTGCTTTGTTTGGCAATTGTTTTAGTGGGAGGAGCTACCCGTTTGACGGGATCAGGATTATCTATAACTGAATGGAAACCAATTCATGGTGTAATTCCACCAATTGGTATAGATCAGTGGCAGGAAGAATTTTTGAAATATCAACAAATAGCGCAATATAAGTTGCTTAATCGCGATATGACATTAAGTGCATTTAAGATTATTTTCTGGTGGGAGTGGGGGCATCGTGTTCTTGGTCGTCTTGTTGGTCTTGTAGCTTTATTGGGCTTGATTTGGTTTTGGATTACCAAACGTATTGAAAGAGGTATTTTGTGCCAACTTATTGTTGTGCCAATTCTTATCGCTATTCAAGGTGTTATTGGTTGGTGGATGGTAGCATCAGGGCTTGGCCAAAGTGATTTGACAAGTGTCAGTCAATATCGTTTGGCAATTCATCTCATGGCAGCATGTTTTGTTATTATTTTTGTCACTTATTTATCTCGAGGTCTTACAGAATGTACAGAGAAACCAGCAACGCAGGCAGTTCAATGTTTTGCAGGTTGGCTTGTTTTTCTTGTTTTAATTGAGATTTATTTTGGTGCTTTGGTTGCAGGTCTTCATGCAGGTAAAGTCTATAATACATGGCCATTGATGGATGGTCAGATTATTCCTGACGGTTTACTGAATTATGATCCAATTTGGATTAATTTATTTGAAAATCCTTTGACAGTTCAATTTGTTCACCGTTGTTTTGCTTATTTTTTATTTATTATAGCACTTGTTCACGCTTTCTATGTACGAAAAAACATTCCACATTCAGCTCATGCTCGCCGTGCGTTTTTTTTATGCATTGCCATAGTTGTTCAAGCGCTTTTTGGCATTATTACATTATTAAATGAAGTCCCCTTAGGTTGGGGAGTACTTCATCAAGGTGTTGCGTTAGTTATATTGTATTTTTCAGTTTTACATTGGCGGGCAACAAAGGGAGCATATCGCGTTATTGAATAAAGATCAGCAAGCGGAAAAAGTCAGTTATTTGCAAGCATTAAATCAAGATTTTGAATAGCAGCCGCGGATGCACCTTTTCCAAGGTTATCTAATATGGCACATAGATTGAAAATACCTTCACTATCGTTGCCAAAAACAAAAAGTTTCATACCGTCTTTATGCGCTAAACATTCTGGATTTAATTTGGTAAGTGTTTCAGTCTCTTCTTGTGATGCGACTGATATGGTATCTTGACCATTATAATGGGCATTAAGAATTTCACGCAAATTGGAACAATTAACTGATTTTGCGAGTAGATGACGATGGAGTGGGAGATTTACAATCATTCCTTGGGGAAAACAGCCAACACTTGGTATAAAAATAGGTGTTTGGCTGATCTGCCCATGAAATTTGATCTCTGGTACATGTTTATGTTTGAGATTAAGACCATAAGTAAAGTAATTTTCTCGAAGAGTATCTTCTCGAGAGTGATTTTCCATCTGTGCAATTAATTGTTTACCTCCACCCGTGTAACCAGATATAGCGTTAATTGATACTGGGTAATGAGCGTCTAGTAAACCTACTTCACGTAATGGTCGAATTAAACCAATTGCACCGGTTGGATAACATCCGGGGTTTGAAACGTAACGTGCTTCTTGGATGCGCTTTTTTTGTCCTGTTGTCATTTCAGGAAAACCGTAGACCCAGTCTGGTGCAATACGGTGTGCTGTTGAACTATCAATAATTCTAATTTTTTTATTGTTTTTGAGCAGTTCTACTGTTTGGCGTGCAGCATCATCTGGAAGACATAAAATAGCAATATCTGTTTGGTTAAGATACTCTTGGCGCACATCAATTTTATGCCGATCTGCATAAGGAATAGAGAGCAATTCTAAATCATAGCGCTCTGCTAATCGCTTTTGTATTTGCAATCCAGTTGTTCCATGCTCACCATCAATAAAGATTTTTGTTACCATTATATTTTACCTTGAACTGATGTTTTCTATCATATTAAGCTTGTAATATCGTATTCAGCCTAAATAATTGAGTATTTTGAGACTATAGTCTGTCTTGCTTGCACGGAAGATGTTGTAATAAAGAGAATTTTTAAAAAGCCCAACACTTATTTTGCATCATTTATTTTTGTGTGACTAGAATTTTATTGCTTAAATGGCAAAAGAATAAGATAGATATTATAATGTTTACAGTTTTTGAATTAAAATGGTTCAAAATATTTGGTCTGTGATACGTACTATGTTACTTTTTATTTTGTTTTAACGTTAGGGCATGCTTTATGACTAAGAAAGCAAGTGATCTACAAAAGTACTTTTTTAACAGCAATTTACAAACTGTTGATTCTACAGTCTTTGATGCAATCAGTGGTGAGCTTAAACGCCAACATCATGAGATTGAGCTGATTGCATCAGAAAATATTGTTTCAAGAGCAGTTCTTGAGGCTCAAGGATCAGTTTTAACCAATAAATATGCAGAAGGCTATCCAAGAAAGCGTTACTATGGTGGTTGTCATTTTGTAGATTTAATTGAGGAATTGGCAATTGAACGAACGAAAAAGCTTTTTGGTGCTGCTTTTGCAAATGTTCAACCCAATTCTGGTAGCCAAATGAATCAAGCTGTATTTTTAGCGTTGCTTCAGCCTGGTGATACATTTATGGGATTAGATTTAAATTCTGGCGGTCATCTTACGCATGGTTCTCCTGTTAATATGTCAGGAAAATGGTTTAATGTTGTTTCTTATGGTGTGCGTCAAGAAGATCAACTTCTTGATATGGAGAATATTAAACGCCTTGCAAGAAAGCATAAGCCAAAGCTTATTTTAGCAGGAGGAACGGCTTATTCACGCATATGGGATTGGAAAAGGTTCCGTGAAATTGCTGATGAGATTGGGGCTTATTTAATGGTTGATATGGCTCATATTGCAGGCTTAATTGCTGGTGGTGTTCATCCTTCACCTGTACCATATGCTCATGTTGTTACCACTACAACGCATAAATCACTACGTGGTCCCCGTGGTGGTATGATATTAACCAATGATGAAACCTTAGCTAAGAAGATTGATTCAGCTGTTTTTCCTGGTTTGCAAGGTGGCCCTTTAATGCATGTGATTGCTGCTAAGGCAGTTGCATTGGGAGAGGCTTTACGGCCTGCTTTCAAAGATTATATTACCAATGTGGTTTCTAACGCTAAAATTTTAGTAAAACACTTACAGAATAATGATTTTAATATTGTTTCTGGTGGTACAGACAATCATTTATTGTTGATTGACTTGCGTTCTAAAAAATTAACAGGAAAAAGTGCAGAATTGGCTTTAGGACGTGCTGGTATTATCTGTAATAAAAATAGTATTCCCTTTGATCCCCAAAAACCATTTGTAACCTCAGGTATTCGTTTGGGTACACCTGCAGCAACAACACGTGGTTTTTCGGAAAATGAATTTATCCAAATTGGTGACTTCATTTCAGAAGTTCTTAATGGTCTTAAAATAGCAGAAAGCGCTGAAGATAATGCTTCTATTGAAAACGCTGTTAAGAAAAAGGTAAGAGATATGACAGATAATTTTCCTCTTTATTCTCATTTGAGCACTTGTTGAGGCACGAAAAAGATGCGCTGCCCTTACTGTCAACATGAAGATACACAAGTTAAGGATTCACGTCCTGTAGAAGAGAGCGCGGTAATTCGTCGTCGACGTGTATGTTCTGTTTGTGGTGGTCGTTTTACGACCTTTGAGCGTATTCAGTTACGTGAATTGTCAGTTTTCAAGAAAAGTGGTCGGCGTGAACCGTTTGACCGTGATAAATTAATAAGGTCAGTTAATGTAGCGGTGCGTAAGCGTAATATTGATCCTGATCACATTGAACAAGCAATTTCAGGTATTGTACGCCAGATTGAAAATTTAGGGGACCCCGAGATTGCTTCAGAAAAAATTGGGCATCTTGTAATGGAATGGTTGAAAAGCATTGATGACATTGCTTATATTCGTTTTGCTTCTGTGTATCGCGACTTTCGTAATGCAACTGATTTTCATGATATTATAAACGAACTTTCAAAAGATGTGGCGGATGTAAAATCTTATTTTGATGAGTAAAGAAGCACAAGATAACCGCTTTATGGCCGCAGCCATTCGCTTAGCAGAGCGTCACATTGGACTTACCGGAAAAAATCCATCTGTTGGTGCACTAATTGTCCGAAATGATGATGGAAAGACATCCATTGTCGGCTATGGTATAACAGCTATCCATGGAAGACCACACGCTGAAGTACAAGCTTTATTAATGGCAGGCCCATTATCCAGTGGGGCGACTGCTTACGTTACTTTAGAACCTTGTTCACATTATGGTGAGACTTCACCGTGTGTAAATGCACTTATTGATTCAGGCATTTTCCGGGTTGTTATTGCACTTACTGATCCAGATGAACGGGTTTGTGGTCGTGGTATTGCTCTTTTACGTGCAGCTGGCATTGAAGTCGTTGAGGGAGTTCTGGCTAGGGAGGCTTTTGAAACGTTAAGTGCTTATTTATGCGTAAAAAAACTGCAGCGTTGTGAAGTAACTTTAAAAATGGCAATTTCTGCAGATAATGGTATAGGAAGAAAAAAGAAGGGGAGAGTAGGAATTAGTGGGGCGCAAGCTCATACATATACTCATATTCTGCGTGCTCAAAATGATGCTGTTATGGTTGGTATTGGCACTATATTAGCAGATAATCCACAATTAAGTTGCCGTTTGCCTGGGCTTGAAATACGCTCTCCTATACGTATTATTTTAGACACAAATTTACGTATTCCATTTGATGCAAAAGTTATACAAACAGCAACAAAAATCCCTACATGGATTATTTGTAATGCAACTTTTGCAGAAAAAAATAAAAAAATGGCACTGGAACAGTGTGGTGTATGTGTATTTTCAATAGAAATGAGCGATCATTTGATGCAGCCTTTTGCTATTTTACAGCTGCTTTGTCAGCGTGGAATCAATAGTATTTTGCTTGAAGGAGGAGCAAAGACAGGAGAAAATTTTTTAAATGCTGGTTGTGTGGATCAGTTGATATGTTTTCATGCACCAGTTATTTTAGGTGCAGATCGTATCGATGCTCCCCATTTTGCAACTTATCTTTCAGAATTTAATGAAATTGAAACGAAAATGTTAGGAAATGATCGTTTGTGCAAATGGAGGCGCAAAACATTATGTTTACAGGGATTATAACAGATATCGGTTGTGTTGAAGACATTCAGTCTTTAAAACAAGGAATACGCTTAAGTATTTCTACACATTATGATGTAGAGACTATAGAAATTGGTGCATCAATTGCGTGTTCAGGTATTTGTCTAACCGTTGTTGAACGTGAGCTAAAACATGCGAATGCTAATTGCTTTGTTGTAGAAGCATGGAAAGAAGCATTGTGTTTAACTAATCTTGTTCAATGGACAAAAGGGACTTTTGTTAATTTGGAGCGTTCATTGCGGCTTGGTGGTGAGATAGGTGGGCATTTGGTTTCTGGCCACGTTGATGGTTTGGCTGAGATCATTGATCAAAAAAATGAAGGTGATGCAATTCGTTTTTATTTAAGAGCTTCAATGCGGTTAGCGCCTTTTATTGCAGAAAAAGGCTCTATTGCGCTTAACGGTACGTCTCTAACCGTTAATTGTATTGAAAATAATATTTTTGATGTTCTTATTATTCGCCATACACTTGAAATGACAACATGGGGGCAGGCTAAAGTGAGGGACCAAGTGAATTTAGAAGTTGATCAGCTTGCTCGTTATGTTGCCAGGCTTTCTAATTTTAAAATGAAAGATGAGTAAACTGAAAAATTTTTGTATTGTTTTTGAAGTTTGGTGGTTATGTAATCTTTAAGTCCTTTATTGATTTGAAATAGGGGTTTTGTTGTGACAAAAAAAATACATAAAAAGTTGCATTTATTAATTGTTGAAGCACGCTTTTACGATAAAATTTCTAGTGAACTTCTTGCAGGTGCGGTGAATGTTTTACAAAAAGCTGAAGTAAGTTATGATATTGTAACAGTTCCAGGGGCACTAGAAATACCTTGTGCAATAGCTTTTGCTGAAAAAAATAATAAGGTACCCTATGATGGTTATATAGCGCTTGGTTGTGTTATTCGGGGTGATACATATCATTTTGAAATTGTTGCTGATAATTCTTGTCGAGCATTAATGGATTTAACTCTTCATAGGCAATTGGCTATTGGAAATGGTATTTTGACTGTTGAGGATGAAGAACAAGCATGGGCACGTGCTAAACAGAGTGAAAAGAATAAAGGTGGTTTTGCTGCTGAAGCTGCTTTATGTATGATTGCTCTAAAGAAGAAATTTGGAGATAATCATTAAATATGGCTGATATAAAAAGCAAACATTCTTCGCATTTGGCTAATAAACGCGGAGTGGCAAGGCTTGCTGCAGTGCAGGCGCTATATCAAATGGATATAGTTGGCATTGGTGTTACGGAAATAGCAGCTGAATATAAAGCTTATCGTTTAGGAAAAGATATTGATGGTGATCAATATCTTGATGCTGATTTTCAGTGGTTTCAGGCTGTTATAGTTGGTGTTGTACAAGATCAAAAGCAACTTGATCCTATGCTTCAGCAAAAACTTTCTGAGGAATGGTCACTTTCACGTCTTGATTCGATTTTACGTGCAATTTTGCGTGCAGGTTTATGGGAGCTAATGAATCACAAGGACATACCCACTGCCGTTATTATAAGTGAATATGTTGATGTAGCAAAAGCGTTTTTTGAAGGTGATGAGCCAAGACTTGTCAATGCAATTCTTGATAGAATAGCAAAAGAAATTCGCCTGCAAGGATAATAAAATAAAACCCTAGTATTATTAGAATTTTATAAATGTCCGTTCAGTTAAGATTATAAGTAGGTAATTGATTAACGTGAACTGTTAGAAGGACCTTTAACGACTTGGATTAAAAAAGACTGATCACTACCACCTGTTGGTGTTGTTTGAGTGATAAAATCGAATACTTGACCATCTTGTAGACCATAATTGGCTATTCTTGCGACCTGACCATTTCTATTGAAATAAATAGCCAAGACTCTACGATCAATAATTTTGGTTTTCATAAACCGCATTTTACGATACCGAGTCTGTGAAATATAGTAAAAAACCTCGTTATCATATTTTGTTTTTAGTGAAGGAGTTCCAAGAGCTAAAAGAACTTGCTCCTGACTTGATCCAATAGAAACAGAATCGAGAGCATTTTGATCAAGAACATAACCTTCCTTATAGGTTTGGCTTGAAGTTAAAGAGTGCATTGAACTGCATCCAGAAAACGCTGCCATACTTGCTATAAATAGGCTAATCAATAATTTATGTTTGATTAAATTTGCCAAGTGAGGCATCTGAATGATATCTCCATTTACACGTAAGCATAGGTAAGAAAGTGACCCGCGATTTTTCAACTTTTAGCTTAATTTGCTATAATCTGCAATAGCTTACAGTGAGTTTCCTCTGTTATAAAATCAGTAATTTTATAGAAAACTGCTTTAAAAGTTATAAAATATGTTGATTAAACGAAGTTACAATATACTACATTTTTTATTTTGGAGTTATCAATGAGTGTTAAAAATGTTTCTCAAATGATGTTTGCTCTGACTTATCCAGTGTCAGTACGCTCATTGTCTGCTAAGGGGGTAAAAATTCGTATTTGCGCAGATCAACAAGAATGTGCACATTTAGCCAAGAATCATGATTTACTTGAAGTGAAATATTGTGGAGGAGAGTTTCATATTTTACCGTGGAAAAAGCGTGGGGTATATGTAGAAGGTTTACTGAAAGCACGTATAATACAATCATGCGTCATTACATTGGAGCCATTGGAAAATATTCTTCATGAGAATATTGAGATTACGTTTGTTCCTGAGGATTTAAATTTGGTTAAACCAAAAGTGTCAAAGGATACAAGGGAATTGCTTTTAGATGCAGATGGACCAGATATACCAGAAGTTTTTTATGGGGATAAAATTGACATAGGTGCAGTTATGGAAGAATTTTTTGAACTATCAATTAATCATTATCTACGCAAAGAAGATGAAAATATGAGTTTAGTTAAAAATTCAGAAGAAATTGAACAAAAAACATCACCGTTTTCTGTTTTGAAAGAATGGAAATGATTATAAATATGTGAAAAACACTGTTATATGGTTAAAGAGAGAATATTTCTGTAAGCCTGTTGTGGTGATAATTTTTGTGATTTGTTAAATAACGAAAAATTTCAGTGTGAATTTAAATATAGGATGTGCAAGTGTGATTAGAATTTCTGTAGATGTCATGGGTGGCGATTATGGCCCAGAGGTTACTATTGAGGGGGCAGCAGTTGCGCAAAAACATTTGCCAAATATTCATTTTTTGTTTTATGGGATAGAAGAGGTTGTTAAGCCAATTTTAAAAAAATATCCTCATTTGGTTGCAGGATCGCAATTTTATAACACAGAAAGTTATACACGTATGAATGAGAAGCCAAGCCAAGCGCTTCGCATTGGACGCGGTAAATCATCAATGTGGCATGCAATTGAAGCTGTAAAAAATGGCAAAGCTGATGCTTGTATTTCTGCTGGCAATACTGGTGCACTTATGGCAATGTCTCATTTTTGTTTAAAAATGATGGCAGAATCTAACCGCCCTGGAATTGCTGGTATTTGGCCAACTCTTCGTGGGGAAAGTATTGTGCTGGATATTGGTGCAACAATTGGTGCATCTGCTGATCAATTGGTTGATTTAGCGGTTATGGGTGCCGGTATGTTTCGTACTTTATATAATGTTGAAAAACCAAGCGTTGGGCTTTTGAATGTAGGTGTTGAAGAGGTAAAAGGCTTGGACGAAATCAAAAAAGCCGGAGCGATATTGCGTGAAGTACAATTAGAAGGGTTAGAGTATAAAGGATTTGTTGAAGGTAATGACATTGGAAAAGGGGTAGTCGATGTTGTTGTCACTGAAGGGTTTTCCGGTAATATTGCTTTAAAAGTTGCAGAAGGAACTGCACGGCAAATAGCCGGGCTTTTAAATACTGTTATGCGTCGTTCTATTTTTTCACGCCTTGGATATGTTTTATCTCGAGGTGCTTTTCGTCAGTTAAAACAGAAAATAGATCCTGATCGGATTAATGGTGGTGTGCTTTTAGGTTTAAATGGTATTGTTATAAAAAGTCATGGTGGTGTTAATGCTGATGGCTTTTCTTCTGCTATCTGCATTGGCTATGAAATGGTAAATAACGGACTTTTGAAAAAAATAATTCAAGATTTACGATATTTTCATGAAAGTAAAATGATCCTTTGAAAATGATGAAGGTAGAGCTGTCAATTAATACGCAAACAATATGATCGGTATTCGTAGTAGAGATAAAATATTCCAAGAGAGGGTGAGGACTGTATGATTCGATCAATTATATGTGGTGTGGGAAGTGCTTTACCAAAAAAAAGTTTATCGAATGATGAGATTACCAAGTTTGTTAAAACATCTGATTCGTGGATTGTTCAACGTACGGGAATTCGCCAACGTTACATTGCTGATACAAATGAGACGACTGTTTCTTTAGGGGTAGCAGCTGCACAAGCTGCACTTGAAAATTCAGGCATGACAATAGAAGATATTGATTGTATTATTTTAGCTACTTCAACACCTAACCATACTTTTCCTGCTTCCGCTGTTGAAATTCAACATGCTTTGGGAATGAAGCGTGGTTTTGCTTTTGATATTCAAGCTGTTTGTTCTGGTTTTATTTTTGCATTGACAACAGGAGATGTATATTTACGTTGCGGAGCAGTAAAAAGAATCTTAGTCATTGGGTCTGAGACATTTTCTCGGATTTTAGATTGGCAAGATCGTACGACATGTGTTTTATTTGGTGATGGTGCGGGTGCAGCTATTTTGGAAGCGCAAGAAGTTGAAGGTAGTGTTATTGTTGATAGTGGTATATTGTCTGCAAAATTGCGCTCTAATGGTGCATATGTAGATAAATTATATGTTGATGGTGGTCCTTCAACTACACAAACAACAGGTCATTTACGTATGAAAGGACGAGAGGTTTTTAAACATGCAGTTGGTATGATAACCGATGTGATTGATGATTGTTTTGCAGCTGTTAATATGAATTCTTCTCAGTTAGATTGGTTTGTACCTCATCAGGCTAATAGGCGTATTATCGAAGCATCGGCTAAAAAGCTAGGGATCACGTTAGATAAAGTTGTGATGACTGTTGATCAACATGGTAATACTTCTGCAGCATCAGTACCATTAGCTTTAACAACTGCTGTTCAAGATGGGAGAATTAAAAAAGGAGATCTCATTATGTTAGAAGCTATGGGGGGTGGATTTACCTGGGGGGCGATTCTTATTCGTTGGTAGATTATAGCGGCTTGACCATATTTGAATAAAACGTATAAATCGCTTTATAACTTTAAATTTTAATAGGTGGTTATGATGACAGGTAAGACAGTAACACGTGCAGATTTGGCGAGTGCGGTTTGTAGGAAAGTAGGCTTGTCATATACCGAATCATCAGCTTTGGTTGAGTTGATTTTAGATGAAATTTGCAATTCACTTGTAAAGGATGAAGTGGTTAAATTGTCTTCTTTTGCGACTTTTCAAGTCCGCAATAAAAATGAACGAATTGGACGCAATCCAAAAACAGGTATTGAAGCACCTATTCCACCACGGCGCGTGGTGACATTTAAAGCTGCGAATGTACTTAAAAAAAGAATTTTAGATGCGCATCGTGCAAGACAGAAATAAATTCGTACAAATAAGCAATATTTTAAATGTCTGGGTTTTGATAAAGAAATTTAATGGGTAATTTTTTCTATTTGAATAACAGGTTTGTATTAAAATATAATTGAGGATAATTTCTATTTTTGATCAATCTTAGCAAGAAATTTGAACTGATTCAGTTATTATAAAATCATTAGTACAATATTTAAATAAGGTATCGCAAAATGGACAAGAGCCCTGATGCTTTTCGAACAATTAGCGAAGTAGCAGAATTACTGGGGCTGCCACAGCACGTGTTAAGATTTTGGGAAACACGTTTTGTTCAGATTAAGCCACTAAAGCGTGGTGGTGGAAGGCGTTATTATCGTCCTGTTGATGTCGATTTGCTCAATGGTATTAAGCAATTACTTTATGGCAAAGGTTACACTATAAAGGGTGTGCAACGCCTTTTAAAAGAAAATGGCACTTCTTTTGTTATTGCCCTTGGTAATAACGATCTAGATGACATGAATGTTATAATAGAAAAAGAATGTGCAAAACAAACATCTGAATCTACCAAAGTTAATGAATCTACTAAAACTAAGTCAAAAAAGGCAGCCTTTGGACTTTTGGGGTTTATGAAGGGTGAAGAAGAATCTGTTGGTGCCGTTAAAAGCCATCAAGACAAGACTGATAAAGTATTATTACAGGAAACACTATTCGAATTGATTGAATGTAAACGCATGCTTGATAGAGCACGATAAGTAGTCAACAATTCTAGATTTAGCACAATTACTTTCATTATTGAATGTTTATTAAACGGCGTAAATCTGGGGGGGGTGCTTCATTTGAGAGTTGTTTCATCACTTCTTCTATAGATAAAACAGTCTGATCCGTGCTTCCTAAACGGCGCATACTCACACTATTTGTTTCAGATTCACGTTCACCGCATACAAGGATTACAGGGACTTTTTGTAAAGAATGTTCACGTATTTTGTAATTAATTTTTTCATTACGAAGATCTGCTGTAGTTGAAAGACCAATAGTTTTAAGTTTTCTCGTTATTTTTTCTGCATATTCATTTGTTTTAGATGTAATTGGTGCAACAACAACCTGTTGAGGGGCAAGCCAAAGCGGCATATGTCCAGAAAAATTTTCAATTAATATGCCAAGAAAACGCTCCATTGATCCCAAAATAGCTCTATGAATCATAACAGGCTGACGTTTTTGTGAATCCTTATCAATATAGAATGCTCCAAAACGCTCAGGTAGATTGAAGTCTACTTGTGTTGTTCCACATTGCCATTCGCGACCAATAGCATCTTTCAATGTATATTCAAATTTTGGTCCATAAAATGCACCTTCACCTGGAAGAATACTTGTTTTGATACGTCCTTCTGATTTTTCCTCAATAGTTTTAAGAACAGATGACATTATGTTTTCACAATGATCCCATAATTCGTCAGAACCAACACGTTTTTCTGGACGCGTTGAAAATTTAAGACTAATTTCTTCAAAACCAAAATCTGCATAAGTTGATAAAATTAAATCATTAATATTAAGACATTCATCAGCTAATTGTTCATCTGTGCAAAAAATATGTGCATCATCTTGTGTAAAACTACGAACGCGCATAAGACCGTGTAGAGAACCTGAAGGTTCATAACGATGGACAATACCAAATTCAGCAAGTCTAATAGGCAAATCTCGGTAAGACTTTAAACCATGTTTAAAAATTTGCACATGACCAGGACAATTCATGGGTTTAAGAGCGTAAAGACATTGATCATCCCAATCATCAGTAGCTGGGGTTGTTTGAAACATATTTTCCTTGTACCATCCCCAATGACCAGATATTTCCCAAAGTGATTTATCAAGAACTTGTGGTGCGTTAACTTCGTCATATTTATGATCATCAAGGCGGCGGCGCATATAGCTAATTAAATTTTGGAACATTTTCCAACCTTTTGGATGCCAGAAAATCATTCCTGGGCTTTCTTCTTGGAAATGAAATAAATCCATTTCACGTCCTAAGCGACGATGATCGCGTTTTTCTGCTTCTTCTAGCGCATAGAGATAGGCTTTTAAGTCATTTTCGTTAGCAAATGCTGTACCATAAATTCTCGTTAACATAGGATTATTGGCATCTCCACGCCAATAAGCACCCGCGACTTTCATCAGTTTGAATGCATTGCCAATTTGACCAGTAGATTGCATATGTGGACCACGACAAAGATCAAACCAATCTCCTTGATAATAAACTTTTACGTCTTGATTTTCAGGGATAGCATCAATAATCTCAACCTTATACAGTTCATTTTTTTCAGAAAAAATTTTCTTAGCTTTTTCACGAGACCAAATTTCTTTTTTGAAAGGTTTGTTTCGTTGGATAATTTCGCGCATTTTTTTTTCAATAATGGTGAGGTCATCTAATGTAAAAGGTTGTTTACGCGCGAAATCATAATAAAAACCATTTTCAATAACGGGGCCGATTGTAACTTGTGTTTCAGGAAATAGTTCTTGCACTGCTTCAGCTAAGACATGAGCGCAATCATGGCGTATCAATTCAAGTGCACGTGGATCATCACGAGTGATAATTTCCACCTGGCCAGATTGTTCCAATGGGTCTGAAAGGCCTCGAATGATTCCGTTAAGGCTATAGGCGACAGCTTTTTTTGCAAGTGATTTAGAAATAGACTCGGCCAATTCTAAACCTGTCATTTCAGAGTGGTAATCACGTTTGGAACCATCAGGAAAAGAAAGAGAAATAAAGTCAGACATAAAACACCCCTTTGGTCCAATTCCGCCAACGATTGCGGATGGTCTCGTGAAAACTTAACAATAGTCAGATAGAGTTAGTAGATTAATTTTCTACCAATATGCATTAAAAAAGAAAAGCAATTATTTATCATGTTTAGCAGAAATTTTCCAATAGTGCCAAGGTTTATAAGAATAATCAAGAGAAGTTGGTACTGGGTCAAAGCCATGTGTTCCAAATGGGCCACAACGTATAATACGAAAAAAACCCATCCATGCACCAGCCCACAAACCATAGCGTGCAATTGCTTCATAGGTATATTCTGAACAAGTTGGAATATGGCGACATTGATTTCCAATCAAACTAGAAAGTGTTATTTGATAAAGACGTATCAACGTAGTACCAAGTAATCGTCCAGGTGTTTTTCGCCAAGGACCTGTATAATTGCGAGTTTGTATTTTTTTTTGTTTGGGCTGTAATTTAACCATTTATTTTTTCTTCAATTTGTTCAATACAGTCTACCACTGCATCAAAGGTAAGCATTGTTGAGGCATGGCGTTCTTTATAATTCTTAATGGGTTGCAAACAGGAAAATGCTTCAAATGGAGCTGGAGGAGGAGGGCCATTTTCTGTTAACATATAAAGGATAGTTTCACGTAATGCTTTAAGATTTTGCATTTTTTTACCAATGATATGATGCGCTAAAATAGAAGATGAAGCCTGTCCAAGTGCACATGCATATACTTCATGAGCAAAATCTACAACAATATCATTGTCTACTTTTAAATCCACAAGAACTGTTGATCCGCAAAGACGTGCATGTTTTTTTGACGTTGCATCAGGATTATTAAGACGCCCAATTCTACTTATATGAGCAGCATATTCAAGAATTTTATTGCTATAAATGTTATTCATCATGAGCTGCTGCTTAGAATTTTAAGAGTTTTCACTATTCAAGCTTTTAATTCACTTGCGTAAAGATTATTATAAAATAAATAATGTATATTAAATTATTTATACATAATAAGCTGGAGTTTTTTAAATGCATAGTCCTACGAAAGGAATCGCTAAAAATCTCTCTCTATCTGAGAAAAAGCGTCCTAGTTTTGAAGAAGTGGAAGCAGCGGTTCGTACATTGTTATTATGGGTAGGAGAAAATCCAGATCGAGAAGGGCTTTTAAATACTCCCAAACGTGTCGCTAAAGTGTATAGTGAACTTTTTTCTGGTTATGATAAATCAGTTAAGGAAATTTTAGGAACAGTTTTTGAAGAGGTTTCAGGTTATAATGAGCCGATAATTATGAAGGATATTAGTTTTTATTCACATTGCGAGCATCATGTTCTTCCAATTGTTGGTAAAGCTCATATCGCCTACCTTCCCGATACAAAAATTGTTGGTCTTTCAAAAGTTGCACGTGTCATAGATATTTTTTCTCGCCGTTTGCAAACGCAAGAAGCCATGACAGCTCAAATAGCTAATGCTTTGGAAACATATTTAAGACCGCGCGGTGTTGCAGTGGTAATTGAAGCTGAACATATGTGTATGGCTATGAGAGGGATACGAAAGCACGGAACTACAACAATTACAACAAGTTTTCATGGTTTTTATAAAAAAGATCAAGTTGCGCGAGCCAATTTGATGATGGTACTTCTCCAGTTATGATAAAATGCAGAGTTTGGCGACTTGTATCTAAAGTATACTGTAGTAGTTAAGATAAAATAAGTTATAAAAACACGAAAATAAGCTTGTGTCGCGCTTTATGATTTGTTAAATCCCCAAAAAGTGTAATGTATTTGGCCTCTACCATGTGCGGTCGTGGCGGAATTGGTAGACGCGCAGCGTTGAGGTCGCTGTGGGGCAACCCGTGGAAGTTCGAGTCTTCTCGACCGCACCATTATTTATATTCTCTATTATTATCATTTGCATTTTCTATTATTGAAGTGTGGATGAACACAAAAATTCCTTCTTTATCTATTTTTATTATAATACATTTCTATTAGTGATCTATTTCAGTTCGTTAAAAGTCATTTTTTTACTATAAATTTAAAGTATGAGCTCTCTTCTTAATAAGATTGGGTGGCGTTGTAATGCAAATATTTTTAAAATACATAATATTTTTTATTTGCACCACTTTGTTCATAGCATGCAGCAACCAGCGCGCTGTGCTTTGGCACGGGATAAATGCAACGCCATCTATGATCGCTGCGCAACGAGAAGTGGAAGGCGGATTGATTTCTCCGAAAGCTATCGTTCCAGTGTATGTTGCAACAAGTCGCATGACACAAAATAGTTATTCTCAGCCTTATGGGGCAGGGCGGTCAAATAAAGTACGCTATAATCGCGTTGATGTAGGAATTCCTCAACAGCATGTGAAAGGTATTGTTGAAAAAAACGCATATAAACCTAGCCTCGATAAATATTTTACAGCAGTGGCTTTGCAGCAATATGATAATAAAGAACGTTTTAAGCAGGAATTAAATCTTGCATTAGCCAAAAAAACAAAAGGAAAAAAAGAAATTTTCCTTTTTATTCATGGTTATAATAACAATTTTGCAGATGGCATATTCCGCACAGCTCAATTTTCTTATGATTATTCTTTAGATGCAGTTGCTGTACATTATTCGTGGCCTTCTGCTGGATCCATGCCTTTTTATATTTATGATCGTGATAGTGCCAATTTTGCGCGTGACGGACTAATAGAGCTCTTAACAGTTATCGGTGAAACTGCAGCTGATCAGATTTCGGTTGTTGCGCATTCTATGGGCAATTTCGTTATCATGGAAGCATTTAGAACTTTAGCCTTGCAGAAAAAATATAAGCCAATTTATCGTATTACAAGTTTCTTAATGGCTGCGCCAGATATTGATCTTGATGTATTTGAACGTCAACTTCATGATATTAAAAAATTACCTCACCCAACAGCTGTTTTAGTATCTCGTAAGGATAAGGCTCTCGCTTTGTCAAGGCGTCTTACGGGTGGGCATGCTCGTGTAGGGGATGGTTCAAGCATTGAAATATTGCGCAAGAATAAAATAGCAGTTTTAGATTTTTCTGATGTTGATGGTGGGGCGCATAGTGTATTTGCATCTTCACCAACATTAATGGCTCTTTCTCGAGAAGGTTCTTTGGCTTCAGCGATTATGCAGGGTACGGAATTATCACCTGGTCAAGAGATTTTTGCTGATAGTGGTCACATTTTGAAAAAAACAACAGACTTTATTCTTTCTGCGCCTATATATCTTTTGTCTCCTTTAACTGATTATTAGATGTAAAGCTTAAATAAAGGCATAATAGTCGGATATCGATGAATTAAGGGTAATATTTTAGCACTTTTTTTAGAATAATCTTGTAGTGTAAAAAGTGAATAGTGGGATAATTTTGTAAAACCAGTCATTAGGTGGATTTGTGATGGTTACAGAAAAGCACTATGTTAGCACATCTACATTAGTTGATTATTTATCCTATTCTGCAGTTAAGCTACTAGATGTTTATGCTATGCTTTTGAAGGTAAAAAAGGACAGCAAGGGAAGAAGTCCAGATTTATTGCGTCAAATTAATATCACTAAAAAGCAGCTAGATCAGATGAGCTACGCTCTTATTTTGGAGTATCGCAAGCGTCAAGAACATGAGCGTTTTTTAAAACAAGTTTTAATATCAGTTTCTGATCAACTGTTTTCATTGAATAATAGTTTTAAAGAGACGAGTCGTTTTTTATTTCAGGAAATTAGGACGCTTCAATCTCAGATGCAGTTTTTCTGTGAAGGTGGAGAGAAACAACGCCTACTAAATGACCAAGAATCTTCTTGTTCTACGTCAAAGATTGATGAAGTCATTAAGGGATTACAAAAAGCACGAAAAAAGTTCTCTTTTGAAAATCCGCATCTCTTTAGGGAATAAAAATTGTATAAAATTAGAACTAAAGTACTTTCTAAGTTGGGATTTCTGCTTTGTAATCAAGTTTCAAATTTTCTTGTCCAAAATAGAAAGTAATAATTATTAATTAAACTGTTCTTTTTATTTACCATAGCTTTAATTTGTGGTAGATAATTACTTATAGTATTAGTTTTGTGGTATGATTTTAATTTAAATTATTATATAATAATTCAATTATAATTGAATTCATTGTATTAGATGAATATTATAAACATAATAAAAATTACATCTTTTATCGAATAATTTAACTTGTAAAGCATATTTTTTGATGAATTATAAACCTACATTGCTGTTTATTATACTTATTATATGTTTATCAGTAGGCGGTTTGATTTCTACGGATATCTTTTTGCCTGCACTTGGAGATATGCGTTATCATTACCAGGTTACTGAATCTCAAATCCAGAGTACAATAGCGATTTTTTTATTGGCATTAGCTTCTGGACAACTAATCTATGGACCTCTTAGTGATAATTTTGGGCGTAAAAAGACACTTTTATTTGGTTTGTTTTTATGGCTGTTTACAACACTTGGTATAATTTATACAGATACTTTTCAGATTTTACTTGTATTGCGTTTTTTGCAGGGTCTTGGAGCTTGTGCGGGGATTGTTTTAAGTCGTGCTATTATCAATGATTTGTTGGATAAAAAAGAAGCGGGGAAACTTTATCTAGTTATTTTTCCTTTTGTAGGAGCATCACCAGCTTTCGCACCATTTGTTGGGGGAGTATTATTACAGACTTTTCATTGGCAGGCGACTTTTATCTTTTTAAGTCTTTTTATACTCTTAACTATTGTGTTATGTTGCTTTGTACTGACAGAAACTTTGCCGCCTATAAAACGTCAATCTTTTACTACTGTAGGACTCATTAAGAACAATTTCGGGGTTTTAAAAAATAAGCAGTTTCTTTTTTATGCACTTATTCCGTGCTTTGCTTATGCAACCTATTTTGCTTATATCGTAGAATCGCCTTTTTTACTGACAACTTTAGGTTTATCATCCGTCTACATTGGTTACAGCTACATTGGTGTTTCTTTTACTTATATCTTGGGTAATTTAGTGGCGAGGAGGTTTCTCAAGAGAGAGGCTATGGAACAAACTATACAGCGTGGATATATTATTTTTGTCATAGGGGGAATGTTGTTTGCTTTACAAATATTTGTAAGCCCATGGCCACTTGTGACAAGTTTAATAACTATTTCTATTATTACCTTTGGTAATGGTTTTTTATTGCCGTTGGGAACTGCATTGGCCATTTCATCTCATTCACACGCTGCTGGAGCAGCATCTGGCGTTATGGGAGCTTTGCAGTTAGGTAGTGCTGCATTAAGTGCCGCAATTATCGGAAAAATATCTGGACATATTCCATGGATTGTAGCAATTTTATTGGCTACATATTGCCTAGTAGGTTTTATCATTTATATTCGAAGAGCGAATTATTTTATGACCTTGGAAATAAAATCGTAAACCAAATTACAGAATACAATGGGAAGATTTATGTTAAAGCACCTTGATGTTACTTTACGTGATGGGGGATATCGGAATCAATTTTCTTTTCCACTGGAATATATAATGGAGCATATTAAGAATCTGACAGAAATTTTGGTTAAATATATTGAGATCGGTTGTCGTAAAGGTTCGTTAAAATCTATGGATAACATGGGTCTATGTTTTAATGATTACGCCTAGTTTTACGCGATGTTATATTTGATGCTAAGCTTATTATTATTGCACAACTGTACAACATCGCTAAAACAGATGTTCGTGCACTCAGGTTTTTATGGCAGAACTCTTGCGGTTGTTTTTGGATAACAATTGCTGTTGAATCTATATTTGCACTTTGTGGTGTTACACTAGCCTTTGGGTGTATATTAGGGGTAATATTATGAGAATAAATCAGATTGATGTAAGCTATTTGTGTCGCACAGTAATGGAGGCGGTTAATTGTGGAGTTGGCATTTTTTATTTAGTTAATTCTAATGAAAGTTTCCGCTAGATACTGTAACGCAATTAGTGCAAGAAATGAAATGGTGCCCCCAGAGATAGCCTTATAATGCAATAAAATCAATAAGTTATTGCAAAGGTAAGGGAATTTGTACTTATTGATTCCATTAAGTTTTTTTGTACACTATCCCGCACTTTTTTGGAGCTTTTTAATTGCTTGTATGGCAAGTCGCTTTCTATCAGCAGTCTTTGTGTAAAGAGATGCCATTTGATCATCAGTCCACCCAAAAATCGCTTTAAGTTGTGCAACAGTAGCCCCTGCATTGGCAGCTCTTGTTGCAGCTAATTTTCTCAATCCATGTGCTGATTTTTTTACACCAGCTTCATTACAAGCATTTTTAAATAAGTTACCAAAGGTTTCTTTGATTAGTTTTTTGCCTCCTCTCCCACAAATAAATGTCTCATTTCCGACGGGACCCGTTTCAAGAGTTTTTGCTAATTCGGGTAAAATGGGAAGAAACACATCTGTCTGAAATTTGCTTTTTTCCGTTTTTAAATGAATGACATTATCTTTAACGTCTTTCCAACCAATGCGTACAACATCCCCCCTTCGTAAGCCTGTGTAGAGAAGAACATCAATCCACACACGTTCATGAGTCCCAAGAGGCCATTGTTGATAGTATTTATTGATATCTTCTTCCGTCCAAGCAGGGAATCCATCCTTGTTTTTGAGAGACGGTCTTTTAACCCCTAAAGCAGGATTATCTTCCAAAAGCCCTTGTTCAATTGCCCATTTAAAAAGCCCATTAACTGCTTTGAGAAAATTCCGAGCATTTGCGGGTGTTTCTTTGCGTCGTTCAACACCAGCTATAATATGTGACTTTTTAATTGCTTTGTATGGAATATCTCCTATGGCATCTGATACTTTCGTTAGAATGAGTTCTTTTTGTCTTTTCGTAGAGTGAGCTAGGTTATGCCAGGTGACGCTATTAAAATATTGTTTTAGGAGCCATATGAAACTACCTTCAACCAGTTTACCGGGCCTAGATTTAGGAAGCTTGTATCCTTGTAACTCAGAAAGAGCATTTTTATAGTCGTCGACAAATTCTTGCGTACCATAGGTTCCACGCACTCTACGCCTTTGACCATGACCGATACGCACATACCATATGGTTTTACCATAGCGTGTAATTTCCTTAACAAGGTGAGGAGGCCGTTGTTTAGGCATAGCATGACCTTACATACCAATATCAAAATCATAATCACCCTTTAAGAGATCTAATCTGTCTGGATGAGTAGCTGTATTTGGTACGGCGATATCAGCTACTTTAAAAGCTCCATCATATGGTAGAGCTTTTTATTTTTATCTTTTGCTGTGCTTTTCCAAAAAGCCAGGGGAAAAGAATCACTATAATTATAACAAGAAGAGAACTGAAAAACTTTAAACTTTGACTTTATTATTTTGTCTTTAAACTTAAAAATAGTAATGTAAGAAGATGAAAATATATGGTGGGCAATGAGATAGCCTTATAATGCAATAAAATCAATAAGTTATTGCAAAGGTAAGGGAATTTGTACTTATTGATTCCATTAAGTTTTTTTGTACACTATCC
>NZ_JH725083.1:264933-267381 GCF_000278255.1 Bartonella melophagi K-2C
TTGAGAAGAAAGCGTTGTTGCTGTCATTGTTTTAAAATCAGCAACTTTAGCATTAACAAAGTCATTGATCTCTTCTTGAGTGCAGATGTGTTTTTGGAGTCTCACACTTAGACATTTTAATCCTTTTGGTGTAATTTTTGCACTAGGAACGCTCTTTTTTCTTCCGGTAATGGTTTGAATGGTTTTTGGGACATACCCCATCAGTCCTTCATCGACTTTACTATAATAAGGCACCAATTTTTTATCATTACGACGATAAATCCAACGATGATTAATCAAACAGTTGGTTAAATCTTCAGGACACATGCCTAATTTTTGTGCTGCATCATTGATATCAAGCAGCTCATCAGAGCATTCTGAAGATTGAAGGCGATCATTTGCATTTTTGAGGTACGTCAAAACACCTAACATGATCTGAGGATCAGAATAGTCAATTTGAGGAGGTGTTATTTGTTTTGCTTTTCGTTCACATTCAATGAAATATTGACGGGCTTGCTTACCCTTTTCATTACGCTCAATCATAGCAAGTTCTTTTGCCATGTCTAAGGTGAGGTAGTATTCGATGCATGGACGACCATTTTGAGGGTTTACTAAAATTTTAGTAAAACTCACAAAGTCTTTGTTTTCTAGGAAACCATACTCTTTAATACGATGCACTATCCAATCGTTAAAATTGGAATTAACTTTTAAGAATGTATACAACTCACGTGCATTGACTGTTTGGACAGTTTCTTGGTTCATTGTATGGTTCCAAATAGGGATAAGCGTTTCCATTATAAGCCTCATAATGTTTGGATTGGTTTTTCAGATGGGGTGAGAAAAAAGGGGTATTGCTGTATCTCACCGATAATTCATATTTAAAACATCGCAAGGACGTAAACGATGTTGCTCTTCATAACTGCCGTAGGTTGCATCAGCATATTCCCGCTCTTTTATATCTTCTAAAAGATCATCGTATGCATCACTCTCAGCTATAAAGGGATAAGGATTAGACTCTAAAAAACAATAGCGGCCTTCGTTTAAGTATTTTTCAATATAGAGCTCAGCGATTTCTTCTGAAATATCATCATAGCGATTTGACTGAAGATCAATGCGAAGAATGCTTTCAACATCATCTAAACCGTCAACAATGCTCATGATTTCAGTCTTATTAATTGGTCCAGATTGAGCGTGATGATAATCACCACTGCATACAAGCAACAAAATCTCATCAGCATTCACAAAAAACTGTTCATTCATTTTCCATCCCCTCTATTCCTTGTTCGTAAATGGTTGTTTTTACATACATATACGCAAACGTATAAATAAAAGCAAGAGAAAAATTGCACAATATTTATTTTTTTACATGTGCATTTAAAATATTGGCTTCGAAATAAGAGAATCAAAAGGTTAAATTAACTTACCTCATAAGCAGGCGGTAGCCTTTGCGTGGTAGTATTGCAACTATTTCTCCGATCCACTTTATATTAACATTTTTTATTACAGGAGCATTATATGATTCAAGTGCAATACCTTCTGGAGAACGAACAATTTTTTTAATAAAGCGTCTATTATCTTCTGTTAAAATGACAACTTCATCACCGTAATAGTCACTTATTGGTCTTGTTTGCAAATGCTTGACTATGATTAAGTCTCCATCTTTATACATCGGGTACATAGAAAGGCCGCGAACCATGAATCCTAGCGCCTCAAAAGGTAAGTCAAACGGTATCTCAACTGTTTCAAGGCCGTTTTCTGGAATTTGCTCAACATCGGTATCAATTTCAAATCCCGCCCCTACAAATCCCATAATAGGAATAAGTGTAGTAACTTGGTTATAGCCTTTTAAACTTTTATATAATTCTAGTATTGCATCTCTATGTGAACCTCTAGGATCTGATTCACTCGCTAACCATCTTGATATGGTCGCTTGAGTCACATTTAATTTACTTGCAAGATCTCTTTGGGTCAGACCAAATTCAGATTGAAGTACATTTAATACGGCAATGATATTTTTTGTCATAATTAATTTTATGATTACTAAATTAAAAAAATCTATTGTTTTTTTTATAAATGTTGATACTATTACGTATATAGTAAATTTAAAAGAGTATCACATGATAACCGAAAATAAATTAGAAGTTAAATCCATCCGAAAATGTTTGGCGATAACGCAGAGAGAGTTAGCAGATATTTTAGGTGTTAAGCAGGCTTCTGTTTGCCGTTGGGAAAAAGGCAAAGGGTTGTCTTTAAGAAATTATTTAAAGTTATGCCAATTGCAAGATAGTTTAGTCTCCTTACCATCTGAATTTACTGATGGTTGCGTGGGGAGCAGGTTGGGGTGTGATCAAACCGATGGTCAACAATATTAGGTGGATAAGAACATGAGTATAGAAAAGAAATACGAGCTTACGGAAGAAAGTGAGAAGGTTGATAATTCAAGATTTGGAAAGAAATATAACTGCACTC
>NZ_JH725083.1:270809-271240 GCF_000278255.1 Bartonella melophagi K-2C
AATCAAAAAAGAGCTCGTTCACTAAAAGAAGAATTGCATGATTTAAAATTTGATAATTGGATAGAGAGGTTTGGAGGTTCGCTTTCAGAATTATGCATGTTGATTAAGCAAGAGCAAGCTACACTTAAAAAATTATCCACTTCAATTCAGCAAGAAGGTAAGCAATTACAGCAGAAAAGAGAAAACGTGGATTTACAAATGGAATGGCTTGATATGCTCAGTCAAAGTAATATTGAAATCAACGCAAAAAAACCGGTTAAACCGATAAAGATTTTACCACCAATGAAAATTATTCCTTTTGAACAAAAGGAAAATCTTCAGACAAACAAACCTCTTCAAGCGTAACATTGTACGACAGTTAACGTAGCCCTCTTATTGTTTAGTATTCAGAGTTCTTAAGAAGGCTACTTTTTAACATTTTTTCAATTGAG
>NZ_JH725083.1:271340-272158 GCF_000278255.1 Bartonella melophagi K-2C
GGAGGATAAGAACATGAGTATAGAAAAGAAATACGAGCTTACGGAAGAAAGTGAGAAGGTTGATAATTCAAGATTTGGAAAGAAATATAACTGCACTCTTCATCGTATTCGTGCATTAAGAGACTTTGGTGATGTTAAAGCTGGTGACATTGGTGGTTTTATAGAGAAAGAAGACAATCTTTCTCATGAGGGTGATTGTTGGGTTTATGACGGTTCATACGTTTCCGGCAATGCTATGGTGAGTGGTGATGAAAAGATAAAAGATACGGTAGTGTGTGATGATAATGTTATTACGTATGAAATGACATTCATGACACCACAGGAGTATATGGCCTCTCTTTCACGGTTACATAGGTTTTGGAAGCGGCTTTTTTATTATTGGCAGTACAGAATATGGATTTAATGATCAGGGGTATTCATACAATAACTTAAACAAGGTAAAAATAAGGACCCCCACCATCTGATTTTATTGATGGTTGTGCAGCGAGTAGGACAGATTATGAGCAAACCGATGGTCAACAATCATTAGGTGGATGAGATGAGCATCAGGTGTGATAACTTGCCGTATTGAATTGAAGAAAGATTATGAAAGCAAAGGAAATGTTAAAAGCAATTTATAGACGACTTTACAGATTGGTAAGTCGTAACAAAAGAATAGAGAATGCGCGTAAATCAATAGAAGAATATACAGAGGCAGTACCTTGTGAGGATAGTGCAGATGAGCTTTCAAGACAATATTCTAATCAAAAAAGAGCTCGTTCACTAAAAGAAGAATTGCATGATTTAAAATTTGATAATTGGATAGAGAGGTTTGGAGG
>NZ_JH725084.1:0-26158 GCF_000278255.1 Bartonella melophagi K-2C
TTATAAAAGATGTTGTGGCAGTGCTCAATAAATCTGTTCAAGCTCAAAGTCAGAAAGGGCATATGGTCATTTTGTAAAAAAAGTGGTTATCGTGCTGCTGTGAATGTTGATATAGGTATGTTGATAGGTACTCAACTTAAACTCAGCGGTGTTTCTTCAGCTTTTAAAAAGTATCCTATACTTTGCAAAGAATCCTTTTGTATTTTCGCTTACCCCTTTGGTTATCGTGCATATTCCATTAGGATAATAAAAGCACTTGTGAAAAAAGGCAAAAGGCTTTCTTGTCAGTTCTTACTGTGTTTCTTACAGCTGGAAAACATGGCTAAACACTAGCACCTAATAAAGCTACAATCACTCTAAGTGCGCTTATCACAAATCTAGCATTCATAAAAATTAGATGATAAAATCAGCACTTCTCTAAGCATAAAGTGTTATAATTTTTACATGAATATTCTTTGTTAGAGGTCGAGAATACGCTTAAATAATTTTTTTAAATGGGGTGAATTTTTGTAATGGACTTAAGTACAGAAAAAATATTTATATATTGCCAAAAAGACTATAGCCTAACAGCGTTAGGTAACCTTATTGGTGGCTGTTATTGCAACTGTATGTGGCTATTATGGTGCCAAAATAAACATTGCTGACTACTTTAAAAGCTTTGCTTAAATTAAATAAAATTTCTTTATTGGAACTTTTTTAAAAGTTCACCTTTTCATTAAAGTGCTCATACTTTCTAAAGGATTTTTGCCTTGAATGATTTTTTGAACTTCTGTAGCGATAGGTGCGTAAATTCCTTCTCTTTGAGCAATTTGAGTAATTGCGTTAGAAGTTTTGATACCTTCTGCTACTTCGCCTAGTTCGTTTAGAATATTTTTCAAAGGTTTGTTTTGCGCTAATCCTAACCCAACACGGTAATTTCTGGAAAGAAGGGAATTTGCTGTTAAGAACAGGTCGCCTGCACCAGATAGCCCTAAGAAAGTTTGCATTTTTGCACCAAAATGTTCTGCGAATTGATACATTTCTACAAGGCCACGCGATAGGAGAGATGCTTTAGCATTTTGGCCTAATTCCAATCCGTCACAAATTCCACCCGCTATGGCAATGACATTTTTATATGCACTTGCCACTTCTCCACCAATGATGTCATTTTCAATATAGGGTTTGATAAAGTCGGGCATTCTGTTTGCAAATTCTTGAGCAAGGGTAAAATTATGCGAATGAATAGTTAAGGCACATGGGAGAGCGAGAATGATTTCTTTAGCAAAGCTTGGGCCTGCTAAAAAACAAAGATTTTCTGGAGCAATAAAATCTTTGGCAATTTGACTGACAAATGCTCCACTATCTTCTTCAATTCCCTTGCTTGTGATGAGTATTTTTGAGTCTTTTTTCAAAGGTGTGTGAGCAAACCATTCTCTTAAAGCTTGCACACTAATAGCAGTGACAAAAAGTGTAGAATCTAAACTCTCGTCTAAGGAACATTGTGAAATGATTGAATGAGAATTGTGACTCAATATTTTGTTTAAAGGGTCTAGTGCAGGTGTGATATCACGTCTTGAAACAATGCGGACTTCATTTTTATGTGCAAAAGCAAATGCAAGAGCTCTTCCCCAAATTCCACCACCAAAAATTGTTATTTTCATTTTATTCCTTAAGTCTTTAAAAGACGATATTTCATCTCATACACTGCAAACGCATCTTTTTAAGATAGGGAGAATATGTGTTTTCTTAGTTAAGAAAAGGACGTTTTTATACGATGAATAGTGTTTTTTAAATGGCTGTCAATGTTGATTAAAAAAGTTTGGTACTATTTGCCTTCTTGAGAGGAGGCGTATTTTATTTAATTTTGCAATTTTTTTTACCAAATTTTTATCACTTTGGAACACTTTTAATGTGATTAATAACACATCTCTTTTTGCACATTGATATAGAAAAGAATTTCTTAAGACAGAAGTAAGGCACTGTGGTCATAAACATCTATCGTGTGAAGTTTTGCCACAAATCTAAAAAGTTTTTGATGAAAGTGAAATCGTTTTAATGGTTGGGCTGGTTGTTGGGGAAAACAATGTGATAGCAACGTGATGGCAGCATGATTGCAAGGTAGTGAAGAGGGGTGATGGTGTTGTATCAATCTTAAGCGTATAAAGTTATTGCAGCGTTCATTTCGATGAACTAGACATGATCGTTCGCAAAAACACGGAGTTGTGCGTAAACATACATTGCTGAATAGAGAAACATCATGTCTACAAAACAAAAAAAAATTAAAGCCCGTTTACCACGCGGGTTGACTGATTATACAGGTTTGGAGTTACAGGCACTTGAAGAAATAACGGCTCAGATACGTGAAGTTTATGAACTTTATGGTTTTGAAGCACTTGAAACACCGATTTTTGAATATACAGATGCACTTGGAAAGTCTTTGCCTGATGTAGACCGCCCGAATGCAGGTGTTTTTTCTTTACAAGATGATGATGAACAGTGGATGTCTTTGCGCTATGATCTCACAGCGCCTCTTGCTCGTTATGTTGCTGAGAATTTTGAAGTTTTACCAAAACCTTATCGCAGTTATCGTTTGGGATATGTTTTTCGTAATGACAAGCCAGGACCAGGGCGTTTTCGTCAATTTATGCAGTTGGATGCTGATATTGTAGGGGCATCAACGGTGGCTGCGGATGCAGAAATCTGCATGATGGCAGCAGATAGTTTAAACAAATTAATAATTGGATCCGATCGGGGTGTCATCCGTGTGAGTAATCGGAAAATTTTGGATGGCGTTTTAGAGAATCTTGGTTTGGGAGGAGATGAACAAGCTGACAGACGCTTAAGTGTTTTTAGGGCAATCGATAAGTGGGATCGACTTGGTTTTAAAGGAGTGGAATTGCTTTTAGGGGAGGGTCGTTTGGATGAAAGTGGTGATTTCACAAAAGGAGCAGAACTAACTGATGACCAGATTAAGTATATCCTTAGTTTGTTGCGTGCAAGAGATAAAACTGCAGAGGGAACGATTAATAATCTCAAAAACATAGTTGACCGTAATGCTTGTGGGCTTGAAGGGATTCATGAACTTGAAGAAATGCTGGAAATTTTTGCCACCAATGGTTACGAGTCATACATAAAGGTTGATCCATCAGTCGTGCGAGGATTGGACTATTATACGGGACCTGTTTTTGAAGCTAGATTTTTCAATGGTGATCTACCTAGTGTTTTTGCAAACTTAGGAGGATCTGTTGGTGGAGGTGGGCGCTATGATGGATTGATTGGACGTTTTCGTAATGACAATGTTCCTGCAACGGGTTTTTCAATTGGTTTATCACGTTTAAGATTCGCTATACTAGGTGTGACTGTGAGGCAGAAGGTAGGTCCGGTTGTGGTGTTAATGATGGATCAAGAACCAAGCAGCATTGCACGTTATCAAAACATGGTGAAGCGATTGCGCGATGCAGGTATTCGGTCTGAAGTATATTTAGGTGAGTCAGGTATTAAAGCACAAATGAAGTATGCGGATCGACGTCATGCGCCTTGTGTAGTGATTCAAGGCTCACAAGAGCTCCAGTATGGGGAGGTTCAGATTAAAGATTTGGTAGAAGGTGCGCGTTTAGCTACTGAAATTAAGGATAATCAAACATGGCGTGAAAGTCGCCCAGCGCAAATAACCGTTAAAGAAAATCAATTGGTTCAAGCCGTGAAGGCCATTTTGGAAAATCAAAAAAGATAGACGTTTTTTCTTTTAAAGATTGCATATAAATTTACAAAAATAAAAACAGCGCAAATTCCTTAATGTAAGGTAACTTGCGCTGTCTTAATGTACTATTTAAAAAAGTTGCTCTTCTTTAAAGAAGTGATCTTTGTTTAACACTTAGCCTTGAAGTATTTTTAAGATATGTTGGGGTGATGAGACCTCGTATGGGTCAGTAGGGCAATTATCTGAATAGCCTTTTTCTTCAAACCAATGTTCAATAACCCCATCATTAATGACCGCTGCATAGCGCCATGAGCGCATTCCAAAGCCGAGATTGTCTTTAGCGACTAGCATTCCCATTTTACGGGTAAATTCACCAGAACCATCAGGGATCAATTTTACATTTTTAATGCCTTGCTTTTGACCCCAGGCATTCATCACAAAGGAGTCATTAACAGAAAGACAGTAAATTTCATCAATACCGACTTTTTTAAATTCATCATAAAGTTTTTCAAAATCAGGAAGCTGAAAGGTTGAACAAGTGGGTGTAAATGCTCCAGGGAGAGAAAAAAGAATAACCCGTTTCCCTTTAAAGTAAGTGTCACTATTAACATCTTGCCACCGATAAGGATTATCCCCGCCAACTGATTCATCCCGTACACGTGTGTGGAAAGTTACGTTGGGGACTTGTTTTTTTATCATAATTACGCTCCTATAAACCTTTTGGGATTGTGTTGGAAAAACGGTTTTTGTTTTTCAACGACGAATGGTTGGGAGTGTAGTGGATTGTGACAAATTTGCAAGTATTTCATGCTTGCATCAAGGTTAAATGAAAGCCACTTTTATGGATAGTCCTTAAATAGAAGGAGCTGCCAAAGGGGTGGCAATTTGACAAAAGAGGGGTGACCATTTGACAAAAGGCACAGCTCAAAAAAGGTGCTATGGAAAGTTTCTGCATAGACGGTTTTTTGATGAGACGTTAATTGTAGTAGATGTTCCCTTTCAAGTTGAGAAAATAGTAGGAAGGTTATTTTTATGATCGTCAACACTGTTTTGACAACAGCTTTTCATGATCAAAAACTGGGAACATCTGGTTTACGCAAAAAGGTATCTGTTTTCCAACACCCCCATTATGTTGAAAATTTTATTCAGTCCATTTTTAACAGTGTTGGACCTCTTGAGGGAAAATTATTCATCCTTGGTGGAGATGGGCGCTATTTAAACGACACCCTGATTCAGCTTGTGTTAAAAATGGCGGCTGCAAATGGTGTGGGCTGTGTTAAGGTAGGAAAGGGGGGTATTTTATCAACACCTGCTGTGTCGCACCTTATTCGCAAATATCATGCACATGGTGGGATTATTTTATCAGCAAGCCACAATCCTGGTGGTGTGAATGGTGATTGTGGTATAAAATATAATATTTCCAATGGTGGCCCGGCACCTGATTATTTGTGTGATGCTATTTTTATAGCATCACAACATCTTTCTTCTTATAAAATTGTTGAAGCTCCAGACATTGATTTAGGAACACAAGGGCGAAGTTTTATTGGTTCCATGCAGGTCGATGTTATCGACCCTGTGGCAGATTATGCTACTTTAATGGAAGAGCTTTTTGATTTTGACTGTATTTCTCAGGCGGTGAAAAAGGGCTTAACTTTGCGGTTTGATGCTATGCATGCGGTTACAGGGCCTTATGCGCAAGAAATTTTTGAGAAACGCTTAAATTTTCCTCAAGGAACAGTAGTCAATGGAACCCCTTTACCGGATTTTGGGGGCTCTCATCCCGATCCCAATTTGGTCCATGCAAAGGATCTTTATCACTTACTTATGTCTGATCAAGGACCTGATCTTGGTGCTGCTTCTGATGGTGATGGTGATCGCAATCTCATTATTGGTCGCAAACAATTTATCACACCTTCTGATTCACTAGCGATTATGGCAGAGTATGCACATCTGATCAAAGGATATAGCCAAGGCATTGCTGGGATTGCGCGCTCAATGCCAACAGGGCGCGCTGCTGACCTTGTGGCACAAGAAAAGGGGCTCAATCTTTTTGAAACACCGACAGGATGGAAATTTTTTGGTACGCTTTTAGATGCCGGAAAAGTTACCTTGTGTGGTGAGGAAAGCTTTGGAACAGGCTCACACCATGTGCGCGAAAAAGACGGTTTATGGGCTGTGTTGTTTTGGTTGAATCTTTTAGCTCTAACAGGGCAAACAGCGGCGCAAATTGTGCAAAAACATTGGCACAAGTATGGGCGTTTTTATTATTCACGCTATGATTATGAGAATATTGAAGCACAAAAAGCTTATGCGATGATGGAACATTTGCGCACAAAGTTGCCCTTAGCTGGAACAAGGATTGCTGGGTTAACTGTGACACACTGTGATGATTTTGCATACCATGACCCAGTTGATGATAGTATGAGTGTAGGGCAGGGGATGCGGGTGTTTTTTGAAAATGGGGCACGATTTGTCGTGCGTTTATCTGGAACAGGAACGGGGGATGCAACTGTACGCATTTATCTCGAACAGTATGAAAACAACCCCCGCAAATACACTCAAAATCTCCAGAAAGTACTTAAGCCTTTATTTTTAGCAGCGCTTGAATTGTTAAAAATAAAAAGCTATTTGGGCCGCGAACAGCCCAATATTATAACGTAAAATATGTCGTTGATGTAAAACTAGCATCCACAATGACAAAGTTCATCAATACCATAAAATAGCCTTATTGTGGGTGGATCATCTTTTTTGGATCAACCAAGCGGTCATAGTCAGCTTCAGTAATCCCCGCTTTTAAGGCTTCTTCCCGTAAGGTTGTCCCATTTTTGTGGGCTGTTTTAGCGATGTCGGCAGCTTTTTCATAACCAATTTCGGGTGCAAGTGCTGTAACGAGCATAAGGGAGCGCTCAAGAAGAGATTGGATATGATCTTTATTAGCACGCAGCCCTTTGATACAATTAACATCGAAGGAGCGCATGGAATCACCAAGAAGAGAAAGAGACTGCAGGACATTATAACCGATAACAGGTTTGAACGCATTTAATTCAAAATGACCTTGGCTTGCAGCAAAAGTCACACTAGTTTGGTTACCAAAGACTTGGCAGGCAACCATGCTTAAGGCTTCACACTGAGTGGGGTTAACTTTTCCTGGCATAATAGAAGAACCGGGTTCGTTTTCTGGCAGGCTTAATTCACCAAGGCCTGAACGGGGCCCGGACCCTAAGAAACGGATGTCATTTGCAATTTTGAAAAGATCAGCTGCCAATGCATTTAAACTTCCGTGGAAATTGGCAAGGGCTCCGTGGTGGGCGAGAGCTTCAAATTTATTATTGGCAGTTGTGAAAGTTACTCCGGTGAGTGGACTAATTGTTTCAGCAAATGCAACGTCAAATCCTTTTGGTGCGTTGAGGCCTGTTCCAACGGCTGTTCCCCCTTGGGCAAGCATTTGGACATCAATAAGAGCCATTTCAATGCGTTGACGGTTGGCTTCTAGTGCAGCGCGATAGCCTGAAAATTCTTGCCCCAAAGTGAGGGGAGTGGCATCTTGCGTGTGCGTGCGTCCCAATTTTATGATGTCTGCAAATTCTTCTTCTTTTGTTTGAAGACTGGCAATAAGAGTATCTAGAATTGGAAAAAAATGTTGGCGTGTTTGCAGTGTGGTAGCAATATGAAGCGCTGTGGGAAAAGAATCGTTTGACGATTGGCTCATATTCACGTGGTCATTAGGGTGCACAGGTGATTTGTTACCAAGTGCCCCCCCCAAAAGTACGCTAGCGCGATTGGCGATTACTTCATTGACATTCATATTGCTTTGTGTACCAGATCCCGTTTGCCAAACAGCTAGGGGGAAATGTGTGTCAAACGCACCAGAAAGTACTTCATCAGCAGCAGTAACAATTGCTTGGCCTATATCTTGCGGAAGTTTCCCTTTTTGCATATTCACAAGGGCTGCTGTCTTTTTGATAAGACTTAAAGCATAGATCAGTGAGAGAGGCTGTTTTTCTGAGCCAATGTTAAAATTTTGTCGAGAACGTTCTGTTTGAGCCCCCCAATAACGGTCATGGGGAACCGAAACTGCCCCCAAACTATCGGTTTCTTGGCGTGTTTTAAGCATCATAAAATCCCTTAATATGTATATTTATTAATTAATAAAAGATAAGTATTTTTCGACCAAAATCAAAGAGCTCATTAGAATCAATATAAAATGAATTATTTTAATTAGAATCCTTGACATTGCGGATCAATATTTTTATATAAGATTTATCGCTAGCACTCGCCATTATAGAGTGCTAATAAAATTTAAGATTAATCAGTTATACTAAGTTTTAAGGGTTTAAAACATGGCTAACACACAATTCCGCCCACTTCACGATCGTGTTGTCGTTCGTCGGGTTGAATCTGAAAATAAAACCGCTGGTGGGATTATCATCCCCGATACAGCAAAGGAAAAACCTCAAGAAGGTGAGGTAATCGCTGTTGGCAATGGCGCTCTTGATAATAATGGAAAGCGCGTGCCTCTAGAAGTAAAAACAGGAGATCGTATCTTATTTGGGAAATGGTCTGGAACCGAAGTAAAGATTAATGGTGAAGAACTCTTAATCATGAAAGAATCCGACATTATGGGGATTTTGGGTTAATCCATTTTCTCAATTTGTTTCGTTTACTATATCCAAGGAGAAATTAAATGGCTGCTAAAGAAGTCAAATTTGGCCGTGAAGCACGTGAGCGCTTGGTGCGCGGTGTTGATATCCTTGCTAATGCTGTTAAGGTAACACTCGGTCCTAAAGGCCGTAATGTGGTGATTGACAAATCATTTGGTGCACCTCGTATCACAAAAGACGGTGTGTCGGTTGCAAAAGAAATTGAACTGGAAGACAAGTTCGAAAATATGGGCGCACAGATGTTGCGTGAAGTTGCTTCAAAGACCAACGATATTGCTGGTGATGGAACAACAACAGCAACTGTTTTGGGGCAAGCTATTGTGCAAGAAGGTGTAAAAGCTGTTGCTGCTGGCATGAACCCAATGGATTTAAAGCGTGGGATCGATTCTGCTGTTGCAGAAGTTGTTGAAAGCCTTTTCAAAAAAGCGAAAAAGATCCAAACTTCTGCTGAAATAGCACAAGTAGGAACGATTTCTGCTAATGGTGCTTCAGAAATTGGTAAAATCATTGCTGATGCTATGGACAAAGTCGGTAATGAAGGTGTTATTACCGTGGAAGAAGCAAAAACTGCTGAAACGGAATTAGAAGTCGTTGAAGGTATGCAGTTTGATCGTGGATATCTTTCACCTTATTTTGTCACAAATGCTGAAAAAATGGTGGCTGATCTCGACGATCCTTACATCCTTATTCATGAAAAGAAATTGTCTAATCTGCAATCTTTACTTCCTGTTCTTGAAGCTGTTGTTCAGTCTGGTAAGCCTCTTCTCATTATTGCTGAAGATGTGGAAGGTGAAGCTTTGGCAACGCTTGTGGTTAATAAACTGCGTGGTGGTTTAAAGATTTGTGCTGTTAAAGCGCCCGGCTTTGGTGACCGTCGTAAAGCGATGTTAGAAGATATTGCGATTTTAACATCAGGTCAGGTCGTTTCTGAAGATGTTGGTATTAAACTTGAAAATGTCACTTTAGATATGCTGGGCCGTGCAAAGAAGGTGCATATTTCTAAAGAAAACACGACTATCGTTGATGGTTCTGGACAAAAAGCACAAATCAGTGCTCGTGTAAGCCAGATTAAGGCACAGATTGAAGAAACAACTTCTGACTATGACCGCGAAAAATTGCAAGAAAGACTTGCTAAACTTGCTGGTGGTGTTGCCGTTATTCGTGTTGGTGGTGCAACAGAAGTTGAAGTGAAAGAAAAGAAAGACCGTGTTGATGATGCCTTGAACGCAACACGTGCAGCGGTGGAAGAAGGTATTGTTGCTGGTGGTGGAACTGCACTTTTGAGGGCTGCAAACGCGATTACTGTCAAAGGAAGTAATGCAGACCAAGAAGCTGGTATTAATATTGTCCGTCGTGCTCTACAAGCTCCAGCACGCCAAATTGCTACTAATGCCGGTGAAGAAGCAGCGATTATTGTTGGCAAAGTGCTTGAAAATAGTTCAGACACTTTTGGTTACAACACTGCAACAGGTCAATTTGGTGATTTGATTTCTTTAGGAATCGTTGATCCAGTTAAAGTTGTACGTTCAGCTTTACAAAATGCTGCATCAATTGCTAGCCTTCTCATCACCACAGAAGCAATGGTTGCTGAACTTCCAAAAAAAGAAACTCCAATGCCTCCAATGGGTGGTGGCGGAATGGGTGGAATGGGCGGAATGGATTTCTAACGCCTTAAACCCACAGGTAAAAAGAAACGGGCCATTTGGGCCCGTTTTTTATTGTGTTTTGAAAGTTTGTAAGTGTTTTAAAATTATGCATGTATATTACGAGGCGCTCTTAAATTTTGAAGCATTTTTGTATTTAAAGTTTTGATTTATGTGCGCTTTTTTGATCTTCGTATAATACAGACCTTTCGTATAGTGCAAACCTCTTCGTGTAATGCAAGCTTTATTGGTTTTGTTTAACTGCCTATCTGTTTTCCCTTCCTATATTTTGACGCTGATAAATATAGTTTGCAGTAAATAATAACAAATTCCCATAGCTTTCAAAAAATGATTTGTATGGGATATTTGTACGAGATAGCTTTTTTCTATTTGCTTACCGGGTATTTTTAAGTTTATAGCATAACGTCTTGTGGCATGGCTTCAACGCCTAAAACTTCTGGAATGAAATGGCGCAAAAGATTTTCAATTCCGTGTTTGAGCGTGGCTGTTGAGGATGGACACCCAGCGCACGCACCACGCATATTTAAATAAACGATACCATTTTCAAAACCACAAAAAGTAATATCCCCGCCATCATTGGCAACAGCTGGGCGAATACGTGTTTCAAGAATCTCTTTGATTGTCATGACAATGTCTGCATCTTTTTCGTCATAAAATTCTTCATAAGCTTCAGGTGCTTGTGTTTGGAGAGTGGCATCATTGGTAATAGTGGGGTCATTGGAAAGAAAATGTTCCATAATTGTACCCAAGATCGCTGGTTTGAGATGCTGCCATTCCCCTTCATTTTTTGTCACAGCAATGAAATCATATCCTAATAAAACACTGCTGACATTGGGAATTGTAAACAGTTTAGCAGCAAGAGGTGAATTTTGATCAGCTTCTTTGCTATTATGAAACTCTAACACACCTTTGGCAAGGACTACGCGGCCTGGTAAAAATTTGAGTGTTGCAGGGTTTGGTGTGGTTTCAGTTTGAATAAACATGCATTATCCTTTTGTTGCATAAGCTTTAAGGAAACAATTAACGCAAAAAAAGCTTAAATATTGATATAATCACTTCAATATTTTTATCCAAAAAATCGTTTAGAAGCACGATAACGGAAATAAAAGCACCTTCTCTCAATTAACGATTAATGATTTAAGTAAGCTCACCTATTTTATGTTATCATGAAGAGGGTAGGACGTGGTAGCTATATCTTGATATTTGTTAATCAATTTGCAAATTTTATCCATTTTTGAACTTGCATACATAAGCAATTTTACTAAAAGAACTGCTTTTAAAGGCTTAAAATGCATTGTTATCAAGCATTTGTTCCTTCATGAATAAAGATTATATTTGCACTTGAAGATATGGGAGCATTTAATCTAACAAGGGGCGACAAGGGTGGGGTTTGCATCAAGCGTTGTTTAGTTTGCACTTGTCATTTAAATTGAAGCAATGTACTAAAATTTGTAAATATGTTTACAATTAAGATTACATCCAAGAGCAACACCCATATTTTATAAGGATATATGAGTACATTTGTATTTTTTGTGCTGTGGCATGAACAACAATGGCTTGCTCGTAGCTTGGTCGTTTTATCAAGAATAGTTCAAACGTTTCATATGTTTTTTCATATATAGACTTATAGTATATTTCTTTATATTCAGTGAAAGACTGTACCGGCTATAGCTTTTTTCAATCAAAGCTTATTGTTTATGAATGATGTAAAAAACCAACAATTTCACGAACATGTTTCATTGTGTTTTCAGCCAATAGGCTAGCACGCTCAGCCCCATCACGCAAAACAGAATCAATATAAGCATTTTCTTGATGAAGACGGCGTAATTCTTGTGTTATTGGTGCTAGTTTATGGACGACAAGATCAGCTAGAGTCGCTTTAAAAAACGAAAATTGTTGACCTGAAAACTCTAAAAGCGCCTTCTCTTTACTGATTTGCGCAAAGGCTGCATAAATACCAAGTAAATTGTCAACTTCTGGGCGCCTTTCTAAAGCAGTAAGCTCATCGGGGAGGGGGGCAGAGTCAGTTTTTGCTTTGCGTATTTTTTGAACAATGAGATCAGCATCATCCGTTAAATTAATTCGCGAAAAATCTGAAGGATCTGATTTTGACATTTTTTTTGTACCGTCACGTAAAGACATAATGCGCATGCCCGTATCACCAAGAAGAGCTTCTGGTATTGGGAAAAAGCCTTGTTCCTTGTTTTCTCCCTCTTGTATGGGGATGCCAACATTTAAATGTGTAATCCGGTCAGCGTAATCATGATTAAATTTTTGAGCAATATCACGTGTGAGTTCAATATGCTGTTTTTGATCTTCTCCTACTGGAACATGTGTTGTACGATAGAGTAAAATGTCAGCAGCCATAAGACTTGGGTAGGCAAAAAGCCCAACGGATGCTTGTTCACGGTTTTTTCCAGCTTTATCTTTAAACTGTGTCATCCGTTGGAGCCAGCCGATGCGGGCAATACAGTTAAAGACCCACGCTAATTCAGCATGTTGAAAAACCCGTGATTGGTTGAATACAATATGTTTTTGTGGGTCAATACCGGCAGCTAAAAAGGCTGCTGTGACTGCACGGGTTGAGCTTTCTAAGGCGAGAGGGGTAGGGTTAACCGTTAATGCATGCATATCCACAACACAATAAAGGCATTTATGAGATGCTTGCAGTTCAACCCAGCGCTTGATTGCACCTAGATAATTACCAAGATGCAAATTGCCACTTGGTTGCACACCAGAAAAGACGAGGGATGCGCAAGTGTCCATAGGAATAAGCCTTTCTTTAATGATGTCACGTGTTGCTTTTGTTGTGGTAAAGCTTCTTTTTTGAAAGTCAAATAAGATATTATAGGCGCTGTTTTAAATTTTTACGTAAAAACGGAAAATAACTCATACCAAGGGAAAAGCAGATGATACAATAAAACAATAGAATGGAGAAAATTAAACCTGCTAAAGTTCCTATTCGCAAGAAAAGTGATGCTTGTGAGGATAAAGGAAAAGATAGAAACCCGAGTGCATAATACAAAGCTGCAGCCATTAGGAGAATGGCAACGATCAAGCACCCAACCCACTTGATAAGTTGCATATCACATTTCCAATAACCGCGTTTGATAAGGGTGATGCAAAGCAAGAGTGTGTTAACCCATCCAGAGGTAATTTCGGCAATCACAATGCCACGTGCTGATAAAAGTGGGAATAATGTAAGCGCTAAACCGATATTGATGAGAACGCAAATGCCTGCAAAAATCATGGGTGTTTTTGTGTCTTCATGGGCAAAGAAGTTGGGAATAAAGACCTTTATTAACACAAAAGCTGGAAGCCCTAATCCATAAAGTTCAAGTAAGTGTGCAACAGTGTGTGTTGATTGGCTTGTAAATTGACCACGCTCAAAGAAAAGGCTGACAATGGGGTTGGATATCAAAAAAAAGAGGATCGATGCCGGTAAGGTTAAAAACAGGGTAAATGCAATGGCGTAGTTTTGCAAATAATTGGCTTCTTTGTTATTTTTATTGCGGAAGGCTTTTGTTAACTCAGGTAAAAGAACAGTTGCAACAGCAATACCAACGACGCCTAACGGTAATTGATAAAGGCGATCAGCATAAACCAAAGAAGAAACAGCACCTGGATGGCTGGATGCAATATTGGTATTGATCAATAAATTGATTTGCGTAATTCCCCCCGTAATGGCAGCGGGGAATGCCAGGGTTAAAAGCTGGCGAACATTGGGGCTGAAATAAGGAAGACGTAGGGAAATTTTCATCCCACTTTGACGCAAAGCAACTGCAATTAAAGTGAGTTGAAGAAGGCCAGCGACCATAACCCCCCAGGAAAGGTTTAGCCCAATCTGCCAAGCATCAAGCTGAAATATCCAAGCATAGGCGAGCACACCGATCATCACAATATTTAAAAAGACAGGGGCAATAGCTGCAACAAAATAACGTTGTAATGCATTGAGCATTCCCCCCATCATGGCTGCTAAAGACATGCACGCTAAATAGGGAAACATAATTGCAGTGAAACGAATTGTAGCCTCAAATTTTGTTGCATCTTCTGCAAACCCTGGTGCAATTACAGTACGCACCAAAAAAGGCATACTCACTTCTATAGCAATGGTTAAAAGTAAGAGTAGTGAGAACAAAACACCAAAAACCTCTTCTGCAAATTTGCGTGCATTTTCTGTTCCATTTTCAGTAATTTTTTGTGAAAACAGGGGAACAAAGGCTGCGTTAAAAGCACCTTCAGCAAAAAGACGACGGAATGTGTTTGGAAAACGAAAAGCCGCATTAAATGCGTCAGCAGCAGGGCCTGTACCAAAAGATGCCGCCATGAGTATTTCACGCACAAAACCAAAAAGGCGACTCGTGCAAGTTCCCGAAGCAACAGTTATAAATTTTTTAATTAAGCTCATAAAGATATATTATGTTTGGAAAACAAAAATAGAGTTTGAAAAAAGCAAAAATCACGAAAGACTACAAATGTTATCACTCATGTTAATCTTACGATATTTTATGACGCTGTTTGTCCTTTCTGTCAATAAAATGCATCAAAGTTATTTGAGTGATATTTTCTCCACTTCAGTTATAGATTTTTATCATTTCCCTTCAATTGATCTATAGACATAACAAAAGATAACAAGGCAATATTGATATCTTTTTAAATATCTTTCAAAAATTTAAAATCTTATGCTGGTGTTAGCTACATTTTTCCGGTTCTTGCCTTCCTAAATTTTATGGTGGCATGACACGCTCTTATTACCTCTAGCGCCTCCTGGTCCTGGTTATGATCTCGTGCTCTTCCAATAAATGAGAGCTTACTTTATTCGTTTACACATAATTCAAATGGTATGTGTAGTATGATTGCTCAAAAGCGGCTAGAGAGGTGAAAATCAAGATTACCTTTAAGAGATTAATTGGTTCTTGGGGTGAGAATATGGTAGCTTAAGAAAGCAGATGACAAAAAAATGATCTTGCGATAAGAAGTTTAAAAATAAAAAACGGGCGCAAGACGAAATATAATATAAATAGATAATCATGAAAGAACTCACCCATATTGATCCTATAATTACCCATTATGATGCTATATTTTGTGATGTTTGGGGGGTTGTGCACGATGGTGTGCGCGTTTTTGATTCAGCTGTGAAAGTTTTGCAGAAAATTCGCAAGATGGGAAAAAGCGTTGTTTTGCTTACCAATTCACCCCGACCACGTGAAGATGTTATAGCTCAATTGCAAAAGCTGAAGGTTGCCAGTGATTGTTATGACGCAATTGTCACTTCAGGTGATGTAACACGTGATCTTATTTTGAGCGCACCGCAGAAAATCTTTTTTATTGGTCCGCAACGTGATTTGGTTTTGTTTAAAGGGTTAGCATATGAACTGGTTGAAGAAGAGGAAGCTTGTGCGGTGGTTTGCAGTGGCTTTCTTGAAGATTTTGAGGAAACGCCACAGGCTTATGAAGGTATGTTGCAGCGCCTACAGGAACGGGGTTTGCCTTTTATTTGTGCCAATCCTGATATCACTGTTCATTGTGGCAATCAAACATTGTGGTGCGCTGGTGCATTGGCACAGCTTTACCAACATTTGGGGGGAGAGGTTCGTATTGCGGGTAAACCCCACGCACCTATTTATGAATGTGCTTTTGAAAAACTAAAAAACATCCGTGGGACAATAGAAAAAAGTCGTATTTTGGCTATTGGAGATGGTATTTTGACCGATGTTAAAGGCGCTATCGATTTTGGTATTGATGTCCTTTATATTCTGGGTGGGATCCATTATCATGACTATACGCACAATGGTGTGGTCAATAAAGAAGCTTTGCACTCTTTCCTTGACCATTATGGTTATCAGCCACAAGCGATGATGTGGGCACTTCAATAATGAATAATTTTTTGCGTCTTCAAAGGCACACAGAGATTCCTGAAGTTTTACGTGGTGCAGTTTTAGCTATTGGGAATTTTGATGGTGTTCATCGTGGTCATCAAGCGGTATTGCAAAAAGCACTAGATTTAGCACGTGTAAAAAACAAGCCAGCTCTTGTGTTGACATTTGAGCCACATCCAAGAAGTTTTTTTCAAGGTTCAGATTGTGTTGATCGTTTGACACCGGCAACTGAAAAAGCTGAAATTTTTAAAATTTTGGGTTTTCATGGTGTCGTTGAAGAACCCTTTGATGCACAGTTTGCTGCTCTTTCAGCTGATGAATTTATTCGCGCTGTTTTAAAACAAGCTTTTGATGTTTGTGTTGTGGTAACAGGTGATAATTTTCACTTTGGTCGAAAAAGAAGTGGAAATGCGCAGTTTTTGCATCAAAAAGGAAAAGAGTGCGGTTTTGAAGTTGTTCAAATTCCTTCTTTATGCACCCCACAGGGGGAAAAAATTTCTTCTAGTTTTATTCGTCAGCTTTTATCACAAGGGCAGGTGGAAAAAGCAGCCCATTTATTAGGGTACCATTATCGTGTACGCTCAAAAGTTATACATGGTGAAAAGCTTGGTCGGTCTTTGGGTTTTCCTACTGCTAATCAAGTACTGCCACCCCAGACCGGTTTAGCACACGGTGTTTATGCAGTACGATTGCGCCGTTTAAGTGGTGTTTTGCATGATGGTGTTGCAAGTTTTGGCTGTCGCTCAACAGTTGTTAATGATGGAATGCCATTTCTAGAAACTTATTTGTTTGACTTTACCGACAATCTTTATGGTGAAAGCTGTACAGTTTCTTTTTTACAGTTTTTGCGAGAGCAAAAAAAGTTTGATGGACTAGAGCCTTTGAAAAAACAAATGCAACACGATGAAAATGAAGCAAAAGCGATTTTAAAGGCAATTCAACCGTTTTCATTATTAGATCAGTTGCTAACTTTTAAAAAAACATCATGATCCGATCTAAAAAGGAAAAAAGAATCGCAAAAATGGAACTTAAACTAATGATGAGAATAAAAATATATTCCAAAACGTTATAAAAAAGGTGAAGTTTTCGTTTATAAGTGGGAGAATCAGCGGTTTGGAGATTGGATTTCATCATTGTTTTGTCTTTACTGCTTACATAGCTTCATGTTTTAATAATAAGCAGATTTAATATTTGTTTCTTTCTGTTTTGTTAAAACACAAGGTTAAATATTAAATACGTGCTAAAGAACAAAGATGAATTGAGCGTGTGCCATAGCAGCAATAGGCAAGAAGAGGAAGGGGTGCTGTTTTTAAAACTGTTTGCATAGCCTCAATGTGAGATTTTTCTATGGTTGAAGGTGTAATAGGAATATAGTGAGCTTGTATTCCATATTGACGAGCGGCTGCTTGAATGATGGCAAAATCAGGCTGGTCAGGCTCTTCTTGATCAGGCCGGTTGCAGACAATAGTTTTAATTCCAGTTTTTACGAGTGTTTTAATGTTTGCGACGCTGATTTGGGCACTGACAAAAACACCATCTTCAATTTGCTGCAACTTCATTTTGTTTATCCTTAAAAGAGCACTATTCTGTGATACTCTTCTTGTTTTGTGCCTTTAAATAGACAATGTGATTAATAAACAGTGTAATAAATGAGATTTTGTGAACGGCTTGCGCTTAAAAACAGAAATTTCTCGTCCTGCCAAGAAAGATGAAAAGGCTAAAAACACACTTTAGTGCGCAAAACTATCTTTTATGTCTTATAATTATGCCTTCTAACTGTGGGTTATGTGCTGCTAAAAGTAATGCTCTAAAATCAGAGAAAATTGAAATGATAAGCACTTTTTTACTGTAACAATTGATAGGGATGTTATAATAAAAGCGCTTAATCTTTGAAAGAGTAATGTTGATAAAAATTACTTATAAAAGAGCAAACTAAAAAAACAGCCCCATTTCAAATGCTTTAGTAAAAAAAATTTTTACACAAACTTTTAAGGCAGTAATTACGTATCAATAATACAATTTGAGCAAAGAAAATACACTTTCCTCTTCTTAATTTTATGAACTACTTTTTAAATTTTACGTACTTTCTTTGCTTGTATATAACACTCTTATTTAATTACTCAAAATAGCTCAAATTTTACTATAGACGTGAAGAACTTATAGACGAGCCTTTCTTAATGAGACTTTATTGAATGTCAAGCACCAAAGCTAAAACAATAATAACATTGGCACTGATAATCAGCGTCGAATAAAGCATAGCAGTTTTTACAATATCAGTCATAATAAACCTTTCATTGTTTTTAGAAACCTCTCGCGATTTCTTATTGTATCAATGTATATTCACACAATGTTACAGACTGTAATATACGCTGATATTAAACATTCGGCAAGCTTTAAAAATTTTTTTTGGGTTAGAGATGGGTGGGTGTGCTTTGTGTTATGGTTTATAGGGGGTAAAAGGTTTGTTATATTGATGTGTAAATTTTAAAATATGTAAAAATTGTGTAGCCACAACATCATTTTCACACAAGCTTTGTCACTTAAAGTTTGTGTCAAAAAATGCGCTAAAGAGTTTTTTAAAGTTCTTTTTGCAAAGGGGGTTGAATGTAATTGTTTAAGGAGAAAAGTGTGTAGCGTAGTCCGGGTACCCATATTGGAGACCAGAATCAATTTTCTGGTCGAGATATTGCGTTTGCGATGGGAATTATCATTATTCTCACAGTTCTCTTTTTACCTGTTCCTGCCTTTATTTTAGATTTAGGACTTTCCTTTTCCATTGCATTTTCTGTTTTGATTTTAATGGTTTCGTTGTGGATTCAGCGACCACTTGATTTTTCAGCTTTTCCAATAGTTTTGTTGATTACGACCCTATTGCGCTTATCCCTTAATATTGCGACAACCCGTGTTATTTTAACCCATGGTGATGAAGGCTATAAAGCCACAGGAAATGTGATTCACAGTTTTTCGCAGTTTGTGATGGGGGGGATTTTGTTATTGGTCTGTTGTTTTTGCCATTGTTATTATCGTCAATTTTTTGGTAATCACCAAAGGTGCAACGTGTATTGCTGAAGTGGGTGCACGTTTTACTCTGGATGCTATTCCAGGAAAGCAAATGGCTATTGATGCTGATCTTTCATCAGGCCTTATTGATGAGAAAGAAGCGCAGCGTCGCCGTCATGAGCTTGAAGAAGAAAGTTCCTTTTTTGGGGCAATGGATGGGGCATCAAAATTTGTGCGTGGTGATGCTATTGGCCGGGCTTATTATTACGGCTGTTAATATTGTTGGGGGTATTATTATTGGTGTTACACGCCATGGAATGGCATTATCTGGTGCGGCGGATGTTTTTACTTTATTTCTTGATACCAGAGCTTTTCATTTTTTCAGTTTAGAGCTTCAAGATTGGCTCAATAGGGGGCCTTAAAAATGCAAAAAGGCAAACGCTACCGTAAGCTTTTCAAGATGCAAAATTTTATGAAGACTTATCATAAGATTGAATTAGAAAGTTTACACAATGAGCTTTCTGCTTGTGAAGAGGAGACGTGAGCGCTTTTTTTCTTAATGGAAAAGGAAAAAGCTCCTGATTTTTTTGGATACCAATTTTTTAGCACGGCGTTTACAACGTATAGCCAAAACAGAAAAACATCTTCAAAGACAAATTGTGCAAAAAAACAAATTGTGCATGAAACTTCTAGCCATTTGCAACGATTAGAAAAAAAGTGTAAAGAGGTTAAAATTATAGAAGAACGTCAACAATTTAGTAATATGCTTGAAAATTATATTGCAGATAAAATGATAAAAGACGTCAGTTTGACATAAGTTTGGTGCTTTATAGTGCTTAAATGTTATAAGGGTTACTTTATTTTTAAAAGCTATTGAAAGAATAAAAAAAATCCTATGTTTTTAGAAATGAGTTACGAAAAAAAAAACAAGTAATAGTTAAAAAGAGGCAGCATATGGTGCTCTAGTTACTTTACATAATGTTCTTGTGTTGATCCACGCGGGATGATTTATTTTAACATTGTGTTTTGTTGATAAATACATTATGTGCAAAAACTCTCTGCACGCAACTTACTATGTGCATAAAGAGTAATTTTACTCAAGTAAATATAAACCGTTTCTATGAAATAGAGAAAAACATACATTATTGTCAGATTTAAGACGAAACTAAGAATTTAAAACAAAGAAAAGCGAATGGTAGTTAAATAAAGGGGAAGCTCATGGCTATTCAGCCACTTTCAGATGTTGTTCTTGATGTTGCGCGAGCAGCTTACCCAATTGAATATCGCGCTTGTGTTGAAAAATTGCGTGATTCACGCAACACAGCACGCATACAAACTGTTGCACACCAAGAAAACAATTTTGCTCACCTCGTGCACGCTGACTACACAAACTTACATAACATAACACAACACGAACTTCAACAAATACACATAAAACCGCACAGCATAGAGAACAAAAATACTGAAGCCTTTAAAAACTTTGAAGCCTTTATACTGCAGACTTTTGTTGAAAATATGTTCATAACTGAGGTGCAATCCATTTTTGGAAAGGGGCAAGTGGGGCAAATTTGGAAGTTTATGATGGCTGAACAATTGGCTAAAGAATTTGCTATATCTGCGAGGAATTGGCATTGCGCAAATGTTGATTTCTGAACCGGCTAAGAAAGAAGAGGGCTCATATAATGGAGAGAGAGAAATAGAATAAATGCTACCCATTAAAGACGTCATTTTATCATTGATGCGATCATTCATAAAATGAGCTGATCTGGCACGTTAATACCGAACGCAAACTATTTAATATGACAATTGAAATACCATAAAGGGGAATAAAAATGTCTGTAGCGCAATGTAATGATGAAAATGTTGTATTAAAAACAAAAGTTCTCAATAATGATCTGATTGGTCGTGATTGGGCAATAACAAAATTTATGGCTGCCGTTAAAGGGCTGACAGAAGTGGTTGATTATGAAAGCAATATGCTTGAAAGCCACGGCGTTCCAGATTATGAAGAGGTTAATTTACGTAAAACACGTGGTCTGCGTGATCTTAATCAGTCGATGAAAGATGTTATGCGGTATTTGGATCGAGATGTTGAAAATAAAATAGAAAGTTTACTATCTGATTTACAGGAAAAATTACAACGCAATAGTGAATTACTTCAAGTGCATTTAGAGGCTGTTAAGGAACTTTCTCAAATTATGCAAACAGCTGCTCGCGCTGAAGAAACAGATGGAACTTATGATCCTGTTTTAGTTAATACTGGAAGCCGCAAATGATTAAAGTGATTGCGATGAGGGGTATGGGGTTGTTTGGTGGCTCTTGGCACTTTAATGCTGAGTGTCAAAGTGAATGCTGTAAACCCCAATACTTCAGAAGCGTCTGCTCCCGTCGTAGAAGAGGTTAGTTCTGGTCAAACAGAAGTTATCAGTGTTCCCATTTTAGTTGAGGGAGTTGTACAGGGTTATATAATTTCACAATTAACTTATCTTGTAGACAAGAAAGTTGAGAAAGATATATTCCTTCCTTTGGGGATATGATTAATGATGCTATTTTAAAGTGTTTTTAGCACAGTTATTCAGATGTACGTGCTGTCGAGAAGATAAAATTTGAGACGGTTAAAAAACAGATTATAGATGAAGTTAATCAGCATTTTCCAATGCCTGTCGTGAAAGATTTGCTTGTGAAACAGTTTAATTATCTTCCAGCCGATCAAATACGCGATATGAAACTACGGGATAGAAATATTTAAACTATGGTAGGAGAAGCTTTTTTGAAGCATAAAGTTTTAAAAAAGTTGTACTTTAGAAAAAGGTTTTTGAAAGACTTCTCCGGAAGTTGTTAGTGTTAGAAAATTGTTTTTATATTAAATATGTCACCTTAATAAGATCCATGCGGCGTGAGGGGGGGGATATTATAAAAAGAGCTTCTTATTTTATCATCAAGTAGAGAGGCTTATTTGTATAATAGCATTTAGTATCTTTGCTTTTTATCTTACACCCTTCTTATCTTTAAGGTGTGGTGCTTTTTAATCCACAATACAGTTTAATGAGACAGTGCATATTTTTAGTGGGTAAGTCTTTTTTGTATTCGTGCATCATTGAGTGCATTCATCAAATTGCTGGTATTGGTTTCTTCATCGGATGGGTTTTCAAAAATGCACTTATCCAATTCAACTCCAAATTCTTCTGATGACATGATGAGCCGGAAAAAGACCTGTACACTTTCATTTAAAAATTCTATATGAAGCAAGATTTTTGGTGTAGTATTCCAATCTAATTCATAACTAGCATTACGCGCAAAACGCATGGTATTGGGTAAAAACGCAATTCTGTGGCACTTTCAATAAGTTCGGAAAGATGGTTAAAACGTTCTGTATGGATACAAGCAATTAGGTCACCTACATCGATTAGTCGCAATTCTGGAATAAATTGTGCTACCTGTTTTGCCAGAGCCATTTCACGGATTTCAGTTATATAATTTTTTTTCATCTTATGACTTTGTTATTGTTTTGGTGTTTTAAAGTTTATTTATATTAATTTGGTGTTGAATGTTTTTTAAAAAAAGTCATCAATGTTTATTTTTAATGAATTTTCTGACTGTTGATAAAACGAATTAAAGCAGCGATGCTTTCATATAATTCAGGTGGAATGACTTGATCTACTTCAACTTGTTTGTACAATGTGCGTGCTAATTCTACATTTTCGATGACAGGGATGTCATTTTCGACAGCAATTTCACGAATTTGTGAAGCGAGAGTATCTTGCCCTTTTGCAACCACAACTGGAGCATAATCAAGAGGTGGTTTATAGCGCAAAGCAACAGAAAAGTGAGTTGGGTTGGCTACAATTAAGGTTGCGATAGGAACATTGGCAATCATTCGCCGACGCATGTGGTCACGTGTTAAGGACATATCCGTGCTTTGATCATAGGGTTTCCTTCAAGGCTTTTATGCTCTTCTTTAATTTCTTGTTTGCTCATGCGTAATTTTGGCGCCAGTGGAAACGTGACCATGCTAATTCAAATCCTGCAATAGCAGCAACGGCCACAATGAAAGAGAGGGACAAACCGACAAGTTCTTTACGAATATATTCTGGTAAAGCTGATGCATCTGTTAATAATGCATTGATGAAAATTGTATTGTTTTTGAAAAACATAATATAAACAATTATGCTTACACTGATCAGCTTGGTTAATGATTTTAAAAACTCCACTAACCCTGCTTTACTGAAAATGCGTTCAAATCCATTACTAAGTGAAACGCGCGACCATTGTGGGTAGATGCTACGCTCCATAATAATACGTGGTACATGTTGTACTGTTTTGCAAAACCAAACGATTTCCATGGTTGTTACCAATGTTCGCCATATGGATTTGACGGACAATGGTATGGAAACCTAAGCTATTTGCTTCTGAAAATATGATGGAAATTACGCATTCTGGAAATAATGTTGATTTAGAAGAGGAAATGCGTAAAGGCGGGGAGGTTAATCGTGAGATGTTTCTCAACACTGCCATTGTTAAGGCTTTTCATCGTATGATGATGGTGACGGTTAAAGGAGGATCTTAATTATGGCTGATAGATTAATTGCGGCAGAGCAAGTTGCCACAACAGGTTTAAGAGCATAGTCAGTGCGTTTGCGTATTATTGCTGAGAATTTAGCCGATGCCAATTCAACGGGGAAATTTCCAGGTGCAGCTATCGGCGCAAGACTGTCAGTTTTGAAGCTGCTCTTAATCCGCACAGTGATGCACAAGATGTGCAGGTGACACGTATTGGCAATAATAAAGCGCCTTTTATTACGCGTTACGAACCAGGGCATTTGGCTGCTGATAGTAATGGCTATGTGAAATATCCCAATGTCAATTCTATTGTAGAGATGGCAGATATGCGTGAAGTAAATCGCTCTTATGAAGCGAATTTACAAGTTGTCCACCAGGTACGCGATTTGGTTTCACAGACAATTGATTTACTGAAATGATAAAGCAATTCATTGCGTTATCGGTGAATTTTATATTTGAATTTTTGTAGAAGCGTTTAAAAATGATTCAGGCCCTCACTTCCATAATATCTAGCAGTTCTTTGGATTCATCAAACCAGGTAAGCGGGCAAATGAATAGTGCTGCTATGCAACATTTACCTGTTCAAGCAGCTAAAGAGAGCAACAGGTCAGTTTTAGTAAATTTTGTCTGAAGTTGTAGGGACAGCTGAAATGAAATTACAAAATGCAGAAAGTCTTTCTATTGGTAATTTGACTGGCATTGATGTTGGTGTGCGTGAAGTTGTGAATTCTGTGATGGGAGCTGAACGGTCTTTAAGTACGGCTATTGCTTTACGTGATAAGATGGTACAAGCATATCTTGAAGTGAGCCGGATGCAAATTTAAGACAGGCTGAACAGAGTTTAAAAGAATATAGGAAAAAATCATGGTCATGAGATCGCTTTCAGTTGCTGCAACAGGTATGGTTACTCAAGCAAACCAACCTTGATGTTATTGCTAATAATTTAGCGAATATTAACACAATAGGTTTCAAACGTGCGCGTGCAGAATTTGCCGATTTAATGTATGTAGCAGATCGTGCTGTTGGTGTTCCCAATATGCTCAATCAAGCTATTGTGCCTGAGGGTGCGATGATTGGATGGGGGTGCGCACTGCAGCAGTTCGTAAAGTCAATATGCAAGGGGCTTTCGTTCAAATTGGCAATGTATTGGATTTAGCTATTAACGGAAATGGCTGGTTTGAAGTGCAAGATCCTAATGGCAATGTTTTTATACACGTTCAGGTGCTTTTAACTTAAGTGAAACAGGGCAAATTGAAACATTGGATGGCAATTTAGTGCAACCTGTTATCACGATTCCTGTAGGAAGTAAGAATATAACAGTAAGTCCTGATGGGATTGTTTATTATCAAACTGATATGGATCCCAACCCTGTGGAAGCTGGCCGCCTTAATTGGGTTAATTTTGTCAACACAGTTGGTTTGGAAGTGATAGGAGATAATCTTTTCCGTAAAACACCTGCTTCTGGTGCACCGGTGCCACGCTTTCCAAAGGATGAAGGGTATGGCAGCATTATGCAGGCAATGCTTGAATCTTCTAATGTTGATCCTGTGAAAGAAATTACTGCAACTTTAACTGCAGAAACTAAAATTAATTCTACAGTTGATTTAATTAGGATTCAGCCTGAACTTGTCAAAACATTGGCTGGAAATATCGATTCAAATATTAGGGCTTTAGTTGATATTAATATGGATGCTGAATCAGCACGCCTATCAGCTTTACAGATACAAAAACAACTTAATGCTCAAATATTTCCAATTGCTAATCAAAATACCTATCACACTTTAGCTCTTTCTCAAAAATAAAAAAGCAACTTTTTAGGTAAGTTAATTCCTTTTTGGTAACACAATAACCCCCCCTATCAAAAAGACAAGCACATAAAATTGCCTTTTTGATCAAAGTAAAATAATATTTTTAAAAATGGTAGCGCAATGTTCCTGAGAAAATAGCTCCAGATAAGCCAGATTTTTGAAGTTTTTGCTGATAGCTAATATCTCCATGGAATGTAATGTTTTGAACAAAGTGTGCATTAAGACCTATCCCCCCTTCAATTGCAGGTCCTATAGGATCAAAATAGAAACTATTCTTGCCAACTTGTACTGTTCCTCCATCACCAAAAACACTGATAAGATTGAGTTTACCATAGAAAGAAAGAGTACGACCGTCTTCAAACTGGTTAATATTTTTAACCAAACGCCCACCCATACGAATTGACCACTGATAAGGATTGCCCATATCCACCTTAAATTTATCGGCATCTTGAATGGTACGAAACATCAATTGCTGATAAGCAATCTGTGTTTGTGGCTCGAATACCAGGCCTTCAATGCTGGTTACGAGCTGTTTTCCCAAAGTAGCAGACGCACTCCATGTTTTTGCATCATCCACTCTTGCAGTTTGACCGATAATGGCATTGGAGATATTTCCTCTAAAGAGACCATAGGATAAGAAAGTATTGACGTACACTCCACTATCATGCTGTATACTGCTATAGGCTGTGAAAAGCCATTTATCGAATGTAGTCTTCTTAACATCTGCCATATTTTGTGGTGTGAAAGACAATTTTCCATAAGTGCCTAAAAGCCCGAAATATGAAGAAATGTTTTGCCCTTCCAATGCAGCTAATGCAACACCTGTTTGTAAAGCAGCATAGCCAATATCAGCACCATAACCGTATTCAAGCGCAGTACGGTTAGATGATAAAGTCACTTTGTTTCC
>NZ_JH725084.1:26258-28517 GCF_000278255.1 Bartonella melophagi K-2C
ACCTATCCCCCCTTCAATTGCAGGTCCTATAGGATCAAAATAGAAACTATTCTTGCCAACTTGTACTGTTCCTCCATCACCAAAAACACTGATAAGATTGAGTTTACCATAGAAAGAAAGAGTACGACCGTCTTCAAACTGGTTAATATTTTTAACCAAACGCCCACCCATACGAATTGACCACTGATAAGGATTGCCCATATCCACCTTAAATTTATCGGCATCTTGAATGGTACGAAACATCAATTGCTGATAAGCAATCTGTGTTTGTGGCTCGAATACCAGGCCTTCAATGCTGGTTACGAGCTGTTTTCCCAAAGTAGCAGACGCACTCCATGTTTTTGCATCATCCACTCTTGCAGTTTGACCGATAATGGCATTGGAGATATTTCCTCTAAAGAGACCATAGGATAAGAAAGTATTGACGTACACTCCACTATCATGCTGTATACTGCTATAGGCTGTGAAAAGCCATTTATCGAATGTAGTCTTCTTAACATCTGCCATATTTTGTGGTGTGAAAGACAATTTTCCATAAGTGCCTAAAAGCCCGAAATATGAAGAAATGTTTTGCCCTTCCAATGCAGCTAATGCAACACCTGTTTGTAAAGCAGCATAGCCAATATCAGCACCATAACCGTATTCAAGCGCAGTACGGTTAGATGATAAAGTCACTTTGTTTCCATAAGAAGATATAAAAAAGAAAAGTTTCTTATTATTTTTCATTTCCCATGGCATCGGGCGAATATTGGTTAAGAGAGCATTTTGATTTTCAATATCAGTAAAACCTGCAACAAATAAAGCACTCGGCATCACTAAATAATTTGCCATTTGCGGTAAAAGAGCCTTTACGTTTGAGTTGGGAAGGTATTGATTTTGCAGGCGGAAATCCCAAAAAGCATTATTATATGGATTGACACCAGACAATCTTTGGTTGATATTAGCTAAACCATTACGTGATGTTGGTCCATAGGCATTCAAAGTATATTTGTAAGGTGAACCACTGATTGTCATATAACCCTTCGCTAGTTTGAAGGAATTCTCTGTTGCATTTCCAGAAACTTGAATTAGAGAAATCCCACGCTTATTTAAAGGAAGAGAGCCAGTTACAAGAAGCAAATTAGCTTCCTTTAGAACATTTCCATGGATATTGACATCTACTGTTGTTGATCCTGATACATCTCCATTAACAAATAGACGATCAGCTTTTTGCCCATTAGTATTTAAATAGAGTTTAGCATTACCTCTTGCATTATAGACTTTTCGAGTTTCAGGATTTCCCGATCCTACATACAATGTTTGATAATGACCTTCTGTTGAGTTTTCAAAAATAATAGAACTATTGTTGACATTAAGCACAGAAATATCAGAATGGGATCTTTGAGCAATACCAAGAATCAATGCTGTTGGAATAGGACCAAGCATATTATCTCTATTATCTGTTTCTGTTTTACTAACCCTTAAGATCCATGTGGAACCATTATTGAGATTTAAAACTGTTTTCTGCTGTAAAAGCCGCTCCACCGCATTTCGATCATTATAATATTCTTTATCTCGATTATTATAATAATTTTCTACTGCTTGTTCAGCTTTTTGTTGAGTTCCGTTTATTTGTTGTTGTGAAGATTGCGTTCTATGATTCCTTATAGTACGATCACGTAATTGTGCCTTTGCTTCGTCTATATCTTTTTGTTTTAAAATTCTTGTACCACCTTTTAAAATAGAGCGATCTGCGGTTAGTATAAGAGTACCAATATTTTCCACTGTACGTAGCTTATTTTTCACTAAAACATCAGCATCAATTTCTGAATTTTTAAGGAATACTGTGCCGTTTGCATAAGGTCCTAAAATACCCATACCACTTTTAACAAACAGCTTTGTATTTAAAAACGTTACTACATTGTTATCCTGTGTATATTTGCTTGATTTGTAAGAAAAGAAGGTGATACCAACTCCACGCTCGACAGTTACGAATGAATCTTTAAGGTTGATCTTACCATCTGAGACTAGCAAACCAACGTGTCCTGCTTTTGCGTGAATGCCGTCAGCATTAACACTTTTACTATTCGTTGCACTAAGAGCATAAAAACCTGAAACATTTTTTTCTACTATTGTTTCTATTGTTTTTGTAGGAGAGCTAACCGTTTGCGAGTTTGATTGAGTATTAGCATAAGTTATACTATAGTAAGAACATAAAAAAAAACCACTTACGGTACATAATAAAAGACTTCTTTTACGCATGTATATATCCTTAAATAT
>NZ_JH725084.1:29267-45897 GCF_000278255.1 Bartonella melophagi K-2C
CGCAATGTTCCTGAGAAAATAGCTCCAGATAAGCCAGATTTTTGAAGTTTTTGCTGATAGCTAATATCTCCATGGAATGTAATGTTTTGAACAAAGTGTGCATTAAAACCTATCCCCCCTTCAATTGCAGATCCTATAGAATCAAAATAGAAACTATTCTTACCAACTTGTACTGTTCCTCCATCACCAAAAACACTGATAAGATTGAGTTTACCATAGAAGGAAAGGGTACGACCGTCTTCAAATTGGTTAACATTTTTAACCACACGCCCACCCATACGCGCTGACCATTGATAAGGACTGCCTATATCCACCTTAAATTTATCGGCATCTTGAATGGTACGAAATATCAATTGCTGATAAGCAATCTGTGTCTGTGGCTCAAATACCAAGCCTTCAAAACTGGTTACGAACTGTTTTCCCAAAGTAGCAGACGCACTCCATGTTTTTGCATCATCCACTCTTGCAGTTTGACCGATAATGGCATTGGAGATATTTCCTCTAAAAAAACCATAAGACAAAAAAATATTAACATACACCCCACCATCATGCTGTATACTGCTATAAGCTGTGAAAAGCCATTTATCGAATGTAGTCTTCTTAACATCTGCCATATTTTTTGGCGTGAAAGACAGTTTTCCATAAGTGCCTAAAAGCCCGAAATATGAAGAAATGTTTTGCCCTTCCAATGCGGCCAATGCAACACCTGTTTGTAAAGCAGCATAGCCAATATCAGCACCATAACCGTATTCAAGCGCAGTACGGTTAGATGATAAAGTCACTTTGTTTCCATAAGAAGATATAAAAAAGAAAAGTTTCTTATTATTTTTCATTTCCCATGGCATCGGGCGAATATTGGTTAAGAGAGCATTTTGATTTTCAATATCAGTAAAACCTGCAACAAATAAAGCACTCGGCATCACTAAATAATTTGCCATTTGCGGCACAAGAGCTCTTATCTTTGCACTGGAATCGAGGTATTGATTTTGCAGGCGGAAATCCCAAAAAGCATTATTATATGGATTGACACCAGACAATCTTTGGTTGATATTAGCTAAACCATTACGTGATGTTGGTCCATAAGCATTCAGCACGTATTTGTAAGGTAAGTCATGAATTGTAGTATAGCCATTTGCTAATTCAAAGGAATTTTCTTTTGCATTTCCAGAAACTTGGATTAGAGAAATTCCACGTTCATTCCAAGAACGAAATGCAGCTACGTCTGTAGAGTCTCCATAAACATTGGTATGAACTGTTGTTGATCCTGTTACATGCCCAAAAATAAGAAGGCGATCAATTTTTTGCTGATCTGCTCTCTTATCATCACTCCACTGAGCATTTAAGTAGAGATTTACATGACCTTTTGCATTGTAAACTGCTTCACGGCCATCTGTTCCTGCTCCTACATACAATGTTTGATAATGACCTTCTGTCGGGCTTTCAAAAATGATAGAACTATTGTTGATATTAAGCACAGAAATATCAGAATGGGATCTTTGAGCAATATCAAGAATCAGATTTGTTCGAAGGGGACCAAGCATATGGTCTCTCTTATCTGTTTCTGTTTTACTGGCCCTTAAAATCCATTTGGAACCCTGGTTGAGATTAAAAATTATTTTTCGTTGTGGAATTGTCAAAGGGATTGAAGATTGGTTATTACGATATTGTATTACATTCGCAGTTTCTTGTTGTGATGCAGCTTCTTCTTGTAAAAATCTTGTACCACCTTCTAAAGTAGAGTGATTTGCGTTTAGTATAAGAGTAGCATTATTGTTTCCTGGATGCGCTTTATTTTTCACTAAAACATCAGCACGAATTTTCGAATTTTGGAGAATTACTGCACTGTCTGCAAAAGGTCCTAAAATACCTATACCACTTTCAACAAATAGTTTTGTATTTAAAAACGTTACTACATTGGTATTATATCCTCCGTGAGGTATTGTTTGTGGTTGAAAGGCGATACCGAATCCACGTTTGATAGTTACGAATGAATCCTTAAGGCTAATTCTACCATCTGAGGCTAGCAAACCAACGTGTCCTGCTTTTGCGTGAATGTTTGTGGCACTAATACTTCCACCATTCGTTGCACTAAGAGCATAAAAACCCGAAACACTTCCTCCCCTCATTGTAATTGTTAAAGGATAGCGATCAGCATCTATTGCAATTTCTTTGTCATAAATATTAACATTATTTAGCACTATTGGCTGCCTATTGGCATTTACTGAAATTCTCCCTCTTGTATCACTATGCGCATAGCTTATGTTATAATAAGAATAAAATAAAACCCCACTCATCGTGCATAATAAAAGACCTTTTTTACGCATCTATATACCCTTAAATATTTATCCACCTCCTAAAGTTTTATTAAAAGCGTTTAACTTATTCTGTATTTTATGTAAAGAATAAAAAACGATATATATTTTATTATTTAAAAGATAGGAACATTTTTTAAAAATAGTAGTACAATGCTGCTGAAAAAATTTCCGGATAATCCGGCTTTTGGAGTTTTTTCTGATGATTAAATTTCTAGAGAGTGTGATATTTTGAACGCGCTTCATATAAATTTTCTCCTTTTTTAATGTGGATTCTATAGGATCAAAGGAGAAGTTATTGCTGGCTTATATTATTATAATCGCCAGAAGTTTTGGTAATGTTCAATTTACCATAGAGAGCAATGTTACGATTGTTGATGTTAGGGTACTTTCAACCGTTAATCACAACAACATCGTGTATTAATTTTTCCCAGAAATAAAAAGGAAGTTTCTTTTTGATGATCAATTTTTGTGTGATGAGGTAAAAGATTTCAACATACTAAAAAGGCAGCACAATGTGCTGCCTTTTTAATCAAAGTGAATATTATCACTGTTTTAAAAACGATACTTCAATCCCCCTGAGAGAGTTGCTCCAGATACACCAGCTTTTTGAAGCTTTTGCTGATAACTAATATCCCCGTGGAGTGCGATATTCTGGAATAGTTGCGCATTGACACCTACTCCTCCTTCAATTGCTGATCCCATAGGATCAAGACGGAAGCTATCACCAACGCGTATTGTTCCTTCATCGCCAAAAGTACTAATAAGGTTCAGTTTACCATAGAAAGAGAAGAGATGACCATCTTCAACACGGTTAACATTTTTAGTTAAACGTCCACCCATACGAACGGCCCACTGATGAGGATTACCCATATCTACTTTAAAGTTATCGGCATCTTGAATGCTGCCCAACAACAATTGTTGATAAGCAATCTGCATCTGTGGTTCAAAGACCAATCCTTCAACACTGGTTGCTAGCTTTTTACCCAGAGTAGCAGACGCACTCCATGTATTCACATCATCTAACTTTGCAGTACGACCAATGACGGCATTGAAGACATTTCCTTTCAAGAAACCATAGGATAAGAGCGCATTGAGGTACACCCCACTATTATGCTGTACACTACTATAAGCTGTAATACCCCATTTTTCGAGTGCAGTTTTGTCAACATCTGCCATATTTTGTGGCGTGAAAGATAGCTTTCCGTAAGTTCCTAAAAACCCAAAGTATGAAGAGATATTTTGTCCTTCCAATGAGGCCAATGCAACACCTGTTTGTATTGCGGCGTAGCCGATATCAGCACCATAGCCATATTCAAGAGCAGTGCGGTTGGATGATAAAGTTGCTTTGCTTCCATAAGTAGATAAGAAGAAAGGATTCTGCTTATCGTTTTTCATGCCCCATGGCATTGCTGCCCGAAGATTAGTTAAGAGAGCATTTTGATTTTCGATATCAGTGAAACCGGTGGAAAATAAAGCGCTCGGCATCACCAAATAGTTTGCCATTTGTGGCGCAAGAGCTTTTACGTTTGAGTTGGCAAGGTATTGATTTTGTAGGCGAAAATCCCAGAAATCATTACCTTTATTATCTACAACATCATCAACACGGGTACTTTGGTCATCTACAGCAGGATCTTTCTCAAACAACATTTGGTCAGCACTAGCCAAACCATTGCTTGATTTTGGTCCATAGGCATTCAATGTATATTTGTAAGGCGAACCACCGATTGTGGTATAGCCATTCGCTAATTTAAAAGAATTTTTTTCTGCTTTTCCAGAGACTTGGATCAGAGAAATTCCACGCTCATTCCAAGGGAGAGAAACGTTTTCTTCTGCAGCACTTCCTTTAGTGTTAACATACACTGTTGTTGCCCCTGATACGCCACCCTTAATGAGAAGATGATCAGCTTTTTGCTTTTCTATTTTCTTACCATCACTCCATTCAGCATTTAAGTAGAGTTTAGTGTTACCTTTCGCATTATAAACTGCTTCAGTTTCAGGTACATCTGACCCTACCTGCAATGTTTGATAATGACCTTCTGTCGGTCCATCAAAAATAACAGAACTGTCATTAAGATTAAGCATGGAAATATCAGAACGCGATCTTTTAGAAATATCAAGCAATCCATCCTCATCTGCTTCTTTTTTACTTGTCTTTAAAATCCATTTAGAGCCATTATTGAGATTAAAGATTATGTTATCTTGGTCACCAACCCTTGTTCCACCTTCTAAGATAGAATGGTCTGAGGTTAAAATAGCATTAGCCTCACTTGTAGTGTTTAGCAATATATCAGCACGAATTTCCGATTTTTTAAGTGTGATAGTATTATCAAAAGTCTTAGGTTGTTCTCCAGACACTCCAGAAAGTTGCCCTTCTTCTTTTAAAATTTGGGAAAGATCCGTTTCACTATCATCGGGAATTTTAGTGAGATGAATACCGACACCATCTTTAACGATAATTTTTGTATTAGTGAAATTGACTTTATTATTTTCGTTGAATAACTCTAAGCCAACCTTATCCGCTACCGCCAAAACATTGATGGCATCAATATGCCCCCCTTCTCTTACATGGAATGCAACACCATCCACCGCATTAAAATCGTCCCCCGCTATTGCAGTAACTTGTCCCCCCGTCATTGTGATTTTCGTATTTTTACCTTCTGCAAGCAATCCATCACCTTGCTTGGATATAACTGTGACATTTGCAAGAGCAATCTGCCCTCCATCTTTTACATAAACTGCATGTTTTCCACTAACTTTTCCTCCCACCATTGTAATTTTCGATTCTTCACCTTCTGCGAACAACCCTTGCTCTTTAGATGTGATTTTTACACCATTGTTTAACTTTATAATACTTTTATCTACAGCCTCTACTGCTGTTTTACCTGCATCAATAGAGCCACCATTCATTGTAATTTGCGCTTCTTTGTCTGCAGATAGTCCTTTATTTTGAGATTTGATTGTTACAGCATTGTTTAAGGTAATAGTGCCGTTATATTGAGCTTTTACTGCTACATCTGCATCAATAGAACCACCATTCATTGTGATTTGCGCTTCTTTACGCACAAACAGTCCACGATCCTCAGATTCGACTGCTACCTGATTTAAGATGACGGCACCCTTGTTTTCAGCCGCTACTGCCATTTCAGCTGCATTAATAGTACCACCAGTTATTGTAATTATTGTCTTTTCATCCTTTGCAGACAGCCCAGTACCATCAGATAGGATTTTGTCCTCATCGTTTAAAGTGATAGTGATAACACTTTCGCCTGCAGCCTCTACTGCTATAATGGTTTTATCATTTCTTAAATCAAGAGATTCATCAATTTTACCCGCATTAATAGAACTACCATTCACTGTAATGTGCGCTCCACCCGTTGCAGTTAGTCCTTGTTTCTCAGATGTGATGAGCACATCGTTTAGTATGACAACACCATTGGTTTCAGCCGATACCGCCACACCAGTCGCTTCAATAATGCCGCCAGTCATTGTGACTTCACCACGATCTTCTGTTTTAAGACCAGTCGCAACTTGATTAATTATTGTATCTTTCAAGTCAATCATACTTCCAGAACCACTAGCACTTGCACCAGTTCCCTTACTGCCTTTACCAGTTAACGTTAATTTTGTACCGTCGATTTTACCACCCGCTGTCGCACTAATAGCGCTTCCTTTCTCATCTTCAGCTTGATAAGGTTTACCAGAAACTACCTTTGGATCTTGCTCACCAGTAACGCTAAGAGCTTCCGCATGTACATTAAGATGGGGGCTAAACAATACGATAGCTGCAGTTGCTGTGGATAATAAAAGGGACTTTTTATGCATGATACTTTCCTTATTTATAAATCCCATATTGATCCCTCCCCGCTTATAATAAGGACACAAATGGATTATTTAGAGCAATAAATATTTCATTATAATTTATCTGTAGAAAAAAATATTTTTGCATATTTAAAAATAAATCATAATAAAATACATATTGTTTATTTATAAAACAACATATTGTATTTATATGTAATTATGTTGTAAGAATAGATATAGTTTAAAAATTAATTTTTAAATTCTTTCTTTTATTAGAATACAGTATTACTATAAACATAATGCTTAAAAGTAATAGTCAATAGGTATTGTGAGATTTTTTTGTTGAAGGTAAAAGTCATTTTCGCGCAAGTTTTATTTTTTATGACTTTAGAGAAAAAGAGTAGATAAGCAGTTATAGAAAAGTTGTCTTTATTTGGCTCGAAATGGGTTTTTTCAACAAAAATGGTGCAACTATATGCTTGATAAACTTTTGGCTTTTCTTTCTTCTTCCGGGCGTGCTCTTCAGAAATTAGGGGTAAAGTGCTTTGGCAAGTCCTAAAGATGTGCCTGCTTTGGAAAATTAATCTAAACACTAATAGAGAATTTGGTGGGATTACAGGAGAAAAAGATGATACACTTAGTGACTTGCGCAGTCATATGCGTGTAGCACTCCAAAATCGTCTTGAGAAAATGATAAAAATAGATGAACAACGCTTTTCTGAGGTTTTACGCGAATGGGTTAATGATACCAATGCAACTGTACAGCCTGCATAGATTTGCTAAGTGAGATGTTGAATGGAAGTGATCAATGGAATGAAAAAGGTAGGTGAGGGATTTGAAAAAGAAGCAAGTGTATCACTTGCTTCTTTTCTGAGTGATTTTTCACTTGTCAATGAAGATACAGAGGTTTTACTTTTTAGGGATGAAAATGAATAAGTGTGTGATAATGAAAAATATGAAGAATTTTTGTTATCCGATACTGATTTTTTAGAAGAAGATATAAGAGAAATGTTGCCTCTCCATACTGCTTTTGATAATACTACTGCTTTTGAAGTTGTCGAACAAAAGACTTTTATCAGGTTGAACAAAAAACGATAGAAAAGTTGCAAAAACAATTTGCGGCTGAAAAGCAGCAAATGGAAGAAGAGCGTGCTAAAGCTATTGAAGCAGCCAAGCAGGGTGCGATTGAAATCCTGGGTGCTCAGATATACAGCCAATTAATGGAAGGGTTTGCTGATTTGCGTCAAGGGATTTCTAAAGATATTGCGCAAGTACTTGCTGCCTTTATTGGTGAAAAATTTTTAAGCTTTAATCCTAATGTTTGGAAAGATGAGCAAAATCTTTATGCATTATTGATTTACCTTTTTAATGATGGCAATCCTTCGGTTGTGCGCGTAATTTAAAAAAGTTATGGGCAAGGGATGATCGCAGAAAATATAATGACTGGCGTTTTGGCTTATTTGTCTCATAAACAAGAAGTTTTTTTACACTTTTGCAAAGTTAACTGATGAAGATATTCAATCTATTCCACCTGCTTTGTTCTTTTCTATAGTTCTTTCTACGGTTGGTAATACGATTATAAAATCCTGTTTTGGCTATGAAGCAATTGGATCAAGAAGGCTTTTTTCTCCGGGGACTTTATTTGAAGAAAGTGCAATTCGTCGTGAGATTAAGGTTGCGACAATTCTCGGTAAGACGGATCTTTTGGCTTTATTAGTGCGCAATCCGGCCCGCCTTTATTATGCTGCTAGTTTAGCTAGTTCTGTAACAGCACATGAAGCGGAACAATTATTACAGAATATTTCATGCAAAGATTTATCAAAAAAAGATCGCTTATTATTTATTGCTGCGCAGGCTGTGGCACAAAAAGTTACTTCTTCTTTAGTGGATGGTCAAAAAGAAGTTAAGATACAAGATTCTACACAACCACAAAATCAAAAAGAGTTAGATACAATGTCAAAAAAAGCTGTTCAGCAACAAAATGCTCCATCTTCTACATCAACAGGAATAAATCAGCTTATCGAGCAAGCACAAGAAAAAATAAACGAAGTCGATAAATTATTGGGAACATAGATATGATGATAAATACTAATGAATTGTGTGATATTCTTTCTACATCAGTGTCTTCAATGTCTAAAGTTAATAAGGCTTTGGTTCAACCAAAAGAAGGCAAAGGCAATCAGCTGCGTGAGGCGTTTAAGCGCTGGTTAGCCGAAGCACGAAGCTGTCGGATGAAAAGGTTCTTGCTTCTATGAAAGGTAATGTGCAAGATCAAAAGATTGCAGAGATTCAAATGGGTATTCTTTATGCGATTGGTTTAACAGAAACAGGTCATAAAGAATCACTTCAACCTTATGCATTAAATATTGATGGGAAAGCTGTTTTTGTTAAAACGCAAGTAGAAGCTTTATGTATTTTTAAAACTGCTTAACAGCGTGGTGCTAAATTAATCGATGTGGGTTGTATGCAAATCAACTATTTTCATCATCGTAAGCATTTTTCTTCTGTGATAGAGATGCTACAACTTCACGTTAATGTGGATTACGCAGCACGCTTTTTACGAAGTTTACGTCAAAAAGAAAGTAACTGGACTATGGCAGTTGTGCGTTATTACGCTGGTCCCAATAATGACCCAGCTCAAAGAGGTTATATATGTCGCGTTATGCGTAATATGATTGTAAATGGTTTTGGTCAATAGACTCCTAATTCTCGAGCATTTTGTAAAAACACACCTTGAATCATTTTTTGAAGAAAAATGGTATATTGTTTCATTTTGAACAATTTTATATGCATTAAACAAATATAAGTTGTATAACCAAATTAATAATACAACTATAAATAGCAAATCATTGATTTATATAAGATAAATTAGAAAAATAACTTGTGTTTTAAAAGATTAAATTATACTTTTTGTTAAGATTTAGATCTTTCCAAAAATAGATTTTAAGTTAAATTAAATTATTTGAGTGAGAAGCGTATGATAGTTATAGTAGATGACCGTAAGTTAGTAACAGATGGCTATTCTACGCTGTTCGCTCGAGAAGGAGTGGCTACAACAGGTCTCCTTCCTTCAGATTTTAGTGAATGGATTTCAACAGCTCCTGAACATGAAGTAAATTCGATTCAAGCAATTCTTTTAGGAAAATGCGAAAATCAAATTAAACTTCCACAGGAAATCCGCACATACAGCTCTGCACCTATTTTAGCTATGACAGAAATGAAAGTTCTCGATCATACAATAGAACTTTTTCAAGCTGGCATTGATGATGTTTTGCGCAAACCAATACATGTACGCGAGATTCTCGCACGTATTGCTGCCATTCACCGACGCATCGAGGGTGGTATTCGTAGCACCAACGCTGCAATAGAAATTGGCCCTATTAGCATCTTTAATGATGGACGCGATCCACGCATCAATGGCACAGATTTTCCTCTTCCACGCCGCGAAAGACGTATTCTTGAATACCTTGCAACAAACTACGGTAAACGCGTTAACAAAACACAAATTTTTAAAGCTATCTATGGCATCTTTGACGATGTTATCGAAGAAAACGTCGTTGAAAGCCATATTAGTAAGCTCCGCAAAAAGCTCAAATTAAAAATCGGTTATGACGTTATTAACTCAAAACGCTTTCTTGGTTACAGTTTAATAGTTAAAAATTAATGTTTTTAAAAACGTCTACTTTTTTCTATTTTTCTGCCTTTTTCTTAAAATACACTGTAGTTAGCGCTCATAATTTCACTCTCCCTTACACCAAAAATAAAACTATTTGTAAAATGTATCTTTTTTAAAATCATTTTATTTTGGTGGAGATGTTAAGCAAAAATTTCGTGCAAGAAAGTCTGCTTATGATAACGTAATAGGCTAACATTAACAGGAGATAATATGAGTATTTATGAAATGATGTGTACGGGTGTTTCAGGTATGAACGCTCAAGGAACACGCCTTTCTGTGTGGCAGAAAATGTCGCCAATGCTAGTACAATTGGATATAGACGTACAGATGTCCAATTTTCTAATTATGTAGGACCTTCTGGAGATTATGCTTATGTTCCTGGTGGGGTAAAAAGCTATGTTGGTCATAACATTTCCATATAGTGGTCCGGCGCGTGCCACAGGTCGGATGGGTGATGTGATGATTGATGGTAATGGTTTTTTTCGTGTTGCAGATGAAAACGGAGTAGAATATTTAACGTGTGCAGGTTCTTTTACTCGTGATAAGGATGGATATGTTCGTAACGTAGCTGGTTATTATCTTTTAAATGAGGATGGACAAAGAGTTTAAATTAAAGGTGGTCTGACTGATTTATTTGGTTCTGAGATTACGACAAAAATTGATTTTAAAGTGAATTTTGATGCTAGCGCGCTGGTTTTGGATCCACCTGGAGGGAATATTGATCCCAATGACCCTGGAAGTTATAATCATAAAAATCGATAACCACTTATGATAGTCAGGGTAAGATGGTTCAGGTTGAATTCTATATGCGTAAAACTGATGATAAGTAAGTAAACAGTTGATGCTTATGTTGGAGAGGAAAAGGTTGGTACTACGAATTTGGTTTTTGATAAAGATGGCAATCTTAAAGATTCTGTAGACGATTTTAAATTAACACTGCCAGAAAATGATGGGGAAGATGGTACTTTTGAAGTCAATGTGAACATGGGTGGGGTAGGAAAAGATTCCTTGGTTACACAAGTTGGTAATTTATCTGCCTTTGAAATTGAAGCAGATGGTATGGAATCTGGTGCTTTTGATGGTTTTACCTTTGGTCGCAATGGTGAAATTGAGATAAGGTATACTAATCATCAAATGCGTATTGTGGGATACGTAGGTATGACCACTGTGACGTCGCCAGAAAGTTTGACTGTTTTAAGTGGCTCTATTTTGGGGATTAATAGTCGTACAGGAAGTCAAATGATGGGACGTCCTGGGGATGGTGTATTTGGTTCGTTGTATTCAGGCTATCTTGAAGATTCAAACGTTGAGATGAGTGATGAATTAACAGACATGATTGAGGCTCAACGTAATTATACGGCTAATTCCAAAGTTTTTCAAACGGGTTCTGAATTAATGGATGTTATTGTTAATTTGAAACGATAATTTAGGTAAAATTTACAAAGATTTCAAATTATGGCGTTTAATTCAACAATTAACACAGCACGAAACTCTCTCAAGACGACTACAGGTCAATTGGGTATTGTTTTGCAAAATGTAGTTGGCGCTCAAGACCCAAATTATGTCCAACGAACTTCATATATAGAATCAGGGCCAAGAGGTGCTATTCATCTTATGGTTCGTCGTGACGGTGATGTTCATTTGTTGAATAATTATTTGGTCAAATCGAGTCAAGCTGCTGTTACTGGCAGTGTCGCTAATGGGCTTAATCGTTTGTCTAACATTTATGGGGTGGATGAGTTTTCACGTGAGCCTTCACAATTGCTTAGCGCTTTTCAAAAAGCACTACAAACTTATGCGAATAATCCGCAACAGCGTTCTGCAGGAGATGCGGCCGTTGATCGTGCGCGTGATTTGGTTTACAGTTTAAATGAAGGCAATCGCGAGATCGAAAGGCTACGCAATGATGCAGATAGCGATATTCAGGACTCTGTTGATCATATTAATGATTTATTGCGACAGTTTCATGAGCTTGATCAATATGTGTTTCGAAAAATGAATGCGAAGCGGGGTGATAGCATCTATATGGACCAGAGAGATACAGTTTTAAAAACTTTATCTCAAGAAATTGACATCAATACAAGGTATCATTCTGATGGGAGTATGACCATTTATGGTATAGATGGCAGTACTTTGTATGATAAGACCCCACGGGAGGTAACATTTCAATCGAGCGGCTCTTTGCCAGCTGCTGTTGCGGGAAAGCAAGTCTTTGTTGATGGCGTGCCGTTAGGCCACCCATTTTTTGTTGACCCCAATAGTGGTGGCAATCTTGGTAGATTGTTGAGGATACGTGATGAAATAGCACCACAGTATCAAAAACAGTTAGATGAAATGGCAAATGCTTTAATGCAAATGTTTCCAGGTCCTCCTTCCTTGTTTTTAGATGGTGATCAGCCAGATAGGGTCATTGGTCCTATTGAGGGGTTGTCAGGGAGAATACGGCTTAATTCTGTATTTGATAGTAATACAGAAGGCGGTGGACCAGGACATTTTGGTGAGGATCTTCAATCGTTAGTGGATGCTTTTGACCAAAAACGGTTATTTGGAGCAGATACAGGTTTGTCTCCCGAACAATCTATTATGGATTTTAGTAGAAATTCAATCGGTTGGTTTGAAGGGTTACGCTCAGATGCGGATAAAGACGCAAAATATCACAGTATAATGTTTTTACATGCATCTGAAGCATTATCCAACGGAACGGGCGTAAATACAGATGATGAAATGGTGTTAATGTTACAATTAGAACAGACATATGCAGCCACCACGCGTATTATCAGTACAGTTGGCAAAATGTTAGACGATATATGTTTTAAGTAATGCTCGGCGTAATGTAATTACTAATGGGCAGTCTGAATTAATGCAAGCAAGTTATGAAGCGACTACTGGAAAACTGTATGATCCAGGTCTTACATTAGGGCGCGGAACAGGACGCTTGGTAAATATTGAAAGTCAGATGAGTTATGTTGAAGGTTTTAGTAATACCAATAAATTGGCGATGTTAAGAATGTCCTCTATGCAAGCTGCAATACATAGTTTGATTTCATCAGGTGATGCAGCAGCTGCACCAGGAGCATTGACTCTTTTTAACAATATGCTTATGGGCGATCCGGGAAATACAACGCCGTCTGTGATACAAGCAGTTGCACAGGATTCTTTGAGTGCATTTATTTCTGCTTTAAATACCAATTATAATGGTGAATATGTATTTGGTGGGATTAATACTAGTGAACAGCCGTTAAACTTTTATACAGTTGGTGGTAAAACGGGGCCTAGTAAAGTCGTAAAAGATACATTTGATAAATTTCTAGATGGTAGAAAACCGGAAGATCTTACCAGTGAAGAGATGGAAGAATTTATTGATGGGCCATTTAGTAACTTGTTTGATGAAGAGAATTTCACCAAAGTTTTTTCAAATGCTCAGGATGGCTCTATTGAAAAGCGTATTTTGTCAAATGGTGAGATAGTCAATATTGCAGCGAGTGTTAATGAAAAAGGATTTCGCAATGCCATGAAAAATATGGTTTTGGTGGCAGAGTTTGGCGATATTGGTTTGTCAAAACAAGAAAGTCTATATTCAAAGGTGCGGACTTCTAATGATCAAACATCTACAAGTAGTTCTACGAGTGAAATTATTGCTATAGCTTCCAGAATCGGGAGTGCTGAAGTGAGAGTAAAAACGGTTACACAACGAATTGAGATTCAGACAGATCTTCTCATGAAAGCAAAGATTGATTTAATTGGTGTTGATTCAACAGGGGCTGTTCAGAAAGTTCAAGCGTTAGAAGCGATGTTAAATCTTTCTTATACTTTAACAGGGCGGATAAGCCAGTTAAGTCTTGTTAATTATTTAAGATAAGAGGTGCAGTTATTTGATATACCAAATGCGATATGAAGATGTCTTGGAAGATAATGCAATGAGCGCGCGTGAGCGTGAACGAGTCTTTATTTGATCGTTGCATTAAACTTCTTTTGGACGCAAAGGCAAAAGGCCCTGGTTCACATGAGGCTAATGAAGCAGTTCAATTTGCTCGGAAGCTTTGGATCATTCTTATTGAAGATCTCGGACAGGCAGAAAATGCTTTGCCACCAGAATTGAAGGCATCTCTTATCTCTATTGTTTTTTTTATTTTAAAGGAAATTCAGAAACTAGATGAAGGGGAAGTTGCTGATTTTGATGTTCTCGTTGAGATTTCAGAATCTATCCGCGATGGTCTTTCCGCTAATCCGGAAATGTGTGAATGAGAAGGCAACCAATGTATTTAACATTAAAGCCGAATGAAAAAATTTTTATTAATGGTGCAATTTTACGTGTAGATCGTAAAGTGACTTTTGAATTGCTCAATGATGTGACTTTTCTTTTAGAGGGGGCATGTTTTACAAGTGGAAGATACTGATACGCCACTTAAACAACTTTATTTTTCTGCTCAACTTATGTTGATTAACCCAGGAGAAGCTGAACAGGCATTGGCAGTTTTTGTTGGATTGTTAAAAAATTATTTCAAACTTTTACGGATAGTGATCTTTTGGAAGGGTTGAAAGAGTGTATCTATTTAACCGAGCAAAATAAAATTTTTGAAGTGTTGAAAGTTATTCGTGGTTTATTCCCAAGAGAAGCGCAAATTATGGGAAAAATACTTTTAACAAATGCAAACGCAAGAGAAATTAGACAGGTTAATGAAGTGTGATATGGCGTTAGGTGCGGTTGGTAGTGGTAGTCTTGAAAGTTTTCTGCGCAGAGATAGTAGAAGACAAAATGTTATTGAAGCTAAGAAAGACACAAATTTCGATACATTTGTAAAATTGTTGGTGGCACAGATGAACAATCAAGATCCAACCAATCCTATGAATTCAACAGAATTTGTAGCGCAATTAGCAAGCTTTTCAGTTGTTAAACAAACTATAAAGACAAATGATAAACTTGATCAGATACTTTCAAGTGGTTCCATTAATGGAGTAGAGGGATATGTTGAATCCATTCATATCTATAGTGATGGTATGTTTGCAACATTAGATAATAATGAAAAAGTACTTATCGGTCCTGGTATTACAGTAATGAGTAGTAAACCTATTGAGGTTAAGGTTGAAGTATGAATGAAGCTGATGCTATTGATATGGTAACGGCTGCTATATGGACCATTTTAATTGCTAGTACTCCAGCACTCCTTGCTGCTATGTCTATAGGGATTTTTATTGCGTTATTTCAGGCGTTAACACAAGTGCAGGAAATGATTCTGACATTTTTTAGCGTTAACAGCTCCATTTGTCGGAGGGCAGATTTATGCGTTCACACAATTGGTTTATAATCGAATAGAAACGGGTTTTTGAAAATTTTAACATCATGTTTTAGCAACAATGTATTGGGAAATTTTCATCAATCTTTGATTGTTTGTTTTTAATAAAACTTACCCATTTATATTTGAACATATCCGCTTTTAAAACTTATTGGCTAAGTTCTACACCAGTATCCACTGATCAACGAAGCTTATAGTTTATATCTATGAAGAAGCATGGAACTATGAAGAAGTATAGGAGAAGGAAAAATACGTCAAGCTTTTGCAGAGTGTATGTGTGGTTGAGTAATTTCAGCACAGTCGAAGGTCTGTTTACAACGTTTGAAGAATGAAAGTTGATGTAGGTTAAGACAGTATGAAAGTCATTATGAAGCTTTATAGATGCGTGCGTATAACTGACTTATGCTTCCCCTCCAGTGTATGATAGTGACAGTATTTTTACTGAGTTTAGTGAGCTGTTATGGCTTAGGTTTGTTTGTTTTCCGATATGTGTTTATGGTTTTGTTTAGAGAGCGTCTAGTTTTGTTTTGATGTTTTTTTTGTCGAAGGCTTTATGGTGGGTGTTTGATTTTGTAATCAAAGCGTTCGTGTGTGTTATCATTTTTTTATTCTTTTATTTAAGAACATTTTGTCTCTTTTTGTCAGGGTTATTTAAAGAGAGTGTATGGGTTATGGTTATGCGTCGTGTGTTAAGACATCATGTTTGTTTGTGTGTTCTCTCGACAGCTGTTCTGGCTAGTCTTGCTCTTCTTACAGATCAAAATAAGGTTTATGCTGGACTGAATTGTAAGGGGGTTGCTAATCCTAGTGGTAATGGGAGTAGTAGTGATAATAATAAGGGGCGGATCGAATGTGATGGGAAGAGTAATGGGAGGGGTGATGGGAAGGGGCAGCTGAGTGGTAAGAGAACTATAGATATGAGTGAGACGGGGGGGAAGGGGACGTCGAATAGTGGTCATCCTGCTGTGAAGGTGCATGGGAGAGGGACGAATATTACGATAAGTAGTGAGCTGAAGATTACGGATAGTGGTAGTAATAATAATCCGGCGATTCAGGTGGAAAATGGAGGGGTGCTGACGGTGAATAATGTGACGATGACAGATGTGCACAAGGGGATAGAGGTGAGTGGGGGTGGGTCTTCTGTTACGGTGGTTAAAGGATCGATTGAGGTTAGGAATGGGGGAGGTGCTGTGATTGAGGTGAGGGATGGGGGAGATGTGACGTTGAATAGGGGGGTGAAGGTTAGTGGAGGGGGAGATAATACGGGGATAGAGGTGAATGGTACAGGAGGGACAGTGACGTTGGTGGGTACGAATTTTAGTAAGGTCAAGACGGGGATAGTGTTTAAGGGAACGGGGACGGCTAATGTGGTGGGGGTAGGGGCGACGATTAATTTAGCAAGTGGGGGGACGGGGATTAAGATGGAGGGAGATGGGAGGGCTAATGCTACTGTGATGAATATGGCGTTTATGGGAAATAGGACGGCAACGGGGGCTGAGGTGACAAGTGGGACGTTGACGGTGAATACGGTGACGATGACAAATGTG
>NZ_JH725084.1:49467-57453 GCF_000278255.1 Bartonella melophagi K-2C
GGATGTGACGATTAAGGGAGAGGAAAGTGGGTATGTTGGGAGTATGGGGGTCTATGCAATGGGGGTGGGAGAGATGACGGTGGCGTTGGAGGATGTGAGGATTTCAAAGGTGGCAATGGGGGTAGTGATGGGGAAGGGTAAGAGTTTGACGATTAGTGGGAACTCGACGATTGATTTTAAGGGGGCACATGGGGTCTATATGGGGAGTGAGGTGACGAGTGCGAGTTTGAATGATGTGACGATTAAGGGAGATGGAAAGGGTAAGGGGGTCTATGTGTGGGGGGGGAAATGTGACGTTGGGTGATGTGGGGATTTCAAAGGTTGAGGAGGGAGTGTATGCGATGGGGGGGACATTGACGATGAATAAGGGGACGACGATTAGTTTTATGGGGGCACATGGGTATGGGGTCTATGTGGGGAGTGAGGTGACGAGGGCAAGTTTGAATGATGTGACGATTAAGGGAGATGGAAGTGGGATGGGGGTAGAGGTGTGGGGGGGTGAGGGGACGGTGAGGTTGGAGGAAGTGAAGATTTCAGAGGTTAAAATGGGGGTAGTGATGATGGGAGGTAAGAGTTTGACGTTGAATAAGGTGGAGATTTCAAAGGTTACAACGGGGGTAGCTATGATGGGGACGGGGAATTTGACGATTAGTGGGGGGGTGATTTCACAGCTGCAGACCGGGGTGAGTGTTGAAGGAAAGGGGAGTTTGACGATAGATGAGGGGACGAAGATTGAGTTTACGAATGGATATGGAGTAATGGTGGGGAGAGGGATGAGGGCGAGTTTGAAGGGGACGAAGATTACGGGAGAGGGAAGTGGGTATGGGGTGTATGTGGGGGGAGGGACGGTTTTGTTAGAAAAGGTGACGATTGAGGGAAAAGAAAAGAGTACAGGGCTGTATATGGCACAGGGAGCGGTATGGTTGAAAGAGACTACCTTGAGAAATGTGGCAAAGGGTTTGACTATCTCAAAAGGGGGTGTGTACATGGAGGGAGGGTTGATAGAGTTTGCAAGAGAGCATGGTATCAGTGTTTCAGGGGGACAGGCTTTGTTAACTCATGTTTCTATGAAGTATATGGGGGGTGATTCCGATGCTACTTTCTTGAAGGTTGAGGCAGATAGGGTTGTAGACGCACAGGGTAAGAGGGTTTTAAACACTGCAGATATTAAGGGGCTGGGCATTAAAATGGACGGACAGGCTAAAGCAAGGGGTGTTTATGGTTTTGTTTAGAGAGCGTCTAGTTTAGGTTTGATGTTTTTTTAAAGTCGAATGCTTTATGGTGGGTGTTTGATTTTGTTATCAAGGCGTTTGTGTTTGTTTTCATTTTGTTATTCATTTGTTTAAGGACATTTTGTCTCTTTTTGTCAGGGTGATTTAAAGAGAATGTGTGGGTTATGGTTATGCGTCGTGTGTTAAAACATCATGTTTGTTTGTGTGTTCTCTCGACAGCTGTTCTGGCTGGTCTTGTTCTTCTTACAGATCAAAATAAGGTTTATGCTGGGCTGAATTGTAATGGGGTTGCTAATTCTAGTGGTGATGGGATTAGGAGTGATAATAATAGTGGGCGGATCGAGTGTGATGGGAGGAGTAATGGGAAGGGGAGTGGTGGACAGCTGAGTGGTAAGAGAACTATAGATATGAGTGGGACGTGGACGAGGGGGACGTCGAATAGTGATGGGCCTGCTGTGAAGGTGCATGGGAGAGGGACGAATATTACGATAAGTAGTGAGCTGAAGATTACGGATAGTAGTAAGAGTAATACTTATCCGGCGATTATGGTGTATGATAGAGGGGGGCTGACGGTGAATAATGTCAATGCTACAGGGGTGTATAAGGGGATAGAGGTTAAGGGTAGTGGGTCTTCTGTTATTGTGGTTAAAGGATCGATTGGGGTTAGGACAGATGGAGGTGCTGTGATTGAGGTGAGTGGAGGGGGAGATGTGACGTTGAATAGGGGGGTGACGGTGGGGACGGTTAGTGCGAGTAAAGAGGTGATATTGATTAATAATGGGGGGAATGTGACGGTGATGGGTACGAGTTTTACGGGGGTACAGAAGGGGATAGTGTTTAAGGGGACGGAGAAGGCTAATGTAAGTGGGGGAGCAGAGGGGGCGACGATTAATTTAACAAGTGGGGGGACGGGGATTACGATGCAGGGATCGGGGGGTGCTAGTGCTACTGTAATGAGTATGACGATTCAGGGAAAGGGAAGTACGGGGGGCTATGGGGGGAGGAGCTTGTTTTAAAAATAGTTCCAATAATATAAGGGGTGTTTTATTAGAAAACTACGGGTGCCATATATGTTTTATGGTAAAGTATTATGGGTGTACAATATTAGAACTTCCAATGTTGTTTTGATGACTTTTTATAGGGTATCTATTTTAATGTTTTAGTAAGATAAAACAGCAAAAGTAATAAAATAGCTACTGCATAGAAACACTGATGCATTATTCTAGCAATTACAAAAACACCAGAGAATACTCTACCTTATGATATATTTTGTGTTTTTCTATACCTAATTATTGTAATGTACTTATTTTAAATTGATTGATATCATCAAGTAAACCACGAAGTCCACAAAGAACATGAGAAAAAATTGCTTCACCTGCTTTGGGTGTTGCTTTACTTGCATCTCCTGCTGCTCCTCGTGGGTTAAGATCACGCATTGTCCACCCAAAGGCATGAGGTCCATAGGCACGCAAATACTGATAATTAGCAATCATATCAGCTTGTTTGTTATAAAAATTTTCTGCCTGTTCCATCTGTACTTTTTCTGGGGCTAAATAGAGCATTAAGGAAGTTTCAATAAATCCTCCATGGATATCAAGGTGACGCTCAGATGGCTCTATTAAGCCTTCTGGTAAATCAAAACGATTCCAACTTGTTGCTACTGCGAGCATTGAAAATCGTTTTCGTAGTTCAGTAGTGACGATACTTATTAAAGGTGAATTGCCTCCGTGAGCATTTAGAAAAAGAACACGCTTGATACCTTTATGGTAGCATTTCTCACCAATATTAATCCAGCGTTCTATAGCATCAGAAAAGGTGAGTGTTTGTGTGCCAGGAACATCCATATGTTCTATAGAATAACCAATCTTTTCTACTGGTAATAGTTTAATGTGAAAGTGCCCTTTTATTTGTAAAATGAGTGCTTTTGCAAAAGCTTCAGCAATGATCCAATCAGTTTCAAAGGGAAGGTGATTTCCGTGATATTCATGAGCACCTAAAGGTAAAAGAGCGAGAGAAAATGTATCAGATATCATAAATTCATTATTAAATAAGTAAATTGCAAAATGCATCCAGTATGATGGAGTTATTTTTAAAAGATTTTAATTCATATGTACAAGAAAGGCAAATTGCTTACTCGATTTTGATCAAGGTATTATCGTGATATTAACTTGGCCACTATATCTGCCAATATGATGATCAATTAAGGTTAGCACAAAGTAAATTTGTAAGCAAATGAAAGTATAAAACGTCTTATTATTGATATTCCAGAAATTTACATTTTTACATCAAAAAAATATTGCAAAATTAATTCAAAAAACCAAATAGCTTTATTTAATTTTCCAAAAAAACTTATGATGGTTGCTCTCTGAGCAATTAAAAAAACAGAATGAAACGTTCCGTTTCTTCTTCTATGGTTTCGCAGTAGGAGAGGGGGCACAAGCACGAAAAAGAAGGAAGATCACTCATTCTTACAAATTCTTACAAACCGTTTGTAAAACAAGCTGGCGAAAAATGGGGATATAGTTTTAAAGTTGTTAGGTTGGCTTGTTGGGGGAAAGGGATTGTCCACTCACATTACCGTCAATTTGTGTAAGTAACTATATTTTCTTACAACTTCATTTCTCCTACATAGGTTGCTTTCTCGTTTAACAGAATCCACGGAGTTAGTTGGTATTTTATTTTTCGGAATGATAGATATTTGCATCAAATGGTGTTGATGGAATTTGAATGCAGAGTGAAAATAACCCAGAAAGAGTATTTCCCAATGCTTGCCATAAATATAATGGGTGTGTAAATGATTTTTTGAGTAGAGGCTAAGAGATCAAAAGCTTTATTTTCTTTCAAGTAATAAGCTAATGGTAAAAATATTGTTCCTCCATTCATTGTATAATATATTAATAGTCAGAATTTAGCAGTTTTTCATTAAAGTATCAACGTTGCAGGGAAATATACAAGATATTGAAGATCCATGAGTTTTTAAGAAATTTGGAAATTTGTGGAAGACTTTATGCCATTACGTTTGTGATATCGGTTAAGGTGATAATTTGTAATTATTTTGATAGAGAGCATAGTATTGTAGCCGGTGTTTTTTTGTATGCCAATAATAGAAGAATAGGCCATAGCCTTAAAACAGTTTTAATTGAAGTAGAAGTTTTTACAAAGCATATAAGGTTTATTGGCTAAGTTTTACACCAGTATCCACTGATCAACGAAGCTTATAGTTTATATCTATGAAGAAGCATGGAACTATGAAGAAGCGTAGGAGAAGGAAAAATACGTCAAGCTTTTGCAGAGTGTATGTGTGGTTGAGTAATTTCAGCACAGTCGAAGGTCTGTTTACAACGTTTGAAGAATGAAAGTTGATGTAGGTTAAGACAGTATGAAAGTCATTATGAAGCTTTATAGATGCGTGCGTATAACTGACTTATGCTTCCCCTCCAGTGTATGATAGTGACAGTATTTTTACTGAGTTTAGTGAGCTGTTATGGCTTAGGTTTGTTTGTTTTCCGATATGTGTTTATGGTTTTGTTTAGAGAGCGTCTAGTTTTGTTTTGATGTTTTTTTGTCGAAGGCTTTATGGTGGGTGTTTGATTTTGTAATCAAAGCGTTCGTGTGTGTTATCATTTTTTTATTCTTTTATTTAAGAACATTTTGTCTCTTTTTGTCAGGGTTATTTAAAGAGAGTGTATGGGTTATGGTTATGCGTCGTGTGTTAAGACATCATGTTTGTTTGTGTGTTCTCTCGACAGCTGTTCTGGCTAGTCTTGCTCTTCTTACAGATCAAAATAAGGTTTATGCTGGACTGAATTGTAAGGGGGTTGCTAATTCTAGTGGTAATGGGAGTAGTAGTGATAATGATAAGGGGCGGATCGAATGTGATGGGGGGAGTAATGGGAAGGGGAGTGGTGGACAGCTGAGTGGTAAGAGAACTATAGATATGAGTGGGAAGTGGGGGACGGGGGGGTCGAATAGGAATAGTGATGGGCCTGCTGTGAAGGTGTATGGGAGAGGGACGAATATTACGATAAGTAGTGAGCTGAAGATTACGGATAGTGGTAGTAATAGTCATCCGGCGATTCAGGTGGAAAATGGAGGGAAGCTGACGGTGAATAATGTGACGATGACAAATATGCAAACGGGGATAGTGGTGAGGGGGGGTGGGTCTTCTGTTACGGTGGTTAAAGGATCGGTTATGGTTATGCGTCGTGTGTTAACACATCATGTTTGTTTGTGTGTTCTCTCGACAGCTGTTCTGGCTAGTCTTGCTCTTCTTACAGATCAAAATAAGGTTTATGCTGGACTGAATTGTAAGGGGGTTGCTAATCCTAGTGGTAATGGGAGTAGTAGTGATAATAATAAGGGGCGGATCGAGTGTGATGGGAGTGGTAATGGGAAGGGGAAAGATGGACAGCTGAGTGGTATAAGAACTATAGATATGAGTGGGACGTGGGGGAGGGGGACGTCGAATAGTGGTGAGCCTGCTGTGAAGGTGCATGGGAGGGCAGATATTACGATAGTAAGTAGTGAGCTGAAGATTACGGATAATGGTCAGAGTAATAGTAATCCGGCGATTCAGGTGGAAAATGGAGGGAAGCTGACGGTGAATAATGTCACTGCTACAGAGGTGTATAAGGGGATAGTGGTTAAGGATAAAGGGTCTTCTGTTATTGTGAATCGGGGGACGATTGGAGTTAGGAAAAATGGGGGTGCTGTGATTGAGGTGAGTGGTGGGGGAGATGTGACATTGAATAGGGGGGTGAAGACGGTTAGTGGAGGGGGAAATAATACGGGGATAGAGGTGGGGCAGGGTGGGGGGAATGTGACGGTGATGGGTACGGATTTTAGTAAGGTCAAGACGGGGATAAAGTTTACGGGAACGGGGACGGCTAGTGTGATGGGGGGAGCAGGGGGGGCGACGATATTTAATTTAACAAGTGGGGGGACGGGGATTAAGATGGAGGGAGATGGGAGGGCTAATGCTACTGTGATGAATATGGCGTTTATGGGAAATAGGACGGCAACGGGGGCTGAGGTGACAAGTGGGACGTTGACGGTGAATACGGTGACGATGACAAATGTGCAAACGGGGATGAAGGTGACGGGGTCGGGGAGGGCTAATGTGATGGGGGAATCGACGATTGGGGTTCAAGCAGGTGGGACGGGGCTTAAGGTGGAGGGGACGGGGAGGGCTAATGTGGTGGGGGAATCGACGATTGAGGGAAAGAGGGTTGGTGTGGAGGTGTCGGGGAGTGGGATATTGAAGGTGAATGGGGGGGCTACGATTGAGGTTCAAGCAGGTGGGACGGGGCTTAAGGTGGAGGGGACGGGGAGGGCTAATGTGATGGGGGGAGAGATTAAGGGAAAGGGGGGTGTTGGGAGTGTAGGGGTGGATGTGAGTACTTCGGAGACGGTGACGTTGAGTGGAGGGGTGAAGGTTGAGGGGTTCGAGACGGGGATGAAGGTGACGAAGGGGACGTTGAAGGTAGATGGGGGGTCGGCGATTAATTTTAAGGGTGAGTATGGGGTGTATGTGGGGATAGATGTGACAAGTGCTGAGTTGACGGGGACGAAGATTGTGGGAGGGGGAAATGAGAAGAGTACGGGGGTCTATGCGATGGGGGGAAATGTGACGTTGGAGGGGGTGACGGTTTCAGGGGTTGAGAAGGGGGTAGTGATGATGGGGTCGGGGACGTTGACGGTGATGGGAGGGACGACGATTGATTTTAAGGGTGAGTATGGGGTGTATGTGGGGGAAAAGGTGACAAGTGCAAGTTTGAAGGGGACGAAAATTGTGGGAGGGGGAAGTGGTAAGGGCACGGGGGTAGTGATGGTGGGGACGGAAAAGATGACGATGAGGTTGGAGGGGGTGAAGATTGAGGGGTTCGAGACGGGGGTCTCTGCGAAGGGGGGAACGGTGACGATGAATGAAGTGAAGGTTGAAGGGGTTGAAATGGGAATAACGATGGTGGGGAAGGGAAGTTTGACGATTAGTGGGGAGTCGGCGATTAGTTTTAAGGGGGATGAGGGGGTTGGGGTGATTGTGGGGGGAGAGGTGACGGCTGAGTTGACGGGGTCGAAGATTGTGGGAGGGGGAAATGAGAAGAGTACGGGGGTCTATGCGATGGGGGTGGGAGAGATGAGGGTGGCGTTGGATAATGTGAGGATTTCAAAGGTTGGGAAAGGGGTGAGTGTTGAGGGGAAGGGGAGTTTGACGATTAGTGGGGGGGAGATTTCACAGGTGCAGACCGGGGTGAGTGTTGAGGGGAAGGGGAGTTTGACGATAGAGAAGGGGACGAGGATTGAGTTTACGAATGGATATGGGGTGATGGTGGGGAGAGGGATGAGTGCGAGTTTGAAGGGGACGGTGATTAGGGGAGAGGGAAGTGGGTATGGTGTGTATGTGGGGGGAGGGACGGTTTTGTTAGAAAAGGTGAGGATTGAAGGAAATGAGAAGAGTACAGGGCTGCGTGTGACCCAGGGAGCGGTATGGTTGAAAGAGACGACCTTAAGAAATGTGGCAAAGGGTTTGATTATCTCAGAAGGGGATGTGTACATGGAGGGAGGATCGGTGGAGTTTAAAGGAGAGCATGGTATTCTGCTCAAGCAGGGGCGTACTTTGTTAACTCATGTTTCTATGAAGTATACCGGTGATAGTCACAACGGTTTTGTTAGAAAAGGTGACGATTGAGGGAAAAGAAAAGAGTACAGGGCTGTATATGACCCAGGGAGCGGTATGGTTGAAAGAGACGACCTT
>NZ_JH725084.1:59814-60663 GCF_000278255.1 Bartonella melophagi K-2C
AGAGATTAAGGGAAAGGGGGGAACTGGAACGGGGCTTAAGGTGGAGGGGGACAGCTGTTCTGGCTAGTCTTGCTCTTCTTACAGATCAAAATAAGGTTTATGCTGGACTGAATTGTAATGGGGTTGCTAATCCTAGTGGTAATGGGAGTAGTAGTGATAATAATAAGGGGCGGATCGAGTGTGATGGGAGTGGTAATGGGAAGGGGAAAGATGGACAGCTGAGTGGTATAAGAACTATAGATATGAGTGGGACGTGGGGGAGGGGGACGTCGAATAGTGGTGAGCCTGCTGTGAAGGTGCATGGGAGGGCAGATATTACGATAGTAAGTAGTGAGCTGAAGATTACGGATAATGGTCAGAGTAATAGTAATCCGGCGATTCAGGTGGAAAATGGAGGGAAGCTGACGGTGAATAATGTCACTGCTACAGAGGTGTATAAGGGGATAGTGGTTAAGGATAAAGGGTCTTCTGTTATTGTGAATCGGGGGACGATTGGAGTTAGGAAAAATGGGGGTGCTGTGATTGAGGTGAGTGGTGGGGGAGATGTGACATTGAATAGGGGGGTGAAGAGGGTTGGTGGAGGGGGAAATAATACGGGGATAGAGGGGGGGCAGGGTGGGGGGAATGTGACGGTGATGGGTACGGATTTTAGTAAGGTCAAGACGGGGATAAAGTTTACGGGAACGGGGACGGCTAGTGTGATGGGGGGAGCAGGGGGGGCGACGATATTTAATTTAACAAGTGGGGGGACGGGGATTAAGATGGAGGGAGATGGGAGGGCTAATGCTACTGTGATGAATATGGCGTTTATGGGAGTGTTTGATTTTGTAATCAAAGCGTTCGTGTGTG
>NZ_JH725084.1:60763-62755 GCF_000278255.1 Bartonella melophagi K-2C
ACATCATGTTTGTTTGTGTGTTCTCTCGACAGCTGTTCTGGCTAGTCTTGCTCTTCTTACAGATCAAAATAAGGTTTATGCTGGACTGAATTGTAAGGGGGTTGCTAATTCTAGTGGTAATGGGAGTAGTAGTGATAATGATAAGGGGCGGATCGAATGTGATGGGGGGAGTAATGGGAAGGGGAGTGGTGGACAGCTGAGTGGTAAGAGAACTATAGATATGAGTGGGAAGTGGGGGACGGGGGGGTCGAATAGGAATAGTGATGGGCCTGCTGTGAAGGTGTATGGGAGAGGGACGAATATTACGATAAGTAGTGAGCTGAAGATTACGGATAATGGTAGTAATAGTCATCCGGCGATTCAGGTGGAAAATGGAGGGAAGCTGACGGTGAATAATGTGACGATGACAAATATGCAAACGGGGATAGTGGTGCTGGGTCCAAAGTCTTCTGTTATTGTGGTTAAAGGATCGATTGGGGTGAAGAATGGGGGTGGTGCTGTGATTGAGGTGGGTGGAGGGGGAGATGTGACGTTGAATAGGGGGGTGAAGGTTAGTGGAGGGGGAGATAATACGGGGATAGAGGTGGGGCAGGGTGGGGGGACTGTGACGTTGGTGGGTACGAGTTTTACGGGGGTACAGAAGGGGATAGTGTTTAAGGGGAGTAAGGGGGGTGCTAGTGTGATGGGGGGAGGGGCGACGATTAGTTTAGAAAATGGGGGGACGGGGATTACGATGCAGGGATCGGGGGGTGCTAGTGCTAATGTAATGAGTATGACGATTCAGGGAAGTGGGGGAACGGGGGCTGAGGTAAAGAATGGGACGTTGACGGTGAATATGGTGACGATGACAGATGTGAAAATGGGGATGAAGGTGACGGGGTCGGGGAGGGCTAATGTGATGGGGGGAGAGATTAAGGGAAAGGGGGGAACTGGAACGGGGGTGGAGATGTCGGGGGGGACGGGGGGGATGTTGGAGGTAAATAAGGTGAAGGTTGAGGGGTTTGCAACGGGGGTGAAGGTGACAAGTGGGAGTTTAGAGGGGCTTAAGGTGATGGGGGGGATGATTAAGGGAAAGAGGGTTGGTGTGGAGGTGTCGGGGGAGGGGATATTGAAGGTGAATGGGGAGGCTACGATTGAGGTTCAAGCAGGTGGGACGGGGCTTAAGGTGGAGGGGAATGGGAGGGCTAGTGTGGTGGGGGGGATGATTCAGGGAAGTGGGGGTGTTGGGAGTGTGGGGGTGGATGTGAGTACTTCGAATACGGTGACGTTGAATGGAGGGGTGAAGGTTATGGGGTTTGCAACGGGGCTTAAGGTGACAAGTGGGGAGTTGAAGGTGATGGGGGAATCGACGATTACGGTTGAAACAGGTGGGACGGGGCTTATGGTGGAGGGGGGGATTGCTAGTGTGGTGGGGGGAGAGATTAAGGGAAAGGGGGCTGGAAAGACTGGGGTGGAGATGTCGGGGACGGCGCAGGTGACGTTGAATATGGTGAAGGTTTCAGGGGTTGGGAGGGGGGTCTATATGGAGAAGGGGACGTTGAAGATAGAGAGGGGGTCGATTACGGGGGGAGGAAGTGGATACGGGGTCTATGCGATGGGGGGTAAAGTGACGTTGGATGGGGTGACGGTTTCAAAGGTTGAGAGGGGGGTAGTGATGATGGGGAAGGGAGAGATGACGGTGACAAGAGGGGAGATAAAAGAGTTTGCGAAGTATGGGGTGTATGTGGGGGACGGGGTGACGAGTGCGAGTTTGACAGGGACGAAGATTGTGGGAGGGGGAAAGGGTAAGGGGATACATGCGAGAGGGAAAAAGGTGACGTTGAGTGGGGTGGAGATTTCAAAGGTTGAGGAGGGGGTAGTGATGATGGGGACGGGGAATTTGACGATTAGTGGGGGGGTGATAAAAGAGTTTACGAAGTATGGGGTGTATGTGGGGATAGATGTGACAAGTGCAAGTTTGACAGGGACGAAGATTGTGGGAGGGGGAAGTGG
>NZ_JH725084.1:62855-64009 GCF_000278255.1 Bartonella melophagi K-2C
GGGACGAAGATTGTGGGAGGGGGAAGTGGTGTGGGGGTGAATATACTGGGGGGAACGGTAAGGTTGGAGGGGGTGACGGTTTCAAGGGTCATGACGGGGGTGGAGATGGTGGGGAAGGGGAATTTGACGGTGAGTGGAGGGGAGATAAAAGAGTTTGTGAAGTATGGGCTCTATGTGGGGAGTGAGGTGACAAGGGCTGAGTTGACGGGGACGAAGATTATGGGACAGAATAAGGGGGTTGGGGTCTATGCGACGGGGGGTGAAGTGACGTTGGATAATGTGAGGATTTCAGGGGTCATAACGGGGGTGAAGGTGGAGAAGGGGAGTGGGATGGTGACGGTGAATAATATGAAGATGACAGGGGTGGTGGGGGGGATAAGTATGAAGGGAAGTGGTACGTTGAAGGTAAACAATGGGACGATTGAATTAGCAAGTGGGGGGGATGTATGGGGGGTCTATGTGGGGGATGGGGTGACAAGTGCAAGTTTGACAGGGACAACGATTACGGGAGGGGAAAGGTGGAGGAGTGGAGGTGGGGAAAGTGTGGGGGTGGAGACGGAAAGTTCGGGGACAGTGACGTTGGATGGGGTGACGGTTTCAAAGGTTGGAATGGGGGTGAAGGTGACAAGTGGGAGTTTGGAGATTAAGGGGGGGACCAAGATTATGGTTAGGCCAGATGGGACGGGGATTAAGGTGGGAAGTGGGGTGACAAGAGCTGAGTTGAATGATGTGAGGATTGGGGGAAGTGGGACGGGCACGGGGGTGGATGCGGTGGGGACGGGGACGAAGGAGATGACGGTGGCGTTGGAGAAGGTGACGATTGGGGGGTTCAAGACGGGGGTGGAGATGGTGGGGACGGGTGGGACGTTGACGATAGAGAAGGGGACGACGATTAGTTTTATGGGCAATGAGGGGGTTGGGGTGATTGTGGGGGGAGGGGTGACAAGTGCAAGTTTGACAGGGACAACGATTACGGGAGATGGAAGTGGGATGGGGGTCTATGCAATGGGGGTGGGAGAGATGACGGTGGCGTTGGATAATGTGAGGATTTCAAAGGTGGCGAAAGGGGTGAGTGTTGAGGGGACAGGGACGTTGACGATGAATAAGGGGACGACGGTTGAGTTTAAGGGGGGTGATGGGTATGGGGTCTATGT
>NZ_JH725084.1:64109-102055 GCF_000278255.1 Bartonella melophagi K-2C
TGTGACGTTGGTGGGTACGAATTTTAGGAATGTCAAGACGGGGATAGTGTTTAAGGGGAATAAGGGAACGGCTAATGTGGTGGGGGTAGCAGGGGGGGCGACGATAGGGAATACAACAAGTGGGAGGACGGGGATTAAGATGGAGGGAGATGGGAGGGCTAATGCTACTGTGATGAATATGGCGTTTATGGGAAATAGGACGGCAACGGGGGCTGAGGTGACAAGTGGGACGTTGACGGTGAATACGGTGACGATGACAAATGTGCAAACGGGGATGAAGGTGACGGGGTCGGGGAGGGCTAATGTGATGGGGGTAGGGGCGACGATTAATTTAGCAAGTGGGGGGATAGGGATTAAGATGGAGGGGGGGATTGCTAATGTGGTGAATATGACGTTTAAGGGAAGTGGGACGGGAGCTGAGGTGACAAGTGGGACATTGATGTTGAATACGGTGAAGATGACAAATGTGCAAACGGGGGCGAAGGTGACGAATGGGATGTTGACGGTGAATGGGGGGGAGGATTGAGGGAAGTGGGAGTATGGGGGTGGATGTGTCGGGGAATGGGACGGTGACGTTGAGTGGAGAGGTGAAGGTTGAGGGGTTCGAGACGGGGATGAAGGTGACGAAGGGGAGCGTGATGGTGACAAAAGGGTCGATTACGGGACAGAATTAAGGGGATGGGGTGTATGCGGAGGAGTATTTTTCGGGCCATATAAGCTATGGTAGAGTAGTAAGATGGAAAAGAGAAAAGAAATCTTGGCATTTATGCCAAGAAAAATAAGGTTGAAATAACAAAGACTTAGGAAAAATTGTATAAACCACAAAAGATGGACTAAAGATTATCCAATATTTAAATAAAAATCTATGTATTTCAACATGTTAAAGATAAAAGATGGTGCCCAGACGCGGATTCGAACCACGGACACGCGGATTTTCAGTCCGCTGCTCTACCAACTGAGCTATCTGGGCACGTTTCAATAAATATATGAAACGTGTGCGGTTATAACATTAAAATTCTCTCTGTCTAGCCGTCAAAATAAAAATAATCAATTTTTATAAGTTTATCTTTATATTTCAGATATTATGATTATTCTTTTGTAAAATTAATTTGATAAGTATTTTTTGGTAAATTAGATGTGTTGTGGTTAGAATACTATCTTCTTTTGATGCAAATAAAAAACAATTTCCTTTAAGGGGTTAATTAGAAGTGCTTTTGATTGAAGTGTTATTCATAATGGCTTTTTTTATGTTTAATTTTATACAATAAAATGGAAAACATTTTTTATGTTCGCATAATTGAGTTATAAGAGTAACGTTTCAGTAAGCAGCGATTCTTCAACGAAAAATGAGCTTTTTGTCGGAATGGAATAATGATATTGTTGAAGGAGCCGTGTTCTCGTCCAAATAATCCTTATTTTTCTTCAGGTCCTTGTAGTAAGCGACCTGGGTGGAGTGTTGAAGTTCTTGAAAATGCATTGCTTGGGCGTTCGCATCGCGCCCAAATGAGCAAATTAAAACTTTCTAAAGTTATTAGTTTAACCCGTGATATCCTTAATGTTCCTTCTGATTATCGTATTGGTATTGTTCCTGCCTCGGATACAGGTGCTGTTGAAATGGCTCTGTGGTCTTTATTGGGGGAACGGGGTGTTGATATGGTAGCTTGGGAAAGCTTTGGTTCAGGTTGGATTACCGATGTTGTTGAGCAATTAAAACTTTTTGATGTGCGTCGGTTGGAAGCGCCTTATGGTGAATTGCCAGACTTAACACAAATTGATTTTGATCGTGATGTTGTATTTACCTGGAATGGGACAACTTCAGGTGTGCGCGTTCCTAATGCACATTTCATTCCAAAAAAGCGTGAAGGATTAACAATTTGTGATGCAACATCAGCAGTTTTTGCACAAAATCTTGATTTTTCAAGATTAGATGTTGTGACTTTTTCGTGGCAAAAAGTTTTAGGTGGTGAAGCAGCTCATGGTATGTTGATTTTAAGTCCTCGTGCTGTGAGGCGACTTGAACATTATATTCCGGCTTGGCCTTTGCCTAAAATTTTCCGCATGACAAAAAATGGAAAATTAAATGAAGATATCTTTAATGGTGAGACGATTAATACACCTTCTTTACTGTGTGTTGAAGATTATCTTGATGCATTAAGGTGGGCAAAATCTCTAGGTGGTTTGAAGGTATTAATAAGGCGAGCTGATGAAAACTTTGCCGTTCTTGATAGTTTTGTCCGTAAAACACTTTGGTTAGAACATTTAGCAAAGGTCCCTCAGACACGTTCTAATACATCTGTTTGTTTAACAATTGTGGATCCAATTATTGCTGATCTGGATATTGAAGAGCAGAGGTCTTTTGTAGAAGCAATTGTAACCCGTCTTGAGAAAGCTGGTGTTGCTTATGATATTGGTGCTTATAGGGATGCACCTCCAGGGTTTCGGATTTGGACTGGTGCAACAATTGAAGCTTCTGATCTTAAGTTATTAACAAATTGGCTTGAATGGGCATTTCAAGTTGAAAAAACTCATCTTTAAATAACTTTTAATGTTTTCATAATGTTGTTTTTTCAGCAAATAAAATGAAAAAACCTATGTGAATACTTTGTGTGTTTATATCAGATAAATTATACAAACTATTGTTTAGGTTTTAAAGATCGGGATGTACAAATTAGTTATTCGCCATATATTGGAAAAGATAAGAAAAAATGAGCTAATTGGTATTTATGGTGTGATTTATCTTGATTATCGAGAAATTTGTGGCTTAATAATATAAAATCGGCAAAAAATTGAAATGAATCGGCAAAAAGTTGAAATGAAAAGTCGCACTTTTTATAGGATTTATCTATAAAAAACCTCTTGTTTTGGGATGCTAGCGTTATTTCACCAAATACGACGGAGAAAATTATGGCCAATGTAGTAGTGGTCGGCACACAATGGGGCGATGAGGGCAAAGGTAAAATTGTAGATTGGTTGTCAGAACGTGCAGATATTGTTGTCCGATATCAAGGGGGGCATAATGCAGGTCATACATTGGTTATTGATGGGGTGAGTTATAAATTATCACTTTTACCGTCAGGTTTGATTCGTGGAAAGTTGTCAATTATCGGTAATGGTGTTGTGGTTGATCCCCATCATTTTGTTGCGGAATTAAACAAGTTGTATTCTCAGGGTGTAAAGATTACACCAGAAATTTTGCGTATTGCTGAAAATGCTCCTTTAATTCTTTCTGTACACCGTGATCTTGATACGGTGAGAGAAAATAATATTTCAAGTTTACCAATTGGCACAACAAAGCGTGGTATTGGTCCTGCTTATGAAGATAAAGTAGGTCGTCGATCTATCCGTGTGATGGATTTGGCTGAAGCTGATACACTTATGGCTAAAATCGAGCGGCTTTTGGAACATCATAATGTTTTACGTCGTGGTATGGGAATTGCAGAAATTAATTCACAAACCCTATATGATGAATTAATGCAGGTGGCGGATAAAATTATACCCTTTATGGATTGTACATGGCGTCTTTTGAATGAAAGCTGTCAAATGGGAAAGCATATTCTTTTTGAAGGTGCGCAAGGTGCGTTGTTAGATAATGATTTTGGGACTTATCCTTATGTGACGTCGTCTAACACAGTTTCTGGGCAAGCTGCTGTGGGTTCAGGTATGGGACCTGGTTCAATCCATTATGTTTTAGGTATTACAAAGGCTTATACAACACGTGTGGGGGAGGGGCCATTTCCAACAGAGCAGATAAATGATATTGGTGAGTTTCTTGGGACGCATGGGAATGAGTTTGGCGTTGTGACGGGTCGAAAACGTCGATGCGGTTGGTTTGATGCTGTTTTAGTACGTCAGACGGTAGGTATTTGCGGCATTCATGGTATTGCACTGACAAAGCTTGATGTTCTGGATGGTTTAGAAGAAATTAAAGTTTGTGTAGGTTATGAACTTGATGGTAAAAGAATTAATTATTTACCATCTTCTATGGAGGCACAAGTTCATGTGAAGCCAATTTATGGAACATTAAAAGGTTGGAAGGAAACGACAGCGTGCGCAAAAAGCTGGGCAGAATTACCGGTGCAGGCTGTAGAATATATACGCTATATTGAGGAATTGATAGGTGTACCGGTAGCTTTATTGTCAACTGGCCCTGAGCGTAAAAATACAATTATGATTACTGATCCTTTCGCGAATTAGTCGTTGTTTATAAATTTCAATATTTGTTTTAATCGTATATTTTCTTTATTTTTTAGTGAGAATAAAGATTCATATATGTGAAAAGGGATGTAAATTAATGTTGTTTATTTTTTATGCGTTTTAAAACTGCTACACTATTTTGTGCCAATGTAAATTATAATCAATTTATAAGATTCAAGAAGAGAGACTGCAAACGGTTTAAGCTTTTGTGAATTAAATTTTTCTTAAATTTGAGAAAGACTATATAAAATATGGTAGATTTCATTGGGATTTTAAAAAAGAAAATTGATGCACAAAATAATATTACACCACAGTTGCGTGAGCAGATTTATAAACAAGCTTTTGAAATACTAGAGCATAAATTTTTAGAAATAAAAATGCCCAAAAAAATGGCAGATGCACAAAGACAGGCTTTGCAAAGTGCTATTGTGGCTATTGAAGAGGGATATTTAACTGCTGAAAAAGAGTTGCTTTCTTCAGTTATGGGGTGGGATCTTACAGGTAAAGATAACAATAACGAAAATGTACAAAAGTCTATACTATCACAAAGTGGTGATGCATCAGCTGTAGTTACAGAAGAAAAAAAGCAACAACCATCTGTTAGTAGTAGAAAGAGTAAAAAGGCACTTGATAAGCTTTCTGTAGAATCGAAAATGTCAAATACAGAGCCTACCTATATGGATACTTCTTTGGCTCCTTGTTCGAGTAAAGTGCATTCGAATATTAAAAAAAATGCTCGTAAAAATACAGCTTTACAAACAGATACTTCTGTTGTTTCACATATTTTTGCTCAGGCTCTTCGGCGTGCTAATCGGTCAATTATAAAAAAGCGTATCTTAATAGGTATCGTTATCTTTATTGTTTTTTTTATTCTATTGATCAGCGCTTTTTTTGTTGGTGAATATATGTTCGCATCATACAATAATCAGATACAGGAGGTAAATATTCAAGCTTCTAATGGATTACAAAAAGAGGGTAAAGCTAATCAGAAGTTGACGCAACGCTTATTGGAAGATGGAAGTGAAGTTGATGCTGGTTCAATTGAGAGAACAGATAAAAAAATAGAGTTTCTGAGTGAGGAAGAGGTATCAACACTTGTTGCTGGCAATTCGAAAACAATTGAACATCCAGGTGAAGCTATATTCTATAAGACACATACAGATTATGATTCAGAAAAAGTGGTAATGGGTAATGCTTGGTGGTCGCTTATAAAAGAATCTTCTGTTAAAAATGCACCAGAAGAATTAGCTATACGAGGTGATATAAACATTCCAAGTGAGGGGTTATTGTTACAGTTAACTTTACGCCGTAATATTGATCCGTCTTTCCCTACAGCTTATATTATGGATCTTGTTTTTATGACTACTGATAAATTTTCAGGTCAAGCAATACATGATATTAAAGAATTAACTTTTAAGGCAAGTAAACAATCAATCGGTCAACCCTTAAAAAGAGCTTCTGTAGCTAAGATTGATGATGATTTTTTTCTTTTTGCATTAAGTAACAGTCATCCATTTCTTGACCAAAACTTACAAATAATTCGCGAATTAGATTGGATTCATTTGGTGATAAGTGACAAAAACGGACATATGAGCGAATTAACTTTTGCAAAAGGGCCAACAGGTGAGTCTATTTTTAATGAAGTTATTGAACAATGGCTTGCACAAACAGCTAAACAAACAATTTTTGATTAGAAAATAATGTATTAAAATGAAAGAGGTGAAAATAGACTCTTTTAAACAGCTAATCCTCTATAAACCAACCTTTTAGTGTAGGTTGGTTTATAGAATGTGGTTGGGCTATCTCTCTACTTTAATTCGATTCACTTCAGAAATACGCAAAGAGTGCTGTTGTTGTGCTTTTTTCTGGGATAGAATAGCCACTTTAATAGAATTACGCACTTTTTCAAATGCACGCATTTCGATTTGTCTTACACGCTCTCGACTGATGTTGAATGTATTTGAGAGTTCTTCAAGTGTCAGCGATTCATCATTTAACCGACGTGCTTTAAATATACGCTTTTCACGCTCATTAAGGTTATTTATAGCGTGTATTAACATAGAGCGGCGGTTTTCTAATTCGTCTTGTTCAATCAAAATTTGCTCTTGGCTATTTGAATCATCAACTAACCAATCTTGCCATTCGGTTTTCTCACCTTCTTTTGTGCGAAGAGGCGCATTGAGTGAAGTATCGCCACTAAGCCGATGGTTCATGGATACGACTTCATCTTCCGTGACATTTAATCGGGTTGCGATCTCTTTGACTTGTTCTGCATTGAGATCACCGTTATCAAGAGCTTGAAGTTTATTTTTTAGTTTACGAAGATTAAAGAACAAGCGCTTTTGATTAGCAGTTGTTCCCATTTTTACTAAACTCCAAGAACGTAAAACATATTCTTGGATTGATGCTTTAATCCACCACATCGCATAAGTTGCAAGACGAAATCCACGTTCTGGTTCGAAACGCTTAACAGCTTGCATAAGTCCAATATTACCTTCTGAAATAACCTCTCCAATAGGTAAGCCATAACCTCGATATCCTATTGCAATTTTAGCTACGAGACGTAAATGACTCGTTACTAGTTTATGTGCAGCTTTTGGATCGTCATGTTCACGATACCGTTTAGCTAGCATATACTCTTCTTTTGGCTTTAGCATTGGAAAACGACGTATTTCTTCTAAGTAACGATTTAAGCTTCCATCACCTGCTATGATTGATGGTAAATTTACATGGGCCATATAGCACCCTCCTTTCATATGAATTCCCTAATAAGGCAAATTCTATTTCCAAGTACTATATAAGTATTTTTTTCTTTTTTCCATCACTATAATTTTTAATTTTGTTCGAAAATGGATATTTGATTATTGAAATCATTGAGATGGGTAAAAGTTCCAATTAAGTTTTTTAAAATGATTGATAAGTTCAGCCATATCTTGAGGAGGAGGTGAGGAAAAAGACATAATTTCACCTTTAGCGGGATGCTCGAAAGTTAGGCTAACTGCGTGAAGTGCTTGCCGGTTGAATTGATCGATAGCATTTTTAATCGTCGAATTAAGTGTGTTTGCTTTTGTTTTAAAGGCATTTCCATAAACTGTGTCACCTACAAGTGGATGTCCGATATGTGCCATATGAACACGGATTTGATGTGTGCGTCCAGTTTCCAGGTGACATTCCAGAAGGCTGGCGAAGGGTTCTGCATCTACACAGGTTTTATATTTTTCAAGTAAAGAAAAATGCGTAATGGCACGGCGAGCATGAACATTTTGGTGACGAACAACAGTTTGCTTTATTCGGTTATGGGGGGAGCGGCCAAGGGACACATCAATTGTTCCAATGTTGCGACGTGGAGCATTCCAGATCAAAGCATGGTAGCGCCGATCTAATGCGCAGGTACGCCCATGGTCAGAAAATTGGGCACTGAGACTTTTATGAGCAAAGTCATTTTTAGCAACAACCATAACCCCGCTTGTGTTTTTGTCAAGACGGTGGACAATACCAGGACGTTTAACACCACCAATACCAGATAAACTATAACCACAATGGTGAATAAGGGCATTAACCAATGTTCCAGTCCAATTTCCATTACCGGGATGAACAACAAGGCCAGCTGGTTTATTGATAACAATAATGTGGTCATCTTCAAATAGGATGTCAAGTACAATAGCTTCACCTTCAAGGTGTATGTTCTTGAGAGGAGGTATTATCAATTCAATCGTCTGGTTAGGATGCAATTTTGTTTTTGGTTCTTTTATTAATTGACCATCAACTTTAAGGTAGCCTTCACGTATCAGAGTTTGCAAACGTGAACGCGATAGCTCATTATGATATTTTTTAGCAAGCCATTGATCAATACGTTGTCCAAGAGCATTTTCATCTGTTATTTGTTGTATCAGCATACGGTCCTGTTTTTGAAGTTTTTTATGAGATTCTTTTACCAGTACGAAATTGCTTTGGTATCTAGGAACTCTTCAATTCCCCACCTTCCGCCTTCACGGGCACGTCCGGAAAATTTTACTCCTCCAAAATAACTACCATTTGGTAAATTGTGTCCATTAATTTCCACCATGCCAGAACGCAATTGTGCAGCGATACGCCGACATTTAGCTTGATCTTGCGATTGTATATAGTTTGTGAGTCCATATTCTGTGTCATTGGCTAAAGAAACAGCTTCATTTTCTGTATTAAAGGGAAGGATCGAGAGGACTGGACCAAATATTTCTTCTCGAAAAATGCGCATACTAGATTTAACATCGGCAAAAACTGTTGGGCGTACATAATAACCGCGTGTCATTCCTATGGGTAAACCAATTCCACCTGTGACAAGGATTGCACCTTCGTCAATTCCAGATTGAATAAGGGCTTGGATTTTATCATATTGTTGTTTTGAGACTACAGGGCCAATATGATCTCCTGCTTTGTGGTTTGAGGCTACGATAGTTGTTTCAGCAATATGCTGTGCTGTTTTTACAGCTTCATCATAGATTGAATATTCTACAAGCATGCGCGTTGGTGCGTTGCAGCTTTGCCCGCTATTGTAAAAACAGTGTCGTACACCACGTTGAACAGCATCTGTATCGGCGTCGGCAAAGATGATATTGGCTCCTTTACCTCCAAGTTCTAGACAGACCCGCTTTAAAGTATCACTAGCATTTTTAGAAATAACTTTTCCTACTCTGGTTGAGCCGGTAAAACTAATCATTGCTACATCTGGGTGAGAAGATAGGTAAGAGCCTACATTATCTCCATCGCCGTTGATGAGATTAAAAACGCCCGCCGGCAAGGCAGCTTCATCTAAAATTTCAGCAAAGAGCATGGCAGAAAGAGGAGCAATTTCAGAGGGTTTTAAAACCATAGTGCAGCCAGCTAATAACGCTGGGATAACTTTAAGGGTTATTTGATGTATGGGCCAATTCCATGGAGTGATCAATCCTACGACACCGATAGAATCATACTGAAGTATTGCGTTGTTATTTCCTTCTATTAAAGCTTTTTGGAATAAAAATTTTTCAAAAGCTTTAATGAAACCGCGAATATTATGACTACCAGCTGCAGTTTGCGCATTGCGTGCCATATCGATAGGCGCACCCATTTCCATTGAAATGGCTTTAGCCATATCTTCAGAGCGTTTTTCATAGATTTTTAAAATTTTTTTAACAAAAGCAAGACGTTGACTCGGTGTGGTTGTTTTCCAATTTTGAAAAGCCTTTTTAGCCGCTGCAATTGCTTTATCTATATCTTGGGTACTGCTAATGCTGATAATAGCGCAAGCTTCTTCTGTTGAGGGGTCAATGACATACAGATCATTGGGAGTACTCGGATCATTCCAGAGGCCATTAATATAAAATTTTCGTTTATTTAACATGACTTGCTTCCTATTTTTTCGTTTTTAAATTGTATACTACTAGATTTTTATAACAAGAGTATTTTGCTTAAATATGCATGCGTGAACGTTAATTATTATATCGCAAGTGTGCACCAAGCGTATTGAGATGGTGGATTTTGCCAAATTGAAAAAAGGTAATAATTGTTTTTATATAATTTTATAATGGTGTTTGCATTAATAGAGCAGTTGGTTTGACGTATTGTTCGTAGAGCATGTCTTATGAAAAGTGTTTCAGTATTGAAAGTTTATGAGGAAATAAAATCAAGATCTTCTTATTAGATGGATTTCTGAAGTTTTTAGATGCATTTAAATTTTTCTTAATAAAAATACAATTAATGATGCTTATTTTTCGTTTAAAATTGGCTGATGACAAAAAGTTATTAACCTTCATAGTGTATCGCTTGCGCATTCTTTTTTGAAAAATCAGTCTCGTTACTATAATTTTGTTGGATATTATGCGTAATTTAAAAACTATATCTATGCCTACGTCTTGTTTGGTTGATAAGGATGCAGAAGATGCATCAGAACAAAACTCATCTGGTAGTTTTGATAAGATGTTTTCTTATCCGACGGTGTGGAAAAAGGCATTTACTCTTGAGCAGAATGTGCGTTTCACTCGAACTCCAGAAGTTGAAATTTTGCGTCGTCGTATAGAAGAAAATTCAATTTTTGCAAAACAGTTTGAAACTTTTGCAAAGCAAGAACCGCAAAAATTAACGGATGTTACAGAATTTAAAATGCAACCTCAATTGGTAGAAGAGGTATTTCATTCTCAATCACTTGAAAATAAAGTATCACTTTATTGTTCAACAACTCTTGGACAATCAGTGCAACAAGCTGTTAATACACCAATCGAAAGAAATACAGTTGAGAATACCTTGCAGGTAGAGAGCGTGGCGCAAGAAACAAAACCTATTTCTTATCTTTCTGATAATGCGTTTTTTGAGTGTGAGCCCTTTTTACTAGAGCAAGTTAATGTTAAAATTTCACAAAAAGAAGATGCATCTGTTAATTTAGAAAATAATAAGGCTTTGTTGGGAAAAACTTCTTCTTTTGATGAATCAGTTTCTACTTTTTATCGTGTGCTTGAATGCCATTTCCCGCAATCTTATAATGTGACTGTGCCAGAAGTTTCAGAAAATGATGTTCAGAGTAATGAGGGCACTTCTAATTTAGATCATACTAACGATGAAATTGTTAGAGAGGTTCAAATACAGAACACTGAGCCTGTTTTAGGAGAAAGTGAAGAGATTGAAAAGGTTCAAGAACTGTCTGTTGTTTAAATGCCTAATTATGAGATAAGCGACGTGATAGACACTGCAGTAGGTGATGATCTCCATAACATTGCTAATTGTATGACAACTGATGTGACAAAAAGTGTAGAAGACCTTTCTGTAATGAAAGCAGTAAGAAGTACGATGGAAACCACTGATGTGTCATTTCGCAATTATACTTCTGCTTTTATACCAAGCTCTCAATCTGTTGACAGTGGTATTTATGAATTACCTCCGATTGAATTATTACAAGAGCCTGCTTTTCAGGATGATACAGCAATTTCTCAAGAAATGCTGGAGCGTAGTTCTAGACTTTTAGAAAGCGTTTTGGCAGATTTTGGTATTAAGGGTGAAATTATTCATGTTCGCTCAGGATCAGTGGTAACAATGTATGAGTTTGAACCCGCTGCTGGGGTGAAATCATCGCGAGTTATAGGTCTTTCTGATGATATTGCTCGTTCTATGTCTGCCATGTCTGCACGTGTTGCTGTGATTCCTGGGCGTAATGTTATTGGAATTGAATTACCAAATGCGGTACGCGAAAACTGTTTATTTGCGTGAATTAATTCAGTCGAGCACTTTTCGCGATAGTGAATTTAAATTAGCTCTTGCTTTGGGGAAGGGAATTAATGGTAATCCTGTAATTGCAGAATTAGCAAAAATGCCTCATTTATTGATCGCGGGCACGACAGGGTCGGGTAAATCTGTTGCTATTAATACAATGATTTTATCGATTCTTTATCGAATGACACCAGAGCAATGCCGTTTAATTATGGTTGCCCCTAAGATGTTAGAGCTTTCTGTCTATGATGGCATTCCTCATCTTCTAACACCTGTAGTAGTTGATCCAAAGAAAGCTGTAACAGCTTTAGAATGGGCTGTTCGTGAAATGGAAGAACGTTACCGCAAAATGGCGAAACTAGGTGTACGTAATATTGATGGCTTTAATGCACGAGTTGCGCTTGCGGTCGAAAAAGGTGAAACAATTATGTGCACCGTTCAGTCTGGTTTTGATAGGGAAAGTGGTGAAATACTTTATCGTGAAGAAGAGATGGATTTAACACAATTGTCTTATATTGTTATTATTGTCGATGAAATGGCGGATCTCATGATGGTTGCTGGTAAAGAGATTGAGGGCGTCATTCAACGTTTAGCACAAATGGCGCGTGCTGCAGGTATACATCTTATTATGGCAACACAGCGTCCTTCTGTTGACGTGATTACTGGCACGATTAAGGCGAATTTTCCTACACGTATTTCTTTTCAGATAACTTCAAAAATTGATAGTCGTACAATTTTGGGAGAACAAGGTGATGAAACACTTTTAGGTCAAGGAGATATGCTTCATATGGTTGGTGGAGGACGCATTGAGCGTGTTCACGGACCTTTTGTTTCTGATGAAGAAATTGAATCTGTGGTTGCGCATCTTAAAGTACAGGGAACACCTGATTATTTAGCAACAGTAACAGATAGTGAACACGATGACGATAAGATGGAAGATGCTTATTCGGTTGCTGAAATTATTGCTGCGGGAAGTTCTAGTGAGAATGGTGAAGAACTTTATATGCAAGATGTTAAGGTTGTGATGCGTGATAGAAAATGTTCAACATCCTATATCCAGCGTCGGCTTGCAATTAGTTATAATAAAGCTGCTTCTCTCGTTGAACGAATGGAAGAAGAAGGTATTGTTGGAACTGCTAATCATGTAGGAAAACGTGAAATTTTACTCAATGGGCGCAGTGATCAAGATAATTTTAAGAGTACATAACGACAGTAATTTTAAAAACTAAAAACTTGATTTTATTTTATAAGAGCGGACATTGTTTCTGCTCTTACTTTTTTGTCGCGAAATATTAAAAAGAATTTATAAAGAATTTATAAAGTAGAAATGTTATCTTATATTTACAATTGTTGATAAGTAGTGCATGTGAATAGAAGAGAGGTTAAGAATGTCTTTAGCATTTTTAGATTATCTAAAATGTAAAGAAATTAAACAAGCTTTTACAAAAGGAAAGATAGCTTTTGTCTTATCCTTCGATGGTAGAAATATTCTTTGGTTAAATGGTGCTGCAGCGTGTTTTTTTGGTCTTTCTTCTGTTGCAGATGCAATTAAACAGCAGTCTTTTTTTGATGAAGAACTGCGTTGTCAAATATTAAATAATGCTCAAAATACACGTTCTATCACGTTGCGTGGTTTAAAACGCTGCGGTGAATTTTCTATAGCTTCTATTGATATTACTGGTTTAGGTAAAGCATTTTTATTTGAAGCTTTGCTAGAAGAGAATGTCTCTCTTATTACTGGTTTGGATGGTGCAACAATGTCTGCTGCAATCATTGATCAACATGCAACTGTGTTGGAGGCTTCTTCTCATTTTAATTTTGTTGATGAAACAATTAAAATTCTACTCCAAACGATTGATGATGATCTTCCGGTGAAAACTGTTTTACCTATGGCAGGTGTTAATACACAAGTCGGTGTGATCCGCTTAGGAGTAAAGCCAACGAGTTTTTTAGTGTTATATGCGCAATTAAATGGGGATGAATTGGATAGAAATCAGGGGTCTTTTAGTTTTAAACCACATCTTTTACCACGGCGTTTTATCTGGAAAATGGATGCAGATGGCTATTTTTGTGAAGTTTCAAAAGAGTTAGCTGAAACTGTTGGCCCTATGTCTTCCCGTATTATAGGATCTGATTGTCATAAACTTGCTGACCAATTTAATGATGAAGGATATCGGTCATTAAGTAGCTTTATTGAAGCTGCTATACCTTGGAAAGAACAGAAAGTTCAGTGGCCTGTTGATGATTGTCTAGAACGGGTTGATGTTGAATTGTCCGCTGTTCCAGTTTTTAATACCAACCGTCAGCTTAAGGGATTCCATGGTTTTGGGGTTTTAAAGGTGCAAGAAAAGATACAAGATAAAAGTGATAAAAAGCCGGGTATAAAAGCATTTGGTCTTTCAGAGATAGAGCGCTCTGCTTTTCATGAAATTGCAGAACGATTGCGCGGTGAATTACATTTGTCTTTAGGGTATGAGAATACAGCTACAGCTAAGGAAACGCTAGTCCAGTTGCCATGTGCACAGACATTACCGGTAGATGTCATAAAACAGGCTTTAATCAAAGAACCTGAAGTAATTTTATCATTGTTGGATACAGTAACTGATGGCGTTTTGTGGCTTGATGGACAAGGCTGCGTTCAGTTCGCTAGTGATGCTGCTTTGGCATTAATTGGCTATGAAATGGATGAGTTACTGGCACAGCAGTTATCATCACTATTTACTTTTCAAAGCCGAGATTTGATTGAAGAGTATTTTAAATTGATCCGTATGAAGGGAAAAAATCAAGTATTTAATCGTGGTGAGACAGCTGATTTAATGACAAAAAATCATGAGAATATAAAGGTCTGTGTGACAATTGTGCCTTTGACTCTACAAGGCAATTATGTCGTTATGTTGCGTGATATGACAGGGATGATTTTATCACCTTTAGATAAAATATCAGAAGAAAATAAAATGATTGAAGTTGTTCATGAAATACGAACACCTTTGAATACTCTTATTGGTTTTGCGGAAATTATGAAAGATGGCCGTTTTGGTTTAATAGAAAATGAGCGTTACCGTAGATATTTACATGATATTGTCTCGTCTGGAAAACATATATTATCTCTGGTTAATCAATTATTAGAGCACTCTAAAGCAAATTATTCTAGCTTAAATAGCACAATTGATGCGTCTCTTATGACTCAAAAATTTGATGTAACAGCTTGTTTGCGTTCCAGTATAGCTCTTCTTGAAATGCAGGCGAATCATAATGGCATTATTATGCGTATTGTTTCACCGGCACGTGTGCCATTTATCGGTGTATCGCAACGGATATTTCAACAGATTATATGGAATCTTCTTTCCAATGCCATCCGTTTTACGCCTTCAGGTGGACAAATTGTTATCCATGTTTCCTATGGAAAAAAAGAGCGAGTAAAGATTTCAATTAGTGATAATGGTCTTGGGATGAGTGATGAAGAGGTTGTGCAAGCTATGCAACCTTATGGTCAAGTAGAGCGCAAGAATGGCCGATGTGAAGACAACGTATTTGTCGGGACTGGTTTAGGGCTTCCAATATGTAAAACAATGGTGGAAGAGGTTGGTGGTCAATTTTTGTTATTTTCAAAACCCAATCACGGAACAACTGTAGAGATGTTTTTTCCTATGCTTCATGAGTGAAGCTATGGAATGGATTTAGTTTTTTGGGGTTAATAAATCTCTGATTTCTGTTAAAAGTTGTTCTTCAAGAGACATTTCTTTTAGCTTTCCCACTTCTTCTTTTTGCCGGTGCATTTTATTTAAGCCTTTGACAAACAAAAAAAGGATCCAAGCAATAATCAAAAAATTGATAAAAAATGTCATAAAGTTTCCATAAGCAATGGTAGCACCTGCCTCTTTTGCAGCACTTAATGTGGCTTTTTTTTCTCCGGCGAGCTGAATAAACATGTTAGAAAAGTCAATGCCGCCTGTGATAAAGCCGATAATTGGCATAAAAATGTCGTTAACAATTGAATTGATCAAGCCACTAAAAGCGCTACCTATAATCACACCAATAGCGAGATCAATCATATTTCCTTTTAAGGCAAATTCTTTGAATTCTTTAAGCATTGCATTTCCCTCCTCGTGTATATGATGTACAGCAATTTAACTATCGCTTTTGATAAAAAAGGAAAGAGGGAGAAGCTTGTTTTCTTGAAAAATTGCATTTCAAATATCAGCATTCTTTTCTCATAGTATTGCAATGTATAAAAAGTGCTAATTAATGCCTCATTATATGATAATATTACTTTTAAGATTCAGATGAATGAAAAGCTTCTTGCTTAAAAGGCTGTATATTCTTTTCAATGATAATGATAAAGTGAGAAAATATATTTGATTGATGAAATCATTTCAGGAATTTTATGGAAAAGTTTTGAAAAAGAAAATGCATTTACGAGACCATCTTTTTCTCTGTGAGAAAATTGGTCAACTTTTTAATATGTGGGTAGGTTATTAAGGAAGTAGGAAAGAATTTTCGAAATAAAGACAATCTTTTACTACTCGATGTTTTTAAATAAGCTTGATTAGTTATTTCTTCTCATTATGGGAGTTAATTTCTTTATTTATAGTATATTTTTATTGGTGTTTTTTTATTTTGAGAAGTTTAAATGAGATGAAAAGGGTAGTTTTCATTTTATGGAGGGAGGTTTTGTGAGTTTTTTTCATTGTATTGGTCGTTTTGTTTTATTTATGTTGGACCCAGAACGTGCGCATCGTTTGGCCATTGCTGGATTGAAAATGGGATTAAGTGGGTGTCAAAAAATTTTTGATGAGCGTTTGTGTGTAACTGTCGCAGGCCTTAAATTTAAGAATTTTGTTGGTCTTGCCGCAGGTTTTGATAAAAACGCAGAGGTTATAGATGCTGTTTTAAGCTTAGGATTTGGTTTTACTGAGATTGGTACAGTTACACCAAAACCACAAATAGGAAATCCCAAGCCACGACTTTTCCGTTTAGTGGAAGATGAAGCTATTATTAATAGAATGGGCTTTAATAATGACGGACATCAGGCTGTTTACAAAAGGATTTGCGTACGTAAGCAGGGCGGTATTGTAGGGATTAATATTGGTGCTAATAAAGATACGGTCAATAAGATTGACGATTATATTGCGGGCATTACTTGCTTTTATGATGTAGCTGATTATTTCACGATTAATATTTCTTCACCTAATACACCAGGTTTGCGTGATTTGCAGGTACGTAGTAATTTGAGTCTTTTAATGAAGGCTGTTTCACAAGCGCGCTATGAAAAAGAGGAAAAACATGGTGTCTCTGTTCCGATTTTTTTAAAAATTGCACCTGATTTAACTGAGCAAGAATTAGACGATATAGCTGAGGAAATGAAATTATCTGATTTTGATGGTTTAATTGTTTCCAATACCACTCTTTCACGTCAAGGTCTTAAGAATAGTACATTGATTAGCGAAGAGGGAGGGCTATCAGGACGTCCACTGTTTGAGCATTCCACCGTTGTACTTGCGAAAATGCGTAAAAGATTGGGTAAAGATATTGCAATCATTGGTGTTGGTGGTGTACGTGATGCACAAACAGCTTTGGAAAAAATCAAAGCCGGAGCAGATTTAGTCCAGCTCTATAGCGGAATGGTTTATGAGGGGCCAGAACTTGCCGTGACTATTATGAGGGATGTTTTGCAGATTATGCAGCAAGATGGTGTTGATACTATAAAAGCTTATCGCGATCATAATGTTGACAATTGGGCAAAACGTGCACTTCTTTTGTCATGAGGTTGTTGTATTTTCACAAAAAATGTAAGATTCTTTTTAAGGGGCTTGCAAACTTTCTTGATCTTCCGTATGTCACACAGATAGAGGATAAATATTTTTTAGGCGGTTGTAGCTCAGTTGGTTAGAGCGCTGGTTTGTGGCACCAGAGGTCGTAGGTTCAAATCCCACCAACCGTACCATTTTTCCAACATATTTTAAGATAATGGAAAGCTTAAAAAGATCGCGAAGCACATTTTATCTTGATAAAAGTTGTGATGTTTTGTAAAACAAATTAAATTAATGCAGTTTTTACACGGTGTTTATGCATAAAATGATGCTATAAAAAGGGGGAGCTTTAATTGTTTTTTGAGTTTGTGTGTTATAGCTGTGAGAAATAGCGAGCCAATGAAACGCAAAGGTTATAAGCCTATTTCTGATTTCCTAAAAAGTTTGCGTGGTGTAAATAATTGGGAACAAGTTTCGCAATGGCTTTCATTCCGAGATGTGGAAGATATTGAGTGTATTACACCTGATCAGGCGGGGGTAGCACGTGGCAAGATGATGCTTTCTAAGAAATTCACATCAGAGACATCTTTAGCATTGCCTTCAGCAGTTTTTATGACAACAATTTCAGGATCTTATCCTGAAGATGGAAATGGTTTTGAATATCCAAAAACAGATGGTGATTTGCGTCTTGAGCCTGATCTTTCTACACTGAGTATTGTACCATGGGAAGATGCACCTACAGCGCAGGTGATTTGTGATCTTGTATATCAAAATGGGCAGGCTGTTGATTATACACCACGTAATGTTTTGCGGACAGTAATTGATTTTTATACTCAAATGGGCTTGAAACCGATTGTTTCACCAGAAATTGAGTTTTATTTAGTGGAAAAGAATCCCGATCCTGATTACCCTTTGGTACCTCCAGTTGGTCGTTCTGGTCGTTCAATTGGTGGTGGGCAAGGCTACTCGATTGCGGGTGTTAATGAATTTGATGAGCTGATTGACGATATTTATCAGTTTTCAGAGGCACAAGGATTGGAAATTGATACTCTCATTCATGAGGAAGGAGCAGGTCAATTTGAAATTAATTTACGTCATGGTGACCCTATTGAATTAGCTGATCAAGTTTTTATGTTTAAACGAACGATTCGTGAAGCAGCACTTAAACATAATATGTATGCAACTTTTATGGCCAAACCTATTCAGGGGCAACCGGGATCTGCTATGCATATTCACCAGTCTGTTATCGATCAAAAAACTGGAGACAATATTTTTACAGAGAAAGATGGTGGGGAAAGTATGCGTTTTCGCCACTTTATTGGTGGTTTGCAAAAGCATATGGCAGGAGTATTTGTTATGCTTGCTCCTTATGTTAATTCTTATCGGCGCCTTATGCCGTGTTTCTCAGCACCGGTTAATTTGCGGTGGGGGTATGATAATCGTACTACAGCATTTCGTGTGCCACGTTCTGTTCCACAGGGACGACGCGTTGAGAATAGACTTCCTTCATCGGATGCCAATCCTTATTTAGCGCTTGCTGCTTCTTTAGCGTGTGGTCTTATTGGTTTGCAGAACAAGCTTGAACCAGATGAGCCAGCAGAAAAAACTGTAAATGCTGATAATATTGAATTACCGCGTGGGTTAATTGAGGCCGTCAATTTATTTGAACAAGATAAAGCATTACGTGCTATTTTAGGAGATGCATTTGTAAATACTTATGCTGCTATCAAACGACAAGAATTTGAAACTTTTATGCAAGTGATTAGCCCGTGGGAGCGTGAATATCTCCTGCTTAATGTTTAAATATTATCACTATGATTGATTCTCATCAAATTTCTCCAGGAGTCTCTTGGTATGAGGATACTTTGGAAGAGCGTCCTTCTTATCCGTTGTTTGTTGGTGAACAGATACAGTGCGATGTAGTTATTATTGGAGGTGGATTTACAGGGCTTTCAGCCGCTTATCATTTAGTTAAGGCAGGAATGAATGTTGTGTTGTTTGAAGCTTCATGTTTTGGTGATGGCGCTTCGGGGCGCAATGGTGGGCAATTGGGAACAGGTCAACGACAATGGGTAGAAACACTAGAAAACAGGTATGGTTTTGAACGAAGTAAAATATTATTTGATTTAGCTGAAGAAGCCAAAAGGGATATTTTATCTTGGTGCGCTATGCCTGATTGTAATATCGACTTTATAGCAGGCCAACTTTCCGTTACCCATAAAAAACGTGAGATCAGAGCTTATCAGCAGCATGTTGAGGTTATGCAGCGTTATGGTTATAGTGGTCTTACTTTTATGGATAAAGCTGAAACAGATGAGCGGCTTGGTTCGTCTTTTTATCATGGTGGTATTTATGATGTAGGTACTGGCCACATCAATCCATTAAAGTTAATTGTTTGGTTGGCAAAAAAAGCAAGGAGAGTTGGCGCTAAACTTTATGAGAAGACTCAAGTGAAAGCGATAGAGCGCAGCAATAACCACTGCGTAGTGGTAACAGAACGAGGCAATATAAAGGCTGAGAGTGTATTATTGGCGACCAATGCATATAATCTTGGGCTTCAGGATTTTGTGCAGAAACATATTTTTTCTATTCGCTCTTATATTGGAGCAACTGAACCATTATCAGAGTGTAGTCGGATTCTTCCTGGAAGAGAAGCGGTAGATGATTCCCGTCTTATGGTTCGTTATTTTCGAAAAAGTATCGACAATCGTTTATTATTTGGTGGGGTAGAAAGTTATAGTAACCAATATCCAGTTGATTTAGATGAGCGTATACGTCGGCAAATTGTTGAAATTTATCCACACCTTCAGTCTATAAATTTGACTCATCGTTGGGGAGCAACAGTAGCAATTACGTTTGAACGCATGCCTTATGTTCGCCAACTTATGCCGGGTGTTACTTATTGTGGAGGATATTCAGGACACGGGGTTATGCTTGCTCCCTTTATAGGAAAATTATATGCTGAATGGTTATCTGGAAAACGTGAACGTTTTAAGTGTTTTCAGGATTTAAAGATTTCATCCTTTCCGGGTGGTAAGATTTTTCGTTACCCGCTTATATTTTTAGCAATGAACTATTTTTCTTTGATGGACCATTTTTAATCAGTTACTATTTAAAATGAAGAAAATTAATGGTTTGTTTAATATCTATCTATTGTAATAGTAGAAGTCTTTTGTGAATTTTGTGAGTTTGTATAACTGAGCGGAAAAATGAATAAGTCCGTGATAGTTAGTAAAATTATTCCAATATTTTTTTCTGTTTTTTTAGTGGTAGTGGTGATTTGACAGAACGAAAATTGTTCTTGTTTTTATCATTGTTAATATGTGAGGCAGTTTAGTGAATCAATAATTATATTATAAAAGTTTTAAAGTTTCTTCTGAGTAATAAAGAATGGTGCAATTTTTCATTCTTTTTCTTGAAAAACATATTTGTTACATAGTTTTCAATCAGGCTAAATTTGATCACTTTCTTATGTATTTATCTCTTATGTTTCTACTGAGATTATGTTGGAGAAGACAGAAAAATCTTACTCTTTTGTTATCGAAAGATACGGTTAATATTTGAACTTTTTATTTGGTAGTTAGTTTATCACTTTTTGGTATCTCGTAATTAGATTGGGATAGAACGGTTTAGTGGCGTAGCTACACATGAGTTTTTATTTATAAAAATCCAATTGTCCGTGATTAAAAAACGGTAATTGAATTAAATGATATATTTGCGTAGGTATTTGATGAAAGGCAGATTTTTTGCATTAATTATTATCTTAAAAGGAAATAGCGCAAATCAAGGAATACCTTTGCGATAACAGGATGAGAACACAAAACGCAGAGAATTTACGTGCATATGGTAAAAAATACAAGAAATCTTAAAATTTTGGTATAGGTAATTTATGTGCTTGAGCAGCAGCTTTAAGCGTATTGACCATAAGCATGGCAATTGTCATAGGACCAACACCTCCTGGTACAGGAGTAATAGCAGCAGCTTTTTCTTTAACTTCTTCAAAATCTACATCACCAACAAGACGGGTTTTATTAGTACCTTTTTCTGAAACTTCAATCCGGTTAATACCAACATCAATAACAATAGCTCCCTGTTTTACCCAATCTTTCTTAATGATATGTGGGCGACCAACAGCTACAACTAAAATATCAGCACTACGACACACTTCGTCAAGATCACGGGTACGACTGTGGGCAATTGTTACAGTAGCATTGGCTGCCATCAATAAGGCTGCCATAGGTTTGCCGACAATATTAGAACGCCCAACGATGACTGCATCAAGACCTGATAAATCTCGCCCACATTGTTGTTCGATTATCATCATAACACCAGCAGGTGTGCAGGGAATGATAGTATCTTCAAGTATATTTACTGCAAGTTTTCCTATATTGATATAATGAAAACCATCAACATCTTTCTGGACGGCGATAGCTTGCGTTATTTTGTTCGTATTGATATGAGCAGGTAGGGGGAGTTGCACCAAAATCCCGTGGATTTTAGGATCGGAATTTAACGTTTCAATGAGTTGCAGGAGTTCTTCTTCTTTCGTGTCTTGGGGAATTGTATGCTTAATTGAAAGAAAACCACATTCTTCAGCTTTTTTACTTTTTGAGGTAACATAAACCTGACTTGCAGGATCATCTCCAACAATGATAACGGCTATCCCAGGCTGTATTTTATGATTGTTATGGAGTTTCTTTGTTTCTTTCTTGACTTTATTAATAATGTTTTCAGCAAGCTTTTTTCCGTCAATAATATTGTCCATAAGAAGAATCCTTTCAGGTAGGGATATTCATTTTAAAGTATTTGCTGATAGTAAAAAGAGTTTTATGGCACTATTTGAATAACCATAATTACATGGTTTGCCTATCTTTTTTCTTTTGGAGAGTAGTGGAAAATAGTTGCCTTATAAAGAGAGAGTAACATTGTTGTTTCAATAAAATTTGAATAAAATAAAGATAATTGAGTTATTAAATAGATATAGCAGATTATAGGATTATCAAAACCATTTTTTAATGATCATTTAGTTTCGTTTTAATCTATTATAGGGTAAAAAATATAGAGGAAATTGTGCTCATCAGAATAATAAAATTTTTGAGTGGGGTTTTTGTAGCAGTTGTTTTTTTGCTTGGAACTTTTGTTATCGTTTTACCTTATCTTGTATCAACAGACGCGATTCGTGTCCGAATGGCACAGGATTTAAGCGCGTGGACAGGCTATAATGTGCAATTGCGTGAACCACCACGTTTGAAACTTTTTCCTTATCCAAAAGCATTTCTTTCAGGAATTACTTTAACATCCAAAATTGATGATGTTGCACCTTTAATGGAAGCTGAATCGATAGAAGTAGATCTTTCTTTAATTGATCTTCTTAGAGGATGTGTTTCTTTTTCAGAAACACGAATTGTGCGTCCACAATTTGTTATGGAAAAACCTTTTAAAACAGTGTCTGATTTTTTTAATACGCTTTCACGATCGCAAGGTACTTTGGGGTTAGCAGTACGTAATGCTCGTGAAATTATTAAACTCAATCCTGATCAACCAGATATAGAGAGCCTTTTAAACCAACCTTTTGGACGTATTGTTATCGAAAATGGTATTCTTATTTATCGCGATAGTGTTTCTGATGTGACAGAAAAAATAACAGGACTGAATGTAACTATCGATTGGTCAGAATTAACACAAGCAGCGCGGTTTCGCGCAAATGCTCGTTGGCATGGAGAGTTAACGGAATTATTAATTAATGCTGATCAAGCTTTATTGCTTTTAGCAGGGGGGCAAAGTTCGCTTAGAGTGAGCTTCAATTCTTTGCGTGGTGGTATAACATTTACGGGGAAAGCACGATTATCTGAATATTACATTTTTGACGGAAAAGTATCGATGCGTTCTCCTGGCTGGAATCAAACATTGGCTTGGATTGGTGGAAATCAGTTTTGGGGAGGAAGATTAAAGCTACCTATTGTATGGGAATCTCATTTTTTAGCACAGCCAAAACGTATTGAAATGAATAATATTACATTTAATATGGGTACTGCAAATGCGCGTGGAGCTTTGGAATTTGATTTCCAAAACCGTGTTCCTAACATAATTGGATCTTTAGCTTTTGATGGTATGAATCTTAATATATTGGAGTCGATGTTTTCACCACTTGGTGAGGAAAATAAATTCCTTGATGCAACAATTTTTGATCGTATTGGATTAGATGTGCGAATTTCAGCACCCCAAGCAAAAATAGGTAAAATTGCACTTACAAATTTGGCAGCAGCAATGCAAATTAAAAATGGGCATGGGATTTTTGATCTTGGAAATGCAAATATTTTTGGTGGATCTATTCAGAGCAATGTTCAAATTGTACCAAATGGTAAAAAGGCGCGTTTTGAAGGGCGCATTTCGGGGACTTCTGTTGATGCGCAAACTTTTTCAGAGGCTTTAGGATTAACTCCATCTATACAGGCTAAAACTGACTTCATTGTAACAATACAAATGCTTGTTAGTAGTTGGTCAGAAATTCTTGAGAAAATGCAGGGACAATTAACAGTGAATATGCCTTCTGGCCGATTATTGAGATATGATTTAAATGAATTTCAGCACAAATTTTCAGAGAATGAACAGTTTTTTTTAGTAAATAACCACGTGTTTTCAACACCTTTTGAGCGTTTAAATATTAAAGCAAAATTTTCTGATGGCATAGTAACGGAGATAGAATCATTAATGTATACGGCAGATTGGAATTTATCTATTAGTGGTTCCATTGCAGTGCCTATCACCAAGAAAAAGCAGAAGGATTTCATATTGCAAGGACGATTACAGAAAAATAATCGTTCAGATACTTTATGCAAAGATGTTCAGTGTCTTACTAATAGCCTTGTGCGGCCTTTTAGTTTTTCACTTAGCTCTACGGGGCAGTCTCTAGGACAATTTTTTGTTAAGAAAAATATTGATGAAAATTAAATCTTTATTTTTCATTGTTGATTTTGATTTTAGAAAATCACTCAACAAATATTGTTTTAAAATGAAATTTAAAGACTACACTCGCGGGCTTTCTAACGCATCTGGGAGGAAATACCGTAACCATCTGTGGCAATTATATGCTTTCCCTTTGTTCCAACTGAGCTAATTCCTATAGTGATCAGAATAAAAGCTAAAATTGTGGCAATAGTAATAACAGTGGCTCTTTTAGCAGACATATCTTCCTCCAATCATAGGGCAAATCGTTGAGTGCAAGAGAGAGTATTTTGTGATCAATTTTTATGCGAACAGAATCATTTAACATTCTATTTATTCCAATTATTATAAATAAAAGTAAATAATTCTACTACTCTTCAATATATTGTAGTTCTATAGGGCTGTTTTTTGATTGTAGTTTTTGTTTTATCATCTTGACGATTGTAATTTGCTCTGTCACAAATTTTTTATGCATGTGAATTATAAATTTCAAAGGTTGTTTATTCAGCAACCACTTTCTTTGAACAGAAAAATAGAGATAGAAGGAGTTCAAGTTTCTTACCTTGTGCATGTTTTGCGCATGAAAGAGGGAGCTCAGATTTTGCTTTTTAACGGGCAAGATGGTGAATGGTTGGCCAAGATTACTGCTATTAAAAAAAAGTTTGTAGTGGTTCAGCTTATTCATCAAACAAGGCTTCAAGCAACCTGTTCAGATCTTATTTATTGTTTTGCTCCACTTAAACATGCGCGTTTAGATTATATGGTACAAAAGGTTGTAGAAATGGGGGTATCTATTTTGCAGCCTGTTATAACACATCATACACAAGTTTCTCGTATCAATATGGCACGTATAAAGGCTAATATTATTGAAGCGGCTGAACAATGTGGCATTTTATCTTTACCGGAATGCTTACCTGCTGTATCGTTAAAAACACTTTTAGAACATTGGGATAAGACACACTCTTTGTTCTTTTGTGATGAGTCGCATGAAATACAAAATCCATTACCTCTTTTAAAAAAGCATGGAACTATTCCGCTTGGTGTTCTTATTGGACCAGAAGGAGGATTTAGTGAAGAAGAACAGGTCCTTTTAAGAAAACATTCTTTTGTGATTCCTATATCATTAGGTCCACGTATTTTACGTGCTGATACTGCAGCTGTTGCGGCTTTGGCCCTTATTAATACTACAATAGAGGCTTGGTCAATTGATTAAGAAGCTTGCAATATCATTTAAAACAATTCATTTAAAATAGTGGAACTTATTGATAAGGTAAAATAATTTATGGCGCTTGATACAACTGATGAAAGTGAAATTCACAATTTAGATTCTCTAGTTGGTTATCTCCAAGAGGGTTGTAAAACAGAAAATGACTGGTGCATTGGTACAGAGCATGAAAAATTTCCATTCTATATAAATGATTTTCGTCCTGTTCCATATGAAGGTGCAAAAGGTATTCGTGTACTTTTAGAGGGGATGCAACAAGCTCTAGGGTGGAAAGCTATTTTAGATGAAGGAAATATTGTTGGGGTTGTAGAATCAGCGGGGCAAGGTGCGATTTCTTTAGAACCTGGTGGGCAGTTTGAATTATCTGGTGCACCAGTGAAAACGGTTGGCCACACTTATTGTGAGCTGATGGAACATTTGACTCTTCTCAAAAAAATTTCGGGACCATTAGGTATCGGTTTTTTAGGTATTGGGGCTAGTCCAAAATGGACTTTAGCTGAAACACCGCAAATGCCCAAATCACGTTATCAAATTATGACTAAATACATGCCAAAAGTTGGTCATAATGGTCTTAATATGATGTATAGAACAGCAACTATCCAGGTGAATCTTGATTTTTCATCTGAGACTGATATGCGGCGGAAAATGCAAGTATCCATGAAATTGCAATCCATTGCAACAGCATTATTTGCCAATTCGCCTTTTATCGAGGGGTGTCCAAATGATTTCTTGTCTTGGCGTTCTCACGTTTGGTGTGATACTGATAATCAAAGAACAGGAGTTCTTCCTTTTATATTTTCCGAACGCTTTGGGTTTGCTGATTATGTTGAGTGGGCACTTGATGTACCAATGTATTTTATTATACGCGATGGGCATTATCATGATTGTACACATATAACTTTTCGCCAATTTATGAATGGAGCATTGAAAGGGCAAATTGTAGATTCAACACCTAATATAGGAGATTGGGTAGATCACTTGTCGACTTTGTTTCCTGAAGTGCGTTTAAAACGCTTTTTAGAAATGAGAGGTGCTGATGGTGGGTCTTGGCAACATATCTGTGCATTATCTGCTTTTTGGGTTGGTCTTCTTTATGATAGCGAAGCACTTAATGAGGCAGAAGCTTTAACGCAAGATTGGTGTTTTGAAGAAGTTTTAGATATGCGTAGACGTGTTCCAAAAGAGGGGTTACAAACGCCTTTTCGTCAAACGATGATTTTAGAATTAGCACGTCAGGCTATTGCGATTTCACGCAAGGGATTAAGAAATCGCAAGCAATATGATACTTGCGGTTATGATGAAGAAAGTTTTCTTAATCCTTTGGAAGAAATGATTGCAGTGGGTCAAACGGATGCTGATAGGTTGTTATCTAAGTATCATTCTATTTGGGACGGGTCTGTGGAACCAGTATTTTTAGAATGTGCCTATTAGATTTTTGAAGTAGAAAAAACTTTTTGTGTCTTTGTGGTAAAAAACATACACGTTTTCTCTTGTCTATTCTTTAAGAATAGCTAAATATTTGTAATTATGAAGCTCTCAACAATAAGCGAGAATCGATAATCATATTTATAGGCACAGAGTAAAGTTTATTTAAAATAAAAAGAGAATTCTATTTACAGATTATCATTTAAGACTGGGTATTTTAATATCACGTAATTCTCTTGTTTATAGCGCATAAACAAAAAATGTATTATCGTATAAAAACAGCTCGGCCGTTATTAATAAGACCTTCTCTTTGTGCGCGTTTACGAGCAAGTTTACGTGTACGACGAATGGCTTCAGCCTTTTCACGAGCCCGTTTTTTAGATGGTTTTTCATAATATCCACGCATCTTCATTTCACGAAAGATTCCTTCGCGCTGCATTTTCTTTTTTAGCGCACGCAATGCTTGATCAACATTATTATCACGAACGAGTACTTGCACAATTTACCTTACTTTGTTTCAATGTTCTAAATAAATAAACAAAAACCCATCACCCTTTGAACAAGATCAAAAGGATTATATTAGCAATGCGCATACCATATAAATAAGGTGGTTGTCTATATTGCTTTTCGAAAACTCTATTTTTTTTGCTATACGCAGTTTTTATAATTAACAATTGCACTTACAAATACGTGTTTATAAAAATTACTAATTTCATTGTTCAAATCAAAAATCAAGATGAATTTTTCAGTGACAAGTAGGGTTAGACATAGATTATGCTATTGTAGTAATTTCTCTATACCAAGGTGGTTAATAGAAAGCGATTCAACATAAAAATAATCAAAAAGTTACAAAAAATTATGAGGTGGGGGAGAAATCAAGAATTCAGTAGAACTAACAAATCAAAAGCTTTTAGTTTGTCTATAGCCTTTTGATTCTACTGATATTTGGCGCACCCGAAGAGATTCGAACTCCTGACCCCCAGATTCGTAGTCTGGTGCTCTATCCAGCTGAGCTACGGGTGCATAAATTTTTAGTCTCTTGATATCGTTAAGACATGGGGTTCCTAATCGTTTCGTTGATGAATTGCAAGTAAAACTTGGTAAAAAAGTTTTTTTGTTTAAAGTTTAAGGTATTTATGATTTCTATAAAGCTTTTGTGTAATATTATTTTTTCATTTGGTTCATGGTAAGAATCTAAGATGAACGATAGTTAACTTGACGGTCTGTTCCATGAAAGATAGTCAAATTAATAAGATTATATAGATGAGATACGTTTTTGCAGTGTGGTTACACTATCTACGATTCGATTTTTGCAAAATTCGAATGTTGCTGCTGGAGACTATTTCAAATGCATTGGTATAAGTAAACGACGAAGCAAGGATAGATGTATGGGGTCACTGAAAAAGATCATTCCATTAATGCTTTTGGGTGCTATTTGTATTGCCATTTATTTTTGGCCAAAATACAATATAGAATACCTTGTTCATACAGAAGGTACAACAAAAAATGCACCACATGCTGCATCAAAAGCACCAATGGGAATGCCGCCGGTAAATGTTGTCGTTGATCTTGTTAAAGTTCAGGATTTTTATGAACGTCTTAATGCTATTGGTAGTGGACGGGCTATTGCAGCGGTCAATTTAACTCCTTGGTCAGGAGGTGTTGTTGATAAGATTTTTGTGTCTGCCGGTACAAAAGTACAGATGGGTGATGCGATTGCAAAGCTTGATTCTAAAAAGGAAGAAATAGCAGCTGCAAGAGCAAAAGTTCAACGCGACAATAGTGCCTTAACACTTTCACGTATTCTTAAATTACGCGCGACTAATACAGCAACAGAGGTTCAAGAGATTACTGCACGTTTAGAATTAGAGAATGCAAATTTAACTTTGTCTGATGCTGATTTAGCACTTGATCGGCGCACAGTTCGTGCGCCAATTAATGGAGTTGTTGGTATTTTACCTACTGATGTGGGAAATTCTGTTGGCCTTGATACTGTGATAGGTCATATTGAGAATAATGAACGTATTTTGGTTGATATCTGGGTGCCTGAACGATATGCATCACGTATCCACAAAGGGGATGAAGTGACTGCAACCTTAATAGCCCAGCCGGATAAGACTTTTGTTGGCCATGTGTATGCGCTTGATAATATGGTTGATACACAGAGCCGCACACTTCACGTTCAAATTGAAATCCAGAATGAAAAAAATGTACTTATGTCTGGTATGTCTTTTTCTGTTATGTTTCAATTTCATGATGGCTCTTTCCCAGTTGTTGATCCTCTTGCCATTCAATGGAACAGTAGGGGGGCATTCATTTGGCGTGTGAGAGAGGATAAAGTAGAATACGTTCCAGTATCGATTATTCAGCATAGAGCAAATCAAGTATTTGTAAAAGCTCCCTTGAAAGATGGTGATCAAATTGTTGTTCAAGGGGTGCAAATGCTTCGTCCAGGTGGTCATGTCATTATTAATGATTCAAAGACTCATCAAAAGCAATTATCAGAAGCTAATAGGCAGGATGGGCAATGAGTCAAAAAGTTGAGAAGCAACAGCCTTTAGCAAAGTCAGAACAAAGCAGTATAATGGCGTTTTTTATTCGCAGGCCAGTTTTTACCTTTGTTTTAAATGCTATGATTGTGATTGCAGGGATTTCTGCATGGATGAGCGTTGATGTGCGTGAATTGCCAGATGTAGATATTCCAGTGGCAACAATTAAAACGACTTTTACTGGTGCATCGGCAGAAACAATTGATCGTGAAATTACGAAAGTTATAGAAGATGCAGTTTCTCGTGTATCAGGTGTTAAAACAATTTCTTCAACTTCCTCTTTTGGTCGTTCCCGTGTGGAGGTTAAATTTAATGTTGGTGTTGATTTAAATGTTGCGGCATCTGACATTCGCGATGCTATTTCTCGTATTACCTACTCTCTGCCAAAAGATGCGGAGCCACCTATAATCATTAAAGCAGATTCAAATGCTGCTGCGATGATGTATTTGGTTGTAACATCACCAACGATGAATATTGATGATTTAACAACGGTTGTGAACGATCAAATTGTTGATGCACTTTCTGCTGTTGATGGTGTTGGTGATGTGCAGGTTGATAACGCGCGTGTGAAGATTTTTCAAATTGATATTGATCAAGCAAAGCTTGCCAGTTATGGGTTAACTGTAGGGGATATTTCACGTGTTCTGTCTGATATGACCACTGATGCACCTGTGGGATCATTGCGTAATTCCGAGCAGGCTTTAATTGTGCGTGCAACCGCTCGTTTAACGACACCAGAAGCTTTTGAACAAGTTGTTTTAAAGCCTCATGTACGTCTTGGTGATGTGGCGCATGTTACTTTATCCCCTGATGTAGAGACAGTTATTCTTCGTGTAAACGGGAAGGTGGGGATTGGGTTAGGTATTGTGCGGAAGGCTCAATCTAATACTCTTGATATTTCCAAAAATGTTCGAGCGGTTGTTAAACGTCTCAAAAATGTTCTTCCTCCTTCTGTCCATATAAGTATTCCTAATGACGATGCTATTTTTATTAAGAGTGCTCTTCATGAAGTTGAGGTTGCATTAGCTATTGCTGTGCTTAGTGTTGTTTTGATTATTTTTCTATTTCTAGGAGATGTTCGTGTAACACTTATTCCCGCTGTGTCTATTCCAGTAGCTCTGATTGGGACAATCGCTGCAATTTATCTTGCGGGCTTTTCCCTAAATATTCTCACATTTTTAGGGCTTGTTTTAGCAACAGGGCTTGTTGTGGACGATGCAATTGTTGTTCTTGAGAATATTGTTCGGTGGCGCAATATGGGATTTGGTGCTCGGTCAGCAGCGGTGTTGGGAACACAGGAAGTATTTTTTGCTGTTGTGGCAACGACATTAACTTTGGTGGCTGTTTTTGTACCTATTTCCTTTCTTCCTGGACAAATAGGGGGGCTTTTTAGAGAATTTGGTTTTGTGTTAGCAGTGTCTGTTCTGCTTTCTTCGGTTGTTGCTTTAACTCTTTGTCCTATGCTTGCTTCACGCTTTCTTAAAGAAGAAAAGCATGTTGAAGATGATGAACAAAAGGAACATCGTTTAATTTTTCTGTCTCGAATGAGTGCTTTCTTTAGTAGGGGATATGCTCATAGTTTGCATAAATGTTTGGAACGACCTTGGATTGTTGTCTTTGGTTCGCTTATTTTCTTCGTCCTCTGTATTGGAGGCTATATGACGCTTAAGCAGGAGTTGACGCCAGCAGAAGATAGGGGAATTATTTTTTTAGTCATTAGTGGGCCGCAAGATATTTCAGTACAGTATCTGAATGAACAAGTGCAGCAAATTGAAGCGAGTTTAAAGTCGTTGCGTGATTCTGGTGAAATTGTGAACAGTTATTCTATTTCTGGAGCTGGAGGTTCATCTAATAATGGTTTTCTTATTTTGTTGCTTTCGTCTTGGGATAAGCGTTCACGTAGCCAGCAAGAAATTCTAAAAGATGTTAATGCAAAAGTTAGGCAGTTTCCAGGAGTTTTTGCATTTGCTGCACAAATTAGTTCTTTAGGGGTTTCAGGAATTGGTCAAGGATTGCAATTTGCGGTTGTTGGAGATAATTACACCCAACTACAATCAATTGCTGATAAGCTTGTAAGCACTTTGCGTACCGATCCACAATTTGTTCGTCCGCGGCTTACTGTTGATGCTACGCAACCTCAATTTTTTATTGAAATTGACCGAGAAAAAGCTTCTGATTTAGGGATTGATATTACTAATTTGGGTGATACATTGCAAACAATGGTGGATGGAAAGCAGATTGGCTCGATTTATGTGGATGATCATGCCTATGATGTAAAACTTACATCGCGTAAAAATCCTATTAATAACCCTGCTGATTTAGAGAATGTTTTTTTAAAAACCAAAGATGGTAAATATGTTCCTTTATCAGTTATTACGGATTTACATGAAAAAGCTATTGCGCCTCAATTAAAACGAGAAGAACGCATGAGTGCTGTCGTTATAGGTGCAAATCTTGCTCCAGGAGTTTCTTTAGGAAGTGCTTATAAGACTGTAAAAGAAGCCGCACTTCCTTTATTGTCAGAGGGAAATTATATTATTCCTTTAGGGGATGCTGCAACACTTGGTGAAACATCTTCTGATTTAATGATCGTTTTTGGAATTGCTTTTGTAATTATTTTATTGATTTTAGCTGCGCAGTTTGAAAGTTTTGTTTCAGGCTTTATTATAATGGCAACTGTACCATTAGGGGTTGGTTGCGCAGTAATTGCCATGCTTTTGGGCGGTGTTAGTCTCAATATTTATAGTCAAATTGGTTTAATTTTATTAATTGGTATTATGGCTAAAAATGGTATTCTGATTGTTGAATTTGCAGATCAGTTACGTGATCGAGGTAAAAGTGTACGTGAAGCTGTAGAAGAAGCAGCTAATGTTCGCCTTAGACCAGTTTGTATGACAATGATTTGCGCTATTTTAGGGGGTATTCCTTTGGTTTTAGCAAAAGGTGCTGGTGCAGAAGCTCGTGCAGCTTTAGGTTGGGTTATTGTTGGTGGTTTGGGTTTGGCAACTATTTTTACCCTTTATGTAACGCCAGTTGTTTATCTATTTCTTGGACGTTTTATAAAATCAAAAGCAGAAGAAGCTGAATGTTTGACAAAAGAACTAAGTCAAGTCAAATAACTGCCTTCGAATAGACGATTGACACAGTTTTTTTACTTTTGTCTAAAATACTATTTGAGTGCTTATCTTTCTATTTTTGTGTTATTTCATATGTGAGCAGTTAAAATGGGTTAGAGTATAGGAACTATCCTCTATTTTAGAGTCATTTGTGTTTTGATAGTATTGTCAATGACCATGGGAAAATAATTATGGTTCGCAATGAAAGAGCCTTTGAAGTAGCTTTGAAGGCTTTGAAAAAGCATATTATAGAAGATAAGGTTTGTGATATTCGTCGACATTTTGCAGAAGATAAACAGCGCTTTACTCGTTTTTCTTTAAAACTTGATAATTTCCTTTTTGATTTTTCAAAGTGTGGTGTAACATTAAATACGCTGAAACTCTTAGATAATCTTGCTATTGCAGCAGATGTTTCAGGCAAGTGTAAGGCGATGTTTTCGGGTGAAGCTATTAACGTAACTGAAAAACGCTCGGCTCTTCACGTTGCGTTACGTTTGTCTTCTGATGAAGTTTTTATGTTGAATGAGCGTAATATTGTTCAGGACATTCAAGCCGTTCTTACCCGTATGGAAAAATTTTCTGAAATGGTTCGTTGTGGTAACTATAGAGGGTATAGTGGTGAGAGGATAATTGATATTGTAAATATTGGTATTGGAGGGTCTGATCTTGGGCCTGCAATGGTTACCAATGCTTTAAAACCTTATCATGATGGACCGTGCTGCCATTTTGTTTCTAATGTGGATGGTGCGCATATTGTTGATGTTCTTGCTAATTTGAATCCGGAAACAACGCTTTTTATTATTGCTTCTAAAACTTTTACAACATCTGAAACAGTAGCAAACGCTAAAGTTGCACGCCAATGGATCAGTTCACATTTAGGAGAAGAAGCGGTGAAAATGCATTTTGTTGGTGTTTCCAGCGCGGCCGATAAAGTGATGGAATTTGGTATAGATTCTTCAAGGTTTTTTGAATTTTGGAATTGGGTTGGAGGGCGTTATTCAATTTGGTCAGCGATTGGTCTTGTTGTTATGTTGGCAATTGGTAGTCAAAATTTTCGCCAGTTTCTCAAGGGTGCGCGTCAGATGGACGAGCATTTTAAAACTGCACCTTTGCATAAAAATATTCCGATTCGATTTGCTCTTTTAGGATTCTGGCATCGTGTTATTTGTGGTTATTCATCACGTGCAGTCATTCCTTATGCGCAGCGTTTAGTACGCTTTCCAGCTTATTTACAGCAGCTTGATATGGAATCAAATGGCAAACATATTTCTTTAGATGGCAAACCAATAGGCTTTTCAAGTGGTCCAGTTGTTTGGGGCGATTCGGGGACAAATGGACAACATGCTTTTTTTCAATTTCTGCATCAAGGAACGGATATCATTCCTGTGGAATTTGTTTTATTTGTAAAAGGACATGAACCACATTTAAGTCATATGCATGATATATTAATGGCTAATTGTTTGGCGCAATCAGAAGCTTTGATGAAAGGCCATATTATTAAAGACAGTTGGAACACTGTTATTAATAATGCAATTAATGATAATGAAGCGAATAATTTGGCGCTTCATAAAAGTTTGAAAGGAAACCGGCCAAGCATTATGCTAATTCAGGATTTATTAACACCCTTTACGCTTGGTCGTTTAATAGCGCTTTATGAACATCGTATTTTTATTGAAGGTGTTTTAATGAATATTAATTCATTTGATCAATGGGGTGTTGAATTTGGTAAAGAGTTAGCAAATGAATTGTTACCCGTTATACGTGGAGAATTCAGAGCTAATAATCGTGATAGTTCAACGTTAGGACTATTGGCACATATTCAAGAGAGACGTGTTGAATAAAGAGGTTCAAGAATTATCTCAATTTTCTTAGTATTGGCGGAGAGAGAGGGATTTGAACCCTCGATAGGGTTGTCCCTATGCCGCATTTCGAGTGCGGTGCTTTCAACCACTCAGCCATCTCTCCATATATAAATTGCAATAAAGTTTTTTCATTATATAATTTGTTATGATACTTGATAATCTTCAATTGTTTTAAGTACAACCTTTTTTTGCTTCTTTGTTGGCTTTTCTTGACAGAGAATAGAAATTCTATCATATATGTAAATGTTAAGGGGCTTGCGCTCTAAAAGGCGCTATTTATCCCTTTTAAATTATTACGGCTGATAAAAAGAAGCCTATTTCCCCTGCTGAGTAAAGCAGAAGTGAAATAAGAGCGGGATCGAACGAAAGGATAAAAAATGTTCGCAGTCATTAAAACGGGTGGTAAGCAATATCGTGTTGTTGCTAACCAGGTAGTAAAAGTTGAAAAGATCATTGGCAATGCTGGTGATATCGTTAAATTCGACAATGTATTGATGATAGGTGAGGGGGAGAGTGTAGCTATTGGTGTGCCTGTTATCGCTGAGGGTTTAGTTATAGCTGAAATTGTAGAACAAGGGCGTGCTCGTAAAGTTATTGCATTTAAGAAACGGCGTCGTCAAAATTCGAAGCGTACTCGTGGTCATCGTCAAGAAATAACGACACTTCGCATTTTAGAAATTTTAGCGGATGGTTCAAAGCCTAAAAAAGCAGTAGCTAAGTCGGTTGAAAAGAAAGCAGCTGTACCAAAAGAGGCAAAAACTTTTACTCCTCCTAAAGAAACTGTCACAAAAACTGCTAAAAAAAAGGTTGCGTCACAAAAAACGGCTGCGATATCAAAAAGTAAAGAAGACTAAGGGAGAATTCCATGGCACATAAAAAAGCTGGCGGTTCCTCACGTAATGGCCGCGATTCAGAATCAAAACGTCTTGGCGTTAAGAAGTTTGGTGGTGAAGTTGTTATTGCGGGAAACATTATCGTACGTCAACGCGGTACACGTTGGCATCCTGGTGAGAATGTTGGTATTGGGAAAGATCATACTCTTTTTGCGCTTTCAAATGGGAAAGTTTCTTTTCGTAAGAAAGCAGATAATCGAGCTTATGTTTCAGTTATTCCTATGTGATGGGGATAGAGGTAATCTCGAGATTCGTTAAATAGATCGGTATATATTGGATTTTGGTTTTAAAGCTTTGGGGCATTAAAAAATAATGTCTCATCTTTTATTCTAGATATACGATAAGTGTTAGAGCTATATAAAAAACTGATACAAAACAGAATTTTCTAATTATCTTACTGAAAGATTCGTTTTAGGTTTCCTTTATGTTGGAGATATTGAGTGATAACTTGGATTCTACAACAGGTTTTTTCTGTTTATACAATTTTACTTAAAAATGAAACTTTGATTGCTCAAGTTTATCCTTTGAGGGTGGAATGCCGCGGTATTGCTTGATCTTAGAATCGAGCAGGTAGGCACTTCATAAGTGTATTTTAAAGATAAATGGTTCTTTATTGAGATGTGCTCTGTTGAATTATTTATGTTGGGTGTTTAATTTAACTGAACTCAAATCCACAGTATAGGTTATTCATTTTTAAATAATATTTCATACAGCTATTTTATTAGTATACGCTTAATATTTTCAACAGTTTGCACTGTAAGCATCAATTTTAGGATTGAGATTAAGTAGGTGTTGCTTAGTGAATATAGGCGACTGTTATTATAACTAGTTTTATGAAGAGATAGCCATAGGTACTGTCTATTACGTTAGCACTATATGGAAATTTGTTTATTAATTAATTACACAACGATGATAAACATAATTCTATTTATGGTATCAATTCTTTTCTATTGAGTATTTCTGAATTATTTGAATGAGAAAAATCGTAATGAAATAAATTTGTAATTTTTATTTAGGGTTATTTATTGATACATAAAAAAGCTTCACTTTACTTTTGTGTGGGCTATTATAAATGATTTCTGAGTTAATTACAGATTTTAAGGATTCTGGCTCGCTTATACAATAAAATGGCTACAAAACGGGAGTTTTTTATGCGAAAATATCCTGATGATGGTACTTTGTAACTTTAATGTCGTCGTTAAGTGAGTGTTTAAATATTATTGAAATATTTTTTGAACAGTCTTTCCATTAATTTCTAACGATTTTACTTATAAGCTCATTATGTTGTTTATATATTACAAAAAACCAACATATGATGATAAATTATAAGATTAAAATAGCAATATTTTGTTATTAAAAAATCAATTACATCTGTACAGTATTTTTCCATAAAACAAAATTGCAATACTGAAAGATTTTTTAAATTATCTGATAATTGTATCGTTGTCTATAATAACGATTATTTTTCAGCTCCTTATCATATAAGTTTCAAGGTTTTAGAAGTGCACTGTAGATATCATTAAACATAAAATGCATCTCAGAGTTCGTTAGAAGCTGTCTTATAAAATATACAAAAAATTATTTATTGGTGCTCTTGCCATTTTATTAATGTGCATTATTTGAAGAACAAATTGATATTTAATGAAGAAACTTTTACGGCAAAATAGATTATATTTAATGGAGGTTATGCAATATTTTTAAGAATAAGTTGTATATTTTCTTTGTTTGAAGAGCTTGGATTAAGAGGGCTCTAATCTTTTCTAAACTCCAATATTTTTAAGAGATTTTAGAACGATGCTGAAATAAACCATAGCATCGAAAAAATTGTTTTTACCTTTTTTCATTTTTTCCTAGTGTGCAATAGTGGCTTTGTGAAGGGCTTTCCTTTGTTTTCTGTGATGATGTCGGTCTTCTATTTAGTGCTTCGATATTTGCTTTATTTCAAGGGGTGTTATGCAAAAAATGTATTTAAGCTCAAAAAACAATGAATTGAATTATTATCATTTCCTTTATGAGTTACCTTGGGTCAAAATAGTTTCGTTAGGAATTGCGATGGCGATGCTTCTATCGAGTGTTTCACCAGTTTTTGCTTCTTCGAATGGCCAGGGTATTGAATGTGGTTCAGGTGCGCACGCAGAAAAAGAACAAGATACTGCGGTCGGCAAGAAAGCAGAAGCTAAGGGGGATGGTGCTACGGCTGTAGGTTCCTCTAGCCAGGCTGATCGGCAAAATTCTACAGCAGTAGGTTATTACGCAAAAGCGTTGGGCCATGGTGGGACAGCTATAGGTACTTCAGCTACTACTATGACTGGCCATAGTAGTAGTGGGACTACGTTAGATACAGCTATTGGTTATATTGCAAAGTATTTAGGGGGTGGCGCAGCAGTTCGTGAGGATGGTTTTTTCGGGCCACGATATATTTTATCTAAAGTTTCTACAGATGGGACTGTGGAACGGGCTGATTTTAATGATGTTGGTAATGCCTTTAAAGAACTTGATGCAAATGTTAGGAATGTCAATAATCATTTAAAATATCTATCCAGTAATCTTACGGAAGAGATCAATAAAATTTCTGAAAAATTTAAGCATAATACTTTGTTATGGAATAGACGTGAAAAAGCTTTTGTTGCACTTCATACAGAAGGAAAGAGAAGAGAAAATAGCAAACTTACATTTCTTATGGATGGAGATATTGCTTCTAACTCCACTGATGCTATTACAGGTAATCAACTTTGGGCAGCGTATGAAAAGGTTAACCATCTTGAAGAC
>NZ_JH725084.1:103185-105213 GCF_000278255.1 Bartonella melophagi K-2C
AAAGAGGGAAAAGCGCTTTCCTTTGTGGCGCCATTTAAGGGTCTGAGTGAAGCGCTTGTCTCTTTGCAATAAATAACAATCAAAAAATATGATTTTACCTATTTCAGCATTGTTTTAATGAATAATAAATAAAGTAATTTTTTATTGCTTAAAGTATATAATTTAAGCTTGCAGGTTATTTCTTTCTGAATATAGTACAAACCTCTGGAGAGGTGGCCGAGTGGTTGAAGGCGCACGCCTGGAACGCGTGTATATGGTAAAACATATCGAGGGTTCGAATCCCTCTCTCTCCGCCAGATTTTAATAAAATCAATAGGTTACGTAGAAGTTAGGGAAATTTTATTTCATTGGTTTTATTAAGTTTTTCAGATAATATCTCTTACCTTTTTATAGGTTTTGATTAATTCAAGAGTTAATTTTTTGTAGTGAGCACTCTTTGTATAGAGAGATGTCGTGTTATTTTCCATCCACCCAAAAGTTGTTTCCACATATAAAATTGCACCTCTGTATGAGTTGTTTTTATTATAGTTTGTGTTTTTAATCTATAAGCTGATTTTTTAATGTTTATTGTATTACATGCTCTTCTAAGCAAGTTACCAAAGGTTTTTTTGATAAATTTCTTGCTCTACTTGTCATTGATGAATATTCCATCACCCATAGGATAAATTCCGAGCGTTTTTACCGATTTAGGTAAGACGGGAAGAAGGACATCTATTTAGAATTTGCTTTTTTCTGTCTTTAAATGAATGATATTATTCGTTACGATTCTTCCCATAATATCGATGGTTCTTGTTCTTACGAAGGTGTTCACGCTTTTAAATAGGAACACAATCTACTTGTTAGGCAAACGCTCCACATTTTAATTGCTCTTGGTTTATCTACAAACACTCTCTGGTGTGAGCTTTGTAAAAGTTGCAATACAGCGATTACACACAAACTGCTATAAAAATAACCTAAAATACTACGGTAAAAACCAGTATTTCAAAAGGAAAAGTGGGTCAACATTAAGGAGAATGAAAGTGGTTATAAAAAAACACCTCCTCTAACCATTGAAGGTGATAGAAAAGATATCACAGCCAAGGTCTATATCAAGAAAACATCTCTTCCCGTAAAGGCAAAACTAATTGGTATTACTACATTTGACGCTCTTGTGATAACTGGCGGATCAAACACAACAAAGAAGGAAGTTGTTGAGACAGGAAGAAATTTTGTTTTAAATACACCAGCACAGCTAAGCTCTTTGTAAACATTTCTCATAATAAAAAGACTTCACAAGAAACAACCCCACTCAATAGTTACTGGTGTTATTGCTTAAGTATAAACTCCACCCATATCTTTACGTCCTTCTTCAAATAAAAAAACATTCATCAACACAGCATTATAAAAAATCTCAAATAATTATACTACCCTGCAAATTAACCCTCATAAACTATCATACACAAAAAATTAAAAACACTCCAATTTATTTACCAATAAACACCTCAAAAAGCCCACCCTAGCTTAAAAATAAACGCAACACAAAATACCTTACAGGAATTCGCTTTAAAAAATAAAATACCCACTTTAAATTTTTTACTCGTTATACATATACCCCCTTACCTTTAATATAAAGGCAAGTCACTTTTTGAAAAACCTAAAGATATAGAAGATATAGACTACCAATTAGATTAATCACATCATACCACGGAGGTTACAAATAACACCTACACTTTTAGCTCTAAATAATGCTTTTGGAAGAATAAAATACTCTCTTTGAAATACTCTAAAAACCTACATTACAAAGAATAACAAAAAGAGAACAAAAACTCTTCTTTAATATTCACCTAAAAAGTCGACTCTTAAGACTTTAAACTTTTAAAGGCCAATACTCCACTTTTATTGATTAAAAACTTTTGAGCCTCTTTTGAATCAATAAAACTCGACATGTTCTGATGACTAAACAGATTATTTAACGTTTCCATTTTAGAGGACTTATTATGAAAACCACACACTCTTATAAAGATAAAATCTAACTGATTATTCTCCTTA
>NZ_JH725084.1:106033-108467 GCF_000278255.1 Bartonella melophagi K-2C
CGTGATAGGGTAGCTAATGGTGATCGTTCTTGTGGGGTGGATCAGATTGTTAGCCGTAGTTCATCAAGATTAGACAAGAAAATATCTGCAGAAGAGCATTATAAGAAATTAACCACTAATCAGCAGTTTGTGAGTTGTAATCCTAATGATTTTACGGATCAATCAGTTACTTGGAATGCTGGTACGGATGCTATGCTCAATGTTGTTGCTACTGATGTGAATGTAAGAAAGGTTGCTGGAACGCCAGAGGGAATACAGGGTTATTTTGATAGTTTTACTTTGAGAGGTATTGTACTCAGCTAGGTTTAAATGCGGATGCAGAGAGCAGAGAGGATACTGCAATTGGCAGGGAAGCATGAGCTAATGGTGGGGGTTCTGTAGCTTTAGGTTTTTCAAGTCAGGCTCTCCAGTCACTATCTATTGTAATAGGTAATTACGCAAAGGCGGAGGGGATGAAGGCAATAGCTGTAGGTTCTTTTTCTGAGGCTAAATTAGGTACTGCTATTGGTTATAGTGCACAATCATCTGTGGAGGGGGTGTTGCTTTAGGTGATGATTCTAAAACCGAAGTTAGAAAAGGGGTTCCAGGTTATGATCCTGGAAGTGGCGTCGCTTCAATGAAGAAGTACTATAGGTGCAGTTAGTGTTGGTGATGTAAGCAGTGGAAAAACACGACAAATTACAGGAGTAGCAGCTGGTTTTAAAGAGACTGATGCAGTGAATATTGCCCAGCTGAAAGCATTAAAAACATGGGTAGAAGAAGAAGGTGGTACTTGGCAGCTTTCTGTTAACGGTCAAAATGCTACAAAAGTTAATAAAGACAGTAATCTCAATTTAGTTGCTGGAAGTAACAATATTAAGATTGTCAAAAATGACGATAAGATAATATTTGATTTAAATAAAGAACTTGCACTAACGGCCGTTTGGACAAGAAATGTCCGTTTAACTGATAATGGCTTATTTATTGTAAATGGCCCGTCAGTAACTACTGTTGGGATCAATGCTTCCAATATAAAAGTTATAAATGTAGCAGACGGAAATCTGTTTAATGGATCAAAAGATGCAGTAAATGCCGGTCAGGTTTATGAACTGAACAGCACAATTGCGACGTATTTAGGGGGTAATGCAAACGTACTGGAAAATAGGGCACCAACGTATACAATTCAAAGTCAAGAGTATAATAATGTCGGAGATACATTCACAGGTGTTGATACTTCACTGACACGGCTTTCTAAAAAGATTAACGACGTGGCAGATAGCATTCTCGTAGAGCAAAATTTAAGAACAAGGCGGATCACCATTGGTACCAAAACTGATGGTGCTGAGATCGAAATTACCAACCGTGAAGGAGAATCTCGGATACTTTCTGGTGTAAAAGACGGAGATCTTTCTACGCATTCGACAGAAGCAGTTAACAGGGCTCAGCTTTATAAGGTGGATGAAAGTGTTAAGACATTGGGTGGCACTATATTAAAAATTGAAGGGAAAGTGACAAACCTTGATACTAATGTCACAAAACTTAATACGAATATTTCGGAGTATTTAGGTGGTGGTGCAAATATGCTGATAGATAAGGCGCCAACTTATACAATTCAAAGTCATGAATATGGTAATGTTGGTGCTGCTTTTGTAGGTATCGATGAGAGTTTGACACAGCTTTCTAGTAGGATTGATAATGTAGTAAGTAACAACCTTGTCCAGCAAGAGCAAGGTACGCATAAGATCACCATTTGTGCTAAAGTGGAAGGCAGTGAGATCAGTATCAACAACAAGAGAGGAGGAGCTCGTAAACTAACTGGTTTGGCTGACGGGCAAGTTTCAGAAGGCTCAACAGATGCAGTGAATGGTGCGCAGCTTTATAAACTGAGCGGTAATGTATCTCAGTATTTAGGTGGTGGTGCTAACATACTAGAAGATACAGCACCAACGTATATAATTCAGAAGCAAACTTATAATGATGTTGGTGCTGCTTTTGCTGCTTCATTGACAAAGTTGCAGAATAATATCAATACCAATACTGCAGCCGTTAAGGAGAATGCTTTATTTTGGAGTGATAAGGAGGGAGCTTTTGTTGTGCTTCATGTAAATAAAGGAGAAGAACGGGGAACAGCAGAAAACAACAAACTAAAGTTTCTTTTAGATGGAGATGTTTCAAAGGACTCGACGGAAGCGATAACAGGTAATCAACTTTATGAGCTAAACAATCAGCTAGCAGCTTATTTAGGTGGAGGAGCTGGGTATCAGGATGGCCAGTGGATAGATCCAACGTTTACAATTACAGATTTTGGTGGGCAGAGCAAGAATGGAAAACAAGCATATAATAATGTAGCAGATGCTTTTGAGGCTGTTAATAGTAGTATGTCTGGTCTCAGTAATCGTATTGATCATGTTGAACATCAAGTAGGTTCTCAAGTGAATTCTGATGGTTTAAATTG
>NZ_JH725084.1:111742-113831 GCF_000278255.1 Bartonella melophagi K-2C
CAGATTTATTTACAAGATGTCATCAACAAATCATACCGTACAACAAAAGCTTACTCCGCAGTTTCACGTAGAAATGAAACATATTTCAATCTTTAATAGGAGGTTACTTTAATAGGAAATTATTTGCTTCAAATAAAGTCAAAGTCTTTTTAATTTTCTATTTACTAGCCCGTATATAACCTTTAACATAAAGCCGAATTACTTTTTACTTTATCGAAAAGCCTTAAAACGATATAGTAACATTTAAACTAATTATTCTTAATTAAGAAGATCACAAACAAAAAAACTCGGAGCACTAAATAACGCTTATTAAGAACTCATTCACACAGCTTTATTCTTTTAAAAGTCTAATATTACATACTTTTTACCTGAATAAAACTCCCATGTCTCTTTTAAGCTAACAACAACTAACCTTATCTAATAATAACGCACTACATTTTAGATGACTAACAGATTATTTAACATTTTCATTTTAAGAGGACTTATCATGAGAAATACACCCTTTTAAAACCATACTTTTTAAGGATAGGATTTTAAAACAATTGCTCTCCTTATTAATCACTATTGACTAAAACAACCTATTTGAAGACTGAAAAACCCAACTTTTCTGTGTTTTTTTAGCAGCAAATTGGCTCTGCTCTATGGTTTGTTTTTATGTTTGTTATTGCAACACAAAAACTACCAACAAATAATATGGCGCCAAATTGTGACTTTTTTATGTCCAAATATGTTTTTATTTTTTTTGAAAGATTTGTTATGAAAAAAGTACATATCACTCCAAAAAACAAAGGTTTCAACGATCAAAGGTCTCTTTCTGAGGTTCCTTTGGTTAGAGTTGTCTCATTAGGGGCGGTAATGGCTGCGCTTTTATCGAGCGTCTCTCCAGTTTTTGCTTCTCATTTTTCTTCAGCGGGATCGACAGTTCAAAGTGTAAATGCAGGTGTGGCTTCTGCAAAAGCTGGTAGAGCTGATCATGGGCGTGATAGGGTAGCTAATGGTGATCGTTCTTGTGGGGTGGATCAGATTGTTAGCCGTAGTTCATCAAGATTAGACAAGAAAATATCTGCAGAAGACAAGAATCAGCTTTCTGATGGTTATGGTGATTATGCCTTTGAGAGTAGTTGTGGGTCTGATGTATCAGTGAATGCTTTAACGAGCGCAGGTACGCGCTCTTTAATTAATGCCGATGTAACAGCGAAGGATTGGTTTTTGGAGGAAAATAATCCTGTTAATTGGTCTGTCAATACAGTGCCTGTTAATGTAACAGATACAGGTGTTGTTAGCATAGATCCGAGAATTCCATTGCTTAACAGTCCGGTGAGTCATGTGCCTAAGGAATTTGTGTGTGCGACTGATGCTGTCTTGAAACCCCGTGGAAGCGTATGTCTAGGTCCCAACAATTATGTGAATCCAGATGATTGGTGGGCCGTTAAAGAGGCTCTTATTATAGGCTCCTTTACTAAAATGGAAGGTAGTAGAGCCGATGAGTTTAGGTATGGTTATGACCCTGTGAGGAATAGGATGGCAATGGAAGATAAGGGGGCGTGGAAAGGTAGTTTGGTTGAAGTGGCTATTGGTGATTTGTCCTCGGGAGCTACTCGACAGATTACGGGTGTAGCTGCTGGTCGTTTTGATACTGATCTCATCAATGTTGCACAGTTGAAAGAGTTTCAAAGATGGCGGTGGGAAGATTCAATGTGGACGGCTAGTGTGCCCGCCAACTTTAGCGTTAATCATGTTACTACATCTTTAGGTGTTGGTATCGGTCGAGCATTGCATCTTGTTGGGGAAGAAGGCTTTAACGTTTCTGCTAACTCTTTGCAGACAGAGGAGGGGGCGGAAGTATATGTGAATGTGAAGTTGGATCATATTGTTAAAAAGGGTGGGCAGATTGGTATTAGAGATACTGAAATAACTCTGGCTAATTCTGTGTTTAATATTGGAGATAAGGGGATTAAAAATATAAAGTCTGTAGCGCTTTCAGAGGACTCGACCGAGGCAGTAACAGGTGCGCAGCTTTATGGTGTCAAGCAAAATGCTAAGTCGTTGAATGAGCAAATTCGTAGTGTTGGTATTAAGCTTACAAAGC
>NZ_JH725084.1:115056-115778 GCF_000278255.1 Bartonella melophagi K-2C
TCTGTCAATACAGTGCCTGTTAATGTAACAGATACAGGTGTTGTTAGCATAGATCCGAGAGGGGATTTATTTCCTCAGGCTCGTTGTCCTTCTAAGTTCAAAGACCCTAACAGTGTGTGTATAGGTAACCAAACTGATGTGGGGGCTAATTCCATTGGAGGTGTTGCTTTGGGTATATACTCTAAAAGTCCGTCTAGAATTATGTTCGGAGCTGCACAGGGTTATGACCCTTTTACTGGTGACATATCATTTAAAAAAGATGGTGCATGGGAAGCTAGTTACGATCCAGTCTCTGTTGGTGTTGAGGATGGCTCTAGGACACGACAGATTGCGGGTGTAGCTGCTGGTCGTGTTGATACTGATGCGGCGAACGTCGCTCAGTTGAAGGCGTTAAGAAGATGGGTAGAGAATGAAGGGTTTATGTGGAGACTTTCTGCTGACGGGGTGACGTTTAATGTTCAAAAAGGTGGTCGGGTTAGCTTTCAAGGGGAGGACAATATTACAACTTTCTTGAAAGGTGAAGAAGGTAGGCCGCCTGAGCTTCATTTTGGTCTGGCTGATGATGTTCTGCTACAGAGTATTGAAATAGTTGATGGTCTGAAGATAGATAGTGATGGGGTTGATGCTAGAGATAAAAAAATTGCTGGCTTGGCAGCGGGAAAGCTTTCAGAGGACTCGACCGAAGCGGTAACAGGTGCGCAGCTTTATGGTGTCAAGCAAAA
>NZ_JH725084.1:118758-242466 GCF_000278255.1 Bartonella melophagi K-2C
AGAAAATATAAAAAATAAAGAAAATATACTTACTGATATCATAACACAAACCAATGCTTATACTGATATGAAATTTAACGCTTTAAGCTCTGAGATTGAAAAAGCCCAAAAAGAAGCAAGACAAGCGGCAGCTATTAGTTTAGCCGTATCTAACTTGCGCTACAGTAATACAGCTGGCAAATTCAGTATTGCATTTGGTAGTGGTGTATGGCGTGGTCAATCTGCACTTGCTTTTGGAACTGGTTATATGTCTGAAGATGGAAAGGTACGTTCCAACTTCTCCGTTACCACTTCTGGAGGTCACTGGGGTGTGGGAGCAGGATTAAGCTTAGCATTAAAATAATGATGAAAAATTGGACAATTATTGCAGGTTTTTTGTTTGTTCTTGTTTTTTTAGGAAAGGCTGTAAGCTTTGCTGAGGAGCAAGATAGTGTTTACACAGTGCATCCACCGCAATTGTCAGTGCCCGGTGGGAAGCCTGGTGAAACACGCCGGATTATTATGCAATTTGATTATTGGACATTAATTTGCGATGAAAATAAAACAATAAAACAAGGCGTCTGTAATGTAACTCAGACAATTTATGATGATAAAGAAGGTAACAAGGTTTTTAGCTGGTCTCTTGTTTCTACGAAAAATGGTCAACCAGTTATGCTGTTACGAACATTGCCAAATGCTAATATAAATGCTCCTATTCAAGTATTTATGGAAGATGTTAAAAAGCCGCTTCTGATTAGTTATAAGCAGTGCACTCAAGAAATCTGCCTAGCGCAATATCCTGTAGGGCCTGTTTTAATGAAACAGATAGGTAAGGGTAGCAATGTGCGCATTTCTTATCAGCTTAAAGAGGGAAAAGCGCTTTCCTTTGTGGCGCCATTTAAGGGTCTGAGTGAAGCGCTTGTCTCTTTGCAATAAATAACAATCAAAAAATATGATTTATTGGCAGAATCATAATATATCAATTATTGAATTTCATTTTATACAAAATTATTAGTAATTGAGTTTTTATAATGTAGTGCACCATAGAGACGATTTTTTTCGAATAATGTATTATTTTTTGAGAATGAAATCGCATAAACTTTTTTATATTTTTTAATTATTGCAAAACATTTTAAGCAATTATTGTACGATAAAAGCTTACTATTCTACTGAATATAGCCAATTATTCAATAATTTTTAGTAGGATTGTAACTTTAAATTAGAGATTGTGAATCAAGCAACAGAAGTGTGTTGTACTTTTTGAGACTTGGCACATTAATTAGTTAAGTTAAATATTCGCACGATCGTATTTTTTATGTTGAAAGCAGATCGTCAAGAATTGTATGCCTTGATATTTTTCAAAAATGCTTTTTGCATTTGGCCAGGCGGATTACAATTTGAACATTTCTTTTTATTGGTGTTATTTATATTTTCCAGGTATTTGAAAGTGGGGATGTAAGTTTGAGTAATTGTTAAAATCGTTAAAATGAAAAGATTTAGCCCATAATCTGAGGTTTTATATTTTAGAGCTTCTGGAGTGCTTACTGCTTTAAGGAGGAATATAGCTTAATTTAGTGCTTACAATCGAAATACATGATTTAGCATAGGTATAACTATAAGAGATTAGTTTTAGATATTTGGGAATAATATAGGAATTATTTTGTAATAAAGCGCTTATTGTCATGAGAGACCAGAAAACAAGAAATTAATTCTTGCAATGGTCTAGAAAGAGCAAGTTTAATTTTAGGTTTCTGTGTAACTTTAAACTTTATTTGAAAAGTTTAACCATTGCTAATGGTTGAGAGTTTCTAACTGTGGGGTAAGAGAGAAGGTACTTTGGTGGCATTGCTGATACACTGTGGTGTATAGGTAGTCATAAGAAAAGAGATTTTAAGCGTTAGTAATTATCAGAATATAGAGATAATAAACGACCATGAAAAAAACTATAAAAACATCGACAGGTGGACGTGGTGGTGCAGGGTCACATGAATTATATCAGCGAGTCAAAAAGAAAGCAGGGACCATTAAAGCCTCGTCACGGCGATGGTTAGAAAGGCATTTGAATGATCCTTATGTTCATCAGTCGAAAGTGGATGGTTATCGTTCACGTGCTGCTTATAAATTAGTTGAAATTAATGAACGCTATAAGATACTCAAAAAAGGTCAAAAAATTATTGATTTAGGAGCAGCTCCTGGGGGGTGGTGCCAGGTGGCGGCACGTATAGTTGGGTCAAATGATCAACGCCCTAGCGTAGTTGGAATTGATTATTTACGCGTAGATCCGCTACCTGGAGTTGTAATGTTAGAAATGGATTTTTTTCATGAAAATGCACCACAACAATTGATAAGTGTTTTAGGGGCAAAACCAGATGTAGTTCTTTCTGATATGGCAGCGCCGATGACAGGCCATCGTCAGACAGATCATTTGAGGACAATTTATTTATGTGAATCTGCTGCTGATTTTGCTATTTCAGTTCTCAAACCTGGTGGGCATTTTTTAGCAAAGACTTTTCAAGGAGGGGCAGAAAACACTCTTCTTACGAAATTGAAACAGAATTTTAAAACAGTTCATCATGTTAAACCACCTGCAAGTCGAGCAGAATCAATTGAGCTATATCTTGTAGCTCTTAAATTGAAGGAGAAGACCTAAACACAATAATAATTCTTTTTGTTAAAGGAGTTGGAAATTATTTTACTGATTTGAATATAAAAAATATTTCCAAATAGCTTTGAATAATATTATGTGTGGTTTTCTTTTTATGGATGGAAAACTGGTAAAGTTAATCCATTTTCTATAAAAATAAATGTAATTAATCTTCTGTGAGCACTACCATGAAATTTCTTGATCAGGCTAAAGTTTATGTTCGTTCTGGTAATGGTGGAGCAGGAGCGGTATCGTTTCGTCGTGAAAAATATATAGAATTTGGAGGTCCCGATGGAGGTAATGGGGGACGTGGGGGTGATGTTTGGGTTATTGTTGTTGATGGGCTCAACACATTGATTGATTATCGCTACCAACAGCATTTTAGAGCAAAAGCGGGTGGGCATGGTAAAGGGCGTAATATGACGGGCGAAAAAGGTGAAGATGTTGTCCTTAAAGTACCGGTTGGGACACAAATTTTTGCAGAAGATAATAAGACGCTGATTTGTGATTTAAAAGAAATTGGCCAACGGTACTGTCTTGCAAAAGGAGGCAATGGTGGTTTTGGTAATCTTCATTTTACTACATCTACAAATAGGGCACCCCGCCATGCAAATCCTGGTTTGAATGGCGAAGAGCATACATTGTGGCTGCGTTTGAAACTGATTGCTGATGGGGGGGTGATTGGTTTACCAAATGCTGGAAAATCGACCTTTTTATCGTCGGTAACGGCTGCAAAACCAAAAATTGCGGGCTATCCTTTTACTACGCTGTATCCTCATTTAGGTGTTGTGCGTATTGATGACAGTGAGTTTGTTTTGGCTGATATTCCTGGCTTAATTGAAGGGGCGCATGAAGGTGTGGGAATTGGTGACCGTTTTTTAGGGCATGTAGAACGGTGTCGTGTTTTAATTCATTTGATTTCTGTTCAAGAAAAAGATGTGGTCAAGGCGTACCAAATTATTCGTACTGAACTTGAGGTGTATGGGAATAGTTTAAGCGATAAGAATGAAATTGTCGCTTTAAGCCAGATAGATACTCTTTCTATTGAGGAGTGTAAAGCTAAACAAGAGGTATTGCAAAAGGCGATTGGTAAATCTGTTATGATGTTTTCTGCGGTTAGTCATGAAGGTTTAAACAATGTGTTACGCGTTGTCACTCACATGATTGAAATGGAGCGTAAAGGCAATATTAGTAAAGGTGAGCAGGATTAAAAAAGATGGCGGTTGGATTGCAAAAACTTGAGCAATATAAACGCATTGTAATTAAAGTTGGTTCTGCACTTTTAGTTGACCCTCAAATAGGTTTACGCGTTGAATGGCTTCAAAGTTTGATAAGTGATATTGTTGTATTACACCAAAAAGGAGTTGAAATTTTATTGGTGTCTTCTGGTGCTGTTGCTTTAGGGCGAACATTATTACATCTTCCTAACAGTATTTTAAAATTAGAAGAAAGTCAGGCATGTGCTGCTTTGGGGCAAATTGAACTTGCCAAGGCTTATACTGATATTCTTGCTCAACATGGTTTGAGAACAGGCCAAATTTTGCTAACATTATTCGATACAGAAGAACGTCGGCGTTATCTCAATGCACGTGCTACGATTAATACGCTTTTACGCTTTAGAGCAATACCTGTTATTAATGAGAACGATACCATAGCAACAAGCGAAATTCGTTATGGTGATAATGATCGTTTAGCAGCACGTGTCGCAACTATGATGGGTTGTGATCTTTTAATACTTTTATCAGATATTGACGGCCTTTATACACAATCACCTCATCTCAATCCAAACGCTGAATTTATTCCTTTTATCGCATCTATTACAAGTGATATTGAGAAAATGGCAGGTGGTTCTGATTCACTTCTTTCTCGGGGTGGAATGAAAACAAAACTTGATGCTGGGAAAATAGCTAATTCGTCAGGAACGGCTATGGTCATTACTTCGGGAAAGCGTATGAGTCCTCTTTCCACGCTTGATCAAGGAGAACGTAGCAGTTTTTTTGCTCCAAGTAAAAAGCCAGTCAATGCGTGGAAAACGTGGATTTCCGGTAATTTAGATCCATCTGGTATTTTAACTGTTGATCAAGGGGCTGTGAAAGCTCTTAGATCTGGAAAGTCATTATTGGCTGCGGGGGTTGTAGCAGTTAAGGGAGTGTTTTCCCGTGGAGACACAGTCGCAATTGTTGATGAAAGTGGAGTTGAGATTGCCCGCGGTCTTGTAAATTATGACAAAGATGAAGCAGCAAGCATTATAGGACGTAAAAATGAAGAAATAGAACACATTCTCGGGTATGAGTCACGCTCTGCTATGGTGCATCGCAATGATATGATTGTACGTAATTTGGTTAGTTTTCTTAAAAGCTAGTTTTAATGTATTGATTGCTTTTGATAAATGGATAATTGCATGACTTTAAAAGAAGAGATGAAAGCCATAGGGCAAAAGGCGCGTAATGCTGCTTCAAAGCTTGCAATTCTTTCTGCTGAACAAAAGAAAAATGCATTGGAAATGATAGCTCTGAGTTTAGAAGCTCAGTCAAGTGAGATTTTACGTGCTAATAGTCAAGATTTAGCAAATGCAGCTCAAAATAATTTAAAGCCAGCAATGATTGATCGGCTAAAGTTAGATGAATTACGTTTGCGCACAATAATAGACAGTGTCAGACAGATTGCACATTTTCCTGATCCTATCGGACAAGTGATAAGCGAATGGACACGCCCCAATGGGTTACATATACGCCGTGTACGAACACCGCTTGGTGTGATTGGTATTATTTATGAAAGTCGACCAAATGTTACAATTGATGCAAGTGCTCTGTGCTTAAAATCTGGAAATGCTGCAATTTTGCGTGGTGGTTCAGATAGTTTTCATTCTGCATATGCTCTCTATTTAGCGTTAGTAAAAGGGCTAGAGAAAGCTGGTTTACCTAAAGACGTTATTCAAATGGTTAAAACCACAGATCGTGCTGCTGTCGGAGAAATGCTCAAGGGATTGGATGGCGCGATTGATGTGATTATACCTCGTGGTGGAAAAAATCTTATCGCACGTATTCAATCTGATGCGCGTGTTCCTGTTTTTGCACATTTGGAGGGTCTTTGTCATATTTATATTGATAAATCAGCAAATTTAGACATGGCACGTGATATTGTGTTAAATGCAAAATTGCGACGTACAGGTGTGTGTGGAGCTGTTGAAACAGTTTTAATTGACCACCAGGCATTAAACAAATTTCTTCCTGTTCTTACTGCTTTACATGAAAAAGGGTGTGAAATTCGTGCGACAGAAGATATTGTTTCAATGATGCCAGAAGCCAAACTAGCACATGAGGAAGATTGGTCTTATGAATATCTTGATGCAATTCTTTCTGTCAAAACAGTTGATAGTGTAGAAGGAGCCATTGCGCATATTAAACATTATTCATCAGGACATACTGAGTCGATTATTGCTGAGGATATGAAAGCGGTGGAAATATTTTTTAAGCATTTAGATTCAGCTATTTTACTTCATAACGCATCAACACAATTTGCAGATGGAGGTGAATTCGGTTTTGGAGCAGAAATTGGAATCGCAACAGGAAAAATACATGCACGTGGACCAATTGGTGTTGAACAATTGACGTCATTTCAATATCAAATTACAGGAAATGGACAGGTTAGACCTTGAATCAATTCCGATGGGAAAATTGTATGCCACATATCGAAAGGTCGAATGTTGTTGGCCTGTTTGGTGGTTCATTCAACCCACCACATGCTGGGCATATTCTTGTTGCGAAAACTGCAATTCGGCGTTTACGTCTTGATCAGTTATGGTGGATGGTAACTCCAGGAAATCCTTTAAAAGATTGTACACAATTACCATCTGTACACGAAAGAATGCGACTAAGTTTTGAGCTTATTGATCATCCAAAGATTCGTGTTACTGGTTTTGAGAAGGAGATAGGCAGCACGATATCGGTGGAAACGATTACTCATATTCTTGCACATTATAGAGGGATACGTTTTGTATGGGTTATCGGTGCAGATACTTTAGCAACATTTCATCATTGGCATCGGTGGCGTGATATTATATCTATGCTTCCTATTGCGATTGTTGATCGCCCTTCGGTACGTACACCAGCGCTTTCTTCTCCTGTGGCACGAACTTACCGTTATTTTCGTTTGGATGAAAGAAAAAGTGCACTTTTACCTTTTATGTCGCCACCAGTCTGGACTTATTTGCATGGACCTTTATCTTTTCAGAGTTCAACACAACTTCGTTTAAAAGAAAATAATTTTTCTTGAACATTTTATAAGATTCTGCAAATCTCTGTAGGAAAGTTCCTTTTTTTCTATATTTCGAATGATAAGAAAGGGTATCAACCTGGAAAACAACTCACAAAAGCACCATCATTTCGCGGAAGTACCGGGAAAAGAAAAACTTTTTTTAGTATCTGATGGTCTTAAAATTATTCTTAATAGTTTAGAAAATGCAAAAGCAGAAGATATTGTTTCTATTGATATTCAGGGCAAATCATCTTTAGCTGATTATATAGTTATTGCTTCGGCGCGTTCGCAACGTCATGTGTCAGCTATTGCTGATCATTTGTTATCGACTTGGAAAGATAGTGGATACGGCAAGGCAAAAGTAGAAGGGCTTTCTACGGGTGATTGGGTATTAATTGATACGGGAGACATTATAGTTCATCTTTTTCGTCCAGAAATTCGTGCTTTTTATAATTTAGAAAAAATATGGCTTGCTCCAAATTTGGACGATATAAAGACGATTGTCTTTGGAGACGATTGATATGCAAATTTCTATTTTTGCTGTTGGACGCATGAAAAAAGGAGCTGAGCAGACACTAACTCATCGTTATTTGAATCGTTTTTCGAAAAGTGCTGGAGTTGTTGGATTTCATTTAAAAAAAATGCAAGAAATATCGGAAAGTCGTGCTCAAACAGCGTGCCAGCGCATGGAAGAGGAAGGTGCAAAACTTTTTGAGGCTTTACCCGAAAAGTGCCGATTAATTGTATTGGATGAGCGTGGAAAATTAATTTCATCATTTGCTTTTGCTGAAAAGTTGGCGTTTTATCGCGATGAGGGTGTTCGTGATTTAATAATCGCCTTAGGAGGGCCTGATGGACATAGTGAGCGCGTTAGAAATCGCGCTGATTTTCTTTTATCTTTTGGTTTTATGACATGGCCACATCAAATTGCACGTATATTACTTACAGAACAGCTTTATCGGGCTGTAACAATTATGAGTCATCATCCATATCATCGTTTCTAGCTTTTTATGTGATTTTTAGCATCTATTATTCCAATTTATTATTAATATTGTTTTAGTTGACACCGTTTAAAGCATTTTATTTGATATGATTGTGCTTAACAATTAGGTAGATGAAGCAGATTCTTCATGAAAAAATGCAATATTTTATATAAGCCATATATGATATTTATGGTACTGGTGTTGAGTATAGGGTCTTACTCATCTGTATCGTGTGCTGAAGATAATGATAGTCGTGAAGCAGCGCATAAAATGTTGATAGAAATTCGCCAAAATATTTCTGTATCACGTGAGCGTATTGCTTTTCTTGATCGTCGAGTTACTCGTTTAAAGAAAGATCAACGGACTTTGACTGATGAATTAATAAAAGTAGCTAAAACAGAATATGATATAGAGCGTAATATTATTGAAAAAAAAGAAAAGCTTGAGGAACTTATAAAACAGCAGGCACAAATACACAAAAATTTAAAAAACAATCGTACTGAATTTGCAGAGGTATTAGCTATTTTGGAACGAATAGGGTTAAATCCACCTCCTGCTATTATAGTGCGGCCTGAGGATGTACTAGCTTCTATACGTAGTTCTGTGCTATTGGGATCTGTCATTCCTAAGATGCAGGAGAAAACACTGGTTTTATCCGCTAATCTCAAAAAATTGACTGATTTGAGCTACTCCATTACTGCAGAATGTACGGCTTTGAGAGATGAAATGCAAAATCAAGCTGAACAGCGAAAACATTTAGAGCTTTTATTAAATGAAAAAGCAAAATTACAAAAAAAATCGGAAAAAGAACTTATAGAACAACGACAAAAAAATAGTGTTCTTTCTAAGAAAGCACAGTCTTTGGAAGAATTAATTTCACAACTTGAGCATGAATCACAGTTTAGTGCGGATTCATCAACACAAATGCAGAAAAATATTCGATTGTTAGAAAAGTTTAATTTTGAGCGTCAAAAAGGCTCTTTGCTTTTACCTGTATCGGGGAAAAAAATTCAGCGATTTAATAGCGGTTCTCATACTACGCGCTTTGGTGAAATAATTGAAACAGAACCAGCAGCTTTAGTAACAACCCCTACAAATGCTCTTGTTGTTTTTGCTGGGACATTCCGTTCTTATGGGCAGATAATTATTCTCAATGTTGGAAGCGGTTATCATATCATTCTTGCTGGGATGGAAAAAATAAATGTAACTCAAGGACAGTTTGTTTTTGCGGGTGAGCCTCTTGGGGTGATGAGTACACAATTTGTTGCAAGCACAGTTACATTAGATATAGGTAAAAATGCTCTAATGCTTTACATTGAATTTAGAAAAGATGGAAAACCTGTGAATCCAACTCCTTGGTGGCGGACTGAAAAATTGAAAAGGGACCAAAATGATTCGTAAAGTTGTTTTTTTAGTTGTTGGGGTGTTGCTCAGTGCCAGCTCGATGATTGTGGTACAATCTGTTTCTGCAAATAATGAAAATAATACTTATAAACAACTAGCTATATTTGGTGATATTTTTGAACGAGTGCGCGCCCAATATGTGACAGTTCCGGATGATAAAAAGCTTGTTGAAAATGCTATCAATGGTATGCTTTCATCGCTTGATCCACATTCTTCTTACATGGATGCTGAGAAAGCCAAAGACATGAGGGATTCCACTAAGGGGGAATTTGGCGGCCTTGGTATTGAGGTGACTATGGAGAAAAACTTAATAAAAGTTGTGTCTCCGATAGATGATACACCTGCTTCAAAAGCAGGTATTTTAGCAGGGGATATTATTTCAAAAATTGATGGCAAAGAAACGAACGGTCAAACATTAAGTGAAGCTGTCAATAAAATGCGGGGTGCCGTTGGAACACCAATTACGCTGACAATTATTCGCTCTGGTGTTGATGAACCGTTAGAAATTAAGATTATTCGTGATATTATAAAGGTGAAAGCAGTAAAATATCGTATTGAAAATGATATTGGTTATTTAAGACTCATTCAGTTTAGTGAGCAAACTTTTGTTAATCTTAAAGCTGCAATTAAAGATATTCAGTCTAAAATTCCTCAAGATAATTTAAAAGGATATGTTCTTGATTTACGGCTTAATCCTGGTGGTTTATTAGATCAGGCTGTAAATGTTTCAGATGCTTTTCTCAATAAAGGTGAGATTGTATCGACACGTGGTCGTAAAAAAAGTGACGTGATGAGATTTGACGCTAAACAAGGTGATATAATTAATGGGAAACCTCTTATTGTTCTCATTAATGGTGGTTCAGCTAGTGCCTCTGAAATTGTTGCAGGTGCTTTACAAGATCATCGTCGCGCTACAATTTTAGGAACACAATCTTTTGGAAAAGGATCTGTTCAAACTATTATTCCTTTGGGTGAAAATGGTGCTTTACGCTTAACAACAGCACTGTATTACACGCCATCTGGTACATCAATTCAAGGAACCGGAATCACACCAGATATTATTGTAGAGCAGCCATTGCCTGAAAAATATAAGGGTTATAATGTAACGCTTGGTGAATCTGAATTAAAAGGGCATATTAAAGGGAAAAGGGAAAGTGATAAGGGTTCGGGTTCAGCTGCTTTTGTTCCGAAAGATCCTAAAGATGATGTTCAATTGAATCAAGCTTATAAACTTTTACGGGGTGAAATAGTAAATGCAGCATTTCCACCAGATCCTAATAAAGGTATTTTAAAGTAACAATAAATATTTATAATCCACACTTTTTATAGGTTGTACTCTTTTAAGAGGTTATTCAATGGATACAATTATAGATTTCAAGGCTCTTCCTTATCGGAAAGGCGTTGGAATGCTTGTATTTAATCATGAAGGTAAGATTTGGATAGGGCGCCGTTTGATGACCTTTGCTTATGCAAACACTGATGTATCTAAACTTTGGCAGTTACCTCAAGGGGGGATTGATGAAGGCGAAAATCCACTAGATGCTGCACGACGTGAACTTTATGAAGAAACAGGTATCCAATCGATAAAGTTAATTAAAGAAGCGCAAGATTGGTTCTATTACGATTTTCCACAAGAACTTGTTGGGCACGTATTGGGTAGTAAATATCGTGGACAAACACAAAAATGGTTTGCTTTTCAGTTTATAGGAGAAAATTCTGAAATCGCAATTAATCCTCCACCTGATGGTAATAAAGCAGAGTTTAACCAGTGGAAATGGGTTAATTTAGAAGAACTTCCATCACTTGTTATTTCTTTTAAGAAACATGTCTACATGCAAGTTGTTAGTGAGTTTCGAAATAGTTTTTAGATATTTATAAATGTATGATTACAAAAAGTTATTGTTTCGTTGAAATACTTTAGTATCATACACCACTATTAGAAGTAGTTGAAATGATTCTATTTATGTGAGGAACTGAGTATAAGATGAAAAAAATACTAAATTTCTTTGTAATTTCTGGGTTATTGAGTATTTCTCCTGTAGCATTTGCCCAGAATTCAAAGCCAATTGCTAAGCCTTCTGTAACTACGTTGCCAAATGGTGCTTCTTCGTTAACAGAGACGTATGATTTGTGGAGTGTTAACTGTGGTATACAGGAGGGAAAAAAAGTTTGTTTCATGCTCCGTCAGGAAGTTAATGACCAGAATCGTGTTGTAGTGGCTATGAATATTATGCTCGATGCTGATGATGTTGTGTCTGGAAATTTGACGGTTCCTTTTGGTATTTTAGTTTCTAAGCCCATTCGTTTACATGTAGATGATTCAAAAACTGTTATTGAAACTGGTGTTCGGACTTGTGTGCCAGCAGGTTGTGTTGTTCCGATAATTTTTGATAAAAGTTTTGTAGCAGCTTTACGCAGTGGAAAGCAGCTGAAATTATCTATGACGGTTGCTGCTCCAGGCGAACCACCTTTAAATGATTTATTTGTTCAATTGAATGGTTTTGGTGACGCACTTAATCGTTTGATCGTCTTGCAAAAATAATTTTCTTGTCAAAGAGAAAACGGCCTTTTTAGGCCGTTTTTAATTTAAAAACAGTTTTTTGTAAAAGAAAGAACTGAGCTTGTTTGATTGGTTAAATGGAAAGAAATCGGGCAGTTTTTGAGGCTCCTTTTCCATTTGATTTTATTCCTATTTAAAATTGGCTATTATCTTATCTAATATTTATTGTTTAATTTTATTATAGGTATATGTTTAACAATTAAGCTGCTTAATCATTTTTTTGTGAAAAAAGGGCTTAATTGTAAAGCCATTTTGATAGGTTTGTTGGTATGAATGCACTATATATGATCTTTTATTCTATTAGTTGGTGAAGGAATAAAGAATGATCTATGCATTGCTTCAAGTGATTGATCTCATTCTCAGTATTTATGTTGCTATTTTGATAGCTAATGTTGTCTTTTCTTGGCTTTGTGCATTTAATATCGTAAACATGCGTAATCCCTTTGTTACAATGATAGGGAATTTTCTTTATTGTGCTACAGAGCCAATTTTAGGGCGTATCCGGTATTTTTTGCCAAATCTTGGAGCAGTTGATATTTCACCTCTTATAGTATTTCTGATTATTTATTTTATTCGTATTTTTATGTGGCGAGCTTATGTAGGTTTATTTTTATAAATATGAGAATATTACACCAGATAGATAAAGATGCTGTACCGTATTAATGCCAGTGGTTTAGTTTTATTCGTGTGTTTAATTCCCAAAGCTTCAATGGATAGCATAGTAGGAGTTGAGAGTAGAGATGATAAAACACAGCATTTAGTTATACGTCTTCGTACTGTTCCTGAAGGTGGCAAGGCAAACAAAGCGTTAATTAAATTTTTAGGAAAGCAATGGAAAATACCGCCTTCTTATATTTCTCTTAAAAGTGGTATGACATCACGTTATAAACAGCTTCATTTTTCAGGATATGTAGAAGAACTTGAACAGAAACTGCAACTTATGAGCAATATATATTCACAAAAATATGGATAAAAACTGTACAAGCCTGTTTGAACAACAGGCTTTGATTTGTTAGAATTAATCTATTCTATTCCTTTGTTGCGTTTGCGATAGCTTCCTTAATCAATTTACGTGCAAAGTTTTTGTCACGCCAACCTTCAATTTTAACCCATTTTCCAGGTTCGAGATCCTTATAATGTTTAAAGAAATGTTCAATTTGTTTTAATGTGATTTTAGGAAGATCTGTATAATCATGAACATCAATATATCGCTGCGTTAATTTTGGGGTGGGGACAGCAATGATTTTTTCATCTTTACCACCATCATCTTCCATAATTAGAGCCCCAATTGGGCAAACGTTAATGACACAACCAGGCATGAGTGGACGGGTATTACAAATAAGAACGTCAAGTGGATCGCCATCTTCTGAAAGTGTATGTGGGATGAAGCCATAATTGCCGGGATAGACCATAGGTGTATAGAGGAAGCGATCAACAAATAATAATCCAGATTTTTTATCCATCTCATATTTTATTGGTTGGCTACCAACAGACACCTCGATGATAACATTAATATCTTCGGGTGGATTATTACCAATAGGGACCTCTTTAATATTCATTGTAAATATCCTTTCCGGAGTGAAATCAAACCAAATGCAATAGAATTTGGTTAAAGGAGTATGATCAGGTTGAAATTGGTGAACGTGTTTTTTCAAAGCGCTTACGTTCGTTTGGGTCTAAATAGAGTTTACGTAGACGAATATTTTTAGGGGTTACTTCAACAAGTTCATCATCTTGTATCCATGATAATGCACGTTCTAATGTCATTTTAATTGGAGGGGTCAATTTTACAGCTTCATCTTTACCAGAAGCACGCATATTAGTTAGCTTTTTTCCTTTTAGAACATTCACTTCTAAATCGTTATCGCGTGAATGGATGCCAATAATCATGCCTTGATAGACTTTAGCACCAGCATCAATCACCATAGGTCCTCGATCTTCGAGGTTAAAAAGTGCATAAGCAACAGCTTCACCATTATCATTTGAAATCATCACGCCATTAGTACGGCCGCTGATATCTCCTTTATAAGGTTCGTAAGAATGGAAGAGGCGATTCATAATTGCTGTACCACGTGTATCGGTTAAAAGTTCGGATTGGTAACCAATAAGTCCACGAGTCGGTGCATGAAAGACAAGGCGTACACGATTACCGCCAGATGGATGTAATTCAATCATGTCTCCTTTGCGCTCTGACATTTTTTGAACAACAGTTCCGGAATATTCTTCATCAACATCGATCACGACTTCTTCGATTGGTTCGAGAGTTATTCCATTTTCATCCTTTTGCATAACTACACGTGGGCGTGAAACACTGAGCTCGAATCCTTCTCTGCGCATGTTTTCGATGAGCACTGCAAGTTGTAATTCTCCTCGTCCTGAAACATAGAAAGAATCTTTATCGGTTGATTCCTCAATTTTAAGGGCTACATTGCCTTCCGCTTCTTTCAACAAACGATCACGGATAACCCGGCTTGTCACTTTATCTCCTTCAGTACCAGCAAGGGGGCTATCGTTCACCAAAAAACTCATGGTCACAGTAGGAGGATCAATGGGTTGGGCAGTGAGTGGTTCATTGATGCTGGGGTCACAGAAAGTATCAGCAACAGTGCCTTTTTGTAGACCAGCAATTGCTACAATATCACCGGCAACGCTTTCTTCAATGGGTTGTCGTTCTAACCCACGAAATGCCAAAATTTTTGAAATACGTCCAGTTTCTAAAAGCGTTCCATTTTGTCCAAGAACCTTAACGCTTTGATTGGGTTTAATAGAACCAGAATAAATTCGACCTGTGATGATTCGGCCTAAAAATGGATCTGCTTCAAGAATAGTGCCAATCATGCGAAACAATCCTTCCGCTACAGTAGGTTCAGGTACATGGCGGATCACAAGATCAAATAAGGAACTCAGTCCTTGATCTTTTGGTCCTTCAGAAGTTTCAGCCATCCATCCATCGCGACCTGATCCATAAAGAATAGGAAAATCAAGCTGTTCGTCAGTTGCATTAAGAGCTACAAAAAGGTCGAAAACTTCATTAATGACTTCATCAGCGCGTGCGTCAGATCGATCAATTTTATTGATAACAACAATAGGGCGTAATCCTACTTTTAATGCTTTCCCAACGACAAATTTAGTTTGCGGCATAGGACCTTCAGCTGCATCAACAAGCAAAATTGCTCCATCTACCATATTGAGAATACGCTCAACTTCTCCACCAAAATCAGCATGACCAGGGGTATCAACAATATTAATTCGGGTATCTTTCCAAACAACTGATGTAGCTTTTGCTAGTATTGTAATACCGCGTTCTTTTTCAATATCATTTGAATCCATCATACGCTCACTGGTGCGCTGATTATCGCGGAAATTTCCTGATTGTTTGAGAAGTTCGTCCACAAGTGTTGTTTTACCATGGTCGACATGGGCAATAATGGCAATATTACGCAATTGCATAAATTTTCTTCTTTTCATTTAATGAAATTTCATTTGAGGCAAAGTTTTTGTATTTTTAACTTTGCAGTTTGAAGCCTTTTACAGTTTTTTTTATACTTTTGGAAGAGGAGAACTGTTTTTATAGAGAAGTAGTTGAGAAGATTTCTACAATTTTAAGCGAGAATGCCCAAAAACACCTTTTTATAAGATGGGCATTTATATAGCATGTACAAAAATAAATAACGCAATTTAATTGCGTCATAAAAGAGCTTTTAGGTTATTTTAGGTATGCTTTTTTCTTCTTATTTTAAAGTAAAATTCCAGATAAAATAAGAGAAGCAACAGAAAAATAGATTACAATACCTGTGACATCTACTAAGGTTGCTACTAAGGGAGCCGAAGCACTTGCTGGATCAAATTTTAGACGTTTAAGAATAAAAGGCAGCATGGAACCAGACAAAGAACCGAATGTAACAATTCCAACCAAAGTCGCACCCACTGTTATAGCAATAAAAATCCAATGTTCACCATAGTTATAGATGCCCAGTTGTTGCCAGATAACAATGCGCATTATTCCAATGATTCCAAGTAAAAGGCCAAGAGACATTCCTGCTGGGATTTCGCGAAGGATGACTCTCCACCAGTCTTTAAGTGTAAGTTCACGCAAAGCCAATGCACGAAGAATAAGTGATGTTGCTTGTGAGCCAGAGTTTCCTCCTGAGCTCATAATAAGGGGAATGAATAGTGTAAGGGTGATAACTTTTTCAATCTCTGCTTCGAAATATTGCATAGCGCTGGCTGTTAACATTTCACCAAGAAAAAGCAGAGCTAGCCAGCCACCACGTTTTTTCATCATTCCAAAAAAATTTATCTGCATATAAGGTTTATCTAGAGCTTCCATACCCCCAAATTTATAAGCATCTTCACTCATTTCATCAACCATAGTATCAAGCACATCATCAACTGTTACAATACCAATAACATGGTTACTGTCATCAACAACTGGCACAGAGAGAAGATCATGGCGTTGGAAAAGACGAGCAATATCTTCATGGTCGGTAAAGGGTGATATTGTGATAGGTGTATCATGTGTAGAGACATTGAGAATTTGATCATCAGGTGAGGCAAGAATAAGATTTCGTAACGAAACAGCTTTGAGAAGTACACCTGTTTTGGGATCAATGACATAGCTTGTGTAAACTGTTTCACGTGTTTGTTCAACGTCACGAATGTGATCTAGAGTTTTTTTGACAGTCCAATCTGCTGGGATAGTAATAAACTCAGTTGTCATTAATGCACCAGCTGTATGGTTGGGATAACTGGTGAGTTTTTTAAGCTCGGTTCGAGTTAAGGGTTTCAATAAGGCGTAAAGCCTTGTACGGGTCTTTCTATCCATTTCTTGAAAGACGTCTGCAGCAGCATCTGCAGACATACCCTCAAGAATTTCAACAGAACGATTAGTAGGTAGAAGTTCAAGAATAGCTGCTGGTTGTTCGAGCTCTGGTTTATCAAAGAGCTCAATAGCATAATCAAGAGGTAAAAGACTAAAAACAGTCACGCGTTCCATAATATCTAGATCGTTGATTATATCAATTGAATCAGCAAAATGACGGTTTTTTAATTCTTCAGCGAGAGTTTCAGGAGAAAGGTTTTTAAAGTCGAAGGTTGTTTTTATTTCAGTCATGATAAAGCGCTTTCCAAAATTATAAGATTCAGGTATATGGATAGGATCAATCAAAGTGATAGAAAACTTAGAAACATCTCTCTGAATTGTTTTTGAGATTGTGAATATTTTAAATAAAGTCAAGGATAGATCACAGTCTATAAACAATTTCATTTTTCAAATAAATGGAGCTTGTTTGTTTTTATGTATCCTATAATAAAATAGTTTTTTGCTTTTTTGTTTTTTCTATCAAAATATAGATTTAAAAATTTGTTTCAGAGCATACTCGATAATTCTTCCAAGATGTTTGTATGCTGAAAGTAATCATTTTGTTTTAAAGCGTATAGTGGAGGCATAGATATTATGACAAAAACAGCAATTTTAGATTGGACGGATTTTCAGGACTTCCCGATTTTGCCTCAATAAGTGACGATGATTTTAAACCCGCTTTTGAACAAGCTCTTAAAGAAGCCGAAAAAGAAATAGAGGCAATTGCATCTGTGGAAAAGCCTCCAACACTTGAGAATTTTTTGCAGCCTTTTGAGCTTTCTGGCAAGGTACTTGATCGTATATATTCAATATTTTTTTACGTTCAGGCGCACATAGTAATGTGTTGATTCAGAAGTTAGAACAAGAATTTACTGTGCAGCTATCTCGTTATTTTTCAAAAATTATGATGGATGCGAGAATATTTGTAAAGATGGATACACTGTATATACAGTCGCAGCAGGGTATATATAACAGTGAAACGAAGCGTGTAGTTGAATTATGGTGGAAGAAGTTTATTCGTAACGGCGCAAAACTTGATGCATAAGGTAAGAAACGTCTTGTCGAAATCAATGAAAACTGGCTTTTTTAGGCACTACTTTTGGTCAAAATGTATTAAAAGATGAAGCTGAATGGATTTTGTTTTTAGAACAAACGGATTTATCTGGTTTATCTGATGATCTTATTGCTTCAATGAAGAAAATTGCTTACGAAAAAGGTCGTAAAGGATTTTATGCATTAACATTGGCACGTTCGATTGTTGAACCTTTTTTAAAGTTATCTAATCGCCGCGATTTGCGTGAAATAGCATTTCAAGCTTGGTCTAAACGTGGTGAAAATAATGATGATAATAATAATCGAGCGATTATTGTAGAAATGATCACGCTTCGGAATGAAAAAGCCAAATTGCTGGGATATGAATCTTTTGCAGATTTAAAACTTGATAATACCATGGCCAAGAATGTTAATTCAGTTATGAATTTGCTCATGCCTATATGGGAACGAGCAAAAATTAGGGCTGCTACTGAACAGACTGAATTACAAAATTTAGCAAAAAATCTAGGAAGCAATGAGCCCTTAGCAGCTTGGGATTGGCGTTATTATGCTGAAAAATTACGTGCTGAAAAATTTTCTTTTAATGAAGCTGAGGTTAAACAATATTTTCAGCTAGATCGTATGATTGAAGCAGCTTTTGTAGTGGCAAAGAAGCTCTTTGGAATTTCATTTGAAGAAAAAACAACTGTTGCACTTTGGCATCCTGATGTGCGTTTATGGGAGGTTAAACATTCTGATGGTAATTTACTTGGGCATTTTTATTGGAGATTATTTCGCACGTTCTTCAAAACGATCTGGCGCATGGATGAGTCAGCTGCAGTCACAGCATAAATTGAATGGTGGACAAAAACCAATCATTTATAATATCTGCAATTTTGCAAAGCCTCTTAAAGGGGATGCTGCTCTTTTGTCACTAGATGATGTGCGTACACTTTTCCATGAATTTGGACACGCGTTACATGGTTTGCTTTCTGATGTAACATGGCCATCTGTGGCAGGAACATCGGTTTCGCGTGATTTTATTGAACTTCCTTCCTAGCTTTATGAGCATTGGTTGACTGTGTCAGAGGTGCTAAAATCTTATGCTACGCATGCAAAAACAGGTATTCCCATGCCACAAACTTTGCTGGATAAGATTATGTCAGCACAGACATTTAATGCTGGTTTTTGTGCTGTTGAATATATTTCATCGGCTTTAATAGATATCGCTTTTCATAAAGGAGTAATAGTTTCGGATCCAATATTGTTTGAGTATAAGGAATTAGAAAAGTTAGAAATGCTTGACACAATTATTATGCGTCACCGTCCTCCACATTTTACGCATGTGTTTTCAGGTGATAGTTATGTTGCTGGTTATTATTCTTATATGTGGTCGGAAGTGCTTGATGCTGATGCATTTCAAGCTTTTGAGGAAACTGGTGATGTTTCTAACCCAGAACTTGCTGGCCAATTGAAGTGTTTTATTTATTCTTCTGGAGGTAGTTGTGATCCAGAAGAGCTTTATAAAGCTTTTCGGGGAAGGTTACCTTCACCAGAAGCGATGATCAAAAAACGGGGGCTGTAAATCATACATATACAGGGTAGTCCATACCTTTTTATATTTTAGGTGTTTTAGGTTATATGCAAATTTTTAATTTATTATGATAGTGTAATAAAAAATTAGAGTTGATATTTTTAACGAGTTTATAGGGAAAATTATCAGCTTGACCTACTTAGTAGCTATTTACGTGATTTGTATTTTATGAGGTTCTAATTTATTTTGTTGAGTAAATAGCTATTTTGTACCACTTCATAAAGAAGTTGTTGGTAATTTGCACTCAAGACTGTAAACTTAGCTTTTTCTTATAGCTTGAATAAAAGGCTTTATTTGTTAATAAAATCATTTCAAATATAGACAAAATATTCTCCCTATACTTTTAGAATTTTCATATAGAATACGTAAAAATTTATTTTTTGTTGTTCAAGGGCACAGGTTAGTCTGTCTATGTTTATAATTTTCCAGAATTATGAAAGTTTTTGTCAATTTTATAGCTTTTTGCTCATAGAAGTCTATTCATTTTGGCTAAATAATTGCTAAAAATGTTATTGGATATCGTGATTGATTTTACTTCACACTTTAGTTGAAATTAGCTTTGTCGTTGTAAAAGCAAACGTCAAAAAAAGAAAGTAAATCAAATATATTGGGTAGAAATGGTATGACTGTCTATTCTAGATCACTGTTTTCTGAGAAGAGAGAGAACTTGGTGACTTGGGTATCCATTAGCTTCTAAGCCATGGCGCAGTTGAAAAGATTTAATGGCTTGTTTGGAAGCTGTACCAATTTTACCATCAATTTCTCCTTTATAATCTCCAAGTGCAGCTAAGCGAGATTGCAGCTCTAAACGTTCTTGGAAAGTAATAGGTTTGAATGGTCGGTTCCAATCTTGCATTAATCCAGGGTGTCCAGCGATACGATTAGCAAGGAGAGCAACGGCAAAAGCATAACGATCTGCATTATTGTAACGTTTAATAACAAAGAAATTTTTTGTTACCAAAAATATAGGTCCCTCTGGCCCATCGGGAAATTTCAATATTGCAAGTTGAGAAGAAGAAGGAAAAGGTTGCCCGTGTGCATGGCGAACACCTAGCTTTGCCCATTGTTCAAAGGAAAGCCAATCTTCAGGGAGTTTTTTTCGATGTGGCAATTTAACTTCAACACCCCAAGGGAGGTCAGATTGCCATCCATTCATGTGAAGAAGATTAGCAGCGGTAGCAAGTGCATCTGGAATTGATGTCCAAATATTACAGCGTCCATCTCCGTCCATGTCAACACCATAAGCAAGATAACTCGTTGGGATAAATTGAGTGTGCCCTAATGCGCCGGCCCAAGATCCAATGAGCTGAGAACGATGAATGCCACTGCTTTGTAAAATTTTCATTGCAGCAATAAGTTGTGTGTGCGCATATTTTTTACGTTTTTGGTCTGCGTAAGCTAAAGTTGCAAGTGAACGGATGACGTCATGCATCACATTTTTGTTTTGCAAAACTTTTCCATAGCTACTTTCTATAGACCAAATAGCGAGGAGAATATTGCGGTTAACACCGAAACGTTTTTCAATTTTGGAAAGCCATGGTTCCCATTTTTTGGCGTGGTTTTGTCCTTCCACAATGGCGATATTATGAACACGATTGTCAAAATAGCTCCATGGGGAATCAATAAATTCTGGTTGATACGCCGCTTTTTGTAAAACTGCTGGGTCAATTGCTTCAACAGTTTTAAAAGCCATATCAAATGTAGTTGATGAGATATTGTTGGCTAAAGCTATTTTTTTAAATTCGTTAATCCAGTTTTTAAAATCACGCTCAGTGTGTGCAAATAAAAAAAAAGGCGTTGAAAAAGCCAAAAGAGTAGAGATTACACCAATGATAAAGGCTCTGCGATTTATTAATTTCTTTGAAGAAGAAAATAGATTCAGTGTTATTGGGTTCATCTTTTTGTTACTGCCGATTTTAGAATACTTTAGTGTGAAGTAATTTCGTTTTTTGTATTTGGTTTGTAAAGTATACTACCCAGCTAAATCGAAAAACTTTGAAAAAGTATTCTGATTATTTAACTATTCGTATCTTTTATTATAACTAATTTTTATGATAATCCAACCAAAACAGTGAAGCATCTTTTTAGCATTTTAGTTAAAACACGGTGATACATTAAATCAGAAAGCTATATAGCAAACGCTATATTCATAATCAGGAGAGTAAGTGTGCGTAAAATCCGGAAGGCAGTATTTCCCGTAGCAGGTCTTGGTACTCGTTTTCTTCCAGCGACGAAAACAGTTCCTAAGGAAATGCTGACTGTTGTTGATAAACCTATTATTCAATATGTTGTAGATGAAGCACGTGAAGCGGGCATTGAGCATCTTATTTTTGTTACTGGACGCAATAAAGCAGTGATTGAAGATTATTTTGATGTGCAAGTTGAATTATATACAGTACTTACTGAACGTGGCAAAAAAGAAGAACTTAAGCATTTACAAGATTTGCAGCCGCAACCTGGCATGACTTCTTTTACTCGACAACAACAATCTTTAGGTCTTGGGCATGCTCTCTGGTGTGCACGTGAGTTAGTTGGCAAAGAACCTTTTGCTTTATTATTACCAGATATGTTGATACAGGCTAAAAAGAATTGCCTTTCTGAAATGATCTACCTTTATGAAAAAACGGGTGGAGGAAATATTATTTCTGTTCAAGAATGTAATCTTGAAGACGTTCATAAATATGGTATTGTCGGCAAGGGTAAACAAATTGCAAATGGTTTTGAAATCACAAAAATGGTAGAGAAACCAGAAAAAGAAACGGCTCCATCTAATTTATACATTAATGGACGTTATATTTTACAACCAGAAATTTTTGATATTCTTTCCAATCAAGAACGAGGGGCAGAAAATGAAATTCAGTTGACAGATGCTATGGTGCGGCTTTCAAATGAGCAAGCTTTTTTTGGTTTCCAGTTAGATGGATATACTTTTGATTGTGGTTCTACAACTGGTTTTATTGAAGCCAATGTTGCGTTTGCTTTAGCGCGTGCTGATATGCATCAGCATGTTTCTGTTTCATTGAAAAACTTACTTGAAACGATGAAAGCTTAAAAATTATATAGATCTCTGTTTTGATTTCATTTATTAAACTTAGTTATGATAATAGGGTCTTCTAATATGTTGGCTTTACAAGGTGCAATTACATCGGCACTTAAAACTATTTCTCGCGAAAAACAAGGGCTTGAAGCTCTTGAGAAAGCTCTTTTAAGCTATCTTTCAGATTCTTTTAAAAAAGCTGTTCAAACCATTAGTAATGCCCAGGGTCATGTGGTGATTACTGGTCTTGGTAAGAGTGGTCATATAGGAACAAAAATTGCTGCGACTTTAGCCTCAACGGGGACGCCTGCCTTTTTTGTGCATGCTGCAGAAGCTAATCATGGTGATCTTGGTATGATTAGTTCTGATGATGTTATTCTTGCTTTGTCATGGTCAGGTGAAACTATGGAGTTAAGCGGCATTATAAACCATGCTGCGCGTTTTCGTATCCCACTTATTGCAATAACATCTGGCGAGCACTCTGTATTAGGGCGAAAAGCTGATATTGTATTATTATTACCAAAGGTGGAAGAGGCTTGTCCTCATGGACTTGCTCCGACAACTTCCACAGTTATGCAATTGGCAATGGGTGATGCATTAGCTGTTGCTCTTTTAGAAAGGCATGACTTTAGCGCAATAGATTTTAAAATTTATCATCCTGGTGGTTCGCTTGGTGCAAACTTTAAATATGTACGCGATATTATGCATCAAGGTGATAGTCTTCCTTTGATTATACAGGGCGCACCTATGACTGAAGCTGTAAATATTTTGGTTGAAAAACATTTTGGTTGTGTTGGTATTATAAACCAAAAAGGTGAGTTAATTGGAATTGTAACAGATGGCGATCTTGCACGTAATATTCACTGTGATTTATCAAAATTCAATGTTGATGAGGTAATGACAAAGGATCCTAAAATTGTAAACCCAGATACACTTATTGGTGCTGCGACAGCTTTTATTAATGATCATCAGATTGGTGCTTTTTTTGTTATTGAAGATAAAAAACCCGTAGGGATTGTTCATTTTCATGATCTTTTGCGTATTGGTGCTGTTTGAGTAATAGGTGCCGATATCAGGTGAAATTTTCTGTTAAGGTATCGTTGTCAAAGGACTGTTGTTTACGTATCTTAAGGTTGTATAGCAAGTTTATCAGCGAGATAACATGTTAATGTTTACATTAATTCTCAAGCTCTATTAGGAAGAGGAATTACAATTTCTTATGAGTTTATTTTGTAAATTTAAATAAAATTTTGACTTTCATTTAAATTTGGCGGTTGAGAAAAAATTGTAATCCAGTACTTGATGTGCAGAAAAGCTGCATTGTGTCATTTGATAACCTACAATCAGCTCTAGATATAGTTCCACGGAGAATTGAGCGTATTTCAATTTCTACATGTTGGGCATTAACGTAATTGTAAGTGCCTTCTGATAATTTTTCTTTTGTGTCTGCTGCTCGTGTTTCAAAAGTGCCATTGCGGAAAGAAGAAATAATACCGTTTTTATCAATCCATTCACCATCAATTCCAGTTGATATATTTTCTACAGTTGAGTGTTCTCCATAATAGTGTGGAAGGCTGCAGGCTCCTATCGCCAAAATAGTAATTGTAAGACATAAAATGCGGCAGATATGTTGCATTTGTTTCACTCTATTTATTTTATGTTGCTTTTCAATTATTTATAATAAACTTAAGATTATTATTAAGTTACTTTATTAATTAATATTGAGGCTTTTGCTGAAAAATAATGAAAAAGCAAAGAATTGGAAAAAATATCTTAATGTTGTTAATTATTAAAATAATAAATTTAACACGCGCGATACAAAAGGTAAAATATTTTTTATGATTTACATAATTCTCAATATTAATATTGTTTAGTAGTCTCAGAGGGAGATTATTAAATTATGATTGGCCCTATTCTTGTTGCGAGTGAAGACCACGGAAAGCGTATAGAGTTTTCTACTATGCTCCGAGATCTTGGTTATCGTGTCATTGAAGCAGAAAATAGCTTACGTACGATCGATCTTTTACATAGACGTAAAAATGTCATGCTTGCATTGCTTGATGTTGTTATGAGTGATTTAAGTATAAGTGATTTGATTACGACAATTAGAGCTGTTGGAGTTTCTGTTCCTATTATTGTTATAGCAAAGCAAGATAATCAAGAATCACTTCAAAAAGCTTTAAGAGCTGGAGCTGTTGATTATTGGATTTATCCGGTTACACCACTACGATTGAGAATTACATTGAATAATCTTTCACATACTTCTGCGTTAGAACGTGAAGTTTATTATATCCAACGACGAAATAAAAATTATTTACGATTTTCTGATCTCTATACAAAAAGCAGTGTCATGCAAGCGGTTTTAGAACAATCGAAAAGTACAGCTATTTCCCCTCAGAATCTTTTGATAAAAGGTGAAATAGGAACTGGTCGTGAAACGTTAGCGCGCATTATTCACTGTGAAAGCTTATTTTCAAAAGGGCCTTTTGTTCGTTTCCAATGTTCACCTGTTGTTGATCCAGAGCAAGAAAAACATATATGGTTTAAAGAATTTTTACCACTAGTTTATTCTCTTGAAAAGGGAACTCTTTGCCTTTGTGATATTGATCGACTCGAGCCCATACAGCAAAAACGTTTTGCACATTACCTTAAAGAGAGAGAAGAAGCTATAAAGAATAAACAGCCTCCTTTTCGCATTATTGCCATATCAACATCACAACTTGAGGATCTAGTTAAAGATGATATTTTTTTTCATGGTTTATTTGAACAGTTTTCCCAATTATGTATCAATGTTCCCACTTTGCGAGAATTGAGAGATGATCTTCCAGAAATTTCTCAGCGTTTGATTGATCATATCATTACTGAAACAGGACGATCACATATACATGGTTTGTCGGGGTCAGCTATTTCATTACTTATGCAATATGATTGGCCTGGTAACCATAGTGAACTAGAAAATTTATTATTTCGCGCAGTTTTACTCAGTGAAGGGCCTTTGTTAACTGTTCGCGATTTTCCACAATTAATGGGAAGTTCATTACTTGGTGTTCCAAGTATTATGTATAATCATGTTCAAGAACATTCTGAAAAAAAGTCTATACAATTTTTAAATTCTGAAGGACATGTCCGTACCTTTGCGGATATGGAGCGCGATATTATTGAAAAGGCAGTTAAACATTATAAGAGACGTATGAGTGAGGTTTCTCGCCGTCTTTGTATAGGGCGTTCTACACTTTATCGTAAAATAGAAGAATACGAGGGTGACAAACAGTCAAAAATAGAAGGAAAATCTATAATAAATTTCCATTCATAAGAATTACTGCTTTTCATAGTAATAATATGAAGAGCTCTGTTTTTTCTGAAGTACTGTTTACGATATAACTGACTAGATTTGAAGTGATTTTTCAATCAATGTTTAATAAATATGAAATTTTATTTGAGGATATTCTCATTAGCTTTATTGCTTAAAGCTTGTGGTATTGAAGTTAAGGCTGCATTTACAATAATAAACAGACATTTCATGTTCTCGCACGTCGGAGGCAGAATTTTAGAATCACTGATGTGGTAGGTTATATTTTTTCAAGTAAATAATAAGATTCTACATTATATTAATTGAATGATAAGAACGTTGATTTTAGTGTTAGAGTACGTATTTATGAGTGTGCAATAGCTTTTAAAGTAGAAAGTGTATCACTTTGATTCTGTTAAATATTATTATCGGATCTATTATCTTTTTTACTACAGCATTTATGTTGGCAATTTACGCTTATGGCTGTTTTACCAAAAGTACGATAAAGGAGTATTCTTATGCGTTTAATGTTGAGAAAGATGCGACCAAGCTTGATCGTATAGTGAGTCGATTAGCAAAAGAGACGAATGGATTAGGAGTCGACAAAGATGCTCTTTCACTCATTACTAGCAATTTAGATGCGTTTTGTGTTCGTACAATGGCAGCGGCACAGGCTGAGCGCAGTCTTGATCTGATGTATTATATTTGGGACGATGATTTAACAGGGCGTTTATTACTTAGCGAAGTGATGGAAGCGGCTGATCGTGGTGTGCGCGTGCGTCTTCTTTTGGATGATATTAATGCTCAGGGACGTGATCCAGCTTATATTGCACTTAATAAACATCCTTATATTGAAGTTAGAATGTTTAATCCAGGGCGAGCGCGCAGTGGTGGTTTACGTCGCGGTCTAGAGATTATATTGCGGGCACTTGTTGTAACACGCAGAATGCATAATAAAGCTTTTATTGTAGATGGACGGGCAGCTTTTGTAGGAGGACGCAATATTGCAGATTCTTATTTTGATGCAGGTAAGGAGGCAAGTTTCCGAGATCTAGATCTGATATTAATTGGTCCATCGGTTAAAAAAGTAGAAACTATCTTTGATGATTTTTGGAATAGTCCTGTAGTTTTACCAATTCATGCTTTAGTCGTTCCAAAAATTACAAATAACCTTGATGATTGGAAAGATAAATTGCAAAAATTTCGTCATTCCAAAGTCGCGAAAGTTTATTTAGATTATGTCAACAAATATATCAGTTTTGAATGTTTCATCCAAACGGGAAAGCGGTTATTTCTAGCAGATAAAGTTGAAGTTCTTTCTGATCCTCCAGAAAAAGCATTGGGCAAAAAAGTAGGCAATTGGCTGATGGAGGTGCTCTCACAGGTTATTGAAGGTGCAAAAAAAACAGTCCAAATTACATCACCTTATTTTGTTCCCGGTAAAGCAGGCACACAGCATTTGAGCAGTTTGGTATCAAAAGGTGTTGATGTTAGAATTCTTACTAATTCTTTAGCGGCGACTGATGTGGTGGTGGTGCATAGTGGTTATGCACCTTATCGTAAAGCGTTATTGAAAAGTGGTGTTAAACTTTATGAATTAAAACCGGATGGAGATCCCCACCGGTTGTGGTTGTTTAGATCAAGTAAAGCAAGTTTACATACAAAAGCTTTTTTAATTGACCATAAGACTGCTTTTATTGGATCTTTAAATTTTGATCCTCGATCAGCTTCATTGAATACAGAAATGGGTATTCTTTTTGAATGTGCACCAATTACAGCTATGTTGGATTTGCTTTTTTTAGAGGAAACAACAGGTGAAATGAGTTATTGTTTACGTCTTGGGGATAATGATCGTATTTATTGGGATTTTATTGAAAATGAAAAACAATATAGTATTGATTATGAACCAGAAAGCAGTTTTAGGCGTCGCGTATTTGCAAAGATAATGAGTTGGTTGCCAATTGAATCACAATTATAGCTTATACAAGAATATATTAGAAAAAATATTTATTTTTCTTTTCATTTTGTTTGTAACATGGCATAATTGATTGCCAAATTCACAGTACGTAAAAATTACAGCTGCATTTTATATTTATTTGCCAGTATTTTATTATTAAAGGAATTTGGCTATGACAAAAATTGTTGAAACCAAAACAGGTGTATTGGCGCTTACCTTTGATGATGTACTTCTGCAACCTGGCCATTCGCTTGTTATGCCTAGCCAAGTGGATCTTAAAACACGTATTGCAGCTGATATTGAATTGAATTTACCCTTACTTTCTGCCGCAATGGATACGGTGACAGAATCGCGTTTAGCAATTGCTATGGCTCAAGCTGGGGGTCTTGGTGTTATTCATCGCAACATGTCTCCTACAGAGCAAGCTGAAGAAGTCCGTCAAGTGAAAAAATTTGAATCCGGTATGGTTGTTAATCCGGTAACAATTGGGCCAGATGCGACTCTGGAAGAGGCAAAGAATTTAATGCGCTCTCATGGTATTTCAGGTATTCCTGTTGTTGAAAATGGAGCTAAGGGCGAAATTTCTGGTAAGCTGGTTGGTATTTTAACCAATAGGGATGTGCGCTTTGCATCAGATCCAAAACAAAAAATCCGTGAATTAATGACGCATGAAAATTTAATCACAGTACGTGAAAATGTTCAACTGGATGAAGCAAAGTGTCTTTTACATTATCACCGTATTGAAAAATTATTGGTTGTAGACGAGCAAAATCGCTGTGTTGGTTTAGTAACAGTCAAAGATATTGAAAAAGCACGGTTACATCCGAATGCTACTAAAGATTCTCAAGGTCGTTTACGTGTTGCAGCTGCCAGTGGTGTAGGGGATAATGGAATTGAACGAGCTGAACGATTAGTTGATGCAGGCGTTGATGTATTGGTGATTGATACAGCTCATGGACATTCTCAGCGTGTGTTAGAAACGATTGAACGTATTAAAAAAATGGCACTTTCTACAACTATTATGGCTGGTAATGTAGCGACTGCGCAAGCAACACAAGCTTTAATTGATAATGGTGCAGATGCGGTAAAAGTTGGGATTGGGCCTGGCTCTATTTGTACAACGCGAATTGTTTCGGGTGTTGGTGTACCTCAGCTTTCAGCTATTATGGATGCTGTAGAAGTTGCTGATAAAGCAGGGATTCCCATTATTGCTGATGGTGGTATCAAAACTTCAGGTGATTTTGCTAAAGCTTTGGCAGGCGGAGCTTGTGCCGCTATGATTGGCTCTCTTTTAGCTGGTACAGATGAAAGTCCTGGAGAAGTTTATCTTTATCAGGGGCGTTCTTTTAAAGCTTATCGGGGGATGGGGTCTGTCGCTGCTATGGCAAGAGGATCGGCAGATCGTTATTTTCAAGCTGAGGTTCAGGATGAACTTAAACTAGTACCTGAAGGTGTTGAAGGGCAAGTTGCTTATAAAGGTCCTATAGCATCAGTTCTACACCAGCTGGCTGGTGGATTACGTGCTTCAATGGGCTATGTTGGAGCACAAAATTTAGTTGAATTTCGTAAAAAAGCAACATTTGTTCGTATTACAAATGCTGGCCTTTATGAAAGTCATACACATGATGTTTCTATTACGCGGGAAAGCCCAAATTATCGTGGTCCTGTTTGATAACTAAACTTGGCGTTATTTTTATATCAATACCACGAGTTTTTTTGAAAAAATGATATGATATCTATCATTTGTGTATAGCTGTGTATTGCGATTCCAAACTTACCAAAAGAAAGAATTGGGTGTTACTATTCCAATTTCTTCTAGCGGTTATCTTAAAATTAGCTTTTCATATTTTTCCGTCTTGCTTTAATGCACAGTGGCGATCGCTAGCCTGATTACTTTGGACGGATTTCTTTCTATTATGTGAAGACATTGTATTCTGGTTGCTTTTAGATGCAGCTATTTTTTCATTATTATGAGTATTCATTAATTCTCCTTTTTAACTATCTGGCATATGCCAGCCAGTATAGAGGAACGGTTATATCAAATAGTAGTTCCGAGAATTTTTGAAAAAGTTTATCTATGCTTTGTTTGAAATGAGATAAATATAGTGATGACAAAGAGTGTCCTAAATAAACAGTGTTTTTCATAATGTTAACCAATTTAGTGTTCAAAACTATTGGTTAAGTACTCAGTGTTTGTTTTTATTTTATAAGGCAAAGAAAGCTTTATAATTCTCGTGAAATCATAACTGGAATAGGCGCTTTATGAATAATAGTTTGAGTTTTAGAGCCAAATAAAAAATTATACATTTTAGAATGGTGAAAAGCTCCCATAACTAGCATATCAAGATGAAGTGTCCGAATGTTCTGAAGAATCATTTGTTCAAGACTGTCTTCTGTTTTGAGTGGTTCAACTTTAATTTGAGCAGATTGTAATCGCTCTAATGTTTCGTTGAAACTGTCTTGCACAGCTTGTGTTTGCAATTCTGCCATATCTAATACAAAGGTTAGGTTATTAAAAAATTTTCGTGTACAAATAAAATCAATAGCTTTCATGATCAAAGGGCCACCGTTAAAAGCTATGAGAACTCTTTGAATTGGGCGAAAATGACGTGAAGCAACGAGAATTGGAAGCTTAGAAGAGCGTGCAACGTTTTTAAAATTGAGTCCTAATCATTTTTATCAGATGCTGTTTGTTCACCACGTTTTCCCATAACAATAAGTGAAGATTGAGTATTGTAAGTATTCAAGGCATCAATAAGACTATCATGACGTAAGCGTGTTTCAATTTCAATATGACTCTGAGAAGTTGAGATAATCTTTTGCTTTTTCTAAAGCTGTTTGTCCAATTTTTTGCGCAAAGAGTGCTTTAGCAAGAGTGGTATCTTGTTGTTTTAAGTCAGATGGATTTAGTGTGTTATTGTCGGCTTATTGTGTATCTGGTAAACTAATTTCTTTTTCCGATTTGTCCAAGACATGCAACAACCGAATTGTTGTTTGCATAGATTTAGCAGCCCATAACGCTAGGTCACATACATGTTTTGCATAAATTGAAGAATCAATAAGAGCGAGTATCGATTTCATCATTATATTATGTCCCAATGTTATCGCTTATAGCAAGAGATTTATAATCTTCGTTAATATCTATATTATAGAAATAATAATTCTATCTTTTTTCAGAATAAAACTCTAGCCTGCAGTGAGAAGTATTCGGTTTTCAATAATAAATTTGGGGGTTATTTTAAGATTATAGCTGAAAATGAAGAAGATCATTTAAAGTTTTTAATTTAATTATTTATTGATAGCATTTGAATAGGAGAACGAATTGCGATTAGGTGGACGTTTGCAAGCAGCAATAGATGTTCTAAAAGAGATAGAGATGCGGCATCGTCCTGCAAGTGAAGCTCTGAAAGATTGGGGGCTTTCTCATCGTTTTGCTGGAGTGAGTGATCGTGCAGCAGTTGGTACAATTGTTTATGATGTTTTAAGACGACGTTATTCATTACAATGGCGTATGGATAGTGATGATATTCGAAACATAGCTTTTGGAGCTTTGTTAGATACCGGAGCAATGACCATTGAACAGATTGATAGTACTTTAGAAGGAGATCGGTTTGCACCACAATTATTAGCGCTTGAACAGCGTCATTCATGGCAAAAACGTCAGCTGGTTGATGCACCAGACTATATTCGTGGTGATATTCCCCAATGGTGTCAAGTTCATTTTCAACCCTTATTTGCCGATAATTGGGTAACTGAAGCTGCTGCTTTAGCAACACGTCCTCCGTTAGATTTACGAGTGAACAGTTTAAAAGCAACACCAGGGAAGGTGCTCAAAGAATTAGCAAAAATAAAAGTTCAATCTTTTTCATGGTTTCGGCAAGCTTTAAGAATTGCACCAATTGAAAAATTTGGACGTCATCCTAATGTGCAAATTGAACCTGCCTTCCAAAAAGGGCATTTTGAAGTACAGGATTTGGGATCTCAAATTGTTGCTCATCTTACAGAAGCGAAAGTAGGTATACAGTTATTAGATTATTGTGCAGGAGCTGGTGGAAAAACATTAGCTTTGGCTGCCAATATGAATAATCGGGGGCAAATTTATGCTTATGATTCAAATAAAGTCCGCTTGGCTCCTATTTTTAGTCGTCTTCGTCGAGCTGGTATCCATAATGTACAATCACGGGTGCATGTAGAAGAATTAAAGCCATTAGTAGGTCAGATGGATATAGTTTTATTAGATGCTCCATGTAGTGGAACAGGAACATGGCGCCGTCGCCCAGATGCAAAATGGCGTTTGACACTAGAACAAGTAAAACAACGCCAAGAAGAACAATTCGCTATTTTGAATGAGGCATTGGCTTATCTTAAGTCGAACGGACGTTTAGTTTATATTACATGTTCTCTTTTTATAGATGAGAATGAAGAGCAAATTTCCCGTTTTCTTCAACAACATTCCGACTTTTTTCCTATAGATTTGCGTGCACTTTGGCAGCGACATTTTAGTTCTTCAACTGTACAACCAATATTTTCGAGTTATGGATTGACTTTATCGCCAGCATCAACTCAGACAGATGGTTTCTTTTTAGCTGTTTTACAAAAGAAGCATTGAAGATATATTTCCACGTTTTTTATTTCAAATTGTATAACAATGATATTTTTCTAATGCTAAAAGGCTTGTGAAAAAAGAAAGATTAAATCATAAATCTCATTTGCTATTCTTTGCAATTATTGATTGGTTTTCTATGAGTACATCGCATTCAAATACTATTCTTATTATTGATTTTGGTTCACAAGTTACACAGCTGATTGCACGGCGAGTACGGGCAATAGGCGTTTATTCCGAAATTGTTCCTTTTCAATTAGCTTTAGAGAAGTTCAAAAGTATTAAACCTAAAGCTGTTATTTTATCGGGTAGTCCTTATTCGACTGTTGATGATGGTTCACCACGTGTTCCGATAGAAATTTTTGAAGCCGGTATCCCAGTTCTTGGTATTTGTTATGGTGAACAAATCATGTGTGTTCAACTTGGTGGAAAAGTTGAAGCTGGACATGAGCGTGAATTTGGGCGTGCTTCTTTGGAAGTAAAAGAAGAAAATGCGCTTTTTGATGGTGTTTGGGAAAAAGGGTCATGTCAACAAGTATGGATGAGCCATGGTGATCGTGTAACAGCTTTGCCAGAAGGTTTTCGTGTAATCGGAACATCACAGGGTGCTCCTTATGCCGCTATTGCTGATGAGAAACGGCATTTTTACGCAGTGCAGTTTCACCCTGAAGTTGTTCATACACCAGATGGTATAAAACTTTTGCAAAATTTTGTTTATAAAATCTGTGGTCTTAAAAATGATTGGTCAATGGCTGCTTATCGTGATCAGGTTATAGCTGCGATTCGCAAAAAAGTCGGAAAAGGTCGAGTGATCTGTGGTCTTTCAGGTGGGGTGGATTCATCGGTTACAGCTGTATTACTTTATGAAGCGATAGGAGAGCAACTGACATGTATTTTTGTAGATCATGGGTTGATGCGTAAGAATGAAGCTGAAGAAGTTCTTACATTGTTTCGTGATAATTATAATATAAAGCTTGTTCATGTTAATGCTGCTCATAGGTTTATCAATGCTTTGAAGGGTGAAACGGATCCAGAGAAAAAGCGCAAAACTATAGGTCACCTTTTTATTGAAGTTTTTGAAGAAGAAGCCAAAAAAGTAGGTGGTGCGCAGTTTTTAGCTCAAGGAACACTTTATCCAGATGTTATTGAAAGTATTTCAGCTGTTGGTGATAGGATAACAATTAAAAGTCACCATAATGTGGGTGGATTACCAAAGCGAATGAATATGCAACTTGTAGAGCCATTGCGTGAATTGTTTAAAGATGATGTCCGCTCTTTAGGGAGAGAATTAGGTTTGCCTGAGCAATTTATTGGCCGCCATCCTTTTCCAGGTCCTGGTCTTGCAATTCGATGCCCAGGTGGAGTAACGCCTGAGAAATTAGAAATTTTGCGTGAAGCGGATGCTATTTACCTTGATGAAATTCGTAAAGCAGGTCTTTATGATGAAATTTGGCAAGCTTTTGCTGTTCTTCTTCCTGTTCAAACTGTTGGTGTTATGGGCGATGGACGCACTTATGAATTTGTTTGCGCTCTTCGTGCTGTAACATCTGTAGATGGTATGACTGCTGATTTTTATCCATATGATATGAATTTTTTGAGCAAGGTAGCAACGCGTATTATTAATGAAGTTCGAGGTATTAATCGTGTTGTTTATGATGTAACTTCAAAGCCTCCTGGTACCATTGAGTGGGAATAATTAGGATTAAATGCAAGTGTTTGAATAATAAAAAAACTATTTGGAGATGACGTTAAAGTAATTGAAATAAAAGAACAATTTCTTGAAGAGGAATGCTCAGGATCTGATATTGTCTTAATCCTCAACTTATTCTCTTTAATTGATATAGTTTGAAGTTTGGAAGTAAAAAATATTCTATGTGTAAACCAAAAATTGTTGCCCATCGCGGTGGAGCTAATCTTTATTCCGAAAATACACTTTCAGCGTTTCGTCATGCAATTGCATTGGGAGTTGATGAAATTGAATGCGATATTCATCTCCTTAAAAGTGGTGAAGTGGTTGTATTTCATGATTTTTGTCTTGAGCAATTGGTGGGAAAGAAAGGCTATATTCATGATATTGATAATGAAACACGTAAACAACTCTGTGTAAGAGGCAGTACTGAGTCTCCTCCTTTATTAGAGGAATTACTAGATCTTTTAGTGCCAACAAATGTTGCATTGCATATTGAAATCAAAACATGTGGTGCGGTTGAGCGCGAATATATTTTGTCTCAAAAAGCACTTAAATTAATTAATAGCCGCAATTTGGCAAGACGAGTTTCAGCAATCAGTTTTGATTTTGCTTGTTTACACCCTTTTGTTGAGGCAGGAATACCATCTGGTCCATGTCTAGATAATTTTGAAGGTGATATGTCTTGCCATTTTTCTAAATGGAAAAAATTAGGATACTCTGATCTAAGTTTAGATGGTTCAATTGTATCGCGAAAATTTATTGAATCTGCACTTGATTCTGGCTTTACTATCGGTGTTTGGACAATAAACGGGAAGGCTCGTTTATCATATTGGCTTGATATGCCTGTGCATTACATTACAACAGATCAACCTGATCTTGCTTTACAATTACGTTCACAAAAATGAAAAATAGTCTCTATTATAATTTATACGTCATGACAAAGACGAGAATTAGTTAAGTAAAGAGCTTTCTAAAAAAGCTTATGAGGTTTAAATGAAGTTTTATTAATTATGTGCGTTTTCCTGTAATCTTGTTAAAAGTATGAAAACTCCGATTAGGAACGGTAAAATTTAATTGTTGCCCATAACTACTTATAAAGCGCTCTTTTATATCAACTGTGAAAACGGTATTATTCCAACGTGTTAAGACATGAGACCCTGTTCCTACAGGTTTGATGAGTTCGATATGCGTATGAAAAACAGGACCTTTGTCTGGATGCTCACCCAACAAAATTGCTTCCGGTCTAAATGCTAAAATATCAGTTTGTTCACTACAAGAAAATGAACTGTTTAAATGTTGTTCTAGAGTTTGACGATCAAGAAAATTCATAGAGAGAGAGCCAATAAAGTTTGCAACAAATATTGTTTCTGGATAATCGTAAATTTCCATTGGTGTTCCAATTTGTTCGATAGCCCCTTTATTCATAACGACTATTCTATCAGCCAGTGTCATAGCTTCTAGTTGATCGTGGGTAACGTAGAGACTAGTTGTTTTTAGTGAGCGTTGTAGTTTTTTTATTTCAATACACATTTGTGTACGTAATTTTGCATCAAGGTTTGAAAGTGGTTCATCAAAGAGAAAGACACGTGGTTGACGAACGATGACACGTCCCATTGCAACACGTTGGCGTTGCCCTCCTGATAATTGATATGGTTTACGATCAAGAAATGACTCTATTTCCAAAAGTTTTGCAGCGTGTGTGACGCGCCTATTAATTTCTTCTTTGGGTGTTTTTCGATTTTTAAGGCCATATTCCAAGTTTCCACGTACTGTCATATGTGGATAAAGTGCGTAATTTTGAAAAACCATAGCAATGTCACGATCAGCTGGTTCATAATTATTGATACATTCATTATCAATGTAGAGTTCACCTGAGGTGACTTGTTCAAGCCCAGCAATGATACGTAATAAAGTTGATTTTCCACATCCTGAGGGTCCAACAATAACAAGAAGTTCGCTATCAGCAACGGTTAAGTTCAAATTATTAATGACTACAGCGTCATCGTCATATTGTTTTTTTATATTTAATAGCTGAATGATAGCCACGACTATTTCTCCGTTTCAGTGAGGCCTTTAACAAAAAGCCGATGCATGCAAATAACAACTAAAACTGGAGGCGCCATAGCGACAACTGATACTGCCATAAGAATATTCCATTGAGGATCATGTTGAACTGATTCTACAATAAGCTGTTTTAGAATAATAAGAATAGTTTGATGGTTTTGATCTGTCATAACAAGTAAAGGCCAGAGATATTGTATCCATCCATAAATGAACATGATAATAAATAAAGCAGCTATATTATTTTTACTAAGAGGTAAAAGAATATCCTTAAAAAATTTAAATGGTCCTGCACCATCAACACGAGCAGCTTCTAAAAGTTCATCAGGAATAGTTAAAAAGAATTGACGAAATAAAAATGTAGCAGTTGCTGAGGCAATCAATGGAATAATCATTCCACTGTAAGTATTTATCATGTTTAATTGTGCGACGACTGCATATGTTGGAATAATACGGACTTCAATGGGCAACATTAATGTGACAAAGATCAAAGTAAAAGCCGTTTTACGGAAAGGAAAGCGCATATAGACAATTGCGTAAGCAGAGAAGAGTGAAATAATAATTTTTCCAATGCTAATACCAATTGCCATTATGAGTGAGTTTATTAAAAGAGGTAAAAGGTTTGGAAGACCAAGTTGTGCGAGACCATCACCAAAAATTGTTTTATAATTTTCTAAAGTATATTGTCCTGGTAAGAGAGGGAGTGTTCCCGAGCTAAATGCGGTTGAGTTATGAGTTGAAGCAATAATAGCAACGTAAACAGGAAAACAAATAATGATAATGCCGACAATGAGGATAAGATGGGTCAGAAATGTCAAAAAAGGGCGATTTTCAACCATAATTTCTTTCCTTAATATTGTATGCGACGTTCAATCCAGCGAAACTGGATAAGTATTAAGCCAATAACTATAAACATTAAGATTATTGATTGTGCTGCTGATGCACCGATTATTTGATTTCTAAAACCGTCATTATATATTTTATAGACAAGTGTAGTTGTTGCATGCGCAGGTCCTCCAAAAGTCATATTATCAATAATGCCAAACGTATCAAACATGACATAATTGACGTTAATAACAAGAAGAAAAAAGGTTGTCGGTGAAAGTTGAGGAAAGACTATAGTCCAAAATCGTTTAAAAGGGCCAGCACCATCAATAGCAGCTGCTTCTATTTGAGATTGTGGTATAGATTGAAGTCCAGCCAGAAAAAAGAGAAAATTGTAGGAAATTTGTTGCCAGCTAGCAGCAATCACAATAAGGATCATTGCTTGAGTACCATTAATACGATGATTCCAAATAACATTTATTTTCTCAAGAAGAAAAGGGACAATTCCAATAGTTGGGTGGAAAATAAACAGCCATAATATACCTGCCAATACAGGGGCAACTGCATAAGGCCAGAGCAAGAGTATTGTATAAGTTTTTTTTGCATGAATAACACGATCAGCTGAAACAGCTAAAAGAAGCGATATCGTCATTGAAACAACAGTAACGGAAACAGAAAATATTATGGTTGTAAAAAATGATTTTATATAAATTGGATCAGAGAGAATCGTTGTATAGTTTTCAAATCCAATAAAAGTCGTGGTTAAGCCAAAAGGATCTTCACGCTCAAAAGATGATTTTATCGCTTGGGCAGTAGGCCAAAAGAAAAACAAGAAAGTTATAGCAAGCTGAGGAAAGAGTAGACAATAAGGAAGTAGTCTATTTTTAAAATATGCACGTTTTTCTTGCATTTACGGTGCTCTTTAGTAAGAAGCGTTGGAAGATAAGTCAAAAGAAAGTTGAAAAAATCAGCTTTTAAAGTTGAATTTTTAGCTTTTAACAATAATCATGAAATCTTAATGATTAGCTTTTTCAAATTCACGCAAAAGCTTATTGCCACGTTCAACCGCTTTATCCAATCCAGCTTTAGGTGTTTTAGAGCCGTTAAGAATAGCTTCCAATTCTTGATCAAGGATAGAGCGAATTTGTGGCAAGTTACCAAATCTTATTCCTTTTGAGTTCTCTGTTGGTGGGTTGAGATCAATTTGTTGAATAGCGATATCTGCACCTGGATTTTTTTCATAGAAATGTTGTTCTTTGTTTAGCTCATAAGCAGCTTTTGTGATGGGGAGATAGCCTGTTGTCTGGTGCCATTTTGCTTGATTATCTGTCCGCGAGAGGAATTTGAGAAAGGCCGCTGCTCCTGCATATTCTTCAGGTGTATGACCTTTTAATACCCAAATAGAAGCCCCCCCGACAATTGAGTTTTGTGGTGTATTTTGTACATCAGCATAATAGGGTAGCATACCAACTCCAACATTAAACTGAGCTTCTGAAATGATGCTGCTAAGCGATCCTGAAGATTGCATAAAGATTGCACAATGTTGTGCCATAAACATTGGAGCTGAATCTAATGCACCAGCTGGGCCACCGTAGCGAAAAATACCTTGATCTGACCATTTTTTAAGGTCAGTCCACATACGTATTTGCAAAGGTCCATTCACTGTTAGTTCTGAATCAAGCCCATTAAAACCGTTTTCTTTTGTTCCGAAGGGGATATTATGCAATGCTGAAAAATTTTCTAAACCAATCCATTGGGCTGCATAAGCCATTGTAAAACCACAACTTGCTGCTTTACTGTCAAGAATTTTTTTGGAAAAATTTTCGACATCTTGCCATGTTTTTGGTGGCTGTTCTGGATCAAGTCCTGCTTTTGTAAAAATGTCTTTATTATAAAAAAGAATTGGTGTTGAAGCATTGAATGGCATGGAAAGCATTCGTCCTTTTTCATCAGAGTAATAACTACTGATGGTAGACAAATAGTCTGCAGAGTTAAATTCTTGCTTTGTGTCATTCATAAGTTGATAAAGTGGATAAATTGCACCTTTTGCAGCCATCATGGTACTCGTACCAATTTCATAAATTTGGGCAAGAACGGGTTGCTGTTTTCCGCGAAATGCTGCAATAAGTGAGACCATGCTTTCTTCATATTCTCCACGAAATGAAGGAATGATTTTGTAATCAGATTGGCTTGCATTAAAATCATTAATTAAATTTTCAGTTTGTTTTCCTAGCTCACCGCTCATAGAATGCCAAAAACTGATTTTTGTTTGCGTGAAACCCGTTGTTGCTGCAGTCATAATAATTGCAAATGCTACTGCGGAAAGATAAAAACGGTTCATAATTCACCTTTTCTGAGTTAATGGAACACAGTTTTCAAGATTATATATTATGATGCATAAATAATACCATGATGGTTCATTTCAGAAATACGTTAATTTATTTAAACATGAACCATAAAAAGGTCAAACGAATTTGTATAAACTTACCAATTTTACCATTTTGAAATATTATGCAAATGAGTACAAGTAATTGACTGCAATAATTCAAACAAGAATAGAGACCCGATCAAAGATGAAATCAGGCGGCTTGTTTAGATAAGAATATACAATATTTAAATTTATTATTTTTCAGTAAAATGCCATTGAATTTTTGTAATGTTTGTTGATAGTTTTGAATATTATTTTAAAAGCTGTTGTTCACGTCTTAGTTATTGATAAATTGAGAGGTCTGTATTGCATGGATGATAGTGTTAACATTGTATTGTATCATACTCAGATAAGTTGCTGCAGGGTCGTTTTTTTCCGATAATGCATCAGAATAAAGAATGCCACCAATTTTCAAATTTGTTTCTTTTGCAATCTGTTCTATAAGGCGGGGGTTGGAGATATTTTCAACGAACAATGCAGATGCTTTATTGGCTTTAATTTGCTTAATAAGGTTGGCAACATCTGCTGCAGTGGCTTCTGTCTCTGTTGAGATACTTTGAGGTGCAAGTATAGTAAAACCATACTCATGAGCAAAATAATTAAAAGCATCATGAGATGTAATAATGATGCGTTTATCTTGTGGGATGGTCGCAATTTGTGTTGTAATAGCTGCTTGCAGTGTATCGAGTTTTTGGAGATAAGCATCAGCATTTTTATTATAGCTTTCACATGATTGGTGATCGATTGTACAAAAAGCAACAGCAATATTTTTGACATAAATTTTTACATTAGAGATAGCTTGCCAAGCGTGTGGATCAATACTGTTGTGATGATGATGTTTTGTACCGTGTTCTTGATCTTTAAGTGTAAGGGCGGGAATGTTGGCACTAGCTTCAATAAGAAGTGCTTTTGTATCGCTTGCTGCGATGAGTCGGTTAATAGAATCTTCTAAATGAAGTCCATTTACAAAAATAATATGAGCGTCTCTAAGAACTTTTACATCACGTGGAGTGGGTTCATACGTATGAATGCTTGCATTAGGGCCAACTAAAGTTGTCATGGAAATATGATCACCTCCTACATTTTCTACCAAGTCTGCGAGGATAGAAAAGCTTGCGACAACTTTGATCTTATTATTTGCAGTGGCAGAAGATGAAAAAAAGGCGAAGAATAAAATAAAGCCGAGTAAAGCAAATTGTTTAACACGTGTGTGCATATTGTTTTCCTATGATGAAGAAGAAGTATAAAAAAGACGAGGGAACCGTGCTGCAATAAGGCCGCGTGGGCTTATGAAACAAGAGAGAATATAGATAAATCCTGCAACTAAAATAATAGTAGGGCCAGAGGGAAGTGACATGTGAAAAGAAAGTAATAGACCAAATGCGCTAGAAATTATTCCTAAAATGATAGATAGCACACAAATAGACCCTAGCCGCGAAAGCCAAAAACGAGCCGTGATGGCTGGAATCATCATAATGCCGACCGACATTAGAGCTCCTAGTGAGTGGAAACCACCGACCAGATTAAATACCGTAAGTCCAAGTAATAATATATGGATATATTTTCCTAAGGGAGAAAGTGATTTAAAAAACAATGGATCAAGGCTTTCCATTATAAGAGCACGCCAGAAAATACACAGACTGCTCATTGTTATCAACATTAAGGTAGTAATTAACCAAAGGGCTTCTGTGTCAATGGAAAGAACTGAACCAAATAAAAAATGAAGAAGATCAACAGTTGATCCTTTGAGTGAAATGATAATAACTCCTCCTGCTAACGCAATAAGGTAAAAGACTGCCATTGATGCGTCTTCTTTTTGAAAGCCATTGCGTGAAATTAAGGCAGTCGCTAACACGACAATAATGCCCGCTATGATTCCACCAATAGCCATAGGAATGAGGACAAACCCATAAAATAGAAAGGAAATTGCAACACCAGGAAGAATAGCATGAGACATGGCATCGCCTATTAAGCTCATTCCACGTAGTGTTAAAAACACGCCAATAGGACAGGCGCTCATGGCTAATAGAGTCGAACCGATTAAGGCATTTTGCATGAATTTGAAATCAATAAAAGGTGCAAGGAAAAATTCGTACACGTATTATAATCCAATCTACTTAGAATCATTGACAGGGAAATATTGTTTTAGTGAATTGTTAGGAGAAAAACTGGGTATGAAAAATGGCACGCTATGATGGTCACTAGGGGTGAGGAATGGTGTTGCTTCTCTATAAAAGGCACATTGTTTATTGATTTGAATCGTTTTGGGAAAATGCTCTTGAACAATAAGAGGATCGTGCAGTGCCATAAGAACAGTTCGTCCTTGTTTTTGCCAATGGGTAATTAGTGCAAGAAGATCTTTTTGGGTATTAAGATCCACACCGTTGAAAGGTTCATCAAGCAATATGATATCAGTATCCTGTACAATAATACGTGCAAAAAGAGCACGCTGTAATTGACCACTTGATAGTGTATCAAGCGAGCGATTAGCGAGCTCTGTAAGCCCAACTATTTCGAGTGCATTTTTAATTTTATCTTGATAAGAGCGCTGGTTTTTCAATAACCCACAAAAAGACCACAGTCCTGTCTTTATAAGCGTTTCTACATTGATTGGAAACGTTCGGTCAATTTCACATTGTTGGGCAAGATAAGCGACACGGCTTTTCATTGGTTTTGTAATTTTGCCACTAATAGGCTTAATCAATCCTGCGATGGCTTTAAGCAATGTAGATTTTCCAGAACCATTATCACCAATTATTGCGATTAATGAGTTTACTGTTAATTTTGCTGAAAAATCCTTTATTATTGTCCTATTTGCATAACCTAGTGTTACATTGTTGAAATATAAGCACATATCCATACCATTTTTATTCTTTCTACATAAGTTATGTTATATAGTTACGTTTGTCAATGAAATGTTATATCGTTGTATATGTTTTTGAAGGTTATATACTTTGATGGGAAGATCGTGGAAAATTCACAATAATGGTTGAATTTTTCTTGACGAAATAACGTGCGTGTATACTATATATAGTATCAAAATGATTGATGATTTTAAATGAGCGCAAATGGGAATATCACGCATTTTTGAAGCTCTGATTGCTTCTACAATATAGCAAAAATTGTATTATAAATAATTGAGTAGTAGTTCCGCTAAAGTGTTTGTTTAGCGAGGGAGGTTTTTTTTGTATTGTTTGTAAATCGAAAACTTTTTTGCAATGTGAAAAGCCTAGAGGGATATAAGGAACATCCTCTTACTATTTTTATAAAAACAGTAAGAGAGGGGAATGGAAAATGAGTTAAAGTAAGATGTTAAAAATGTTGTTTTGTAACTGATTATTGTAAAATAGCCATTTGTTAGCATCAAGTTTTTATTATTTAGTAATGGAGTGTCGCTTAATATCTAAGGTTTGTATTTATTTGTAACTAAAATATAGCTGTATGTATTTTACATGAAAGTTACTTTTTTTATTATTTTGTAAGTATTTGTATAAATTGTCAGAGTAAACTTTTTTAGGTTGTTTTTTTTGAAATATGAAAGTTGAAGAGAATGTCTATAACTATTTATAGTAAGCCATCTTGTGTCCAATGTAATGCTACTTATCGTGCCTTCGATGCTAAGGGTATTAATTATCGTGTCGTTGATATTTCACGTGATGAACAAGCCTATAATTTTATTCAATCTCTAGGGTATCGTCAGGTTCCTGTAGTTGTATGTGGTGAAAATCATTGGTCGGGTTTTAGACCAGATATGATTAATGGTCTTTGTGGCTAATGGGGCTTATTGTCTATTATTCGAGTGTAACGGGTAATACTGAGTATTTCGTTTCTCAGCTAGGTCAACAGCTTTTCAAAATTGATAAAAAAAAACCATCTGTGTTAGTTGGAAAGCCTTATATATTGGTCGTACCTACCTATGCAGACGGAGAAGGTAGGATGGCGGTGCCAAAGCCCGTTATTCATTTCCTTAATGAAATAGAAAACCGTAAATTAATTCGTGGAGTAATTGGAGGAGGAAATCGTAATTTCGGTTGTAATTATAGTTTAGCGAGCAAGATTATTTCTGAAAAATGTTTTGTACCTTGCCTTTATCGTTTTGAGTTGCGTGGAACAGATGAAGACGTTATTTTTGTTAAAAAGGGATTAGAAAAGTTTTGGAAAAAATAGATATGGAAGGGCTTCAGAAGCCGGATCAAATTACAGATTATCATGCACTCAATGCAATGCTTAACCTTTATGATGAAAATGGTCATATTCAATTTGATATGGATCGCCTTGCTGCACGGCAATATTTTCTCCAGCATGTTAATCAAAATACGGTTTTTTTTCATGATTTGAAGGAAAAAATAGACTATCTGATAGAAGAAGGTTATTACGAGAAAGCGTTATTTGAGCTTTATGATTTTTCTTTTGTCAAAAAGCTGTTTAAACGTGCTTATGCATTTAAATTTCGTTTTCCTACCTTTTTGGGGGCGTTCAAATATTATACCAGTTATACGCTGAAAACCTTTGATGGAAAGCGCTATCTTGAGCGTTATGAAGATCGTGTTTGCCTTGTTGCTTTATATTTAGCGCAAGGCAATAAAACTCTTGCTGAGTGTTTGGTTGATGAGATTATTACAGGGCGGTTTCAACCTGCAACACCGACGTTTTTAAATGCAGGGAAAAAGCAACGAGGTGAGTTGGTATCGTGTTTTCTATTGCGGGTTGAAGATAATATGGAGTCGATTGGTCGCTCGATTAATTCAGCTTTGCAACTTTCAAAACGCGGTGGAGGTGTTGCACTTTGTTTGACTAATTTGCGAGAAGCAGGGGCACCGATCAAACAGATAGAAAATCAGTCATCTGGTGTTTTGCCTGTGATGAAATTGTTAGAAGATGCATTTTCTTATGCTAATCAACTTGGTGCGCGACAAGGTGCTGGTGCTGTCTATTTACATGCGCATCATTTAGATATTATGACATTTTTAGATACAAAGCGCGAAAATGCTGACGAAAAGGTTAGAATCAAAACTCTTTCGCTTGGTGTTATCATCCCTGATATTACTTTTGAACTTGCACGTAATAATGAGGATATGTATCTATTTTCGCCTTATGACATTGAACGGGTTGTGGGAAAACCTTTTAGCGACATTTCTTTGACGGAGCATTATCGATCTTTTGTTGATAATTCAAAAATCCGTAAGAAGAAGATAAGTGCGCGTGTTTTTTTTCAGACATTAGCAGAAATACAGTTTGAATCAGGTTATCCATATCTTTTGTTTGAAGATACAGCTAATAGAACTAACCCGATAGCAGGTCGTATTAATATGAGCAATCTATGCTCAGAAATTTTGCAGGTAAATGAAGCAAGTGAGCTGGAAACAGATTTAACTTATCGTACAGTTGGAAATGATATATCATGTAATCTTGGTTCAATGAACATCGCAAAAGCGATGGAAAGCAGTGATTTTGGTTGGACAGTGGAAACAGCTGTTCGTGCCCTTACTGCTGTTTCTGATATGAGTAATATTGCGTGTGTACCTTCTATTGCAAAGGGCAATTCCGAAAGTCATGCAATTGGTTTGGGGCAAATGAATTTGCACGGTTTTTTAGCACGTGAACGGATTTATTATGGGTCGCCGGAAGCAATTGATTTCACTAATATCTATTTTTATACAGTAACATATCACGTATTGCGTGCTTCCAATTTGATTGCGAGCGAACGTCAGAAAGTATTTGTAGGATTTGAAAAATCAGCTTATGCAGATGGCCGTTTTTTCACAAAATATATTGAGAAAGAATGGAAACCACAATTTCCACTTGTACAAGAGCTTTTTGAGCGTAATAATATCGTTATACCAAATCAAGAAGACTGGAAGGAGCTCAAGAAATCAGTTATCGAACATGGGCTTTATAATCGCAATCTTCAAGCTATTCCGCCTACAGGATCTATTTCCTACATTAATCATGCGACTTCTTCGATTCATCCAATTGCTTCAAAGATTGAAATTCGTAAAGAAGGTAAGATCGGACGCGTTTATTATCCTGCTCCTTATATGGATAATACAAATTTAGATTTCTATCAGGATGCTTATGAGATTGGGCCTGAAAAAATTATTGATACTTACGCCGCTGCGACGCAGCATGTAGATCAAGGTCTTTCGTTGACTTTATTTTTTCCTGATACAGCTACTACGCGTGATGTTAACTGTGCACAAATTTATGCTTGGAAAAAAGGTATAAAAAGTGTTTATTATATCCGTCTACGGCAAAAGGCATTGAGTGGAACAGAAGTTGATGGCTGTGTTTCGTGCAGCTTGTAGAAGGAAAATTATATGACACGAATTTCAACTAAAAATCCTGTTATTTGCGCTGTAAATTGGAATAAGTTGCATGATGAAAAAGATCTTGAAGTTTGGAATCGTTTAACTGGAAATTTTTGGTTGCCTGAAAAAGTACCACTTTCCAATGACATTCCTTCATGGGCAAGTCTAACAGAAGAAGAGCGCAAGCTGACAATTCGTGTTTTCACAGGGCTGACTTTGCTTGATACAGTTCAAAATACTGTAGGAGCCATTTCACTTATGGCTGATGCAATAACAGAACATGAAGAAGCTGTTTTGACAAATATTGCATTTATGGAAGCAGTTCATGCACGTTCTTATTCTTCTATTTTTTCAACCTTATGTTCAACAGCAGAAGTCGATGATGCTTTCAGATGGTCAGAAGAAAATGTTCATTTACAGAAAAAAGCAACATTAGTGCTTGAACGTTATGAAGCAAGTGATCCATTAAAGAAAAAAATTGCCTCGACTTTGCTTGAAAGTTTTTTATTTTATTCTGGTTTTTATTTACCTATGTATTGGTCAAGTCGTGCTAAGCTGACTAATACAGCTGATTTAATCCGGCTTATTATCCGTGATGAGGCGGTTCATGGTTATTATGTTGGTTATAAATTTCAATTAGGGTTTGCTAAACTTGATGAAGTTAAAAAGCAAGAAATAAAAGACTTTGCTTTTAATATGCTATTTGATCTTTACAGTATTGAATGTAAATACACTGAAGATCTTTATGACGCTATCGGATTGACAGAAGATGTTAAAGTTTTTATTCATTATAATGCGAATAAGGCATTAATGAATTTGGGTTTTGAGCCTCTTTTTCCACCTGAAGTTTGTCGAGTTAACCCTGCTATTTTGGCAGCTTTATCGCCAAATTCCGATGAAAATCATGACTTCTTTTCAGGTTCAGGTTCTTCTTATGTTATTGGTAAAGCAGTTGCAACCACAGATGACGACTGGGAATTTTAAGCATTAAGTGAAAAAAGAAGTGCGCGAGGTATGCCATTTAAATCTTTGCGCATTTTTAAATATTCAAAACCGTTTTTTTCAAACAAATCGCAGACTTCTTTTTGCTGAGAATATCCTATTTCAACAGCGACATAAGCTTTTTCTTTTAGATAGTTTGCTGATTCATGTGCGAGTTTTCGATAAAAATCAAGGCCATCTTTTCCACCAACTAAAGCACGTAGCGGATCATGCAGACGCACTTCTTTTGCAAGGTTTTGGATATCTTTTTCAGGAATATAGGGTGGGTTGGAAATAATAAGATCAAATTGACCTGTGACAGAAGTAAACCAATCACTAAGTAAAGGTGTAAAACGTTGCGCAATGTCTGCATGCTTCGCATTTTTTGTAGCTGTTTTTAAGGCATCTTCAGAAATGTCAACGGCTATTGCATAAGTTTGAGTAATTTGTTTGAGAATAGCGATAGCAATGGCACCGCTTCCTGTTCCCATATCAAGAAAAGTTGCTTTCCCTGTTTTTTCTACCTGTTTTTTAAGAATTGGCAAAACGAGATCGACAAGTGTTTCTGTATCAGGGCGTGGTTCTAATGTATCTTGAGATAAAGCAAGTGATATACCATAAAAATCTCGTTTTCCAATAATGCGATGGATGGGCTCTCCAGCAATACGGCGCTGTATGGCTTTTTCTAATTGTGCGATCTGTTTAGAAGACAGACGCATATTTGGCTGCAGAATTCGATCAGTAGGGTTTGTACTTGTTACCCACTCAACAAGTAGCTTTGCATCAAGATTGGCTTCAGGAATTCTTTGATATTGTAACTTTTCCTGGGTTTTCCGGATGGTACTGTTGAGAGAATGATCACTCATTTGTTATCGTTCATTTCAGTAAGGAGTTCTGTCTGATGATTGGAAATAAGTGCATGAATAAGTTCATCAAGATCTCCCTCCATGACACGATCAAGCTTATACAAAGTGAGATTAATACGATGATCAGTCACACGTCCTTGTGGGAAATTGTAAGTACGAATACGTTCCGATCGATCACCGGAGCCAATTTGAGTTTTACGAGATTCTGAACGCTCATTTTCTGCTTTTTGTCGTTCAATATCAAATAAACGCGCGCGTAAAATTTGAAGTGCACGTGTTCGATTTTGGTGTTGTGATTTTTCTGCTTGTACAACCATAATTCCTGTTGGAATATGGGTGATACGTACAGCTGAATCCGTTGTATTTACATGCTGCCCACCTGCACCAGAAGCACGCATTGTATCAATACGAATATCTTCTGGATGAATTGCAATGTCAATTTCTTCGGCTTCTGGGAGTACTGCAACGGTGGCAGCTGATGTATGGATACGTCCACCAGCTTCTGTTTCAGGGATTCGTTGTACGCGGTGAACACCTGATTCAAACTTAAGTTTAGAAAATACACCTTTGCCAGAAACGGTAGCAACAATTTCTTTATATCCACCAACATCTCCATCACTCAATGAAATGATTTCAACTTTCCAGTTATGAGTATTGGCATAACGTTCATACATGCGAAAAAGATCACCAGCAAAAAGCGCTGCTTCTGATCCACCTGTTCCTGCTCGAATTTCAATAATAGCGCTTTTTTCATCAGCAATATCTTTGGGTAGAAGAAGAATTTGGAGTTCTCGCTCAAGTTGCTCAATTTTTTGACATAGTAATAACAGTTCTTCTTGAGCAAGATTACGCATTTCCACATCTGTTTGCTTATCACTAATGATGTTTTTGAGTTCTTCTATTTCTTTGTAGAGAGCGTTTAATGTGCGTATAGGGGTAACGATTAACTGTAATTCTGCATATTCAGAAGCTAATTTTATATAAATTTCAGCATTTGGGCTTCCGGCCATTTGGCTTTCAATTACTTCAAAGCGCTTTTCAATTTGCTTTATACGGTTTTGCGGCAAAGAAACCATGGGCAATATTAGCCTAATTTTGTTATAATATTAATAGTTCGTATAATCATCATATGGTAAAGGCTTGATCAAGCAAAAAAAACGTTTTTAACTATGAAAACTATAAAATTCTAAAGCGAATTTGTGTAAAACTTATTTTGAGTGAGCAGTTTCTAAATAAGGCACATAAAATCACCAATTTAGGAATTACGTTTTTTCCCATAAAGCTCAAGACGATGGTGAATTATATTGTAGCCGAGAGAATGGGCGATCTCTTCTTGCAATTTTTCAATAATATCAGACTGAAATTCGATAATGTGTCCTGTTTCTACATCAATAAGATGGTCATGGTGTTGGCCATTTGCTTGTTCAAAACGCGATGGTCCGCCACTGAAAGCGTGACGATGAATTGTTCCATTTTCTTCTAATGTTTTCATTGTGCGATAAACAGTCGACAGTGAAATACTAGAATCTATTTTGTTTGCACGCTGAAAAATTTCAAATGCATTAAGGTGGTCATCTGTATCGGTTAAAATATCGAGAATAATACGCCTTTGGCGTGTTATCCTTAAACCTGCAGCTCGCAATACTTGTTCATAGTTTTGTTTTTTATCCATCTTAACTGTCTACTTCTATATGAAGGAGCCATGACAATGTTTATATTTTTTTGCTGAACCGCAAGGACAAAGCTCATTGCGTCCAATTTTTCCCCATGTGGTTGGATCATTGGGGTTACGTTTAGTTGGATCAACAAACCTATTTTCTTGTGTTCGAGCCCACAAGAAAGTATCATTTTTTTCATTTTGATTATCAGAAGCAGACTGGTCAATACAGGTTTGCACAGGTGCTGTTGGTTCTGTAGGTTGTTGAATAACCTCAAAACGCATGAGTTTAGAAATAGCATTTCTACGTAGATTTCTGAGCATGGTTTGAAAGAGTTCAAATGCTTCTGTTTTATATTCATTGAGAGGATCTCGTTGAGCATATCCACGAAAACCAATAATAGAACGTAAATGATCTAAATTAACTAGATGTTCACGCCATAATGTGTCAATTGTTTCAAGTAATATAGCTTTATGAAAGTAGGCCATAATTTCTGGACGATATTGTTCAGTGCGCTCATTTTCAAGTTTGGTAACGGCTTCTAATACGCGTTCAAAAATTTGTTTTTCAGCAACTCCATCTTCTTTTGCCCATTCTTCCACTGGTAGTTCAAGATTAAAAAGCTGATGCAGCTCTTTTTGCAAAGCTTTCGTATCCCATTTTTCAGAATATGTTCCAGATGGAATGTAGGCTTCTACCAAATTATCAACCACCTCATGTCGCATTTCACTAATTGTTTCCGTCAAATTTTCTGCATTCATAATTTCCATACGCTGCTCAAAAATAACTTTGCGTTGATCATTCATCACATCGTCATATTTTAACAGGTTTTTACGGATTTCGAAGTTTCGTGCTTCAACTTTTTTTTGAGCTTTTTCAAGCGCTTTATTAATCCATGGATGGATAATGGCTTCATTTTCTCTCAATCCAAGTTTTTGCAATACGCTATTCATACGGTCGGAACCAAAGATACGCATAAGGTCGTCTTGAAGTGAAAGAAAAAATTTTGAACGACCCGGATCGCCCTGACGTCCAGAACGACCACGAAGCTGATTGTCAATACGACGACTTTCATGGCGCTCGGTAGCAAGAACATAAAGACCACCGGCAGATAATGCTTTTTCTTTAAGTTGCTTGACGTCTTTTATAATTTCTTCAATTCTAGCAATTCGTTCCGCTCCTTCGGGGATATCCTGTAGCTCTTGTCGAATTCGCATCTCAACATTACCACCAAGCTGTATGTCAGTGCCGCGACCTGCCATATTTGTTGCGATGGTTAATGCTCCGGGAACACCAGCTTGTGCGATAATATATGCTTCTTGTTCATGGTAGCGAGCATTTAAAACTTTAAAATTGGTAATACCTTCTTTGCGTAAGCGTTCTGCTAGTTGTTCTGATTTTTCAATAGAAGTAGTACCTACAAGGATAGGTTGTCCTTTTTCGTGTGCTTGACGAATATCTCGCACAATGGCACGATATTTTTCTTCCGCTGTTCGATAGATTTCATCATCTTCATCAAGACGTTGCACCGGAAGATTTGTAGGGATTTCAACAACTTCAAGGCCATAGATATTATTGAATTCTTCAGCTTCTGTTACAGCAGTCCCCGTCATACCAGACAATTTTTTATACATACGGAAATAATTTTGAAAAGTAATAGATGCTAATGTCTGATTTTCTGGTTGAATGGCTACATGTTCTTTGGCTTCTAGTGCTTGATGCAAACCTTCAGAATAACGCCGTCCTGGCATCATACGACCTGTAAATTCATCAATAATGACGATTTCGCCATTACGAACAATATAATCTTTGTCCTGAATAAATAGTTTATGGGCTTTCAAAGCATTGTTGATATGGTGAACAGTAGCAACATTTTCTATATCATAGAGACTTCCACTTTTAAGAAGCCCGGCTTGTTCAAGCATTTTTTCAATTTTTTCAGTACCGATTTCGGTAAAAATTGTTGTTTTTTGTTTTTCATCTATTTCGTAGTCTTCTGGAGTTAGAGAAGAAATAAATGTGTCAATAAGATTATAGAAGTCGGTGCGATCTTCTAGAGGACCGGAAATAATAAGAGGGGTACGCGCTTCATCTATGAGGATTGAATCAACTTCATCGATAATTGCATAATGATGCCCACGTTGAACCATTTGGTTAGGGCTAAAGGTCATATTATCACGTAAATAATCAAAACCCAATTCATTATTTGTCGCATAGGTAATGTCACACGCATAGGCTGCTCGGCGAGCATCGCTATCGAGGTCATGTAGAATAACACCTGTGCTTAAACTCAAAAATCCGTAAATTTTGCTCATTGCTTCAGCATCACGACTAGCAAGATAATCGTTCACAGTAACAACATGAACACCTTTTCCTTCTAATGCGTTGAGGTAAACTGGCAAAGTTGCCATTAATGTTTTACCTTCACCGGTACGCATTTCAGCGATGCCTCGATCATGAAGAACCATTCCACCGATGAGTTGTACATCAAAGGGACGCATGCTATAAACACGTTTTGCTGCTTCACGGACAGTTGCAAAAGCTTCCACTAAGAGCGAATCAATAGTTGCTCCTTCAGTTAATCTTTGACGAAATTCGCTAGTTTTTTGGCAAAGCTGCGTATCACTTAATTTTTGGAATTGTTCTTCCAACGCATTAATTTGTACAACTTTTTGGCGAAAAGTTTTAATACGACGCTCATGAGCTGAACCAAAAAGTTTGCGCACAAAAACACCTAAATTGACCATTCCTGGTCCTTTCTTTTATTTATTACCATTGCGCTTGGTCGCTTCAATATTCAAATATATTATCCCTATTTTGTATCTTTTAGAGGTACTTGATACAACCAAAAATGTGGGCAATATTATCATATTTCTAGTAGGTAACTTCTTTATATTTAAATTTTATAGTAGATAAAAGGCTAAATCCATCGTGTCAACTTTAGGAATATTATTTAGTTTATAGAGTATAGAATGATTTAGGGTATAATATGACATTTTTCACTATGGTTATGGTATATATTATCCGAGTAAAACAAGATAAAAGGATAAATTCTGCGTTTTTTTAACAAAATTGCTGATTTATTTATCATGTTAGAGATTAAAGTGCTATGATAAAAATTAAAGCCTGGAAGTACATTCATTCTTAAGGGAGTATATTTATGAAATTCAAATTAACAACGCTCTTTGTGACATCAACTTTATTGGTAAGCACGAGTTTGAGTGTAGTGGCTCAAGATCACGTAAAATCTGCACCAAATGATTTGAATACTTTAGATAAAGCCTCAGCAAAACCAATTGCGCCTTCTCACGTTATGGCCATTATTAATGGGAAGAGTATTACAGCGGGTGAATTGGATGAGCTAGCACTTGAAATAAATCCTAATTTGGCACGTCTTTCTGATGAACAGCGTCGTATAACAGTTTTAAAAGCCTATTTAGATATGCAAGCGCTTGCTAAAGCAGCAATTGAGAGAGGTATCGATAAAACAGAAGTTTATGATAAACGTATGGCAATTATGCGTGATAATGTTCTTCAGCGACTTTATTTTAAACAGATGGTTGTTGATAAAATTCAAGATGCTGATTTGCAAGCTCTTTATGATAAGGAAGTTGCTGCTTTACCTAAAGAAGATGAGGTTAAAGCGCGTCATATTTTGGTTAAAACGAAAGAAGCAGCAGAGGCTATTGTTAAGCGCTTAAAGAAGGGTGAAAGTTTTGAAGAGATTGCAAAAAAGGATTCAACAGATGGTTCTGCTTCTGTAGGCGGTGATCTCGGTTATTTTAGTTATGGTCAAATGGTTAAACCCTTTGAAGATGCTGCATTTAGTTTGAAAGTTGGTGAATACACTAAAAAGCCTGTTGAAAGCCCATTTGGTTGGCATATTATCAAAGTGGAAGATCGTCGCCCCAAACAACCTCCTGCATTTGATGATGTTAAAGAGGTATTGCGTACACAGATTATGAAAGATCGTTATCATGCATTAATCACTGATTTGCGTAATAAGGTAGATGTAAAATATCCTGATTCTAATATTGCAAAACTCATGCAATCACTTAATGAAAATAATGCAGCCCTTCCAGGTGAAACATCCAATGAAGAAGAGGAATAATATCTTTTCAATCTAGATTATTTGATGTTTTTTCTTTTTCAAAAATTTCAGCAGTTATTTAATTGCATGAGATTTCATTGATTTTGACGGAAAATACGTAATGGCTGTACAGATATCGCCTTTATCTCCCAAAACAATACAAGAGCTTCCACCATTATCTGGTGTACGGATGGCGACGGCGGAAGCTGGGATTAAATATAAAAATCGTACAGACCTTCTCTTGATCGTATTTGATGAGCCAGCAAATGTGGCAGGTGTTTTTACATGTTCTAAATGTCCGTCTTCTTCTGTGGATCATTGTCGTGCATCGCTTTCTCATGGAGTTGCGAGGGGTGTTGTTGTTAATTCTGGGAATGCAAATGCTTTTACAGGACGTAAAGGTAAGCAAATAACAGATGCGATAGTACACACTGCAGCAAGTGTCTTAAAGGCTAGAGAAAATGAAATTTTTTTGGCCTCTACTGGTGTTATTGGCGAATTAATGAATGCATCTTGTTTATTAAATCTTTTGCCCAATATGGCTGCTGAAGCAGAAGAAGGAAATTGGTTAGAAGCTGCAAAAGCTATTATGACAACTGATACGTTTCCAAAGCTTGCAACACGCAGATTTGACTTTGGGGGGGAAATTGTAACCATTAATGGAATTGCAAAAGGTTCTGGTATGATTGCTCCAGATATGGCAACAATGCTTTCTTTTGTAGTAACTGATGCGGCAATTACTTCGGATATACTTCAATCTATGCTATCAGAGACGGTTCAGGGATCTTTCAATTCGATTACTGTTGATAGTGATACTTCAACATCCGATACATTGATGGTATTTGCAACAGGGAAAGTAACAAGCAATTCTCTTTGTTTGACGAGTAAATCAGATCCGCGTTATAAGGCATTTACAAAGCAATTGAGTGAGCTTTTGCATGAACTTGCATTACAGGTTGTTTGTGATGGTGAAGGGGCCCGTCATTTAATTGAAGTTAGTGTAACTGGTGCCACAACAGATAATGCCGCTAAAAGCATTGCTCTATCAATTGCAAATTCACCACTTGTAAAAACGGCTATTGCGGGTGAAGATGCTAATTGGGGGCGGGTGGTTATGGCGGTTGGTAAAGCTGGTGTTGAAGCAAATCGTGATCTCTTAACGATTTGGTTTGGCGAACATCGTGTGGCTGTCAATGGAGAGCGTGATCCTGATTATAGTGAAGAGATGATGAGCACTTATATGAAAAACCAATACATTATGATTCGTGTCGATATCGGTCTTGGAAGTGGTAAAGCGACAGTTTGGTCTTGCGATTTAACAAAAGAATATGTTGCAATTAATGGCGACTATAGAAGTTAATTGATGTAAAACTAATATATTAAGTATACATTCTCTTTTAATTATTAGACACTTAGACTTTTTCAATTCTTTAAGGGGCGATAATAGAAGAGCTTAGAGTTATTATATTACTGTTGGAGACAAGTAATGCAGATAAAACGCTCACTTCTTCTTGTCGTTGCATGTGCATTGTTGGATAAAGATAATCGAGTTTTACTTGCAAAGAGACCTCCAGGAAAATCAATGAGTGGTTTGTGGGAATTTCCTGGTGGAAAGGTTGAAGAGGGGGAAACACCAGAGGAATCATTGATTCGTGAATTAAAGGAAGAGCTTGATATTCATGTTCAAAAAAATGATTTTTTACCTTTAACATTTGCAAGCCATAGTTATGAAACATTTCATTTATTAATGCCATTTTATATATGTCGCCATTATAGAGGTATTCCTCAGGGACGAGAAGGGCAAAATTTAAAATGGATTTTTATTAACGATCTTGATAAATATTCTATGCCTGATGCTGATAAACCATTAGTGCAGGTGTTAAAAAATTTTCTTTTATAATATGTTTATGAGTGGAGAAAATATTGAAAAATGAACGTTTTGTTCATTAAATATTTTGATAAAAGGAGACTTTAGATAGATCTACCTCCGAAAAGATGTTTTGTGATTATCCTCAAGGATTTTCTTGTTTCTTTAAGATCAATTGCTCCATCATTACTGTTTAGGCTTTTATATATCGTTTTTCATTGAGATGCGATAGTGATTGCATGTAACTTATTATTTATGAAAGAAATATTATATTCTTTAAAATAGAATTTTGTAGATATGTAAAAATCAGCTTATTTGTTTTCTATTTTTATATAACTATAAATAGATGAAAATTCGTTTCTGGCCTATAACTAATAAAAATAATGATTTTGTAAAAATGTAGTAAGCTCTATATTTTTTAAATATTATGAGTGAATTTTAAATTATATATTATTTTTTAATGTAAAGCACAAAAAATAGTAGGCATAAGCAATGACATTTAATTTTTTTATTAATTTATTTCTATTTATTATTTTTTTATTATTGCTTTCTCAAAGTAAAAAAATCAAATGGGGTTTTGCGCTACGTGTTATGTTGGGTCTTATTGTTGGCCTGATTTTTGGAAGTGCTTTGCAGTTTATTTATGGAGAAGGCGAGTCAACACTATTAAAATCTGTTGAATGGTTTAACATTATTGGAGATGGTTATCTATTATTGTTGCAAATGATTATTATGCCATTAGTGTTTATCTCTATCGTTTCAGCGGTAGCGCATTTGCATTCTTCTTATGCTGTTAGCAGAATTAGTATAGTAACAATTTCAATATTACTTTTTACAACGTGTATTTCAGCATTGGTTGGTATTTTAGTAGTTAACTTTTTGGGGTTAACAGCGAATGGTTTGGTACATGGAGGGGAGGATATATCTGCTGTTCTTGGCGGGAATACTTTTCAGGTTGGAGAAATAAATATACCAAAATTAATTTTATCATTTATACCCCAAAATCCATTTGCTGACTTAATGGGATCTGAGCGTACATCGATTATTAGGGTTGTTATTTTTTCGGCGTTTTTAGGATCTGCTGTTCTTCTTTTAAAGAAAGATGACCCAGATAAAGGGGAAAAAGCTCTTTCATTTATTCAAATTATACAGTCTTGGGTTATGTGGTTAGTACGTATTGTAATTGCGTTAACACCTTATGGTATTTTTGCTCTTATGACTAAGGTTGGGGCAACCTCAAATGTTGCTGATATTTTTAAATTACTAGTTTTTATTGTTGCTTCTTATATTGGTATTATTCTTATGTTTGGAATTCATGGTGTGTTGCTTGGTATATCAGGCATTAACCCATTTCGTTTTTTCAAAAAAGTTGTGCCTGTTTTGACATTTGCTTTTAGTAGCCGTTCAAGTACTGCTACTATTCCTCTAAATATTGAAGCGCAAACACAGTGGATTGGTGTACCACAATCAATTGCAAGTTTTGCAGCTTCTTTTGGTGCAACGATTGGCCAAAATGGTTGTGCAGGTCTTTATCCAGCTATGCTTGCAACTATGATAGCACCATCTGTTGGTATTAATCCTTTCGACCCTATCTGGATTGCTACTCTTGTTGGGGTAGTAACTTTGAGTTCTATTGGAGTTGCTGGTATTGGTGGTGGTGCTGTTTTTGCTGCATTAATTGTTTTACCAATTATGGGGCTCCCTATTTCTTTGGTAGCCGTACTTATTTCTGTTGAACCTTTAATTGATATGGGGCGTACAGCTCTTAACGTTAATGGTTCAATGTTGGCTGGAGCTATGACAAGTCAAATATTACGCACAACGGATAAGAGCATTTTTGAAAAATAATTTTCCTATAAAATTTGCGGTTTTTTCATTATTATTTTGATTGTTTTTCTAAAACATCAACAAGGGATATTTGCGCTGAACCAGGGCGTAAGGGTTTTTGTTGATTTTGATCAGGTGCCCAGCCGGATAACCATATGAAAGAAAAATGCGCACGAATGCGACCATCTGGGTCACTAAATTGTTGTGCGTAGATTTCAGCAGCGCGAAGAAAAAAGCGCTTAGATACAGGGCGTTGTGAGCGATTAATTAACGCATTTTGCATCCCCATGGCTTTAAGATCATGCATGAGATCAAACATTGTATTGTAGCGTATTGTGATATTTTCGACATCCACTACGGGTATAGCAAAACCAACACGTTGTAAAATAGCTCCTACATCACGAATATCGGCAAAAGGATAAATTCTTGGGCTAACTCCTCCATAAATTTCGAGTTCAGCTTGAAGCAAACTTTCTCGCAATTCTCTTAATGTTCCAGCTCCAGCCATAACTGCAAGAAATAGGCCATCTGGTTTAAGAATGTCCTTTATTTGTTTTAAAACACCAGGGGTATCATTGGTCAATTGTAGTGAGAGGAGCGAAACAATAAGATCGCAATAGTGTGGTGGAAAATCAAGAAATTCTCTGTGACGTAAATGAAATTTTTGATCATGACTTTGGTAAAGAATGTCAGTTTCAACACGTTCTATAGAACTAATTTTGCCAGACTTTTTTAAAGCTTGTACAGCAAAGCCTGTATGGCTATGTAAATCTAGAGCTAATGTGAATTGACGCTCAACAGTTCTTAGACGTTTATAAAGATCCTCAGCAACATAGGATAATAAAAAATCATATCCCTCTTTTGCTTTTTTAAAAGCGCGTTTGCGAAATTGTTCAATGCGGATATGGTCAAAAATAAGAGGATGAGACATATCGCTTACCATTTCCTGTTTTGGGGATATAGTTTTAAGTAGGTTTATTATGATGCAATGCTATATCAAGCTTATAAGGAAAAAGGAACGACGAAATAGTTTGATAAAACTGAGTATTTTTGAAAAAATTAAATTTTATAGGTTTTGAAACGTAAAAAAATGTCTTATGCTACGAGGTTATGAAAGAATAAACTGATGAAGTGGTACTTTTGAGATTTTTTTGAATAAGGGGATATGTTGGGTAAATTCATTGAGTACTTAATAAAAATTTTATATCCACCGACTTGTCCTGGATGTAAGAAAATTGTTTCTGCTTATAGTACGGTTTGTTCTGATTGTTGGAAAGATTTTCAATTTATTACGAAACCTTATTGTCCTGTTATGGGGATTCCTTTTGCTTACGATATGGGAGAAGGTTTTCTTAGTGGTGAAGCAATTCAAGCCTCTCCTCCTTTTTCACGTGTTCGTTCAGTGGTTGTTCATAAGGGATTAGCACGACTTTTGACAATCCAATTGAAATATAGTGATCGTCTAGAATTAGCACGTTTTATGTCTAATTGGATGGTACTTGCAGGACGTGAGCTTCTTGATGATTGCGATGTTATTATTCCTATTCCATTGCATTTTCGTCGTTTTTTCTGGCGACGTTATAATCAATCTGCTGAACTTGCCCGTTATATTGCAGCAGCACGGAAAAAACCTTTTAAACCTGGCTGGCTTGTTCGTTATCGGCATACTCGTCCACAGGTTGGTTTATCTGCTAAGGAACGAAAGCTCAATGTGCAAAGCGCTTTTAAGGTACCTCATAAAATTAAAAAGCATTTAAAAGGGCGTTCTATTTTGCTGATTGATGATGTTTTGACAACAGGTGTGACAATTACTGCAGCAGCTGCAACATTAAAACATGCAGGTGCACAACAAGTTGATGTACTGACATTTTCGCGTGTATTGAAAGATGTTTCTGTTTTGTCTCACTCTTGAGAAGTGATTAAAGATTGATTATATCAAAAAAACATTGGAGAAATATTATGCAAGAGATAACACTTTATACACGTCCCGGTTGTCCCTATTGCACAAAAGCGCGTGCTTTATTTGATAAAAAAGGCATCAAATATACAGATATTGATGCATCAACTTCCCTTCGTCAACAAATGGTACAACGAGCGAATGGGCGTAATACATTTCCTCAGATTTTTATAGGTGATTATCATGTTGGAGGTTGTGATGATCTTTATGCTTTAGATGCTGAAGGTAAACTCGACTGTTTACTCAAAAGTGCCTAATAATTATCTGTTATGGTTGGCTTATTCAAACTTTTTTGCAAGAAGCATGTAGTTAACGTCCATATCTTTTGAGCGATTCCAGCTATCATTCAATGGATTATAAGTAATACCAATCTCATCAATAACGGTTAGAGTATTTTGAGATAATAGCTTTTTTAACTCTAGAGGTTTTAGAAATTTTTTATAATCATGAGTTCCTTTTGGAAGCCAACGTAGAATATATTCGGCACCGACAATCGCTAGCCCCCAAGCTTTCCATGTACGGTTAAGTGTTGCAACAAACATAAGCCCTTGTGGTTTGAGCATTTTGGCAGTGGCCGATATGAAGAGATTAACATCAGCAACATGTTCAACAATCTCCATGTTGAGAATTACATCAAATTGTTCTTCTTCATCTGCAAGTGTTTCTGCAGTGGTAGCGCGATAATCAATTGAAAGACCGCTTTGGATTGCATGGTTTTTTGCTACCTCGATATTGGTTTGCGAAGCATCGGCTCCTATAATAGTGGTTCCAAGACGTGCCATTGGTTCACATAACAGCCCCCCCCCACAACCAATATCAAGAATCCTCAAACCTTCAAAAGGCGTAAGAGACATAGGGTCACGATCAAATTCTAAACAAATTTTTTCTTTAATATAAGCAAGGCGTGTTGGATTAAATTGATGGAGGGGGCGAAATTTGCCTTGGGGATTCCACCATTCAGAAGCAATTTGTGAAAAATGATCAATTTCACTCTGATCAATCGTAGTATGAGCTTTATTTATCATATCACTCTCCTTTTATTTTCATATTATCAAGTCAGGTAGATTTTTCTAAAGTCAAGAGTAAATTAACATAATCACGCTGGGCTTGCGAAAATTATAGATATTGGTTATGTCGAAAAGAAATTTAATACGGCGACAGGACCTTATTCTAACTGTCTCATTTGAAATAAGAAATATAAGATATAAGAGTATTATAAATGGCACGTATTGTCATGAAATTTGGTGGCACATCTGTAGCAAACATTGAATGTATTCATAATGTTGCTCGACATGTCAAAAGAGAAGTAGATGCGGGTAATGAGATTGCAGTGGTGGTATCTGCAATGGCTGGTAAAACAAATGAGCTCGTTCAATGGACGCGTGAAGCTTCACCAATGCATGATGCTCGTGAGTATGATGTAATCGTTTCTTCTGGGGAACAAGTAACAGCAGGTTTGTTGGCTATTACACTCCAAGCGATGGGAGTGAATGCTCGCTCATGGCTTGGGTGGCAAATCCCTATTTATACTGATAATGCACATAGCGGTGCACGGATTGTGGATATTGATGGATCTTTTTTAATACAGCGTTTTCAAGAGGGGCAGGTAGCGGTTATTGCTGGTTTTCAAGGATTAGCTCCAAATAATAGAATTTCTACCTTGGGACGCGGTGGATCAGATACAAGTGCTGTTGCAGTGGCGGCGGCTTTGCAGGCTGATCGTTGTGATATTTATACAGATGTAGATGGTGTTTATACAACTGATCCGCGAGTTGAACCTAAGGCACGTCGTTTACCGAAAGTGGCTTTTGAAGAAATGCTTGAAATGGCTTCTCTTGGGGCAAAAGTTTTGCAAGTTAGGTCTGTTGAATTAGCTATGGTCCATAAAGTTCGTACTTTTGTACGCTCAAGTTTTGAAGATCCCGATGCTGTGGACATGTGCAGTTCAGTTAATCCCCCTGGAACACTTATTTGCGATGAGGATGAGATTGTGGAACAACAAAATGTTACTGGTATTGCTTTTGCTAAAGATGAAGCACAAATTTCACTACGCAGACTGGCAGATCGTCCGGGTATTTCTGCAGCAATTTTTGGCCCTTTGGCTGAAGAACGTATCAATGTTGATATGATTGTGCAGAATATTTCTGAAGATGGTTCGAAGACTGATATGACTTTTACTGTACCATCAGCTGATGTAGATAAGGCTGTTGCACTTCTTGAGAAAAATCGTGCAGAGATTGGGTTTGATGTTATTCAATCTGAGAGTGACCTTGCAAAAGTTTCTGTTATTGGTGTTGGTATGCGCAGTCATGCAGGGGTTGCAGCTACGGCATTTAAGGCTTTGGCTGAAAAAGGCATTAATATTCAAGCAATTACTACTTCAGAGATTAAGATTTCTGTTTTAATTGATAGTGCTTATACTGAACTTGCAGTGAGAACTTTGCATGCTGTTTATGGTCTTGAGATAGGGTAAGTATTTTTAATTTTAAATATTTTTCGAGTAATTAGGTATATTTAGATTTTATATGTACAGTAGTTAAGAGCCTTACTAAGATTGCTTCTTATTTTTTACATCAGGTTTTATGAGCATAAAGTTTTTCTTTATTTTGTTCTAAAATATAGAAGAGTCTATTATTAGAGTGTTATGTGATTTGTTTACGTTTAATCAAGCTACATTGATGTGAATGCAAATTATACGCACTTTTAAAAGATTCTTGTAGGTATAAATTGCACTTTTTTACCTATGATGAATGAGTGAAATCAAAAGAAAGTAATTATGTGCAGTCGTTCATTGAATGTAATTAAAGCCTTAAATATTTTTAAAGGTTTAGCTTAAGTAAGATTTATAGCTTGATTAATTGCAATTTGTGATACGCTTTTTATTATTTTTGATATAAAAGAGGCCATATCCAAGGCCAATAAGAGCAGAAAGGCCAGATCCACAAAGTACACCAATTTTTGCAGAATCAAGTTGAACAACATCTTTAAAAGCAAGCATTGAAACAAAGATTGACATTGTAAAGCCAATACCTGCTAAAAATCCAATTAATAATATACCCGCCCATGCTACATTAGGAGGAAGGCGGCATAGACCCAATTTTACCGCTAGATAGCTAGCGACAATAATACCAAGCGGTTTACCAATACATAGTCCCATGATAATGCCGAGAACAATCAAGAATGATTTATCGGAAGAGAGGTCAAAGTTTGCAAAGTTAACGCCAGCATTTGCAAAAGCAAAAATTGGCATCACGCCGTACGCTACCCATGGATGTAACGCTTTTTGAACCCGTGTTACAGGTGCGATTATATCGCGTTGTCCTCTACGCACTTTTTTTAATGTAGTTGAGATATGATGAAGGTCTGTGCTTGTGTTTTTTTCTTGAAGTATTTCAACTGCGTTGCTTAGCATTGTAAGCGGAGCTACAAGATTACGGGTAGGTAAAACTGGGGTCATCATGCCTAAAATTACGCCGGCAAGTGATGGATGAACGCCTGTTATCATTAACCCCCACCAAATAATTGCACCAGGCAAAATATAAAGCCACGCTGATGCAAATCCAATCCATTGAAAAAATGAGACTAAAACAATACCTGCTGCTGCGATAGCTAAACCACTGGGATCTAAATTAGTTGAGTAGAAAAAAGCAATAATAAGAACAGCGATAATATCATCAATAATTGCTAATGATAAAAGAATGATATGAAGATTAGAAGGAATTGCTTTCCCAAAAAGCGCGAGAATACCTAGTGCAAAAGCAATATCGGTAGCTGTCGGCACAGCCCAACCATAAGTATCTCCCCTATTTAAGTTAATGCTCAGATAAATAATTGCAGGAAGACAAACTCCACCTATTGCTGCTACAATTGGTAAAATTGCTTGTTTAAAATTAGCAAGAGCACCTTCGTGAATTTCACGCCGAATTTCCACTCCCGCTACGAGAAAGAACACAGTCATAAGAGCATCATTAATCCAGAAATGTAGATCCCATGATAAGTTAAAATAGCCAAAATTAAAGCCAAGAGGTGTATGCCAAAATGCTTCATAGGAAGAAGAATATTTAGAATTAGCAAATATGAGCGCAGTTGCAGCTGCCAATAAAAGAACAATACCACTTACAGCTTCAATGTGGAGAAAACGCTCAATTGCGGAAAGTGCCCGATTTGTGACGAGAGAGGCTCGATTTGGTAAGCGATTTGAGGATAAATCAGGCATAAAAAACTCCAAATATCAATTTATTCATAGAGGCTTTGTTTATAAGCTATTCTGTATATCGCTTATAGTATTATATGAAGAAAAGAGGGGATGGTAATTCTCCAATTTTAAAACTAATTATATTTTTAATGAGATGCTTCATTTTTAACAGTGAGACTCATTTTATTAAGAACAGCTGATAGATTATTTTGCAAAGTGGCTTCAAGATCAGATGCTGTAAGCCCTTTATTATCTTTTGCTGCTATTTTTATTTTTAATGTTTGTGGATTTCTAGCAAAATTACCGAGGGCTTTCGAAATATTTTCAGCTTTATCATGATTTTTTAATAATATTTTTGGGCTTTGGGTTACGATTAAATAAAAATTATCATAAAGTTCTTGTTTGAGATCATGTTTATTATCGTTAAGACTTTGAGCAAGATAAGAAAAGATTTTATCAATGAGACCAGCGTCTGTATAACATATGTCAATTTCAGAAATGCCAAGATTTTGAGAAGCAGCAATGATTGCGTCTTTTTGACCAGAGAAGAATGTTTTATCAACATCAATAACTGTAGCTGAGATTTTTCCAGAGCCAATGTTTTGGACGTTGAAAGACATTGCATTAAGCGAAAGGATACGCTTTTTTTCATTGTAAGAGATATCAAGCTTTCCTGAAACATCAAGGTACTCAAAGCCCGTATTTTTAAGAAAATCTAAGTTTTTTCTCTCCATTTTTTTAGGTAAGATTGAAAGGCCATTAAGAGAGAGCAAAAGATTTTCTGGTATGGCTTGTTGCCATTGGTCTGATTTTAATTGCAATGATTCAAGGGTTGCCTTTATTTGCGGTACGTCAATAATTACTTTGTCAGTTTTAGCATCAATTGATGTAATAGCCGAAAGAACAGCCATGAGAAGGGCATTTTGTTCTGTCTGATTATTTGTTTTTTTTGCACTAAGGTAGGCTTGAACAAGTTTTTTAAGAGGCTGTTTAAGCGGTTGCATTTTTAAGCCAGATGTTTTAAATTTTCCAAAAGAGAAAGAAGCGTTTTTTTCTTCTCCTTCAAAAATATCTACTGCTACATTACCCAATGTAATAGGGCCAATAACGGTTTCGCCTTGATTCTTGACGTTGTTTTTATCAGAAATGATAGAATAAGCATAACCCACGTCAATATTATGGGCTTTTATTGGGTTACTCTTAGCGGTTAGATATATCTGTTTGGTACTATCTGCAGCTGTCTTTGCAAGACTTATATTGGTCGTTATATCTTTGATACCAACGGAATGAATACGACCATTTTGGAGATTAGAAAGCTGAAAATTCTTGATATTAATTCTTTCAGTTGGCTTGTTCTCATCCTCTGTGAAAAGTAATATATCTGGTGCATTAATTGATGAAATATTAATACGCATAAATGATTGCAAAAAGGAAGACGTGATCGTAGCATCTTTGTTTTTCAGGGATACATTATTAATAGAGATTTTGGGAACTTGTAGACGAACATTCTTATATGTTAAATCAATATTATAAAGTGTGAAAGCACCAGGAATGAAGGCAATGGGGGGACGTCCTGAAATAAAACCAATTTTAAGTGATGTATCAGCTGGGGTTGGTAGAGTGACGTTAGTCAAATTGATTTTACCTAGAATACTGACTTCGGATGTTTCTGCGTTGATAGAACGGCGGGCTATTTCTTTTTTTACAAAGCTATCAAGGTGGGGTTTTGCCATATAAAAACCACCAATAACTATGATTATTAAAATAGCAACAAATCCAATAATATACGTCAACCAATATTTTAGGTTATTGCGATACCAACTATTAAAATTGATCATTATTTTTTCTTTCAATTTTGTCACTATATGCTGAGAGTATAAATAAATTTTTTAAAACAACGATAAAAGCTGAGATATGATGTATATCAACTAAATATCTGTCTATTTCCTTTGATGTAAGATCATCATATTTTTTTTTTCAACAAGCTTTTATCAACTGTCACCAGTTTTTTTCAATATTTTACGTGAAACTATAACCATGAATAAGGAACTATGCACTAATTATGACCTTATTTATCATGTTTAATCATTTTTAAGGAGTAATAATGTGTCGTTTTTTATGTCACTGACTAAAGGAACGATTAAAGGGAGTATATGATGTTGGTGATTATAAGCTGACAGGGAGTCGTTAGTGTTATGACACAAGATCAAATAATGGCTTTTTCTATTATTGGTCTCATGATGGCTGTTTTTATATGGGGTCGGTTTCGTTATGATATCGTTGCTGTTTGTACATTGTTAATTGCTTGCACTCTCGGTCTTGTTAATCCGAAGGAAGCATTTAGTGGTTTTAGTAATGATATTGTTATTATCGTAGGTAGTGCGTTTATCATCAGCACAGTTATGTCACGCTCTGGCATTGTGGAATATATTATTCAACGAATGTGGCCTGATGTAAAGTCAGTAAAACTTCAATTAGCTTTTTTAGTTATTTCTGTGGTTCTTTTATCAATGTTTGTTAAAAACATTGGTGCTTTAGCCATTATGCTTCCGATTGCTTTCCAATTTGCTCGCCGTTCTCAGGTTTCACCATCTGTGTTTTTGATGCCAATGGCATTTGGTTCTTTATTAGGTGGTCTCATGACACAGATAGGTACTTCTCCCAACATTGTTGTTTCAGCTATGCGAGAACGTTTAGAAGGAATCCCTTTCACTATGTTTGATTTTATACCGATTGGTGCAACAATTGCTGCTGTTGGAGTTTTCTATTTAGTATTTTTTTCTTGGCGTTTACCTATCCGTACGCATTCAAGCACATCATTTGATGATGCTATTGATATTTGTAATTATATTTCAGAAGTGCGTATTCCCGTTAATTCTCCCATTGTGGGAAAAACTATTATTGATCTCATTAAACCATCAGGCGGTGAAGTTATGGTTATTCAGGTTATTAGAAATAAAGTATCCATTTCACCATTACCAGATTTTGTTTTTGCCAAGGATGATACTGTTCTACTGGAAGGCTCACATACAGGGCTAGACACCGTGATTAATTCAGCTCGCTTAGAATTTGCTACTGGTCGTACTCTTTCTGTAGGTGATAAAGGTAGCCAGCTTGATATTGTTGAGGCTGTTATTACAGATAATTCTCCTCTTATTGGTATCAGTGCTAAAAGACTTTCGTTGTTTGATCGCTATGATGTAAATTTACTTGCTTTAAGTCGTCAATGTGAAAGGGTGCGTGGTAGGCTTGGTGATGTTGTTTTCCGTCTCGGGGATGTCATTGTTTTACAGGGGCAGGATATGGTTATTCCGAGCTTGTTAAGAGAATTGAAATGCCTTCCTTTGGCAAAACGCAATATCACGTTCGGTAATTTACGACATGGCCTTATGTCTTTAGCTATTTTATTTGTAGCAATTATTACGACAGCTTTTCAAATTGTTCCGGTTGCATTTTCTTTTTTTTCTGCAGCTATTGCGATGGTCGTTTTTCGGATTCTTCCAATGCGGGATTTGTACCATGCTTTAGATGGACAAATATTGGTGTTATTAGCAACTCTTATTCCAGTAAGTGAAATATTGGAAAAAACAGGGTGCACGGATTTGATTGGTGGTTGGCTTAGCCAAATGGCTGTATTTTTACCACCATCCGGTGCATTAGCACTTATCTTAATTACAGCAATGCTGATAACGCCATTTTTAAACAATGCAGCAACAGTGATGGTTATAGCACCAATCGCATCAAGTTTTGCTCATTCTCTTCATTATAAACCTGAGGCTTTTTTAATGGCTGTTGCGATAGGTGCTGGTTGTGATTTTCTTACACCTATTGGGCATCAATGTACTATGTTAGTAATGGGGCCTGGTGGTTATCGTTTTAGTGATTATGCACGTTTTGGTGCTCCGTTGGCAGTATTGATAGCAATCGTTGCGGTTCCGATGTTAATGTGGGTTTGGCCGTTACAATAAAACGGTAGAAAAACCTTTGAATAGATTTTTTTGAGATGAAGATAGGTGGAAAAGCTATGTTTACGCAGAGATATTGTTAAGATGGGGGGATCCATTATGATAAAGCGCAAGCGTTTCCTTGGTATTGTAGCAAGGTTTGTCTATTTTTCTCCAGACATTCTTAGTTATGAAAAGTTGGGCATATATAAGTTGATAAGGATTTTTATGAACGTTTTAATTGTAATATTGGCAGAGATGAGAATGATGTTTGTTGGTTGAAAATTTAATGATTGGTATTACTCTATAGAGTTATTTTTCTGATTTTGAGGTCATTGTAATTGACACTTGATGTATGAAAAAATTATTTTCATGAATTAATTTTTAATAATAGTTTTCTAATAGAAGCTATGGAAAGATGCAGTACAATAGTTGTTATTTTAAGGTTTTAGAAGTTGTAATGTACACGTAGAGTGTTAATACAGCTAAATAATGTTACCGGAAATTAGTATGTAATCTATGCGTGTTAGATATAAGGTGATTGTCATTCGGGTGTTATTAGTATGTTTGCAATTATCTAGTAGGTGATATAAAGCAGTATAGGCCAAATATTTCGCTTTTGTTTTAAGTTAGCAATATGACGTTAATGTATAACAAGAGTTGAAGTGACTGAAAGTAACTTTACACATTCCATAGGAGGAGAGTGAGATGCGTAAAAATTCATGTCAATCAAAAGATAATCGCAAGAGATTTTAGTTCGGTACAATTATAAAAACAGTTGATAAGGGTATATGTTAATTTTAAATCAATCACCTGACAAAATTAAAGATTGTTAGTGGATAGGGCTCTATCTTTGTTTATTTATACGTAATAGTGTAGGAATTAAAATTCTTTCCAGGGTAGGGTGTATGTCATACGATAGTTTTATTCGTGAAGTTAATGAAGAGCTCCGTCAGGAAAAAGTCCGTGCTTTTTGGGGGCGTTATAGTTTCTTGATTATTATTTCAGCTATTATTTTTGTACTAGCGATAGCTGTTTATCAAATTTATCATTATGGGCAAATGAATAAAGCCAGCAAGATTGGTGATACATTTATAACAAGTCTTAATTTGGCGGACTCACTTCAATTTGATGAGGCGATGAATCAATTAGAGAGTGTTAAAACATCTGATTTTGGAGGGTATCCTTTTCTTGCTCGTTTACGTGAAGCTTCTTTGCTGATGCAGCAAGGCAATGCTGCTAAGTCAGTAGAAGTTTTTGACGCGGTTGCGGCTGATAAGAATGCACCGCAGATATTACAGAGAGTTGCAAAAATTCGAGCGGCTTATATTTTAGTTGATATAGGTACATTCGATGATGTTAAAAAACGTGCCAAAGATATGGCAAATGATATCGATCCTATGCGCATGTCTGCAAGAGAAGTTTTAGGTTTAGCTGCTTATAAAGCTAATAAAATAGATGATGCGATTTATTATTTTCAAAAAATTTCTGAAGAAAATGTTTTAGGACTAAAAATAATTGATCGAGCAAAAATTATGCTTGAGCTTATTCAGTCTGAAAGAAAGGTGAATAAGGGGTAAATTAATGAGTCTCACCATTGCTATAGTTGGCCGGCCCAATGTTGGAAAATCAACATTATTTAATCGTTTGGTTGGGCAAAAATTGGCTTTGGTTGATAATAAGCCAGGTGTAACACGTGATCGGCGTGCTCATGAGGCAAGGCTTCAAGATTTATGTTTTAATGTGATTGATACAGCCGGTTTAGAAGATGCAAGTGATCAAACACTTGAAGGTCGTATGTTTTTTCAGACAAAGGCTGCTATTAAAGAAGCGGATCTTATCTTATTTGTACTTGATGCAAAGAGCGGGGTGACAGTAAGTGAGTGCAGTTTTGCTTCATTGGTTCGCAAGTCGGGAAAACCGATTGTGCTTATTGTCAATAAATCTGAGTCAAAAATGGCAATAGAAGGAGGATATGAAGCATGGTCTTTAGGTTTAGGTGAGCCTTGCGCAATATCTGCTGAACATGGTCTGGGTTTTTCGGATCTTCGTGATGCAATTGTGAATGCTGTTGGTAAAGATAAAGTTTTTGAGCAAATAAAAGAAGAAGAATGTGCTCTTACGCGATCTGTGTCTTTGGATAATGATTTGGAAGAAAGAGGTTTTATTTACGATGAAAGAAAACCTATTCGGATAGCAATTGTTGGTCGTCCCAATACTGGAAAATCAACACTGATCAATAGTATGTTGGGGCAGGATCGTTTGCTGACAGGACCTGAAGCTGGTATTACGCGTGATTCTATTTCTGTAGATTGGGAATGGCGAGATCGTTGTTTTAAACTCTTTGATACTGCGGGGTTGCGCCGAAAATTAAAAGTTCAAGAAAAGTTAGAAAAACTTTCTGTTGCAGACACTTTACGCGCAATCCGTTTCTCGGAAGTAGTGGTGATTGTTTTTGATACAACCATGCCTTTTGAAAAGCAAGATTTACAAATTGCTGATCTTGTGATTCGTGAGGGGCGAGTTCCAATTATAGCTTTCAATAAGTGGGATCTTATTGAAAATTGCCAAGAAGTGTTGGCTGATTTACATGAAAAATGTGCTCGTCTTCTTCCTCAGGTTCGTGGTTTGAGAGCTGTCCCTTTATCAGGTCAGTATGGTAAAGGGATTGATAAACTTATGGAAAATATCATGATGATTCATCGTGTGTGGAATTGTCGTATTCCTACAGGGAAACTTAATCGCTGGCTTGAAACTATAGTTGCGCACCATCCACCACCAGCGGTTTCTGGGCGCCGACTTAAGATTAAGTATATAACACAAATTAAAACACGTCCTCCGGTGTTTATTATTTCTTGTTCACGGTCAGATGCAATGCCTCAATCATATTTGCGTTATTTGTCTAATGGGTTGCGTGATACATTCGATATGCCAGGGGTGCCCATCCGTTTGTTACTGCGAACATCTGATAATCCTTTTGCATGATGAAAGATGAAAAAAGTAACAATTTCCTTTATGTTCTGAATCATTTTTAGACTTTTTAAAGGTTTTAAAATGGGGCATTTATACTAGCTTTTAAAGAAGCTTCGCTTTGATTTGTTAAGTTTTTGAAACAAAAATGAATGTGTAAAATAAACAAGCAATAATATTGCGTTCATTATAATCAAAAATATGAAATTATTGTCGTTAAATACTTAAAAATCAAAAATTTTATAGCTAGTGCAACGGTTTTTTCAGCTTTTCTAAGATGAAGTTTAATAGTTATAACGACGATATATTCTTTTAAAGATTAGTATTTTCAAGGTTATTAATGTTTGAGCTTTTTGTATTTTGATCAATCAGGGTTGTATTTGATGTATTAATTCTTGGTTATGCGCTTCTTAGAAATGCTATTTTTTTTATCTTTGAGCAGTGTAATGAGGGGAGTTAAGACAGGAGAGATTAATGTATTTTTTCTACATTAGAAACAAGCATTTTGTGGGTAAGCGATGCTATGACTTGTAACAACTTTTGGAATAAAAAACAAATGTCACATTGAAGCTCTTTATTTGAAGTGCACATAAAAATACTAAAGAGCAAAAAGCTAATTGTATGGGGGTGTTTAGAATTCTACTATCGTCATTTATGTATGGCATTATAGTGTTATAAATTGAGTTAGTTTGTATTGACGTATGGTGGCTAAAATATATACGAATCAAAAGATTCCAATGGGCAATTGTTTAATAGATTTCTAAAACTGCGCAGTAAAATATAGCTTTTTAAAATGAGAGCAGAGATGCAATTTATTGGTTCTATAAGATAGCTACCTTATTGTTTTATTTATTGATAAAAATCCTTGTGATAGATGCTTTTGGATAGCTTGACGAATGAATTTAGTAACAATATGTTGCAGACAGCTTTAGATGTATTTTGATTTTTCTTTTAATTAAGGAGCTAATTATGGCAAAGGGGGACAAACCCGTTGTGCCACAAAAGGAGGTTGAAGAGAAAAAGCAAAGAGATTCTTTTCATTTAGAGGATTTAGAATGGCGGAGTCAAAATTTGGGATTGGCTTTAATGCGTAAGAAAGCATTAAAGCAACAGGATCTTAGAAATGAAAACAGAGAATCACAAAGCAAGATAGGGCATGCCGTTAAGTTGTCGAGTGAATTTCTGGCGAGTGTTATTGTAGGTATTGTTTTAGGGTTGGGATTTGATAAACTAACAGGTTTGTTGCCATGGGGATTGATATTTTTTCTTTTTCTTGGATTTACTTCTGGTATAATAAATATTCTTCGGTCTTTAGGGCACATTTCTCCTAGTCAATTAGGAAAAAATAGCGTATCGCATCAAAATAAAAGGGTCGATAAATTTAATAAATGAGGTTAAAGTGACAGCGCACGCTCCAGATCCTATTCATCAGTTTGAGGTTTCACGGTTGATTAATATTTCTATAGGGAATATGGATTTATCGTTTACAAATGTATCATTTTTTATAGTCGTTACGGTTGTTTTATCTTCAGTATTTCTTTTTCTCTCATCATCAAGTCGTAGATTGGTTCCAACGCGTATGCAGTCTATTTCTGAAATGGCATATGAATTTGTAGCGTCGACTTTGCGTGAATCAGTTGGCGTACAGGGAATGCGTTTTTTCCCTTTAGTATTTTCATTATTTATTTTTATTTTGGTTGCTAATTTTATTGGTCTTTTTCCTTATTTTTATACTATTACCTCTCAAATTATGATTACTTTTTCATTGGCGATGTTGGTTATCTTGACGGTGATTGGTTATGGTTTTTATAAACATGGGGTTTGTTTTTTAAAACTTTTTGTGCCTAGTGGTGTGCCTGTTATGATTTTGCCTTTAGTCACAATGATTGAGCTTATTTCTTTTTTGTCTCGCCCTATTAGTCTTTCACTTCGCCTTTTTGCTAATATGCTTGCTGGTCACATCACGCTTAAAGTATTTTCTGGTTTTATTGTTTTAATGGTTGGAGTAGGGGGTATAGGTATTGGTGGTTCTATTTTACCTCTCATTATGACTGTGGCAATTACTGCTCTTGAATTTTTGGTAGCATTTCTACAAGCTTATGTCTTTACGGTTTTGACTTGTATGTATCTTAGTGATGCTGTTCACCCGGGACACTAATAAATAATGAATTTTCGTCAAACAATGCAATTTCACTTCAAAGGAGAATAATATGGAATTAGCACTTGCAGCAAAATATATTGGCGCTGGTCTTGCCTGCTTTGGTATGGCTGGCACAGCATTGGGGCTGGGAAATATTTTTGGTAGCTATCTTTCTGGTGCCTTACGTAATCCATCAGCAGCAGATAGTCAGTTTGGTCGTTTAGTTTTTGGTTTTGCTGTGACGGAAGCTTTGGGTATTTTTTCGTTGCTTATTGCTCTTTTGCTTCTTTTTGCAGTTTAACCGATTTAAAAAGGTATGTCTGTTTTTGTGCAAAGAGCAGACCTTTTTAATAAAAGGGAAATGATTCAGTTATCATAGGTTCTAAATAAAGGGCCTGAGGTAGTTGTTTGAAGGATAAAATAGGATGTTTATTTCCAGTGCTTATGCACAAGCTGCTGAAACGCCCATAGAACATATTGAAAATGCGGTAGAGCACGCAAACCGCGTGTTTCCGCCTTTTGATTTTGTGCATTTTGGTTCTCATCTTTTTTGGTTGGCAATTTCTTTTGGTTTTTTTTATCTCTTCATTGCTCGGGTGATTGTACCTCGTATTGGAAATGTCATTGAAACGCGTCGTGATCGGATTGCATCTGATTTAGATCAGGCTATGCGTATGAAACAAGAAGCGGATACTGTGATTGAAGTTTATGAGAAAAAACTAGCAGAAGCTCGTTTACAGGCGCGTATTGTAGTGCAAGAGGCAAGAGATAAAATTAAAGAAAAGGCTGATTTTGAACGAAAAGAAGTTGAAAAAAAATTAGAGAAAAAGCTAGCAACTGCTGGAGATCAAATAGCAGAAATTCGAGATAAAGCTATGCAAAATGTTAGTTTAATTGCAGAGGAAGTAACTCGTGAAATTGTTAAGAAATTACTTGATATTGATGTGAGTAAAGAAGTTGTCAATTTAACTGTTAGAGCTACGAGCTGTAAGGAATCACAAGGATGACTGATACATTTTGGGCTTTTATTGGATTGGTTCTTTTCTTAGCTCTTTTAGTTTATTTTAAAGTTCCGACTATGGTAGCGCGTAGTCTTGATATGCGAACAAAGCGTATCACGGACGAGCTTGATGAAGCTCTTCGCCTTCGTGAAGAGGCGCAGGAGATATTGGCTGAATGTCAGCGCAAATGTGTAGAAGCAGAAAAAAATGCTCAAGAAATTATTGCTGCTGCTAAGAATGAAGTTTCAGTTATTATTGCTGAAGCTCGTACAAAAGCAGAAGAATATGTTAAAAATCGCAAAAAAATGGTAGAGCAAAAAATTGCTCAAGCAGAAGCAGATGCAATTCGAGTTGTTTCTCTATCTGCTATTGATTTAGCAATTTCTTCCTCACGTACGCTTATTAATAAGGAATTAGATTTTAAGGAATCTAACGACCTTATTGAAAAGTCTCTCATTAAAGAGTCTCTTTCCAAAATGAAAGAGTACCTTAATTAATATTGTTTAAAGAGTTTAAAGCGTTGGTCTTTTAGGAGCAAAGCTTTGGGGAAAGGGAGGGTGCGTAACCTTCCAAGAATTGGTGCTTTTATCAAACAAAATATCTATTGAGTATGATTTTTATTTTTCGAGGTTGATCAAAAATTCCTGAACTTATCTCGATTTATGTTTTCTAAATTTTTTTACCAATTTATTAGCAAGTATAGTTTATATTCGATTTTTATTGTTTTGAAATTATTTAAAGCACTATTAACAAGTAGTTTATTATTTTTTTGAGCTATTTTCGGTATAAAAAGCATTTCAAAAATAACAAAAATTATTTTTATCATTTTTAAAATTGAAAGAACGCTAGGTTTTAGGTTGTAAGCTTCGAGAAATCCGTGACATTTTGTGTGATTAAGCGGATACGTTCAAGAAGAGCAAGACGATTAGCGCGAATAGCGGAATTTTTATCGTTTACTAATACTTTTTCAAAAAATGTATCAATAGGTTTTTTAAGTGGTACAAGGGCATTGAGTGCAAGTGATAAATTAGTTGCATTAGTCTGATCATGAAGCTTTTTTTCTACCTCAATGATTGCTTGATATAATTGTTTTTCTTCTGTTTTGCTAAAAAGTTCAGGGTTAAATGTGTTTATTGTTATGATATCTTTAGATGGTTGATTTTCAAGAATATTTACGACACGTTTTACAGAAGCTAAAAAATCATTTCCATCATTTGTGTTGATAAAAGCAATGAGTGATTCAATACAGCGTACAATTAATAAAAAGTCATCAGCATCTTTGGTTAAAACTGCTTCAATAGCATCATAACGAGCTCCTTCATCTTTAAGATAAATTTTCAAGCGTTCATGTAAAAATGACAAGAGATCTGATAAAATATCTTTTTTTGTCTCTGAAAGAGTATTTTGTTGTTGTTTAGCTTCTATTTTGGGGGAGGTATATTTTATTTTTTGTTGTAAAAAAAGATCCACCGCCTGATCAAAGAGGGGCATAAGGTTAATTTTCCAATCACGTGAAAGCACAAGTTTTATAATTCCTAGTGCTGCTCGCCTTAATGCATAAGGATCTTTTGAACTGGTTGGTTTTTCATTAATAAGCCAAAAACCAACGAGTATGTCAATTTTGTCAGCTAGTGCAACCGCTATAGCGATAGGTTCACACGGGATGCGATCTGTTGGTCCTAAAGGTTTGTAGTGATCTTCGATTGCTTCAGCCACGTGGGGATCTTCTCCTTGGAGAAGTGCATATTTTCGCCCCATCAGCCCTTGTAGCTCAGGAAATTCGGCAACAATTCCTGTTTGCAGATCAGCTTTTGCAAGTATTGCTGCACGTTTTGCCAATAGAGGATCTGCTTGCACTAAGGGTGCAATTTTTTGTGCTAAAGCAGCGATCCTTTCTACCCTTGCACCTTGTGTCCCTAACTTGGCATGGAAGGTCACATTCAAATAATTTAGCTGTGCTATCCGCTGATCAAGAGGTTTATTTAAATCAAGATCAAATTTTGCAGAAGAATCTTTCAAATGCGCAATATCCGGTAAATCATGTTGATCTGTTTGCCAAAAATAAAGTGCATCAGAAAGACGAGCGCGTACAACTTTACTATTACCCTTGGTAATTTCTTTACCACCATCATTTGCAAGAATATTGGAAACGAGGATAAAATGATTAGATAATTTAATCGTCTCACCCTGTTTGCGAGTGACGAAGCATTTTTGATTGGCTCGAATGGTTAAGCGGATAATTTCTGGAGGAATATCAAGAAAAGTCTTATCGAAATCGCCCATAAGGACGACAGGCCATTCAACAAGTCCTGCGACTTCTTCCAAAAGTGCACTATCTTGAACAAGCTCTAAACCGTTGGCAAAACAAAGATTTTGAGCATCTGCTAAAATAATATTTTTTCGCCTTTCTGTATCCAGAATAACTTTATGAGCTTCAAGCAGAGTGACATAGTCATCAAAACGGTGTATTTGGATAGGTTTTCCATCATTTAAGAAACGATGACCATAGGTTAAATTATTACTTTTAAGAGAGCCAACTGTAAATGGAACGATATGTGTTTCGCCAATTTCTGGTCCGAAAACACAAAGAATATTTTGTAAAGATCGGACCCATTTTAAGGCTCCAGTTTGAGCTGAATCTTGGCCCCAACGCATGGATTTTGGCCATGGAAAGTTACGGATAATATCAGGCAAAATATCAGCAATAATTTCTTCTGCAGCCTGACCTTTTTTGGTGATTTTAGCGACATAAAAATCACCTTTTTTACTATCATGTACAATATGTGCTTCAGAAATATTATTAAGGCCTGTAGCACGCAAAAAACCATCAATCATATACTGTGGTGATTTTGTGCTAGGACCTCTGCGTTCCTCATGGATATCTTGTGAGCTTGTAGAAAGACCACGTATATCTAACGTTAACCGACGGGGTGTCCAATATTCACGGGCAGCTTTATAAGTTAATCCTGCATAAACAAGTTGGTCAGTAACACACTTTTTGAGATCAGAAGCAGCTTTACGTTGCATCCGAGCAGGGATTTCTTCACTAAAGAGCTCGAGAAGAAGATTAGACATTAGATTTCACCTTTCGTATGAGCTTGACCAGCTTCAGTTGATAGAAAGGCTTCACCACAACGGCGTGCTAGATCACGAATACGAAGAATATAACTTTGTCTTTCGGTTACAGAAATAACACCACGTGCTTGAAGAAGATTAAAAATATGACTCGCTTTAATGCATTGATCATAAGCTGGTAAAACACATTGATGGTAGCTATTTTCTTTGTTTGGTTTTCCAACTTCAAGAAGTGCGATACACTCACGTTCTGCATCAGTGAAATGTTGATGTAGCAATTTGGTATCAGCAAACTCAAAATTATAATGTGAATATTCCTGTTCTGCTTGTAAAAAAATATCTCTATAACTTATTTTGTTTGCGCCATCTAAACCATTAAAATTAAGATCATAGACGTTGTCAACTCCCTGGATGTACATTGCTAAGCGTTCAAGCCCGTAAGTAATTTCTCCTGAAACTGGCATACACTCAATACCGCAAATTTGTTGAAAGTAAGTGAATTGAGAAATTTCCATTCCGTCGCACCAGCATTCCCATCCAAGTCCCCAAGCTCCAAGTGTTGGACTCTCCCAATCATCTTCGACAAAACGAATATCATGCAGTTTTGTATCGAGGCCAATAGCTTGTAGAGAGTTAATGTAAAGCTCTTGTAAATCTGGAGGAGAAGGTTTGAGAAGCACTTGAAATTGATAATAGTGCTGTAAACGATTTGGATTTTTACCGTACCTACCATCTGCTGGACGCCGGGAAGGCTGGACATAAGCCACTTTCCAAGGGCGTGGTCCTAATGAACGCAGTGTTGTAGCTGGATGAAAAGTTCCAGCACCTACTTCCATATCATAGGGTTGCAGAATTGCACATCCATATTGAGCCCAATAATTTTGCAAAGTTAAAATAAGTCCTTGAAAAGAACGTGCGGGGTTGAGGTACTCAGGGAAGTTCACGTTTGATACTCTTAATATGTGATTAGTAGATAAATCAAAGAAATTTAATCTTTATTACTGTTTATTGCTTTGCATGGTCAAGCATTGTTGTGTCTTGCAAACCAAATTTCAGTTTTTCTTTGATTTTTTCTAAATTTTCTGGCTGTCCATCAATGGCGTGATTCCATTGAAATACTGCTTCACGTTTGCGCCCAATTTTCCAATAAACATCGCCCAAATGATCATTCAATATTGGGTCTTGAGGTTGCAATTTGACGGCAGTTTCCAATATTTTTACAGCCTGGTTATATTGCTTTAGTTTATAATGGGCCCATCCTAGAGAATCAAGAATGTAACCATTTTTTGGCTGTAATGCTGAGGCTTTTTGAAGCATGGATAATGATTCTTCAAGTTTTTGATTACGATCAATAAGTGTATAACCTAGGTAATTAAGTACGTGTGGCTGATCAGGGAATAATTCCAGTGCTTTTCGTAAATCAGTTTCGGCTTTTGTCCAGTGTTTTAAACGTTCAAATGCGATGCCACGTTGATAAAAGAGTTGCCAATCATCTTTTTGAAAATCTACTGTTTGTACAATAGCACGATCCATAATTTTAACAGCTTCAGCAAAGTTATTTTTTTGCATATAAATAGCAGATAGCGCTATATAAATAATGCGGTCATTGGGATTTTTTTTCTCTAATGATGTTAATAACTTAATGGCTTCAGTGTGTTGATTATTATTGGCAAGCGTTAGTGCGAGCTGCAATTGTCCTTCTCTATAATAAGGAGAGTGGGGTGATAAGGCGCGATAAAGTTTAATTGCTTGATAAGGATCATTCAATTTAGCAGAGACGTTTGCTAGTTGGAACAATGTAGCGTCATTTTGAGGATATAAGGCTAGAGATAATTGTTTGAAAATACGTGCAACATGTTCTGATTTTCTTCGATAGAGTGTTGTTCCAAAGTCATACAATATTTCACCCGCTCCTTGTTGAGGTGTTTTAACAGGATTTTCTAAATTAGCGCCTTTTTCAACTTTTTGTCGGATGTTTTTAAGTATCTCTCGGCCTGACAACATCTTTTCGCCGTTCTGAATAGTTTGAATAGCTTGGCTACGCATTTTTTGACGCAATTGGAATGAAGCATAGGCTATAATAATACGTTCATAGGTGTCAGGAGAGACCATAGCACCTTGTTGATTGTTTAATGCTTGCATAAAATATTTTTTTGCCTCTTTAGGGCGTTTTGCCAGATCACTCATAAGAGCGATATGGTAGTGTATAAAAAGATTGTACCAAATAGGCCCTAAAAGCTTTTTAAGATCGGCTATTGCTTGAGAGTGATTACCTGATCCAAATGTAGCCCAAGCGCTTATCACGTCAAACGCCGGGTTGTTGGTTGAAGGAGATGTTTTTAGTTGTGGAAGGGGTTTAACATCTTTATAATTTTTTTTGATGAGGTTATCTATTGACAATGTCAGGGAAATAAAAGGATGGCTAATATTTTGTGCTTCCAATTTTTTTGCTTGTTCAACAGCCTCTTTAAATGCACCTACTGAAAGCATCGCTTCAAAGATTTCTTTTTGTGCGTCAATGTTATTGGGGTTATAGGTGAGTGCTTGTTTAAAATAATTAATAGCAAGATTAGTTTCATTTTCATGATTTGCAACTCGCCCTGCTAGATAGGCACCTGTAAATGATCTTGCATCAATAGCTAAATCGATTTTGCTATAGACGGGTGAGGACATCAGCACGATTCCCGCTATAGCGAGAGTGAAAAAATAGGGCCTTATCGCACAGTGCATAGAGCTCATCCTTCTTAAAAATCATGAATTTATGATACAATTTATAAACGTATTAGGTTTCTTTGTAGAAAATATTATTATTCTTGCAAATAATCAGTTTACACGTGCAATACAAAAATCGACAATTTCAATGAATGCGTTTTTTTGAAGGTTTTCTTTTATTGGAGAAAGAGCGTCGATTGCCTGTTTTCCATAGATGCGTGCCTGTTCTATTGTATCGGTTAAGCTGTCATATTTTTCCATTAAATGTTGTGCGTGTGCTAAAGATTCATCGTTGTTATTATTGTTTTCAAGAGCTTGTTTCCAAAATGCTTTTTCTATTGCATTACCGCGTGTATATGAGAGGATAACGGGCATAGTAATTTTGCCTTCTCGGAAATCATCTCCTATATTTTTTCCTAAATGTTCAGAATTGCCACTATAATCAAGTGCATCATCAATCAATTGAAAAGCTAATCCTAATGATGTGCCATATTCGCGTAATGCTAGACGTTTTTCATGTCCATAACCAGCGATAATTGGCCCAACTTCAGCAGCAGCTGAAAAAAGTGCGGCTGTTTTTGCATTAATGATTTTAAGATAATCTGAAGCAGTGGTTTCTATATTTTGAGCAGCGGCAAGCTGCATGACCTCTCCTTCAGCAATAATTGCTGCAGCGTTTGCTAAAATAACGAGCGCTTCCATAGAGCCAACATCTACAATCATTTTAAAAGCTTGCCCTAAAAGGAAATCACCGACAAGTACACTTGCTTTATTTCCCCAAATCATTCGTGCGGTAGATTTTCCACGGCGGAGATTACTTCCATCAACTACATCATCATGTAATAAAGTTGCTGTATGCATAAACTCAATTGCTGTTGCAAGCTTTATATGCCCATCGCCTTGATATCCAAACATATCAGCTGCAGCTAGTGTAATCATTGGACGTAACCGTTTTCCTCCTGATGAAATAAGATGATTACAAATTTCAGGGATCATTTCGACATCAGCTTGAACCATAGAGATAATTAATTGGTTTACGCGTTCCATATTATCTTTGGTGAGGTTGATGAGAGTTTGGGAAGAAACCTGGTTATTTTTTTTGTGGTCTTGTTTTATAATAGCACCCAATTGGTTTACTCCTAGAGTATTTTCAATAAATATAGATAAGCTTTATTTTCTATTTGTAGCATAAAGCGGGATTACTTTTGACTCAAGCTTTGATATTGCCTTGAAGTAGAAGTTTTTTAAATATTTATGAAGAGTGTTTTTTCTAAGCTTAAGGAATATAATTATTATGATAGGGCAGTAATTTGAAATTAAGGTAATTTAAGTACAATTGGAAGAAGGATAATATAAGGATCAATATTAGGCTTACAGATGGATGGCGCGACGAATCATAGTGATGAGACAATTGATGAATTTCATCGTGGGAAGTTTTACTTAGTTCAACCACGTTTGCAGGGGCATCGTTCTGGTATGGACGCTATGTTGTTGGCTGGTCTGGTTCCTGATAACTTTAAAGGAAAGGTTGTTGATTTAGGCGCAGGCGCAGGCGCAGCGGGATTAGCAGTTGCTTCACGTTGTTTTGAAACTCATGTTACATTAGTTGAACGATCAGCTTTTATGATATCTTATGCTCAAAAAACGCTTGCACTGAGACAAAATAAGGAACTAGCTAGCCGAGTGTGTTTATTAGAAGCAGATATTGCTTTAAAAGGTAATGCACGCTTAAAGGCAGGTCTGATGGATAATGTTTTTGATTTTGCGATTATGAATCCACCTTTTAATAATCCTGTGGATCGTAAAACACCTGATGAACAAAAATCTAAGGCACATGTTATGCCTGAAGCAATGTTTGACAATTGGTTACGCAGTGCAGCTGCAATTGTTAAACCAGGTGGATATCTAGGGTTGATTGCACGTCCCCAATCGCTTAATGATATATTACACGCTTTGGAGGGGCGTTTTGGTAAGATATGTATAATTCCTGTTCATTCTCGCGCTAAAACGGCCGCAACTCGTATGTTGTTTTATGCCAAACGGGGAAGTCGAGCAGCTTTATCTATATTGCCGGCGTTAATTGTGCATGAAGGTGAAGGTCATGCTTTTTCACCACGGGTTGATGCAGTCAATAATGGGTGTATAAGCTTGTGGGAACTTTTTTAATGATATCTTGTGTTTTTTAGCTTATTTTTTAAATTCGGATTAAGCTTTTTATTTATTTTCGGGTTATGTTTTCTCAATTTCTTATAGGGAGATTTTGTTTTGATTAACAGTATTAAAAATCTTATTCCACGTCGTTTTCTTTCCAGTAAACTTGAAATTCCTGCAGTACGACTTCATGGGGCAATTATGGATTCAAATTCATTTATGGCTCGTACACTTTCGTTAGGTAGATGTGCCCCCCTTTTAGATAAGGCTTTTGCCGATAAAAAAGCACCAGCTGTTGTTTTAATTATCAATTCTCCCGGTGGTTCACCTGTACAATCGCGTCTCATTTTTCAGCGTATTCGGGATTTAGCAAATGAGAAGAATAAACAGGTTCTCGTATTTATTGAAGATGTAGCAGCATCAGGTGGTTATATGATTGCTTGCGCTGGGGATGAAATTTTTTCTGACCCTTCTTCTGTTGTGGGCTCTATTGGGGTTGTCTCAGCTTCTTTTGGTTTTCCTGAGCTTTTAAAGAAAATTGGTATAGAACGGCGTGTTTATACAGCAGGAAAAAACAAAGTTGTATTAGATCCATTTCTGCCAGAAAAGAAGATGGGCGTTGAACATTTGAAATCTTTACAACTTGAAGTTCATCAAACTTTTATTGATTTGGTCAAAGAACGGCGTGCATCGAAGTTATCAGATGATTCAGATATTTTTACAGGAATGTTTTGGAGTGGAAAGAAAGGTGTTGAACTTGGCTTGGTTGATCAATTAGGTGATGTACGCTCTGTTATTAAAGATCGGTTTGGTCATGATACAAAACTTCGGTTAATTTCTCCTTCCAAAAGTTTTTTTGGGCCTAAAATGCCTTCAGGTGTTACTGCTGATATGGTTTATACAGCAGTTGATAGTGCATGGATGGTAGCAGAAGAACGAGCACTTTGGCAACGGTATGGTTTGTAGTTAAAATACCATTTTAATCTACATTTAATTTTGTTAGCAATTTTGCTTAGAAGCTATTGCGAGAGGAAAAGAGATTTAAAATGATCCGACTTATTTTATTCAGTTTCATTGGTGTGATGATTCTGTATATTTATTATTTATTTAGGCGCCAGTTACATTGGGTGTTGCAACGTATTTGCCATACAAGAGTTAAATCATGTACAGATGTAAAGGGAACTCTTGTGAAAGACCCTCGTACAGGTGAATATTACGTTAAATGATATCAGGTGCACAGGCTTCTCTTAAAGAGGGTTTTCATTTTTTTACACCTATTAAGTTGAATCTGGCTTTACATGTTGTGGGTCAGCGCGCTGATGGTTATCATTTGTTAGAAAGTTTAGTCTATTTTAGTCTTAGTGGAGATTGTTTAAGTTATACACCTTTTACAAAAGATCACTTTATTGTAAAAGGTCCCTTTGCTAATGGGCTTGTTTCTTATTCAGATAATCTAGTTATCCGCGCCCGCAATTTGATGTGCAAGATATTTCCTGAAAATGCTAAACCTGCCTTTTTTCAGCTTATTAAAACGTTACCTGTTGCTTCGGGTATTGGTGGTGGATCAGGAGATGCTGCTGGGGTTTTCAGTATATTGCGCCGGCAATGGAATCTTGATTGTTCTTGTGAAGAATTAGCGGCAATTAGTCTAGCACTTGGTGCTGATGTACCAATGTGTCTTTTTGCATTAGAATATCAGCAACCACTTTTTGTCCAAGGAATTGGCGGTGATATAACGCGACTAAAAGAAGCCTGTTCTATTGCAATGGTATTAGTAAATCATGGTCAACAAATTGAAACATCCGCTATTTTTCAGGCTTTGGAAAAGCGCGATCATCCTCATTTAAAAATTGATCCAGCAGCTTTAAAAACAGTTTTTTCATTGGTTGAAGCTTTACAAGAAACGCGTAATGATCTTTTTGCTCCTGCATTAAAAATTGCACCTCGATTGGCTGAGGTTTTATATGTATTAGATGAAAGTGGAGCTCTTTTTTCTCGTATGTCAGGTTCAGGCGCAACTTGCTTTGGCATTTTTAAAGATCAACAAGCAGCTCAAAAAGCGGCTTTCCTTATTAAATCAGCACATCCAAATTGGTTTGTTAAATCAATTATGACTGTAGGAAAGTTTTGATAAGCGATGTGAGCATTAAGGGTTGTTGTTTATAGTAATAATTAACTAATTTATGTTTCTGCTCTTTAATATTAAATTTTTTATTCATATCCAAATACATTTTGGAAAAGAGCAATAATTCTTTTACGGTATTTGAAAAGGGTAGCTTAAAATAGTTTTCTTAATCGAGTGATACGCATTTTTTAAAAGTAATGTTAGCAATAATATGTTGTGTAGGTAAAAGACATGGGGCTGCTCTTTACTTGAGATTATCATCACAATAGTTTTTTGTTTAGAAGGTAGAAGTATTTACGCGAGAAACTTTAAAGCCTCTTTTAAACAAACAAATAAGAGAATTTTGAGTATATTTTTCACAGAGTTTTTTATTGAGATGATTGATGTTGTAATAACCTCATCATGTACAAGAGTGGGAGATAATCAATGGAATTTTCGTGTTTGTTTTCTAGGTTTGATTAAGGTATGTAAAGATGTATAAATAATATTTATTGGAAAACTAACGCTTCCCCCTATACTTGATTTTTTGTTATCATGTTGTTTGAGAGCTAAAAAATGTTGGAGTAAGCTATTTTTACTGTAGGGCTTGCGGAAAATGGGTGGTAATGTAAATATAAATATATGTTTCGTCGTGTTCGCAATTTTTCAAATGTATTTAATGTGCCACTTCAGCCAGATTTTTCGCACGAATTGGATTTACACAAACAAGGCTTCTTTTATATAGCGGGTGTCGATGAAGTTGGACGAGGGCCTTTAGCTGGACCTGTGGTAACAGCAGCAGTTATTTTAGATAAAAACCACATTCCTGAAGGGTTGAATGATTCAAAGAAATTTTCTGCTCAACAGCGCAATCAACTTTATGGTAAAATTTTCCAAAATGCGTTGGCAATTTCTGTTGCAAGTATTTGCGCCCGTGTGATTGATCAATCTGATATCAGGAAAGCAACTTTAGAAGCAATGCGGCGTTGTGTTGTAGGACTTTCCATTCCAGCTCATTATGTATTGGTTGATGGGCGTGATATTCCGCCCCATTTGCCATGTCCAGCAACTGCTTTGATAAAAGGTGATCAGCGTTCGGTTTCAATTGCGGCAGCATCCATTGTTGCCAAAGTAACACGTGATCGAATGATGGAATGTGCTGGGCGGGTTTATGAAGGTTATGGTTTAGAAAAACATGTGGGTTATGCAACAGTAGCACATCGTACGGCTATCGCTAAATATGGGCCCATTTTAGGATTGCATCGTTATAGTTTTGCACCTCTGAAAGAAGATTATAAGGATGATATTTCATGACAATCCTACCTTTAAACAGTGCTTCAATAAAAGAAGCGGTTGAGGTTCTTAAGCAGGGTCAATTAGTGGCGTTACCAACGGAAACTGTTTATGGATTGGCTGGTGATGCAACTAATGGAAAAGCAGTTGCTTCTATTTTTACTACAAAAAAGCGGCCGCAATTTAATCCTCTTATTGTTCATGTGAGTAGCATTGTTATGGCAGAACATTATGTGGAAATTGATTTGCTTTCACGTCGATTTATGGAAGCATTTTGGCCGGGGCCTTTGACATTAGTTTTACCATTAAAGGTTAATCATAATATTCATCCTTTAACGACTTCTGGTCTTGATACATTAGCTGTTCGTTTTCCTGTTGGCGGCTTTGCAGAAGTTGTTCAACATTTTGGTCGACCTTTAGCAGCTCCTAGTGCAAATCAATCGGGAGGTCTTAGCTCCACTTCAGCTGCGTCTGTATTTGCATCTTTAGGGGCATCAGTGCCTTTAATTATTGATGGAGGAGTTTCTAAGATAGGGCTTGAATCAACGATTATTAAGGTTTGTAATAAAAATATCTATCTATTGCGTCCTGGTGGGGTAACTGCTGAAGAAATTGAAGAAGTGGCAGGGCAGTCTTTAAAACAATTAGATCAGCGTGCTGCAATTGAGGCACCAGGTATGTTAAAATCACATTATGCTCCTAATGCTTTAGTACGTTTAAATGCACAACAGGTGAAGAGCGACGAAGCACTTTTGGCATTTGGCTCTAATCGCATTGTAGGTGCTGAAAATGCTATTTCTATTTTAAATTTAAGTGAAAGTGGTCAATTGGAAGAAGCTGCATTCCATTTGTTTGACTATATGAAACAGTTGGATTCATTAAAGGTGAAATGCATTGCAGTGGAGTCTATTCCATTTTACGGATTAGGTGTAGCTATTAATGATCGTTTGATGCGTGCTTCAGCTCCGAGAGGAGAATGAAGGTGGAGCAGAATTTAATTGAGTGTTTTAGAAAAATTGTTGGTTCTGTACATGCTATCACAGATCAATCTTTGATTGCACCATATTTGCTTGAAAATCGTGGACTTTTTCATGGAAGAACGCCATTACTTTTACGGCCATCTTCAACAGATGAGGTATCATCTATTATGCGTTTGGCCAGCAAAACACGCACACCAATTGTACCTCAAGGAGGAAATACTGGTCTTGTGGGTGCTCAACAGCCAGATGATAGTGGGCGTAGTGTTGTTTTGTCTATGGAACGTTTAAACAAAATTCGATTAGTTAATCCTGAGGGTAATTTTGCTGTTGTGGAGGCTGGTGTTATTTTACATACCTTACAAAAAAAGGCAGATGAAGTAGATCGTTTTTTCCCTCTTTCTTTAGGTTCAGAAGGGGCCTGTCAAATAGGAGGGAATCTTTCGTCTAATGCCGGAGGGACAGCTGTTTTAGCTTATGGTAATATGCGTGAGCTTTGTCTTGGTTTGGAAGTTGTTTTGCCTGATGGGCGTATTTTAGATGATCTGCGTTTTGTTAAAAAGGACAATAGCGGTTATAATTTGAAAGACCTTTTTATTGGTTCAGAAGGGACTTTAGGGGTTATTACTGCAGCAGTTTTAAAGCTTTTTCCAAAGCCTAAAGGAAAAGCAGTTGCTTTTGTAGGTTTACGCAGTCCAGCTAATGCTCTTAAATTTTTATCTCTTGCTCAGTGTTATGGGGGGGCATTGTTAACTGGTTTTGAGCTTATGGGAAAACTCAGCTTACAAATGGCTTTAAATTATACGATGCATGCTAATTCACTTTTTGAGCATGAGCATGAATGGTATGTTTTGATTAATATTTCATCGTCACGTAGTGATAATGAAGCGCTATCGGTGTTAAACGTTATTTTAGAAACAGCTTTAAAAGATAATATTATAGAGGATGCAGTTGTTGCACAATCGTTAAAACAGCAAGATTTTTTTTGGCAATTGCGTGACAATATGTCACCAGCGCAGAAGTTAGCAGGAGGGTCTATTAAGCATGATATTGCTGTACCTATTGCCTCCATTCCTGACTTTATTGCTGAAGCTGCTCTTATTGTTGAAGAGATTGCCCCAGGTGCGCGAGTAGTGTGTTTTGGTCATATGGGTGATGGGAACCTCCATTATAATATTACACAACCCATAGGGACTGATACTGCATCATTTTTGCAATTATATTCACAAATAAATGACCGGATCTATTGTTTAGTGATGCGTTATCAAGGTACATTTTCTGCCGAACACGGAATTGGGCAGCTCAAGCGGAGAGAACTGCGTACTTTTAAATCACCCGTTTCATTAGAAATTATGCAAGCGATTAAAAAAATATTTGACCCTTTAGGAATTATGAATCCTGGCAAAGTATTATAAATTGAAAATGATGAATATTTCTATTCTTATTGAGATTTTGATAACCGAAAAGAAAACAAATTTTTTACCTAAAGCTTAATAATTCAATAATAAAAAGATATTATATAGAGTATGTTTTATTGAAGTGAATTGGGAAAAACTATATGGCTAATCAATGTTTTAATCGGGCAAAAGTGGGGTCTGAGTTTCGGTTAAATCCATGCCATTTGCCACAAACGGCGACATACTTTGTATCAAAAACGGGAAATCACATGATTTGTTCGTTGAATGAACGAAGTGTTTCTCTGAAAGTTGATAATTTTTCCAGTCTGTCACGTTTGATTCCAATTTATCACTTCAAAGGAATTGCAGCGCGTATAGTAGAAACTCTTACAGGAGAAAAGACTATCGCATTAGAATTGCTCCATACAGATGAAGAAGCTTGTATTCCACTTTTAGTTTCTAGAGATTTGAATAATGTTCTGTTAGACTGGCGATTATGGGGAAAGATTTATAATCTACCAATGTTTATGATCTGTGAAGATAAGAATATTATCATTATCAAAAATCATTCTATTTTACGTCAATTTTTTTATATGACATCACTATCTTCTAGAAACAAGGGCTTTTTACTCCGTTGTGGTGATTCATTAGGTTTACGTTTAATGGTCACTAATCGGGTTGTTTCACAGTAAATTGATATAGATTAATTTTTCATGCTGTATGAGTAGACATGTTTATTTCAGGGGCATTCTATACTTTTCATTAATTGTGGTAAAAAGTAGTTTTAGTTGTGTGATTAGGGAAAATCTTTTTTTCCGATTTTTACATATCTGCTACAATCATTTGTGTTTTTAGGGCGTTATATTATTATGCTTTGATATTACACAAAGCATATCACTTTCGTGGAAAGTGATTGGTAAATTTGTTTCAAACAAATAGGATGGTAAGATGATCACAAAATGTGTAGTTTTTGTGTTTGGAACATCTACTTTTTTCATCTAAAGCTTTTGTGAATAAAGGGTAATAAGCAGATCAATTGATCTTTTTACTGTATGAATACCTTATCTCAAAAAAGAGTTCAAAAGATCTAATTTTTTTGTGCGATAGCACGCCAGCCAATATCCCGGCGAACAAAGCCTTGTGGCCAATCAATACAATCGACAGCTTCATAGGCGCGTTTTTGTGCGTGTGTAACAGTTTCTCCTGTTGCTGTTATATTTAAAACACGCCCACCATTAGCGATTAATTCTCCATTATGTAAAGCTGTGCTCGCCTGGAAAACTTTTACATCAGGAAGAGCATTTACCTTGTCGACATTGCGGATAATGCTACCTTTTTGAGGAGCATTTGGGTAACCTTTAGCAGCCATAACAACTGTTAGAGCGGTTTTTTTAGACCATTGAATGTGTTTATTTTTAAGGTTTCCTTGAGCTGCTGCGAGGAGAAGTGGTAAAATATCATCTTTTAAGCGCATCATTAAAACTTGACATTCAGGATCACCAAATCGTACATTAAACTCAATTAATTCAGGCCCTTTTTGGGTTATCATCAATCCGGTGAAGAGAATACCTTTAAAGGGGGCTCCCATTGCGGCCATATCATGCAAGGCGGGTTCGACAATTTCTTTAAGAGTGCGGTTAACCATTTCCTCAGTCATAATTGGAGCTGGTGAGTAGGCTCCCATACCGCCGGTATTGGCTCCAGTGTCGCCATCACTAACACGTTTATGATCTTGTGCTGATCCAAAAGGGATGGCGGTTTTACCATCACAGAGACAAAAGAAGCTCGCTTCCTCACCTTCCAGAAATGCTTCGACAACGATTTTCTTTTTTGTATCGTCAAATGTACCTTCAAAGCAGGCATCAACGGCTTCAAAGGCTTCTTGCATTGTCATAGCCACAACAACACCTTTACCAGCAGTCAGGCCATCAGCCTTAATAACGATAGGAACGCCTTGTTGGCGGATGTAGGATTTAGCTTGTGAAGCATTGTTAAAACATTGATAGATACTTGTAGGAATGTTATTTCTGTAACACAAATCTTTTGTAAAGCTTTTTGAGCCTTCCAATTGAGCTGCTTTTTGAGTGGGGCCAAATACACAGATACCAGCAGCATTAAGAGAATCAGTTATACCTTCGACCAATGGTCCTTCTGGTCCAACAATGACGAGGTCAATAGAGTGTGCTTTACAGAAATTAATAACAAGAGGGTGATCATTGATGTTTAAATCAATATTTTCACCTAATTCTATTGTTGCAGGATTTCCAGGAGCGCAATATAATTTTGTAAGTAGCGGTGACTCTGCTATTTTCCATGCTAAAGCATGTTCTCGTCCACCTGATCCAATAAGAAGAACGTTCATGATTTGCTCCTACCATAAAAGATGATTAAATCAGTTTTTCTTTCATAAGAATGAAATGGTTCTATCGCAAGACCAAAGGTGAAATCATTTGATGAAAAAAAGTAAAAATATTTTACATGTTCAATCCTGTGAAAATCAAGGACGAGTTATGGATGCCCCCCCTAAACAATGGGTCTACTATTTACTTCCTTGTTCTTTGTGGCTTTATGCTCAATTGGCACGTTGGGATAGACCTATTGGGTGGAAATTGTTGATGTGGCCTTGTTTCTGGTCAACAACCATGGCTATGCTTTCCTATGAGATGCTCCAAGTACCTTTTTTGTCAATTATAATGTGTTGGATTTGGTATCTTTTTCTTTTCTTTTTAGGTTCTATAGCCATGCGAGGTGCAGGCTGTACTTGGAATGATCTTGTTGATCACAAAATTGATTCTCAGGTAGAACGAACACGTTCTCGTCCATTGCCTGCAGGTCAAGTAAGTCGGTTTCAAGCAAAAATTTTTATATTAGTGCAGTGTTTCATAGGTTTAGGTGTTTTATTACAGTTTAATGCATTTAGCTTTTTTTTAGGTATTTCATCCTTAGTGGCGGTTGCAATTTATCCTTTTATGAAACGTATAACAAATTGGCCACAATTTTTTTTAGGCGTTGCGTTTAATTGGGGTGCATTAATGGGGTGGGCAGTTGTGTATGGAAGTCTGAGTTGGGCACCAATCGCACTTTATGCAGGATCAATCTTATGGACAATTGGATATGATACAATTTATGCTCACCAAGATAAGCAAGATGACGCTATTGTTGGTGTGCATTCTACAGCACGCCTCTTTGGAAAAAACACCAAATGTGCACTGGTGATTTTATATAGTGGTTTTATAATGCTGGTTAGCTTGGCATTTTATTTAGCGCAAGTATCCATTCTCAGCTTTGTAGGGATTTTTATTGCTGCTATCCATATGTTTATTCAAATCAAAGTCATCGATATAGATGATAGCTCACAATGCTTAAAACTTTTCAAATCCAATTCGTTTGTTGGTTTTTTTATTTTTGCTGGTTTAGTGTGTGGGGGTATTTGGATGATATTACATTCTGCAGTTTAAGAACAATCTAGTTTTTAGAAACAAGGTCATATATTCTGTAATAGTAGAACAGAAAGCTGTTGTTATAAGAGTAAAGGCTTCATAAAGATAGTGGTTAAGGATAGAGTCTTTGTTTTTGCCAACTATCTTGTTCAATAGAGTCACGTGTAAAAAGTAAGCGATCATGTAAACGAAACGGCCGATCGCACCAAAATTCAATAAAAAGAGGTTTAATGCGAAAACCAGACCAATAGGGTGGGCGAGGAATATTCCCTACTGCATAACGTGCAGCATATTTAGCAACTGCTTTTTTGAGAGTAAGGCGATTTTCTAATGGCTGAGATTGTTTAGATGCCCATGCACCGATTCGACTTTTTCGTGGTCGCGACTGAAAATATGCATCTGCTTCTTTAGTACTTACTTTTTCGACAATACCTCTAATTCTAATTTGGCGGCGAAGTGATTTCCAATGAAAGCCTAAGGATGCTTTCATCGATCCTAAAATTTCTCGTCCTTTACAGCTTTCATAGTTGGTATAGAAGACAAAACCTTTAGGACTAAAATCTTTAAGAAGAACCATACGAACATTGGGTAAACCTGTTTCATCAACTGTTGCGAGTGCCATAGCATTGTGATCGTTTATTTCGCTTATTTTTGCTTCTTCAAGCCAATTTTCGAAAATTGCAAAAGGATTTTGTGTTTGTATAAAATCATTATTCGTTTGTGTTTTATTATTCATGATATACTCCACTGTTAGTTAGTGTGAGTGAAAAATTTTTTGATTTATTTTTGCCATCAAGAATAACGTGCTGTTATTCTTTTGTTCTAAAAAGCTAATAGCTTTATATATTTTTATTGTGGTGTTTCAATTATGTTTATCTTTAACATAGGGTTCCATAAGCTATATTGAATTAAAAATATTCATTTTATCTAGTATTTTGTTTTTTTATAAACATATTAGATAAGAAAAATGATTTTATTGAATAGCTTGATGAAGTAATAAAAAATATTTAACGATATTACTGGTTGATATTTGAAAAACGGGAAAGCTAGAAAGAGGGCAATATGCGTGATCCCTATACGGTTTTGGGTGTGGCACGTACCGCAAAACCGCAAGAGATTAAATCTGCATTCAGAAGATTAGCAAAGCAGTATCATCCAGATCATAATATGGGTGATGCCAAAGCTAAAGAAAGATTTTCTGAAATTAATCAAGCTTATGAAATTATAGGTGATAAAGATAAAAAAGCACAATTTGATCGTGGTGAAATTGATGCAGAAGGAAAACCACTTCACCAAGCTTATGGCGCCGGGGGAAATTTTAGGAGCAAACAAAATCCTTTTACTGGTGACACAAGAGGATTTGATTTTGGATCTTCAGGTACTGCAAGTTTTGATGCAAGCGATATTTTTCGTGATTTATTTGGAAGAGGAAGGAATTTTTCAAATTCAACACAATATAGTCAACCTCAACAAGGGGCTCATGTTCGTACCAGCCTTTCAATTACATTAGAGCAGATGGTGGGTGCAAGCAAAGTAGAAGTAACTTTTCCTACTGGAAAAAAATTAAAAATTAAATTACCAGACTATGTTGAAGATGGGCAAACCATTCGTTTAAAAGGTCAGGGAGAAGAGGTGGCACACGGGCAAGCAGGGGATGCTTTAGTAACTATTCGTATTCAGAAACATCCTCGTTTGCGAGTTGAAGGGAGAGCGCTTCATCTTGATTTGCCGGTTTCTCTTAAGCATGCTGTTTTAGGAGCCAAAGAAGAAGTTGACACTTTGGAAGGACGTGTGGTTTTGAAAATTCCCCCATGGTCGAGTTCTGATCGTGTTTTACGGTTGAAAGGAAAGGGGCTTCGTTTAAAAAATGGTGAAAGAGATGATCTTTATGTACATGTTCGTATTATGTTGCCAGAAGGTGGAGATGCTGCATTAGAACAATTTTTGCAAATGCAAAACAATTAACATCTTTTTTCTTATATAAAAGCATAACTTAAGTTTGATTTTAAACCAATTGCTTGAAGAAAAAGGTAACCTGTGTCATAGGCATATAGATAATGTTGATGTCAAATAGCAATGAGGCGATGCTAATGACGAAGAGTAATGGTTTATTATATGGAAAACGTGGCTTAATTTTAGGATTGGCAAATAATCGCTCTATCGCTTGGGGAATAGCGAAGGCGGCCAATGCAGCAGGGGCCGAGCTTGCTTTTACCTATCAAGGTGAAGCAATGAAGAGACGTGTTGAGCCTTTAGCCCAAGAGTTGAACGGTTTTGTTTGTGGTCATTGTGATGTTTCCGATAGCGCATCTATTGATGCAGTTTTTAGCACAATAGAAAAAGAGTGGGGCAAACTTGATTTTTTAGTTCACGCTATTGGTTTTTCAGATAAAGATGAATTAAGTGGTCGTTACGTTGATATTAGTGAGTCAAATTTTATGATGACGATGAACATTTCTGTTTATTCGTTAACAGCTCTTACACAGCGTGCAGAAAAGTTGATGTCAAATGGCGGTTCAATTTTAACGCTGACCTATTATGGTGCAGAAAAGGTCGTTCCCAATTATAATGTAATGGGGGTTGCTAAAGCTGCTCTTGAGGCTAGTGTTAAGTATTTAGCTGTTGATTTAGGACCAAAGAACATTCGTGTTAATGCTGTGTCTGCAGGGCCAATTAAGACATTAGCTGCTTCTGGTATTGGTGATTTTCGTTATATTCTAAAATGGAACGAATATAATGCTCCTTTACGTCGTACAGTGACAATCGAAGAAGTAGGCGATTCTGCCCTTTATTTTCTTTCAGATTTATCGCGTTCTGTTACAGGTGAGATTCATCATGTTGATTCTGGGTATCATGTTATCGGTATGAAGGCTGTTGATGCACCTGATATTTCTGTTGTTAAAGAATAAGGCTTGGTTCATAAAGTTTTATATGTTAGCGACAATTTGATTTAAAGTTCAGACAGTTAATGACACATTTGGATGAAATCGTATTGCGCGGTTCAATCCACACTATAGTTACATGTATTTGAAGAAGAAATGGATCTTTCTCCATGTCGCATAATACATTTGGTCATTTGTTTCGTGTAACAACATGGGGTGAAAGTCATGGCCCTGCTCTTGGTTGTGTTATTGACGGTTGCCCCCCAGGAATTGCTTTCACTCTTGCAGAAATTCAGGCATATCTTAATAAACGTAGACCTGGGCAATCAAAATATACAACGCAGCGTCAAGAGTTAGATCAAATAGAAGTGCTTTCAGGAATTGTGCCTCAAGATAACGGCACAACATTGGTAACAACAGGTACACCAATTTCACTATTTATTCGAAACATAGATCAATGTTCTAAAGAGTATGGTGAAGTTATTTATCAATATCGTCCAGGCCATGCAGATTACACCTATGATATTAAATATGGCATTCGTGATTATCGTGGTGGTGGACGTTCCTCAGCGCGAGAGACAGCGGCACGTGTTGCAGCAGGTGCTCTTGCCCGTAAAATTATTCCTGGTTTAATTGTGCGAGGAGCTGTGACGGCGATTGGCCCTTATAGTATTAATCGTGATCGTTGGGATTGGTCAGAGGTTGATAACAATCCTTTTTTTACACCTGATGCAGAAGCAGCACGCATTTTTGCTGATTATATGACTCAGTTACAAAAAAGCGGTTCATCAACTGGTGCTATTGTCGAGATTGTTGCGGAAAATGTTCCAGTAGGTTTAGGGGCACCTATCTACGCAAAACTTGATCAAGATATCGCATCATTTTTAATGTCAATTAATGCGGTTAAGGGCGTTGAAATTGGTGATGGTTTTGCCGCAGCTCGCTTGACTGGTGAACAAAATACAGATGAAATGCGAATGGGAAGTGACGGTAAACCGCTTTTTTTATCTAATCATGCTGGGGGTATTTTAGGTGGGATATCAAATGGGCAGCCGATTATTGCACGTTTTGCTGTTAAACCCACGTCATCAATTTTGGTTCCTTGTCGTTCAATTGATGTTAATGGTAACAATGTGGATGTTGTTACAAAGGGGCGTCATGATCCATGTGTTGGGATTCGTGCTGTTCCTGTTGGTGAAGCGATGGTTGCTTGTGCTATTGCTGATCATTATTTACGGCACCGTGGTCAGGTTAGTTGTAGTTGAAAGGTAAACGATGGCCTATAATCAGAAAAAAGTTGTTGCTGCTATTCAGGCTTTTGAACGCGGTGAAATTGTTGTGGTTACGGATGATGATGACCGTGAAAATGAAGGTGATTTAATTGTTGCTGCTGTTCATTGTACAGAAGAAAAAATGGCATTTATCATTCGCCATACGTCGGGTATTATTTGTACACCAATGCCAAAAGAAGAAGCACAACGATTTAATCTTGCTCCTATGGTATCGGATAATGATTCGGCGCATCGTACCAAATTTACTGTTACCGTGGATTTTAAACATGGAATAACGACGGGTATTTCAGCATATGATCGTACATTGGCTGTTCGTAATTTGGCTAATCCCAATGCAAGTGCTAACGATTTTGTCCGTCCGGGACATATTTTTCCTTTAATTGCACATGAAGGTGGTGTTCTTATGCGCTCAGGCCATACTGAGGCAGCTGTTGATTTGTGTAAATTGGCTGGTTTGCCACCGGTTGGTGTTATTGGTGAATTAGTCAATGATGATGGTAGTGTTAAACATGGAGATGAAGTTACAAAGTTTGCACAAGATAATCAGTTGCACATCATAACTGTTGCTGATCTTATTGCTTATCGTCAGCGTAAAGAGACACTCATAAAATATGTTGGAGAAATGCATATTGAAACATTTGTAGGTCCAGCTGTAGTCAAAAGTTATCAACTTCCTTGGGAAACAGTTCAGCACGTGGCAATTGTTTTTGGAGATATTCGTGATGGGGAAGATATTCCAGTACGTCTGCATCGCGAAAACATTCTAAAGGATGTTTTTGGTCAGTCACCAGATGTTGAAGTTGTCATGCGGCGCATGGTAGAAAAAGAAAAACGTGGTGTATTTGTTTATTTGCGTGAAGGATCTGTTGGTGTTGGTTCTCAATTAGCTGTTTGTGATCAGAAAATGGCAATGGTAGGTTTAGAAAACCATATACAAGCAATTGAACGTGTAGAAGAATGGCACCAAATTGGTCTAGGAGCGCAAATTTTGAAACATTTAGGGATTAGTTCTGTTATTGTTTACTCTTCTAAAGAGCGTCATTATATCGGTTTAGAAGGTTTTGGAATTCGCATATCTAGAACAGATATCTTGTGAGGGTTATATGAAGAAAGGGATGAAAAAGGGCGACATTGCTGCATTAAGTTTTGAGGAAGCACTGAAACAACTTGAAGTGATTGTTGAAAACTTGGAACGTGGAGATGTTCCTTTAGAACAATCAATTGATATTTATGAGCGTGGTGAAGCTCTTAAAAATCATTGTGATAAACTGTTGAAAATGGCTGAAGCTAAAGTTGAAAAAATCCGGCTTTCAGATACAGGTCATCCAGAAGATTTAGAGCCACTTGATTCTGAATGATATTTAGTAATCGTTTATTGTTATTGATTGTAAAAACAATAATCTTAATTGATTAGAATAACTTATCAGTTTTATTTCTGATGAATGAATGAAAAAGAAGAAAATCTGTAGATAGGCTAAAATAAGTAAAGTATTTCAATGAATAATACATCATATTCTACATACAATAATAGCCGATGTGTGCCTATATAACTATTGTTGGTAAGGTAAGGAGTTTTTTTTGTCTCGGCCATTAACGCCATTACTTGATCGTATTTGTTTCCCACAAGATTTGCGGGTATTTCCTGAGTCTGATTTAGTACAGTTAGCTGATGAATTACGAGCTGAAACAATTGATGCAGTCTCTGTAACAGGTGGTCATCTTGGCGCAGGGCTTGGTGTTGTTGAGCTCACTATTGCGCTGCATTATGTTTTTAATACACCTGACGATAAGATTATTTGGGATGTTGGTCATCAAACTTATCCTCATAAAATTTTGACTGGTCGTAGAGATAAAATTCGTACTCTGCGCCAAGATGGTGGCTTATCAGGTTTCACAAAGCGTTCAGAAAGTGTGTATGACTCATTTGGAGCAGGTCATTCTTCTACTTCTATTTCAGCTGGTCTTGGTATGGCAGTGGCAAGCATGTTAAAGGCAGAAGAAAGACGTAACATCATTTGTGTGATTGGTGATGGTGCTATGTCTGCTGGTATGGCTTATGAGGCGATGAATAATGCTGGTGCTTTGGATGCACGTTTAATTGTTATCCTTAATGATAACGATATGTCTATTGCACCTCCTACTGGTGCTATGAGTGCTTATCTTGCAAGATTAGTTTCTCGTCCTTCTTATCGTAGTTTGCGTGAGCAAGTAAAAATATTAAGCAAGAAGTTACCGAAGTTCTTTTCAGATAAAGCACGGCTTTCAGAAGAGTTTGCACGTGGTTTTTTAGTTGGGGGAAGTTTATTTGAGGAGCTTGGCTTTTATTATGTTGGGCCTATAGATGGCCATAATATGAATCATTTATTGCCTGTTCTAAAGAATGTTCGCGAATATCCCAATGGTCCTGTTTTGGTGCATGTGGTAACCCATAAAGGGAAAGGGTATGCACCTGCAGAGGTGTCATCTGATAAATATCACGGTGTTAATCGTTTTGATGTTGTTACGGGCAAACAGGTTAAAACACAAAGTAAGTTTCTTCCTTATACTAAAGTGTTTTCTAAGGCTTTAATAGAAGAAGCCAGTCATGATGATAAGATTGTCGCTATAACGGCTGCAATGCCAACAGGAACAGGCCTTGATTCTTTTGCTGAAAAATTTCCCGATAGGATGTTTGATGTTGGTATTGCTGAACAACATGCTGTAACTTTTGCTGCGGGTATTGCCTGTGAAGGGTATAAACCTTTTGTTGCAATTTATTCTACCTTTTTACAGCGTGCTTATGATCAGATTATTCATGATGTATCGATTCAAAAGTTACCCGTGCGTTTTGCAATTGACCGCGCAGGTTTTGTTGGCGCGGATGGTGCAACACATGCTGGGAGTTTTGATATTGTTTTTTTGGCAACTCTTCCTGAGTTTGTTGTGATGGCTCCTTCTGATGAAGTTGAACTTATGCATATGGTGCGCACAGCAGCAACTTACGATCAGGGACCTATTTCTTTTCGTTATCCACGTGGTGAAAGTAGTGGTATAGATTTACCACAACGGGGTGAGGTTCTGGAGATTGGTAAAGGGCGAATTTTATGTGAAGGCAGCAAAATAGCTTTAGTTTGTTTTGGAACACGGTTATCTGAAGTGTTAATAGCAGCTAATGAGTTAGCAGCAGAGGGGTTATCAACAACTGTTGCAGATGCACGCTTTGCAAAGCCTTTGGATAAGGATTTAATACTTCGTTTAGCACGTGAGCACGAAGTATTAATCACAATTGAAGAAGGAGCAATGGGTGGATTTGGGGCGCATGTACTGCAGTTTTTGGCACAAGAGGGGCTATTAGAGCACGGTTTAAAGGTTCGCACATTAAAATTTCCTGATGAATATTTAAATCATGGTTCACCAAATAAAGTTCTTTCAAGTATTGGGCTTGATGCAACGGGTATTATTAATACTGTTTTTAATGCTTTGGGACGTGAAATGCCGATAATATCGCAAGTTCAAGTATAACAATAAGGTAGTCGTAAATAGTCTAAAAATTGATGTCCTTTAATTATTTTTACAATGTGTTTACGAATATGTAATGCAAATTGTGTGACAAATGGTTGTTGGGATTGACGGGAAAATACTTTTTCAATTGAAAAGATAATTTCTAATAATACAGAACTTATAGTTCGTTATTCTGTGTAGAGTTATGCTTTACATGCTGGAATTACAATTGATGAATGCATTTAAGTATATTTCTGATTATAGTGAATCAAGTTATGCTATAATATTGGTATATCAGTAGTAATTTTAAGCAAGTTTTCTTAAAATATGAGGATAAATCTATAATTATTTCTTCTGATATTGATCATAAGAGGTTTAATGTACGTTTAATCTAGTACTAGCGTGGATAATATTATGAAAAGGTTTAAATGTAGAGATTTAAGACAGTAATAGTTGTAAAATTAATTGCACTATATAAAATGTCAATTCACGTTTCTTAAGTTTGTATTGCTACTTATTTTAGCTTCTTTCAAGCAGAGAGCCGAGTTATTTTGCCAGTAAAATCTCAATTTGAAATTGATGATAAGGGTGGGGTATTGAAAAATCCATCAATTGTAAGAAACTTTAGAAGTACTTTTTTTGATAAAGTAAATCTTAAAAGGGATAAATAAAAAAGTTTTCTTTCTTCACTCAATTGTAAACGATGATAAGCGTTTAGAATATTGATTATTCGGAGAAAAAAAGAGTGAGTAACAACGTTATAATTGATCATATTGGAGCTGATGGTCATGGTGTAGCAAAAACACCGCATGGCTCTGTTTATATACCTTTTACCTTACCGGGAGAGGTTGTTAAAGTTGCTCTTCATAGAAAATACGGTACATCTATTGCATTAATGAAAAAATCGTTAGAACGCATTGATGCTATTTGTAAACATTTTAAAGAATGTGGAGGGTGTATGCTTCAGCATTGGCATGTTGATGCATATCATTCTTGGAAGCGACAGTTAGTTGTTGATGCACTTAAAAAGTACCGGTTTGATGTAGCTGTTTCTCCTTTAGTAAAGTGTGCACATTATAGCCGCCGGCGAATCATTTTAACAGCGTCCATGACAAAGCAAGGCCATATCGTTGGTTTTAATCGTCATCTTTCACATGATGTTGTGGCTATTGAGGAATGTCCGGTTACTCGGTCACAGATTATATCAAAATTAAATGATATTAGAGCGATATGTGCTCTTTTAGGCAATCATGCCAAGCGATTTCATGTAACAGTAACATCTGTTGATAATGGTTTTGACGTTGCTTTAAGGGGGTGTATCGTACACGATGAGCTTATTCGTCAAAACATGATACATGCAGCTCTTGTACGTGGAATTACGCGCTTATCTATTGAAGGTGAAGTTTTAGTTGAGCAAGAAAAACCGTTGATTTACTTTGGTGATGTTTGTGTTGAACTTCCTTCTGGCGGTTTTCTTCAGGCAACTTCTGAAACAGAGGATATCATCAGTCATATTATTTTAACTCATTTTAAAAAAGCAAAAAGTGCTGTTGATTTATTTTCAGGGGTGGGAACTTTTACTTTACGTATGGCTAAAACAATGAATGTTCATGCAGTAGAAAATGATGAAAGAGCGTTAGCAAATTTAAAGCACGCAGCACGTTTTGCTTCTGGCTTAAAAACAGTCACTTGTGAAAAGCGTGATTTGCTTCGTCGTCCACTTTCTACAAAGGAACTTGAACGTTTTGATAGTGTTGTTTTTGATCCACCACGCGCTGGTGCAAAAGAACAAGTATGTGAATTAGCAAAGACGACAATACCACGTGTGGTAGCTGTTTCATGCAATCCTGTTACATTTGCTCGTGATTTATCCATTCTTGTTACAGGCGGTTATACAGTAGAAAAGGTCATACCGATTGATCAATTTTTGTGGTCGCCTCATGTTGAAATTGTTGCGATTTTAAGCAAATACAAAACAAAAGTGCGCTAAAAAATTTAGCTAAAATAAAAAAGCTGTTTTAAACATATTAAAAAATTTTTTATAAAGCTTAGTTGATTGATGTTATGAAAGTGTTGTTCCACCGATTGTCATATTATTGATTCGTAAGTGGGGCTGTCCCACGCCAACAGGGACATTTTGTCCTGCTTTTCCACACATACCTATACCATTATCCAGTTTACTGTCATTTCCAATCATCGTAATGCGTTTCATGGCATCTGGTCCATTACCAATAAGAGTTGCACCTTTGATTGGAGTTAAGATTTTGCCATTCTCTATTCGATAAGCTTCGGTACATTCAAATACAAATTTTCCAGAAGTAATATCAACTTGCCCTCCACCAAATGAAACGGCATAAATACCACTTTTTAATGAAGATAGAATTTCTTGAGGCGTTTTATCTCCCCCTAGCATAATTGTATTTGTCATCCGTGGTATTGGGGTATGTGCATAAGATTCACGTCGTCCGTTTCCAGTTGGATCAACACCCATGAGCCGAGCATTTAATCTATCTTGCATAAAACCTACGAGTTTGCCGTTTTCAATCAGAATATTATGTCTTGATGGTGTTCCTTCATCATCGACAGTGAGTGATCCACGGCATTGAGGAATTGTGCCATCATCAACAATAGTAACACCTTTTGCAGCAACTTGTTGCCCCAAAAGTCCAGAAAAAGCAGATGTTTTTTTGCGGTTAAAATCGCCTTCCAAACCATGTCCAACAGCTTCATGTAGCATAACACCAGGCCATCCATTAGCTAAAACAACATCAAATGTTCCTGCTGGTGCTTCTTGTGCTTCTAAGTTGACTAAAGCCATACGCAAAGCTTCATCGGCAGCCATTTTCCAATTTTCTTCACTAATGAATTGATTAAATGTTTGTCGTCCACCACATCCATAAAATCCATTTTCACGTCGGTTATTATCAGAAACTACCACAGATATAGTAAGTTTTACGAGGGGGCGAATGTCATGAACGAAGTATCCATCACCACGTAAAATTTCAACATGTTGGAGTGAGCCGGAAAGAGCAACGGTAACTTGATGTAATTTGTTATTTTTTTCACGTAAATATGCGTCAATTTTTTGTAAAAGTGCACTTTTTTCTTTAAATGATGGAGCATCAAGAGGATTATTTGGTTGGTATAATCTTTGCTTTGGTTGTGAGGGAGCTCCACTATAAGATCCTGCATGATTATTATAGGTTACAGCTTTAGCAGCTTCAATAGCGCGTTTAAGGGCAGCGGCTGATAATTCACCGGAGTGAGCGTATCCAGTAGCTTCTTCAGAAACAATGCGTAAACCAAATCCTATATCTTGCTGAAATGACCCATTTTTAAGCTGGCTATTATCAAATAAAAGTGTTTCACTTTCTGTATATTCAAGATAAAGTTCACCATCATCAGCATTATGAAGAGTTTCTTGAACAAGAGACTGTACTTTGGACGAAGAAATATCAAAACGGTCAATCAGTGATTTCATGGTGGTTATCCTATTTGCATTGGTGCCGGCAATGTTCATTTTCTTTATTTAGGAAGGCTCCCAAATTTAAGAAGATTCCCGAAGAGTTATTGGATGCACTGATCATTTAGTATTTGCAAATACTTTTTGTTATTCCGGTAAGTCTACGTAAGCTTCACTCAGTCCACGTAAATCAATAAGACCACCGACTCCTTTCTCAGGAGTTGTAAAGATAAAATAAGTGGCTGTTTTGCCATTTAAAAAGAGTTTTAATACATCTTCTTTAAGGAGAGCTTCAGCAACACAGTTATCGCCCAAACAACGCCGATATTCTATTTTTCCTATATTTTTATCATCGATTTTAATACCAATACCAGAACGCAATTCCACACGAATAGGAACAAAAACTCGCATCAAAGTTTCTTGATTTTTAGGCAATTTATGAAATGTAACCCGAAAGGTAATATCGCGACGCTCTTGTGTGCGCACATCTTGTGTGATTTCACATTGTATATTAGATGTACCTGGTGGTAGTGAGCAAACTTTTGTCCATGCACCATAGGTTTGTGGGGCAGGGACATTTTGTATTTTGGGTACTTGCGCAATAGCATAATTGGTAAAAGAAACGCAAAATATATAAATAATAATGCAAAAGGAGTTTTTTTTAAGAAATTCATAAAGTGTCATGGAAAACCCTGCCCAAATCATTATTATGTTATTGTGCATAGGTTTTTATGAAAAGTAAATCCTTGTCTTAAAAGTGTAACACAAAACCAATTCTTTTCTGGATGTGTTTATGCATATTTCATATAAATGGAACAGAAGTACAAAATAAAAATAATATTTCATGAAAGCTAGAATTTTCTAGCACTATCTTGTGGCATTTAGTAAAGTCTATTTATTTTTTGTTATGCCTTATTTTATATAAAGGATGATATTGATTGGAATTGATGTAAGTATTTCTATCTGTTTTGAAAGTACATATAAATAAGATAGATATTATATGGTCTCGAAAATGCTATAATATTAATGGATCATTTCCATATATTAAATAGTATTTTTTTGTGAGTGATACTGATAGAAAAGGTTCTTTAGTGGAATGTGTATTTTAGAAGAATTATCAGCTAAAAATAGTCAGTCAATTCCGCCGAAAACCAATCTTTATGATTATATTACATTATTGAAACCCCGAGTTATGTCACTTGTTGTGTTTACGGCTCTGGTTGGGCTGATGGTGTCACCTGTTACTGTAAATCCACTTCATGGTGTGTTAGCAATTTTATGTATTGCTGTGGGGGGGGGGGGTGCGGGGGCACTTAATATGTGGTATGATGCTGATATTGATGCAGTAATGAAACGCACGAAAAAGCGCCCTATTCCTACTGGTAAAATTAGCCGTAAGAAAGCATTTGTTTTTGGTTTGGCTCTTTCTGTGCTTTCGGTTTCAGTTATGGGAATTTTTATTAATTGGTTTTCAGCGATTTTTCTTGCTTTCACAATTTTCTTTTATGTTGTTATTTATACGATTTGGTTAAAACGTATAACACCACAAAATATTGTTATTGGTGGTGCAGCTGGAGCTTTTCCACCAATGATTGGGTGGGCAGCTGCGACAGGGGCAATAAGTATTGAAAGTTTCTTATTATTTTTGATTATTTTTATGTGGACTCCACCGCATTTTTGGGCTCTTTCTTTATTTTCATCTATTGATTATGATGCAGCAGGTATTCCTATAATGCCTAATGTACGAGGTGAATATTCAACCAAGAAGCAAATTTTAGTTTATACTGTGATTATGGCGTTATGCGCCGTTGGGCCTTATATTATAGGTCTTGCAGGTGTTACTTATGGTATTTGTTCAGCAATTTTGAGTGTTACTTTTATTTATCTTTCTTATCGTTTATGGAAAGCTGATACACGTGATGAAACCATTTCTATGGCAAAGAAAGTGTTTTTCTTTTCATTATTTTATTTAGCCGCTATATTTGGAATTCTTTTAATTGAAAATCGTATTTTGTATTTTATTATTCCTTTAATGTGATTTAAGCTGAAGAGCAAAAATTAATTCGCATCGATAGAATAATAATGTCCTATAGGTGCAACTCTTTATATAAAAAGGGTGATATTTTAGTTTTTCTCTATACATTTCTTGTATAGTGTCTAACAACAGTGTGTTTGGATACATGGGGAAAGTCATAAAAATGAAGGATGAATTATGTGCTTACTCCCCCCTTTGACAATACGCCTTTGTAGTCCGCGCGGTTTTTGTGCTGGGGTTGATCGTGCTATTCAAATTGTTGTTCTTGCATTAAAAAAATATGGTGCTCCAGTGTATGTTCGTCATGAAATTGTGCATAACCGCTATGTGGTTGAAGGATTACAACAGCGTGGAGCCATTTTTATTGAAGAACTTCATGAAATTCCAGAAGAACATCGCAATCAACCCGTGGTGTTTTCTGCTCATGGTGCGCCAAAATCTGTACCAGAGGAGGCACATCATTATAATTTATTCTATATCGATGCAACATGTCCATTGGTTTCTAAGGTTCATAAGCAAGCGATACGGCATCAACGTTATGGTCGTCATGTCATATTAATTGGTCATTCTGGCCATCCTGAGGTGATAGGAACAATGGGGCAGCTTGAAAAAGGAGCTGTTACATTAATTGAAACAGTAGAAGATGCTTGGCGTTATCAAACAGAAAATCCAAATAAATTGGGATTTGTGACACAAACAACGCTTTCTGTTGAAAATACAGCTGAGATTTTAGATGTTTTGCAGAAACGTTTTCCTGCGTTAGAAACACCGGCTGCCGAGTCAATTTGTTATGCTACGACCAATCGACAAGAAGCTGTTAAGGCAGCGGCGTTGGGGAGTGATTTATTTTTGATTGTTGGTGCACCAAACTCATCTAATTCGCGGCGTTTGGTAGAGGTTGCTGAAAGGTTTGGTGCACAGCGATCTATTTTAGTTCAATGTGCTGATGAAATTGATTTTGATAATTTGGGTGCTCTTTCAGTTGTTAGTCTTTCAGCTGGGGCATCTGCTCCTGAAATTATTGTCGATGAAATTATTACAGCTTTTCATAAGCGTTATAATGTCAAAATAGAATTGGCTGAAACTGCGTTAGAGACAGAGACATTTTTGGTCACTCGCGAGTTGCGTGATGTTGTTTTAACCCCTCAAGATATGGCTTTTGTTAATGGTTATGCTAAAAATACTAACAAATAGAAATTATAATATTACTAGTGCTTAAAACGAAAGCAAAATAATGGCAGTTCATACTGACGTACATCAGAGCGATTTGGAAGAATTTTTAACGCGTTATTCAATAGGTTGTCTTCTATCTTACCAGGGAATAGCAGAAGGTATCGAAAACTCAAATTTTATACTTCATACAACAAAAGGAAGGTTTATTTTAACACTTTATGAAAAACGCGTTTCAAAAAGTGATTTACCCTTTTTTTGTAGTCTTATGCAGCATTTACATCAGCGTGGGATTCCTTGTCCTCAGCCAGTTCTTCAGAATGATGGCGCAATAATTGGTAAGTTAGCAGAGCGCCCTGCTGTTATTGTTACCTTTGTGGAAGGGACATGGGTGCGTAAGCCTAATGTATATCATTGTTGTGAAGTAGGTACTGGTTTGGCACAGTTGCATTTAGCTGGACAAGATTTTGTACCCAACCGCAAAAATACTCTTTCTATTGTAGATTTGAGAGTATTGTGGGCGAGTTGCCAAACAAAAGAAAATACTTTATTGCAAAAATTTGGACAAAAAATTGATACAGAGTTAGCATTTTTAGAAAAAAACTGGCCATTATATTTACCAACAGGCGTTATTCACGCTGATTTATTTAATGATAATGTGTTTTTTTTGGACCATTGTCTTTCTGGTATTATAGATTTCTATTTTGCTTGTAATGATTTTTTTGCTTATGATTTAGCAATTTGTTTGAATGCTTGGTGTTTTGAAAGCGATTATTCTTATAATCTTGTCAAAGCACGTGGATTATTAGAAAGTTATCAAAAAATTAGGCCATTAATACCTTTAGAATTAAACGCGATTCTTTTATTGATACGTGGTGCAGCTTTGCGCTTTTTACTGACACGCCTTTATGATTGGTTTAATACGCCTGCTGGTAGTTTTGTTGTTAAAAAGGATCCGTTGGAATATTGGCATAAACTTAGTTTTTTTAGTAGTGTGGATTCGTTGACTGAATTGGGTTTTTAGATTTTATGTTCAATCGAAAAAAAGTCATTGAAATTTATACAGATGGTGCTTGCTCTGGAAATCCTGGGCCTGGGGGATGGGGGGCAATTTTACGCTGGAATGGTCGTGAACGTGAACTGTATGGTGGAAAAGAATATACAACGAATAATCAAATGGAACTTATGGCAGCAATTTGCGCGTTAAATGCCCTTAAAGAATCTTGTTCAATTGATCTTTATACAGACTCAGTCTATGTGCGCAATGGAATATCTATGTGGCTTAAAGGTTGGAAGAAGAATGATTGGCGCACTACATCGAATGATCCTGTTAAAAATGTGGAATTATGGCAAGCTCTTGATAATGCTTGCTCTCGACATGATGTTAGATGGCATTGGATAAAAGGGCATGCTGGCCACCCAGATAATGAACGCGCAGACGCTCTTGCGCGTAAAGCAATTGCTGAATATCGCAAGAATAGACATTTTTCTACATAATTTATGAGATAGCCTTTCTAATGTATTATGGAATGACAGTGGAATTTGATTGCGTATTTATTATGAATGTTCCACTCAAGGCGTGATTTTGAGAAGAAATTGCATAAAAAATTGTTTGGTTTAGTTCGTCTGGCGTGAAATATATAGGTGCGCTAAAGAGTGTATATTCTTCATGGTCGCTTACTTTTTTTGCTGGTCCAATTTGCATATCTCCTCCATCTAAAAAGAGAGATAAAATTTTGATTTTGCTGTTATTTTGTATTTTTATAAATAAGGTATTTTTATCTTTTTCAGCACTTATTGTAAATTCATTATCCATTGCATGGGGAAGAGCAGCTTGGGCGTGCTTTAATAAAGATGGAGAGAGATGTGTATTTTTCTGAGTGGATGAGGAAAAATCAAAGTCAACAGTAAAAGGGATACAGATTTCATCACACAGTCCAAGAGTTAAAGAGCCACTAAGATTTTCATTTGAATCAGAAACACTAAATGGTAGTACAACTTTATTTTTATAACCTAATGACCAATCATTTTCTGTTTCATAAAGTTGTGGTATGGGATAAAAAATTTCATAAGAGACTTGTTGGTTAAAGTTAAAAAATGGTGCCATACCGGAGTTTCCTGGATTGCGCCAATAGGTTTTCCATTTTGGTTTAAGCATAACTTCAATAAAACCGTTTCTTATTCCAGAAGGGGAAGGTTTGGTGAGTGCCAATCTCACACAGCCACCTTCTGATTCATACCAAGGCGTCGCAAGAAGGTGTGATTCTTGTTCTTTTTGAGCAGCAATGGTGAAATTGGATGAGCTTAAAAGAACGAATGTTAAGCTAAAAATGATTAAAAACTTTTTATAAAAGATATTTGAAATTCTTTGTAAATTTAGAAATATTTGAATTTTTTTCATCTAGTTTTTATTTTCTTCTTGTACTGCCTGAATTGAAGTTTAACATATAGATTATGGAAAATGTCAAATTAATGAAGCAGCGTGATGGATTTTTAAATGGAAAATTGCTCATAGCAATGCCCAGAATGAGAGATAAACGCTTTGTCCGTTCTGTTATTTATGTTTGTGCTCATTCTAATTCTGGTGCTATGGGAATTATTCTCAATCAATTACACAGCATTGATTTTCCTGAGCTTTTACTTCAGCTTGGAGTGATCGAGCAAGCAAAAAAAAGTTATCTTTCTGAATCAATAAAAAAGTTTCCAGTACGCTATGGTGGGCCTGTTGATCCTTCTCGTGGTTTTGTACTTCATTCGGGTGATTACACTTGTGAAGCGACCATTTCTGTTACAGACAAAATTTATCTTACTGCGACTATTGATATATTAAAAGCAATCAGTTGTGAGCAAGGTCCTCAACACGCGTTGATAGCATTGGGTTATGCTGGGTGGAAAGCGGGGCAGCTTGAGACAGAAATTTCTGCGAATGGTTGGTTGATCAGTTCTGCATCGCCTAGTTTTATTTTTGAAAGTGATTTAAGTAATACGTACGATGAAAGTTTTATCCGCATGGGCATTAATCCAACTTATCTCGTTTCTGAAATAGGTCATGCATAAACGTATTTGCTATTTTCTCTGGGTTTTATAAAAGCCTATTAGCCTGATTTATTTTTGTAAGAAAATTGATTTTGAATAAGAATAATTAATTCCTCGGCGGTGATTGGTTTAGTAATAATTGTACTTTGAATATATTTGCAACCTTCTTGACGCAAGAAGAGAGCCACTTTTTCATCTTCAACACCTTCTGCAATAATCTGTAAATTAAGATCAGTAGCCATATTAATAATTGATTTAAGAACAAGCTTTTTCTTAGGTGAATCGAGAGAGACAAATGAGCGGTCTAATTTAACCATGTTAAATGGATAACGAACGAGATAAGCAAGTGATGAATAGCCTGTTCCAAAATGATCTAATGCTAGATTCATTCCTAATGCTTTAATCTGCTCAAGGAAATGAGCTGATTGTTCAGGATTTTTTCTCAAAACAAATTCTGATACCTCTATCATCAAGTGCCCTTTATTAAGTGGATTGCGAAGAAGGGTAGAGCGCAATTGACTTATAAAATTAGGGTGAATCATTTCTGCACTTGGTAAATTGATTGAAATGAAGAAAGGTTGTTGAACGCATTTCTTTTTTATGTTGATAAGATCAGCAATAGCATTATCAATGATAAATTGTGCCAGATCTGTAGTGATCTGTTCGCTTTCTACAATTTTAATGAAATCATTGACATTTAAATTTCCATGACATGGATGATGCCATTCTACGATCGCTTCAAAACCTATAATTTGTCCATCTGATAGATTAAAAATAGGATGGTAGAGAATTTTTATTTCATTATGCTTTATGGCAGAATGAATATCATGTTCAATGTTGTTATGTTTAAGGCCTAAAGTACGAAAATTGGGGCGAAAAGGTACAATATCATTACCACCCATTTGTTTTGCTTTGATCATTGCCAGTTCACTATCATGGAAAATATCTTTAGCATTTAATCTACATTCATTCCATGTAACCAGTCCAATTGATGTTGAAAGCGATATTTCTTGTTCTGCAAGTGAAATAGGCGCTGAAATTGTTTTGTGCAGATGATTTACAAATGCTGCAATTTTTTGTGGTTCAATTTCACTGAGTAAAATAATTGCAAAACGATCTGCAAAAAGACGAGTTAAGGTATCTTGAGTATTAATAAGACGGCTCAAACGTCGTGCAATGATCAAGAGTACAGTATCACCAACAGCTACACCTAACTTGTGATTGATTTGACGGAAATTGTCGAAATCAATCATCAAAACAGTTGGTTTAATTTTTATATTTACTTTAGCAAGAGAGATATAATGCTGTAATCTGTCCAAAAAAATTTGTTTGTTAGGAAGATCAGTTAAGTTGTCATAAATTGCATTATGTAGTAAACGTTCTTCGGCTTTTTTGTGGTTGGTAATATTGATAATGGTTCCAATCACACGGGTAACTTTTCCATCTTTTTTAACAATAGCTGGACTCGCGCGAAGTGAAAACCAATGATAATGACCACCACCGCAAGAAAGTCTAAAAATTTGGTCAATACGCCCTTTTTTCTTTTTAAGAATGATGTTTAGCATGGCGTGAAAGTGTTCACGGTCATCATGATGTAAGGCTGAAATCCAGTCATTCATAGTACCATTAAGTTTGTGTGCTTCAGTACCAAAGAGGGGCGTCATATCTGGATGAACAACAATACGATCACGCTCAACATCCCAATCCCAAATGATATTTCCAGCTCCTTTTGCTGCAAGCGCTTGTTGTTCAAGGTCAGAAAAGATTCCTTCATAGAAAGCATCATGGGAAAAAGTTTGTTGCATAATGGTAAAGCTAATAAGAAGAACAATAAGCACCAACCCTCCTGCTAGAGCTGGCTGAATAATATCATTATCTAAATATCCTTCTATGCAGGCAAAAGCTCCAATAGACCAGAAGCTGATGAGCAACCATGTTGGGATAAGCATAATTGCACGATCATAGCGGCGGATTGAAAAATAACTGATTAAGATAATACCAAGTATAGTGGTAAGACCAAATGATACACGTGCGATACCAGCAGCTCTGGTCGGATCATAAATAGCAAATGTTCCCAAGCCACAAAGAGCTATAATCCATATGATTGCTCCGTAGCTAAAATGATAATGCCAGCGGTTCAGACATAAATAAGTAAAAAGGAAAATGAAAAGTGTTGCTGCAAGTGCAATTTCTGTACTAGCACGCCAAATTGGCTCTATTGTTGGTGTAATTGCAAAGAGTTTATTCAAAAAATTGAAGTCAATACCAATATAGAAAAGAATTGCCCAAGCAACAGCAGCTGTTGCAGGAAAGAGACCTGTTCCACGAACAACGAATAGAACGGTTAGTAAGAGTGCTAAAAGACCCGATATACCAAGGAGGATACCATGATAGAGCGTATAGGAATTGATTGTATCTTTATAAGCTTCAGGTTTCCATAAATAGATTTTGGGCAGATTCGCAGAGTTAAGTTCTGCGACAAATGTAATGACAGCACCAGGGTTGAGTGTAATACGAAAAATATCAGAATTTGTACTAGCTTGACGGTCAAGAGAAAAACCTTCATTTGGAGTGATAGATTGAATACGCGTTGATCCAAGATCTGGCCAAAAAAGACCTGAATTAGCTATACGATAATGAGGTGCAACAATGAGGCGGTCGATTTGTTCATCTGTTGAGTTTGCAAGGGCAAATACTGCCCAGCTTCCAGAAAAATTTTCATTGTTAGCCCGTACTTCAATACGCCATATAATACCATCTGGTCCTGGTGCAGTACTTGTTTGAAAGATGGGATTGTTTGTGTGGTGAATTTCGATTGCTTTTGATAGATCAATAGCCGTATCTTGAGGAGAAATTTTAATTGGTTCAATGGCTTGCGCTGATGTAAGTTGAACAAAAAAGCTAATGATTATAACAATGATAATATTGGTTATCTGATGCAAACTTTTCACAATGTCTCACTCTCAGTATTTTACACTGTTTAATTTTAGATTATATTTTCGGGAAAATACATTCATCTTTTAAGATTTATTTTTATAAGAAGTAGCTATCATTTTCTTTAAAAAAGAATATTTTATACAAAGATAAACCAGATATCTATTCTTATAAACGAGGCTTAAAACTAGTGTTTATGTTTTAAAAAGACAAGCTTAAGCTATGGATTTTCAAGATATTCACTAATATACCTTTGCTTATTGATTTTCTATCACATGAAGCGTTGATTGAGTAGCTTTACACGCTTTTTTAATTCATCTTTCCAAAACTTATTTAATGAGTAAAACTCTTGTGGTGATTTTATAATCAAAAATGCGTAGATGGTGTTAATATTAGCTACTTATATAATCGCTTTATTCATTACAAAGGTGATGAGTTGAAGTTTTGGAAAGGATTCTGTTTAGTTTATTTACGTTCAGAAGGAGCGGTTATATTAGACAAAAGAGTTGATGTTAAATCATCAAAGTTTATAAGCTGACCAACAGGACCAATAGCTGCTAGTGTTGGTTTTGAATTGGTAAAAAGGTGGGTAGCAAGTTCAGTTAGTCGTTTTGGGGTAATAAGCTCTAAACGTTCAATCATTTCAGATATTGGAATTGGTCGATCATAAAGAAGCATTTGGCGGGCAATAAGATGCGCTTGGCTAGATGGGTTTTCTTGTGATATTGTGAAATTGGCACGATATTGTGCCCGCGCTCGTTGAAGTTCGCTTTCGTGAATATTTTTACTCGCTTTAGAAAGTTCACCGAGAATGACAGGCAAAAGTGCTTCTAGCCCTTCTTGTCCGGTAGCAGCATGGATACCAAAAAGTCCAGTATCTGAAAACCCCCAGTGAAAAGAATAAATAGAGTAACATAATCCACGTTTTTCTCTAACTTCTTGAAATAAGCGTGATGACATGCCTCCTCCAAGAATAATTGAAAGAATCTGAGCTGTATAGAAATCACGTGCATGATATGGGCGCCCTTCAAAACCAAGAACAACTTGTGTATCCATTAAATCACGGTATTCACGAAAGTCACCACCGATATAATTGGCAAGGTTGGTAAAAGAGGTTGTTGAATGAGAGCGAAAAGTACTAAGACGGCTTTCAACTTCACGCAAAAAGCTTTCATGATTCACAGCTCCTGCAGCCACTACAATCATGCGATCTGCGCTGTAGTGTTTATTCATAAAACTATGTAAATCAGCAGACGTAAATGATTGGACTGTCTTTGGTGTTCCTAAAATAGAGCGACCAAGAGACTGATGGCGAAAGGCTGTTTCAGTAAAATGATCAAAAACAATATCATCCGGAACATCATAGGTAGCACCAATTTCCTGAATAATCACTTGTTTTTCTCGCTCTAATTCGTTTTCATCAAATTTTGAGCATATCATGATATCAGATAGAATATCGATAGCCAGCGGGATATCGTCTTTAAGTACACGTGCAAAATAGGCAGTTGTTTCAATACTGGTATGGGCATTAATTTCCCCTCCAACATCTTCAATGTCGGCTGCAATTTTAAAGGCTGTACGGTTTTCAGTTCCTTTAAAGGCCATATGTTCAAGGAGATGAGCAATGCCGTGTTGTGTAAAAGTTTCGTTACGTGAGCCAACTTTAACCCATATTCCAAGTGCGACACTGTCAATTTGTTGCATTGTATGCGTGGCAATAGTCAAACCATTACTAAGGCGGCTGATATCTACACCCATGCTTTATGACTCCGTTAAACAAACTACATGCCCAATTATAAGGACATTACATATTTTTTGATTTGGATAGACGCAGTTAACATCTAATGCGATGTACGCGATTTTAAAGAGATATAATCTTTGACTATTTTTTCATCATTAGCAAGACTTGTAAAGTGCTCTTCGCGCTGCATTAAATCATTTAGACAAGATGGCCATGGTGCATTAATACCACAAGCGCCTTGGATAGCATCAGGAAATTTAGCAGGGTGAGCAGTAGCAAGGACGATCATTGGAATAGGTGATTGCTTCTTTTCTCGGGCTACTTTCAGTGCAACTGCTGTGTGTGGGTCAACCAGATAACCACTTTCTTTATAAACACTATTAATTGTTTGTGTTGTTTCAGTTACACTACTTTTCCCAGCAGAAAACAAAGTGCAAATATTTTTAAGTTGCTTTTTATCAAGGTTAAACCAGCCTGATTGGTTCAAATTTTCCATTGCATTGCAAATCCATATTGAATCACGATTGCAACTTTCAAATAATAAGCGTTCAAAGTTGGAAGAGACTTGAATGTCCATCGAAGGAGATGTGGTATGTATTGTAGGACGTATTTCGTAAGTACCACTGGTTAATGCACGATGAAGAATATCGTTATCATTTGTTGCTATAACCAATTGAGTAATAGGTAGCCCCATACGAGCAGCAACATAACCTGCAAAAATATCACCAAAGTTTCCAGTGGGAACGGTAAATGAAACAGATCTATCGGGTGCCCCAAGGGAAAGTGCAGATGAGAAATAATAAACAATTTGCGCCATGATACGCGCCCAGTTTATAGAGTTGATTCCTGAGAGCGCTATTTTTTGACGAAAATTATGATCATTAAACATTGCTTTAACGAGTGCTTGGCAGTCATCAAAATTGCCTTGAATAGCTATAGCATGAACATTAGCACTGTGATTAGTGGTTATTTGCCGTTGCTGAACTGATGATATGTGCCCTTTAGGAAATAAAATAAAAATATCTGAGTTCTCTCTCCCAGTGAAGGCTTGGATTGCAGCACCGCCTGTATCACCTGATGTGGCACCAATAATTGTTGCACGTTTATTTTTTTTAGTCAGGATGTAATCCATTAGTCTAGCAAGAAATTGCATTGCGATATCTTTAAATGCCAAAGTAGGACCGTGGAAAAGTTCAAGGATAAATTCATTGGGACCGGTTTGCTGCAATGGACAGATTGCTGGATGACGAAAAACAGTATAAGATTCAGTAATTATATTTTCAAAAGTTGTGCGCTCAATCTCATTGTCTATAAAAGGCCAAAGAATGATTTTAGCAATTGTAGCATAAGATTGTCCACGTAGCGCTCGTAATGCATCAGGTGAAAATTGAGGGAATTTTTCTGGAAGATAAAGACCACCATCACTAGCTAGACCCGTCATAATTGTGTCAGTAAAGTTTAAAGTAGGAGCTTTGCCTCTTGTACTGATATATTTCATAAGTCTTCGCTTTCATTTATTTTGGGCAAATAAGAAATTTTTATATTTTACTTTTTAATAATATTTAAATTATCAAGTGAATGAAAGTGCGGTTGCTCATTTTTGTGCAAAACGAGAAAAATTGCGCTAAAAATTTCAGATGTTAATATAAAATCAGGTTCTAATATAAAATATTGAATATTAAAGAATATGCTAGTTTATAAACAAAGTATCTATTTGTGCTTTTTATTAACGGTGATTTATGTAACCTTATCTCGTTCTTTAAAACTGAAGAAAAAATCACGATAATTCTTCCCGAAGATATCTTTATATTATAAATCTTGCCATATTGCCATTGCTTCTAAAACTTCGGGTAAATGTGTATGTTTAGTAATCACTGTTTCAGCTCCAGCATCTGTGAGAGCATTGGAGTGGCTAAGATAACTGTGCGATCCTCCCGTAAAGCCAACAACGCGCATTCCCGCTGCTTTTGCTGCATGTACGCCATGAATAGAATCTTCTATAACAATAACATTTTGTGGTTGTACACATAATTTTTGTGCAGCGAAAAGAAAAATATCGGGTGCAGGTTTTGGTTTTTGAGTTCCAACTTCGAGTGCAGAAAATATTTTGTTTTCAAAAAGATCATAAAGATTAACGGCAATGAGCATCTGTTTTATATCTGCGCTCATTGCATTAGAGCAAATACAATAGGGGTATCGAAGTTTAATAGTTTCTATTGCTTTTCTTATACCGTCAATGGCACGTAATTTAGTTGTTATTTGTGCACGAAAAAGGTTTGACATTTGATCTATAAGGCGAGCGGAAATTGGCTTTTTTGTTTCCTGTTCGACTTTTTGAAGAATATCACGAAAAATAAGCCCTGCGTAGCGTTTACTTAATTCTTCAGGTGATATTCCAAATCCTGCTTCTGTCAATAATTGCGCACCAATTTCCGCTGCTAGATATTCAGAATCTACCAAAACTCCATCACAATCAAAAATAATAAGGTCGATTTGAGGCATAAGATATTCCTTATTTATGGCTTAAAAGTTTGCAATAAAACGATATAAAGGGATCCTTTTTTATAAAAGTATATTTTGAAAGGCACGCCCTATTAACTTAATAAGGTAAGAAATGTCTAAACTATGCACTGAAGAAAAGGAAAATAAAAGTTAATAGATATGAAATTATTTTACCCGATTTTAAAGAAAAAAGGCAATTAGTTTTAAAATAGTTTAACGATCCTTTTACTCTATTTTGTAAATATAAGGCATAATGTCAAATCCGTAAATCATTTTGGCTATAGGATAGTCTCAGCTCGTATTGTTGAATATTTTATGACAGTTGTTCGGTTTCAAAAAGATCTGGTTTGTACGTCTTTACAGACACAGTGGTGCAATAAAATCCTCAAGGGTGATTGTGTTGCAATGCTGGAAAAGCTTCCTAAGCATTCGGTTGATATGATTTTTGCAGATCCACCTTATAATTTGCAGTTAGAAAATACATTATATCGTCCAGATCATTCACGTGTTGATGCGGTTAATGATGCATGGGATCAATTTGAAAATTTTGCTGCTTATGATGCTTTTACACGTGCATGGTTATTGGCTTGCCGTCGCGTATTAAAACCCAATGGAACACTTTGGGTTATAGGATCTTATCATAATATTTTCCGGGTTGGTACGGCATTACAGGATTTAGGTTTTTGGTTACTCAATGATATCATTTGGCGCAAAAATAATCCTATGCCTAATTTTCGTGGGCGTCGCTTTCAAAATGCCCATGAGACTCTTATTTGGGCTGCGCGTGATCAAAAAGATAAGAAATATACATTTAATTATAAGGCATTAAAGGCTGCCAATGAAGATGTACAAATGCGTTCAGATTGGCTTTTTCCTCTTTGTACAGGCAGTGAGCGTTTAAAAGATGAAATAGGGCGTAAATTACATCCAACACAAAAGCCGCAAACATTATTAGCACGTATTATTATGGCTTCTAGCAAGCCAGGTGATATTATTCTTGATCCGTTTTTTGGTTCGGGAACGACAGGAGCTGTTGCCAAACTTTTAGGGCGTAATTTTGTGGGTATTGAGCGCGAGCAGAGCTACATTGATGCAGCGCATGAAAGAATTGCTATGATTAAGCCTCTAGCTGAGTCGGAATTAACAGTTTTAGCAAATAAAAAAGCAGAACCGCGTGTAGCATTTACTAATTTACTTGAGGCAGGTTTGTTAGATCCTGGAATGATTCTTTATGACCGGAAAAAACGAGTATCTGCTATTGTAAAAGCTGACGGTACTATTATGTATGGCGGTGAAGCTGGTTCTATTCATATGATGGGAAGAAAAGCTCAAGCTTCACAAAGTTGTAATGGTTGGACATTTTGGTATTATGAAGAAGATGGTCAGTTGAAATCAATTGATAATTTAAGAATGATAATCCGTTCACAAATGTTAAAAACTGGCATTATGTGAGCAATAAATCACATTTATTTGCCTTTCAAATCTCAATAAATTAGCACTAAATTAAATACTAAAGCTTTTACGCAAGCAAAGCTATTTTAGTTTAAAAGAGTTGGGGATTGCTACAGAAATGGCTTTTTTCATAACGGTAGGAAGCGCCTCTTTGGAAAGATTATGGATGTCACACCACCAGCCGTTTTTGAGTTTCGTTTCGCTAATATTGTCAGCACAATAGACATCAAGTTTCAGAGAAAAATGAGTAAAAATATGTGTAACTTGTCCTTTAAATTGCCAATTGGCTTGGAAAGGTGCATTTTGGAGCTCATTTTTACTGTTTGTTCCAATATGATTGGGTATTTGGGTCATTCCATTGAGTAGTCTGTTACTCTGTTGTTTTTCTAAGTAAATTTGCTTATTTTTATTGAGTACTACAAAAGCAACGCCAGTTTTAAAGGGTCGTGCTTTTTTAGGGGCTTTAACTGGAAATGCTTCTGTTGTATGCATTTTCTTTGCTTTGCATAGATTTTGAAGAGGGCAGAGTAAACAAGATGGTTTACGTGGTGTACAAATTGTTGCACCTAAATCCATCATGGCTTGTGCAAAGTCACCAGGACGATTTAAATCAGTAATTTTTTGAGTTTTTTCTTTTATTTCAGATTTTGCTTTAGGTAATACTGAAGTAATAGCAAATAAACGGGTTATAATGCGTTCAACGTTACCATCAACAACAGCCACGGGGTGTTCAAAAGCAATTGCAGCAATAGCTGCTGCAGTATAATCTCCGATACCGGGTAAAGTACGTAATATTTTTACAGATTGAGGGAATTCACCTTTATAGTTTTCAACAAGTTGATGAGCACAATTTTTAAGGTTGCGTGCACGCGAATAATAGCCAAGGCCAGCCCACGCTTTCATAATATCATCTTGTGATGCTTGTGATAGAGAAGAAAGATTAGGCCAAAACTTTAGAAATTTTTTAAAATAAGGTTTAACTGTTTCAACGGTTGTTTGTTGAAGCATGATTTCAGATAGCCAAACTTTATAAGGATCAGGACGAATACCTTCCATTTGTTCTTTGGGGGTAATACGCCATGGCAAATGCCGATGATTTTGATCGTACCAGAAAAGAAGGCGCGAAGAAATTTCATGCATCATTGTCTTCAATCATAGGAAGATATAAAATACAAAGAAAAAATTGTTATAATTTAGTAATAATCTGATATGAAATGAGCAAGACGCCCCAAAAGCCCCATTTTTATTCTCTTTCTAAAACAGTGTCCAGTATGCTTGATCCGATTTTACGCAGGCGGACGGGGCTTAATATGGCGCTTATAGAACACTGGTCGCAAATTGTAGGTTATGATATTGCTGAATCCACAATACCACTCAAAATTATTTGGAAACGTCGTGCAAATCAAGATGAAATTTTTAAACCTGCAACACTTGTCATAGCATGTGAAGGATTTACTGCATTAAAATTGATCCATGAAACAGAGGAATTAATTCAGCGAATTAATGTTTTTTTTGGGTATGTCGCTATTGACTGTATTAAGATAGAACAAAAGAAAGTCTCAACTCTTATTGAGCAGTTAAGAGAAGAGCCAATTGCGAATGAAAAGGATAAACAGCACGTGAAGAAAATGCTTCAATGTGTTGAAGATGAAAACCTCCGTCAATCGCTTTATGAGCTTGGATGTTGCATTTTTGCAGAAAAAAATAATAAATAAATCAAAACATTTTTGTATATTTTTACTATTATCTTTAATATATAAAAACACTGAATTTCTACATATCTAATAATAACAGAAAAGTTTTTTTATGCTAAACTATCGTTCTTCTTTATTTTGCATGGTTATTTTAATCTCGGCTATAACTGCACAGATTAATGCGACTGCAGCTTTAGCTAGTAAAGTTAAACCAGTTGCAACTGTTGATATGGTTAAGCTTCTTCAGGAGGGTAAGGATAGAGTTGAAGGTGATATTAATGCACCAGTGACTATTGTTGAATATGCTTCAGTTACCTGTGGTCATTGTGCTGACTTTTATAATAATGTGCTACCCAAAATTCGGAAAAAATATATAAAAACGGGTAAAGTAAAGCTTATTTTCCGGGAATTTGCTTTTGATCCTCGGGCAACAGCAGGCTTTATGTTGGCGCGTTGTGCACCAGAAGATCGCTATTTTCCTTTGATAGAAGTTTTATTTCAAAAACAGAGTGAGTGGGTTTGGGTAGAGGATTCTTTAACGCCATTGAAGAAGATTAGCTCACTAGCTGGTTTTACAGATGAGAGCTTTGAAGCTTGTCTAAAAAATCAGTCTATTTTAGATGAAGTGAATGCATCTTTTGAGCATGGGAAAGAATTTGGTGTTACAGCAACACCTACCTTTTTCATTAATGGTAATAAGTATGAAGGTTTGATGTCAGAGAAAGATTTTTTCTCAATTATTGATAGTTTTCTTTGAACACACCATTCTACTAAGAAAATAAGCAATTGATAATTATGGCGGTTCTCCTTCTTTCTACAAAGGGTTACTTTCGTGCGTTTATGAAACAACGTTTTATTTGGTTAAGCTAATTTGGGATAGGATGATTCATTTGGATAGTTAGCTTAAGTCAAATGATACTTTAATGTTGATAATGGGAGAACTTGTACAGTGATAAAATGGGTTTATAGTTTTGGTGATGGTAACGCAGAGGGAAGCACAAATGAGCGTAATCTCCTTGGCGGCAAAGGAGCTAATTTAGCAGAAATGAGCAAGCTTGGCTTACCTGTTCCTCCCGGATTCACTATTACGACAGAAGTTTGTAACTTTTATTATACGCATAACAAGGCATATCCAGAGGAATTGCAAGGAGCTGTCAAGCAGGCACTCAAACGCATTGGTGAACAAACAGGCCGCGAATTTGGTAGTAAAAGCACACCACTGTTACTTTCTGTTCGTTCTGGGGCTCGGACTTCTATGCCAGGAATGATGGATACAATTCTTAATCTTGGTATGAATGATGAGACAGTGAAAGCAATCGCTTTGCAGACTAGTAATGAACGCTTTGCTTATGACAGTTATCGCCGTTTTATCCAAATGTATTCCAATGTTGTTTTAGGTTTGGATCATTCGTGCTTTGAAGAGATTCTTGATGAGGTAAAAGTATCCAACGGTTATGATGTCGATACAAAAATGACAGCCACTGATTGGAAAAATGTTATTATTTCTTACAAAGCATATGTTGAAGAAAAGTTAGGTGAGCCTTTTCCGCAAGATCCTGAAGAGCAACTGTGGGGTGCAATTGGTGCAGTTTTTTCAAGTTGGATGACTACTCGCGCAATCACTTATCGTCGTTTGCACAATATTCCTGAAAATTGGGGAACGGCAGTTAATGTGCAAGCTATGGTCTTTGGTAATATGGGAGAAGATTCTGCAACAGGTGTTGCGTTTACACGCAATCCATCGACAGGGGAAAAAGAACTTTACGGTGAATTTTTAGTCAATGCGCAGGGTGAGGATGTTGTGGCAGGCATTCGTACTCCACAAAATATCACTGAGGTTGCACGGATTGCTGCTGGTTCAAGTAAGCCGTCGTTAGAAAAAATTATGCCAGAAGCTTTTTTAAAGTTTTGTCAAATTGCCCAAAAACTTGAAAAGCATTACCGTGATATGCAAGATCTTGAATTTACAATTGAAAAGGGTAAATTATGGATTTTACAAACCCGCTCAGGAAAGCGAACGGCACATGCAGCCTTAAAAATGGCAGTACAAATGGTTAAGGAGGGGTTAATCAGTCGTGAAGAGGCGGTGATGCGAATTGAGCCAAAATCGCTTGATCAACTTTTACATCCGACTCTTGATCCCAAGGCGGCCCGTTTTGTTGTAGCACGTGGTTTACCTGCTTCTCCGGGTGCAGCAACTGGTGAGATTGTTTTTACTTCAGAAGAGGCAGAAGCAGCATCAAAAGAAGGCCGCAAGGTTATTTTGGTGCGCGTAGAGACAAGCCCAGAAGACATTCATGGTATGCACGCTGCAGAAGGAATTTTAACAACACGCGGTGGCATGACAAGTCACGCTGCTGTTGTAGCACGTGGTATGGGAAAGCCCTGTATTTCTGGTGCAGGTAGTGTACGAATTGATTATAGCACAAACACAATGATTATTTCAGGAGAGACTTTTCAAAAAGGAGATGTCATTACAATTGATGGTGCAAGTGGAGAGATTCTTAAAGGGAAGGTTGCAATGTTGCAGCCTGAGCTTTGTGGAGACTTTGCTCAATTAATGGAATGGGCTGATAAAATACGGCGTATGAAAATTCGCGTCAATGCAGAAACACCATCTGATGCACGTATGGGGCGTTCTTTTGGAGCTGAAGGTATTGGTCTTTGTCGTACCGAGCATATGTTTTTTGCTGGTGAACGTATTGTTGCTATGCGTGAAATGATTTTAAGCAATGATCAAGATGGACGCCGTAAAGCATTGGATAAGCTTTTGCCAATGCAACGGTCAGATTTTACAGAATTGTTTGAAATTATGTCTGGTTTGCCTGTCACTATCCGTTTTTTGGATCCTCCTTTACATGAGTTTTTACCAAAAACGGACGCAGAAATTCTTGATGTTGCAATGGCTATGGGAATTCCTGCTGAAATTATTTCCGAACGGGCACAGCAACTACATGAATTTAACCCTATGCTTGGGTTACGGGGATGTCGTTTGATCATTACTTACCCTGAAATCGCTAAAATGCAGGCACGAGCAATTTTTGAAGCAGCGGCAGATGCTGCTCAAAAGTCTGGATCTCCTGTTATGCTTGAAATTATGATACCGCTTGTTGCACTTAAATCTGAATTGGATTTTGTGAAAACCTGTATTGACGATGTAGCTAGTACAGTAATGAGAGAAAAGGGAAGGGAAATTCAGTATATAGTTGGAACTATGATTGAACTACCAAGAGCTGCTCTTCGTGCAGGTGAGATTGCTGAAACTGCAGAGTTTTTTTCGTTTGGAACAAACGATTTGACACAAACTACTTTTGGTATTTCACGTGATGATGCAGCTCCTTTCTTAGCAACTTATTCTCAAAAAAGAATTTTGGAACAAGATCCTTTCGTGTCAATTGACCGTGATGGAGTAGGGGAACTTATCGCTATTGCTGCACAGCGTGGGCGTTCTCAGCGTACAAAAATTAAATTAGGTATTTGTGGTGAACATGGAGGAGATCCTGATTCTATCGCTTTGTGTGAGGAAAATAACTTAGATTATGTTTCGTGTTCACCTTTTCGGGTACCAATTGCACGTTTAGCTGCAGCACAAGCAGCAATTGCCCAAAAGGTATAAAAATCTAAAGATATTATTCTTTACTTTGATGGCTTTGGTATATTGGGATAATATTTTAATACGTTGCTAAAGGTAGAAAAAAATTTTCTTAAGGTGCCTTGTTTGAGTTATGTATATGGAAGATAGTATTACTTTTGATGTATTTTATGAGAAAGCTTAAGGTACAATAGCACGTTATCATGTTATGCATACATACCGTATCTTATAATGCGTAAATTAGAATATAGAATTTTTATTGAATGTTGATAGTGATGTTTCTTTACCTGTAAAATAATAGGTGAATATATTAAAGAAACAAAAACACATTGATTACTACTTCTGTAAATTTACTAATAACTACCGAAAATGAATGTTGTGTAGAGTTATTTATGATCTTATAAATAAGTATTTATTTGTGTTATGTGATTGGAATTTCTCTGTAGAATATGAAATTGGAAGAGAATTTTTTGTAAAAACGTTTTACAATTTATGACTATATAGCACTCATGGTGGAATAGAAGCTCTAAGAGGGTAATATTTATTAGTTACTATTACTTCATTAATACCACTCATTTAGTTTTTGTTTGTTTTGCTCCCCCCATCCACGATGGATCCAACTAATACACAAAGTTCCAATTTTTTATACCATATGTTTTAGAGATTTTTATCATTGAAGTTTTCTGAGTGTATTTCAATATCTTAGAAGGGGGATGATTTATGAAAAGCAATTATTTATAGTTAGGAGTAAAGTGTATTGTTACATGTGAGAAGTTTGTTTTAGTGATAGCACGTGATCTTTTATTAAATTTTCTAAACCTAGCTGTGATAATATTTATCTATAAGAGAATAACTAAAATAAAAAAGTACTGTTTTTTACACGAAAAGTTTATATAATTACTGTATCGCTGAGTATTGTTTAGTTACCGTTATTCAATAATTTTAGCATTTTTCAAGAAGATATTTGGATTAAGTTTACTCTGTGAAATGGTAATATTTATGATAAAAAGCTATAACAGCTTATAATGTGAACTAAAATTATTTGATCAAGAGAATAAACGTATAGATTTTTTTGATATAGTTCTTTTAATATTTGTGGTGTATTGATTTGTGTTATTGTAATGATTAGAAAGCTTTTATAAGAAGAAAAATGAAAGCTTTAGCTTTCAGATATTGCGTACAATTACAAGAATCGGTATAAGGCGCGAGCATAGTGTAATAGTTTTCTTTTTTTTGGGGTATAGCCAAGCGGTAAGGCACCGGTTTTTGGTACCGGCACTCCCTGGTTCGAATCCAGGTACCCCAGCCAAATATCAATAAAATCAATGGGTTATGTAAAGGTAAGGGATTTTTGATTCCATTGATTCTATTAAGTTTTTTATGTGTTATCCCGCACCTTTTTGAAGTTTTTTATCATTTATTCTTGTTCATTTTTTCTCAATATGGAATCAGATTTGCCAACATGATAGTTGACTTTTATTATTAGTAGTCGTATAGTTATAGTATACGATAAGGAATGGTAATGGCAATTGTGAGCTTCAAGCATAAAGGCTTAAAATTATTTTACACAACGGGCTCCACAAAAGCTATTCAAGCAGCTCACACAAAAAAGTTACGTATTATTTTAACGGCTTTAACAAGTGCTACGTGCCCTGAAATGCTGAAAGCACCTGCTTTTAAAATGCACTCTCTTAAAGGTGAATTTGCGGGCTACTATTCCATATGGGTTAACGGCAATTGGCGCATTACCTTTCGTTTTATCGGAACAGATGTTGAACTTGTTGATTATCAAGATTACCATTGATGAAAGGAAGTAAAACAATGATGCATAATCCTGCACATCCAGGTGAAGTTCTAAAAGTAGCTTTTTTGGAAGAAATGGAGATAACAATACAAAAATTAGCCGACCATCTCCATGTGACAAGAGCTTCTCTATCAAGAGTTATTAATGGACATGTTTCTATGAGCACCGAGCTTGCAGTTAAATTAGAATTAGCGGGTTTTAGTAAAGCGAAGTTTTGGTTAGATATGCAAACAAACTATAATTTATGGCAAGCAATGCAACGGGCACAACCATCTATTCGTCCTCTGGTTTCTGATACTACTCAAATGTCGCTTTGATTTCATCACTGATTTTGATAGCTTTTAGTTTGTTTTTAAGACTAGGGTTCATAACACTAACTTTTTTGAAGCTTTTTAATTGCTTCTATAGCGAGTCGTTTTCTATCAGCAGTTTTTGTGTAGAGAGATGCCATGTCATCTTCGGTCCATCCAAAAA
>NZ_JH725085.1:0-1316 GCF_000278255.1 Bartonella melophagi K-2C
AACCTTATATTTTTATCAACTTTTTTCTATTTAAATGCCCTTATAAGCTCTCCCCTTATTATCATGATTTCGGAGCCGCGTAAGAAGGACAAAACAAACCGTTTAGGAGTCTTTAAGTCAAGAACGCTGTTAAGCGCCCCATAGGGGTTTCCTTGACCTTAAGAACCTAGGTTTGTTAGTCCCTTCTCTAAACGCGGAAACGACTTCATGATTTTGGTGAGCGGTTCGGAGAGTTTGAGAGGTGAAAAACCTCTCACTAAAAAACTATCTTTGCAAAAAAGTTGATTTAAACTTAGTGTTTTTAAACTCCAGGAATACCAATGTGAAAACACTCACTACTGGCCGGGGGATATTGAGAAGTGTAAAAAGGTCTTTATAATAAACTTTTTTATTCATAAAAAATTTGAAATTTTCTAAAAATTGTTAGAAATTTCGTTTCATGTAACTCTTTTTCGTGTTATACGTTACATGAAACATAGTGGAGGTTATACTATGGCTACAATGCATGTTAATGAACGCGTTCAAAAATATCGCAATGCACAAAGAAAAGCCGGATTGCGTTTAATGCAAATTTGGGTGCCAGATATACGTCAACCGGACTTTGCTGAAGAATGCCGTCGCCAATGTCGCTTAGTAGCAAAGACAGATAAAGATAATGCATCTATGCAATTATTTATGGAGCAATCCTTAATGGATATTGATGGCTGGACATAATAATGAGAGGTTCTCTTATAACAGTAGCTATGCAAGGCGATTTTGGCAAACCAAGGCCCGCACTAGTAATTCAAGCTAATCAATTTAGTGAGCATACCAGCATCACAGTCTTACCAATTACAAGCACACTTATTGCTGCTCCACTACTGCGCATTACTATTCAGCCAAGTAGCGAAAATGGTCTGCTAAAACCTTCACAAGTGATGATTGATAAAATTATGACGGTACGATGTGATAAAATTAGTTCAACTTTCGGCTATATTCATACAGATGAAATGATACAAATTGAACGCTGTTTAGCTGTATTTTTAGGAATAGTAAAATAAAAATTAATATTTTTTCCTTTTGAATAAGTATACGTATTTTGTGATAAATTCATTAACCAAGTTAGGCAGTTAACTAATACGTCTTATCGTTCAATTAAAAACCTAGTAAAATATGGAAACAGAAATGATTTTTGCCTCTTTTCATAGACGATCATTATTTTCTGAAGCATTTTTTTCTATGAACCTTATATTTTTATCAACTTTTTTCTATTTAAATGCCCTTATAAGCTCTCCCCTTATTATCATGATTTCGGAGCCGCGTAAGAAGGACAAAAC
>NZ_JH725085.1:1416-26818 GCF_000278255.1 Bartonella melophagi K-2C
TTATCAACTTTTTTCTATTTAAATGCCCTTATAAGCTCTCCCCTTATTATCATGATTTCGGAGCCGCGTAAGAAGGACAAAACAAACCGTTTAGGTGTCTTTAAGTCAAGGACGCTGATAAGCGCCCCGTAGGGGTTTCCTTGACCTTAAGAACCTAGGTTTGTTAGTCCCTTCTTTAAAAGCGGAAACGACTTCATGATTTTGGTGAGCGGTTCGGAGAGTTTGAGAGGTGAAAAACCTCTCATTGACATAGAAAGTCCTTTTAAACTCATGATATGTAGCACTTTTGTAATTATTTGATAAATAAACAATTATTATTTATTTTGCGTGCACTTGCTATCTACATAAGTTTCAATAAGACGATTAAGAAAATCACCACCATCTTCATTAAGTTCATCAGCCAAAGACCAAAAATTATCTTTCACTGTCGGTTCAAGTGCAAGCGTTAACCTTGCTGTCTTTAAACTACGCTGTCTACGCCCACTCCCATTACTCTGTTTTATTTCTAAGCTATGACGCGTCGTAAAACCATTTTGTTGACCTATCCTATTCAGATCTTGTTCATTTACTCTTTGTGCTTTTGTAAATGGTTGTAAATTTTCAAAATTTGGCAATGAAATCTCAGCCCTTTTGGTCATGCTACTCTATCCTTTAATAAATTCGCATCATCCAATATTTTCACAACAGCATTAGCAAAAACTGTTGCATTTTCTTGTGCTGCTTGAGGATTATTTACATCAGAGGATGATAAATCAAAAAGTGATCCTCCGATTTGAAAAAGAGCACTATAAGCTCCTCTTTCAGTTAATGAAGCTGGTAAAATAGGAATATTAGCTTTCTTCAGCGTTCTCTCTATATGCTGTGCTTCACGACTATTTAAGGTATTTGTCATTGAAAAAACAATACGGAAAGCTATTTCCCTTTTAAAGAACTGACTCTGTTGTTTTATTAAAGTGATAATCTTTCCTATTTGGTCTCCATCAAGTTGTTTTCTTCTCATAGGAACTAAAACTAAATCAGCCCTTCCTATAGCAAAAGAAGCCGCAAGATTGGCAGAACCTTCAAGATCAACTATAACAAATGGGAACCGTTCTACAGCGTCATCAATACATGAAACAATATTCTGTTCTGTAATATTTCCAGAAACTTCTATATTATTTGGCATTGTATCTATGGATCTTTTCATCCATGTCACAAGTGGTTGATTTGGGTCCGCATCAATCAATTTCACCTTAGATCCAGCTTTAGCAAAAACATTAGCTAGCACCAATGCCATTGTTGATTTTCCAACACCACCTTTTGTTGAACACATTGTAATGACAGGCATAGGATATTCCTTATTACTAAATACATAGTAAATATTTATTACGTATTTATTAAAAATTTAGTAAATATTTATTACGTATTTTGTACGTAAATAATAAATATTCACTATTTATTTTATGCGTAATAATTGAGAATAGGGTATATATTCAGGTTAACAGAGTTTTTTCTTACGCAATTGGCATAGTAATGATTGGCTTAATTTTCGTAGGTTTAATATTTCTGCGTTCAATAAACAAGTGTAAGGTATTCACACTAACTCCTAATTGTTTAGCAATACGGCTTCGCGATAAACCAACATTAATGAATGCTTGAATTTCATTAATATAGTTATCAAGTTTTAATTGCGTAGAAATACTCCCTTTTGGCCGACCAAGTTTAATACCTCGTTGACGAGCAACACTTAATGCTTCTTTTGTACGCGTTTGAATTAAATGTCTTTCAATTTGCGCTACTATACCTAATACGGTTGCGATAATATCGCTTTGTAAGCTCCCATCCATGACGAGATTTTGTTTTGTCACGTGAACAATTAAACCACGTTCACTAGCGGCTTTGAGAATTTCTAAGACAGCAAGAGAAGAACCAGCTATACGAGAAAATTCAGGTGTCAACAACACATCACCTCGTTTAGCTTTTTCAATTAAATAACCAAGTTTACGTTTACGCCAGTCTTTTTCTCGACTTGCAATTTCCTCTTCAATATGGAGTGGAGCAAAACCATTCCTGTTAGCATATTCTAACAAACCAAGTTTTTGGTTTTCTGTATCTTGTCCATCACGGGAAACGCGTAAATAAGCGTAAAATTTTGGCATGTTCAGTAAAAAGGTTATTTTAGATAAAAACTGATATATTTTTTTTCAAAAAAAATGTCAAATAAATATATGGTTTTATATCAGAAAAAACGATCGTTTTTTCTGACATTTTCTCTAACTTTTTTTGTTGGCCAACGTGTTTTTTTAGAGCAGATGTTGTTTTCCATTACCGCTTTTTGAATTAGCAAATAAGATAATGGGCATTCAATCTTTTTACTAAATAGGATATAATATTATAAGTTATAATACTATATGATAGGATACTATACTTAAGGTATAATGTTTAATAGGGCTTTTCTAATTCTGTTCGCTTGTTGGGGGAAGGAGCTAGTTTCTTACCCCTAATTGTATAAATATAATGATATAATTAGAGAGACATGCCTTTATTTTGAGACAGATTGATACCGAGAGCTTTTGCTTGCATGTTTTCGTACAGTCTGCGCATGACTTTCATATTGTCTTTACGTGCATCAATAATTGATTTTTCAACTGTTGTTAAACGGGCTTTGTTTAGATTACCTAACCTTGTGTAATGTGATGCCATTGCCTGACGTGCTTCATCATAAGGTAACCCATTTTTTCTATTTTTTGACAGACTATGCGCTTTGTTAATCAATTGATATTGAGTAGGATCAGCAACAATTTCCAAATGTTCTTTAATAATGTCTATTTCAGTCAAAGCTGTTTTAAGACTACTTTTCATTTCTGGGCTATTAGTATACCTAGACAAATCGTCATCAACAAAGCTGCGTTCTGTATCGAGAAGTAACGAGAAATCACCGCTCTTACCAACATCACGAACATAATCGTGTAACTTACTTCGTAAATTATGTAATTTTTTAACCGCTAATGTTTCTTCAACATCTTGAACATAGCCATTTTGAAGCAAAAAAAACTTCTGTAATTTATTAGAAATGATGACCTCCTATATTAACACCTTTATCTAACCAATCCGGTCCATATTCTTCATCTGCACTTTTGGTAGAAAATCCCATATCACGAATAAATTGGGGTCCATTCCATTTTCTAAGACATAAAAGTGCATGAGCTGGATATTCGGCCATTGCTAACCATTCCCATGTTGTTTTTTCATCATTAGCTTTTTCCGCTGCTTCTGCTTCAGAGAGATAAATACCATTTTGCGATAATCCCCCTGCTCTTAATTCTTCACGTTGTTCATCAGTCATATAACTTTTAGGTAGTTTTTTCTTCATTGAAATCTCCTTATTAGTATGTGGAAAACATATGTTGCATATTAATTTAAGTCATAAATTTAAGCAATTAAAACTACGGTTTTCTCTGAAATTTTTCTAGTTTTTTTGTTGGCCAATATGTTTTTTGCGTTTTCATTTTTCCCATACAGTTTGTTGATTTGAATTAAGTAGCCCATAAATAGAACGTTCAAGATATAATTCCCCCCGTTTTTCCTTATCAATCATGCCACGCAAGTATCCTCCCGGTGAATGAATGAGTTGACGAGCGTATTTTTCGAGAATAATGCCAATAGCAAGAGCAGCTTTTTTAAATCCCATAGTTTCTCTAGCCTGCTTAACGGCATCAGGAGAAATACCAGTCATTTTAGCTAAGAACTCAGTTGAGCTGACTAAATCATCCACTGAGTTAAGTTTGTTATCAAGAAACTCAGAAACATTAGGCATAGCACTAACTAAAGTCTCGGGCTTAATTTGAGGCAATACGCCATCATTTGAAAAAAGTGTTGCTTCAGTTTCGCGTGTGTCTCTTTCACTGTTATTTTTATAGCGACTGGAAGTCGCATTAGTTATGGAAGAGTATTCGGATTTATCCGAATTCATTATTGTTGGTTTGTTTTTTGAAGAGTGATTTGTTTTCTGTGTGTTTGTATTACTTTTACAAATAGGATAGGGGTTTGTATTATGTATGTGCATGTCGTCGGTGACATACGTGTATGTCGTTTTTGACATTTTAACATCAAAAAAACGTTGCAAAATCCACTCGAAAAACCGAATAGCTTTCTTTAGTTTCTCAAAAGAAACTTGTGATGGCCGTCCTATAATACATATAACTTTTTGTACTCTAGAAAACAGCATATGCGTAAACGGTGTGATTTCAGATGCACAAGAAAACTTAATCTGTCTTACTAATCCCCTAAAACAACGTAAAGCTTCTCTTCGCTTTTCTAAATCTTCCAATATATCATCTGCTTTTTGTTGAAGCTCACAATAGCGAAGATATAATTCCCCCTGTTTTTCCTTATCAATCATGCCACGCAGGTATCCTCCCGGTGAATGAATGAGTTGTCGAGTGTATTTTTCGAGAATAATGCCAATAGCAAGAGCAGCTTTTTTAAATCCCATAGTTTCTCTAGCCTGCTTAACGGCATCAGGAGAAATACCAGTCATTTTAGCTAAGAACTCTGTTGATCTGGTTAAATCATCCACTGAGTTAGGTTTGTTATCAAGGAATTCAGAGACATTAGGCATAGCACTAATTAAAGTCTCTGGCTTAATTTGAGGCAATACGCCATCATTTGAATAGGGTGTTGCTTCAGTTTCGCGTGTGTTTCTTTCACTGTTATTTTTATAGCGACTGGAAGTCGCGTTAGTTATGGAAGAGTATTCGGATTTATCCGAATTCATTATTGTTGGTTTGTTTTTTGAAGAGTGATTTGTTTTCTGTGTGTTTGTATTACTTTTACAAATAGGATAGGGGTTTGTATTATGTATGTGCATGTCGTCGGTGACATACGTGTATGTCGTTTTTGACATTTTAACATCAAAAAAACGTTGCAAAATCCACTCGAAAAACCGAATAGCTTTCTTTAGTTTCTCAAAAGAAACTTGTGATGGCCGTCCTATAATACATATAACTTTTTGTACTCTAGAAAACAGCATATGCGTAAACGGTGTGATTTCAGATGCACAAGAAAACTTAATCTGTCTTACTAATCCCCTAAAACAACGTAAAGCTTCTCTTCGCTTTTCTAAATCTTCCAATATATCATCTGCTTTTTGTTGAAGCTCACAATAGCGAGCAATTAAAATACGCAGATCAATACCGCAAGCCGTTGTGATATTATTGTGACTATTGTGTGCAGAATATCGTTTAAAATTTCCAGAGTCTCGCATGACAATAAGACCCTTATCATAAAGGATTGAAAGCAAGCGACTAACACGGGAGTCACTACGACTGATCTCTATTCCTAAACGTTGATTGCTTTTGAAAACAATAGGAATGCCCCCTTCTTCAAAAGAAGAAACTGAAGCTGTATCTAATAAAGCTAAAAGAAGATTACATTCAGTATCTTTTATAAAGCCAGTCATGCGTAATTTCTTAGCTAATCTAATCAATTGGCTACGGCTTACAGAACCAACCTCTGCATTTTCTGCCAATCTTCTGTATTCTATGTGATGAGCGTCTATACGTCTTCCAGATGTTTTATTAACCATAATCATTTTAACCTCGCTGTTAGAGGCAAAAAAGATAAAAACACCCTAGTCAGAAAAAAACTCTTGCATAACTCTTCATAATGCATTATTATTATGATGTCTTTAGAGAGCCCTTCTGCTTCGGCAGTTGGGTTTTTTATTTTTTGCCATTAATTTCCTCTTATTAAAAAAGAATCATTGATCCGCATATTTCATGCAGTCTACGACTATACGTAAAACAAAAACATTTTCAATATACTAATAATTCTAAGCTCCCCTTCCTCCTATTCGGACTATTAGATTAGAAAGCCAAAGGCTTCTAATTTTCTTCCTTTATTGCATTTAACATTGCATAAAAAAACAATGTCGTGGCCATTAAATACGAAAATTTGTTTTCTATGTTTGACTTATAGATAAATCGTTAATTATATGATACAACATTTTTAGAACAAAATGTCAATTGTTTTTACTTTAAAAGAATAATTTAATTGTAATTATAACAAGCTGCTTAAAACTTTAACGGACAGTTAAAATGGATAATCTTAATTTAAGAAAATTAGAATATTTTCCTGACAAAAATCCTTTTCTTGATAAACCCAAAATACACATTCAAGATGAAACTGTTACAGCGTATATAGGACATCACAAGCTTATCAATTTCAAAACTGGTAAAATTCTTACTCCGCCTATGATTTGCACCATTGAAGAAAAAAATAAAAGGCAGTTTGTAGAGGTATTCGCAGATGATGTTCAAAAAATCTTTAATTTATCTCATACCGGACGCCGTGCCTTTATAGAAATATTGCTACTATATCAATCAGATCAGTTAACAGATAACTTCACTGATAGTATTATTCTAGTTTGGCTTGACGATGGTTTAAATGGCATAAAGCTTGATATGTGTAATAAAACATTTCAGAATGGCTTAAAAGAATTGATATTCAAAGAGCTTCTAAAACCAAAATTACGAAATCAGTATTGGGTGAATCCAGCAATATTCTTCAAAGGTGATAAAATTGCTTTTATAAAAGAATATCAAATAAAACAAGATTTTCCAGACGATGGATATCAAACCGATATTGAAGATTTTACAAATAAATAATAATCATACTTCATTGTTTTTTTGTAATTAAAGAGGGGAAAAGTGAGGAAGTCCTCTTGTAAAACATATTATAGTGACGTAACTTTTTTGCTGCTTTATAAAAAATCATTCTGAACTGATTTAATCTAATCACAAGTTAGGTTATTTCATTTTCTAATGATTCTCCCACTCCGAAAGACCCTTCTGTTTCAGCAGTTGGGTTTTTCTTTTTTGAGATTCGCATTTCTCTTTTTCATATCATTTATTTCATTGTTTTCTCTAGCGATAGCGATACGAAACGATGTAGAGGGAAGGGAACGCGCCCCTTCATAGCGCTGTAGTGACCGCCCGATACGAGTAAGTAAAAGCGTCAATAAAAACAACAATTTTCCATGATTGGAGTTGTCCATCAGAATGCAAAGCAGGCTGTGGTCAACTTTTACCTGACAGTATCACTGGAGGGCCGATTGTGGAAATATTGTCCGGCAGCTCTTTCAAAAATTTTAAAATTAATATGATATTTTGTGCCTGACAACAAACTTCTTAAAGTCTTCATGTTCTGATTTCATTTAGAATAATCAATGCGGATCAATAGGGTTATAGGCACCATTTCTTCTTCTCCAGTCTCCTGGATGTTCGAAATCTCCAGACCATAATCCAACTTTGGCTTTTTGAGCAGAAAATTGTAATTCCTTGTAGTGTGCAGGTGAAGGAAAATTATGTTGATCTTTCGGTAAAACCATCATTCCTTCTGCAAGACCTAAGCTGGCAATATCAACCCCATCAATAAAACACTGTGCGTAATGAATCTTCCTGACGACACAAACTTGCTTACAAGTAACATTTTTATCAATTGTTTTCGATACAAGCCATGCAGTGACAAAAAAACCGCAAGGCCACTGAACACCGTTACGTAATGCAAATTGACGTGGCTCACATGATTCAACACCATACAAATGAACACGACGTACAATTCTCTTTCGCCAGATCTCATCTACTGGTGTTATCATTTTAAAAGTAACACCACTTGTTACCTGTATAGCGCCTGAATAAACTGGTGTGTGTTTTTTGTGTAATTGTGATGAACCGGAAATTTTTATTGGTTTATTTGAGTGAACAGTAAATTCTGGATCCGGATCTTGAAATTGCTTTTCTATTATAAATTTTACTTCTTGAATGAAAGGTAATTGAATAAAATTTTTAGTATTTTTATCAAAAGTAAAAATAAAAAAAACAATAATGTAAGTTAAAATTAAATATTTAAACCACGATTGAAATACTTTTCTGTTTATATCCATTGTAATAAAATTATTATTCTCGTGAAATAGTTGCATAGAGTATTTTTCTTATATAGTTTTTTATATAGCTATCATAATATAAGGAGTAGGGAATTTTATGTCTTCATATAAATTAACTGTACCAAATACACAAAAGAAATGGTTAGCCACAGGACTTATGTTGTTTATCGCATTTATAACATTAAGCGATCCAGCATTGGCTGAAGGCTTTGGGCAAATCGAAAGTGCTCTTGATAAAATAGTGCAAGCTCTAACAGGAACCATTGCAAAATCTATTGCAATTATTGCAGTTGCTGGTGTCGGCATCGCGTGGATTGCTGGTTACATCGAAATGCGTAAAGCTTTCTTTGTTTGTGTTGGCATAGGTATCGTTTTCGGTGCACAACAAATTGTAAGCATGCTATCATCTTAATATAATGATTTAAAGCAATGAAAGAGCGTGATCAACTCACTGAAGATACATTGTTTCTTGCCTGTACACGGCCTGCAATGATCGCAGGCGTTACAGTAGAAGCTATGGGTTTAAATTTTATGGGCACGCTTATAATATTTATTCTAGCAGATAATATTTTCTTTATGGCACTTGGTGTTTCTATTCATTTCATAATGAAGGAAATTATCAAACACGATCATAATAAATTTCGTGTTCTTATTGCATGGTTACAAACTCGCAAATTCTCAAAAAACGCTGAGCAATGGGGGGGTGGTAGTATTTCTCCATTACGGTTAATCCGTAATTATGAGGAGCTAAAATGAACACTGCTCAACGTAAACGTGAACCCCAGCCGGAATCAGTCATACCTTATGTGCGCCACGTGAATGAACATATTATAGCGTTGTCATCACGAGCGCTTATGACTGTTATAGCCATTGAAGGAATTAATTTTGAAACAGCAGATATTGCTGACCTTAATGTCCTTCATGAACAATTAAATAACTGCTTTAAAAACATCGCTGATGAACGGATAGCAATTTACAGTCATATTATTAGAAGGCGTGAAACAGTTTATCCAGACGGTACTTTCAGATCAGAATTTGCACAGACGTTGGATGATAAGTACCGTCAAAGAATGGTATTTCAAGAATTATATCGTAATGACCTCTATCTTTCAATCATATGGAACCCTCATGTTGATAAAACCGATAAATTAGCTGACTTTTTTAAACGCTTAGAAAAAGCGAAAGAAACAAAAACAGAGGTAGATGCAGAATCAATTCGTAAGCTCGAAGATGTTGCAATCAATCTCATGCAGAACTTAGAGCGTTATGGTGTAAAACGGCTTAGTCTTTATGAGCATAACGGTAATATTTTTTCTGCACAAAGTGAATTTATTCATCAACTAGTAGGCGGCCGTTATGAACGTGTACCTCTTACATGGGGAACAATAGCATCATCTGTATATTCAGATCGGATTCTTTTCGGTAAAGAAATCATAGAAATACGCCACGAAGCAAAGCGACGGTTTGCGGGAATGTTTGGTTGGAAAGAGTATCCAGCTAAAACCAGACCAGACATGACAAATGGTTTGCTTACTCTCCCGTGTGAGTTCATTTTTACGCAATCCTTTATTTTCAAAAGCAAAAACGTTGCAAAACAGATTATGGGGCGTAAACAAAATCAGATGGTCAATGCCGGGGATCGTGCAGGATCTCAAATTGATGAGTTAGATGATGCACTGGATGATCTTGAATCAAATCGTTTTGTTTTGGGTGAACATCATTTATCATTAGCAGTCTTTGCTGACACACAACGAGAGCTCATCGATAATCTTGCAAAAGCACGTGTTCGCCTTACAGAAGGTGGTGCTGTCGTTGCTCGTGAAGACTTAGGGCTTGAAGCGGCATGGTGGGCACAGCTTCCTGGCAATTATGCTTATCGAATGCGTTCTGGTGCTATTACAAGTCGTAATTATGCAGCACTTTCACCCTTTTATTCATTTCCGGTTGGAAAAATAGACGGCAATCAATGGGGACCCGCTGTTGCTCTTATGAAAACATCGGCTGGATCTCCTTTTTACTTTAACTTTCATTTTGGTGATTTAGGAAACACTTTTATTTGCGGTCCATCTGGGTCTGGTAAAACCGTTATTGTTAATTTTCTATTAGCACAGCTTCAAAAGCATGACCCTGACATGGTGTTTTTTGATAAAGATCGTGGAGCAGAACTGTTTGTTAGAGCTGGTGGTGGCACATACATGCCGCTAAAAAATGGTAAGCCAACAGGCATAGCACCATTAAAGGGGTTAGATTATAGCAATCCTGCCAACAAAGTATTCCTACGACACTGGATTACAAAGCTTGTCTCTAACGAGGGGAAAATAATAAGTGAAGCAGAGCGTCAAGATATTTCTGCAGCTGTTGATCAACTAGCCTTATTACCTAAGGAACAGCACACAATATCTGCATTGCAAATGTTTTTTGATACTACCCATAGAGAAGGCATTGCTGGATGTTTGGAAAAATGGCGTAAAGGCAATGCCTTAGGGTGGGTCTTTGATAATGATGACGATGATATAGGGATTGACGCAAAATTCATTGGTTATGATATGACTGACTTTTTGGATAATGACGAAATCCGTCCTCCATTAATGATGTATTTATTCCATAGAATACTTGATCTGATTGACGGGCGCCGCATTATCATCGTCATTGATGAGTTCTGGAAAGCGCTAGAAGATGACTCATTTAAAACATTTGCACAAGACAGGCTAAAGACGATCCGTAAACAAAATGGTTTAATGCTTTTTGCAACACAATCACCAAGAGACGCACTCAACTCAACAATTGCACACACCATTATAGAACAATGCCCAACACAAATATATTTTCCTAACCAAAAGGGAAATTACGCAGATTACGTGGAGGGTTTTAAATTATCAGATCGAGAATTTAACCTGATACAAACAGAATTAACGCGGGAATCACGCCAGTTTTTAGTCAAGCAAGGTCACAGTTCTGTAGTTGCAGAACTAAATCTACGTGGATTTGATGATGAAATAGCCATTTTAAGCGGAACAACCAAGAATATTGAACTACTGGAGACAATCATGAGCGAAGTGGGTGAATCTCCAGAAAAATGGTTCCCGCTCTTTCAAGAAAAGCGAAAACAATGAGGAAAATTTTATTAACGATAGCGTTTTGTACAATCTCTTTTGGGCTAACATCAAATGTATTAGCACAAGTGCCCACATTTGATGCAGCGGCTGTTGCCAAAATGATGGAACAATTAAAGCAAGGCAAACAACAGCTTGACCAATTAACTTCTCAACTTGATGAAATGAAAAAACTGTATGGTTCTTTAAATGGAGCTACCGATTTATCCGCACTTCAGGAGTTGCTCAATAATCAGGGTAATAATGCGGCTTTACCTTTTGATTTTAATCATTTGGAACAATCGATGGGTGGCACCGGAGGTGGCGGTGGAAATGCTGCAAAATGGGAAGAAAAGCTTTTATACAAAGAACCAGCAGGTGGTGCAGGATCAAAAGAAGCAGTTGATGCTTTCTACAGACAAGAAGTTGAGAAAATACAACAACGTAACGTAGGGCAAGCAGCTACAGGGCAAGCTATTTACGAGGAGGCTGCTAAAAAGAAAGAAACAATTAGCAAGCTGCTTGAAAAACTTAAAAAAGCACAAACTGCTGCTGAAATTCAAGATGTTCAAGCGCAATTAACAGCTATCCAAGCAATGTTACAAGCAGAAGTTCTACAAACTCAAGCTGCCACTATGATTCAACAAGCTGAAAAGCAGGCTGGAGAGATTCGTATTAGACAGGAATTTAATACACGACACAGCGATTATGCTAACCAACTATAAATCATAAAAAAATAAAAAGGAAAATCTAATCATGAACAAAATCATTATGACGACATTACTTTTTTGCACGGGTCTTATCATTGCAGGTTGTGAAAAAACTTACAGTGTAGAAGAATTTAAACAAAATAAAGAATTGCTCAATGAATGGGCAATTCTGTGCGGTTCTTTAGATCAATCTAAAAATTGTAAAAACGCACGGATAGCGTATAGGAAACTTTTAAGTGAAGGCCGTAATCCGTAGAGGCTAATGTAAAATAACTCCATGAATCTGTAAAGAAGAGTGAAAGATACATAGAACAGAAAAAGAATTTCGTAATAAATAATATGAAGATACGTAATGTAGCGGAATTATAAATAAAAGAGATATTCAATGAGCAACTATATTCCTACATTTACTAAGATGGATAGCAGTATAGCGGGTACTCTTAATGATATAATAGATAAAATTATTGTAAATCTTTCATCATCTTTATCTGTTCCACTATCCCTATCTTGTATAATCTACATTGCATTTATGGGTTACAATATCATATATGGGCGTTCTTCTATACCCTTATGGGACTTTACAGCGACATCTGTAAAACTTGCTATTATTGTTACGCTCGCAACAAAAGCCCCTGAGTATAATGCTTGGGTTAAAAATATATTTTTTACCGATCTATCTAACGCCATTGCAAATGTCACACAAGGAATAACGCAAGGAGCAGATTCTGGTGAAAATGTATGGGATAATATGCTGGCAAAAGCTTATAAAACCGCCTTTGCCAAAACACAAAAAGAAACAGGGTTTTTTGAATTAGGTACGTATATTATTCACTGGATTGGTGGTTTAATTTGTATAGTTATTTCGGGCATTTTTTGCACAATTGGTTTTATTGTTTCAATGCTTGCTAAAATTGGTCTTTTTCTTGTTTTATCAGTAGGACCACTTTTTATAAGTCTTTACATGTTTTCAACAACTAGACGTTTTACAGAAGCGTGGCTAGGTCAAGTTGCAAATTTTGTTATTTTGCAAGTATTAGTGGTTTTATTTGGTAATTTATATGTAAGTATTTCAATGAATATTCTTGCAGATAACGTTGAAGATATTCTGTTTTCTATACTCCAATTCCTCATAATTGGTATATGTGGTATTTATATCTTTATCCATTTACCCGCCATTGCATCAGCTTTAGCTGCTGGTGGTGCAAATCTTACAGGAACAACACATTTAGGTCACCATACGGCTAGAGCAGCTGGTAAAACAACTGCTTTTGCAATTCGTGCAGGTATGCGTGGTGCAAAAGGTTTAATGTCAAAAATTCGAGGAGCATAAATCATAAATGCGGAGTTTTAAAAACATTGGGATCATTTTATCTTTCATCTGTTTTATAAGTGGATGTGCGTCTTTTCAAAATACAGGACAATCATTACCGAAATGTAATGGATATTCTAAGAGACCATTAAACAAATCAATGTGGAATTGGGAAGGGAAAAATCCATCTTCCACTCCAATCATGATCAACAATGATACAGGCGTCAAATCATCAGCGCAAAATGATAGTTTTGATATTTCTTTAGCTGAAAAATCAAAACATCAAGAAATTGAATCATATAAAAATTGCGGGTAAATAAAATGAAAAAGAAAGACGTTGAGCAGTACATTGCTGAAGCGCGATCATTTGATCAAGATCGAATAATCACATCCCGCCGTATTACGCGTGCCTCGCTTGCTGTTGCTGGAGTAGCAGTTATAGCTGCAATTGTCTCTTCATTAGCCGTTATAGCGCTTGTGCCGCTTAAAACAGTTGAGCCATTCGTAATCCGTGTTGATAATTCAACGGGTATAGTTGAGGTGGTTGAAGCGTTAAAAGAAAGCCCCGCAAATTTTGATGAAGCCATTACACGCTATTTTGCTACAAAATATGTTCGTGCTCGTGAAGGATTCAATTTAAGCGAAACGCAAAATAATTTTAAGACGGTCTCTTTGTTATCTTCTTTTGAAGAGCAAGGTAGATTTGCTGAGTGGTATGGTGCAAAAAATCCACAGAGTCCACAGTTTTTATATAAAAACGCTGTTGCAACTATCTCTATAAAATCAATCTCGTTTATCAGTAAAGATGTCACTCAGGTTCGTTATTACAAAACTGTTCGTGAAAATAACACGAATAAAGAATCCATTACGCATTGGGTAGCAACTCTTACTTTTAGATATAGTAATGCTCCGATTTCTACACAAAATCGTTTGGTAAACCCTCTTGGTTTTATGGTTCGTGAATACAGAACTGATCCTGAAGTGGTGAATTAACAATGAAGCAAATTATATTTTCTTTTTTCCTCAGCATTGTGATCAGCTTTTTTTTAAATAATATGAGCTATGCTAGTATTTCTCCTACACGTGCACCTAATGACAATAGAATTCGCTTCGTCAATTACGATGCCTATAATGTAACAAAAATCATTGGATCTATACGTTCATCTGTGCAAATAGAATTTTCCCCTAATGAAGAAATTGCACATGTCGCTATTGGAAATAGCATTGCATGGGAAGTAGCGCCGGCTGGAAACATTATCTTTCTTAAACCACGAGAAGTTCAGCCTATTACAAATCTACAAGTCATAACAACACGGCTTGATGGGTCAAAACGGTCTTATCAATTTGAATTGATGGTTAAAAATGGGGAAATTTCATCTGAAAGTGAAACATATTTCCTTGTAAAATTTCGTTATCCTCAGGATGAAGCAGCACAAAGACAAATTGAAGCACAACTTAAAAAGGATAGAAAACAAGCGCTACAGGTAGATGAAGCCTTTGGTGCTTATGAACAACATGGATCAAGAAATTGGGCTTATTCAGCTCAAGGAACAGTTATTCTTGAACCAACATCAGTTTATGATAATGGTAAAATAACCACATTTACTTTTTCTGATAATCAAGAAATTCCCGCTATTTATATCGTTGGAAACGATGGTAAAGAATCTCTCATTCCTAAAACAACAAAAGGCAATATGGTCATTGTGCATGCTATTAGTCACCAATTCATTTTAAGACATGGGGCAAATGTTTTATGTATTTTTAATGAAGCCTATCAGCCTAAAGGAAGCGATCCAGAAACGGGTACAACCTCACCATTTGTTGAACGCAAAATCGTTACAGATCTTTAAGGGGAAAAGTGAAAGGAATAAATACGTGAGTGACAATAATGATGAGATAATCTCTGAAGATCGCGGAAAAATTGATGATAATCAAAATAATATATCAAGCGAAACAAGAAAAAAAGTAATTATAGGGCTCGTCTTTTTGGGGATTGGCGCTTATATGGTTTGGAACATATTCTCAACCTCATCAACACAAGATGATATAGAAAAAGAACCCAAAAAAGAAGTACAAAGCTTTAATACTTCACTCACTCCTTTAGAATTAGCACCTTCTGAACCAAAACCGCAAATTGGTCAAATTACATTACCAGCACCAATACCACCAACCGAAGATATTAAAAATGATCCATTACTTGATGCAGCAAAACGTGCACCGGTTTTAGCTTTTGCTAGTGAGGCTCATTTCCAAGCAAATAGAACAAGAAGAGATAATTTTACTGAAACAAATGAAATTTCTGACCGGAATTTTCAAAATTTCTCTGCTCTTTTAAAGCCCACAAAAACAGAAGAAACAAAAGCAGGATTGCTAGGCAATAGAAATTTTATTATCGCAATGGGAACATCCATTCCATGTATATTAGAAACAGCGATAAGTAGTGATCAGCCAGGTTTTACAAGTTGTGTTATTAATCGTGATATTTTATCTGATAATGGCCGCGTTATTCTTCTTGATAAAGGAACACAAATTGTTGGTGAATATCGAGGTGGATTAAAAAAAGGACAGCATAGGCTTTTTGTTCTTTGGACAAGAGCAAAAACACCCAATGGAGTCATCGTTACTCTCGCATCACCAGCCACTGACAATTTAGGAAGATCTGGTTTTGATGGTACTATTAATACCCATTGGTGGGAACGCTTCGGATCAGCATTGCTACTTTCCATCGTTGATAATACCTCAGCAAACTTATCAGGTCAAATAAGTGATAACATCAAAATCACTGGCACAAATAACCTTGGTAAAGACGCAGCTAGCATTGCACTTGAAAATCAAATTAATATACCTCCTACCTTAGAAAAAAATCAGGGTGAGTTAGTAAATATCTTCGTTGCAAGAGACTTGGATTTTTCATCAGTTTACAAGTTGGCCGTAACAGAAAAAGAGAATAAAATCTTTACGCGCTCTGCTCCAAGCAATTTCTTTCTCCATTCTCCATATCGGTAAAAGTAAACCATTATGACAGAAACGAAAAATGCAGAACGAGCCTCTGTTGTTTTAACAAAATTGAAGTTATTAAATGACTATTTAAATGATGAAAGTTTATTTGAAATTGTTATCAATCGTCCTGGCGAGGTCATGGTTGAGAGTCAAAATGGTTGGAAAACACATAAACTTGAAAAATTGACATATAGTGAATTGGAAGGCATAGCAAAGGTTGTTGCTGCTTATACAACTCAAAAAATCAGTGTAGAAAACCCAATCCTCTCAGCAACACTTCCCAACAATGAACGCATACAAATTGTAATGCCCCCTGCGGCTGCACAAAATACTATCAGCATGACAATTCGTAAGCCTTCCTCACGAACTTTTTCTCTTGAAAGTTTGCATGAAAAAGGTTTGTTTTCTGTCACTAAAAATGTCAGTTTTACCCCATCTGAACAAATGGCTGAACGGCTAGGTGAGCTTTCCGATAGCGAACAAGAGTTAACGAAATTATTCATTGCTAAAGATTTTAACAGTTTTTTAGAAAAAGCCGTTATTGCACAACAAAATATCTTGATATCTGGCAAAACAGGATCAGGGAAAACAACACTCTCTAAAGCTCTAATTGCAAAAATTCCTGAAGATGAGCGGATTTTAACTATTGAAGATACTCCCGAACTTGTCGTTCCTCATCCAAACAAAGTGCAATTATTTTATTCAAAAGATAATCAAGGATTGGCAAGAGTTGGAGTTAAAGAATTACTTGAATCTGGACTGCGTATGCGACCAGACAGAATTCTCTTACAAGAATTGCGTGATGGGACAGCTTTTTACTATATCCGCAATGTCAATTCTGGGCATCCAGGATCAATCACGACTGTTCATGCTTCATCTACTCTAGCAGCCTTTGAACAAATGACGCTTCTTGTCAAGGAAAGCGATGGGGGAAGCGATTTGGCACGCGAAGACATCCGTGGTTTATTGATTTCTATGATCGATATCATTATTCAATGCAAACGTTTAGAAGGCAAATTCCGTGTAACAGAAATGTATTATGATCCTTTTAAACATCGAGATGCTTTTTAAAAAGATAAATCAATCGATAGCTATCACTGCAATTACCTTGTAATTCCTTTTGAAACCGTACGTGTTATTGCAAGATTGTTTAGCTCTTGTATATGTCTTTGTTGCAGAAATTTTATTGCCGTTTGAAGTTCATTGACAAGCTTCTTATCATAAGGCTGTTTTGAGGCTATTTCTTTCGATAAGTTAAAATCTCGCTTATAAATCATATCTTCTCCAAAACGCCTGTTTAAAGCACTTTCAAGCTGCACAAATTCTTTATTAATGTTCTCTGGTATCTTGGAATAATTATTACGGCCAACTTCAACATTTTTCACATAAGCAATAGCTTCTTGAGAGAGAGAAGGTACTTCAACTTTTAATTGTTCACGTTCACGTGTAAGTCTGTCCATATGCTTCTCATAGGAATTTTTATAAAATGATTGAAGTTTTCTAATTGTAGAAACTGCAAGAGGAACATTATAAAGTGCAGCTTTTCGTTCTTTTCCTGCTGACTTTAGTTTGTCTATTAAACGATCTGATCCACGCAGTTCACCAGCTTTATTAGGCGCTTTAGCTAAAATATCAGGTAATTTATCTCCCTTGCCTGCTAAAATCGTTTTTTCAATCTTAAGTGCTGCTGCTTGAGGATCCTTATAGATAGTCTTCAAATGATCGTTTAATTCTTTAAAAGTATCAACGTAAGATTTTTCATTCCTAAGAGCATTTTGCGCTTTTTGTTCTAAATTAGAAGTATCTGTATAAGAAGAAAGATATGGCGCTTGTTTTGTTGCTATATTAAAATCTTTTTGTGATTGCTCAATCTTGATACCTTCTTTTTGAAGTTTAGCAAAACTTGCTTTTGCTCTATCCCAAAGCCTTTCAATCTTTTCTCTCTGTTTTTGCAACCATTCTTTATTTGTCTCAATGTAAGAGGAAACTCGTTCACCAAAACTTTGAGAAACATCAATCCCTCTATTTGCCGTAAATTTAGCAATATAATCTCTGTAATCAGAAGATTCAGAAAAATCGAGAGTTGTTGTTTTGACGCCAGATCTAGAAAAAGCTGCCACTAATTTTTCATATGTATTTGCACGATCCGATTGATTGATACCACTAACTAAAGAAGGGTCACCGCGTTCTATTAAATCAACATTAAAAATGTTCTTTTTGATTTCCTTATTGTTAACAACAATAGTCTCTTTGTCTTGACGAATAGATATCTTGTCACCAAACTCAATACCCGCACCATCTATAGCAGAAGGCAGATTCACACCATAAATACGTTCAATTCCACGTGAAGTTGCTATATCAGCATAAGGTGTTTTGGTTTTTGCATTTTCATTAAAAGAAGTATGCCCTGTTTCTACAAGTTCACCAATTATTGTACCTTTAATCTGCCTGTGTTCATGTAATCTAACATTTTTAAAATCCTGCTCTGCTACATAAAGATGTGATTGATATCTGTGTCGAGACATAGAAACATATGCAAGATGTTGATCCATAAACGACGAGGCTAAAACAAAAACATTATCAACTGTCACTCCCTGACTTTTATGAATGGTGGCCGCATATCCATGATCAACATTTTGATAAGTTTGGTTGGAGAAAACAACCTCTTGGCCAGAGTCAAGACGCACCTTTAAAAGTGGTTTTCCTGTTTTACTTTGCGTAGACAAAACAGTGCCTAACATACCATTTTTAACTTTTTGCTCTCCTAATTCCGGCGCATATCTTTCTTTGAACTGAGCATTTTCAAGAAAAATAATCCGCTCACCAACAACAAATTCTCGTTGCCCCCTCATGGTATCAAAATTTGTTGTACTCGCTATATCTTCTGATTTAAGTAAACGAGCATTTTTGAGTGCTGTTCGAATTTTTTCGTTTAATTTTTTTACGTCCGCATTTGTATGAGCAAGAACAAGAAGTTCATCACCCCTTAAAGATTTTCCTTCTTCTGCATATTTTGTTTCTACCTTCTTTCGTGTATCCATCCAATCTTTAACAATAGTATTTATTGCTTGTTCATGCGTTTTAGTTTGGTGAATGAATCCCCTATTTTTATAGTTATCTAAAGCTTCTTTCACTTGACCACGTGCAAATTGTCTTGACGCTTCCTGTCCCCATTCTTCTTTTTGTCTTCTTATGCCGGACAATTCAACATAGCCAATATTATCAACAACAGCACGAAATGCTGCTCCAGCTTCAATTGGTTGTAACTGCATATTATCACCAACAAGAACTATTTTAGCGCCAGCTTTTTTAACTTTTTGGACAAAATAAGAAAGCTGCTTTGAAGAAACCATTCCAGCTTCATCAATGACAAAAACATCACCAACCCGTAATTCATCTTTTTTATTTTTCCATGCTAGCTCCCAAGCGGCAAGAGTTTTACTTTTTATTTTTGAGGATTCTTCAAGACTTTCTGCAGCTTTACCCGCAAGAGCCGCACCAAATACATGTCGACCACTATTCACCCAAGCAATATTTGCTGCTTCTAATAAAGTCGATTTTCCAGCACCAGCATAACCAACAATCGCCGCAATACCTTTATCATCTGTAATATGCTGCACTGCTAATTTTTGTTCTCCTGAAAACTTGAATGTATTGCTGCGATCTTTATTCTCAACAAATTTTATTGCATCTAAAACCTTCTTACTTTTAAGACCATGCCCCTTTGTTTGAAACAAAGAAACGACGTCACGTTCCATATTATATTCAATTTTTATAATTTCCTTTGTTGAGTAAATAACTTTATTAGGATGAGAATGATCTTTAATTTTAATAAGATTATCACTTTGCTCTAAGCGCACCATAATATCATTAAAGTCATTTGCATCATCAACATATCGATTAATGATCTTAGCAAGGTCAATACGACTAAATGTCGATTTCTCAAATGAAATTAATTTTAATACTTCAGCTGGATTTTTTTTAATGATCTCTACAGATTTTCGTTTTACTTTTTCATTAGCTTGCACTGCAGTACTAAGCAGGCCCCTTTTTCTCATCGCATTCGCAGACTGCCCTAAATGAACAGTTGGCTCTATAGATAATCCCCTATCTTTATAGGACCGCATATCTACTTTTATGTCATAGCCAGACATTGCTAAATGTTTCGTTGCAATTTCACCCCATGAATTACGTAAATCCTTAATCGCATCTTTATAACCTATGACATTTTCATAAACTATACGTTCTTCTCTTTTTATCGGATTTCCTTTCTTGTCATGAATCATAACAAAAGATTTTTTCACTGTTCCATCATCATTTAAAACAGCTATTTTTTTTGACCCAAGCCCATGTTCTACAACAGGACGTAAAGTATGCATTATATGAATATGTGGATTTCCTTCACTATTGTGATAAACCCAATCGGAAATAAGACACCGTGATGTAAAATTTTTATTTATAAATTCTTGTACAAGAGAAATATTTTGTTTTTGAGATAATTCTAATGGTAATGCAATAACAATTTCTCTTGCTAACTGTCCATTTACACGCTCATTATTTTGAACATAATTCCATAACCATTCACTTTTTTCTTCATTTTTATCGAGATATTTCAATGGTTCTTTAAGCCATTTTGGTGAATTTTTAGGAAAGCTAATTTCTGAATAAACGAGATCTTTTTCTTTATTATATTTGTGCGTACTCGATCCTTCTAATTCATCAAACATTCTCGTTCTATGACGATACGCTGAAGCTGCAACTGCTGATCTTCCGGAACCAATAATTTTAGCTGATAAATGCGATATTGCCATAAGGTAAAATTCTTTTAAACAATAATATTTTTTATAAAAAAAATCTTAGCATAAAACGTTTTAAAAAAAAACGTATAATTGCGCCTTCAAAAAATCTTTCAAAGAAAGACATTTTCAGGAGCGCATTTTATGCGCACTTTTTATTATTGATATCAGTGCCTTTTTCTGTTAAAAAATTTATAAAATTTACAAAAAAGAAAGATATTTAAATGGCAAGAAAATCATTAAATAAGCTCATAGAAGAAAAAAATATTCTTGAAAAAAAAAGAAAAAAAATTATTGAAGATATTAAAGCCGCTAAAAAATATGAAGGGGAAAAAATTGCATTATTAGCAGCAGAAGCTGGATTAACAATATTAAATATAACAAATGAACAATGGAAAGAAATTTTTGAAGAAGTTAAAAATCAATTTCAAAAAGAACAGCAAAAATCTGAATAATCTTGGAAAATCCATAAAATTACTAAGACGTATTGAAAAAAGGATTAGATATTTGAATGATAAAATAAGACGTAAAGATGCACGTGAAAAAATTATATTAGGAGGGCTTGTTGTAAAAGCTGGTCTTAGAGAAGCAAATAAGTCTTTCATTTTAGGTTGTTTGATTCATGCCTCAAAACTCGATGAAACTTCAAAAGAATACAAAGATTTTGAAAAAACAGGAAAAGATGCTTTTGCGGATATGCGGATAGCAAATGATAAATAAATTAGATAGTAAACAAATCATACTTTTAATATGCCCAATTATTTTTTCTATCATCACACCTCTTCTTGTTAACATAACAATCAACGAAATTACAGAAAACGGTACAACACCAGATGCTTATTGGTTTATACGTTCAAAGCCTCTTGATGTTTTAATTTTTATTGCACTTTCATGTTCTTCATTCGTCTTGTTACAAAAAAGACATATTAGAAAAAATATCACCATCTCTTCATTAATCGTATTTTGTCTCTTTGCTACTTATTACAATGCATCTGAATATATAAGATTAAGTCCCTATGTTGGACAAAATGGTATGACCTGGAAAAATGTTTTGCCATTTTTTGATAGGATGGTTTTAACTGGATCTTTCATTGGAATTCTTATTCTTGGTTTCACTATGAAATTATCATTAGCTCCTCCCTCTCCTTTTAAAAATTCAAAAAAAATGATTTTTGGGGGAGCTCAGTGGATTGATATGAAACGTTTGGAAAATATTTTTCCAACTAATGGGGAAATAATTATTGGTGAGCGATACAGAGTCGATGAGGACGTTATAAAAGATATACCCTTTAATCCAACAGATAAAACAACATGGGGGAAAGGTGGAAGTCAGCCACTTCTAACATACAACCTTGATTTTGACTCAACACATATGCTCTTTTTTGCTGGTTCAGGAGGTTATAAAACAACAAGTAATGTTATCCCTACTTGCCTTAAATATAATGGGCCATTAGTTGTTTTTGATCCATCAACAGAAATCGCTCCTATCGTTAAAGAAACACGACAACGCTTTAATAACAGAACTATGCATGTTCTTGATCCGCATGGAAAATCAACTCAAGCTTTTAATCCTTTAGATTGGTTATTAAATGAAAATATCCCTTTATATGAAAGGGAAGCTGGTTTAGTTGAAATTGCTAGACTTTTATTATCTGAAAATCATAAATCAACATCAACAGACCAGTTCTTTACATCACATGCACACAATTTGTTGACGGGATTACTGGCTCATATTGTTTTTTCCAATGAATACAAATTAGAAGAAAAAAATTTAAAAACTCTTCGTGTTCTCGTATCTGAACCTGAGCCGTCTGTTATTAAAAAATTACGTAAATTACAATCCTCTTCACCATCACAATTCATTCGCGAAACCCTTGGTGTTTTTACCAATATGGCAGAACAGACATTTTCTGGTGTTTACGCTACAGCATCAAAAGATACACAATGGCTCTCACTGTCTAATTATGCTCAGATGATTAGTGGAAATGATTTTAAAACAGAAGACATAACAAAAGGCGATATTGATATCTTTTTAAATATCCCTTCAAAAATTTTAAAATCTTACCCTGGTGTCGGTCGCATTCTTGTGGGTTCTTTCCTTAAAGCAATGGAGGCTGCTAATGGTCTTTATGCTAAAAGAGTTTTATTTGTTTTAGATGAAATTGATCTTTTAGGATATATGAACATCTTAGAAGAGGCTCGTGATCGTGGACGTAAATACGGCATATCATTGATGTTATTTTATCAATCGGTCGGGCAAATTGAAAGACACTTTGGTCATGCTGGTGCTATGGCATGGTTTGAAAGTTGTGCTTTCGTTAGTTATGCAGCAATTAAAGATATTAAAACGGCTAAAAATATTTCTGAATCATGTGGAAAAATGACTATTGAGGTTAAGGGCAAAAGTAAAACTTTAGGGACAACAGGAGCAAAAGGAACCGAAAGTACAAGCTTTCAACAAAGACCTTTAATCTATCCTCATGAGATAACACAATCCATGCGAAAAGATGAACAGATCATCCTTGTACAAGGACAGCCTCCTATTCGTTGTGGACGATCTATATACTTTAGACGAAAAGATTTTAAAGCTCTTGCTAACGAAAATAGATTTGCACTTAAATAAAAAAAGCTTATTTTCAAAAAAATGAGAGGCTTTCCGCCTCTCAAACTCACCAAAACGCTCACCAAAATCATGAAGTCGTTTCCGCTTTTAAAGAAGGGACTAACAAACCTAGGTTCTTAAGGTCAAGGAAGCCCCTATGGGGCGCTTAAAGCGTCCTTGACTTAAAGACACCTAAACGGTTTGTTTTGTCCTTCTTACGCGGCTCCGAAATCATGATAATAAGGGGAGAGTTTATAAGGGCATTTCAAAAAATGCCTTAAAAAAGCATTCCATAAGAAGATATATTGTAGGCTGTTCTAACTAAACACGTTGCGAATAAAGTATTTATTCAAAGAAAGAGTGCGATATCATAACCAGGAGGCGCTAGACGCAGCAAAAGTGCATCATAAGCCCAAGTAAGGCATAAACAAACACATGCAAAGATAAATCCACCAATTATTAATTCTGTGTTCATGGGTGATGTTCCACGGTCTAGTAAATATCCATAAACGAAGAAGAATAGCATTAACATTGATCCCCCCGCAAAAAAACTTAAGATGGCACGAACTGGTGTACGAATAAACAAAAGAAAGAGAAAAAGGAGATGTAAAAACCTACCTATGAAAAATAAAAATATACGTATAAATAGATTGCGTTTACGCTTCTTTTTTGAAACAGGCGGTTCTTCGTGTAAGCTTTCTTCTGTCTTGTTTAGTTCAACCTCAGATATACTATTCATTATCCTTATCCCCTCGCGTCTTTAAATATATAAAATCGTAATTTAACATATACTGTATCTTTACAAAGTGTAACAACAGCTTCAAACTTTTCTTTTGGGGGCTTAATTTTTTAAAAACTAACCAAGATTAAACCGCACCATTTATGTGACTTGGTTTTGTTTTTTGCTGTTTAAAAGCAAGCGCCCCCTCGCCTGTTATTTACGCTGCTATAGCAACCTTGACAACATTATCGCCTTCATAAACCTCACAATTTGTTGGAACACTAAACAACTCACTGCGTCTTTTAATTCTCGCATTTCCATGAACTTTTCCACGAATTACTCCGTAACCTATCACTTTCGCATTTCCATAAACAGAACCGTAAATCTTAAAATGATCACCAACCGTAGCGTTCTCATAAACTTCACCAAAAATTCTTACAGCACCAGAGACTTTTGCATTACCATAAATTTTTGCCCCTGGTTTAATACGAGATGAACCAGATACCTGAGAGTACCCAAAAACATGTGCATCATTATGAATCCATGCTTTATTTAAAATATAAGCATTACCATAAACGTGGCCACTAACAACAGCATCATCACACACAATAGCATTGTCGTAAACTAAAGCTTCACCACACACAAATGCATTACCCCCAACCCAACAATCGCCATTATGAGAAAGATTTTCTTCTTTCTCTATAAAACCACCAAGATCACCAGCTTTAACATCACCAAAGTCTCTTAACGCACGAATACGATGAAGAGTACGCTTACCAGCTTTTAGGGTTTCATTTGTAAATTCATATTTTTTCATAATGAAGTCCTTACTATTTCAATGTTTCTTAATGACACCCTTAACGGGCGCCGGGTGTTAAGAAACACGGTAGTAAGTCCGTCGTTACACTTTCCCCATAAAGGGTATTGTATAGTGTAAACACACCCGACAAAATCACTATACGTTGGAATACGTATAAAAGAAAGTCAGTTTAAAAAGACATTGGAGAGATTGTTTCGTAACCTATCCGCTTACTATCAAAGTGTTTCTTAAGAAACTGAAGATCAGTATAGCAAAATTCTCTTTTACTGTCAATTATTTTATTCTCTTTTTTTGACATTTTTTATAATTTTTTCAAATAGATAGCTCATAAAAAACCTTATATTTTTATCAACTTTTTTCTATTTAAATGCCCTTATAAGCTCTCCCCTTATTATCATGATTTCGGAGCCGCGTAAGAAGGACAAAAC
>NZ_JH725086.1:0-9805 GCF_000278255.1 Bartonella melophagi K-2C
TGGTGTGATTTTGTCAGTTTCAATCCCTTGTTTACTGATCAAGCAACTCATTTGCGGGTAAAGGCTCTACGCATCTTACGCGATGAGGAACAGATTGAGCGCATCAATAAAGCCGTCGAAGCATTTTTAGCAGAAATAAAACAAGATATGCAATTCTTCACACAAGCTGCTTAAACCTACAGGGGGCGCTGTTTGTTCTCCTTCCCTAAGCGCCCCCACAAAGCTTCAATCACTTTTCAACACATGCACTCTTCTCACAACAGGTGAGGTGTACTCAAATTTAAGGAAATTTAACATGGCTCATTGTCACCCTACCATAACACAGCCAGCCATTGCTCGCGCTTTACGAGAGGCTAAAAAGCAAGGTTGTGAGTTAATTGAAATCAAACCAACTGGTGAACTCTTAATTTATCTTAAAGCAAGAACAACGTCATCAACTAAAGACTGCAATCCCTTTAGCATTGATGATTTTCCTCCATTGGAAGATGAGCAGGAAGAATATACTTGCCGTTCTGTTGACGGTATTAAGTTCTAGTCATGCCTAAACAGCGGCCTCCTCACCTTGTCAAAGAAATCACACGCCATGGGAAAACCATATGGTATGTGCGTATCGGGCATGGTCAAAGGCGTAGAGTGCGTGGAACCTATGGGACACAAGAATTTGTTGATAATTACGCACTTGCTCTCAAAGAAGCACAAAACGGCCTTCCAAGACAAATAAAACGCACCAGACTTACGGAAGGTTCTTTTGATTGGCTGTTGCACCAATATTTGCAAAGCATGCAATGGCACAATCAAGCTGAATCAACCAAAAAAGTTAAGCAAAGAATCCTAAATAATATTTCTCAACATATTGGTACTTGTTCTTATAAAAGCATAGAAAAACAGCATATCCTTGATGCAGTAGAAAGAAGACGTGAGACGCCTGCCGCTGCAAGGCATTTTTTGACAGCCTTAAATGGTCTTTTCAATTGGGCAGTTGATAATTCTCTTTTACACAGGAATCCTGCCTTTAATATCAAACCACCAAAATCCTTTAATACAGAAGGTTTTTCTCCATGGTTAGAAGAAGATATTGATAAATATTGTCAACAATGGCCGCTTGGAACGCATGAACGTGTATGGATTGATGTCCTTCTCTACACAGGTTTACGAAGGGGAGATGCTGTACGCATCGGTTGGAAAGACGTAACAGATAATATCATTCATTTAAAGACGGAAAAAAGTAAATTCCAAACAGATGTTTTTCTTCCTATTTTACCTGAATTAACGAAAACTCTTCAAACCGGTCCCATTGGCAATGAGACATTCATTTGTGGGAAAGGGGGTAAGAAACTGACCAAAGAAAGTTTTGGCAACTTGTTTAGGAAAGCTTGTAATGAAGCGGGAATAAAAAAATCAGCTCATGGTTTAAGAAAATTAGCCGCTACAAGAGCTGCCAATGCAGGCGCTACCGTTGCACAACTTAAGGCAATTTTTGGATGGACCGAAGATGACATGGCATCTCTCTACACAAAAACTGCTGATAGAAAACGACTCGCTATAGAAGCAATTAAAAAGCTTCAAAAAGGTGCAGGATAACACATAAAAAAACTTAATAGAATCAATGGAATCAAAAATCCCTTACCTTTACATAACCCATTGATTTTATTGATATTTGGCTGGGGTACCTGGATTCGAACCAAGATTAACGGAGTCAGAGTCCGCTATTCTACCATTAAACTATTCCCCAACATGCAACTTTCATTGTTTCTAGCAGATTTTTGTTTCTATCAGATTTTAAAGTGTGTGCAAGTTTAAAAGAAGAATCTTAATTCACCAAATTATTGATAATAGAGAGCTATGGGCACATTATTAATTGTTTTTACTTGAATATCCATATCATAAATCTCTTTGAGAATTTCCGGACGTATAATTTCTTTTGGGTTGCCACAATAAGCTGCTTTACCATCTTTGAGTGCAACAATCATGTCTGAATAAGATGATGCAAAATTGATATCATGCATAACAAGAAGAATGGTTTTTTTTAGTTCATTGGCAGTACGACGTAATTGCTTCATTATGGAAACGGAATGTTTCATGTCAAGATTATTCAATGGTTCATCTAATAATACATAATGAGTATCTTGACAGATGACCATTGCAATAAAAGCTCGTTGACGCTGTCCCCCAGAAAGTTCATCTAGAAATCGTGTTTTTAGATCTTGTAAACCGAGATATCGGATAGCACTGTCAATGAACTGTTTATCTTCATTATTATACCGACCTTTCGAATAAGGATAGCGTCCAAAGCTCACTAAATCATATACGGTTAAACGGACGGATAAAGGATTATCTTGGCGCAAAAGTGAGAGTTTTTTAGCTAAAATATCATGGGGAGTTTTATAAATATCAAGACCATCGATGTTAATTGTACCTTTATCACTTGGCAGAAGACGTCTTATCATCATTAAAAGAGTTGATTTTCCCGAACCATTGGGACCAATAAGAGAAATAATTCCCCCCTTTGGTAGATGAAGGCATAAATTATCAATAACCAATCTGGCTCCATAAGTTTTGGAAAGATGATTGATTTCAATCATTTGAATTTTCCCTTCATCAACAAAGTTAAGAAAACAATTCCACCACAACATTCAATAATAAAACTCAAGCGTCCTCCCATATTTAAGAATTGTTCTAAAATAAATTGACCACCAACCAAACAAATGATAGCCAATAATATTGCTATCGGCACAACAACACTGTGTTTTGCCTGAGGTGATAATTCATAAGCCAAATTAGCTACCAACAATCCAAAAAATGTGACTGGCCCAACAAGTGCTGTCGAAATGGATACAAGAATAGAAACAAAAATGAGAATAACTGTAGCACTTTTGCTGTAATCAACTCCAAGATTAAAAGCAGCGTCATGTCCGAGAGTAAGAACATCAAGCAAGTAATGCAAGCGCCAACCAATTAAGCTAATGATGAGGACAATGATTGTAGAAAAGCTTACTAATGATGTATTTAGTTTATTAAAGTTCGCAAACATGATGTCGGTTAAATTCATCATTTGATCTGGGTTGAGTTGTAATTGCATAAACATACGCAAACTGAAAAAAAATCCGCCTAAAACAACACCAATTAATAAAGTGAGATGAAACCCTCTAAGGTTTCCTGAAAATAAAAAGTGAAAAAGACTTATTGAAAAAACAATTAAAATAAATGCTTCAAAAATAAATTGTCCTTCTTCGTTTAAAAAGGGTAAAGAAAGAGAACCAAGATAATAAAGGGTAGTAGTTTTAATTAAAATATAAAGTTGATCAAACCCCATAATAGAGGGTGTAAGAAGACGATTGTTAACAATTGTCTGAAATAAAACAGTAGAAACAGCTATTGTATAAGCAATAAGAAAAAGAGAAACTAATTTTGTTAAACGAAATATCCATGTATAAATAGTTATGTTCCATGTCATATAAAGGCTGCTTACAACACATGCTATGACAATAAGCGTTGTTAATACGAGAATAGTTGCTTTCTTTTTACCCAAAACGTTTTCTCCAGTGTAAAAGAAGCAAAATGAAAATAAAGCTGCCAATAACACCCATCATTATGCTGATAGGAATTTCAAAAGAGTGGTGAATAATTCGCCCTAAAAGATCGCAAATTAGTACCATTCCTGCGCCGCTAATTGCTACCCAAGGAGCACTACGGTGCATATTGTCGCCTCTGTAACTTGAAACGAGATTTGGAACAATGAGTCCAACAAAGGGAATACGACCAACTGTGCAGATAACCACAGCAGTAATTAACGCAATGATAAAGAGCCCCCACAACATGACTGCACGATAATTGAGGCCAAGATTGTTGGTTAAATCTTCTCCAAGACCAGCCACTGTAAAGCGATCGGCAGTAAAGTAGGCAAGTATGCATAAAGGAAGGGATAACCATAACAGTTCGTATTTTCCATCAAGAACCATTGAAAAACTACCAAACAAATAAGCTTGAAGGGAAGGAAGTAGCATTTCATAATCGGCAATAGCGTTGGTTAAGGAACCAATAATATATCCCAGCATAATTCCTATAAGTGGTACAATGAGGATAGATTTTAAAGGGATCTGGCGTAATAAAAACATAAAGAGTAATGTGCCAGCCATGGCAAAAGTTGTAGCAACAACCATTTTCCCAAGAACAGGCATATTGGGAACAAAAATCATAATAAAAAGAATACCAAGCGATGCAGATTCGACAGTTCCAGCAGTTGAAGGTTCAACAAAACGATTACGCGTAAGAAGTTGCATAATCATACCTGAGAGTGCAAGTGCCATGCCTACTAAGAGCACTGCAACTGTGCGGGGAATACGTGTTTGCCAGAAAAGAAGCCACGCATTCGGATCTCCTGACAATAAGCTAGAAGGTGTTACATCGGAATAACCAACAAAAATACTTATGACAGAAAGTAAAGCAATAACTATTATGGCTATCCAGTAACTTTTCATACTGAACTTCCTTTAAGAAATAAAAATAGCAGAGATTAAAACAACCTCTGCTCTTAAATTTTATTTTTATGGTAAGCAAGTTATTTGTAAAATTATTTACTTTTTGCAAAAGCTTCGTTGAGTTGTTGTGCTGCTTCATATAATCCGGTTAGACCACCACTTGCTCGATACCAACTCCAAGAATCCAAATAGATGATCTGATTTTGTTTCCAAGCTGTTATACGGTGAATAAGTTGATTGTCGAGAAGTTGTGCTGCAGATTGTCCTTCTCGCCCGATTGCAGCATCGCGATCAATAACCAATAACCAGTCAGGATTTGTGTCGAAAATAAATTCAGGGGAAATGAGTTGCCCATGCTTTTGTACAATCAATTTGTCTGTTGCAGGAGAAATTCCAAAACTAGAATGAAGGATATCAAAACGTGATTTGGGGCCCAAAGCGCTTATCTTTCCACCAGAGGTCATGAGTATTAGCCCTTTACCTTTCCCTTCGGTATTTTTGCGAACTTTTGCTAATATCTCATTGAGTTTAGTGATTTCTTGTTCAGCTTCTTGTTCTTTGCCAAAAATTTTTCCAAGAATAGTGATATTGCGCTCGATGTCTTTAAGAGAGTTTTCATTTCCTACTGTTAAGTCAATAGTTGGGGCAATTTTTGATAAATCTTTATATTTGAATTGAGTACGTGAAGAGATGATAATAAGGTCAGGCTGAAAGGTAGCGATTTTTTCATAATTTGGTTCAAAAAAAGTACCAATTTTTTCATAACGTGCATCATCAAAATGTTGCAGATATACAGGCTTTTTACCTTCAGGAACACCCACTATTACATTGATACCAAGATGGTTCATATTGTCAAGTGATGCAAGATCAAACACTACAACTTTTTTTGGAGAAGTGGAAATAGAAGTAGAACCTGAAGCATGCTCAATGGTTATATTTGCCCAAGAAAAAGTCGCAAAACTCATTATTGCAGTCAAAATAGACGCTACTCGTATTATATGTTTTGGAATCATTATTTTATCCTTTTCCTTTAAAATACTAGAACCCATAATGAGACTTTTTTACACACAATTAAAATAAAGCATACTACATAAGGCACATTATGTTGTAAAACAGCTCAAAATATGTTATGGGCCCTTTCTTGGTTATTTAGTATTTTTGTAAATTATTTCTATTTATTTCTGTCGGGATAATCAAATGATGATTACAGTGCTTAAAGACCGTAGGTGTTTGTGTGTTTTTACAGTAAGTGTTCTTTGTTTTTTTCAAAATATAGATGTTAATGCAACCCAATCTATGCGCGTACGCGCTTTGTTACAACAAAGACAATCTTTACAAGAAAGAAAAATTGATGCAGGAAGTGAGACTGTGATTATCACCAATGTGGACTCCGAAAATCCTTACCATGTTATATCTAAAATAATAGAGCAAGCGATGGTAGGTACTAGACAACAACCGATGAGTATAATACAAAATACTCAAGTTAAAAACTCGCTCGAGCAGCTTAAGGTTGATAACGGTGGAATGATTGCAATAAGTGACGGAGTAGTTCATACAAGTTCTCGGGAAATAATGAATGTGGCTGTTATATCAGCCAATACAGGTTCAAGTATTAGTTTGGTTAGAACAGATATTAATGTGCTGGGAAATCCTCAATTTAATGATCGTAATAGTGGTTTATTTACTTCTTCTGCTGCCACAAGTACGATGAATGGTGGGTCGATTGATTTTATAAATGGGACAGGTGTGAGATCGTTTTTAGGAGGAACTACTGATTTAGATGGAGTGAAAATTAGTGGGCATGGTAATAACACAGACAGTATGAAAAATAATATGGCTTTTCATACAAGTCTTGGTGGTTGGATTAATTTTAGGAATGGTAGTGTTGATGTTATTCGTGCACACGGTTTTTTAATTGACAATGCGCCTTTTGATCTTTCTGCAAGGGGAGGTATAGGTGTATCACCTATCAAACCTAGGATTAGTAAGGTTAATGTTGAAAATTCAACCATCATAGTGAAAGGTGAAGCATCTTATGGTGTATTCTTCCACAGAAAACAAACCCAAGAAAGAAGGCAAACAGCTGATTTTTTATCGGGGCTTGTTTCCTTTAAAAAAACAACTCTCCTTGTTCCAGATAATACGGCTATTTATAGTTATGGAACTGAAGGTCATATTGCCTTATTAAACTCAAAGATTTCTGGCGATTTATTATTAGAAGCTAAAAATGGATCTTCTGTAACAGTTATGGCTGATGCTTCTTTACTAAGTGGTGGTGCTCGCGTTTTTGATGAAAATACTGGTGAACTTTATTTAACTAACGGTTCGAGATGGATTATAACAAGAAGTAAAACTCAAGATCCACAGTGGTCATCTGTTGCATATGTGATGATTAAAGATAGTGCTATTGTTTTTGAAAGACCAACTTCAGACGATTATCAAACACTGCATATTGGAAAAGGATCAGGTGAGGTTTACAATGCAAAGGGTGGTGGTGCACAGATTTATCTTAATGTATCTTTGGAAGGTGGTAGTCAGTCGAGTGATCAAAAATCTGATCGAGTTTTGATTTATGGTGATGTTTCTGGAACCACTACGGTTCATGTGCTTGGTATGTCAGGTCATTTAAGAGAAAAAGTGAACACAGGTAAAAATGATTCGGGTATATCAATTATACAGGTTTCTGGAAAAGCAAAGCAAAATTCTTTTGTACTAGATTCTGATTATGTTGTGCTGCCTAATTTCCCTTATCAATATCATCTTATTGCATATGGTTCTGGTTCTGAATTTGGGAAAGCGGATCCTCGGCAAAGATTGGTTGAAGGTAAGGGAGACTTTTGGGATTTCCGTCTTGAAAATAAATATATCAAGTTTGGAGTTAAAGCGGTTGTTTCACAAGTTCCAACTTATCTGCTTTTGCCCAATGCTTTATTCTATGCTGGGCTGATGGATATCAACAATCAAACTGAGCTGTTAGGAACAATGGTGACATTGTTTGATCCATTTTTTAATGGAAAGCCGGCTTTTTTCATACGTGGTTATGGTGGTAGTCACAACTACACTTCTGACTTGTCTACTTTAGAATATGGTTATGGTGGCAAGTTTGGTTATCACGCAATAGAAGCGGCTACTCTTTTGAATAGATTAGAGAGTGAACAGAGCAGTACATTTATTGGAGTTATAGGCACTTATGGTGAATTATCACTCCAACCTCAAGATGTTGAAAAAAGTAAGAAAAGCAATTTTGATCACTGGTCTGTAACGGCTTATGCTAGTTTGCAGCATAATACGGGGTTTTATGTCAATGGCCTTTTATCTTATGGCTTATCTCGAGGAGATGTAGAAACACTTGCACGAGGTAAAACAGCAAAAATAACGGGCAAGCCACTGCGTGCAGCTTTGACAGGTGGTAAGGCTTTCTTGACTGGATATGAAGGCCTTGTTTTTGAGCCACAGATGCAGCTTATCTATCAATATTTGATGTTTAATTCCGCTCGGGATATTGGTGGTTTTGATATTAAAATGGGATCTCCTAGCCAATTAACAACGCGTTTGGGTGGGCGTCTTACCAAAGAACTTACTGGAATAGAAGAAGAGAGTTCAGTATCCTTCTATGGCAAGCTGCATCTTATGGGCAGCTTTGGAGGTAAGCAGTTTGTGCAATTCAAAGATACATTCCAATTAGGTGCGTTTGGTTCTTCTATGGAAGCAGGTGTGGGTGTGCAGGCTCAGTTGTCGTCTCAAATAGCTCTGCATGGTGATGTGGTTTATCAGCAAAAATTAACCAAAGCTGGTTTTTCGGGAAGTACTTTCTCAGGGGGGCTACGTTATCGTTTCTGATCTATATTAATGTTATATCAAGAGGTTGTCTTGTGGGTATTTTAATTCTTTGATAACGTAAAGCTACACATCAATCTTTTTATTCAACGTAATATCAATATTGCTTAACTTATTAATTAAAGCAGAATTTTCTTAGAGCATAAATAAAGGTATAGTGGTAAGAATAACTAAAATATATTTTTGAGGTAACTTTAATACTCTTCTTTTGAATGAATCAGAGGAAAAGATTTTTTAATCGTAATTGCTATAGAAGATGCAATTAAAACTTTCAAAAAACCGCCCACTAAAAAACCTAATGAGCTCATCAAAGCTGCTAGCAAAGAAATCTTAGCAACATAAGCTAGCCACAATACTCCAAAAAGGTGCACAATCCCAAAACCACCTATAATATTTATGATTACTAATGTTATAAAATTTAACCGTAGCCAAAGCAATTGGACCATAAAGCCAATAAAAAATGCAGCAATTGGAAAACCAATCAAATAGCCACCTCCCGCTCCTAAAAAGCTACCAATGCCTCCACGTCCACCAGCTAATAAAGGTAGACCAATGGCAACAAGTAAGAGAAACAATACTGATGCTAAAGCCCCTCTTTTTGCCCCAAGTATAGATCCAGCTAACATTGGCCCCATAGATTGAGCGGTAATGGGAACCCCATTTAAAAAGGGGAGAAAAATAGGAGGAAAAAGACCTAAAACTGCATAAAGGGCAACAAATAGAGCAATATAAGCCAGATCTTTCGTATTCATCAAACTATTCTTTCAATATGAGTATTCCCATCATCCTTAGAAAGTGTATCATCAATATTACTATCATAAGAACGAGCTTCTAATGCTTCAGCAACCTCTGAAGCCATTCTTATTATCCGTATAATTACAGGTATTGCAAGAGCTATAATATTTGTATCTAATCCACGCGCTTTTTGTGCCTCACGTACTTCGTTGAACTTTTCACTAACAACTGGAATAAATCTGATTGCCATAGATAAAATCATACTCAATTTTGATGGATTAATACCAAAGCGTCGGAAAGGTTGAAGTCCTAATTCAATTGAATTCATCATATCAGAAACTTTTGTTGTAGATGAGATAAGTGATGCTAGAGGAATAAGAATGATAAAATGCAATATAACTTCAAAACCTTTTAGCCAATTATTAAAAATAGCTTGAAAAATAAATATAAAAATTAAAAACAAACTTATCAATTTAAGCTGTCTTATCATATTGCTCAAAGGAATCTTAGCAATTCTATATAATAAAACCACTGATAATAAAAACAGGCATAAAATAGATATAGATGAAACCATAGATATAATGGTTCCACATACAATAAGAAAAAGTAGTTTAACTCCTGGTGGAAGCTTATGAATAAATGTATCCCGTGGAAGGTATAGACTGATCATGACATTTTCGTTATATATTCTTTGATAGCCACAAAAGGCACGTCATCAACAACTATTTCCCCTTTATCAAAGACTAATACTCTAT
>NZ_JH725086.1:9905-20736 GCF_000278255.1 Bartonella melophagi K-2C
GACTGATCATGACATTTTCGTTATATATTCTTTGATAGCCACAAAAGGCACGTCATCAACAACTATTTCCCCTTTATCAAAGACTAATACTCTATATTGCTTAACTTATTGATTAAAGCAGAATTTTCTTAGAGCATAAATAAAGGTATAGTGGTAAGAATAACTAAAATATACTTTTAAGGTAACTTTAAACAGAACTTCAATATATTTTGTAGCTTTTAAAAAACAAGTTTTGCAAATATACCTAGCAATAAATATTAACTACTCTTCTTTTGAATGAATCAGAGGAAAAGATTTTTTAATCGTAATTGCTATAGAAGATGCAATTAAAACTTTCAAAAAGTCGCCTATAAAAAAACCTAATGAGATCATCAAAGCTGCTAACAAAGAAATCTTAGCAACATAAGCTAGCCACAATACTCCAAAAAGGTGCACAATCCCAATACCACCTATAATATTTATGATTACTAATGTTATAAAATTTAACCGTAGCCAAAGCAATTGCACCATAAAGCCAATAAAAAATGCACCAATTGCAAAACCAATTAAATAACCACCTCCCGCTCCTAAAAAGCTACCAATGCCTCCACGTCCACCAGCTAATAAAGGTAGACCAATGGCAACAAGTAAGAGAAACAATACTGAGGCTAAAGCCCCTCTTTTTGCTCCAAGTATAGATCCCGCTAACATTGGCCCCATAGACTGAGCGGTAATGGGAAGCCCATTTAAAAAGGGGAGAAAAATAGGAGGAAAAAGACCTAAAACTGCATAAAGGGCAACAAATAGAGCAATATAAGCCAAATCTTTCGTATTCATCAAATTATTCTTTCAATATGAGTATTCCCATCATCCTTAGAAAGTGTATCATCAATATTACTATCATAAGAACGAGCTTCTAATGCTTCAGCAACCTCTGAAGCCATCCTTATTATTCGTATAATTACAGGTATTGCAAGAGCTATAATATTTGTATCCAATCCACGCGCTTTTTGTGCCTCACGTACCTCATTGAACTTTTCACTAACAACTGGAATAAATCTGATTGCCATAGATAAAATCATACTCAATTTTGATGGATTAATACCAAAGCGTCGGAAAGGTTGAAGTCCTAATTCAATTGAATTCATCATATCAGAAACTTTTGTTGTAGATGAGATAAGTGATGCTAGAGGAATAAGAATGATAAAATGCAATATAACTTCAAAACCTTTTAGCCAATTATTAAAAATAGCTTGAAAAATAAATATAAAAATTAAAAACAAACTTATCAATTTAAGCTGTCTTATCATATTGCTCAAAGGAATCTTAGCAATTCTATATAATAAAACCACTGATAATAAAAACAGGCATAAAATAGATATAGATGAAACCATAGATATAATGGTTCCAACCACTGATAATAAAAACAGGCATAAAATAGATATAGATGAAACCATAGATATAATGGTTCCACATACAATAAGAAAAAGTAGTTTAACTCCTGGTGGAAGCTTATGAATAAATGTATCCCGTGGAAGGTATAGACTGATCATGACATTTTCGTTATATATTCTTTGATAGCCACAAAAGGCACGTCATCAACAACTATTTCCCCTTTATCAAAGACTAATACTCTATCAAATTTTTTTAGAAATTCTAAATCATGAGATACGACAATTGCTGTTTGTGGCAATTTTTCTATAACTTGCGCAACTTTGCGTTTATTACGTAAATCGAGTAAAGTTGTTGGTTCATCAAAAATAATATAGTCTGGTTTCATGACTATCACACTTGAAATAGCGATTAATTGTTTTTGACCACCACTTAATAAATGTACTGCATGATTTTTAAAGTTCTGCAGATTATAACGCTGTAAGGTCTCATCAACACGTTGTTTGATTTCTTCCTTACTTAATTTCAAATTTTTAAGACCAAACGATAAATCCTCTTGCACCAATGGTAACACGATTTGATTATCGGGATTTTGAAAAACAAATCCTACTTTACGTTTTACTGCTTTTGCATCGCGTTTTGTATCCAGTCCATCAACACTCACAAAACCACTTGACGGCAGTTGTAAACCATTAATAAGACGAACAAATGTACTTTTTCCAGAACCATTTGCACCAATGATTGCAATTCGTCTTTCAGTAAGCTGTACAGTGATATTTTTTAAAACACACAAATCACCAAAGACTTGCGTCACCTTATCAAATTTTATTATCTTCAATATCTATTCCAATCAATTCACTTCATTGATATTGCCTTTTTTAGAGTTATCGCTTCAATTTATACGCCAACAATAAAAGTAAACACCATATGGGAATGATAACAACTGCCAAACTCATATCAGGCATGTGTGCAGGAATGTATGATTCAATAAAGGTTTGTTTAATTCCCATTGTGTTAAAGAGTTGAATCATTAGCCCATTTTCTCTAAAACCACTTGCAAACATAATGCCAAACAAAACTGCAAGAAAGCAAAGGCAAAGATAATTTGCATAAGGATATAAACCAAATCCATAAACAAACGCATCTTTTTTGTCTTTATGCGCTTTTCGAAATTTCAAATGAACAACAATAATAATAGCCCAAGTAAGTGCTGCTGTTGCAGTTGTAATGCTCATAATATGGATAAAAATATTCTCTGGTATAAAGAAATTAATAACAACTATCACTGCAGTACAAAGCGATGAAAAAAGGATAGCAATATAAGGAACACGAGCAGCATTCAATTTACTAAAGATATGCGGTGCATTTTTTTGCGCAGCTAAACTATAAAGCATACGGCCGTTAGAATACATGCTACTGTTGTAAACTGAAATGGCAGCTATAATCACTACGAAATTCAAAATATGGCCAGCTGCAGGAATGCCAATTGTTTCAAAAATAGCAACAAAAGGACTACTGTCTTTTCCAATCATATTCCATGGAATTATCATCATAATGACGCTAATAGAGCCAACATAGAAAATAATAATCCGCCACATCACCTTACGAATGGCCGTTGGAATTGTTTTTTGTGGATTTTCGGCTTCTCCAGCAGCGACACCAATAAGCTCTATTCCCCCAAAAGAAAACATTACTATAGCAGTAGCTAGCGCAACCCCCATTGCCCCATAAGGAAAGAAACCACCATGATCCCAAAGATGGTGAATGCTTGCTTGAGAGCCATTCATTCCAGTGACAATAAGAAAAATTCCGAAAACAATCATACCAACAACAGCAGCTATTTTGATAAAAGCTAAACCAAATTCAAACTCTCCATAAAGGCGAACATCAATAAGATTAACCAATGTAACAAGTAAAAGAACAATAAAAGCTGATTTCCAGTGATCAATTAAGATCCAGTGGTCAAGATATAAACCAATGACTATAAGTTCAGTCATGCTTACAACAATATAAAGAAACCAATAATTCCAACCTGTGATAAAACCAGCCAAATGTCCCCAATATTTATAGGCAAAAAAACTAAAAGCACCTGAGGTTGGTTCTTCTGCTAACATTTCCCCTAACATTCGCATAATGAAATAGACAATCAATCCTCCAATAAGATAGCCTAAAATAATTGAAGGGCCAGCTAATTGAATAGCTTCTGTTGATCCGTAAAAAAGACCCGTTCCAATCACGCCTCCTAAAGCAATCATTTGAATGTGGCGACTTTGAAGACTACGCTTCAATTCATTGTTTTTTTCTTCAAGCATTATTATTTATTACTCTTGTGGTATTTAACTTTTATAAAAATAGCCTAATAATATAACTATTTCTGTTAACGCGTTATATGGATATTCCGTTAAAAAATAAATTGGATAGGCTCCTTTATTCTTTATTTGAATTAACGATATTCATTGTTGTCAATTTTGTTATATTGACTGTTATAATATCAATCGTTGATATTGATAGCGCACACTGTGCGAATGCATCATATGGGCTACAACACAGTTAGATCAAGTATTAGTGTAGATTGTGAAAAGCTTCTTTAAAATCTATTATCTTTAAAACTACAAATTAAAATCCTCTATTTTTGAATATATGTACTATCTCGTAATCATTATAGATCTATTAAGAAATGCTGAGTACTTAGTTCTGATTAATTTGAAAATATGAAGCTCTGTACAAATTTCATTCCCAATCCTTATTTTATGGAAAATCTGTACGGAAGGGTACCAAATACGCTGGAATGGTTAAATTGTCTATAATCATCATGAGGTTATTTCTAAAAAAACTTCTTTGTGTTTTTGAAAATACTGTAATCTTCCCTACAAACAATATATTCAAAAATGATATAATAGCTGATTTTTGTAAATATGGTATTTGTAAAGTAATAATAAAAATATAACTCTTGTAAAGATAATAAAATTCTCTTTAAACTGCATTAAATAAAAAATATAAAGTTACACTAAAATGTTATTCATTTTATAATTTTTTATAAAGTATATTTTGTAAAAAACAAATATTTATCATAATTATATAGAAAATAGACATACTAATTTCAGTAAAAATAATTTAAAGTTTTTATTCAACGGAAATATAGTTGACTTGAGGAAACTTCAGTCTTTTTAAGCTAAAAGTCGCTTTAAAGCATTAAGTCTTTTAAATATTGCATCCAGATTTTTTCATTTTAAAATGCTTAGATCAAGTGAGTTTTTCACTTTTAAAATACAAATATTTTTATACTTCATAAAAGCATTTTAACATTATTTTGCCACTTTAAAAGCGTAAACTCTCTCCATACCTTTCAAGGCGATGTGTAATTATAAATTGAGTAAAATAGTTTGTTTGTATTTTATACTACCAAAAGCAAAAAATACTGCTTTATTATTAATTCCCGTAAATCTTTTTTTTCAATTCCAATAATGGCTGTGTCTTGCGAATTCTTATAAAAAATTTGCATACTTGCTTTTGCGCATACTTTTGGTTATTACCCTCGAACTGATTTTAATGATTAATGAATAAATCTATGCCGCATTAGCTCAGTTGGTAGAGCACATCATTCGTAATGATGGGGTCGCTGGTTCGAATCCGGCATGCGGCACCATTTTTCATATTTAGCATATTGTAATATATAGATTTTTTCTTTAATTGATAATTTTCAGCCCACCTTTTATCTACTTGTTACGGTTGATTACGGGTGATGCAATTTTATCTAAATTTTCATTTGCTCTGCATTTTTCTTTGATGTGAAAGCCAGTATTTCTTTTTTGCTCTACTTTGACTGCTTCTATTTGAGTATGGTGCAAAAAATACCTTTTAAATATCCAATTACCAATGACCACTTTAATACGCTGAAAGCTAAGCATGTTTGAGCTGATTTTGATCTTGTGACATATTTATTGCCATCATTAATATATTTCATAACCTCTTTATTTTTTACGAAAATTAGGTGAGAACACTTAAGAGTAATCTTTCATATAATGTGAATTATCTCAAATGAATGCGCTGAACCTTGGTGTTGATTAGTATGTGGACTACAATCGTGGTTTATAAAATTGTATTTTTGCACCTTGTGTGAATTATTTTAAAATTGCATTGATAAGATAAATCAAAGTTGCTGTTACTATTCTGATCATAAAACATTGGCGCACTGGTTTGACCTTTATGAATATCTTATTATCAACTTATCAACCAGTTCATTAAAATTTTGAAAAATTAGAGATGCGTTTGTGAGAAAACAAAAGTAGAATTATAGAGTTTCTTATAACTTTAAAGAGACACCTTTTTAAGGATTGTACCCTCACTATTGAGATGTGGCAAATTTTTATAATAGAAAATGACAAGAAAGGCAGAAGGACTTGTTTATTTTTATTGAGAGAGAATGAATTGCCAAATAACGCTTCATATCACTTTATATATTAACGATTTAATTTTGAAATAATGATAAGCTACTTGAATATCTAATAAAGTTAAAGAGAGCGTAAAACAATATTTATCATTCTAACGTAATATGATAAGTAAGTTTTTAAGAGTTTTAAAATAGTTTAATACTCTGTTATTTTGTACTGAAGTACAAAAATATTGGAATACGACTAAAAAATTAATGTGACTGCTTTGTGTGCAAATAATAAGACTTATAAAAGCGCTCTCAAAATTATTAGGATAAAATCAAAAAAGGCCTTATAGATTGTCCAATCTTTATGATTAAAAACTTAATGAAACAGCCCAAAAAACAGTCAAATTATTTCTGTTACAAAAAATCATGATAAAAAGTTAGTGTGCTTTAAAAGAGCAAATCCGCGGAAATTACAGTGAGGAATGTTATTGATTTTATGCAATTTATGAATGACTCTATTTCAGTTTTCTATATCCTATTGTGCAGAATTATGAAAATATTGAAGAAAAGAACTATAAAATTCTAATTAACATTATAAGAATAATAGAAAAGACTTAATTAAAAACGTCAAAATGAAATTCTAAACACTATTAAATTGCGGCAATTCTGATAGATTTTGGAAACTCTAAATCCTCTAAGATTTTGGATTCATTATTGAAAGCTTCTATTCTAGGTTTGAATGAACTTTGCTACTTATGAAGGAAAACACACAAAATAGAATTGAGCTGTTAATAGGCTAGTCATTATCACGGATAATAAAATAAACACCAAATTGTTTTTTAATTCTACAAATTTCACTTTTTTATTGATTGTATCATTTTTATTGTAGCTTCTTTTGAAAAAATGTGCGAATAATATCCATTATGTGTTTTAAAAGTTATCTCTGGAGGTGTTTATGAATATGAAATATTTAGTTAGTACGTCTATTTTCACCCTGTTTACAGCTTCTATGACACAAGCAGCAGATATTAGAATTCCTCGAGAGTTAAGACCAGTTGTTACGCCTGTTGAAGCGAGTTCTGTTGTTTCACCAGTTGTTGCTGCACCTATTTTCTCTTGGGATGGTTTTTATCTTGGAGGTCAGATTGGTGGTTTTTCAAGTAAAAGTGATCGAAGTTTATATGCTAAACAAGGGTCTAGTAGAGAATGGGCGCCAGTTGGGAAAGATGCATTACCTCAACTTTCTGGTTTTATGGGAGGTTTTTATGCGGGAGCCAATGTTAGTCTCGGGAATAGTTTTGTTCTAGGTGTTGATACAGATGTAGTCTGGTCTAATAAACAAGATACAAAAGTTATTGATAAGAGGGAGCATGAAATCCCAGAAATGGATGTGGTGTATCTAGAAGGACAAGAAGTAGATGAAGTTCCTCTACGACGGCCAGAAATACCAGACATGGAGGTAGTTCCTATGCAACCGCCAGAAATAAATAGAGTGCCTCTTCGGAAAAGAAATGGTGAGCTCTATGGTGGTGCTCGTAATCAGAATGGGCAGGAAGGGGAAGTAGGGCGTACAAGAAGGTCAAAACGAGCTGTAAGAGAATTTTCACCATTTGGAGGGAGATCATCTCATGGTGGTGGGGCAGAGACGATTCCAAGTGAGGCAGAAATAGCGAGACCTATTGAAATTTATAGTCATACTTTAAGACAAAAATGGTCTGGTGCTACACGAATGCGTATAGGTTTTGTAGCTGATCGTATTATGCCTTATGTCGCTGGTGGTGTTACTTATGCGCAACTTCAAGACATCTTTTCACGGTCAGTTGAGGTAGAGGGTAAGGAAATGAGCTCTTTTAATTTATCAGATGAAACAAAAATGATGGTGGGTTATACCCTTGGCGGTGGTATTGATTTTGCGATAGTTGATAACGTTGTTTTGCGTGCAGAATATCGTTATTCAGATTTTGGTAAGCAGAAATTTGCTAAGGACAAATTGGAGCTTGATTACAAGACCAATGATTTTCGTGTTGGTGTGGCCTATAAATTCTAATATGTTATAAAATTAATAATTTTGAAGTTCAGTTTACGATAGGTTTTTATTTTTTCTAAAGGTGTAGCAAAAGGACAGCGCTTTTTAGAGTGGTAAGGATATTAATTAAACAGGAGCAATGTTGCTTCAAAAGAGAATTGATTAAAAGGAGTGGGAGTTTTTAAACCTATCCATTTCAGCTTATCTTAGAGCGCATCCTTTTGTGTGCTTTAATTGGAGTGTAATTAACAGTATAAACAGTTTATATATTGCACGTTAATTATAGCATCAAAAGCGTAATTTAATTTTAACATGATTTATTTGCGTATTTAACTAAAAATGATAAAAAACGTTATCCCAAGTGCATATGAATGGGCGTAAATACGAGTAGAATGTCGATTTTGGTGTTTGTTTTTGTTATTTCTAAACTGGTGCTGAAGACAAGCTTGCAGTCATAAATATTTTCTTTGGGTGGCGTGTGCATTAAACTTTTGAAAAAATTTTTGGGAGATTAATGTAGAAAATTTTTTATGTTTTTTAGTTATTATTGATTAATAAAAGTAGATTTATCAGAACTACTTTTCTCTGCTTTCTACATCATCTTTATCTAGGGTTTTACATATCATTACGCGATATTAAGCTAAAAATTAATAATAAAGCTATTTATAGTGTAAATTTTTGAATAGTTAAGACGGAGTTCTGTTTATCATGATCGATTATGGTTACAGATAAATTTAGATGATCACAACGTATTGTAGTGCTTAATTCTAGTTAATAGAGTTTTACATGGTCTTTGCAAATATGGAGAAGCTACTGTTTTGACAGTTCTTTTGATGAAAATGACTTAGACTACTCCGGTGGGGAAGTATTTGTCTACCAAAGCATAAATAATTGCTGTTGTTTCAGCATCTAGAATTCCATTATAGTTCTCTTGGCGAAAATGAAGCTGAAATGCTCGGATTAGATTCTTATATCCGCATTTAGTTTTTGCAGTTGAGGTATCATATCCATACTGCTTTAGTTTAACAACAACCTGTTTTTTTGCTTTTTCCAAGCATGTGTAATTACAAAACTCTTTTTGGTAACAATTTTTTAATTCATCATCATACCATGCTCCTATACCTGCTTCATAAAGCTGTTTCCATGGGAAAGCTGCACCTGGGTCATTTTTTCTTCCAATGGCAATATCACTATGACCAACGACATTGGTTGGCGTGATATCTGGATAACGTTGAAGAATATTCAATGCGAGTTCTTTTATTGCATCAATTTGTGTTGGGTTATAAGGGGGGAATGTAAATACTTCTTCAGTGGTTGCTAGATTAACGATTTCAATTCCAATGGATGTATCATTCAGATTATTATGTTCACTCCATGAACTTACACCAGCATGCCATGCACGTTCATTTTCATCAACTAAGTTAAAAATACGGATATCCTTAAAGCCAGCTTCAAGATAAGTTTTCTCTGAAGGATCAGGAACAAGATAGTGAGCACTAACTAAGGGGCCTGTAAGAAGAGCGATTGACGTTTCAAAATTGACCGCAGTGTAATGTATAACTAAAAAACGAACCCGACGATTAAAACTTTGTATAGCACGATAACTATTGTAATCAATTTTATACATAGACAATCCTCTTTTAAGAATTCATTTCTGCTTAATAATAAAACATATAGATTAATATTGGTGTTATTTGGAAAATTGTTTACGGTACAAGGTCGGTACCCATTAGTGGACTATAACTAAAAATATTATACCATAAATTGAATATTTTCTTTTTCTCTACTATAAAGAGCTTTTTTAAAAACAAGAACGTAATTTTTGAGAAAATATCTACTTTTAATTTTACTCTTTTCTTTAATAAAATTCACAAATTCAATTTCTGGAAAATACATTATGCATTGAAATAATTGTTTTTAGAAATCATGAAGTTTAGACAGGATCTACACTGTAAATGACCTATTATTTATGATAAATTCTACGGTATTAGATATTTTTCTAATATTATCCTGACATTCTAATAGATAATTTATAATTCAGTATTCTATTTTTTACCTTGAGGGTATTGGAGCGTATTTTTGGAAATTTATTTGTTATAAGTTAAAACGTCTTTTAAATATCCGATTCGGAAATAATTACATTCTCATTGTGATATAAAAGAGCAAAATCACACCCTCTTAAAACAATCAAATTCATTTTCAGAATATTTTACACAAAGCTAAAATTGCTTTTAAACGATTTTAGTGAATATTATTAATTAGGTCATAGAATTTATTCTCTTATTTGATTTGCATTGCATTAACACAAAAACAACGTTAATGAAACACAAATTGTATAATGCTTTTTTAGTGATTAAAAATACATATATTGTTATATACCCCTTACTATTTTACTTAAAATACAAAAAAAAATCAAGAAACATCTCTGCAACTTCAACACAATCAATCAACTATCCACACATTCCTACGCTTCCTCAAAATAACACAAACAAAAACACTCTCCCTCCCAACTTCATCGCCAAAACACCCAACTCTCCAAACAAAACCACCCAAAACCCAAAACAAACTCAAAACTTTTATCTCAAACTGTAACTTTGTTGCCACTTTACGAACAACCCAAAATAAACTATACGTACAAAACCAAATACACCCTTTGATACAAACAATCTTCAAAGGAAAACTTATTTTTAAACATTTTATACTCAAAAATTCAGGTGCTTTATGATTAAAAAATCCACAATACAACACTTAATCTTACTACAAAAACAAAAAATACCCAATCCTCACACCCCTTTACAAAATCCTACCTCAAATTACTCAAACAAACCTCCCAAACATACACTCCTCCCACTCACAAACCCAACTCACCACTCTTTCTCACCCATCACTTAACGTTCAGGTTTGTTTGTTTTCCGGTATGTGTTTATGGTTTTGTTTAGAGAGCGTCTAGTTTTGTTTTGATGTTTTTTTTGTCGAAGGCTTTATGGTGGGTGTTTGATTTTGTAATCAAAGCGTTCGTGTGTGTTATCATTTTTTTATTCTTTTATTTAAGAACA
>NZ_JH725087.1 GCF_000278255.1 Bartonella melophagi K-2C
TATTCTGCACACAATAGTCACAATAATATCACAACGGCTTGCGGTATTGATCTGCGTATTTTAATTGCTCGCTATTGTGAGCTTCAACAAAAAGCAGATGATATATTGGAAGATTTAGAAAAGCGAAGAGAAGCTTTACGTTGTTTTAGGGGATTAGTAAGACAGATTAAGTTTTCTTGTGCATCTGAAATCACACCGTTTACGCATATGCTGTTTTCTAGAGTACAAAAAGTTATATGTATTATAGGACGGCCATCACAAGTTTCTTTTGAGAAACTAAAGAAAGCTATTCGGTTTTTCGAGTGGATTTTGCAACGTTTTTTTGATGTTAAAATGTCAAAAACAACATACACGTATGTCGCCGACGACATGCACATACATAATACAAACCCCTATCCTATTTGTAAAAGTAATACAAACACACAAAAAACAAATCACCCTTCAAAAAACAAACAAACAATAATGAATTCGGATAAATCCGAATACTCTAAAACAACTAACGCGACTTCCAGTCGCTATAAAAATAACAGTGAAAGAAACACACGCGAAACCCAACCAACACCCCATTCAAATGATAGCGTATTGCCTCAAATTAAGCCAGAGACTTTAATTAGTGCTATGCCTAATGTCTCTGAATTCCTTGATAACAAACCTAACTCAGTGGATGATTTAACCAGATCAACAGAGTTCTTAGCTAAAATGACTGGTATTTCTCCTAATGCCGTTAAACAAGCTAAAAAAACCATGGGATTCAAAAAAGCTGCACTTGCTATGGGCATTATTCTCGAAAAATACACTCGACAAATCATTCATTCACCAGGAGGATACCTGCGTGGCATGATTGATAAAGAAAAACAAGGAGAATTATATCTTGAACGTTCTATTTATGGGCTACTTAATTCAAATCAACAAACTGTATGGGAAAAATGAAAACGCAAAAAACATATTGGCCAACAAAAATGAGATTTTAAAAAGTTTGTCATGTAGCTCAATTGTGCTATATTCTGAAGTAGAATAGAAAGGAGCTTATTTTATGAATGTAACAACGAATTCAAAAGAGGTTGTACGTGCCCGAATAGACAAGGATTTAAAAAAAGAAGCTAGTACAATATTAGCAAATATGGGGCTTACTATTTCTGATTATGTACGAATTGCTTTAACTAAAGTTGTCAATGAACGGGGAGTACCATTTGATATGCATATACCTAATCAATTAACAATTGAAACTTTAAACAAAAGTGAGAAAGGGGAAGATTTATATATTGCGAAAGATATGGAAGATTTATTTAATGATTTGGGGATTTGATGTTCCAGATAGTTCGCTCAAATCAATTTAAACGCGATATTAAAATGGCTATTAAACGTGGTAAAGATTTAGAAAAAATTAAACGAGTTATGCTATTACTACAAAAAGGAAAGCCATTGCCTTTACATTACAAAGATCACCCACTCAAAGCAAATTGGCATGGTTTTCGGGACGTACATATAGAACCAGATTGGCTTTTAATTTACAAAATCAGTGACAACCAATTGCGATTTGAGCGTACAGGAACTCACTCAGATTTATTTAAATAATTATTTCTTTTTAATTATCATCATATTTATATAATTGGGGGTAAGGGACCGGCCCCTTTTCCAAAAACAAACCAATCTAACCGCTTCAAAACCATATTCCCATTCTTTTCCCAATTTGTTTCATAAAACCTCTCTCTCACTTGTGAGGTTGCAAATATAGCGAAACGTTTTGCTCTATTCTTAAAAAAACACGTTGGCCAACAAAAGTATTGGAAAATGTCAGAAAAAACGATCGTTTTTTCTAGGTTAAAATGATATATTTAATTGACGTTTTTTCTATAACAAAATATACTATTTTAAATGTAAATTGGTATTTTTATTGGTCATGACAAAATTTTATGCTTATTTACGCGTTTCTCGTGATGGGCAAGATACAGAAAACCAAAAACTTGGTTTGCTAGAGTATGCTAATAATCATGGGTTTGCTCCACTTCATATTGAAGAGGAAATTGCAAGTCGAGAAAAAGACTGGCGTAAACGTAAACTTGGTTATTTACTTGAAAAAGCTAAACGAGGTGATGTATTACTGACTCCTGAATTTTCTCGTATAGCTGGATCTTCTCTTGCTGTATTAGAAATTCTTAAAGCAGCTAGTGAACGTGGTTTAATTCTTCATATAACAAAACAACGTCTTATTATGGATGGAAGCCTGCAGAGCGATATCATAGCAACCGTATTAGGGATGGTTGCACAAATTGAACGGCATTTCATTCAAACACGTACAAAAGAAGCACTTCATGTTGCTCGCCAACGTGGTATAAAATTAGGGCGGCCAAAAGGTAGTACAACTACAAAATTAAAACTTGATAGCCGTATTGAAGAAGTTCAAGCATTTACCGATATTGGATTATCACAACGCCGTATTGCTAAAATTTTAGGAGTAAGCTTGGATACTGTACGGTTGTTTATTAAACGCAGAAACATTAAGCCTATAAAAATCAGACCAAACATAAACATGCCAAATTATAATATTTGAGATTATTTAAAAAGTAAGCTCAAGATAAATAAATTTTTTTTCAACTAAGACTATTTACTTGATTTATATCCATATAGGTATAAAAATATTTCATGGATAAAATATTGAAACGTATCATATGGCTTGGGTCATTACGCAGAGATGTAAAAAGTTTTCCCGATAATGTTCAACAACGAATTGGTTATGCTCTTTATCTAGCTCAAACAGGAAATAAAGGAGAAAATGTCAAAATTTTAAAAGGCTTTGGATCTGCAGACATGTTAGAGGTTATTGCGTACGATAAACAAGGAACTTATCGCGCTGTTTACACCGTGCAATATAAAAGTACTCTTTACATACTCCATTGCTTTCAAAAAAAATCAACTCATGGCATTGCAACATCTAAATTAGACATGGATCTTATCAAAGAATGTTTAAAATTAGCAGAACAACTAGAAAAGGAATAAAAATGACAGACATTTTTCATGGAAGTTGTAATATTTATGCAGATCTTGATTTTCCAGATGCTGAAGGAATGCTTATAAAAGCAAAACTTGCTAGAAAAATTAGTCAAATTCTTAAAGAAAGGGGTTTAACTCAAAAGCAAGCTTGTCAACTTTTGACCCTTTCTCAACCTAAATTATCTAATCTTCTAAATGGAGAATTTCGAGGGATTAGTGAAATGAAAATGCTTGAATGTTTAGCTGAATTGGGCAATGATATTAAAATTGTTATTAGCTCTGAAAAAGTGAACACGCTAAAAGGCCATGTTGACGTTGTTTTTGCTCCTTAATTAATTTTTTCAGAATTGTTGTAATAATCAATTAAAAACTGCAAAACATCACCAAGAGTTAAAAGATCTTGCCCAGGTGGCGTTAATTTTTCAGCGAGCATACGAAATTCTTCGTCAACATCAGGTCTGATTGAGAGAGTTATGCGGTTAGTTTTCAGACTGCGGCGTCTAGAACGGCCATCAATAGAGCCAGATTTAGTCAAAATAGGTTCTCTTAGATTTCCATAGGATGCATGACGCGTTGTAAAACCACTTTGTTGTGCAATTTTATCAATATCTTGTTTTTCACGTTTAGGAGCTTTTGTCATAGGCTTTAAATTATGTAGATCATTTAAGGCTGAAAATGTTGATTTGCGTTCTTTTATCATTTTATTATTCCTTCAAGTTTTAATGCTTCTACAATATCAGTAGCAACTTGCTCAGCATTCTTTATGGCAGATTCAGCGTTTGACACATCTTCTTTATTGAGTTGATAAAGAGTGCAACCAAATCCAAAAATAGAAGAAAAGGCAGCTTTATTCATTATTCCATGATTCAAAACAGGAAGCTTTGCTTCAGTCAGTTCTTTACGGATTTCTTTCTCTTCACGAGTTTGTATTACAGAACATTTTGAGAACATAATACGATAAGGAATATCACTTCTTCTCGCTCTTCCTTCACGAGCTATAAAAGCAATGACTTTTGCCGCTTCGCGACTATCAAGTTTTGTTCCGGCCATAGGAATAATAACCATATCAGAGCGACTAATAGCATATGATGCTGTTATATTTGCTGACCCTTCAAGATCAACAATAACAAAACTATTTGTATCCGCTGCTTCATCTATAACGTCTATAATAGTATTTTCATTAACCCCTCCTTGAACATCTATGTTATTTGGATAATGAGGACCAGCATTTTGCCACCATTCATCAGCAATAGGTTGATTGGGGTCAGTATCTATTATTTTCACTTTAGATCCATGATGAGCTAACACCTGAGAAAGAATAAGCGCTGATGTTGATTTTCCAACACCACCTTTTGTTGAACAAAATACAATTGTTGGCATGTATAAAAATCCTGACATATATAATATATATGTCAGACTTATATACGACATACACTTAACATATGTTTAACGTCTGTAAAATTTATACAACACATATGTATTATGTATGTTAAGCATATGTCGTACATATATTACACATACAATAAATTGTTTTCTGTCTCTACTTTTGGAATAATGTTTTAGTTATAATTAGAAATTAGCTCTAAAATTACCTTCTGCTTTATAGGTGTAAGAACTCTAAAACTTTTTAAAAGCAAGTATTCTTCTTTGCTCGATATGATTTCATCATGATGGCGCACGGCACTTTCTTTTGTTGTGGTATCAGGGTAAAAAAAGGAAATAGGAACATCAAATATATCAGCAATATTTTTCAACCGCCCAGCTCCTACACGATTTAATCCTTTTTCGTATTTTTGGATTTGTTGAAAGCTTATACCTAAATGATAAGCCAATGTTTTTTGAGACATTCCCAACATTCTTCTTCTATATCGGATTTTCTTGCCTACAAAAATATCATTATCAAGATTCTTTTGCACTTCTAGGTCACCCCCCCGCCGGTAGCGAGCGCCCTCGCATTAGTATTCCGGGAGTCAAAAATACTGAGCTCAAGTCAGCCTTTTTGCTTTTAGTGCTATAGCACCTGAACATCACAAAAACTCCCGGAATTCCGGGGACAGCATATAATAATGGGTTAATTTTTGTGCTTGAGCTGTAGAGATTTTTGAGTCCCTTTGATCGCTGCGTACACGACCAATACACCCTTTAAATCATAAAGTAGTTTCAGAAAAATGGCAATAAAAATAGTTTTTAATGAGAGGTTTTCCACCTCTCAAACTCACCGGAACCGCTCACCAAAATCATGAGATCGTTACCGCGTTTAGAGAAGGGACTAACAAACCTAGGTTCTTAAGGTCAAGGAAGGCCCCTACGGGGCGCTTAACAGCGTCCTTGACTTAGAACCTAAACGGTTTGTTTTGTCCTTCTTACGCGGCTCCGAAATCATGATATTAAAGGAGGAGCTTATAAGGGCACTTGAGTAGAGAAAATTGATAAAAATATAAGGTTTTTTTAAGCTATGTATTTGAAAAAATTAGAAAAAATGTCAAAAAAAGAGAATAAAATAATTGACAGTGAAAGATAGTTTTGTTATACAAATACTCAAGTGTTGAAAACACTGAACGTTAAGCGGATAGGTTACGAAACAATCTCTCTTCTGTCTTTTTAAACTGACTTTTCTTTGTACGTATTCCAACGTATAACGATTTTGTCGGGTGTAGCTATACCATACAAGACCCTTTTTGGGAAAAGTGTAGCAGCGGACTTAACGCCGTGTTTTCAGCGCCCGGCTTCCGTTAGGAGCGTCAATTGAAAACTTTAATACGTTGTTAAGGAAAATTCCAAATGAAAAAATATGAATTTACAAGTAACCCCCAAAAAATTGGTGTGCGTACACTTCATCGTATTCGTGCCTTAAGAGACTTTGGTGATGTTAAAGCTGGTGACATTGGTGGCTTTATAGAGACAGAGGACAATCTTTCTCACGATGGTGATTGTTGGGTTGGGGGTAATGCTCATGTGTCTGGAAATACTCGTGTTTATATTCGTGCAAAAGTTTATGGGAATGCTCGTGTTTCTCATAATGCATGGATTCATAATGATGCACATGTTTATGGGGATTCTGAGGTCTTCGGTTCAGCTCGTGTTAAACCAGGAGCAAAAGTTTATGGGAATGCAAAAGTTGCTGCTCATGCACAAATTTATGGTGAAGTTTATGAAAATGCTACGGTTGGTGGTCACTTTAAGATTTACGGTTCCGTTTATGGTCATGCAAAAGTCTCTGGTCATGGAGAGGTTTCGAGGAAAGCTTATGGCAATGCAAAAATCACAAGACTAAGCAGGTGGTATGTTCCAAAAAATTATGAGGTTTATGAAGGCGATAATATCGTCAAGATTGATGCAGCAGCGTAAATAAGAGGCGTGAGGGGCGCTTGCTTTTAAACAGCAAAAAAAGAAGCCGCTTCATTGATGTGATGCGGCTTAATTATTGTTTAATACTTTACAGGCTGTAAGATTTTTAAAGTACTGTTCTTTTATGAGCAACATCAACGTGATAGATAATATATAAGAAAAACACGTTATGCGAATGATATTTCTAAGAGTGTTACTAATGTCAAAAACTAAAGCATGATCGATAAAAACAAACATCTCCCCAAATGCACTTACTGATAGTATAAGAGCGAGGATAAATTCTTTAATGTTTATTCTCTCTTTGTTAATTTTGCTTATATTTATTACTATCATTAATGAACGATTATTTTTATGCGTATAATCAACGGGATTGTATATTACGATTTCGTAACAAACGAACTAAAAGAAAATCGTAGAAAGATACTGTAATAAAAGGAACAAATCCTATGAAAAATGACAGGATTATAAGGTGAATAAGTGGCGCGTCAAAACCATCTTCTGCTATAAATCCTATAAAAAGACCTGTCATTACTCCTAAGGAAGATAAGATCGTCAAAATTTTTCTTATAACATATAGTGGATTACGAAACCATAAAAGAAAAAGTATAAGAAGCCTTTTTAGCATTGCAAATATATTAGAACTGACAGCATTTATAATGCTTTTCTTTTTATTTAAATGAATTTCATTATTATTGATAAAATTCATGTTCATTTTCCCCTGTGTTATTAATGAAATATACTTTATAATTTTAAAAGAGAGCTAATACAAAAAATGATGAATTATAATAGCAAAGAAACATAAGATATTTGCGAACAAACTAGCACCAATGAATAGTGTGTAGAGTTTTATTTCTTTGGTAAAATTTGTTATAGTTTTATTTATGTTGGATTCGATGGCAGATATTTCGAGTGCTGTATTTTTATAGGTTTGCATTTGTTGAGAGACAGAATTCAAATTTTTACTGATTTCTTCATTGATTTCTGTTTTTATGTATGTAGTAGCTTCAGTTATTAATTTCCCGGCTGTTTTTTTCTCCTCTTCTATCATAGCGTGACGAGCAGTTATAATATTTTGAACCATCAAATTTTGCTGTTCATGAAGTGTTTTTAAAGCCGACTCTAACATGATATCAGATAAAAAAACGGTCATAAGAATTGGATCATTCGGGGGGATAAGTTGATTAAATTCTTTAGTTATTCTTTAACGAATAGCATTGAGATCAGTTGGCATTTTATATCCCCGGAATGACAGATAGTTGCTCAAATAATATATCTTTTACACGTGCTAAGCGACTTTTAGCCATGATACTAAATTCGTTTGAATTAGTAATTTCATGAAAAGTTAGTTTTTTATCAAGCATTGCTTTGATATCCTCACCAAAGGTGCTAGATGTTTGCTGTGGAATTGTAACGATAGCGGAAATTCTATCTTTTGTTTCTTGAAAGACTTTCATTTCTTCAAAGTTTTTCTCATTAGCAACAACAGGACCAAAAAATTCATTTTTCCAAACGACAATATTTGCTGTCGTTGGAATTTGTGTGCAGATAGAAAATAATCCAGAAAGAGTATCTCCTAATGCTTGACCACCAGTAATAGGTATATGAATAATTACGTTCTTTTGAGAGGCGGCTAAGAGATCAAAAGCTTCATTTTCTTTCAAGTAATAAGCTAATGGCAAAAATGTTGTTGCTCCATTATCAATAACATATTGACAGTCGGAATTCAGCAGTTCTTCCATTAAAGCATCAAAATTGCGAGGAATAATAACGCTTTGTTCAAGAAGCTTTAAATGCTTCACATTAAATTTTTTATAACTGGCAAAAGTTTGATTAACCGGATCTGTATCAATTCCTTTAACGTCTACTTTATTTTCTAATAAATATTGCATTATGAGACTAGCTACAAAAGATTTACCAACACCACCTTTTCCTTGCAGAGTCATGTGAACATTTATCATATCATATCCTCTAATTTTTTATTTGTATCGTGCTTAAAATCACTTGATATTGGTTTTGTTTTGCTAGGATTAATAGAAGTAGGTTGTTTAACCTGAATTGTTGTGGGTGAAGGTTCAGTATTAGACTCTTTTTTAAAGTATTTTCGAGTGTAGAATGCCAAGGCATGGTAAGAAATATTCAAAGTTGGATTTTTCTTTAAAATTTCCTTTAAAGTATATCCCTCTTCAATAAGATTTCGAATTAAATTTTTGTTGGCTAGGAAAACAACACGCATTTTTCCCCATTCTTTTTTTGGTTTCATTCTTTTTACAAATCCTTGCAAATCTTTCAAAATATTTATAAAACTATCTAAATCTTTCTAAAAAGTCAATATTTTGTTTTATTTAAAATTATTTTTCGAAAGATTTCGAAAAATTTTTTTTCAAAAAAATGAAAAACAAGATGTGTAATGTAGCGCTACGCAAGCTAACATTACATCACTTATTCGCATAAATGCTCAACGTATCTTGCTCTACGAGGTCGGATTGCTTCCGCAATTTAAAAGGAAGGAAAAATGGCAAAACCGAGAAGATTTAGATTAAGTGTTTGGTGCACTTTGAATGAAAAAGAAACGATAGAAAACAATGCAAAACAAACGGGTTTGTCTATCTCTACTTATTTGCGCACTGTCGGACACCTTAAACCAGTAAAAGCTGAAATTGATTATGAAGCAGTCAAAGATCTTACAAAGTTACAAGGCGATTTAGGACGGGTAGCTGGTTTGTTGAAATTGTGGTTAGTTACAAATAATGGGAAAGGGAGTGCACCAAGCGATATCAATAAAATGATGAGTGAATTTCGTAAACTTCAAAGACAAATTTTTGAAAAAATATCTACCTTATGATTGCAAAACGTATTGAAAGAAAAAAAGCGACATCAAGTATGGCGGGTTTAGCCCGTTATATTATGAATTTAGATGGTGGAATTTCTCCTAGAGATTGGAAGCTCACTTGTGACTACATTATTGATAATGATGAACAAAAAAGTGAAAAAGTAGCAGCAATCAGAGTAACAAATTGTCATACAGATGATCCGGTGATGGCAACAGAGTTTATTTTAAAAACTCAAAACCAAAATAAAAAATCAAAAACAGATAAAACGTATCATTTAGTTTTGTCTTTTCCTATAGGAGAAACGCCAGAGAAAAAAACACTCCATGAAATTGAAGATAAGTTTTGTGCTGCATTAGGTTACGATACTCATCAACGAATTTCTGCTATTCATCAAGATACAGACAATTTACATATCCATATTGCTATCAACAAAATCAATCCCGATAACTTTCGTAACTACGAACCTTTCTTTGACAAACGTACATTGATGAAAACATGCCGTCAAATTGAACAAGAATATGGATTAACCAAGACACCTCACGGATTTGACCATAAAGCAGAACAATATCCCGAACATGAGATCAGCAATTCCGATAATATAAAGCAATCTCGAACCAAAGACTTTGAATATAAAACAGGAATAGAGTCTCTCTCAACCTATGTTGGAAAAAGAATTAAAGAATTTGATTACACAGATTGGCCATCTCTTCATAAAAGTTTGGCAGATCACGGTTTGGTTATAAAAAAGCGAGGAAGTGGATTGGTGATAGGAGCAACCAACCTTGATTTGTGGGTAAAAGCAAGCAGCTGCGATAGAAGCCTTTCTTTGTTTGCTCTTGAGAAGAAACTAGGTTCCTATCAGGATATAAAGCCAAACAGACAAAAACAGTATAAGCCAATACCCATTGGAAAAAATAATCAGGCTAAGGCGCTTTTATATTCTCAATACAAAGAACAAAAGAAAATAAGTGATTTAGAACGACAAAAAAGATATCAAACTTTATATAAGCAAAAAACGCTTTTTTATCGACAACTTTCTATTTGGTATAAACAACAATCCTCATCGTTGAAATTAATTCCTAAGAATTTACGAGTTGCCGTTAGAAATACGTTGAAATTACAAAAAGCTTATCGTCAACAAGAATTAAAAGAAAAGCAAGCAATAGTTAAAAAGAAATTATCCGAAGCTAAATTTCCCACTTGGCGTGATTGGCTTTATCAACAAGCAAATATTGGTAATGAAGATGCCATAGATGTTTTGCATTCAATGAATGAACGCCGTATGGTTTTATCTAACAATCTGTTAACTGCAAAAACGGCTCAAAAGACAGGTGAGTTTTTACGCAAAAGCTTAAATAGTTATCTTATTAAAAATGGAAATATGTTGTACAAAAGCGTTGATGGAGGCGTCATTATTGATGCTGGTGAAACAATTCATGCACAAAAATTTACAACAGGATCTGCCTACATTGCATTAAGTCTTGCCGTTATTGGTCTAGATCGGTCGATAAGTGTGGGCGGCATTTGCCCACTAATATAACAGCTTTCGATAAAGGGTATTCATTATTTACTTTATGTCATGCTGCTAATGGTCGCCATTATGATATTGGAGAGAACGATAGTGATATGGGGGCTTTAATGCCCCTTGCAGATATTGATATGGAAGCCGATAATCTTTGGGCACAGGAATGGATTTCTATTTGTTACGAACTTCAAGTGGAAAAAGCTCTAACTCCTAAGCAAAAAATGGAAATTCATCGTGCAATGCAGCAGATGAAAAATTCGCCCAGAAATATGCGTACCCTAACCAATTTTGTCTCAACAGTTCAAGATCAAGAAATTCGTCATGCACTTAATCATTATACACTTTCTGGTGGTATGGGGCATTTACTTGATGGTGAAGAACCACTTGATGAAAATAACGATTTTGTTGTTTATGAAATTGATGAACTTATGAAATTAGGAGATAAAAACGGCTTGCCGGTTTTACTATATTTGTTTAGGCGGTTTGAAAGAAGCTTAAAAGGTCAGCCGTCTATTCTTTCTCTTGATGAAGCGTGGGTTATGTTGGGGCATCCTGTTTTTCGTGAGAAAATACGTGAATGGTTAAAAGAACTACGTAAAAAGAATTGTCTTGTTATCATGGCCACACAAAGTCTATCGGATGCAGTGCGTTCTGGTATCCTTGATGTTTTACTCGAACAGTGCCCGACAAAAATCTTGCTTCCCAATGAAGAGGCAGAAACCAGAGGCGCTGAAGGAGCACCGGGTGCTATCGATCTGTATAGAATGATTGGTTTAAATGATAAAGAAATTAAAATTATCAAAACAGCAAAAAAGAAATGGCAATATTATTATAAATCTGTTCTTGGCCGTCGCCTTTTTGAATTAGGATTAGGTGATCTTGCTCTTTCCTTTGTTGCGGTTTCAAGTAAGGAAGATCTTGCTAAAGTGAAAAAACTTATTGCAGAAGATGCGCAAGAATGGCCTTTAAAATGGCTTCAAATGAGGGGTGTTGATTATGTTAAGTATCTTGAAAAAAACTTAAATTTCTTTCTGTTGTGAGTGTTTTATGTCTCACACATCTTGTTTTCCTAGTTTATCCTGTGAATGTCTTCGGTTTTATTTGCGTTAATTGCGCGACAGTTTGGAACCAAATGAATCAATATCTTGAAGCAGTTAATACACAAATTAACACAGCAAAGCAGTTGGAATCGCAACTTAAACAATATCAAGATATGATAAAACAAGGTCTTTCCTATTCAAGTCCACAGTTTGATGGTTTGCAAAGCACTTTGCAACAACTAAAAAAAGTCTATCAAGATAGTCAGAGTATTTCTTATAGTATGAGTGATTTGAATAGCCGCTTTGAAAAAATGTATCCCGGCTATGAATCCTACTTAAAAAATGCTGGAAAAACGAATCCAGCTCAAGATTATAAGAAATGGGCAGATAGTGGTCTTTCCAATTCTCGCATTGCCATTGAAGCAGCGGGTATCAACACAGGTATGTTTGATAATGAAGATAAGATGATGCAAAGACTCATCGATCGTTCAGCAAGTGCAGAAGGGCGGATGCAAGCTATTCAAGCCGGCAATGAAATTGCTGCTCAACAAGTTAAGCAACTGCAATTGCTTCGAGAGTTGGTTGCTAATAATACCACCTTGCAAGCAAATTACACAGCAAACGAAATTGAACGCAGAGCAAAAGACGAAGCAGATTTGGAAAAGTTTTTTTCAGAACAGCCTGTTTCGACAAGACCCGGGGTTGGATTTTGAAGAAGTTTATAAAATAACAAAGATAAGAATATGGAAAACTTGCGCATAATAAAAAATATAAAACTTTTTTTTGCTTGTCAGTATTTATTATATTTTTTTTATGGGTATCGCTTTTTCTGCACCTTTAGATAGTACTGAATCATTTGTTGGTTTATTGGAATTGATACAAAAACAATCTGCACAATGGTATCCGAAATTACATGAGTATGGTTTTCGTCTCTTTTGGTTATTAGCAACTATTCAGTTTGTTTAGACTTTTATCCCTCTTTTGTTTAGGCAAGCCGATATTGCAGATTTTGTGGGAGAATTTATCAGAATTATTCTTGTTGTTGGTTTTTTTGCTGCTCTTTTAGAATATTCTCAAGAATGGGCTACAGCAATTATTGATAGTTTTCGAGAAGCAGGTGCTCATGCAAGTGGGAGAAGTAAGCCTCTCTTCCCCGGAGATCTTTTTGAAGAGGCTGTTAGTCTTGCTGATGTTGTGTTAAATGCTAGAAGCTGGGGTTTATTCACGGCTGTTACAAAAAGCCTGGCTGCTATGATCGTTCTTTTATGTTTTGCTTTTATTGCTGCTTTTATGGCGTTTACGCTTGTTGAATCATATATTATAATTAATGCGTCTGTCATATTTATGGGGTTTGGAGCTTCTCAATGGACGCGAGAACTTACTATAACAGCGTTCCGTTATTCCCTCTCTGTTGGTGCAAAATTATTTGTACTTACACTTATAGTGACTTTAATTACCGATTCTGCAGTAACATGGCGAAAAGCCTATGATGGTGCATCCGCATCAATGTGGACATTAATAGGGCTTTCATTTGTGTGTGCATATTTAGCAAAAACTATTCCAGACACTATTGCAGGTTTAATTTCTGGAACAAGTAGTGGTGGCGGCGGATCTATCGGATCAATGGCGAGTGCAAGTGTAGGTGCAGCTGTTGCACTTGGTGCTGCAGCTGCGACTGGTGGAGCATCAACTGGTGTCACGGGAACTATGGGAGCTGCAGGAGGAGCGGGTGGTGGTATGGGTAGTGCCATGGGGGGTATGGGAGCTGCAGGAGGAGCAGGTGGCGGAATGGGTAGTGCCATGGAAGGCATGAGAAGCAATAATATCAATGCTTCTCGAATGACAGGAAATCCTTTTAAAGGAGGAAATAAACCTCAATATTATAGTGAAAATCCACGTACAGCAGGAGGGGTATCTCCCTCGACAAGAACTAATCAGGCCAAACCTCAATCCACAGGAGGTACTTCTAAAGGTGAGGCAGTTAATATTGGTTTGAAAACTGTTGGAACTTTAGCTGCCATTTCTGTTCCCGGGATGGAAGATGCAACCAATCTTAATTTAAATACACCACCACCTTCTCTGGAAGATACTCTTCTGCAAGACGCTCATGAGTATTATAATTCTCAATCTAATGAGACAGAAGTGGTCGATAATACTGCAAACACTATTTCAGCTGGACCAGGTAAGAAAGATGAATAAATGATAAAAGATTTTTTAATTTTTGTGCTTCTATCTTTTACAGCTGCATTTTTGTTTTATAGAATAGGGAGAGTTTTAAGAAAGACACGTTTCTCGATTTATTTGGATGAATTAGAGAAACACTGGCCTGATGTATCATTAGGTACTTTCTTTTTGATATTATGGCGAAAGTTCTTGAAATTCATATTTACAAAAAAAAAGAGACGCTAATCTCTTTCTTTTTTATTTAACCCCTTTTTTAAAATCCAACTCCGCGCCTTGTTGAAATAGGTTTATCTAGTTCTTGTTTTGCTTTTAGTGCGTTTTGACAATTTTGAGATGACTGGTCAGCTTTATTGTAAACGAAACATTTCATTCCCCATTTATCTCTTAATTCATCATTTTTTTTAAATTCTTCTACGGTATATGTTTTTTCACAACCAGTGACAATTAATCCCGTGGTTAATACTGCTATGCACGATAAAAGGATTTTTTTCATTTTTCCCCTCTTTTTATAGTTTACTGATTTTCCCTCTAAGATGAGGAGTAATTTTATATTATATATGCTTTGTACAGCAAATATTTATTGGTGCTAACTTTAAGTTAAAGTTTAAATTTAAACAATAAAAACATTTAACCAATAAGATTTATCCTCAATTATTAGTTATGTTTGTACTAATCTACGCAGAAAAATAAGTAATAAAAATATAGAAAGGTAACTATTAAATCGTGCCATTTGCAACGATGACTTTTTTATACTTTAAAATACTCAAAAAAGAAAAACCCAACTGCATAAACAGAAGGGCTTTTCAGGGGGAAAGACATGAAGAAAAAATAGTTTACTTAATAATTAGAAATTAAACCAATCATAATGAACTTCTATAAAACAAAAAATAAGCTACTTCACTATAATATGTTTTACAAGAGGACTTCCTCACTTTTCCCCTCTTTAATTACAAAAAAACAATGAAGTATGATTATTATTTATTTGTAAAATC
>NZ_JH725088.1:0-1984 GCF_000278255.1 Bartonella melophagi K-2C
CAGGGTTATTTAAAGAGAGTGTATGGGTTATGGTTATGCGTCGTGTGTTAAGACATCATGTTTGTTTGTGTGTTCTCTCGACAGCTGTTCTGGCTGGTCTTGCTCTTCTTACAGATCAAAACAAGGTTTATGCTGGACTGAATTGTACGGGGGTTGCTAATTCTAGTGGTGATGGGAGTACGAGGGATAATACTAATGGGCGGATCGAATGTGATGGGAGTGGTAATGGGACGGGTGATAGGAGTGGGCAGCTGAGTGGTATAAGAACTATAGATATGAGTAGGACGTGGAAGAGGGGGACGACGAGGAATAGTGGTCATCCTGCTGTGAAGGTGTATAAGGCAGATATTACGATAAGTGGTGCGCTGAAGATTACGGATAATGGTCAGAGTAATAATCCGGCGATTCAGGTGTATGATAGAGGGGTGCTGAGGGTGAATGATGTCACTGCTACAGGGGTGTATAAGGGGATAGAGGTGAGTGGGGGTGGGTCTTCTGTTACGGTGGTTAAAGGATCGATTGAGGTTAGGGCGGGGGGTGGTGCTGTGATTGAGGTGAAGAATGGGGGGATGGTGGTGTTGAATCATGGAGTGAAGGTTAATGGAGGGGGAGATAATACGGGGATAGAGGTGGGGCAGGGTGGGGGGACTGTGACGTTGGTGGGTACGAATTTTAGGAATGTCAAGACGGGGATAAAGTTTACGGGAACGGGGACGGCTGCTAGTGTGATGGGGGTAGGGGCGACGATTAATTTAGCAAGTGGGGGGATAGGGATTAAGATGGAGGGGACGGGGGGTGCTAGTGTGATGAATATGACGATTAAGGGAAGTGGGACGGCAACGGGGGCTGAGGTGACAAGTGGGACGTTGACGGTGAATACGGTGACGATGACAAATGTGCAAACGGGGATGAAGGTGACGGGGAATGGGAATGCTACTATGGTGGGGGGAGAGATTAAGGGAAAGGGGGGAACTGGAACGGGGGTGGAGATGAATACTTCGGGGACAGTGACGTTGAGTGGAGGGGTGAAGGTTGAGGGGTTTGAGACGGGGCTTAAGGTGACGGGGTCGGGGATGAGGAATACGGTGACGGGGGGGGTGATTCAGGGAAAGAGGGTTGGTGTGGAGGTGTCTGAGAAGGGGATATTGAAGGTGAATGGGGAGGCTACGATTGAGGTTACGGAGAGTAATGGGGTGGGGCTTAAGGTGACGGGGACGGGGAGGGCTAATGTGGTGGGGGGAGAGATTAAGGGAAGTGGGGGAACTGGAACGGGGGTGGAGATGTCGGGGAATGGGACGGTGACGTTGAGTGGGGTGACGGTTGAAAAGTTCAAAACGGGGGCGAAGGTGAAGAAGGGGACGTTGAAGATGATGGGGGAGTCGACGATTAGTTTAGCAAGGGGGGGTAAGTATGGGGTGTATGTGGGGATAGATGTGACAAGTGCTGAGTTGACGGGGACGAAGATTGTGGGAGGGGGAAGTGGATACGGGGTGTATGCGATGGGGGGAAATGTGACGTTGGAGGGGGTGAAGGTTTCAGGGGTTGAGAAGGGGGTCTATGCGAGGAAGGGTAAGAGCCTGACGATTAGTGGGAGTTCGTCGATTGATTTTAAGGGTGAGTATGGGGTGTATGTGGGGAGTGGGGTGACGGCTGAGTTAAAGGGGACGGTGATTAGGGGAGGGGGAAATGAGAAGAGTACGGGGGTCTATGCGATGGGGGGAAATGTGACGTTGGAGGGGGTGAAGGTTTCAGGGGTTGAGGAGGGGGTAGTGATGATGGGGTCGGGGACGTTGACGGTGGAGAGGGGGACGATTGAATTAGCAAGTGGGGGTAAGTATGGGGTGTATGTGGGGATAGATGTGACGAGTGCGAGTTTGACGGGGACGAAAATTGTGGGAGGGGGAAAGGGATACGGGGTGTATGCGACGGGGAAAAAGGTGACAATCAGTGGAGGGGAGATTTCAAAGGTCATAACGGGGGTCTA
>NZ_JH725088.1:2084-2658 GCF_000278255.1 Bartonella melophagi K-2C
GGAAAGGGGGACGACGATTAGTTTAGCAAGGGGGGGTGGTATCGGGGTGAAGGTGGGGGATGGGGTGACAAGTGCTAACTTGAATGATCTGACGATTATGGGAGAGGGAAAGGGGGTGGGGGTGAATATACTGGGGGGAGATGTGACGATGGATGGGGTGAGGATTTCAAGGGTTGGGAGGGGGGTCTATATGGAGAAGGGGAGTGGGATGGTGACGGTGAATAATATGAAGATGACAGGGGTGGTGGTGGGGATAGATGTGAAGGGAAGTGGCACGTTGAAGGTAAACAATGGGACGATTGAATTAGCAAAGGGGGGGAGTGTATGGGGGGTCTATGTGGGGAGTGAGGTGACAAGGGCTGAGTTGACGGGGACGAAGATTGTGGGAGAGGGAAGTAGGAAGAGTGGGGGTGATGAAAGAATAGGGGTGGAGACGGAAAGTTCGGGGACAGTGACGTTGGAGAGGGTGGATATTTCAGGGGTTGATATAGGCGTGGTGGCGACAAAGGGAACCTTGGAGATTAAGGGGGGAGCCAAGATTATGGTTAGGCTAGGTGGGACGGGGATTAAGGTG
>NZ_JH725088.1:9313-10997 GCF_000278255.1 Bartonella melophagi K-2C
TGTGACGGCTAAATTGACAGAGACGAAGATTGTGGGAAAGGATAAGGGGTATGGTGTGTATGTGGGGGGAGGGACGGTTTTGTTAGAAAAGGTGAGGATTGAGGGAAAAGGAAAGGAAACAGGGCTATATATGACCCAGGGAGCGGTATGGTTGAAAGAGATTACTAGGAATAAATTTTGCCATTTTCCATAGCAGAAGCAATAGTTTCTGGCTTTATTGTTGTATTTCCTCATTATTTACCAAACCATACCTAGACATATAGATATAATGTTTGTAAGATGATTATTGTCACTTATTCATAATAAGCTGCCCCTTAGAGTAATAGATTTGTTTTATAAAATCAAGCGTTTAAGAATCGCCCTTTAAATTAAATAAAGAATTTAGTTTTTAGAGATGGAGAATTATAGTTTTAATAAGCGTGAGAGAAAGACGCATAAATTAAAATTGTTAAATCAAAATGGCTGGGGTAAAGGAACTCAAACATGGAAATCACTAAATTTGATACAAGTGAGTATTTTAAAACTCCTGAAACTCAACAAATTCTTTTACAAGATGCTCTTGAAAGTAAAAATAGTCAGTATCTTGCACATGTTCTTGGGATAATAGCAAAAAATCAAGGAATGAGTAAAATCGCTAAAAACACTGGGTTGTCAAGAGAATCTCTTTATCGCTCTTTAAGCGACAAAGGTGATCCTAAGCTTTCAACCTTTCTTAATGTTTTAAGTGCTTTGAATTTACAAATTAGCCTAACACCTACCCAAAATGAAGAACACGCATCTTTAGAAAAAGCTTAAAGCTTAAAGATCCTCTCCTCAATTTTGACAGAAAAAAGTAAAGTCATATCCCCCTAATCTTGCCCTAATTTTGCATCTGCTCTATTTTCTTCAAATTAGCCTGTACAGAGCGATTTGTGTTTCCAATGTGGAGAATTTCATCAAAAAACTTCTCAATCTCTCTCTACGGTGCATTTTTGTCGATTTAAACGCATATCTAATCCAAAAGTGATCACCACTTCTCTCTAGTTTGCTGTTCTAAAAATCATCAACCTGTTTTTGTGAGGGGAATGACATTCTCTCGTCTCTCCTGTGCTTTTGCTCGTGTATTCACAACAGCTTTGTGCACAAGACTTGCTGTTGTCAGAAGACCTTCTTCTAAATCACGGCACAGTCGCACAAATTCACAAGTGCTTGGAAAAAACGTATCGGATATAGTTTTTACTTCACCACGCAAAATCCGTTTAACCGTTTCCATGAGTGCCCACTTTGAAACTGTCTCAAGAGCCATCCCGTACGCAAGCGACATACCTTCATCATCTGAGTTTTGTGATATTTTCAAACCACACGAAAGTATACGCATAGCCTCTGCAATAGCTATTCCATCAGCTTTCACAGCAAACAATTCTTGAAGTTGATCATAAGCGTTCAACGCCACAATCTCTTGCTGTTTCGTCAATGAACTCCCAGCTTTCAAGCGTAATGGGAATCCCGGTGCTATCATTTTGCAAATTTGTCTCAAAGAAACCTCTATCCCCGAGATTGCGGATGTTATCTGCGATGCGTTCACCAATACTTTTTTGCCGTTGAGGGTAATTTCCGTAACCGCCATTTTGTTTTTCCTTTCCCAGTTTTGCTTTCTGAGCTAAAAGTCCATAGTTGGAAATAACCCAGTTGTGCCACGTCAGTT
>NZ_JH725088.1:12497-14337 GCF_000278255.1 Bartonella melophagi K-2C
TTAGCATCATGCTTAATATCAACAAGCATACTTTTAGCATCATGCTTAATATCATGCTTAATAATGCTAGATATATCATTAGCATCATGCTTAGCATCGTCACTAACATTTTCATCATCACTGATTGCTAATGAATTATCGGACTTTTTTTGTTTTTCCCATCTCGCCTGCGCTGCTTTGGAAGCTCTTTCCGAAAACTTAGTTAAGTTTTCTTTGCTATCATTTAATTCTTCTTCGACATCTAAATTCCATAAGCGACCATCTTCTAAACTGATAATTTTTTTCTTAAGTAATAAAAGATCTAATGCTTTCATAAATGTTTTTACTGGATAACCGACATAAAGAGACAAGGCCTTAAAGTCATTCAAAAGAGGTTCGCCAGTGTAAAGCATTTGAAATCGTAGCATCACATAAATACATTTTTCGGTTGGAGATAAACAAGAAACTTCATTCATCCATTCACCCGCATCAAGTCTCGTCCATGGTATTTTAGTTGACATAGCTTTCCCCCTCTCTTTTCTTATTCCATCTTGCCGTGGCTGCTTTGGAAGCTTTCTCTGAAGCTTTTCTACTCATATTGACATCAAATGCTGATGAGGTGTACCATAAGCTGTTATCTTCTAAATGAATAATGTGGCCATAGCTTATTAAAGCTTCTAATATCTTTTTAAATGTCTGTACTGAACAGCTGCACAAATTTGATAAATAAGAAGCATTGTTCAAAATAGGGGCGCCCTTATCAATCATGAACAAGACCAACGTTGTGTAAACAGCTGTTTCTGCTGGCTTCAACCCCATAAGCTCTTTTAAAAATTGACTAGGATAAAGTTTCACCCAGGGTGATTTCGTCAACATTACATGCCTCCTTCTTTCTTTAAGTATAAAATTGCTAAAGCATCTGCTTCATTATCATCTTCAGGCTCATGTCCTTTTGCACGTACAGCCTTAATCATTTCTGTTTTTGAGGCATTGCCTCTGCCTGTCATTGCTTTCTTAATCGTCGCAATAGGGATGCCGTCATAAGGAATCTGATAGCATTCACACCAAGTGGTTAAGGTCGCTAACAAGCCCCCATAAACATGAGCCGCATCTGTCCCAATGTGACAGCGCACTTCTTCAAAATACACGGCGTCAATGTGCCCTAGTATCGCCTTGGTTTGTGTAAGCCATTGCTTGAATCTCAAATATCTCATCCCACCGCCTTCAAATCGACGTGTGGGAAAATGCACTGTTCCACTGGCTATAACCTCATCTTCAGAAGAAATTGCCCAGCCTGTTTTCGTACCTAGATCAAGACAAAGAATGGTTTGTGAAACATTATTCACAATTGTTCTCCTTAAGTTTAGATAATATACGGCTATGCACGCTATGACAGAGCGTCTAGCGCGTAGCTCAATTGAAAAAATGTTAAAAAGTAGCCTTCTTAAGAACTCTGAATACTAAACAATAAGAGGGCTACGTTAACTGTCGTACAATGTTACGCTTGAAGAGGTTTGTTTGTCTGAAGATTTTCCTTTTGTTCAAAAGGAATGACTTTTTTGGGTGGTAAAATCTCTATCGGTTTAACTGGTTTTTTTGCGTTGATTTCAATATTACTTTGACTGAGAATATCAAGCCATTCCATTTGTAAATCCACGTTTTCTCTTTTCCGCTGCAATTGCTTACCTTCTTGCTGAATTGAAGTGGATAATTTTTTAAGTGTAGCTTGCTCTTGCTTAATCAACATGCATAATTCTGAAAGCGAACCTCCAAACCTCTCTATCCAATTATCAAATTTTAAATCATGCAATTCTTCTTTTAGTGAACGAGCTCTTTTTTGATTAGAATATTGTCTTGAAAG
>NZ_JH725088.1:16877-19416 GCF_000278255.1 Bartonella melophagi K-2C
TGCAGTTATATTTCTTTCCAAATCTTGAATTATCAACCTTCTCACTTTCTTCCGTAAGCTCGTATTTCTTTTCTATACTCATGTTCTTATCCTCCTAATGATTGTTCACTATCGGTTTGATCACACCCCAACCTGCTCACTACACAAACATCAATAAAATCAGATGGTGGGGGGAGATCTTGATTTGTAACGCCGTAGCGTATATTATTTGAATAGTATTTCATGAATGTACGAATGCGTATTTCCGTTTCTGGCCATATGCGTCCACCTTGTCGTAACCGTGAAACTAAACGGCCATTTTTTATTGATTTGAAACCAAAAGTGTACGGAGACATTTTGTTATTAGTTAAAAACAACTCTATATCCTTTATAAGTGCAGAATGGCGCATTATGTCTTTTCACACTCCTTCATCACATAACCTAATCTTATAACGCTATTATAACGCTATAGCGTAAAGATGTAAAGGCTTTAAAATGACAAAGATTGAAAAAGATTGGTTTCAACGCTTAATTGAACTAATAAAAAATGACGGACGAACAATGGTTGAGATAAGTAAAGCCTCAGGTTGTGGACAAAACTATATACAACAGATGGTGAATGGAGGGAAAAGGCCTTCTGTAGATAAATTGATGGCTATTCTTAATACACTCGGAAATGCAAGCGCTATATATGTAATAACTGGATTCAACATTTCCGAGGAAGATATAAAGTTTATAACTTGGGCTTCATCTGGAGATAAGAGGAAGCTTGAAGCTTTAAACGTTTTGTTGACGGAACAGCATAAGTAATATCTTCTACTACCATTAATATTTCTTGTTTTTGTGTCGTAGATAAAGACTCCCATCTTACAACAATATTAGGTAAAATTACTTCTAAATTTTTAGAGTTCTTCATTTTATGTTCCTACATTATTAATTAAAATAACGCTATAGCGATTTTTTTAATTGACATAAACGCTAAAGCGTGTTATATTTATCCCCATAACTTAAAAACAACCATTTACGAACAAGGAATAGAGGGGATGGAAAATGAATGAACAGTTTTTTGTGAATGCTGATGAGATTTTGTTGCTTGTATGCAGTGGTGATTATCATCACGCTCAATCTGGACCAATTAATAAGACTGAAATCATGAGCATTGTTGACGGTTTAGATGATGTTGAAAGCATTCTTCGCATTGATCTTCAGTCAAACCGCTATGATGATATTTCAGAAGAGATTGCTGAGCTTTATGTTCAAAAATACTTAGACGAAGGCCGCTATTGTTTTTTAGAGTCTAACCCGTATCCCTTTATAGCTGAGAGTGATGCATATCATGATCTTTTAGAAGATATAAAAAAGCGGGAATATGCTGATGCAACCTACGGCAGTTATGAAGAGCAACATCGTTTACGTCCTTGCGATGTTTTAAATATGAATTATCGGTGAGATACAGCAATACCCCTTTTTTCTCACCCCATCTGAAAAACCAATCCAAACATTATGAGGCTTATAATGGAAACGCTTATCCCTATTTGGAACCATACAATGAACCAAGAAACTGTCCAAACAGTCAATGCACGTGAGTTGTATACATTCTTAAAAGTTAATTCCAATTTTAACGATTGGATAGTGCATCGTATTAAAGAGTATGGTTTCCTAGAAAACAAAGACTTTGTGAGTTTTACTAAAATTTTAGTAAACCCTCAAAATGGTCGTCCATGCATCGAATACTACCTCACCTTAGACATGGCAAAAGAACTTGCTATGATTGAGCGTAATGAAAAGGGTAAGCAAGCCCGTCAATATTTCATTGAATGTGAACGAAAAGCAAAACAAATAACACCTCCTCAAATTGACTATTCTGATCCTCAGATCATGTTAGGTGTTTTGACGTACCTCAAAAATGCAAATGATCGCCTTCAATCTTCAGAATGCTCTGATGACCTGCTTGATATAAATGATGCAGCACAAAGATTAGGCATGTGTCCTGAAGATTTAACCAGCTGTTTGATTAATCATCGTTGGATTTATCGTCGTACTGATAAAAAATTGGTGCCTTATTATAGTAAAATCAATGAAGGACTAATGGGGTATATACCAAAAACCATTCAAACCATCACCGGAAGAAAAAAGAGCGTTCCTAGTGCAAAAATTACACCAAAAGGATTAAAATGTCTAAGTGTGAGACTCCAAAAACACATCTGCACTCAAGAAGAGATCAATGACTTTGTTAATGCTAAAGTTGCTGATTTTAAAACAATGACAGCAACAACGCTTTCTTCTCAACACATTTAAAAACCTCCCCAAACACACCCTTTTTCAAAACATGCGTGCTTCACGCCACAGCTGAAGTGCAACCAAAATGAAGGAAAATAACAATGACAACTTCTCTTGTAGCAAAAATGGCGCAGCAATATGATTTCTCAGAACAAGAGTTTCGTGATGCAATTTTCAAAACATGTATGAGCAGTAATATTTCTAATGCTGAGTTCTTAGTCTTTGTTTATCTTGCCAAAAAATATGGATTAGACCCTCTCAACAAAGAAATATATGCCAT
>NZ_JH725089.1:0-2870 GCF_000278255.1 Bartonella melophagi K-2C
GATGATAATCACCACTGCATACAAGCAACAAAATCTCATCAGCATTCACAAAAAACTGTTCATTCATTTTCCATCCCCTCTATTCCTTGTTCGTAGTTGAATTTACATTGCTAACAAAACCAGATCAGCTAGTTTTCTTATACCTTTTATGATATAATTAATTTGTGCTTCTTTGTGGTTTATATGCTAAGTATGTAGCGAATTTAGAAACACATGTCAATAAAAATGTAATGATTTCGGAAATATTTTGCATAAAAATACAAAATAGCTCGGAAAGTTAAAGCCGTAATCACTAAAAAAGGAGGGGATATGTTCAAAAAAATTAGAACTGTAGCAATATACAGCGTAGGATTTGTGGTGTTGCAGTTTTTGCAAATAGAAAAAAATACTGAATTTATTCAAGCTATTTTAATGTTTTCATCTATTGCTTTTGGGATAACAGTGACTTTCATGACAGCCTTCTTTAACTCCCGACTTGCTTCAGAATTGTATCACAACCCTAAACATCAATATGAAAAAACAACAGATTTGAATATTGTAACAGATTATTTGCTCAAATATTTGTATAGTTTTTTACATTTGTTTATTATAGCGTCTTTGTTGTTACTTTTCCCAAGTAATCTTAAACAAGAGGTTGTTTTGCCTTTTTTCTCTTGGGATTCAAAGTGGGAGTTTCATTTTTATTGGGATGTCTTGTTATGGTACTTCTTTCTAATTTTCGTGTCTAATATTATCTTTCAAATATATAGCTTTATAAATAATCTTGTAAAATTACTTAGGTTAAATAGTGTACACTTCTTATAACTTAGTTATTTGCGATACTATTTGTTTTTGTATCGAATCTTCTTTATAGAGACCATTCTCATCCTTTTCCACAGCAACAGCCACTTGTTGCTGAAATTCTTCAGTATTAAAAACTGTATCGAAATTGTCTTGTGTTTTACCTGTACAACGTAGGTTTTCTACTTTGTTGTTTTTAAGAAAGTTATTAAAAAAATTTCGTATCCAATTGCGATTTTGAACTTTTAAGTCAACAGATAAACCTATTTTGATGATATCATTACGAGGAAATGGTTCGCTTATAGCTTCGTAAATATCGAATACTTCTTTAGATGGAAATACTAAATCTGGATTTTTGTGTGGATCATGATTTATAGACATTTCAATTTTTTTTACTATTTTAAGTTTTTCAGCAAATTTTTCACTATCAAGAAAAGTAGGTTTAAAAATAACCTTTTTTTGGGGAAAATGTTCTTTGTAATAAGAAACTAAAAGATTATTGAGCTTTTTATTTGAGGCATAAAAAGTAGATATTTTAGGAAGAAAAAATCCAAAAAATTGTTTGTTTTGCTCAACTAGTGTTTTAGTACGCGGATTGGTGACTTTTTCAAGTTTATCTGTGTTAGTATCAATAACTTGATTATTATAGGGATCCTTATTTCCCACTAAAGCAGAAACCCAATAAGCATCTCGATAGAATTCTTTTATCGTTAAGGTAATGCATTTATCGTCCATTTGATAAGTAGTTGTGGCTTCCTGAAAAAGAGCCTCTATATCTTCTACTATAACAGTTTTTGCATTAACAGATATATCGTAAGAACGGAAAACTATACTCATTTTACTATTTTAAAGTCTTGGTGGTTTTATCCAATCTATAGGCGCAGCCCACATTAATTGGATATCTTTTATTTCTGGATACAGTCTATTTAAACTTTCTAAATTAAATAAACCTGGTTTACTGCCTTGCTTCACTATCTTTACAAAACAACGTTCATCTTGCGTGTAGACAATTGCTTTTTTGTTAAGAAGTAAATTTGGAGACATGTTTTGTGAGTAAAACAAAATAGATTTATCCTCAATGAATGGTTCCATTGAGTCGCCCTCAACTTTTACTGCGTATGTATCTTTTGTGATGTATGGAGGTATTTCCACTTCTTCAAGCCAACCATCTTCATAGGGAGTAACTTCTGAACCTGCTCCCACGTAGCCCATTAAGGGTATAGTCTTCTTTCGCGGAAGAGGATATTTTGTGATTTCTTCAATTGCTATACCCTCTTGCATACTTATTCCCCGTTCTCCTGTTAGCATTTTATTGACTGCAGAACGATAAATAGGGCGCTGCATCTTCTCACTCAGTTGTCTAGCAAGCGATGATTGAGATAATCCAGATTCTTGCAAGGCTTCACTTAGCCAAATTTTCATAATGCTATTCATAGCTTTCATTATATCTTTGTTAGAAAAAAAATCTTTTGTGATTTTCATTACATTTTCTATTGATTTTGTACCGAAATAAGCTACAGTATAAATTATGAAACAATTTTACGAAATAATAAATTTATTGGGTGGTGTTCGTAGAGTATCTCAGTTGCTTGGGGTTCATAGAACACGTGTATATGTTTGGCTTCGTCCTGTATCAAAAGGTGGGACTGGTGGAAGAATTCCAATAAAGCATATTCCACCTCTTTTGCATGAAGCCAAGAGAATTGGTGTGCCAATTAAAGCGGAAGATTTTTTGTCATTTTCATATAACTCACCATTCTGTGATTTCACATTATCTCCAACATCTACATTTTCCGATAGTTCCGTAATTAATGAACATCAACAGGATAATTTGCCGTGTTGAATAGAAGCAAGCTTATGAAAGCAAAGGAAATGTTAAAAGCAATTTATAGACGACTTTACAGATTGGTAAGTCGTAACAAAAGAATAGAGAATGCGGGTAAATCAATAGAAGAATATACAGAGGCAGTACCTTGTGAGGATAGTGCAGATGAGCTTTCAAGACAATATTCTAATCAAAAAAGAGCTCGTTCACTAAAAGAAGAATTGCATGATTTAAAATTTGATAATTGGATAGAGAGGTTTGGAGG
>NZ_JH725089.1:2970-3785 GCF_000278255.1 Bartonella melophagi K-2C
GGATAAGAACATGAGTATAGAAAAGAAATACGAGCTTACGGAAGAAAGTGAGAAGGTTGATAATTCAAGATTTGGAAAGAAATATAACTGCACTCTTCATCGTATTCGTGCATTAAGAGACTTTGGTGATGTTAAAGCTGGTGACATTGGTGGTTTTATAGAGAAAGAAGACAATCTTTCTCATGAGGGTGATTGTTGGGTTTATGACGGTTCATACGTTTCCGGCAATGCTATGGTGAGTGGTGATGAAAAGATAAAAGATACGGTAGTGTGTGATGATAATGTTATTACGTATGAAATGACATTCATGACACCACAGGAGTATATGGCCTCTCTTTCACGGTTACATAGGTTTTGGAAGCGGCTTTTTTATTATTGGCAGTACAGAATATGGATTTAATGATCAGGGGTATTCATACAATAACTTAAACAAGGTAAAAATAAGGACCCCCACCATCTGATTTTATTGATGGTTGTGCAGCGAGTAGGACAGATTATGAGCAAACCGATGGTCAACAATCATTAGGTGGATGAGATGAGCATCAGGTGTGATAACTTGCCGTATTGAATTGAAGAAAGATTATGAAAGCAAAGGAAATGTTAAAAGCAATTTATAGACGACTTTACAGATTGGTAAGTCGTAACAAAAGAATAGAGAATGCGCGTAAATCAATAGAAGAATATACAGAGGCAGTACCTTGTGAGGATAGTGCAGATGAGCTTTCAAGACAATATTCTAATCAAAAAAGAGCTCGTTCACTAAAAGAAGAATTGCATGATTTAAAATTTGATAATTGGATAGAGAGGTTTGGAGG
>NZ_JH725090.1 GCF_000278255.1 Bartonella melophagi K-2C
GCTTTTTGTTGAAGCTCACAATAGCGAGCAATTAAAATACGCAGATCAATACCGCAAGCCGTTGTGATATTATTGTGACTATTGTGTGCAGAATACCTTTTAAAATTTCCAGAGTCCCGCATGACAATAAAACCCTTATCATAAAGACTTGAAAGCAAACGACTAACACGGGAGTTACTACGACTGATTTCCACTCCCAAACGTTGATTGCTTTTGAATACGATTGGCATTCCCCCTTGTTCAAAAGAAGAAACTGAAGCTGTATCCAATAAAGCTAAAAGAAGATTACATTCAGTGTCTTTTATAAAACCAGTCATTCGCAATTTCTTAGCTAATCTAATCAATTGGCCACGGCTTACAGAACCAACCTCTGCATTTTCTGCCAATCTTCTGTATTCTATGTGATGTGCACCTATACGTCTTCCCGACGTTTTATTAACCATAATCATTTTAACCTCACTATTAGAGGCAAAAAAATGATAAAAACACCCCGTTTCTACAAAATTTCTCTTGCAGAACTCTTCGTAATGCATTAAACATTAAACTGTGTTATGAATGTTATGCATTACGTTATGAATGTTTTTAGAAAACCCTTCTGTTTCAGCAGTTGGGTTTTTTATTTTTTTGCCATTAATCTCCTCTTATTAAACAAGAATCATTGATCCGCATATTTTATGCAGTCTACGACTATACGTAAAACAAAAACATTTTCAATATACTAATAAATCTAAGGTCCCCGCTCTTCTCTGTTTACTGTACTTAAGGTCCCCTTCCTCCTATTCATTGTATTAGATTAGCAAGCCAAAGGCTTCTGATCTTCTTTCTTCTATTAAAGGATTTTTCTTTCTTTCACTGCATGAAATATGCAAAGAAAAAACAATGTCGTTGCCATTAAATACGAAATTAGGATTGATAAAATACCAACCACGATGAAAAGATCTAGCTATAATATTAGCTTTCTTTAACTCAACCAAACCACGTGAAAAGGTTGAGTGTGATAGTGTTATTTTCTCTTTCTGAGATTTTAAATAATCCTCTAGAACAAATTTATTTAAGAGTACTGGATTATTGCTAATTGCTTCGCTTTGAAACAACCACATTAAAACTCTAAAAGCTTTTATACCAGCTATTTTAAGTTCAAAATTTTTTTTAATAGCATCAATAGATTTCACCACAAACTGCTTATGATTTGCCTGTTTGTATGTCGTAATATGCGTTCCATTATTTTTACTTGTTGGGTGACTTAATCGTGATATTTGAATCCATTTTTTATTAATTGGAAGCACTCTATCAGCATTAAATGGATTATCCGCATATCTCATAGTTTGCTTTCTATGTTTGACTGATATATGAACTGTCATTTATGACAATACAATTGTCAATTATATAGTTAATTATGATATTATAGGTAAATTATTCTTCTATAATTGTCAATTTATTTTATTATTTTTTGAAAAAAAAATTTCAATTCATGCACGGGTATTGAAATGAAAGAAGTAAATTTACGACAAGGGCGGTATTCACCATTTGAAAATCCTTTTCTTAATAAGTCTGAATTTTGTATAGGTAATCAAACTATTAAAACACATATCACACAGCAAAAATCTATTGATCCAAACTCTAATGAAACAGCTAATATAGCTACGATTCTGATTACCGAAAAAGAAGATAAGAAAAGTTTCATCAAAATATTTGCTGCCGGTGTTCAAGCAATTTTTAATCTATCTCGTACTGGATATCGTGCTCTTATTCTAGCTTTACAAATATATCATGCCAATCAAAGCAATCATGATGGAAGCATCACTCTGATCTGGTATGATGGGGGAGTTAACGGACAAAAACTGGATATGACTGATAGAACATTTTATATAGGTATAAAAGAACTTATAAATAAAAAAATTTTACAACCAAAATTACCAAATCAATATTGGATGAATCCAGCTATATTTTTTAAAGGTAATAAAATTACTTTTATAAAAGAATATCAAATAAACTCATCTCCCACCAAAACTAAAGAAAAAACAAATCAAGTACAACAAGATCTTCCAGACGATGGATATCAAACCGATATTGAAGATTTTACAAATAAATAATAATCATACTTCATTGTTTTTTTGTAATTAAAGAGGGGAAAAGTG
>NZ_JH725091.1:0-1155 GCF_000278255.1 Bartonella melophagi K-2C
TGCAGTTATATTTCTTTCCAAATCTTGAATTATCAACCTTCTCACTTTCTTCCGTAAGCTCGTATTTCTTTTCTATACTCATGTTCTTATCCTCCTAATATTGTTGACCATCGGTTTGATCACACCTCGACCTGCTCACTACACAAACATCAATAAAATCAGATGATGGGGAGGTTTCTTTTTGCTGCATTAAATCTTGTAAACGCTCGGGATAAAAGAAATCATCAGGACGTAAATCTATGTTGTTGCTTTTAGCGTAATTCAAAAGCATAACTTGATATTTAGCGGGAATAATGCCACCTTTTCCTTCACGCTTCTCAAAAGGATAAGTCCATTTTCTGACTACAACAACGTTGCGATTAATAATATTAGCAACTGCCTGGTATCCACCAAGATACGTAATTATAAGTTTTGCTGTTTCTGTACATGTTTTTATCATGTATAATAAATACGATATAAGAAACATTTAGTCAATACGATAAACGTATTTATATTTTTTTAATTATTGTAAGATTTTTAAAAATGAGAAATAACTTGAATATGGTTAAACAAAGAGAGCTAAAAATTTGGATAAAAAAGGAACTCGATAAAATGGGCCGTGGAAGTCAAGCAAAGCTTGCAGCCCATCTTGGAGTGCGTAGACCAGCTATATCTAATATTGTTAATCTTAATCCAGATAAAGAAATGAGAGATATTAAAGCTGATGAGCTTGTTAAAATTATGGAGTTTTTTAAAGATTCCTCACCTGTTTCTGGATTTTGCTCAGATGATTTTCTTTATTTATATTCTCAAGCGAATGATTCTGAAAAAAAGATTGTTGAGGATCTTTTAAAATCTTTGCTTGCAGCACGAAATTTATAAAAGCTGTTTTTTCCTTTTCAGATAACTTATCTAGCATTACAGATAACTGTTTTTCTCTTTCATTGTTTAGCATAACATTCCCAACTTATATTTAAAATCATAATTATTATGTGGATTATAAATCCAAAAAAATACGTATATCGTAATTTATTTCTTGACTAATTATTACGAAAAGCGTATTAACATCCCCATAACTTAAAAACAACCATTTACGAACAAGGAATAGAGGGGATGGAAAATGAATGAACAGTTTTTTGTGAATGCTGATGAGATTTTGTTGCTTGTATGCAGTGG
>NZ_JH725091.1:4675-5025 GCF_000278255.1 Bartonella melophagi K-2C
ATACAGTGTGCTCGTTATGCATTCGGTTTATCGGGTATCTATGATGAAGATGAAGCTGAGCGCATCAATGAAACTCGTATTAATGAAACTAACCATAGTCTCAAAAATGAAAGAGTCTCTGATGAAACACTCGCACAAATCAAAGAGCTCATAAAACAAACAAAAACGGAAGAAGCAAAAGTCCTCTCTTTTGCACAAGTCACAAAACTCACAGAAATGTCTCATGAGACAGGGCAAATTGTTTTAGAGCATTTGAAAAAACGACAACGCTCTCAACAGCACTTACAAAAGATCCCAAATATACAACCCTTTCCCATACAAGAACCTCTCTATACATCTATCCAAGGGGT
>NZ_JH725092.1 GCF_000278255.1 Bartonella melophagi K-2C
GGCTCAGATAATTGTGTGAAGGTGAGACCGCCTATAATCTTCATGCTGCTTTGCAGTACATCGTTATAGAAGACCAACAACTGCCACACCTTGTCAGTTCTCTACGCATCGCTCTTAATGCTCTTCATAAGTTTTCTAGTAAAGATTGGATTTTAGGTTCAAACAAGAAATTCCGCCATACACATATGTACAATTGAAAGAATCCGACATAAAATATAAGCTCCTGCGAGGAAGGTACGACGTAAAATAGAAACCAAAAGATTACTGCTTGTAAGAAAAGTAAGGCAGGGAGTAGCTTGAGTCTATGTTGAATTGGGGCAAAACACATCAATAAAAATGGAGACACAAATATCCAGAATATTAACACAGATATTTTAGCTATTGACTCTGGTAGGAGAAGCATAGGAGGTGTGAATAGTATAACTCCTGTTAGTATGGATACTAATGCTGGATATAATAATATTCCTGTTAATATTCCTAGTAGAACTATAGGACCAAGTAATAAACCTATAATAAGATAAAAATAATCTGTTATAGTTGTTTTAGTATTTTCTTCCTCAATTGATTCCTTAGTGTTTTGTTCCTCAATAGGTTCTTGTTTCTGAATCACTGTGTTCTGTGCAGTTATATATTTATCTTTATCTTTCGCAAACGCGTAACGGATAGTTTCTACTGTTGGTAATGCTACTATTATAAGTGGTATGAATAAAAGTTTAAGTGCTACCTCAAATATACCTCCAAGAACTTCCCCTATAAAACTTAAAATAAGGGGAAGAACTGATAAAAGAATTCCAAGCAAGAATAAAATTATGATGATTTTTAAGATAAGAAAAAGCACATCATCCCCTCCTGATTTTAAGTTACCAGTTCATATAATTGATTCGATAAGAGGGAGCAATTTATAGCATATTTAGTTTGATTGAGATAAAAAAATACTAGATCGTGATTTTTGAGTTGACATAGTGGTATGAATTGTATTAAATGACACTGCGGTACTAGTCGTACTGTGCCTAAAATTAGTTTATAATACAGTTTTTATTTCTTCTAAGGTTTATGTTGAAGGTCAATTACAGACGCGTAAATGGCAAGATAAAAGCGGACAAACACACTACACAACAGAAATTGTCTTATCCCAATATAGAGGTGAATTAAAGATCCTTAATAGTGTTCAAAAGGGTGATATTGATATGGCCACTCAAGAGCAAACAATGGCATGGGGGAGCACTGGTCGAGAGGCTTTAGAAACGACTTTGAATGACAAGATCCCGTTTTAATTAGGAGGTTTTCTTATGAAAAAACGAAAGAAACGGGGAAGACCTAGGATAGTCGGTCAAAGAAGAGAACCTAATGGACGTAT
>NZ_JH725093.1 GCF_000278255.1 Bartonella melophagi K-2C
CTGTTCATTCATTTTCCATCCCCTCTATTCCTTGTTCGTAAATGGTTGTTTTTAAGTTATGGGGATAAATATAACTATAATTATAAAAATATCAAGTAAAAAATTATAAAAAATTATATTTTAGTAAAAAAAATTATAAAGTTTTGCTGTGTAAAGGGATTAAAAAGGTATTTTTATATAGGTAATAATTAAGAATTAAAGCGAATCATTTTACTGTAAGAACTTTCTGGTAGAATAGCAAAGATTTCCCCAACCCACATAACTTTAACATTTTCGATAGGTGGTGCATTGTTCCACGAAACCAGATCTATCGCCCCATTCATTCCTCGACTGATTTTTTTTATGTATCTTTTATTATCATGCGTTAAAATAACTGCTTCTTTTCCAATAAAGAATTCTATTGCTTTGATTTGGCGTCGTCTAACAATAACCATATCTCCATCTTTGTAAGCGGGATACATAGAGTCCCCTTTAACTTCAAAGGCGATCATATCATCAGGGAGAGTGAAAGGAACTTCTACTTGCGCAAGACCTTCTTCAGGAATTTGTTCAAAGCTTGGGTCTATCTCTGTTCCTGCTCCAATATACCCCATAAGAGGTACAAAAGTCATCAGGTGATTTTCCCCTGTTAACTCTCTGTATAATGCTAAAATAGCATCACGGTTAGAACCACGGGGATCTGAATCTTTCAACCATTTTGATACGGAAGCTTGCGTTACGTTGAGTCGCTTAGCCACGTCTTCTTGTGTTAAATTAAATTCAGTTAAAATCTTCTTTAAAAGATTTATAACATTAGACTTATTACTCATAGTTTTACTTACCTTATTTTTTTATCTTTGATAAAGATAAATTTTCTTGACTTTTAAATAACTATAATTATAGGAATTAATTAAGATAAACTATGACCGGAGTTATTAAATGAATCAACGAGAAGATTTTAAAGAGTTGATTAAATCAATACGGATCAAATTTAATTGGACGCAATCAGAAATGGCAAAAACGTTTAGTGTAACCCAGGCTGCTGTGTCTAAATGGGAAAAAAGAGGCTCTATCTCTTTAATGAATTATTTAAAATTGCGCCAATTGCAAGATAGTTTAGTCTCCTTACCATCTGAATTTACTGATGGTTGCGTGGGGAGCAGGTTGGGGTGTGATCAAACCGATGGTCAACAATATTAGGTGGATAAGAACATGA